>NZ_CAJYMB010000044.1 GCF_913775985.1 uncultured Pluralibacter sp. | reverse complement strand
TGTTCCGCGAGTTCGCCATTACCCTCGCCATCGCGATTTTGATTTCCGCGGTGGTTTCCCTGACCCTGACGCCGATGATGTGCGCCCGGATGCTGAGCCACGAATCCCTGCGCAAGCAGAACCGCTTTTCCCGGGCCAGCGAGCGCTTCTTTGAGAAAGTAATCGCCGGCTACGGGCGCCAGCTGGCGAAGGTGCTGAACCACCCGTGGCTGACGCTGGGGGTGGCGCTCGGCACGCTGGCGCTCTCGGTGATGCTGTGGATTTTCATTCCAAAAGGCTTCTTCCCGGTGCAGGACAACGGCATTATTCAGGGTACCCTGCAGGCGCCGCAGTCAGCGTCGTTCGCCAGCATGCGCGAGCGCCAGTCCAGCGTTTCCGACATCATTCTGAAAGATCCGGCGGTGGAGAGCCTGACCGCATTTGTCGGGGTTGACGGAACCAATCCGGCGCTCAACAGCGCCCGCCTGCAAATCAACCTTAAGCCGCTCGACGATCGCGACGACCGGGTGCAGACGGTGATCGCCCGCCTGCAGCAGGCGGTGAGCCGCGTACCGGGGGTTGAACTCTACCTGCAGCCGACCCAGGATTTAACCATTGATACCACCGTGAGCCGCACCCAGTATCAGTTCACCCTGCAGGGTAACTCGCTGGACGCGCTCAGCGACTGGGTACCGCCGCTGATGGCGAAACTCCAGTCCCTGCCGCAGCTGGCAGACGTCAGCAGCGACTGGCAGGACAAAGGGCTGGCGGCCTACGTTAACGTTGACCGCAGCAGCGCCAGCCGCCTCGGCATTACCATGCAGGATGTGGATAACGCCCTGTATAACGCCTTCGGCCAGCGGCTGATCTCGACGATTTATACCCAGTCAAACCAGTACCGGGTGGTGCTGGAGCACGACATCCGCGCCACGCCCGGGCTGGCGGCGCTGGAGAGTATCCGGCTGACCAGCAAAGACGGCGGCATTGTGCCGCTCAACGCCATCGCCCGCATCGAGCAGCGCTTCGCGCCACTGTCGATAAACCATCTCGATCAGTTCCCGGTGACCACCATCTCCTTTAACCTAGCCCACGGCGCGTCCCTTGGCGAAGCGGTGCAGGCGATTAACGAGGCGGAAAGCACGCTGGAACTGCCCGCCGAGCTGCGCACCGAGTTCCAGGGCAGCTCGCTGGCGTTCCAGGCAGCGCTCTCAAGCACCGTCTGGCTGGTGCTGGCCGCGGTAGTGGCGATGTATATCGTGCTCGGCATTCTGTATGAGAGTTTTATCCACCCGATAACGATCCTCTCTACTCTGCCAACCGCCGGGGTCGGGGCGCTGCTGGCGCTATGGATCTCCGGCAGCGCGCTGGACGTCATCGCGATCATCGGCATTATTCTGCTGATCGGCATCGTCAAGAAAAACGCCATCATGATGATCGACTTCGCCCTCGCCGCCGAGCGCGAGCAGGGCATGTCGCCCCGGGAGGCGATTTACCAGGCCTGCCTGCTGCGCTTTCGGCCGATCCTGATGACCACGCTTGCCGCCCTGCTCGGCGCCCTGCCGCTGATGCTCAGCACCGGCGTCGGCGCGGAGCTGCGCCGCCCGCTCGGCATCGGGATGGTGGGCGGCCTGCTGGTCAGCCAGGTGCTGACGCTGTTTACCACGCCGGTTATCTATCTGCTGTTCGATCGGCTGTCGCATTTTCTCCGTCGCCGGATGCCGGCGCGGGAAGAGGAGGCGTAAATGCGGTTTTACGCGCTCTTTATCAACCGCCCGGTGGCGACGATCCTGCTGTCGATTGCCATTACGCTTTGCGGCGTGCTGGGCTTTCGGCTACTGCCGGTAGCGCCGCTGCCGCAGGTGGACTATCCGGTGATCATGGTCAGCGCCTCGCTGCCGGGCGCCTCGCCGGAAACCATGGCCTCCTCGGTGGCGACGCCGCTGGAGCGATCGCTCGGCAGCATTGCCGGGCTTAACGAAATGACCTCCAGCAACTCGCTGGGCAGTACGCGCATCATTTTGCAGTTCGACTTTAATCGCGACATCAACGGCGCGGCGCGGGACGTGCAGGCGGCAATTAACGCGGCGCAGAACCTGCTGCCGTCGGGAATGCCGAGCCGGCCAACCTACCGCAAGGCGAATCCGTCGGATGCACCGATCATGATCCTGACGCTCACCTCCGATACCTACTCTCAGGGGGAGCTGTATGACTATGCCTCAACCCAGCTGGCGCAGACCATTTCGCAGATAAACGGCGTCGGCGATGTGGACGTGGGCGGCAGCTCGCTGCCCGCCGTGCGTGTCGATCTCAACCCGCAGGCGCTGTTCCACCAGGGCGTGTCGCTGGACGACGTGCGCAATGCTATCAACAAGGCTAACGTGCGCATGCCGCTGGGCGCGGTGGACGACAGCACCCGCCGCTGGCAGGTGGCGACCAACGACGAGCTGAAAACCGCGGCTGAGTACAAGCCGCTGATCATTCACTACAACAACGGCGCGCCGGTGCGCCTGAGCGACGTTGCCAACGTCAGCGACTCGGTGCAGGACGTGCGCAACGCCGGGATGGCCAACGCCCGGCCGGCGATCCTGCTGATGATCCGCAAGTTGCCGGAAGCCAACATTATTCAGACCGTGGAGGCGATCCGCGCGCAGATCCCCGCACTGCAGAAAACCATTCCCGCCGCCATTGATTTGCAAGTCGCCAACGATCGCTCCCCCACCATTCGCGCGTCGCTGGCGGAAGTGGAGCAGACGCTGGTTATCTCAGTCGCGCTGGTGATCCTGGTGGTGTTTCTGTTTCTGCGCTCCGGCCGCGCAACGCTTATCCCCGCCGTGGCGGTGCCGGTATCGCTGATCGGCACCTTCGGCGCCATGTACCTGTGCGGTTTTAGCCTCAACAACCTGTCGCTGATGGCGCTGACGATTGCTACCGGCTTCGTGGTGGATGACGCCATCGTGGTGCTGGAGAATATCTCCCGCCACCTTGAAGCCGGCGTTAAGCCGCTGCGGGCCGCGCTGGAGGGCAGTCGCGAAGTGGGCTTTACGGTACTGTCCATGAGCCTGTCGCTGGTGGCGGTATTTCTGCCGCTGCTGCTGATGGGCGGCCTGCCGGGACGTCTGCTGCGGGAGTTTGCCGTGACGCTGTCGGTGGCGATTGGCATTTCGCTGGTGGTCTCCCTGACCCTGACGCCGATGATGTGCGGCTGGATGCTGAAAGCCGCCCGTCCCCACGCGCCGACCCGCAGCCGCGGGTTTGGCCGCCTGCTGGTGGCATTGCAGCAGCGCTACGGACGATCGCTCAAGTGGGTGCTTCAGCATACTAAGCTGGTTGGCGCGGTGCTGCTTGCCACTATCGCCCTGAACATCTGGCTCTATATCAGCGTACCGAAAACCTTTTTCCCCGAGCAGGACACCGGCGTGCTGATGGGCGGCATTCAGGCGGACCAAAGCATCTCGTTTCAGGCGATGCGCGGCAAGCTGCAAGACTTCATGAAGATCGTGCGCGATGACCCGGACGTGGACAACGTGGTGGGTTTTACCGGCGGCTCCCGGGCTAACAGCGGCTTTATGTTTATCACCCTCAAATCCCGGGATAAGCGCAGCAACAGCGCCCAGCAGATCATTGACCGCCTGCGCAAGAAGCTGGCCAATGAGCCCGGGGCCAGCCTGTTTCTGATGGCGGTGCAGGATATCCGCGTCGGCGGTCGCCAGTCCAACGCCAGCTATCAGTACACGCTGATGTCCGACGATCTGGCAGCCCTGCGCGAGTGGGAGCCGAAAATTCGCAAGGCGCTGGCGGCCCTGCCGGAGCTGGCCGACGTCAACTCCGATCAGCAGGATAACGGCGCGGAGATGAACCTGACCTACGATCGCGAAACCATGTCGCGGCTGGGGATCAGCGTACAGACCGCCAATGGCCTGCTCAACAACGCCTTCGGCCAGCGGCAGATCTCCACCATCTATCAGCCGCTGAACCAGTACAAAGTGGTGATGGAAGTCGATCCGGTCTACACCCGGGACATCAGCGCCCTGAACCAGATGTTCGTGATTAACGAAGAGGGTAAGCCGATCCCGCTCTCCAGCTTCGCCCGCTGGCAACCGACCAACGCGCCGCTGTCGGTAAACCACGAAGGGCTGTCCGCCGCCTCGACGCTCTCCTTTAACCTGCCCGCCGGAAAAGCGCTCTCCGACGCCAGCGCCGCCATTGACCAGACGATGGTGCAGCTCGGCGTGCCGCCGAGCGTGCGCGGCAGCTTTGCCGGCACTGCGCAGGTGTTCCAGGACACCATGAGCTCGCAGCTGATCCTGATTCTGGCCGCCATCGCTACGGTGTATATCGTGCTGGGGATCCTGTACGAGAGCTATATCCATCCGCTGACGATCCTCTCCAGCCTGCCCTCCGCCGGCGTCGGCGCGCTGCTGGCCCTGGAGCTGTTCGGCGCACCGTTTAGCCTGATAGCCCTTATCGGCATCATGCTGCTGATAGGCATCGTGAAGAAGAACGCGATCATGATGGTGGACTTCGCGCTGGACGCCCAGCGCAATGGCGGCCTGTCGCCGGAAGAGGCCATTTTCCAGGCCTGCCTGCTGCGCTTTCGCCCGATCATGATGACCACCCTGGCGGCGCTGTTCGGCGCGCTGCCGCTGGTGCTTTCCGGCGGTGACGGTTCCGAGCTGCGCCAGCCGCTCGGCATCACTATCGTCGGGGGGCTGGTGGTGAGCCAGCTGCTGACCCTCTATACCACCCCGGTGGTATACCTGTTCTTCGACAGGCTGCGCCAGCGCGTCACAGGCAAAGCGCTGAGCCGGATCGCGCAGTAGCAATGGTTAAGTTATCGTGCGGCACGGTGGTCCGCCGGCCGCAAGCGGGGGCCGCCGCACGTGGAGCAGCGATTTTCCCCCGCGCTTTCGACCATGCTGAATGCCACCGCAATCTTTTTCGCAACACGAGGAGCGAGTCGTGAAAATCTGGCGCCCCAACATTACCGCGAAGCTGTTTCTGGCGATTTTAGGCACCTGCATCATGCTGCTGATCACCATGCACTGGGCGGTACGCCTCAGCTTCGAGCACGGCTTTATCGACTACATCAAGCGCGGCAACGAACAGCGGCTGGTGCTGCTGAGCGAGGCGCTGGCTGAACAGTACGAATCCCACGGCAGCTGGCGCTTTCTGCGCGGCAACGACCGCTTTATTTTCCAGATCCTGCGCACTCTGGAGCACGACACACCGGACGACGGCAAAGGGCCGCCGCAGATGCCGCCCCACGGCTGGCGCACCCAGTTCTGGGTGGTGGATCAGCGCGGAAAGGTACTGGTCGGCCCCCGGGCGCCGGTACCGCCCGACGGAACGCGGCGGGCGATTGAGTACAACGGTGTGGAGGTGGGAGCGGTTATTGCCTCGCCGGTGGAGCGCCTGACCCGCAATACCGACATTAACTTCGACCGCCAGCAGCGGCGCACCAGCTGGCTGATCGTTGGCCTGGCGACGCTGCTCGCCGCCCTTGCAACTTTTCCGCTGGCGCGCGGGCTGCTGGCTCCGGTCAAGCGGCTGGTAGAAGGCACCCACCGGCTGGCGGCCGGGGATTTCTCCACCCGCGTCGCCGCCACCGGCAGCGACGAGCTGGGCAAGCTCGGGCAGGATTTTAACCAGCTGGCGAGCACCCTTGAGCGCAACCAGCAGATGCGCCGCGACTTTATGGCCGATATTTCCCACGAGCTGCGCACCCCGCTGGCGGTGCTGCGCGGGGAACTTGAGGCGATTCAGGACGGGGTGCGTAAATTTACGCCGGAATCCGTCTCGTCCCTGCAGGCAGAGGTCGGCACCCTGACCAAGCTGGTGGAGGATCTCCACCAGCTCTCCATGTCCGACGAGGGCGCCCTCTCCTATCAGAAAGCGCCGGTGGATATCGTCTCCCTGCTGGAGATGGCCGCAGGCGCGTTTCGCGACCGCTTCACCACCCGCGGGCTAACCATCAATCTGAAACTGCCCGAGAGCGCAACCGCATTCGGCGATCGCGACCGGCTGATGCAGCTGTTTAATAACCTGCTGGAGAACAGCCTGCGCTACACCGACCCCGGTGGCCAGCTGTTAATCCGCGCGGAAAAAACCGCCCGCCGCCTCATCCTGACCTTTGCCGACAGCGGTCCCGGAGTTAGCGACGCGCAGCTGGCAATGCTCTGCGAGCGCTTTTACCGCGCGGAAAGCTCGCGCAACCGGGCCAGCGGCGGCTCCGGCCTGGGGCTGGCCATCTGCGTCAATATTGTCGCCGCCCACGGCGGAACCCTCAGCGCCGCCCATTCGCCTTTTGGCGGGGTTAGCATTACAGTAGAGCTTCCGCTGGAGCGAGATTTACCGGGAACCGTATGACCGAATTACCCATTGATGACAACACGCCGCGCATTCTGATCGTCGAGGATGAGCCGAAACTGGGGCAGCTGCTGATTGATTATCTGCTGGCGGCAAACTATGCCCCGACGCTGATTAACCACGGCGATAAGGTGCTGAATTACGTGCGCCAGACGCCGCCGGATCTGATCCTGTTGGACCTGATGCTGCCCGGTACCGACGGCCTGACCCTGTGCCGCGAAATTCGCCGCTTTTCAGAAGTGCCCATCGTGATGGTGACCGCCAAAATCGAAGAGATTGACCGCCTGCTGGGGCTTGAGATTGGCGCCGACGACTATATCTGCAAGCCCTACAGCCCGCGGGAAGTGGTCGCGCGGGTCAAAACTATCCTGCGCCGCTGCCGCCCGCGCCGGGACCTGCAGGCGCTGGACGCCGAAAGCCCGCTGATTGTCGACGAGGGCCGCTTTCAGGCCTCCTGGCGCGGCAGCGTGCTGGACCTGACGCCTGCCGAGTTTCGCCTGCTGAAAACCCTCTCCCAGGAGCCGGGAAAAGTCTTCTCCCGCGAGCAGCTGCTCAATAACCTGTATGACGACTATCGGGTGGTCACCGACCGCACCATCGATAGCCACATCAAAAACCTGCGCCGCAAGCTGGAAGCGCTGGACGCCGAGCAGGCCTTTATCCGCGCGGTTTATGGCGTGGGGTACCGCTGGGAGGCGGATGCGGCCCGGCTGAACTAAAGGAGATACATTGAGCAAGAGCGGCAGCCGCTACCTGCGGACGAAAAAAGAGGCACAGCGCCAGCGCTGGAAAAAGACGCCGGTTATTCAGTTTGTAAAAAGTCTGGATTTCATCGGTAAGTTCGGGCTCGGTACGCTGCTGTATGGGATGTTCATCACAGACAGCTATTTTCTCCAGTACCACCCGACGCTGATTACGGTCTGCGCGGTATCGATTTTCTTTTATCCGTTTGCTAAAAAAGGGTCTGATGACTCTCTTCGCCGTTACACGTCCGAGCGTAAATTTGACTTTATCAGTAACGGCCTTGGAATTCGTGCTGTATATACCCTTATCGTTATGGTCTTTGCTATCCCGCTCGGCATTGGCTATTTCCTCTATCACTACTGGCACTATCGCCGCAGTGCAAAGTGAGCGCCTGCCCCGCTGAAGGTTTACTCCCCCGCACCCCGGCGCTACAATGCCCGCCCTTAACGTAAGGGAACTCCCCTGCCGCTTTACCTGGTAAAGCGGATCTGACCTGTCATCAGAATGAGACCATCATGTTTAAACCGGAACTCCTCTCCCCGGCGGGAACGCTGAAAAATATGCGTTACGCCTTCGCCTATGGTGCCGATGCGGTATACGCGGGCCAGCCGCGCTACTCCCTGCGGGTGCGCAACAACGAATTCAACCACGAGAATCTGCAGCAGGGGATTAATGAAGCCCACGCGCTCGGCAAGAAATTCTACGTAGTGGTCAACATCGCCCCGCACAACGCCAAGCTGAAAACCTTCATTCGCGATCTAAAGCCAGTGGTGGATATGGGACCGGACGCGCTGATCATGTCCGATCCGGGGCTGATTATGCTGGTGCGCGAACACTTCCCGCAGATGGATATTCACCTGTCGGTGCAGGCCAACGCCGTAAACTGGGCGACGGTGAAGTTCTGGCAGCAGATGGGGCTGACCCGGGTTATCCTCTCCCGCGAACTGTCGCTGGAAGAGATTGAAGAGATCCGCGCCCAGGTGCCGGAGATGGAAATCGAAATTTTCGTGCACGGCGCGCTGTGCATGGCCTATTCCGGGCGCTGCCTGCTGTCGGGCTACATCAACAAGCGCGACCCGAACCAGGGCACCTGCACCAACGCCTGCCGCTGGGAGTATAAGGTCCAGGAAGGCAAAGAGGACGACATCGGCAACATCGTCCACAAGCACGAACCGATCCCGGTCCAGAACATCGAGCCGACACTCGGCGTCGGGGAGCCCACCAGCAGCGTATTCATGATTGAAGAGGCCCAGCGCCCGGGCGAGTACATGACCGCCTTCGAGGACGAACACGGCACCTACATCATGAACTCAAAAGACCTGCGCGCCATCGCCCACGTTGAACGCCTGACCCAAATGGGCGTGCACTCGCTGAAAATTGAAGGCCGCACCAAGTCTTTCTACTACTGCGCCCGCACCGCGCAGGTTTACCGCAAAGCCATTGACGACGCCGCAGCGGGTAAACCGTTTGATACGTCGCTAATGGAAACGCTGGAAGGCCTCGCCCACCGCGGTTATACCGAAGGGTTCCTGCGCCGCCACACCCACGACAGCTATCAAAACTACGAATACGGCTACTCCGTTTCCGAGCGTCAGCAATTTGTCGGCGAGTTTACCGGCGAGCGCAGGGGCGACCTGGCCGCGGTGGCGGTGAAAAACAAGTTTATGAAAGGTGACAGACTGGAGCTGATGACCCCGCAAGGCAATGTTAACTTCACCCTGGAGCACATGGAAAACGGCAAAGGGGCTGCGGTAGATGTGGCGCCGGGCGACGGCCATACCGTATGGATCCCTGTGCCTGCGGAGATGGTGCTGGATTATGCACTGCTAATGCGCAATTTTACTGGTCAGAGCACTCGGAATCCGCACGGTAAGTAGTTAATTAGCATTATTTTTTCGACATCAGGCATTCTTAGAAACGGATCACATACCTCAGCAACCGATCAGGGTATCATCCACGGCGCTGAAAAACATAACCTATAAATGCTTGTTGTACCAGGAACCACCTCCTTGGCCCGCGTAATCTCCCTTGCGCGGGCCGATTTTTTATCTCCCCTCCCTCCTCTCTCATATGCTGTTGATTTCGGGCTGTTCTGACCCTAATTTATTCAACCTGAGATACACTAAGGATCACAGTGCAGCACGAGGAGCTAAAGATGGACCATTTTCCTGCCAGTTTATTAATTTTAAACGGCAAGGGCGCCGGTAATCCCGACCTGCGCCAGGCGGTAAAGGACCTGCGCGCGCAGGGTGCTGAAATTCACGTTCGCGTCACCTGGGAGAAAGGCGACGCGGTGCGCTATCTGGACGAAGCGCGACGTCTCGGCGTTGAAACCGTCATCGCCGGCGGCGGCGACGGCACCGTCAATGAAGTGGCGACGGCGCTGATTAACAGCGGCAGCGAATCCCTGCCGGCGCTGGGCATTCTGCCGCTTGGCACTGCCAACGACTTTGCCACCAGCGCCGGTATTCCGGAAGAGATGGACAAAGCCCTGCTGCTGGCGATCGCCGGCAGCGCCGCGCCGGTTGATATTGCCCGGGTTAACGACAGCACCTGCTTTATGAATATGGCCACTGGGGGTTTCGGCACCCGCATTACCAGCGAAACGCCGGAAAAACTGAAGGCCGCGCTGGGCGGCGTGTCGTATTTAATCCACGGACTGATGCGCCCGGACACGCTGAAGGCCGACCGCTGCGAAATTCGCGGCGACAGCTTTCACTGGCAGGGAGATGCGCTGGTTATCGGCATCGGCAACGGCCGCCAGGCCGGCGGCGGCCAGCAGCTTTGCCCCGAGGCGCTGATTGACGACGGCCTGCTGCACCTGCGTATTTACACCGCCGACGCGCTGATCCCGGCATTAATTAACACCCTCACCCGCCCGGAAGAGAAAACCAACATCATCGACGGCGTATCGGCGTGGTTTGAGGTTACCGCACCGCACGAAATGACTTTTAATCTGGACGGCGAGCCGCAGTCGGGACGTAAATTCCGGATGGAAATTCTGCCGGCCGCGCTGCGCTGCCGCCTGCCGCCGGGCTGTCCGCTGCTGAGCTAGGGAACATCTCTCCCCGGACGGGGAGAGATAAAAGGCTCAGGCAATGGTAACGCTGTTGTCGAGATACACATCCTGTACGGCGTTGATCAGCTTGACGCCGTCTGTCATAGATTTTTTAAACGCTTTACGCCCCAGAATCAGCCCCATGCCGCCGGCGCGCTTGTTAATCACCGCGGTGCGCACCGCATCCGCCGCATCGTTGTCACCGGCGGCCCCGCCGGAGTTAATCAGCCCCGCGCGCCCCATATAGCAATTCGCCAGCTGATAGCGCACCAGATCGATAGGATTGTCGGTGGTCAGCTTGCTGTAGACCCGCTCGTCGGTATAGCCGAAATTAACCGCCTTGTAGCCGCCGTTGTTCTCAGCCATTTTCTGCTTCACGATATCGGCGCCGATAGTTGCCGCCAGATGGTTGGCCTGCCCGGTTAGATCCGCGGACACGTGGTAATCCACGCCGTCTTTCTTGAAGCCGGAATTGCGCAGATAGGCCCACAGCACGGTGACCATCCCCAGCTCGTGAGCGCGCTCGAAGGCCGCAGAAATTTCTTCAATCTGGCGGCGGGACTCTTCCGAACCGAAATAAATGGTCGCCCCGACCGCCACCGCGCCCATGTTAAAGGCCTGCTCGACGCTGGCGTACAGGGTCTGATCGAAGGTATTCGGGTAGCTCAGCGTCTCGTTATGGTTGAGCTTCACCAGAAACGGGATCCGGTGCGCGTAGCGTCGCGACACCGAGGCCAGCACGCCGTAGGTTGAGGCCACGCAGTTGCAGCCGGCCTCAATCGCCAGCTCGACAATGTTCTTCGGATCGAAATAGAGCGGATTGGCCGCGAACGACGCGCCCGCCGAGTGCTCCACGCCCTGATCGACCGGCAAAATGGAGAGGTAGCCGGTGCCCGCAAGACGTCCGGTATTGTACAGCGTCTGCATGTTGCGCAGCACAGCCGGCGGGCGGTTGTTGTCGATCATTACCCGGTCAACGTAATCTGCACCGGGAAGGTAGAGCTGGTCGGAAGGAATGGTCATACAGCGGTGCTGCAGCAGGCTGTCGGCATCTTTGCCAAGCAATTGCGCAATATCAGTCATAGCGATAACTCCCGTAAGTGCCGGCCGGGCCGGCAGTGAATATCCTGAGCTGCCTGAATAAAAGGGAACCTTAAGCCTGGTCTTCTCAGCCCCTTTTTTCCAGGACAAACGTGCCATTCCTGGCACATTCTGCTGGCCTGAGTCACACCTTACCGACGTGTCATGCGCAGCTGCCGGGCTACCACCAGGCGTGAAAATGGTGCACCGGCCCAATCCCGCGGCCAACTTCCAGCGTATCCGCCTGGGCCAGCGCTGCGGAGAGCCAGGCTTTTGCCTCCGGCACCGTGTCGAGCCAGCTGCGGTGGCGCGGGCGCAGCGCCGCCAGCGCTGCGGAGAGGGTGCAGCCGGTGCCGTGGGTGTTTTTGGTTATCACCCGGGGTGCAGTAAAGCGGTGCTCGCCCTCGGACGTAAACAGCCAGTCCGGGCTTTCCGCATCGTCAAGGTGGCCACCCTTCATCAGCACCGCGTCGCAGCCCAGCGCCCGCAGCGCCCGGCCCTGCTCGAGCATTTCGCGCTCGTTCGCGGCGTGGGGCGCATCCAGCAGCGCGGCAGCCTCGGGCAGGTTCGGCGTTATCAGCGATACCTGCGGCAGCAGGCGCTGGCGCAACGTGCTGACGGCGGAGGGCGAAAGCAGCGGATCGCCGCTTTTGGCCAGCATCACCGTATCCAGCACCACATTTTCAACGCCGTAGCGCGCCAGCCTGTCCGCAACCGCCTCGACGATATCGGTCTCGGCCAGCATGCCGATTTTGGTGGTGTCGATCCGCACGTCGCTGAACACCGAATCCAGCTGGGCGGCGACGAAATCCGGCTCGATGCGGTACACCGACTGCACGCCCCGGGTGTTCTGGGCCACCAGTGCCGTAATCACCGAGCAACCGTAGGCGCCCAGCGCGGAAAAGGTTTTCAGGTCAGCCTGGATCCCCGCCCCGCCGCTGGGATCGGTGCCGGCGATGGTAAGAGCGTTAATGCGCTTCATGCGTCCACCTCCTGATACAGCGCGTCGAGGAACGCAGGCACAAACCCGCCCGGTCCGGCACTTGCCGCGGCGGCAATACCGCCTGCCCGCTTCATCAGCCCGCAGGCCCCGGAGACATTCTGCAGCCTGTCACCCGGAAGCGCACAGGCGGCGGCAACCACCGCCGAGAGCGCGCAGCCAGTGCCGACAACTCTGGTCATCAGCGGCGAACCGCCTGCAACAGAGACAGTGCGTGGGCCGTCGGTCACATAATCCACCTCGCCGGTAACCGCCACAATCGTTGCCAGATCCGCCGCCAGCCTGCGCGCCGCGGGCAGCGCCGCCGCCGCAGTATCGGTGGTATCCACCCCGCGCCCGCCGCCGCTCTCGCCGGCAAGGGCCATAATCTCGGAGGCGTTACCGCGTATCGCCGCCGGGCCGCGGGCCAGCAGCGCCTGGCAAAATTCGCTGCGCAGCGTCAGCGCCCCGACCGCTACGGGATCCAGTACCCAGGGTTTCCCCGCAGCGCTGGCGCTTTCCACCGCGGCGCGCATGGCGTCGCGCCGGGCTTCGGTCAGCGTACCGACGTTAATCAGCAGCGCGTCCGCCAGCGCGGCAAACTGCGGCGCTTCAGCAATATCAATCACCATTGCCGGAGACGCCCCCACCGCCAGCAGGACGTTGGCGGTAAACGTCTGTACGACATCGTTGGTCATGCAGTGAACCAGCGGAGTGCGGGAACGAAAAAGATGGGAGGTTTGCGCGAGCTGCGCATGATTCAGAAGGTCAGGTTGCACGTTATGCTCCTGCCAGGCTGCGGAAGAAGCGATAACCCGCGAGGGTCACTGACTTCCCTACGCTGGCATTATCCAGATCAGGTGGTACGGGTATTTCTCAGCCTTCACAAAGAAGGGCACCCCGAGTCATTTAAATCAACAGGTTGCAATAGCAAACACCGCTGAGGTCTGCCAAAAATAATGCCAGCACGCTTGCGAATAAACAAGTACTACCGCCGCGCATCGTCCCGACCAACCCTGTAAACAACGTGTTCCGCCAGCCAGTGGTCCGCCGGCAGCGCCGGGTGAAAGAACTGCCCCTGCTTGCGCATGCCCAGCCGCTTCATCAGATTCTCCGACGGCGCGTTGTGTATGGAAGTGAGAGAAACCACTTCCTCCAGGTTTAGCACATTGAACGCATAATCCAGCGTTGCTTCCGCCGCTTTTCTGGCAATGCCCTGATGCCAGTATTTCTGGCTCAGGCGCCAGCTTATTTCGGTGCAGGGGGAAAAAGCGTAGCGATCCGGCTGGGACGCCAGCCCGACATAGCCGGCAAACTCGCCCGTGGCTTTTACTTCTACGGCCCAGTAGCCCCATCCGCCGTTTTCATCAATCGTTGCCCTGAATCGCGCGGCCAGCGCGTCGCTCTCTTCCCGGTTCAGGGTGGCGGGGAAATAGCGCATGACCTCGGGATCGGCGGTGAGCGCGGCAAAAGACCTCAGGTCGCTCTCTTTCCACTGCCGCAGGCGCAGGCGCTTTGTTTCTGGCGTAGTCATGTTATCTCCTCTCATTATCGCCATGACCTTAATCGCTAACGCCATAAAGGTCATTGCGCACCCGCAAAGAAACCCGCGTCAGAAGGAGAGCGTCTAGCGCTGGGTTACCGCCAGCCGCAGGCCCAGGGCGATAAATGCCGCGCCGACAATTCTGTCGAGCAGCGTCTGCAGCGCGCGGTTTTGGGACACGGCCCGCGCCGCGCCGCCGGCCAGAATAGCAAAGGTGAGATCGGTTAAGAAGGCGATAAGGGCATACACCAGCCCCAGCAGCAGAAATGAGAGCCCGTGATGCTGCCCGCCTGGCACCACAAACTGTGGGAAGAATGAGATGAAAAACAGCAGCACCTTCGGGTTTGTCAGAGTGGTAATAAACCCTTTGAGCATCGGATTTACCAGGCTCATCTCCACGTTAATTCTCGGTGCGTCATCCCTTCCCGCGGCCTGTGCTGTAAAGGTGCCGAGCACCATTTTGCCACCCAGATAAATGAGATAGGCCGCACCGGCGTATTTCACTACCGTAAACATAGCGGGTGAAGCCGCGATCAGCGCAGTGAGTCCGATGGCGCTGGCGACGGCGTGGGTACAGCTGCCCAGCGCAACGCCGGCGGCGGAAAGAATTCCCGCCCGCCGGCCGTTGGCCACGCTCTGCCCGACCACGTAAGCAATATCGGGGCCGGGCGTGATGGAGAGCAGCAGCACCGACAGCGCAAATAAACCGAAATGAGTAATGTCCAGCATCTGAATCTCCGAATCCGTAAGTGCGGTGCTTTGCCCGTGATGCTCCGGCGAGGCGCGGCTGGCAGCTTTCAGGGGCTCGCGTTTGGCGGGTGTAGGCATCACTGCGGCATAGTTAACTAAAATTTAACATATCAGAGCAAGAGTAGTAACGCTCTAGGTTATACATTTTGATTGGATAAGGGCATTTCGGGCAGGATGTCAGCGCTGCGGTGCCGGAGGCGGCCGCAGCGTGAGGAGAAAACGAAGAGAAAATGAGAATATAGATTAGATAAATTTAATATAATTAAATAACCGTTACGGAGTAATCATTTATTTCCATTGATGACTGCAATAAAACCAGCACTTCCACGCAATGACGGGGAAACGCATCCATTTTAATACGGCAAGAATAATGACTAATGCACCGACCGCTAATAACATCTCTTTTATTGGGGTGAATAGCGAGATAATAGTCAACGCCAGTAAGCAAGTTAAAAACAGAGATGAGAAGACCATGAATCGCTTAGCGAAACCACTAACGACGCCGTCCAGAGAGCCGTTGGGGGTTTCTATGCTGTTTTTCAATAATTGCAGCTCACGCTGATTAAAACCGGAGTGCAGCAGGGTATCTTCTGTGAGGCTCATACATCGCTCCCGTAAGCAGATGAATTATTATCTCCCTGAAAAAAACTCCTCTTTAATAAGATAGAGTTTAGCTGATTCTTTTGTAAATAATTAATCCCTGGTCTGTAAAATTTTGCGATTAGCGTAACGTTTCCAGCAAAATTAAAAAGCATGACTCAATCAGCGGGGGCAGCGGCTGAGCACCGCGCATCAGCGCAACGGTGCGCGTCATCTCTGGCTGCTGCAGCCGGGCGACGGTCAGCGCCTCATCCCGCAGATGCGTGGTGTAGAGCTGGGGCAGTATGGCAATCGCCAGCCGCGAGCGCACCAGCCCGTACAGGGTTTCGATGTAATCCACCTGATAGCGCATGTTGAGAGTCAGCCGGTGGCTCTCGGCAAGCGCGCCCACCAGCCGCAGGATATTGCCTTTAGAGAACACCGCAATCTCCCTGCCCGCCAGCTGCTTCCAGGGCATATGCGCCTGCCCGGCCAGCGGATCGTCCCGGTGCAGTACTGCGACAAAAGGATCTTCACGCAGGGGAAAGACCTGCAGCCCCTCCGGCAGCGAGCTGTCGATGGCGCCGATGCCGAAATCAATTCTGCCGCTGTACAGCTCCTGAATCAGCGCGTCATTGGTGCGATCGTGAAACTCGACCCGCAGGCGGGGAAAGGCCTGCGCCAGGGTTTTTGGCAGCAGCGGAAACAGCAGCGCGCTGACCGAGGGCACCATACCGATGCGCACCGTGCCGTCGCCGCCGTCGGCGACAATCTGCTGCATATCGAGAAAGGCATTCTGCGCGACGCCGAGCAGCCGCTCCGCGTGGGGTAAAATCGCGATGCCGAGCTCGGTGAGCGTCACCGCCGAGGCGGTACGGTTAACCAGTTTACCCCCCAGCACGGTCTCAATCTGACGCAGGGCGCTGCTGAGGGCCGGCTGGCTTATGGCCAGCCGGTTCGCGGTATCGGTAAAATGGCGCAGGCGCGCGAGGGTAACGAAATACTGGATCTGCTTTAAGGAGAGAGCGGGCAGACGCTGCCAGGGTTCAACCATTTTTTTGATACTCGCGATGCTAAATAACCCGGCGTTATCGGGTGATAAATATTTTCATCTGGGCAAACGTTTGCCAGACGCCTAGAGTACCCGCATTATCCTTGTGCCGGAGTTGTTATGTCCAGCAGTGCTGAAAACCGCCGCCGCGCCGTGCGCGCCGCCCGGGGCGAATGCCCTTTTGATTTACTTCTTACCGACGGCCAGATTGTCGATATGGTGACCGGCGAAATCCGCGAAGCCGACGTCGGCATCGTCGGGGAGATGATTGCCAGCGTCCACCCGCGCGGCACCCGCACCGACGCCATTGAACGCCACTCTTTAGCAGGCCGCTACCTCTCCCCCGGCCTGATTGATACCCACGTTCATCTTGAAAGCTCCCACCTGCCGCCCGCGCGATACGCGGAAATTGTACTCGCCCAGGGCACCACGGCGGTATTCTGGGATCCGCACGAGCTGGCTAACGTGCTGGGGGTTGATGGCGTGCGCTACGCGGTCGAGGCCAGCCGCGGTCTCCCGCTGCAGGTCATGGTAGCGGCCCCGTCGAGCGTGCCTTCCACCCCGGGCCTGGAGATGTCCGCCGCCGACTTTGCCGGCGCAGAAATGGAAACCATGCTCGCCTGGCCGGAAGTGCGCGGCGTCGCCGAAGTAATGGACATGCACGGCGTGCTGCACGGCAGTACGCGGATGGCAGAAATCATGCAGGCGGGGCTGAACAGCGGCAAGCTAATTGAGGGCCACGCCCGCGGCCTGAGCGGCCCCGGACTGCAGGCCTATCTCGCCGCCGGCGTCACTTCCGATCACGAACTGACGTCCGCCGAGGACGCGCTGGAAAAGCTGCGGGCCGGTCTGACCCTGGAAATTCGCGGCTCGCATCCCTATCTGCTGCCAGATATTGTACAGGCGCTTAAGACGCTACCGCACCTTTCTTCGCAGATAACTGTCTGCACCGATGACGTCCCGCCGGACATGCTGCTGGAGAAAGGCGGCATTATTAATCTGCTCAACCTGCTGATCGAACACGGCCTTTCCGCCGCGGACGTGCTGCGCTTCGCCACCCTGAACGCGGCTATTCGCCTGCAGCGCGGCGATCTTGGGCTTATCGCCGCCGGCCGCCGGGCGGATCTGGTGGTTTTTGACTCCCTGCTGCAGCTGCAGGCCCGGGAGGTCTTTGTCGGCGGCAGCCTGATCGCTCGCGACGGCGCGCTGCTGCAGCCGATAGCCGATGCGGCGGACGTGGTTCCGCCCCGGGACACCCTGAAAATAGCGGCCCTGAGCCCGCAGGATTTTGCGCTGCGGATCGCCGGCGTGCGGCACGGCGAGGCGCGTCTGCGCCACATTCGCGGCGCACGCTTTACCCAGTGGGGCGAGGTGGACGTGCAGATCCGCGATGGCAAGGTCGTACTGCCCGCAGGCTTTAGCCTGATCTGGGTTAAGCACCGTCACGGTCGCCACGCCGCCACCCCGCAAATCGCCCTGCTCGAAGGCTGGGGCGAGCTGCGCGGGGCTATCGCCACCAGCTACTCCCACGATTCCCACAATCTGGTGGTGCTGGGCCGCAGCCCCGAGGATATGGCGCTCGCCGCTAACCGGCTAATCGCCTCCGGCGGCGGCATGGCGCTGGCGCAGCAGGGGGAAATCCTGGCCCACGTGGCGATGCCGATTGCCGGGATGCTGTCGGATCTTCCCGCGGCAGAGCTGGCCGCGCAATTCCGCACCCTGCGGGATCTCAGCGCCCGGGTTGCCGACTGGGAGCCGCCGTATCGAGTCTTTAAAGCCATCGAAGGCACCTGCCTGGCCTGCAATGCCGGGCCGCACCTGACCGATTTGGGTCTGACCGACGGCACCACGCGCCAGATAGTCGATCCGGTTATTTCATTCCGGGAAACGCCGGAAGCGCCTCATCAATCTCAGGGAGAGTAACGGATGGCTGACAACACCCTTTCACCCGTAGGCCGCGGAAGCTGGCTGGAGCGCCGCTTTGGCCTGCGCGCCCGGGGCACCACCCTGCGCACCGAGTGCCTGGCCGGCATTACCGGTTTCCTGGCGGCTGCCTATCTGCTGGTGGTTATCCCCGGCCTGCTGGCCGCCGGCGGCATGGACAAAGGCGCAGTCACTACCGGCACCATTCTGGTGTTTGTCGCCGGAACGCTGCTGATGGCGTTCTACGCCAACCTGCCATTTATTGTCGGGCCGGGCATCGGCGGCTCCGTACTGGTGGGCATTACGCTGGCGGGCAGCGAGGGGATCGGCTGGCCGGTGGGGCTGGGGATCGCCTGCTGGTCGGGGATCCTGTTTTTTATTCTGACCAAGTTCGGCCTGCGCGAAGTGGTTACCCGCTCGGTTCCGCAGTCCATTAAGCTCGGCCTTACCGCCTCCATCGGGCTGTTTGTGGCGGTGCTCGGGTTTCGCAACGCCGGGCTGGTACTGGCGAATGCCAAAACCAACGCCCTGATGCTGGGGGATTTTCTCTCTCCCGGCGCGCTGGTAGCGCTCGGCGGGCTGTTTCTCGCCATCGCCCTGCAGGCGCGGCGCATTCCCGGTGCGATCCTGTGGGCAATCCTCTTTGCCACGCTGATCGGCATCCCGCTGGGGGTCACTCACCTGCCAACGCACTTTATCGACTATCCGCACCCGCTGACGCCGGTGCTGGGCAAGGTAGATATGCTGGGCGCGCTGAATATCGCCTTCCTGCCGTTTTTGTTCGTGTTCTTCGCTTCGGAGTTCTTCTCCACTATGGGCACCACGCTGGCAGTGGGCGGCGAAGCCGGGCTGCTGGACGACGAAGGCAATATGCCGAACATCAACCATCCGTTCATGGTGGACTCAATTGCCGCCGCGATTGGCCCTTGGGTCGGGATCCCGGCCGCTACCGCGCTAATCGAGTCCTCGGCGGCAGCGGAGGCCGGCGGCAAAACCGGGCTCACCGCGCTGGCGGCGGCCACGATGTTCCTTTTGATGCTGCTGTTTACGCCAGTAGCGCTGATGATCCCGAAAGAGGCAACCGCGCCGGCGCTGATCCTTATCGGCCTGAATATGTTCAGCGGCCTGCGCAAAGTGGATCTGGCGAACTTTACCGACGGCCTGCCGGTGCTGATGATGGTGATGATCACCCTGATTGCCAACAGCTTCGGTACCGGGATTGCCGGCGGCCTGCTGTTTTACATCATGATTAAAACTGTGGCCGGCAAGTGGCGCGATATTCCGGCGGGACTGTGGATCCTGGCAATCCCGCTGGTGTACTACTTCGCCACGTTAGTCAGACACTGATGGCAAACAGGCGCCGGAAAGCGAGGCGGCCCGCCGGGGTAATCACCACTTCCCGATAGCCCGGCGTGCGGGCTATCCAGCCCTGCTGTTCGGCGTGCAGCAGCAGGGCCGCGCCCGCCGCGCCGCCGAGATGATAGCGCCGCTCGCTCCAGTCGAGGCAGGCGCAGCAGGCCTGGCGCCTGCCGAACGTATCCAGCCTGATACCCCACTGGTAAAAAGCCGCCTCCCCTGCCGCCGTCAGGGCCGAACCGTCCGCCAAGAGCCAGCCTTTATCCACCATCGCCTGCCAGATACGCACCGCCACTTCCCCCGCCAGGTGGTCATAGCAGGTACGCGCCGCGCGCAGTGGCGCCGGCGTGCGGGTGCGCAGCGGGGTCGCGATCTGCTGCGACAGGTTCATCATTCCCTCCAGCAGCCGGGCGACATCAGGCCCGGCAAGGCGAAAATAGCGGTATTGTCCCTGAGAAACGCAGGCCAGAAGCCGTCCCTTAACCAGCTTTTGCAGATGCACGCTGGCGGTTGACGCGGAAATCTCCGCGGCGGCCGCCAGCTCGGTTGCCGTCCACGCTCTGCCGTCCATCAGCGCGCAGAGCATTTTTATCCGCGAGGCGTCGGCCAGCGCCGCCGCCAGCGCCGTAACATCCGCCTCCAGGCCGTATTCATTCTCTTCCTGCTCTGCGGCTAAGGGATTGGCCATTATCTCCTCCGGTCTGCCCACGCCACGGTCGCCTCGCGGGCAAGGACATCGTTATCGGTTATCAGGATCAGGCGACCGGCGTGGTCGCTGTACTGGGTGAGGATATTAACACCGCGTCCGGCCAGCGCCCGGGCTATTTCCCCCAGCTCGCCGGGGCGCTCCTGAGGCAGGCGGCGGATCAGCGGCGTGGTGACGGCAACAACCTTGATGCCTGCAGCCAGCAGCACCGTCCTGGTACGCTCGCCGTCCTCCACCAGGAAATGGGCGTGGGCCCCGTCGCCGCAGGTAAACACGCCGCCGCCCTCCAGGCCAATACCGTTCTCTCCGAGGACTTTGCCCATAAGCGCCAGCTCGCCGGGCGCGTCGTTTAACCGCAGATGAATGTCATGCACGATGGCCGTACTCCCGCTGCAGGGAAACGATGCGGATCCGGTAGCGGGCAAACAGGTGCTCCTTACCTTCCCGCTGGGCTATCTGGTGCTGCACGTCCTGCTTCCAGGCAAGCACTGCCGCTTCGTCACGCCACCAGGAAAGGGAGAGCACTTTGCCCTCTTGGCTCAGGCTCTGGAAACGCTCTATGTCGATAAAGCCGTCCAACTGCGACAGGCGCGGCTTCAGTTCCGCCGCCAGCGCCAGATAGCGCGCCTGCCCGCCGGGTAAAATATCTGCCTCAAAAAGCACTGCAATCATAAGATCCTCCCGCTGTGTTGAATGGGGAAAAGCTAGCGTGAAAAAAGATGTCATACTTCGTTGGGCAACGAAACGGCGCTAGTTTTTGCCCCAGACTCTGGCCATGCCTTCGCTGTGGGGAGCAACGGGAGCGAAACCGAAAAGGCTGTAAAGCTCAGGGACATCGGCCATTAAGGTGACATACGCCCCTTCGGCGGCATTGCGATCCAGCCAGTCAACACTGTGCGTCATAATCTGGCGCCCTAAGCCCTGCCGTTGGTGGGCGGGATCGACGGCTATATCCACAATCTCCAGATTCATGACGCCGTCGCCAACCACTCTTCCCATTCCGACAACCCGATCGGCATGCAGCACCTGCAGCGCAAAGCAGCTTCGGGGCAGCGCTTTGACAACCGCCTCCCTAGGACGAGGAGAAAGACCGGCGATCTGACGCAGGCGACAGAAGTCATCCACCGGCGGGGCACATTCGATAATACGATAGCTGCTGTTCATGGTTACCTCGTTTGCAGGAAAGTACTGTTTATATCAAAGGGAACTCTACAGAAGAACTCCGTATCGTGAGGCACCGGCAAGAATAGGTTGCTGGAAAACACGAAAACAATCAGCTTCCCCCCCCCGACAAAGACCATTTCGCAACAGAATTTAAAATAGCGTAACGGAGTTATAGCGGAAGAATCAGAGATGAGCTCACCGCCGCTGAATCGAACAGATAATTAATTCCGGAAAGTAATAAATTTGGTTGTGGAATAATCACAACAAATAAACACCAGCAGCAGCCCAGCATTTTTCGCACGTTAAACAGCGTAACGAACATTAAGAAGTATTTCGTGCACATCTGCACGCGCCGTAAGGAGAAACACGGAATGAAATAACCACCACTCCATAAAAAAATAAACTAAAATCAATGCAATAAGCAATGACCACAATGTAAAACCCCGGCATGCACCATCGCCGCTGAGCAACTTAGGTCGCTGATATGAAAATACCTCCGTGAACGAGTAAACAATAATATTATTGAATGTAACTAAATGAATCCAGCCAGAAAGTTCCTCGGCACTTTTTGCCAAGACGATTTTGAAAAATAAAGGGATTTTAAAAAAAGAAGAACCGCAGTGAACCGGATATTATTTTTCAGGTACTTTCTAAATAGCATTATTTGTCTATCAAACAGCATTTACTGAAAATAATAACCGATGTATCAGGCAGATATTATCAGGGTCTACAATAACTGCCGGACGGGCAGCCTATTAAAACAAATCCAGGTTGGGATAAAAATGAAACGTAAAACTCTAGCTCTATTGCTTTCATGCGCGATGTTTTCCACCGCAGGTATCGCAGCGCCAATGCAGCTCGCCTCGTTCAAAAACGTCACGGCTGACAGCGAAATCAACGGCTTCCAGAGCTCTCTGTTCTACAGCAATACCGGGACAGTGAACGGTTTCGATCTGCCGATTCTGGGCTATACCGAAATGGATCAGGTTAACGGTTTACAGCTTGGCGCACTGGCAGGTTCCCACGTGCGCAACGGCGTAAACGGTGCTGCTATCGGCCTGTTCAACTGGCACGGCGGAGAAGACAACGGTTTAAACATTAGCCTGGCGAATCAGGTCGGCAATATGAACGGCGCCAGCGTTGGTATTTACAGCGCCACCGACCAGATGAACGGGTTGAATATCGGCGGGGTTACCGCAGAAGGCAACCTGAACGGCACGGGCGATATTAACGGTATGAACGTCGGCATTCTCGGCAATTACAACAAGGGCCGGATGTACGGCTTGAATATCAACGGCCTCGGCAACTATACCGAAGGCACGATGAAAGGGCTGAACGTGGCCGGCATCGGCAACGAAATCGACGGTAACGTCAGGGGGATGAACGTCGCCGGCATTGGCAACTATATCCGCGGCGACATGAAGGGCCTGAATATCAGCCCGTTTAGCTGGGTCGATAAAGATATTACCGGGGCCAACGTGGCCATTGCCAGCCACAGCCGCAACGTGAGGGGCTTCAACGTCGGCGGTATCGCTAACTGGAGTGAAGGCGATATCAAAGGGATGAACGCCGCGATCGTCAACGTATCCGGCAACATGACCGGGCTGAATATTGCCGCCTTCAACAAGTCTGGCGACACCACCGGCGCCAACATTACCGCCTTTAACTGGTCGGAAAATACCACCGGCTTCAATATGGGCGTGTTCAACCGCACTAACGATATGACCGGCTTTAACCTCGGCGGCTTTAACGTTGCCAACAACGTCACCGGCATGAACCTCGGCGCGGTTAACTTCAACGGTGGCAACGTCAGCGGCCTGAACATGGGTGCCATCAACATCAACTCCGGCAACGTCACCGGCAGCAATATCGGCGCCATCAACGTGACTTCCGGCAGCAGCAGCACCGACTTCGGCGCCTTTAACTATGCCGATACCACCAACTTCCAGTTCGGCCTGATTAACGCCACCAAGCATCTGGAAGGCTTGCAGATTGGGGTTATCAATATCGCAATGAACGCCACCGTTCCGGTCCTGCCGCTGGTTAACTTCCACCGCTCGTTCTGAGTGCGACGCGGCAGTTAGGGCATCACGGCTCACCGGCGATCAAGGCGGTGAGCCGTTTACATTTCTGCGTTATTCAGCGCGCTGGCGAACACGCTTTAGCACCTCTGCGCACTTCGCTTTTACCGCCTCGTGCAGCAGGCGTACGGCAGGCGTAACCTGCTGGCGGTGTGGACAGATTAAGTTCAGCGGCGCGTTCTCCCCGCTCCACTCAGGTAAAATCTGCCTCAGCCGGCCCGCTAAAATATCGTCGCTGACGTCCAGCCTCGACTTGTAGGCAACGCCCTCCCCGGCAATCGCCAGGCGGCGGATCACTTCGGCATCATCGCTCATGATGTTTCCGGTAACCTTTATCTCGCACTGGCTGCCTTCCCGCTGTAGCGTCCAACGGTCGTACAGCCGTCCGCGCAGCAGATAAGTCAGGGCGTTGCAGCGGGACAGCGCCTCCGGCGACAGCGGCTCACCGTGGCGCTCAATCCACACCGGTGAAGCGACCAGGATCCGCCGGTTATCGGGGGCAACCGGCAGGGCAACAAACGACGCATCGCTGTTGCTGCCGTAGCGGAAAGCCACATCGACCGGATCTTTAAACACGTCCGCCGAGCGATCGGAGAAGAACATCTGCATCCGCAGCGCGGGGTATTGCCGGCAGAAATCCTGAAAAACGCCCAGCAGCAGATTGCGGCCAAGATCGGATGGCACGCCGATGCGCAGGGTGCCGCCGACCTCCTCATCCGGCGCCTGCAGTTTCTGCAGCCCGGCGCGCATGGCCTCAAGCATCTGCTCAGCGTAAGGCAGCCAGGACTCACCTTCCGGCGTCAGGCGCAGGCTGCGGGTCGAGCGGGCAAACAGCCGGACGTTAAGATGCACCTCCAGCCGCTTCATTGCCGAGCTCACCTGCGCGGGCTGCAGCCCCGCCTCTCGCGCCGCCTCGCTAAAGCTGCCCGATGCCGCGGCGCGCACAAACAGAGTGAGATCTTCCAGCCTGAGCATGGGGATTCCTTATTGCGGAGTTGAGGATGCTGTAATGGCGTTAATGGATGCCGGAATCCTCTTAAATTGTCAATAACGCCGCCAGAAGGCGCTCCGCCGCCGGGTTTACTTACACTTTATCCTGCAGGAAGGCTTGCCATGGTGGCCCGCTTTCGGGAATGATACAGGGCTGCTAATTTTTGAGCCCTGGATTGTGGAGAAGGTATGCGTAAAACAAAAATGATGCTTCTGGGCGCGCTGCTGACGACTGCGGGTGCAGTCAGCGCAGAGGCCGACGCGGGTATTCAGAAATATGAGGTGAAAACCTTTATCGCCGATTTTACCCACTTTAATATTGGCGACACCGTTCCGGCGATGTATCGCACCGAAGAGTACAACATTAAACAGTGGCAGCTGCGCCATCTCCCGGCGCCGGATGCCGGAAGCCACTGGACCTACATGGGCGGCAATTACGTCCTGATTACCGATGCGGACGGCAAAGTTCTCAAAGCCTACGATGGCGAAATCTTCTACCACCGCTAATCCCGCCGCGGCTGCGAACCGGTTTCGCAGCCCGCCCCCGTGAGACTGCCATGCTGATACGTCCCGGTCATGAATCTGACCGCCCTTTCCTGCGCACGCTATATCTCCACGCCCGCAAATCCGACTGGACGTGGTTTCATCAGCCCGACTGGCGGCTGGAGGATTTCGATGCCGAAACGCTTAACGAAACCCTGTGGGTTGCCGAAACAGACGGGCACCGCGCGGGATTTGCCTCGGTGTCGGACAACGATAATTTTCTGCACAACCTGTTTGTCGATCCGCAGTGGCAGGGGCAAGGTGCGGGCAGTGCTTTACTCCGCCACGTGCAGAGCACCTTTACCAGCACCGGTTCCCTGAAGTGTCTGGTGCAGAACGCGAAGGCGCTGCGATTTTATCAGCGGCACGGCTGGCATATTGAAGCGCGGGGCTGCTCGCCCGAGGGAGACTACTGGCTAATGCACTATCCTCTTCCCTGATACTCTCCCCCACTGACATTGCTTAAATTTCACTCGCTTTTGCGAGGCTGATTCCGTTTATCCCCCTTGTTACCCGCGTTTCCACGCGTACAATACCTGTACATAAATACAGTTATTTATCTCAAGGAGAATGCACTCATGGAAGCAACGGCGGTCTTTCAATTACCTGTCCCTACTGACTTCATCGATCCGGAAGAGGATTTTGTTACGGCGGCAGCGCGCTGCGAGCGGCTCGGTGTCGCCGGTCAGGACACGGAAAACATGGCGGCGCAGCGCGAAATCTATCGCCAGCTCGGCGAGCACCTCAGCCGGCTGCTGCCGGAGCTCAACGAACCCATTCCACTCGCGTGCCGGGAGGCCTTCACCGTCGATACGCGACCCGCCGCGCCGCCAACGCTGAACTGCGACAGCGATCTGCTCTGCGAATACTGCATTGCGCTCAGCGAGCTTCTGGCCCAGGGGCGAATGCCCATCAGCATTGAGGATACGCTGCAGGGCCTGCTCGGCGATCTGCTGCGGCTGCAAACCGATCTTATCAGCGCCCCGCGCTGGCTGCGCACGCCGGACGGCCTGGTGCCGCTGGTATAAAAAAGGCTACCGCAAGGTAGCCTGTAGAGATGTATCGCGGCCCTGCCGCTTATACCGCGCGGAAAGCGATTTCGCCGGGGATCACTTCGCCCTGCCAGTAAAGCTGGGCAGCGACGCGATCCGCCAGCTGGCGATAGCGCGCGGTAAACTCGCTGTCGGGCCGCGCGACAACGGTCGGCGTGCCGCGATCGAGATCTTCGCGCAGGTTGATGTGCAGCGGCATCTGGCCGAGCAGCTCGGTGTGGTACTTCTCAGCCAGCCGCGCGGCGCCGCCGGTGCCGAAGATATGCTCTTCATGCCCGCACTGGCTGCAGATATGCACGCTCATGTTTTCGACGATGCCGAGCACCGGCACCTCAACTTTTTCAAACATCACGATGCCCTTTTTGGCATCGGTAAGCGCAACATCCTGTGGCGTGGTTACCACCAGGGCACCGGTTACCGGAATGTTCTGCGCCAGCGTCAGCTGAATATCACCGGTACCCGGGGGCATATCCAGCACCAGATAATCCAGCTCCGGCCAGATTGTCTCCTGCAGCATCTGCATCAGGGCTTTGCTGGCCATCGGCCCGCGCCAGACCATCGCGTTCTCGTCGGTCACCAGGTAGCCGATGGAGTTGGTCGCCAGGCCGAAGGCCATAATCGGCGCCATGTGGGTGCCGTCCGGCGAAGTCGGCCGCTGGCCTTCGGAGCCGAGCATCATCGGAATCGACGGGCCGTAGATGTCCGCATCCAGAATGCCGACGCGGGCACCTTCCGCCGCCAGCGCCAGGGCCAGGTTTACCGCCGTGGAGGATTTACCCACGCCGCCTTTGCCAGAGCTGACCGCAATAATATTTTTGACCCCGTTTATACCGGGCTGGTTTTTTACCCGCTTAAGCGTGGCGATGTTGTGGCTCAACTTCCAGTCGACGGCTTTGGCTTCCGTGATACGCAGCAGCTCGGCGCTGCACTGCGCTTTGAGATCCTCAAAGGCGCTGTGCCAGACAAAAGGCATCTGAATTTCAACGTGCAGTACGTCGTCCAGCCAGGCGACGTGATGCAGCGCGTTCAGGGCGGTGAGATTATGCTTCAAGGTTGGGTGCTGAAAAGTGGCCAGCGTCCCTGCAACCATCGCACGTAGCTGCTCGGGGGATTTGGCCTGGGATTGCGCGTTCATCCCGACTCCTTTTTCGTTGTTCTGAGAAAGGTAATTGTAACTTCCACAGCAGCGCTGAGGTAATAATTATTCATCTCGCCCATAAAGCGGGGAAAAAGCCCTTATCACTTGGCGTAGTTATTCCCTTTCAGGTAACATCAATTCCCCTTTTAACAACGATAAGAAGTAAATTTCACTATGACTCATGTCGCGAAAAAAATTCTGGTAACGTGCGCGCTGCCGTACGCCAACGGCTCAATCCACCTCGGTCATATGCTGGAGCATATTCAGGCTGATGTCTGGGTCCGTTACCAGCGAATGCGCGGCCACAATGTCAACTTCATCTGCGCCGATGACGCTCACGGCACGCCTATCATGCTGAAAGCGCAGCAGCTTGGCATTACCCCCGAGCAGATGATTGCGGATATGAGTCAGGAGCATCAGACTGATTTTGCGGGCTTTAATATCAGCTATGACAACTATCACTCGACCCACAGCGACGAGAACCGCGCGCTGTCAGAGCTTATCTACGGCCGCCTGAAAGAAAACGGCTTCATTAAAAACCGCACCATCTCCCAGCTCTACGATCCGGAAAAAGGCATGTTCCTGCCGGACCGCTTTGTGAAAGGCACCTGCCCGAAATGCAAATCGCCGGACCAGTACGGCGACAACTGCGAAGTGTGCGGCGCCACCTACAGCCCGACCGAGCTTATCGATCCGAAATCGGTGGTGTCTGGCGCCACGCCGGTGATGCGCGAGTCTGAACACTTCTTCTTCGATCTGCCCTCCTTTAGCGAAATGCTGCAGGCGTGGACCCGCAGCGGCGCGCTGCAGGAGCAGGTGGCTAACAAAATGCAGGAGTGGTTCGAGCACGGCCTGCAGCAGTGGGACATCTCCCGCGACGCGCCGTACTTCGGCTTTGAAATTCCGGGCGCGCCGGGCAAATACTTTTACGTCTGGCTGGATGCGCCGATCGGCTACATGGGCTCGTTCAAAAACCTGTGCGACAAGCGCGGCGACAGCGAAAGCTTTGACGAATACTGGAAGCAAGACTCCACTGCCGAGCTGTACCACTTCATCGGCAAAGACATTGTCTACTTCCACAGCCTGTTCTGGCCGGCCATGCTGGAAGGCAGCGGCTTCCGCAAGCCGACCAACCTGTTCGTGCACGGCTACGTGACGGTGAACGGCGCCAAGATGTCCAAGTCTCGCGGCACCTTTATTAAGGCCAGTACCTGGCTGAACCACTTCGATGCCGACAGCCTGCGCTACTACTACACCGCCAAGCTCTCTTCACGCATCGACGATATTGACCTGAACATGGAAGATTTCGTGCAGCGCGTGAATGCCGACATCGTCAACAAAGTGGTGAACCTGGCGTCCCGCAACGCCGGATTTATCACCAAGCGCTTTGACGGCGTGCTCTCCGCCGAGCTGGCGGATCCTGCGCTGTACAAAACCTTCACCGACGCCGCCGACGGCATTGCCGAGGCGTGGGAAAGCCGAGAGTTCGGCAAAGCCATCCGCGAAATTATGGCCCTGGCCGACGTGGC
>NZ_CAJYMB010000043.1 GCF_913775985.1 uncultured Pluralibacter sp. | reverse complement strand
ACAGGATCCAGACGCAGAACGCCAGCATCAGGCAGGGAACGGAAATCCACAGATTGCGGCTGGCAATGCGGTGCCCGGACTGCTGCCAGAAAGTAGGATCTTCAGGACGCCAGTCGGTAATGACGGCCCCCTGCGGCTTTTCCGGCATGGAAGAGTGACTCATAGAAACCTCTAATGATTGAGAGAGATGCTGCAACATTAGGGAAAGCCGGGCAAGGTAAGTTGATATAAATCAAAGGAAAACCGGAGATAATCCTGGGCGATTTTTAAGCATGACACTTAATGAGTAGCCTTTGTCACTCGTAAAAGCGTGGTTTATCACGCCGCTTATGTGTCCTCGCCGCCTTTATCGCAACCACCACTCTTACATGGCAATTAAGGAGTAATCATTTATGGGTATGGGTATACTCCGGCGGATCTCCGAGAATATTCCCAATCCGGGCACTTGTCCCGGTCAGGAGTCCAGCTATTCATGTTTAAACGCTTCTTAACGCCGTTGACGCTGGTCAATCAACTGGCACTTATTGTGTTGCTGTCGGCCATCATAGGCCTGACCGGCATGACTATCTCCGCCCGGGTAGTTAACGGCGTGCAGGGCAGCGCCCACGCCATTAATAAAGCCGGCTCTTTGCGGATGCAAAGCTACCGCCTGCTGGCGGCTATTCCCCTCGCCGAAAAAGATGCTCCGCTGCTCGCTGAAATGAACCGTACCGTATTCAGCCATGAGCTTATTAAAGCGGCCCGCCGGGACAATCAGCAATACCAGCTCCGCGCGCTGCAGCGCTACTGGCAGACCGAGCTGGCGCCCAGCATTCAGCGCGCCGACAGCCAGCAGCGCGTGGCAAGCCAGGTCTCCGGTTTTGTCTCCCGCATCGACCAGCTGGTCACCGCTTTCGATCACACCACTGAAAAGCGCATTCAGCGGGTGGTGTTGATGCAGCAGATCATGGGCATGTGTATGGCGCTGCTGCTGCTGTTCACCATAGTGTGGCTGCGCGCGCGCCTGCTGCGCCCGTGGCGCCAGCTGCTGGATATGGCCCGCGCCGTCAGCCACCGGGATTTTAGCCAGCGGGTAAGTATCCGTGGCCGCGATGAAATGGCCTCTCTCGGGACGGCGCTGAACAACATGTCCGAAGAGCTGGCGGAGAGCTACGCCGTGCTCGAGCGGCGGGTGCAGGAGAAAACCGCCAACCTCGAACATAAAAACGAGATTCTGGCGTTTCTGTGGCAGGCCAACCGCCGCCTGCATTCTCAGGCCCCCATCTGCGAGCGCATCTCGCCGGTACTCAGCGGGCTGCAGACGCTGACGCTGCTGCACGATATTGAAGTCCGGGTTTACGATACTGAAGACGAAGATAATCATCAGGAATTTGTTTGCCACTCGGTGGAAAGCTGCGACGCACGCGGCTGCTTCCTGTGCCCCCGCAGAAAAGCGCCCGCCGTGCAGGGCGGAACCACGCTGAAATGGCGGCTTACGGATGCCCACAACCAGTACGGTATTTTGCTGGCGACGCTGCCCCCGGCCTGCCACCTCAGCCACGACCAGCAGCAGTTGGTAGACACACTGGTTGAACAGATTACCTCCACCCTGGCGCTGGACAGGCACCAGGAACACCAGCAGCAGCTAATCGTGATGGAAGAGCGCTCCGCGATTGCCCGGGAGCTGCACGACTCCATCGCCCAGTCGCTCTCCTGTATGAAAATGCAGGTCAGCTGCCTGCAGATGCAGGGTGCGCAGTTTTCCGAGGAGAACCGCAACCTGCTGGCCCAGGTGCGCAACGAGCTCAACACATCCTGGGCGCAGCTTCGCGAGCTGCTGACCACCTTCCGCCTCCAGCTGACCGAGGCCGGCCTGCGCCCCGCGCTGGAAGCCAGCTGCCGCGAGTACAGCGCCCACTTTGGTTTTGAGGTCAATCTCGACTACCAGCTGCCGCCGCGCTTTGTTCCTTCGCATCAGGCCATCCACCTGCTGCAAATCGCCCGCGAGGCGCTGAGCAATGCGCTCAAGCACGCGCAGGCGACGGCGGTCAGCGTGACCGTCACTCATCGCGATAATCAGGTGCGTTTAGCCATTGCCGATAACGGACTCGGCGTTCCGGATAACGCGGAACGCAGCAACCACTATGGCTTAATTATTATGCGCGATCGCGCCCAGAGCCTGCGCGGCGACTGCCAGGTCAGGCGGCGCGACTGCGGCGGCACCGAAGTTATCGTCACGTTCATCCCCGAAACATCACTCACCCACTCTCAAGGAGAACTCCATGACTAATCAGGAACGGGCAACCATTCTACTTATTGACGATCATCCCATGCTGCGTACTGGCGTGAAGCAATTAATCAGTATGGCGCCCGATATTCAGGTTGTGGGTGAAGCCAGCTGCGGCGAGCAGGGTATTGAGCTGGCAGAATCTCTCGATCCGGATCTGATCCTGCTCGACCTCAATATGCCGGGGATGAATGGCCTTGAAACGCTGGATAAACTGCGTGAAAGAACCCTTTCAGGCCGCGTGGTGGTATTTAGCGTATCGAATCATGAAGAAGACGTGGTCACCGCCCTCAAGCGCGGCGCCGATGGCTATCTGTTAAAAGATATGGAGCCGGAAGATCTGCTCAAGGCGCTCCAGCAGGCTGCCGCCGGTGAGATGGTATTAAGCGAAGCACTAACGCCAGTGCTGGCCGCCAGCCTGCGGGCTAACCGCGCGACGTCGGATCGCGACATCAACCAGCTAACGCCGCGCGAGCGAGACATCCTCAAGCTGATAGCCCAGGGGCTGCCGAACAAAATGATCGCCCGCCGGCTGGACATTACCGAAAGCACCGTTAAGGTCCACGTGAAGCACATGCTGAAAAAGATGAAGCTGAAATCCCGCGTTGAGGCTGCGGTCTGGGTACATCAGGACCGGGTTTTTTAAGGCTGCCACAGTTCACTGTCTGACACCGCCGGCGGCAGGGCTGCTACCGGCTCGGTGAGAACCAGCGTTATCTGATTTGATGACACGCGCTGC
>NZ_CAJYMB010000042.1 GCF_913775985.1 uncultured Pluralibacter sp. | reverse complement strand
TTTTCGGTAATGATGGCGCCGGAAAAGAGCCCCGGCAGCTCAAAGCCGAGCAGGGTAATGATCGGCAGCAGCGCGTTGCGCAGGGCGTGCTTGAGGATCACGCTGCGCTCGCGCAGCCCTTTGGCACGAGCGGTGCGGATAAAGTCCATTCTGATAACATCCAGCATGCTGGCGCGCACGTAGCGCGTCAGGCTACCGGCCTGGAGCATCACCAGGGCCAGCACCGGCAGTACAAGGTGCGCGGCCACCTCCACAACCCACGCCCATCCGCGCTCGTCGCTGCCGATGCGGGTCATGCCGCCCACCGGCAGCCAGTGCAGATCCACCGCAAACCACTTAATCAGCAGCAGGCAGAGGAAAAAGGTGGGGAAGGACATGGCGGCAAATACCGCCGCGCTCACCAGATGATCGAACAGCGAACCGGCCTTCAGCGCCGAAACCACGCCGACCGCCAGCCCGATGCCCCAGTAAAACACCAGCGACACGCTCGCCAGCAGAAACGAGTTCCAGATGTACTGATTCAGCAGCTGGCTGACCGGTATCTGATACTGCAGCGAAAAGCCGGCGTTACCGTGCAGCAGCTGGTTGAGCCAGTGCAGATAGCGGGTCAGCAGCGGCTGATCGAGGCCGTAAATCGCTTTCAACTCCGCGGCTCTGGCGGGGGTGAGCGTAATATTGCCGTCGATAAAATCGCCCGGCGTTTTGGCGAACAGCATAAAAATCAGCAGCGAGGCAAACAGCAGCATCGGCAGCGTCTGCAGCAGGCGCCGGAGAATGAAATGGCTCATGGGAAATCACCTGCCGCGTTATTTGACGATGGTGACATCCGGCAGGCTGCCGGTGAGTCCGTTATAAATATCGGGCCTGAACCCTTTAACCCGTGCGCTGCTGGCGGTCAGGACCTCGCGATAGCCGAGCAGGATCACCGGCGGATCGGTTGCCAGCAGCTGGTAAAGCTTCAGGTAGATGGCCTTGCGCTTTTCAACATCGAGGGTGGCGTTGCCCTCATTAATCAACGCATCCACCTGCGGATTGCTGTAGCCGGTATCCCTGGCCTGGGTGGTGTAGAAGTTCCACACGCCGTCGTGGGGATCGTTGAGCGTGCTGGTGCTGAAGGTTGCCAAATCGTAGTTGCCGGCATGGCGCAGGGCCAGCAGGGCGTTGAAATCCAGCACCTGAGGATTGAGCTGCACGCCAATCTGCTTCCAGTTCTCTTTGGCAATCGGGATCAGCGCGTCGTTAAGCACTTTTTTGGTGGCCAGCAGCGTCAGTTCAAGGCGCTTGCCGTCTTTAACGCGAATACCGTCCGCGCCCGGTTTCCATCCCGCGGCGTCCAGCAGTTGGCGCGCTTTGTCAGGATTGTAGGCGAAGGGATTTACCCCCTGGGTGTTGTAAGCCCAGGAGATAGGGGCGATAGGCACGTTCGCCACTTTACCGTAGCCCTGATAGACCACGTCGATAATCTTCTGGCGGTCCAGGCCGTAGATCAGCGCTTCGCGAACGTTCACGTCCTGCAGCGCCGGGCGGCGCAGATTGAACTGGATCTGGCTGTAGTCGCTGGAACCGTACAGGTTGATATTGGCGAAACCGAGCATTTTCAGCTGCTCGATATCATCCGGCCGGGAGGTAAAACCGTCGTAGTCGGTTTCTCCGGTCTGGAACAGCTGGAAATTGGTGGCCGGATTGGTAATGCGGTAGATAAAGCGCGGTGTGGGCGGCACGCCGCGATAAAAGTGCGGGTTGGCGTGAAAGCGGATCTCCTGACCCGGAATGTATTTCTCGTAGACGTAAGGGCCGTTGCCGAGCGGTTTGCCGTTCAGACTGCGCAGATAGTCCAGCTCGCCGCGCCGGTATCCTTTGCCGTACCAGGCCTTCGACAGCACCGGGCCGCCGATGCTGGCAAGGGTCGTGGCGCCGGGCTGGGTTGTGGTGACCTGAAGCGTGAGCGGATCCAGTACCTTAATGCCGCTGACGCTGTCAGCTTTGCCTGCTTTATAGTCTTCGCCACCGGCAATATGGACCAGCGAGAGGTCGTAAGGGCCGTCGTATTTTGGATCCAGCTGTACGGTGAGCGTAAATGCCATATCCTGCGCGGTGAGCGGCGAACCGTCGCTAAAAGTGAGGTGCGGGCGCAGTTTAATGGTGTAGGTTTTGCCATCCGGACTGATGCTCCAGCTCTCTGCCAGACCGGGTACCAGATTGCCGCGGCTGTCCCAGTCAATAAGGCGAGAGAAAATAACATTGGTGACATTTTCGTCCCAGCCGTTGCTGAAGAAGTACGGGTTGAAAATCCCCTGCGGCTCCGTGATGCCTGCGATCACCGTGTCCCGGCGCAGCTTCGCCGCCGCCGGGACCTGGCTGGGATCTGCCGCAGGCGTCACTCCCTCTTTAAGTATCTCATCCGCGCCCGCCAGCGCGGGAAGAAGCAGGGCGCTCCCGAGAAGCAGCGCCGCGCCCGCGCGGGACATTCCGCGCGACCCATTTTTAATACCCGGCAATAATCTGGACAACATCGTTCCCTCATCAAATGATAATTCAGCAAGTTACACGTTAGCAGGGAAGATAAAAGCCAGCGCGGTCGGCTGTCTAACAATGAAGGGCTATGGCTTATAGCCATTTATCCTTAGAGAAAAAACGGGAAAGCGAAGTCGATTTTTGGCTATGTATTTTTGGCCGGGGGGCGGACAGGAAAACAGCCGTCCGGCAGGGCGCCGGACGGCTGAGAAAGGACTAGCGGCGGGTGGCGGCCTTCATGCTTTCTGCAAAAGCTTTCAGCTGGCTGAGCATCGCCGGATAGTCATTGACGTTGTTTTCAATGATTTTCACTGTGGCTGAGCCGGAGATGGCGCCCGCAGCGCCCGCATCCAGCGCAGCGGTGACCTGATCCGGAGAGGAGATACCGAAACCTTGCAGCGGCGGCGCGGCGCGGTATTCCGCCAGCTTCTCCACCAGGTGGTGCAACGGCAGAGCGGCGCGGTTCTCCGCCCCGGTCACTCCGGCGCGGGAGAGCAGGTAGGTATAGCCGCGGCCGTAAGAGGCTATCTGGCGCAGCAGTGCGTCGTCGGCGTTCGGCGGGCAGATAAAAATCGGCGCTACGCCGTGGCGCAGGGCGGCCTGGCGAAACTCCGCCGACTCCTCCACCGGCACGTCGGCAACCAGCACCGAGTCCACGCCCGCGCGGGCGCACTCGGCGTAGAAGTTATCAATGCCGCGGTTAAACACCAGGTTGGCGTACATCAGCAGGCCAATGGGGATCGTCGGGTGCTTCTGGCGAATCGTCGCCAGCATCTCAAAGCACTGGGTCGGGGTAACACCGGCGGCAAACGCGCGCAGGGTCGCCCCCTGAATGGTCGGGCCGTCCGCCAGCGGATCGGAAAACGGGATCCCCAGCTCCAGCGCGTCGGCACCGGCTTCAATCAGCGTATCAATGATTTTCAGCGACTGGCCCGGATTCGGATCTCCCAGCGTGACGAAAGGAACAAAGGCGCCTTCCCGGCGATTTTTCAGCTCTGCAAACAGATTGTCGTAGCGTTCCATCAGATTTCCCCTCGCGCTTTCAGAATGTCATGAACGGTGAAAATGTCTTTATCGCCGCGGCCGGAGAGGTTAACCACCAGCAGCTGCTCTTTTTCCGGATTTTCGCGCATCATTTTCAGCGCGTGGGCCAGGGCGTGTGAGGATTCCAGCGCCGGGATGATCCCTTCGTGGCGGCTGAGTTCCTTGAACGCGTCCAGCGCCTCGTCATCGGTGATCGACACATAGTCGGCGCGCCCGATGCTGTTGAGATAGGCATGCTGCGGCCCGACCGACGGGAAATCAAGCCCGGCAGAGACGGAGTAGGACTCCTCAATCTGGCCCTCGTCGGTCTGCATCATCGGCGACTTCATGCCGAAATAGATGCCAACGCGGCCGTGCTTCAGCGGCGCGCCGTGCTCGCCGGTTTCGATACCGTGACCGCCCGGCTCGATGCCGATCAGCTGTACTGCGGATTCATCAATAAAGTCGGCGAACATGCCGATGGCGTTCGAACCGCCGCCGACACAGGCCAGCACTGCGTCTGGCAGGCGACCTTCTCTTTCCAGAATCTGCGCTTTGGTCTCTTCGCCGATCATGCGCTGGAATTCGCGCACGATCGTCGGGAATGGATGCGGGCCCGCGGCGGTGCCGAGCATATAGTGGGACTTCTCATAGCTGCCGGACCAGTCGCGCAGTGCCTCGTTGCAGGCGTCTTTCAGGGTGGCTGAGCCGCTGTGCACTTCGATAACTTCCGCGCCCATCAGGCGCATGCGGAACACGTTTGGCGACTGGCGGGCGGCATCTTTGGCGCCCATGTACACCCGACACTTAAGCCCGAGCAGCGAGCAAGCCAGCGCCGACGCTACGCCGTGCTGACCGGCGCCGGTTTCGGCGATGATCTCGGTTTTACCCATGCGTTTTGCCAGCAGCGCCTGGCCCAGCACCTGGTTGGTTTTGTGTGCGCCGCCGTGCAGCAGGTCTTCACGCTTGAGATAGAGTTTAGTTTTGGTGCCGGCGGTCAGGTTGCGGCACAGGGTGAGCGCGGTCGGGCGCCCTGCGTAGTTTTTCAGCAGGTCGGTGAACTCGGCCTGAAAATCAGGATCTTTTTGAGCGCTGACGAACGCTTCTTCCAGCTGGCGCAGGGCCGGCATCAGGATCTGCGGCACGTACATGCCGCCAAATTCGCCAAAGTAGGGGTTCAGTAATGTATTCATCTCTTATCCTTAATATGCGCGCAGCGTCTGGAATACGGAGGCCAGCTTCCCGGCATCTTTGATGCCCGGCTGCGACTCTACGCCTGAGTTAAAATCGAGTCCGGCACAGCCGCTTTTCGCCGCTGTGACGCAATTATCGGGGCCGAGGCCGCCGGCCAGCAGCACGTTGTCGAGCTTCTGGCCCTCAAGCAGCGACCAGTCAAAGCGCTCGCCGCTGCCGCCCTGGGCGTTATCCAGCAGATATTTATCCACGTGGTTCAGGTCGCGCGCCGGCAGCGACTGCTGCACGCTGAGCGCTTTCCAGATTTGAACCGATGCCGGCAGCGCCGCGCGCAGGCCGTCAATGTAGTGCTGATCTTCGCTGCCGTGCAGCTGGACGGCAGCGAGCCCCAGGGCTTTCGCCGTCGCGGCGACGTCGGCTGCGGGCGCGTTGCGGAACACCCCAACGTAGTCCAGCGGGGCGGCGCTCATCACTTTACGGGCCTGCGCCTCATCAACGCAGCGCGGGGACTCCGGCACAAAAATCAATCCGCCGTAGACTGCTCCAGCTTCATAAGCCGCCAGCGCGTCCCGGGGGCGGGTCAGGCCGCAGACTTTGTTCTCGCCCAGCAGCACCCGGCGCACCGCCGCGCCAAGGTCGTCGTGTTCCATCAGCGCTGAGCCAATCAGGAAGCCGTTGGCGAAGTGACTTAGCTCGCGCACCTGTCCGTAGGTATTAATGCCGGACTCGCTGATAACCGTAACCCCTGCGCCCAGGCGCGGGGCAAGCTGGCGGGTGCGGTCAAGATCAATAGAGAGGTCGCGCAGATCGCGGTTGTTGATGCCGACCACTTTCGCTTCCAGCGCAATAGCGCGCTCCAGCTCCGCTTCATTACTGACTTCGGTCAGCACGCCCATGCTCAGGCTGTGGGCCACGGCGGCGAGCTGGCGGTATTCATCATCGTTCAGCACCGAAAGCATCAGCAGGCAGGCGTCCGCCTGATAGCGGCGCGCCAGATAAATCTGGTAAGGATCGACAATAAAGTCTTTGCACAGGATTGGCTGCGTCGCAATGCCGCTGACAATCGGCAGAAAGTCGAAGCTGCCCTGAAAGTATTTCTCGTCGGTCAGCACGGAAATTGCCGAGGCATAGTGCTTGTAGACGCCGGCAATGCGCGCCGGATCGAAATCGTCGCGGATAACACCTTTCGAAGGTGACGCCTTCTTGCACTCCAGAATAAAGGCGGTGCGGGCGCCGCGCAGGGCGTCGTAGAAGTGGCGCTGGCTCGGCTCAACCTCGTTCTGGAAGCTGGCCAGCGGCTGCTGCGCCTTGCGAGCCTCAACCCAGACGCGTTTATCGGCAACGATTTTGGCTAAAACGGTTTCCATCTTTACTATCCTCTTGCTGCCAGGGCGGTAACGCGGTCGTAGGCCGCACCGCTGCGCAGAACGTCCAGCACCTTGCGGGCGTTCGCTTTCAAATCTTCGTGCCCGTGCAGGCGCATCAGCATCGCGACGTTAGCGGCGACGGCGGCCTCGTGGGCGGCCTCACCTTTACCCTGAAGTAAGCGGCTCAGAATGTCACGGTTTTCTTCCGGCGTGCCGCCCGCCAGCTGCTCCTGGCGATAAGGCGTCAGGCCAAAGTCGTCGGCGGTGAGTTGATAATTGAGAATTTCACCGTCGCGCAGCTCTGCAACTACCGTGGTGGCGTGCAGCGACACTTCGTCCATGCCGCCGCTGTGCACCACCGCCGCGCGCTGGTAGCCCAGCACCTTGAGGGTTTCTGCGATCGGCAGCACCAGCTCGGGGCTGTAAACGCCGATCAGCGCCAGCGGCGGATGCGCCGGGTTAATCAACGGCCCGAGTACGTTAAACAGGGTGCGGGTTTTCAGCTGCTGGCGTACTGGCATGGCGTGGCGGAAACCGGTGTGGTATTTCGGCGCGAACAGGAAGCAGACGCCGAGCTCGTCCAGCGCCTCGCGGGATTTCTCCGCGTTCATATCCAGATTAATACCGAACGCCGCCAGCAGATCCGACGAGCCCGACTTGCTGGATACGCTGCGGTTGCCGTGCTTAGCCACTTTCAGACCGCAGGCGGCGGCCACAAAGGCGCTGGCGGTGGAGATATTGATGCTGTTGCTGCCGTCGCCGCCGGTGCCGACAATATCCGCGAAGGTGTAATCCGGGCGCGGGAAGGGGGCCGCGTTTTCCAGCAGGGCGGTGGCCGCGCCGGCAATCTCTTCCGGCTGCTCGCCGCGCACTTTCATACTGACCAGCGCCGCGGCCAGTTGTTCAGGCTTCACTTCACCGCGCACCACGGCGGAGAAGAGCTGGTGGCTCTCCTGACGGGTGATGGTTTGGGCCTGGTAAAGTTTTTCCAGCACCGGCTGCAGCGTGTTTGCCGGTTCCAGTTTTTTCAGCGCCCATTCCAGGGTTTGCTCAAGCAGGCGCGCGCCGTTGCTGGTCAGAATTGATTCCGGATGGAACTGGAAGCCGACGACCCGATCCGCGTCGTGGCGCACCGCCATCACCATGCCGTTGAAGCTGGCATTAACGGTGAGGCCCGCCGGGATGTTGCTGCCCACCAGCGAATGGTAGCGGGCCACCGGCAGCGGATTAGGCAATCTGGCGAACATGCCCTGATTATCGTGTTCAATGCTGGAGGCTTTGCCGTGCAGGATCTCGCCGGCCTGGCCCACGTAGCCGCCGTAGGCTTCAACAATCGCCTGGTGACCGAGGCAGATCCCGATAATCGGCAGCTTACCGCGCAGGCGGGTCAGCAGCTCAGGCATGCAGCCGGCTTCGGACGGCGCGCCTGGGCCCGGAGAGAGCATCAGCACCGGATTGTCCATGGTTTCCAGACGCTCAATTAAGGTCTGTGCCGGAACATGATTGCGGTAGATAACCACGCTGTGGCCGCTGGCGCGCAGCTGATCGACCAGGTTCCAGGTAAATGAGTCGATGTTATCGAGCAGCAGAATGTCGGCCATCAGAAAATCTCCTTTGCGTGGTGGGC
>NZ_CAJYMB010000041.1 GCF_913775985.1 uncultured Pluralibacter sp. | reverse complement strand
GCGGACATCGCGGTGGATATGCGCACCGGTAAAGTGACCGTCAATAACGTGGTGGCTACTCACGACGTGGGCAAAGTCATCAACCCGGTCGGCTTTACCGGACAGGTCTACGGCGGCGTGCTGCAGGGGATGATCGGCTACGGCATGCTGGAGGACTTCAATACCGAACACGGGGTGGTGAAATCCGAGAACTTCGACACCTACCTGCTGCCCACCATTAAAGATATGCCGCATATCGACGTTATCGCGGTGGAAAACCACGACAAGGCGGGCCCGATGGGGGCGAAAGTCATCGGCGAGCCGGTGCTGGAGCTGGGTGCCGCGGCGCTGAACAACGCGGTGAGCTTTGCTATCGGACGCTGGAACCGCACCCTGCCGTTGACCCTGGAACAGGTGCGTCTGGGCTACAACCTGAAGAAACCGGAGCGCCAGAGTGAGCAGATGCTGGAGTCCGGCGACAAAAAGCAGGTGCACCGCCTGAACACCCTTTCCCTGAGCGTGCCGACTTCCCTGAAAGAGGCGCTGGCGCAAATTGCTGAGAAGGGCGCAATGCCTATTGCCGGCGGAACCGATGTGCTGGTGCAGGCCCGGATGCAGTCCGGCGATGTGCCGCTGGTCAATATCGCCGGTCTGGCGGAGCTGAAGGAGATTTTCGACGTGGACGGCGGGATCTCCATCGGATCCGGCGTCTGCTTTACGGATCTGGTCCGGCATCCGCTGATTCAACAGCGCTATCCGCTGCTGGTTACCGCCTGTAAGACCGTTGGCTCCCTGCAGCTGCGCAACCGCGCCACCATCGGCGGCAACATCGTTAACGCTGCGCCGTGCGCCGACTCCATGCCGCCGCTGATCATTTACGATGCGGAAATCGAGCTGCGCAGCGTGCGCGGCATGCGCCGGATGCCGGTCAGCGAGTTCGTTACCGGCGGCTACCGCACCCAGCTGGAAGCCGACGAGCTGGTCACGCGCTTTATCATCCCGGCTCCGAGCAAGCAGCCGCTGATTAACCGCTATCTCCAGCTGGGACGTCGCAACGCGCTGAACATCACCCGCCAGAGCCTGACCGGCCAGTTTATGGTCGATAACGGCATTATCCGCAGCTGCCGGCTGGTGGACGGTGCGCTAATGAGCAAGCCGCAGCGTCTGGTTGACGTGGAGCAGTCGCTCACCGGCAAACCGCTGTGTGCGGAAACCATCGAAAGCGCGGCGCAGATCCTCAGCGCGCAGGTAGAAAAAGCCATCGGCGGCCGCTGGTCGGCGCCGTACAAAATCCCCGTATTCATCGATATGTTCCGGCAGATGCTGCAGGAAGTGATGACCGAGCAGAAGAAATAAGGAGCCGCGACCATGAACCATATTGAACTGAAAGTGAATGGCATCCGCATCGAACGCGATGTTGAAGACAACCTGCGCCTGATTGATTTTCTGCGCGAAGATCTGCGCCTTACCGGCACTAAAGAGGGCTGCTCGGTGGGCGAGTGCGGGGCCTGTACCGTGATCATGGACGGCAAGTCGGTGTGTTCCTGCCTGCTGCTGGCCGCGCAGTGCAACGGTGCAGAAGTTACTACCGTGGAAGCACTGCATCACGATCCGGTGGGCAAAAAGCTGCAAAACGCGTTCGTGCGCCACGGCGGCGTGCAGTGCGGCTTCTGCACCCCGGGCGTGCTGATGAGCACCAAGGCGCTTCTGGATCAGAATCCCTCCCCGAGCGATGACGAGCTGAAAGAGGCGCTGGAGGGCAACCTCTGCCGCTGCACCGGCTACCAGCCGATCATTACCTCCATCAAGGCGGTGCTGAAAGCGTAAAGACGACAGCGCCGCCGGTATAAAACGGCGGCGCTTTTTTTCAGGTCCCACGAGGACAAGCTTATGTCTAAAACAGAGTCCAGACAGTGCGTGATGCTGGCGGCGGGCCTCTCCAGCCGCATGGGCAAATGGAAAATGGTGATGCCCTGGGGAGCCGGCACCATACTCGACAGCGCGCTGGCCAGCGCGCTCTCTTTTTGCGACCGGGTAGTGCTGGTCACCGGTTTTCGCGGCGACGAGCTGGCCGCCTATTATCAGGATCATCCCCGGATTGATATTGTGCACAACGCCGATTTCGAGGCGGGAATGTTCTCCTCCATCCAGCGCGGCGCGGCGGCAGTCACCTCATCGCGCTTCTTCCTCGCCCTTGGCGATATGCCGGAAGTCACGCCCGGGGTGTACCGCGCGCTGTGGGCCAGGCCGGAGCACGGCGCCTGCCTGATCCCCGGCTACGATCGCGGCAAGGGCCATCCGGTGCTCCTTCCCCGGCAGGCGCTGGCGCTGATTAAAAATGCCCCGGAAGGCGCCACCATGAAGGACGTGGTGCGCCAGCTGGAAACCAGAGTGGTGCCGGTAAACGCCGAAGGGATCCACTGGGACGTGGATACGCCGGTGGATTATGAGCGGGTAGGGCGCTGGAGCCGGGGAGAGACAGAAGCTGTTGGCTAAGTGATAATAAACGTGCTTAAGCAGGCGCCATCCTACATCGGGATGGCGCTTGTGTTTATGGTTAACACCACCGTTCAGAGGCCCGGCAAGAGCTAAAATAGCGCGGTCTACTGCAGCCTCACGCTGATTTATGAAATGGAGTTCGTAGTGTTTTTTTTGCTATAAGCAATTAATATCGCCGCAGCGATTTTAATAAAAAATACATATTTTTACGGTCCATTCTATTGCTGCTTTTAAGTTTAGAATATAATTCATAATAACATTGTGGTTATATGTCATTATTAATAGTGAGTTTTTAAAAAAAGAAATATTTATTGGTGATTTAAGCCGTGTTTCCTATATTTACCCTCAGGCGCTCTGTTCCGTGCGCTATCCCTGAACATTGTGCTACTTATTAAAAAGTAATAACTCAATTAATAAATAACCATTAAGGATTATCAGAGGGTTTTATGGCTAATTATCTCCAGGTACAAAAGACAGCGCTCGCCGCGGCAATTATTTGCTGTGCGGCAAGCGCGCCAGCGCAGGCTGAGGTAGTAAATGATGCAAGCGCTGTTAGTGCGGCGGATGCCTATTCTCTCGGTACTGAATCAAAAGCCGCTGCTGAAAAAGAGCAGTCCGGTGACGATCTCAAACTGTCGCCCTATTTATACCGCATGAAGGAGGATGTGGCGCAGGAGGCGGAAACGCGGGAAGGCATATCTACCCGCAGCAAGCGCTCGCTGGACGAGAGTCAGCAACCCACCACAATTAATGTTGATATTATTATTGATGGCAATATCGAGCAGGCACGCGCCCCGCTTTCCGGGGCCGGGCTTACCGTTAACGCGGTGTATGGCAACAGCGTCGGGGGCACTATTGCACCTGAAAATCTTGAGGCGCTGTCAAAAGTCAGCGCAGTTAAACGCATTAACATGCCGGAAATAGGCGCCAAGGCAGGCGAGGTTGAGAATCAGGCCGATTTTGTCCAGTTCAGCAAGAAGGTAAAAAGCAGCCTTAAAAATGCGCCTGGTGGTAAAGGGCTGACTATCGGCATATTATCTACATCCTGGAATTGCCTGAGCCAGTTCAGAAATCCCAATATGCCGAATATCACCGCGCAGGATGATGTTAATAACGGTGAATTACCCGGCGACGTATATGTGGTGAAAGAGACGGGCTCGTGTTCTGAAACCAGCAATGACGAAGGGCGGGCGATGGCCCAGCTGGTTCACGATATTGCTCCCGATGCAAAAATAGCCTACTACTCGCCGGACACCCTAACTGACTTTGCTCAGGGTATTCAAACCCTGGCAATGCCGAAAGGCCAGTATGATGCCTCGGGCCGGGAAGGGGCAGGGGCGAATATTATCGTCGACGACTTATATTTCTTCGCCGAACCGTTTTACGAGACGGGCATTGTCGGTGATTCGATCACCCGCGTTGTTAAAAAAGGCGTGCCCTATTTTGTGGCCGGTGGCAACTTCACCAAGAAAAATGGCGGCAGCGTCTACCGCAATAATCATCCCCGGTTCGTAGCCTATTCACCGGGCAGAAAAAGCCCTTTTCAGGATGAAAATGCCCAGATACTGCAGATCAGCGAAAGCGGAAATGCCACCATTTTGCCCGTGACGCTGCAAAAAAACCGCAGCCAGAAAATTGGTATCTGGTGGGATCAGTCCTATGCCAAAGGTAACCAGTCGAAGATGGTGGCCTGCCTGACCAAAGCCGACGGCAGCCAGATTAACGGCAATGAGTGGTGTTTGCGCCAGCCTCTGGGGCAGGATCCCATCGCGCTGATGAGGATAACGCTGCCGCGCAATATGGCCGGCGGCACTTACGGCATCCAGCTGTTCTATACTGGCGGCGTCAAGCCGGGGTCCATTACCGTGATGGGCTTTAATAATGTCAGCGTTGATCCCCGTCTGGGCACCTCCCGGGGCACAATTTACGGCCATACCGCCACTCCGGCGGCGTTTACCCTCGGGGCTGCCGATTTTGCCGATACGCCGCAGTGCGGCATCGACGTGACGCAGACGAAAATGGAGGCTTTCTCCTCCTACGGCAATTCAGCGCTGCTGTTCGATGTTCAGGGTAAGTCAATTCATCTGATACCGAACAAGCCGGATGCCACCGCCGTTGACGGCGTTTCTACCAGCTTCTTCTCCGGCAGGCTGCCGGATCCCAATAATCCGCCGACCTTCCGGGATCCCGCCTGCAATTACACTTCGGAATACACCTTCCACGGCACCTCGGCCGCTGCGCCGAATGCCGCTGCTGCCGCGGCGTTGATCATGCAGGATAATCCGGGCATCACGCCGGAGAAACTGTATAAGGTGCTGCAGCAAACCGCGACGACCATTGGCAGCGCGCCGGCTGAGGGCAAGTACAATTACGTGTCGGGCTACGGGTTAATTAATACCCTTAAGGCGATTGAAACCCTGCGGGCCGAACGCAATTGAGTTATGGGCAAGGCAGGGCGCTGTTTCCTGCCTTGTCGTTAGCACATTGCCGTGCCATACCGGGCTGCGTTTTTTACGCTGACGCCGCAGCGCGTAAACGAAGGTGTTCTCATACTACTCTTAGCTATCTTAATGCGGCTTGTTCAATGCTGTTTTTCTTCAGCCTCTGCAAGCGCTTTCAGAAGTTCAGTAACGTGAAGTAAGTAGAGTTTTTTCTTTAACGTCCGAAGTACCTGGCCGTATTTGGGGCGGTTTTCATCACGTGAATTATTATTTCCATCAGATTCATATCTTAAATAATTCAAGTTGTTTGACAAAGCAACGCTTGCGCTGCAGCAGCAGGTGAGCGAATCCCGGGGAGTTCACTGGAGTGACTGAGGTGACCAACACCTCAGCCTGAACCAGATTTAACATCGCAGGGATGAGGCTCGTGAATGAAGTGAGTAACAAAGAGAATTTTTGCTCAGCATAAAGTGCTATGAGTGTATTTAACATTACTTATGATTTAACTCAATGAGTAATCAAAGTCCAATGAATAAAAACATGTGTTATTCCTATATAAAATTGAACTTAGCCTGTAGGAATATATGTATATTATAATAGATATATTCACAAGGTTGATGGATGAAAAAGTTTCATTAGTTAATTGTTTAACATGTGTAATCTATTTATGGCGTTACTCGTGATTCTATCAAGGTTGTTCGTAATCTTGTTTTAGTTGAATGCTTGTTGATGTCGATCAACAAATATAGGAAAACGATAAAACACCGGGTGTGATGTTTTTTTTGGTTGTTAATCATGGAAATAATGATTTTTGCAGTGTTTTATTTCTTAATGTTGGTTTTTTTACCTGTCCAATAACAAAGCTTTTGGTTTTTATCTTACTTCTTTGAACAGGTTTATTATTATGGGTAATTGATTTTATATAATAAATTACACTACTGTCTTAGCGATACTTCGTTTTTATATCCTTAATATTTTGAATTGTTTAGAGGCGGCAAGTGAGATAATTCTCGGGGCTTAGTTTCTGTAAGTGACCGGGGGAACGAGTGCAGCCAACTCACAAGCAGCTTGAAGCGTGACGGGTATAAATATCAATGCCAATAACTAAGGGATAAAGGACATGGCCGACAGCTTCCAGAGTGAAGTACCCAAAGCACGTATTAATCTCAAACTCGACTTACATACCGGCGGCGCGGGGAAAAAGACCGAACTCCCGCTCAAGCTGCTGGTGACGGGGGATTTCAGCAACGGGCAGGAAAAAGCCCCGCTGTCTGAACGCGAGAAGCAAAACATCAATAAGAACAACTTCGACTCGGTGCTCGCCGAGTACGCGCCGCGGGTCAGCCTCGCGGTGAAAAACACCCTCGCCGGCGACGGCAGCGAAGAGAACGTTGACCTCACCTTTCGCAGCATGAACGACTTCACCCCCGAGCAGGTGGCCCGCCAGATACCCCAGCTGAAGGCCATGCTCGCCATGCGCAGCCTGCTGCGCGACCTCAAGGCTAACCTGCTCGACAACCAGG
>NZ_CAJYMB010000040.1 GCF_913775985.1 uncultured Pluralibacter sp. | reverse complement strand
CACTTCGTCGTCTTTACCCAGCGCGTTCGGCACGATAGAGAAGGTGTAAGAGATACCATCTTTAGCGTAGGCAAACGGCAGTTTAGCAACGGAAGTCAGAGAGGCAACAGCACCTTTCTGGTCACGGCCGTGCATCGGGTTAGCGCCCGGTCCAAACGGCGCGCCTGCGCGACGACCATCCGGAGTGTTACCGGTTTTCTTACCGTACACCACGTTAGAGGTGATGGTCAGAACAGACTGGGTCGGGATAGCGTTGCGGTAGGTGTGCAGTTTCTGAATTTTCTTCATGAAACGTTCAACCAGGTCAACGGCCATGTCATCAACGCGCGCGTCGTTGTTACCAAACTGCGGGTATTCGCCTTCGATTTCAAAGTCGATAGCCAGACCGTCTTCGTCACGAATCGGTTTAACTTTCGCGTATTTGATAGCAGACAGGGAGTCAGCCGCAACAGACAGACCAGCGATACCGCACGCCATAGTACGGATAACGTCACGGTCGTGCAGCGCCATCAGAGAGGCTTCGTAGCTGTACTTGTCGTGCATGTAGTGGATAACGTTCAGCGCGGTGACATACTGCTTAGCCAGCCAGTCCATGAAGTGGTCCATACGGTCCATAACTTCATTGAATTCCAGAACGTCGCCTTTGATCGGCTCAGATTTCGGGCCAACCTGCATTTTCAGTTTTTCATCAACGCCGCCGTTGATGGCATACAGCATGGTTTTCGCGAGGTTAGCGCGAGCGCCGAAGAACTGCATCTGCTTACCAACAACCATCGGGCTTACGCAGCATGCGATAGCGTAGTCATCGTTGTTGAAGTCAGGACGCATCAGATCGTCATTCTCATACTGCAGAGAAGAGGTATCGATGGACACTTTCGCTGCGTATTTTTTGAAGCTCAGCGGCAGTTTTTCAGACCACAGGATAGTGATGTTCGGTTCCGGAGACGGGCCCATGGTGTACAGGGTGTTCAGGAAGCGGAAGCTGTTTTTGGTAACCAGAGTACGGCCGTCAACGCCCATACCACCGACGGATTCAGTTGCCCAAATCGGGTCACCGGAGAACAGTTCATCATACTCAGGAGTACGCAGGAAGCGAACCATACGCAGTTTCATGACCAGGTGGTCAATCATTTCCTGTGCTTCTTGCTCGGTGATTTTACCGGCTTTCAGATCGCGTTCGATGTAGATATCCAGGAAGCTGGAGGTACGACCGAAGGACATTGCCGCGCCGTTCTGAGACTTAACGGCAGCCAGGTAACCGAAGTAGGTCCACTGGATAGCTTCCTGAGCGTTGGTTGCCGGACCGGAGATATCGCAGCCGTATTTTGCTGCCATTTCTTTGATCTGACCCAGCGCGCGGTGCTGTTCAGCGATTTCTTCACGCAGGCGAATCGTTGCTTCCAGCGTTTCACCATTTTCCAGATCGGCCTGCAGAGAGCTGAACTGGGCGAATTTGTCTTTCATCAGGTAGTCGATACCGTAAACGGCGATACGACGGTAGTCACCGATGATACGACCGCGACCGTACGCATCCGGCAGACCGGTCAGGACGCCAGATTTACGGCAGCGCAGGATGTCCGGAGTATAAACGTCGAACACGCCCTGGTTGTGGGTTTTACGGTAGTCGGTAAAGATTTTTTTAACATCGGCATCCAGCACGCGATCGTACGCTTTGCAGGAGTTTTCGATCATTTTGATGCCGCCGAACGGAATCAGAGCACGCTTCAGCGGTGCTTCAGTCTGCAGACCAACAATTTTCTCAAGAGATTTGTTGATGTAACCCGCATCGTGAGCAGTGATGGTAGAAACTACAGCGGTGTCAAAGTCAACCGGCGCGTGAGTGCGGTTTTCCAGTTTAACGCCTTCCATGACGCTGTCCCACAGCGCGGTGGTCGCATCAGTTGCGCCAGCCAGGAAAGATTCGTCACCCTCATACGGAGTGTAGTTTTTCTGGATGAAGTCACGGACGTTGACTTCGTTCTGCCAGTCACCTTTGGCAAAACCTTCCCAGGCTGTAGCTAACTTTTCATTAAGATCGGACATTTAACACCTACCTTCTTATGTGGATTTTTTATTTACTGCCTGAAGTAACCGTTAGTGCTGGTCGCTGTCACGCAGGTAAATTACCCAGTATGTCAACCCGACTAAAAGACCACCGCCGATAATGTTACCGATGGTCACCGGTATCAGATTATCAGTGATGAAATTCATCACGGTCAGGTGAGAGAAACTATCCGCGGAAGAACTGACTGCGTGCCAGAACTCCGGGGTTGCGAAATTACGGATCACGATACCCATTGGGATCATGAACATGTTGGCGATGCTGTGCTCAAAGCCGCTGGCGACGAACATCGCCACGGGGAGCACCATAATCATTGCCTTATCCATCAGGCTGCGGCCGGAATAACTCATCCACACCGCCAGGCAAACCATCAGGTTCGCAAGGATACCTAAGCATACAGCTTCAATAAACGAGTGATGCATTTTATGATCGGCGGTTTGCAGAACGTTGAGTCCCCAGCCGCCGTTCGCCGCCATATATTCCCCGGAAAGCCACATCAGCAGCACAAAAAGCAGGGCACCAATCAGGTTAGCAACGTAGACATTTATCCAGTTCTTCGCCAGCTGGCCCCAGCTGATGCGCCCGCTTGCTTTAGCGACGACGATCAGTACGGTGGAGGTAAAGAGGTCTGCACCGCAGATGACACAAAGGATCAGGCCTAGCGAGAAGCAGATACCACCGATAAGTTTAGCAATCCCGAACGGCATGGTGGCTGTTCCGGTTGTCACGGTGATATAGAAAACAAAAGCGATTGAGATGAAGGCACCCGCGGTAATAGCCAAAAAGAAGGTTTTGAGCGGATGTTTCGTTGCTTTATAGACACCTGCTTCTTCGGCAACTTTGGCCATCGCAGCAGGGAGCAAAAGATCAAAAGGGTTGTCAGCTTTCACACTAACTCTCTCTTTATTTAGTCGGCGATAAGATACTAACAAAGCATTATAGATGAGAATTTGATATAGATCATATCTCGCCGGGCTTATAGGCCCTCAAATCGCATGGTTTTTAAGCGAAAGAGGAGTAACTTATTGAATATATTTATAAAAATAAATTTTAAAGTTTACACGCAGAGTTGATTTATTTTGTGTTTATCCCTCAAAACGTTAACCATTAATGATTAATCGATGTTTGAAATTAACATTCAAGATCGCTTATTAGTTTTATTATTTACCCGCAGTTAACCCAATAATTACAACTTAAATTAAATTATTGTGAAATAAAATCGGGGCCCTAAATTGGGCCCCGTAATATAACTCAGACGATGAATTTCGCCATATTTTTCTTTGTTGTTTTACTGCGCTTTGTTCCAGAAGCTCGCTTTCGCGCGCTGCAGTTTTTCATAGGCATTGAGCAGCGCCTGATGTGCCGGGAAGGCGTTCAGGTCGCCATCAACCGCCTGCAGACCGTAGAAGGGCGCTTCGCCGCTGAGTGCGGCGCTGGCGGCCTCGACGGCTTCGGCGCCGTACATGCGCACAAAGGCATTCAGATACTGCAGCGGCTGGCGCTCCTCTTCCTGAGAAAGCAGCAGCAGGGTTTGCAGGCAGCGGTAGTAGTTCGCGCGTTCCGGGCTGAATACCGAGGCGTTAAATTCCATCGTCCACTCGGTCCAGATCAGCGCCTGCTCCATATCGCCGCCGGCGAGGGCCAGCATCGCTTTAAGCTCGCCGACGCGCAGGGTGTACCAGCCGTTGTCTTTCCCGGTGGCCATTCCCAGCAGCTCGCGCACGCGGGTGAAGTCGTCCAGCCCCTCATCATCCATCTGCTCAATCAGCGCCAGATAATCCTCTTTCTCCCACGCGCTTTCCGGCAGGGAGAGAATAGTGGAGCGCAGGTGGCTGCCCATGTTGTTGTTCGCCAGCCACAGATCTTCTGCCGGATAGATGTCGGACATGCCCGGCACCAGGATGCGGCAGGCATACACGCCGAGGTGCTCGTAGTCGGCGATGTACACCTCTTTATCTTCCGCCTGGAAGATTGCCATCAGGGTGGCGAACTCTTCTTCGGTGGTGCCGGAGAAGTTCCAGTCCGCGAACGGGTAGTCGGCGTCCTGCTTGAACATATCCCAGGAGATAAGGCCGCTGGAGTCGATAAAGTGAGTTTCGAGATTGGCGTGTTCCGCCACTTCTTCGTCATCGAAGGTCGGCGGCGTAAAGACATCCAGATCCTTCAGGCCGCGGCCCTGCAGCAGCTCGGTTACCGTGCGCTCCAGCGCCACGCCGAAATCCGGGTGTGCGCCAAACGAGGCGAAGCAGGTGCCGTTAGCCGGGTTGAACAGCACGACGCAAATCACCGGGTATTTGCCGCCCAGCGAACCGTCGTAGGCGAAAATCGGGAAGCCTTCCGCTTCCAGTTTGGCAATCGACTCCACCACGCCCGGGTAACGCGCCATCACATCCGCCGGGATCTCCGGCAGAGAGATGCTTTCCGCGATAATGCGGTTTTTAATGTGGCGCTCGAACACTTCCGACAGGCCCTGAACCCGCGCTTCGTTAGCGGTATTGCCCGCGGACATGCCGTTGGAAACATACAGGTTGCCGACGATGTTCATCGGAATATAGACCGTTTCGCCATCGGACTGGCGGGTGAACGGCAGGCCGCAGACGCCGCGCTCCTCGTTGCCGGACTGGAGATCCACCAGCAGGCTGCCGGTGAGCTGATCGTCAGGATCGTAGAAGGCGCGCAGGCGGGTATCGAGCAGGCCTTCCGGCACCTCGTTGTCGTCCGGCAGCGGGAACCACTTCTCGTTGGGATAGTGCACAAACGGGCCGTTGGCGATGGTGTTGCCCAGCCAGAAGTCGGCGAAAAAGTAGTTGGTGGAGAGACGCTCGAAATACTCGCCCAGCGCGGAAGCCAGGGCCGCTTTTTTGGTGGCGCCTTTGCCGTTGGTGAAGCACAGGGCGCACTCTTTATCGCGAATATGTACCGACCAGACATTCGGCACCGGGTTCAGCCAGGACGCTTCTTCAATATGAAAGCCGAGGTCCTGCAACTTTTGCTGAAAGCGGGCGATAGAGTCTTCCAGCGCGGCATCTTTGCCGGGAATAAAGGTTTGAGTCATGACGGTCACTTTTGTCGTACGGAAAGCGCGCAATGATACGGCTTTTGCCTTACAGGCGCTATCGTTCAGGGGGCCGCTGCCAAAATAAAGGTGCCGCAGGATCCACTCAGGGCGGTTAACCCTGTGCACTTATTGAGCATCAGTTAAAAATGGACACCGCGCTGTGAAAATCACTATCAGAGTCGGGACAGGTGGCTAAAACCCGCCGGGCGGCAGCGAAAATGTCGGCAACGCTCACCCGGCGCGGCAGATTGTTTTGTGTGAATCCCGTCTCATTTTTTAGCCGCCCGGGATTAGCGATTGCGAGCGGGGTCACTGAATGGTAAAACCGATAACCAGAGAAATAACTTATGCCAGAAGGCATATAACCAATAAGTCAGCGTGGTGAGGGGAAATGGCTCAGGTTTATAATTTTAGTTCTGGCCCGGCAATGCTTCCGGTGGATGTGCTTAAACAGGCCCAGCAGGAGCTTCGCGACTGGAATGGTCTTGGCACGTCGGTAATGGAGATAAGCCACCGCGGGAAAGAGTTTATTCAGGTTGCCGAAGCGGCAGAGCAGGATCTGCGCGATCTGATGAATATTCCGTCCAATTACAAAGTGCTGTTTTGCCACGGCGGCGGCCGCGGTCAGTTCTCCGCGATCCCGCTGAACCTGCTCGGTGAAAACAGCACTGCCGACTATGTTGACGCCGGCTACTGGGCCGCCAGCGCGGTAAAAGAAGCCAAAAATTACTGCACCCCGCACGTTATCGACGCCAAAGTGACCGTTGATGGCAAGCGCGCGGCGATACCGATGCGCGACTGGCAGCTTTCTGATAATGCTACTTATCTGCACTACTGCCCGAACGAGACCATTGACGGCCTCGCTATTCACGAGACGCCGGATTTCGGCAATGATGTGGTGGTGACCGCCGATTTCTCGTCCACTATTCTGTCTTCACCTATCGACGTCAGCCGCTTTGGCCTTATCTACGCAGGCGCGCAGAAAAATATCGGTCCGGCGGGGCTAACGCTGGTAATTGTGCGTGAAGATCTGCTGGGCAAAGCCCGCCAGACCTGCCCGTCAATTCTCAACTACACCGTGCTCAACGATAACGATTCCATGTTTAACACCCCGCCGACCTTTGCCTGGTACCTGGCTGGTCTGGTCTTCAAATGGCTGAAGGCCAGCGGCGGCGTGGCGGCGATGGACAAAGTGAATCAGCAAAAAGCGGACCTGCTGTACGGCGTTATCGACGGCAGCGATTTCTACCGCAACGACGTGGCGAGTGCCAACCGCTCGCGGATGAACGTGCCGTTCCAGCTCGCAGACAGCGCCCTGGATAAGCTGTTCCTCGAAGAGTCTTTTGCCGCCGGGCTGCACGCCCTGAAGGGCCACCGGGTAGTGGGCGGCATGCGCGCCTCAATTTATAACGCGATGCCGCTGGCGGGCGTGCAGGCACTGACCGACTTTATGCAGGACTTCGAGCGCCGCCGCGGCTAATCGTTATTTGCTCTATCCCCGCAGTCCAGCTGCGGGGATTTTTATTTTTTGCCATCTGAGAGTTTATTTACATGGAATCCCTGACCTTACAACCCATTGCGCGGGTAGACGGCACCATCAACCTGCCGGGCTCAAAGAGCGTCTCCAACCGCGCGCTGCTGCTGGCGGCTCTGGCGCAGGGCACGACCCGGCTCACCAACCTGCTCGACAGCGACGACGTGCGCCACATGCTCAATGCCCTGAGCGCGCTGGGCGTTGACTACTCACTGTCCGCCGACCGCACCCAGTGTGAAGTGACGGGCCGCGGCGGGCCGCTCGAAGCCGATGGTGCGCTGGAGCTGTTTCTCGGCAATGCCGGGACGGCAATGCGCCCGCTGGCGGCGGCGCTGTGCCTCGGGCACGGCGATATCGTGCTGACCGGCGAGCCGCGCATGAAAGAGCGTCCTATTGGTCATCTGGTGGACGCGCTGCGTCAGGGCGGAGCGAAAGTTGAATATCTGGAGCAGGAAAACTACCCGCCGCTGCGCCTGCTGGGCGGATTTAGCGGCGGCGAGGTGAGCGTGGACGGCAGCGTCTCCAGCCAGTTTTTGACCGCGCTGCTGATGACCGCGCCGCTGGCGCCCAACGATACAGTTATCAGCATCAAGGGCGAGCTGGTGTCAAAGCCCTACATTGATATCACCCTGAATATGATGCGCACCTTCGGCGTGAACGTCGAGAATCAGAACTATCAGCGTTTTGTGGTGAAGGGCGGCCAGCAGTACGTTTCCCCGGGCGCTTATCTGGTCGAAGGGGATGCATCCTCAGCGTCTTACTTCCTGGCTGCGGGCGCTATCCGCGGCGGCACGGTGAGAGTGACCGGCATTGGCCGCGGCAGCATGCAGGGCGACATCCGCTTTGCCGACGTGCTGGAAAAGATGGGCGCCACCGTGACCTGGGGCGACGATTTTATTGCCTGCACCCGCGGGGAGCTGAACGCCGTCGATATGGACATGAACCATATTCCCGATGCGGCAATGACCATCGCGACCGCTGCGCTGTTTGCCAAAGGCACCACCACGCTGCGCAATATCTATAACTGGCGGGTGAAAGAAACCGACCGCCTGTTTGCCATGGCGACGGAGCTGCGCAAAGTAGGCGCGGAAGTGGAAGAGGGCGAAGATTACATCCGTATCACGCCGCCCGCGCATCTGACCTCCGCGCAGATTGGCACCTATAACGATCACCGCATGGCGATGTGTTTCTCGCTGGTGGCGCTCTCGGATACGCCGGTGACCATTCTCGATCCTAAATGTACGGCTAAAACTTTCCCCGACTACTTCGATCAGCTCGCCCGCATCAGCACGCTGGCGTAACGGCTTTCGCCGGCCTGCGGGCCGGCATCCTCTTTTCGGCTATTTATCCTAAACTCACCTTCTGTTACACGCTTTTGTAAACCAACGTTATCGGTTAAGCGCGTTGGTGCGTATAATGCCCGGCGTTTATGTCACTGACGTCTGAAAAGAAGGAGAACAGATGATGGCAATTGCTCCGGTAATCACCATTGATGGGCCAAGCGGCGCGGGTAAAGGCACGTTGTGCAAGGCGATGGCGGAAGCGCTGCAGTGGCACCTGCTGGATTCGGGCGCGATCTATCGCGTGCTGGCCCTGGCGGCGTTACATCATCATGTTGATGTGGGCTCCGAAGATGCGCTGGTGCCGCTGGCCGCACATCTTGACGTGCGTTTTGTCTCCTCGGACGGCAATCTGGAAGTCATTCTCGAAGGGGAAGATGTCAGCAGCGAAATCCGCACTCAGGAGGTGGCCAGCGCCGCCTCGCAGGTGGCCGCGTTCCCCCGGGTGCGCGAAGCGCTCCTGCGCCGCCAGCGCGCCTTTCGCGAAGCGCCCGGCCTGATTGCCGACGGCCGCGATATGGGCACCGTGGTTTTCCCGGATGCGCCGGTGAAAATCTTCCTCGACGCCTCTTCGGAAGAGCGCGCCCAGCGCCGCATGCTGCAGTTGCAGGAGAAGGGCTTTAGTGTTAACTTTGAACGCCTTTTGGCCGAGATCAAAGAACGTGACGATCGTGACCGCAACCGTGCGGTGGCGCCGTTGGTTCCTGCTGCCGATGCTTTAGTGCTGGATTCCACACGATTAAGCATTGAGCAAGTGATTGAAAAAGCGTTACAATACGCCCGCCAAAAACTGGCTGCGGTCTGAATTCAGGTGCGCAGCCTCCGAATTTGATTTGTAGTACCCCCGCTGCAACGGAGTGTGAGCGGGTATGTAAAACAACCCCATCCGACATGACGTCAGGTGGACGTTAATCTAACTTTTGAAGATTAAACATGACTGAATCTTTTGCTCAACTGTTTGAAGAATCACTGAAAGAAATCGAAACCCGTCCGGGTTCCATCGTTCGCGGTATCGTTGTTGCTATCGACAAAGACATCGTTCTGGTTGATGCAGGCCTGAAATCTGAATCTGCAATCCCTGCAGAGCAGTTCAAAAACGCAGCTGGCGAACTGGAAATCCAGGTGGGCGACGAAGTTGACGTTGCTCTGGATGCAGTAGAAGACGGCTTCGGCGAAACCCTGCTGTCCCGTGAGAAAGCGAAGCGTCACGAAGCCTGGATCACGCTGGAAAAAGCTTACGAAGATGCTGAAACTGTTACCGGTGTTATCAACGGCAAAGTCAAAGGTGGCTTCACTGTTGAGCTGAACGGTATTCGTGCGTTCCTGCCGGGTTCCCTGGTAGACGTGCGTCCGGTTCGCGATACTCTGCACCTCGAAGGCAAAGAACTCGAGTTTAAAGTTATTAAACTCGATCAGAAACGCAACAACGTTGTTGTTTCTCGCCGTGCCGTTATCGAATCCGAAAACAGCGCAGAGCGCGATCAGCTGCTGGAAAACCTCCAGGAAGGCATGGAAGTTAAAGGTATCGTTAAGAACCTCACTGACTACGGTGCATTCGTTGATCTGGGTGGCGTTGACGGCCTGCTGCACATCACTGACATGGCCTGGAAACGCGTTAAGCATCCGAGCGAAATCGTCAACGTGGGCGACGAAATCACTGTTAAAGTGCTGAAGTTCGACCGCGAACGTACCCGTGTATCCCTTGGCCTGAAACAGCTGGGCGAAGATCCGTGGGTTGCTATCGCTAAGCGTTACCCGGAAGGTACCCGCCTGACCGGTCGCGTGACCAACCTGACCGACTACGGCTGCTTCGTTGAAATCGAAGAAGGCGTTGAAGGCCTGGTTCACGTTTCCGAAATGGACTGGACCAACAAAAACATCCACCCGTCCAAAGTTGTTAACGTTGGCGACGTAGTGGAAGTTATGGTTCTGGATATCGACGAAGAACGTCGTCGTATCTCCCTGGGCCTGAAGCAGTGCAAAGCTAACCCGTGGCAGCAGTTCGCGGAAACCCACAACAAGGGCGACCGTGTTGAAGGTAAAATCAAGTCTATCACTGACTTCGGTATCTTCATCGGCCTGGACGGCGGCATCGACGGCCTGGTTCACCTGTCTGACATCTCCTGGAACGTTGCAGGCGAAGAAGCAGTACGTGAATACAAAAAAGGCGACGAAATCGCTGCTGTTGTTCTGCAGGTTGACGCAGAGCGCGAGCGTATCTCCCTGGGCGTTAAGCAGCTGGCAGAAGACCCGTTCAACAACTGGGTTGCGCTGAACAAGAAAGGCGCTATCGTTAACGGTAAAGTGACTGCAGTTGACGCGAAAGGCGCAACCGTAGAACTGGCCGACGGTGTTGAAGGTTACCTGCGTGCTTCTGAAGCATCCCGTGACCGCGTTGAAGACGCGACCCTGGTTCTGAGCGTAGGCGACGACGTTGAAGCTAAATTCACCGGCGTTGACCGTAAGAACCGCGCTATCAGCCTGTCTGTTCGTGCTAAAGACGAAGCTGATGAGAAAGACGCAATTGCGACTGTTAACAACAAACAGGAAGAAGGCAACTTCTCTAACGCAATGGCTGAAGCTTTCAAAGCGGCTAAAGGCGAGTAATAGCAAGTGTCATGTATCTCCCGGGCTGCGGTTCGGGAGATAACAGACAAACTTGACAGATTGCAGGATCCGTCCTGTAATCAATCACAAAGGGTGGCTTTTGCCACCCTTGTTCAAGCTGAGCGCTTATCTTTTCCTGAAGGAAACCGGAGGAATCATGACCAAGTCAGAGCTCATTGAAAGGCTTGCCACCCAGCAATCGCACATCCCGGCTAAAGCGGTAGAAGATGCGGTAAAAGAGATGCTGGAGCATATGGCCTCTACGCTTGCTGAAGGTGAGCGCATTGAAATCCGCGGTTTCGGTAGCTTCTCCCTGCATTACCGCGCGCCGCGCGTCGGACGTAATCCGAAAACCGGCGATAAAGTGGAGCTGGAAGGTAAATACGTTCCCCACTTCAAGCCCGGCAAAGAGCTGCGCGATCGCGCCAATATTTACGATTGAGTTGCTGCGGTACCGCCGCCAACTGGATCGCGTTGAAAAAGCACCTGCGGGTGCTTTTTTCATTTCTCACCGTATGGTAGAGGTGCTCCCCCTCGTTGCTATTTCTGAATGCACCTCCTTCCTGCAGCCTGACCTCATCAATGCATTCCTGATCCCCTGACGCGCTATCTCGCACAGCCATTTGCAAGCAGGACGCCTGTCTCGAAAAGCCCGATCCTGCTTCCCGCAGCGCTGAACGCCGCTGCAAATCCGTAGTTATCCCTGAACCTTTACCGCAGGTTAAGAAACCGCAGCAGGTAATTTTCAGCGCAAAAAGGATACTGGCGCAACAGGGAGGATCTATGCAGCTACCCACGTTTGCGCTTTGCACCATCCTCGGTATTGCTCCGCTGCTTTTGCTGCCTGAACTGCCGCCGGTGAAGTTTATTGGCCTCGTTATCATCAGCAGCGCTGTTGTCTGCTTCAGGCTGCCGGCGCTGCAGCCAGTGGGCATTACCGCGCTGATGTTCTGCTGGGGCGTGCTTGCCGCGTGGCAGGAGGTGCTGCCGGCTATAACGCTGCCGGGACGCGCGCTGCAGGCGGAGGTTGTCCTCACCGCCAGCGACGGCGGCGAGCGCCATTTCGGACAGATAATTCGCGTGGGCGGAGAGCGCTTGTTTCCACCACCAGGCATCGCCTTTTATGGACAGAGCTTACCCGATAAGGCCTGCGCCGGGCAGCGCTGGCAGATGCTGCTGAAAGCGCGTGCGGTCCACGGCCAGCTCAACGAAGGGCTGTTTGATCGCCAGCGCTACGCCCTGTCGTCGCATCTTCCGCTCACCGGACGGATCGTGCGCGCCGAGGGACTGGATCTGCGCTGCAGCCTGCGGGCGACCTTTATTTCACGGCTGGAAACAAGCCTGGCGGGCTACGGCTGGAAATCGGTCATGCTGGCTCTCGGCGCGGGAGAGCGTATCAGCGTCACGCCGGAGGTCAACCTGCTGATGCAGCA
>NZ_CAJYMB010000039.1 GCF_913775985.1 uncultured Pluralibacter sp. | reverse complement strand
GCTACCTTCTCAACCCGCTTTTTAAAGAACGGCTCACTGTGGGATTTGATGGCCTCGACCAATGCCTCCAACATCATGCCGATGCTCAACGTCGGACTTGATAACTTCGATCTGGTGAAATACCTGGTCGGCCAGGTGCTGCAAACGGATAAAGAGCGGCTGGCTGCGCTGCGCGAGTACTACCCGCAGGCGAAGAAAGAGGACTGGCGGCTGTGGCAGGCAGGGCAGCGGGTGCAGATCATCAAGCGCGATCCGATCAAAGGCGGCGTGCTGCGCCTGGGCACTGAAGTGGTTAGCGACGATGAGGGAACCGTGGCCGCGCTGCTTGGTGCTTCTCCGGGCGCGTCAACGGCGGCGCCCATTATGCTGCAGCTGCTGGAGCAGGTATTCAGCGAGAAAGTGCGCTCACCCGCCTGGCAGGAAAAACTGCGGGCGGTGGTGCCGGATTACGGCCTTGAGGTTCGCGATCCGCTCTCTGCGGCAAGGTCGCTTGCCTGGACCAGCGAAGTGCTGGAACTGCACTATGAATCGCGGGTACAGGCGGATCCTGTACCGTCTGTGGATCGCTCAGCGCCGGTTGCGGTTCCCGACCGGGAAATCGCCGATATTGCGCTTTAAGCGCCTCTGAAAACACAAACCCCGGCACTGGCCGGGGTTTGTGTTTGTTAACGCTGCTCTGCGCTTTGCACTTCTTCCTGCGCTTTCCAGATGCGGTATTTCACCTCAACGTTCTCCGGCGCGTAAACCACCACCGGCAGCTTGCTGTTATAGCGCAGCAGGCTCATGTCACCGAGGTTTGCCGTCACGAATTTCTGCGTTTTTTTACCGTCCGGGCAGCCCATCATCGTTGACGCCACTGGCGTGACTTTGTCGAAGACATAATAGTCGTAGCCCCAGCCTTCCAGGGTTTTGCTTTCAAGCTTGCCGCCGAGGCTATGACGGTTGCAGTCCACGTTCATTGTTTTACCAATCAGCAGCTCAACCCGGTAACTGGATTCATCCTGCTGCGCGGGCAGCGTTATCACCTGGCGCTTCATCCCTTTTTCCGCCTGCGGATAGGGAGCGATTTTCTCCAGCGGCTGGCTGGCGGCAAAGGCGGAGGCGCAGAGGCCGGAGGCTGCCAGCAGGGCGGCAGCAAGCGTAATGGTCTTTTTCACAGTGGATCCTTTTTATCGGTCGATCGTCCGACAATCATAGCACTATGAAGATGAGGGGTAAGCGAATTTACTGATTCTTTCACTATTGCTGGTTGTATATTCCATGAAGTGAAAGCTAAGAAGTGAAATTGGCTATCAGGCTCCGGGCGTGGCGTAGCCGCCGAGAATGAACCATGCCAGAAAAGCGACCGCGACAATAAAGACCAGAATGGGAAAGGCGATTCCAATGCGCATTAACGTTAACCTCTAATTATTTTTACACTTTTGCCGCCCGATAATATCACTTTATGCACAAAGGAGTAAAAGCGGCAGCGGCGCTGGCGGCACCGGACGTTAAGGTCGTTGAAGGTAATAACAGGATGAGAGGCTTACGCAGGCGCAACATCGGATTGCGCCAGCTGAACATCAGAGCAGGGACAGCTGCACGGCGATCACTCGCCGGAGAGCCAAAAGTCCGCTTCTTCAAACATTTCCGTGATGATAGCGCTGATGCGCTCTTTCTCGTGCTTGCTGGCGTCGGTATTAATGGCCGGCAGACCCATCATCGGCTTTACCCGCACGTCGGCATCCGGGAAGCTGCGCTGCAGCCGGTTGGTCAGCTCGGAGAGAATTAGCTCTCTGGCGTTGGGGATCCCTGCGAAATTGCGCTTATCGTAGACCAGTTCAACAAACATATTCTGCCTTAACTTAACTGTATTTATATCCAGTAAATATACGGACTAAATGAGAGGTGTCAATGGCAGCCGGGGATAATTTCTGCGGGAGAACGCAGGGCGGAAGGCATAAAAAAACCAGCCCGAAGGCTGGTTTCTCTGAAAAAGTTGGTCGGCACGAGAGGATTTGAACCTCCGACCCCCGACACCCCATGACGGTGCGCTACCAGGCTGCGCTACGTGCCGACGCAGGAGGCTAATACTACCTTTTTCGACGATGAATGCAAGGGCTCGCTGACTGAGTGATTCATAAATAATCAATTAGTTAGCGATAAAGCGTTTTTCATCCGTCAGTACCTGAAGCAGTAGGCTGAGCTGCGGACGCTGGTCGTCAATTTTTTCGCCGTTCAGATCCCAGGTGTGGTAGCTGCCGTTGTGTTTGAGCACCACGGTGACCGCCGGGGTCGTAATCGCCAGGTTATCGCCGTTAGCGGCGGTGACCCAGCTGTGGCGGCGGCGGGCGCTGAACAAGTCCTGGCCCTGAGAGTAGTCGCTGGCCGGAATGCTGACGTGCAGCAGGCGCTGCATCAGCGTGGTCATCACGTCTTTATGATCGGTCAGGGTCGCAATCTTCTGCGCCGGCGTGCCCGGCCAGTGAATCACCAGCGGCACCTGCAGGCGCGAGCGCGACCAGTCAAAATCACCGCCGTCGCCGTTCAGGGGAACGCCGTGGGCGCCGGTGATAATAACCACGGTATTATCCAGCTTGCCCGAGGCTTTTAACGCGTCAAGCACCCGGGCAATCTGCGCATCAACGTTGCCAGCCGCGCGGGCGTAGCGGCGGGTAAAGCTCTGGTGCTGGCCGTCGTCGATGCTGGTGCCGTTCAGGGAGACCCAGGAGAACCAGCGGTTCTCTTCCTGCGCGTAGCTGCCCAGCCAGTTAATCCACTGGCTGGCGGTCTGCGCGTCGGTTTGCGCTTTTGCCGGCGGCAGCGAGAAGTCCGAGAGCAGCGCCTGGCGATATATCGCGCTGCTAAAGCCGTCCGAGGAGAACAGGCCGAGCTGGTAGCCCTGCTGGTTCAGGCCGGAGATCAGCGCCGCCGGCGTGCGTGAGGAGAGCACGCCGTCGATATAGGCCGGCGAAATACCGTAGAACAGGCCGAAGATGCCGCTGTCTGCGTCATTGCCCGAACTCATGTGCTGGGTGAAATTAATATTTTCCTGCGCGAAGGCGGCAAGCTTCGGCATCTGGGTTTCAAAGCGCGAATAGTTCAGGCCGTCGACCGTAATCAGCAGCACGTTCTGGCCGGTGCCGAGATCGCGAAAGCGCAGATCGCTCAGCGGATACTGCACCGACACCGCTTCCGGATCGCCCTGTTCCACCAGCCTGCGCTGATACTCCTGCGCGTTCAGCAGGCCGTGCTTCTCAAGGAAACGGCGGGCGGTCATCGGATAGGAGAGCGGCAGGTTGGCGCGCTGCATGGTAATCGGGCGATAGAAGTTGGCATCGGCCCAGATATACATCACGTGGCTGGCGACGAACGCCGCGAACAGAAAAATAGCCACCGGCCGCGCGAAGTGGCGGCGGCGCGCCAGGCTGCGCAGCTTCTGCCAGCTCCAGGTGGCTGCCAGCATCTCAATTAAGAAGATAACCGGCACGCTGATAAACATCAGCTGCCAGTCGCGGGCCATTTCGTTCTGGTCGGGGTTAATGACCAGCTCCCAGACCACGGGATTGAGATGCAGGTGGAAGCGGGTGAATACCTCGCTGTCCACCAGCAGCAGCGTCATCCCGATGGTGGCGAGGATGACCGATAAAAAGCGCATCAGGCGCTGGGAAAGCGCGACAAAGGTTAGCGGAAACAGAATCAGCAGATAAACGGCGAAAACCAGGAAGCTGAAATGACCTAACAGGCTGATATAGGAATAGATCCGTCCCGCCAGCGTCGTCGGCCAGTCGGCGACAAACAGATAGCGGCTACCGAGAAGCGAGGCCAGCAGAATGTTGAACAGGGCAAACCAGTGCCCCCAACTGACCATCTGGGACACTTTTTCTCGATAGGGCTGACGATGAGTCACCATAACCTGTTATTCGTTTTCCTTAATGGGCCGGATCAGTGGGCCGGATCGTCGCTGATTGAGGACTGCAGCGCCTGCGAGAACGAGCGGGCAATGGCCTCACGCTGCGCGGGCGCAACGCTTGTGTTAATCAGGTTTGTCACCATATTGCCTAACACCATCAGTGAAAGGTCGGTGGGCGCTTTATGTTTTTCCAGCACGTTGGCCAGCTCACTCAGCAGTTGTTCTACGTGTTCATCACTATAGCGGGAAATTTGCGGCATAAATCCAAAGTCAGTCTGTTCATGAAAGGGCAACATATTACCGTAGCGGGCGCTTTTTTTCCGCTTTTTTTCGTCTTTACACCGTGCCGCCTGCGGTGGTTGAATACCGCCCGAGCCAAAAGGAGAGTCTACCATGAGTCTGGATATCAACCAGATTGCCCTGCATCAGCTGATCAAGCGCGACGAACAGAATCTTGAGCTGGTGCTGCGCGATACCCTGCTGGAACCGGGAGCGGCCGCCGAAGAGATGATGGCGGAGCTGCACCGTGTCTACAGCGCAAAAAATAAGGCCTACGGGCTGTTTAATGAAGAGAGCGAGCTTGCCGAGGCGCTGCGTGCCCATCGCCGCGGTGACGATGACTTCCTGGCCTTCAGCCGTGCGGCGACCGGCAGACTGCGCGACGAGCTGGCAAAATATCCCTTCGCCGACGGCGGCATCGTGCTGTTTTGCCACTACCGCTATCTGGCGGTCGAATATCTGCTGGTGGCAGTACTGAACAACCTGAGTAGCATGCGGGTTAACGAGCAGCTGGACATCAGCGCTACTCACTATCTCGACATCAATCACGCGGACATCGTTGCCCGCATCGATCTGACTGAATGGGAAACCAATCCTGAGTCGAGTCGCTATCTGACCTTTTTGAAAGGCCGGGTAGGGCGCAAGGTTGCCGATTTCTTTATGGATTTTCTCGGCGCCAGCGAGGGCCTTAACGCCAAAGCGCAAAACCGCGGCCTGCTGCAGGCGGTTGATGACTTTACCGCCGAGGCGGAGCTTGATAAGGCCGAACGGCAGAACGTGCGCCAGCAGGTTTACACTTACTGCAACGAGCAGCTGCAGGCGGGCGAGGAGATCGAGCTGGAGTCGCTGTCGAAAGAGCTTGCCGGCGTCAGCGAGGTAACTTTCCAGGACTTCACCGCCGAGAAAGGCTACGAGCTGGAGGAGAGCTTCCCGGCAGACCGCAGCACTCTGCGCCAGCTCACCAAGTATGCCGGCAGCGGCGGCGGTCTGACCATCAACTTTGATGCGATGCTGCTCGGCGAGCGCATTTTCTGGGATCCGGCCACCGATACGCTGACCATTAAGGGCACGCCGCCTAACCTGCGCGACCAGCTTCAGCGCCGCAGCGGCGGAAAATAGGCAACAAAAAACCCCGCCATGGCGGGGTTTTTTTCGACGTGTTGGCGATTACGCGCGAACGAAGTCGATGTGAGACAGTTTAGGCTTGAACGGGTGACGCTGAACGGCCTGCACTTTCACTTTTTCTTCTTTACCAGCAACAACGATGGTCAGAACTTCGCTGTAGAATTCAGCTTTATTCTGAATGTTCCATACTTTGTCCTGATCCAGTTCGATAGCAACTGGCTCAGAATTGCCACCGTAAACGATAGCCGGGAACTTGTTAGTTGCGCGCAGGCGGCGGCTCGCACCCTTACCCTGCTCTTTACGAACTTCTGCTTCGATAGTAAACATTGATTATCTCTCTGTATGATAAATCCTGCTACAGGCGACCCAGCAGCAGGCTGGTATTCTGCTTTGCAGATGCAAAAGCGGGCGGGATTATAGCTTTCTGACGACGTAAGGGCAATGGAAAAGGCTGCGCTACTTTTTGACTTCGAGGTGGCCGAGCGTCTTTTCCGGGAAGCAGTGGTCGCGAACGCGCCTCTTCAGCTCTGCCGCATCGGGAAATCCGCCGTCCCGCTTGCGCTCCCAAATAACCACCTCACCCGCAGTGATACTGAAAACCCCTCCGGTTCCCGGCTCCAGCGTGACGGCGGCGATATCGTCGCTAAAGCTGTGCAGCAGCTCCTGCGCCATCCAGGTTGCCCGCAGCATCCAGTTGCACTGGGTGCAGTAGTGAAGCGTAATTACCGGTTTTTCGCGCATAATTTCCCCCTGACAGACGCGGCATTAAGGTGCTGATGAGAATAAATTGCAAATGATAATAAGTGTTATTATCATTCGTCGCATAATAATATCAGCCAGTTTATTTTGCGTTAGCGTCGTGACTCCGATTCGATGCAGCGGAAGGATGGAAGAACGGAAAACAGTGTGAGCCAATACTAATAACTATACAGGCTTGAACATAATGCGTAAGACAATACTTTCACACAGCGGCTTCAAAAAAAGTCTTCTTGTCACCTCGCTGCTGGCGGCTATGCACCACGCTCCTCTTAATGCAGCCGAGACAGCACAGCATCAGAGCCCGGACAAGTCCTCAACGGCAATGGAAGAGATGACCGTAACCGCCAAAGCGCCGCCGCTAAAGGCGGGCAGCGACCGCACCCTTACCGCCGACGATTTGCAAAAAAAGGGTGCCAATGATTTCGGCTCGGTAATGCGCTACGAGCCGCTCATAAGCGCTACGGGCGCCAGCGGCGGTTCCGGCAACGGCAAAAGCGGCTTCGATCGCGGCGGCTATACCGGCTACAACATTCGCGGCCTTGAGAGCAACCGGGTCGGCATCGATATAGACGGCATTCCGCAGCCTGCCGCCACCGGGCGCAGCTACGTCAGCCGCGCCGGTAATAACACCTTCGGCATCGGCCGCGACTATATCGATCCTTATATGTACGGCAACGTCAATATTCAGTCCGGGGCAACGTCAGTAGACAATACCAACACCTCCATCGGCGGCAGCGTCTCGTTCGACCCCAAATCTGCGGATGACTATCTGCATCCGGGTAAAGATCACTATTTTGGCTACCGCACCGACTATGACTCCGAAGACCGCAGCTGGCACAACGGCGTCACCGGCGCTGCCGGCGACGATACGCTGCGCGGGATCGTGGTCTACAGCCGCCGGGACGGACAGGAGACGCGCACTAACAGCTCCCGCCTGGATGCCTATCCCGCCAACTGGCACTCGGATGCGGTACTGGCATCCGGCATCTGGCAGCCCAACGACGAGCACAAGCTCACCGGCACCGTTGACTATTACCACAAGGCAAACCACACCCACTTCGATAGTTGGGACGGCATGGGCAATAGCGTTACCGGCACCGCGCAGCAGACCAGCCAGAGCCGCCGCTGGGGCGCCAGCCTGAAGGATGAGTGGACGCCGATGAACGACTGGGTCGACAGTCTCACCAGCCGGCTCTACTACCAGCACACCGAAGCGCATGACCGCACCTACATGCCCGACAGCTTTATGCCGCGGGTGATGCAGACCGTCTATTCCAATTACGATACTGACACCTGGGGGCTGGCGAATACCCTGAAGAAAATCCTCGGGCGCCACGATCTCAGCGCCGGGATTAACGCCAGTACCACCAAAACCAAGCGGCCGTTCAGCCAGTCGCCGATAACCAGCCCGCTCAGCGAGATCATGCAGCCGGAAGCCGACAGCCGCGGCTACACATTGGGCGCTTTTGCGCAGGATCAGATCAATTTCGATCTCGACGGTCATGCTTTTGCCGTGATTCCCGGCGCGCGGGTGGCGTACCAGTCCGTTAAGCCGCGCAATGTGGAGAGTCTGACAACCAACAGTCGCGTGCTGACCTCCTCAGAGGTCTCCAGCCTGTACGAGAAAAACTCTGATACCAAAGTGCTGCCGTCCCTGACGGTGCAGTACTTCCTCACGCCGCGCCTGCTAACCTATCTGGAATATAAGCGCGGGGCGCAGTTCCCCAACGCCAGCCAGCTGTTCGGCTCCTGGAATATGGGCTCAAGCTATGCGGGGCCCGCCCAGTACGCGCTGATTGGCAACAGCGATCTGAAGACCGAAACCAGCAACAACCTGGAGTGGGGGTTGAAGGGGGAAGTGACCGACGGCGTTACGGTGAATACCTCGCTGTTCTACAACACCTATAAAAACTTTATTGCCTATACCCGCTACAGCCGCAGCGCGAACCCGGAGATGTTTACCCGCGTGCCGGGCAACATCTACACCACTTACCAGGCGGATAACCGCGATAAAGCCTATATCTGGGGCGGCGAGATCGCGGCGAAAATTAACTACGGAACCTGGTTCAGGCAGGTCGACGGCCTGAGTACGCTGCTCAGCTACGGCTACAGCGAAGGGAAGTCAAAATCGAGCTACGCCGGAGATAAATACATCGATCTCGACAGCGTGCCGCCGATGAAAGCAGTCGTGGGCATGGCCTGGGACGATCCCAACAAGCAGTACGGCACGGCGCTAACCGCAACCTTTATTAAAGGCAAGCGCGCTGACGTCACCACCCGCGAGTCCTACCGCAATGACGGCAGGCCATTGGGTAAATCCAGCGACCGCTACATGCGGATACCGGGATACGGGCTGCTGGACTGGACCGCCTACTGGCAGCTGGCGAAAAACGTCAGGGTCAACGGCGGGGTGTATAACATCACCGACCGCAAGTACTGGGACTACCTCAACAGCCGCACTCAGGAGCTGAAAACTGCGCAGGACGCCAGCGACAAGCAGCTTGCGGTGATGCCGGGCCGCACCTGGCAGCTGGGGCTCAATATCGACTTCTGATAAGACGATCCGGCGGGCTAGCGCAGCTCATTGGCCCGCCGGAAGCGCCCTTCATAGTCGAACACCTTTTCCCGCACCTGCCAGAATTGCCCCTTTTTACGCGCCACTACGAAGTCGGGGTGGCGCAGCAGCATCTCCTGGGCACAGATATCGGCGGCGGTTATCCAGCGCAGCGGGACGCCCGGCGTGCGGGTATGCGGGCGAATAAACAGCTGTTCAAAGGCGGTGCGCTGGGCGGGGGTTTGCAGGCGGAAGCGCTCACTCACGTCGGCGCCGTCTTCATCGAAATAGGTGATTTTAAGCCACGGGCCTTTTTCATCCGCGCCGTGCTGAAGCTGCATGCCGCTGCAGCGCAGCACCAGCGCGTCTTTCAGCTTGAGCGCGGCTTTCAGCATGTCGTCCGGATCCACCAGCACGGCATCGCACTCCCGGCAGCGGCGGGCAGCAATATCATTTTCGGCGTTGCACTGCGGGCAGTTTTTGAAGCGAAAGCGAAAATCGCACTGCTCCCGGCTGCCGTCGTCGTCCTCCAGCCAGCCCTGGCAGCGGCGGCCAAAGTGCTCCACCAGCGTGCCGTCGGGGGTAGTTTTTCCCCAGAAAGTATTGGCAAAGCCGCAGGCCGGGCAGAAAACCTGCACCGGAACGTTATCGCTTTTGCCCTTCGGCGCGCCCACTTCGGGTGTGTAAAGGTCGTGCGGGTTTCCCGCGTAGTCGAGAATCAGACAGTCGGTCTTGCCCGGCGACAGGCGCAGCCCGCGCCCGACAATCTGCTGATAGAGGCTCACCGATTCTGTCGGGCGCAGAATGGCAATCAGATCGACGTGCGGCGCGTCGAAGCCGGTGGTCAGCACCGAAACGTTAACCAGGTAGCGGAAGCGGCGGGCTTTAAAGGCCTCGATCAGCCGGTCGCGCTCCGGCGCGGGGGTTTCGCCGGTAATCAGCGCCGCGTCGTCGGCGGGCAGCAGGCCGGTTATCTCTTTTGCGTGCTCCACGGTGGAGGCAAAGATCATTACGCCCTGGCGATCCCCGGCGAACTCTACAATCTGGCTGACGATATGCGGGGTAACGCGCTGCTGCTTTTTCAGCTCGCGGTTAAGATCCGCTTCGCTAAACAGGCCGTTGCGCTGCACCTGCAGGCGGCTAAAATCGTACTGCACCACCGGCATGTCCAGCCGCTCCGGCGGCGTCAGGTAGCCGTGCTTGATCATATAGCGCAGGGGCAGCTCGTAGATACAGTCGCGAAACAGCGCTTTTTCGCTGCCGCGCACCATGCCGTGATAGTGATATTGATAGATCCAGCCCTTGCCGAGCCGGAAGGGCGTGGCGGTCAGCCCCAGCAAGCGTAAGTGAGGATTCACCTGCCGCAGGTGGGCGAGGATCTGCTGATACTGGCTGTCGTCGTCGTCGCTGATGCGGTGGCACTCGTCAACGATCAGCAGCGAAAACTCGCCGCGGAAGTGCGCAAGGTTGCGCGCCACTGACTGCACGCTGCCGAACACCACTTTGCCGCTGCTCTCTTTCCGCTTGAGCCCGGCGGCGTAAATATCCGCGTCGAGTCCCAGCGCCAGATATTTGGCGTGGTTTTGTGCCACCAGCTCTTTGACGTGGGCAAGCACCAGCACGCGCCCGCGCGCAACTCTTGCCAGCTCGGCGATCACCAGACTTTTTCCGGCGCCGGTAGGCAAAACGATCGCGGCAGGATGCTGGTGTCGGCGGAAGTGGGCGAGGGTGGCGTCAACGGCTTCCTGCTGGTAGGGGCGAAGGGTAAAAGTCATTATTCTCGGGCCATGATGAATTCGTAATTAGTATGCCACGATTTTTTTCGCTTGAGTGGCATACCGTGGCCGCTATACTTAGCGGCCTTACGGCTTCTTTTTTCGGACAAGTTCCGATATCCGCACTCTTTACAGGCTTAATTATTTCATGCGACTCGATAAGTTTATCGCCCAGCAGCTCGACGTCAGCCGGGCCATCGCCGGGCGCGAGATCCGCGCCAGCCGCGTTACCGTGGACGGCGAGATTGTCAAAAGTACCTCTTTCAAGATTTTGCCGGAACACGATGTCGCCTATGACGGCAATACCCTGGTCCAGCAGAACGGCCCGCGCTACTTTATGCTCAACAAGCCCCAGGGCTACGTCTGCTCAACTGACGATCCGGATCATCCGACAGTTCTCTATTTTCTGGAGGAGCCGGTGGCCTATAAACTACACGCCGCCGGCAGGCTGGATATCGACACTACCGGCCTGGTGCTGATGACCGACGACGGTCAGTGGTCGCACCGCATTACCTCGCCGCGCCACCACTGCGAGAAAACCTACCTGGTAACCCTGGAGTCGCCGGTTGCCGACGATACCGCGGCGCAGTTTGCCAAAGGCGTTCAGCTGCACAATGAAAAAGATCTCACCCAGCCGGCGCAGCTTGAGGTTATAACGCCGACGGAAGTGCGCCTGACAATCAGCGAAGGGCGCTATCACCAGGTGAAACGCATGTTCGCCGCCGTCGGCAACCACGTTGTTGGCCTGCACCGCGAGCGCATTGGCGACATTGTGCTTGATGAGGATCTGGAGCCGGGCGAATACCGTCCGCTGACGGAAGATGAAATCGCCAGCGTCCGCATGCCGGGGCGCTAACAGCAGGAGTCTATTTGTGAGTATCCGTCAGCGTTCGTCCCTGGCAATTGTGGTTATCCTCGGCCTGCTCGCCATGCTGATGCCGCTCTCTATTGATATGTACCTGCCGGCGCTGCCGGTCATCGCCACCCAGTTCGGCGTGGCCGCGGGCAGCGCCCAGATGACGCTGAGCACCTATATTCTCGGCTTCGCGCTGGGCCAGCTGCTGTACGGGCCAATGGCGGACAGTCTGGGTAGGAAGCCGGTTATCCTCGGCGGTACGCTGATATTTGCGGCGGCGGCGGTGGCCTGCGCGCTGTCGCAGACCATTGATATGCTGATTGCGATGCGCTTTCTCCACGGCCTGGCGGCAGCGGCGGCGGGGGTGGTGATTAACGCTCTGATGCGGGATATTTATCCGAAAGAAGAGTTTTCCCGGATGATGTCCTTCGTGATGCTGGTAACGACCATTGCGCCGCTGGTGGCACCTATTGTGGGCGGGGCGGTGCTGGTGTGGTTTAGCTGGCACGCCCTTTTCTGGATCCTCGCGGCGGCGGCGCTGCTGGTGTCGCTGATGATCTTCTTCCTGATTGATGAAACCCTGCCGCCAGAGCGCCGCCAGCCGTTTCGCCTGCGCACCACGCTGGGCAATTTTGCCTCGCTGTTTCGCCACAAGAGGGTGCTCAGCTATATGCTGGCCAGCGGCTTCAGCTTTGCCGGCATGTTCTCATTCCTCAGCGCCGGGCCGTTTGTCTATATCGAACTGAACCACGTTTCGCCGCAGCATTTCGGCTACTACTTCGCGCTCAACATCGCGTTTCTGTTCATCATGACCATGATTAACAGCCGCTTCGTGCGCCGTGTCGGGGCGCTGAACATGTTCCGCATCGGACTGTGGATCCAGTTCGCGGTTGCCGCGTGGATGGTGGTGTGCGCGCTGCTCGATGTTGGATTCTGGTCGCTGGTGATAGGCATTGCGGCCTTCGTGGGCTGCGTGTCGATGATCTCATCAAATGCGATGGCGGTTATCCTCGACGAGTTTCCGCACATGGCGGGCACCGCATCATCCCTGGCGGGCACCTTCCGCTTCGGCATTGGTGCAATTATCGGCGCGCTGCTTTCCCTTGCCACTTTCTCCAGCGCCTGGCCGATGCTGCTGTCCATTGCTCTCTGCGCCAGCTGCTCGGTACTGTTTTGCCTCTACGCCAGCCGCCCGCGTAAAGCCCGCAGCTAATCATCAAACCAGGGGCGAAGACGCCTCTGGTTTGATTCACATCAATCTCTCATCGTTCTGCATTACCCACCGATGTTTCCTTTATGTAAAATCAATGCGAATTACAGGTCACACACTTGTAGATAAAAAGATTGTTTTAGATCACAAAAACGGTTACATATAGCCGCCGTTATGCTCCAGAGCGCTCGCGCACCGCAAATAATGTTAATAACGGCCATTGCGGCCCGGGTTACCTTCTGGAAGCGGGATGATTTGTCAACAATGCGTTAAAATTGATGTAAAATAATTGTGAAGTCATTTGCTTCTGGGGATAAGAACGTGAATACAATACAGCTCTCCGTTGTCCACCGCCTGCCGCACAGCTATCGCTGGCTGGCGGGTTTTGCAGGTTCCAGAGTTGAACCGATTCCGCAAAGTGGTACCGCCAGCGATAACTGCCTCGTGGCCCTGAAATTACTCAGCCCGGACGGCGACAGCGCCTGGCCGGTAATGGAAACCCTGAGCCAGGCGTTAACCGATATTGAAGTGAACAGCTCCGTACTGGAGTGTGAAGGCGAGCCGTGCCTGTTCGTCAGCATGCAGGACGAGTTTGCCGCCACCTGCCGCCTCAAAAACTGCGGCGTCGCCATCGCTGAACCCTTCTCCGGCTACAATCCTTTCTGACGTCAGCTCAGCGTAATGAGCTGGCGCGTATACTCCTGCGCCGGCGCGTCAAACACGCGCTGACACTCTCCCTGTTCAACCACCTCGCCCTGCCGCAGGACAATCACCTGATGACACAGCGCGCGCACCACCTGTAAATCGTGGCTGATAAAAAGATAGGCCAGCCGGTATTTTTGCTGCAGCGATTTGAGCAGGGCAAGAATTTGCGCCTGCACCGTGCGGTCCAGCGATGACGTTGGCTCATCCAGCACGATAAGCTGCGGCCTGAGGATCAGCGCCCGGGCGATAGCGATACGCTGGCGCTGGCCGCCGGAAAACTCGGCCGGATAGCGCCAGCGGGTCTGAGGATCGAGACCGACTTCCTCCATCGTCTGGACCACTTGCTCTTCGCGCTGCGTGCTACTCAGCGCCGGCTGGTGTACCCGTAGACCCTCTTCGATGATTTGCAGCACGTTGAGGCGCGGGTTGAGCGACGAGTTTGGATCCTGAAAAACCACCTGAATGCGGTGGCGCAGCGGCAGCATCTGCCGGCGGCTTCTCCCCTGCAGGGCTTCCCCGTCAAAGGTGATGCTGCCCCGGGAGGCGATCAGCCGCAGCAGCGCCAGTCCGGTAGTGCTCTTGCCGGATCCGGATTCTCCGACCAGCCCCAGCGTTTCGCCGCGCCTGAGCGTAAAGCTGATATTGCGCACCACGCTGTTTTCGCCGGTAACGCGGCGCAGCAGGCCCTTGCGGATCGGAAAGGCCACTTCAAGATTGTCCACCGCCAGCAGCACCGGGCTGTCCGGCGGCAGCGGAACCGGTTCGCCTGCGGGCTCGCTGTTGAGCAGTTTCACGGTATAGGGATGCTGAGGTTGGGCAAAGAGGCCTGCCGCCGCGTTCTGCTCCACGCAGCGGCCGTTCTGCATTACCGCCACCCGATCCGCCAGCTTGCGTACGATAGTCAGATTGTGGGTAATAAAAAGCAGGCCCATATTCAGCTCCCGGCGCAGCTCGCGCAGCAGCTGGAGGATCTGCGCCTGCACCGAGACGTCGAGCGCGGTGGTCGGCTCGTCGGCGATCAGCAGTTCCGGACGGGTCAGCAGCGCCATGGCGATCATCACCCGCTGGCGCTCGCCGCCGGAGAGCTGGTGCGGAAAGTCGGCGAGGCGGCGCAGCGGGTTGCGGATGCCTACCCGGTCAAGGCAGGCAATAATTTCTCCTCGCGCCGCCTCTTTACGCATGCCGCGGTGCAGGGACAGCACTTCACCGAGCTGCTTCTCCAGCGTGTGCAGTGGATTGAGGGAGACCATCGGCTCCTGAAAGATCATGGCGATACGGTTGCCGCGCACGCCGCGCAGAGTCGATTCTCCGGCGTGCAGCAGCGACTCGCCGCAAAAGTGGATATTGCCAGTGGGGTAGCTCACCGGCGGGGAGGGCAGCAGGCGCAGCACCGACAGCGCGGTGACGCTTTTTCCCGAGCCAGACTCCCCCACCAGCGCCAGCGTCTCGCCGGCATCAATGCGCAGGGAAAGCTCGCTCACTACCGTGCGTTTTGCGCCGCCTTGGGTAAAGGCAATAGAGAGGTTGTCGATATCCAGAAGAGGAGCGCCCATCTTATACCGCCTTACTCGGGTCGAAGGCGTCGCGCACCGCTTCGCCGATAAAAATTAACAGGGAGAGCAGCACCGCCACGGATAAAAACGCGGCGATGCCGAGCCACGGCGTCTGCAGATTATTTTTGCCCTGCAGCAGCAGCTCCCCGAGCGACGGCGAGCCGAGCGGCAGGCCGAAGCCGAGGAAGTCCAGCGATGTCAGCGTGGTGATGGAGCTGCACAGAATAAACGGCAAAAACGTCAGGGTAGCGACCATGGCATTGGGCAGCATGTGGCGAACAATAATTGCACTGTCGCTGACGCCCAGCGCCTGCGCCGCGCGGATGTAGTCAAAGTTGCGGGTGCGCAGAAACTCCGCGCGCACTACGCCCACCAGTGTCATCCAGCCGAACGCCACCGTGATGGCCAGCAGCCACCAGAAGTTGGGCTGGACGACGCTTGAGAGCAGGATAATCAGAAACAGCGTTGGCATTCCGGACCAGACTTCGATAAAGCGCTGGCCCCACAGATCGATTTTCCCACCGTAGTAGCCCTGGACCGCGCCGGCGAGCACGCCCATCACGCTGGAGCATGCGGTAAGCATCAGGCCAAACAGCAGCGAAATGCGCGTGCCGTACAGGATCCGCGCCAGCACGTCGCCGCCGTTGGCGTCGGTGCCGAGCCAGTTTTGCGCCGAGGGCGGTGAGGGGAAAGGGCGATCGGTAGCGAAGTTGATTGAGGTGGCCCCGAAACGCACCGGCGCCCACAGCACCCAGCCGTGTTCATCCAGCCGCTTTTGCAGCCACGGGTCCTGATAATCTGCCGCGGTGGCAAACTCGCCGCCGAATGTCTTCTCGCTGTAGGTTTTGATCGCCGGAAAGTAGAGCTTGCCGCTGTACTTCACCACCAGCGGCTGCTCGTTGGCGATCAGTTCGGAGGCCATGCTGCAGGTAAAAATAAGCAAAAATAGCACCAGCGACCAGAAGCCGCGCCGGTTGTGGCGAAAGCGGACCCAGCGGGCCTGATTGACTGCGTTAAGATGGATCATCAGCGCCCCTCGAAATCAATACGCGGATCGACAAGCGTATAGCAGATGTCGCTGAGAATATTCAGCAGCAGGCCCACCAGGGTAAAAATATAGAGCGTGCCGAACATCACCGGATAGTCGCGCGACACCGTGGCCTCATAGCCCAGCAGCCCCAGCCCGTTCAGGGAGAACATCACCTCAATCATCAGCGAGCCGGTAAAAAACATGCTGATAAAGGTGGCGGGAAAGCCGGCAATTGCCAGCAGCATGGCGTTGCGGAAAATATGATGCCAGAGGATATTTTTCTCGCTGACGCCTTTGGCCCGGGCGGTCACCACGTACTGTTTGCGGATCTCGTCGAGAAAGGCGTTTTTGGTGAGCATGGTGAGGGCCGCAAAGCCGCCGATGACGGTAGCCAGTACCGGCAGGGCGATATGCCATAAATAGTCGGTAATTTTTTGATACCAGGGCAGGGTATCGAAATTGGCTGAAACCAGCCCGCGCAGCGGGAACAGGTCGAAGTAGCTGCCGCCGGCAAACACCACGATCAGCACTACGGCGAACAGAAACGCCGGGATGGCGTAGCCGACAATAATAAAGGCGCTGCTCCAGATATCGAACCGGCTGCCGTTATACACCGCTTTGCGGATCCCGAGCGGAATCGAGACCAGGTAGATAATCAGCGTGCTCCACAGCCCGAGGGTTATCGACACCGGCAGGCTGCTTTTGATCAGGCTCAGCACCGACGCGCTGCGAAACAGGCTGTCGCCAAAATCAAAGCGCAGGTAGTTCCACAACATGGTGAAGTAGCGCTCGTGCAGAGGCTTATCGAAGCCGTAGCGGTGGGTAATCTCGGCGATAACCTCGGGATCGAGGCCGCGGCCGCCGCGGTATTCCCCCTCGCTGATATTACCCGCGCCGGTGCGGGCGTGGGTGGCCGACGCGCCTGCGTCCCCGCCGCCGGGCAGCGAGCCGCCGTGACCGAATTCGATGGCGGCAATTGCCTGATCCACCGGGCCGCCGGGCGCGATTTGCACGATAAAAAAATTAAGGGTGATGATCGCCCACAGGGTTGGGATCACCAGCAGCAGCCGCCTGACCAGGTACGCGCCCATTCTAGCTCCTCATCGCCTGTCAGCCGGCAGTCCGGCCGCTTTGTTAACGTCATACCACCAGTTTTCAAAACCCACAGAGTAGACCGGGCGCACGGCGGGGCTGGAAAATTTGTTCCAGAAGGCCAGCCGGTCCGTGTCGATATACCACATCGGCAGCTGATAGTAGTTCCAGGTCAATACCCGATCCAGCGCCCGGCCCAGCGGCAGCAGCTTCTGCCTGTCGCCTTCGTGGCGGATCATTTGCGCGATAAGGCTATCAATCACCGGGCTGGCTACGCCGGGGCCGTTGTAGGAGGAGTTGATGTATTGCGATCCCCACGAGATTTGCAGATCGCCGCCGCTGGGCCACGGCATTGCCCGCCACGGCCGGGGCATCATATCGTAATCGCGGCTGCGCAGGCGGCTGCTGGCCTGCGAGTTATCGACCTGGCGAATGTCCATTCGCACGCCGATGCGCTTCAGATTGTGCTGAAACGGGATCACCCACTGGCTGTTGGACGACGACGGCAGCAGCAGCTCAAAACGCAGCGGCTGGCCAGTTTTTGCATTTACCCGCTGCTCGCCCTTCAGCACCCAGCCTGCGGCATCCAGCAGACGGCTGGCCTTGAGCAGATTATCGCGATCGAAGCCGTTGCCGCTGGATACCGGCGGTCGCCAGGCATCGGTGAATACCTCTGCGGGCAGCTCGTTTTTCATCGGCATCAGCAGCGCCCGCTCGTCGGCGTCGGGTGCGCCGCGGGCGGCATAGTCAGTATTCTGGAAATAGCTGTTCGCCCGGCGGTAGGCGCCGTAAAACAGAGCCTTGTTCATCCACTCGAAGTCGAAGGCCAGCGTCACCGCCTCGCGTACCTGGCGGCTGGCGAAAACCGGGCGCTGAATATTGAACGCCAGCCACTGGGTATCCTGCGCCGAGGTGTTTTTCTCTGCCAGCCTGACGATGTAACCATCGTTAAAATTGCGGCCGCTGTAGCGGGTGGCCCAGTTTTTGGCGCTGGATTCACTGCGAAAGTCGACGGCGCCGGCCTTGAAAGCCTCAAACGCCACGTTGTCGTCGAGATAATAGTCGTAGCGCAGGGTGTCAAAGTTCCAGCGGCCGCGGTTAACCGGCAGATTGGCCGCCCAGTAATCCTTTACCCGGGAATAGGTAATGTACTGGCCCATCCGCCAGGCGGTAATTTTATAGGGGCCGCCTGCCAGCGGGGGAACAGAGAGCGGCTCGCTGAGGTTGTGCTTTGCCCAGAATTTCTTCGGCATTACCGGCAGGGTGAAGAGGCTCAGCATGTCCTCTTTACCCGGTTTAGCGAGGGTTATCTTAACGGTCAGCGGGGCGATAGCTTCAACCGTCGTACCTTTATACACCAGGCGGAACTGGGTCACGCCTTCGGTCATAAATTTATGGAAGGTAAAAGCTACGTCCTCAGCGGTGACCGGGCTGCCGTCGTGAAAGCGCGCCAGCGGATTGAGGCTCACCTCTGCCCAGGAGAAGTCGTCGGCATAGCGCACGCTTTTGGCAATCAGAGGATAGTAGCTGCCCGGTTCGTCATCGGAGGTGGTGAACAGAGCGTCATACAGCGATTCCGTGCGCACCGCGGCGTTGCCCCGCGAGGCGAAGCGGTTAAAGTTATCGAAGGTGCCGATCGCTGCCAGAGTAACGGCTCCGCCCTTTGGTGCATCGGGATTGACATAATCGTAGTGGCTGAAACCGGCGGCGTATTTTGGCTCGCCAATGACGGCGAAAGTGTCGCTCTGTTTTACGGCCTGCGCGAGCGAGCTGAAGCTACATAATGTCAGGCACAGAAGTACCGTCAGTGCGGATTTCACCCGTTAATGTCCTTTTACGTGCCGCTGCGGGTTACTGGGATGGGTGAATAATAAGTGAGGTCAGCGCGATTGTGAATGCCGGGCAGCAAGCGCGCGGGGATAATCTGTAAATAAAAAAAGCACTGTGCGTACAGTGCTTTTTTTACATGGGCGTCCAAACAAGGGAATTCAGACGCCTGAGCTATCCATAAATATCAGGAGCGGCTCAGCACCCGACGCGCTTCGTTGTAACGCTTGTTCCAGTAAGGCTCACTCAGATTAGAGATAGTAACGCCGCTGCTGGTGGAGGCGTGAACAAACTGGTTGTTGCCGATATAGATGCCCACGTGGCGGCCGGTAGAGCCTGCTCTGAACAATACCAGATCGCCGGTGCGCAGTTGCTTACGTGAAATGGATTTACCCATTTCCTGCTGCTGGTAGGTTGAGCGGGGCAGATCCATACCAAACTGTTCGCGGAAGGTGCGCTGAACAAACGCCGAGCAGTCAATGCCGCGCTTGCTTTCGCCGCCGAGGCGGTAGCGCACGCCCTTCCAGCTGGCATACTGGTCCATAAGACGCGACTTAACGTCGAGATTACGCACCATGGATTCGAATTCATCCTGAGAGGCTTGCAGTGAGGAAGGGTCTTCCATACCCACACCATGCGTCTCAGAATGCATATTTCTTGCGGTGTTCGTTGTGCTACATGCAGAAAGCAGAACCGCGACTGCTACAGCGGGGATTGCCCGCAGGATATATCTCAAAAGTGGTTGAGACTTGACCATTATGTTTATTTTCCCTTGAAGTCCTTAACGAAAAGATCGTTACGAAGATGCCGAACGTGACGAGACTAAATACCTGCTCAAAATGAGACAATTCCTGACTGTCAAATTTGTGCGACAGTGCACAAATTTATTCACGATTCAGGCCAGTTATCCCTGACTGAGCAAAACGAGATTGAGGTTACCCTATTGACATGCCCCTAGCTAGCGGTTTTACGGTTTTTTTTATAAGAAATAATGATAGGAAAAGTTACGGCGCAGATATGCGGATAAAACGTACAGCTGGCGGAGCGTTAAGTAGCCAATTAGCTCATTTTTCTGTGATTTTTTATTCTGCCGTCGGCGTGTTTTAAGAAAGAGCCCGTGCTACCCGCAGCAGAAATCATAAAGATAACCGCTGTCGGGTCGCGCTTAGGGCGTAAATCGTTATTTTTTGTAAAGTGAACGGGGTAAATATTGCTCAAATAGCGCAATTATCTTATCGCTGAGCGGCGTCATTAATACCCACGGAATGCCAATCAAAACGGCGGTCAGCGAGCCGACAGCAATATCGGTAAACCAGTGCGCGCCGATCATCACCCGCGGGAAAGCAAAAATCACAAAAATGATTAACGCCACCACAAAGGCTTTACCGCCGAAATAGCGCCACATAAAGGTGGAAAATATCAGCAGCATCATGCCGTGATCGCCCGGGAAACTGTCTTTGGAAGCGTCTTTAGTGGAGAAATTAATCAGATCGCTTACGCGATACACGTCGGGGAAAAAGAGTGTCGGGCTGGCGCGTTTTACCGGCATCAAATGCTGCGCCAGCTGGTTAATAATCACTGCCGCCAGCAGCATCACCAGCCCGATGATGATAATCCGCCGGCGGCCGGTGGCGTCCTCTTTCAGCCAGAAGCTGAGCATCAGGCAGCCCATTGCCAGCAGCGAACAGCCGTCAAACGCGCGGTTGTTAATAATGGCCAAAAACCACGCCCAGCCGCGGCTGTCCGCCAGGTGCTGGTTGAAGAAGTGAAAAATGCCGGCATCCACCGGAAACCAGAAACCGTGGTTTACGGGCAGATACCAGCTCAGAAACAGGCCCAGTCCGGCAACGTTGAGCAGTAAAATCAGGGGAAGTCGAGTTTTCATAAATCCTTCACGATTAGATCATCCATGGGAAAATAGGTCTGCTAGCCTAAACGAAGCTTCAACAGAGTAGACTGTAGCGCATTCCAGTCGGTCTCGCCGTCGTTGATAAGCTCGATGCGGCTGTCCGGCGGCGGCGCGCTCTGAGTTTCAATATGAAAATCGAGCCCCTGACGGTTGATGCGTACCAGCCCTTCGGCGATGCGCATCACGCCTTTAACGCGGGAAACCGGCGCCAGCCGCGCCCACTCCAGCAGGCCAATGGTATCAAACACGGTATCGGCATCGAAAATCCAGCCGCAGGCATGGTGGCCCTGGCCGCTGTTAAGACTGCGCCGCCAGCGCTGATTTTCTGGCAGATTCAGCGCTGCCAGGCCCCGGGATGCCCCGTGGCTGTGGCTGTGCGCCTCACTGGCGGCAAGCTGTACCTGGTTATTGCGCGGCGCGTCGAGCAGGGCGGCATCAAGTTGGCCCTGGGTTGTTTCAACCATGTCCCGCTCATCGCCTCCGGCCTCGCGCCAGCGCGCCAGCGCCTGCTGGCTTTCCGGCGTAGCGCGATCGCTCTTGTTCGCGACGATAATATCCGCTACCGCCAGCTGATCGCGGAAGTTCTCATTGTTCAGGATCTTTTCATCAAGTAGCTGGCGCGGATCGAGCAGGCAGAAGGTCGCCTGCAGATCTATCCACGGTTCGTAAACCGGTGCGGTCAGCATGTCGAGGATCTGCTTCGGATGGCCCAGCCCGGTAGGTTCGATCAGCAGCCTGTCAGGCTTGCCCTGGCGCAGCAGCGTATTTAGCCCTATCTGCATCGGCAGGCCGTTCACGCAACACATACAGCCACCGGGGATCTCTTTGAGTAGCGCGCCGCTGTCGGCCAGCAGGGCGCCGTCGATGCCGACTTCACCAAATTCGTTGACCAGCACCGCCCACTTCTCATTTTCAGGCTTGCTGGCCAGCAGGTGCAGGATGGTCGTCGTTTTACCGCTTCCGAGAAAACCGGTTATTAAGTTGGTACGTGTCACATTAGCTCCATATCAGGAAAATGGGTGCGGCCTGTATCCTGACGAAAAAAATGTGAAAAGAGAAGCATTGTTGCGGACGCCCCGGGCGGGGGTCCGCGAAGAGAGGGAGCTACTGCCCCAGCGTCAGGCGCAGCGCCTCGCGGGTGCCGTGACGGGAGATAAGATCCCAGGCCCGGCTGACGGCGCTGACAAACTGCGGATTAGCAGGCAGATCCGCACCGAAAATCTCGCTCAGGGAGAGCAGGGCGCTGACCCGGCCAGCCGCCTCGCTTGCCGCCACCCGCGCGGCAATTTTATCCCCGAGGGGATCTTTTATCTCAATCGGGCTGCCGCTATCGTCCACCCCGCTGGCGTAGCGCATCCACGCGGCGACGCCGAACGCCAGCAGCGGCCATTCGGTGCCGTGGCGCAGACAGTGGCGAATGCTGTCGAGCATCCGCTGGGGCAGTTTCTGGCTGCCGTCCATTGCGATCTGCCAGGTACGGTGCTGCAGCGCCGGATTGGCAAAGCGCGCCAGCAGGCTGTCCGCATAGTCCTGCAAATCAACGCCGGTAATGCGCAGGGTCGGCGCCTGCTCCTGCATCATCAGCCGCGCTGCCGCGGTGCGGAACAGCGGATCGTTCATGCAGTCGCTGATGTATTGGTATCCGCTCAGATAGCCGGCGTAGGCCAGAAACGAGTGGCTGCCGTTGAGCATTCGCAGCTTCATCTGCTCCCAGGGCAGCACGTCGTCGACAAGCTGCGCGCCGGCGATTTCCCACTCGGGCCGACCGGCGACGAAGCTGTCTTCAATGACCCACTGGATAAACGGCTCGCAGCTGACGGCGCAGGGATCGCTGACTCCAAGCTCGTCGGCGATTTCATCCAGCGAGGCCTGCGTCGCCGCGGGAACAATCCTGTCCACCATCGTACCGGGAAAACGCACGTTCGCTTCTATCCAGGCCGCCAGCAGGTCCGAGCGCCGCGCCGCCATACCTAACACGGCGTTTTTTACCACCCGGCCGTTGTCCGGGATGTTGTCGCAGGAAAGAACAGTAAACGGCGCCAGCCCGCGCTGCTGGCGGCGGTGGAGAGCCTCAACCAGAATACCGGGCGCCGAACGCGGGGCGTTGGGCGTCTGCAGATCGTGAACAATGCGCGGCTGAGTAACATCCAGCAGGCCGGTGGCCGGATCGACGCAGTAGCCTTTTTCGGTAATGGTCAGGGAAACAATCGCCACCTGCGGTTCGCAAAACTTTTCGATAATTGTCTCCAGCGAATCGAGTTTGCCGTTAAGGCACTCGCGAACCGCCCCGACAACAATCGGCTGGTTCCCATCCGGCCCCTTCTCCAGCACGGTATAGCGATGATCCTGCTGGCGAAGCTGCTGCATCAGCACGTCGGCGCTGAACAGGCTTATTTCGCAGATGCCCCAGTCGCCGCCGGCTTGATTGAGCACCCGATCGGTTAGCAGCGCCTGGTGCGCCCGGTGAAAGGCACCAAACCCGAGGTGAACAATCCGCGTTTGCAGCCTGCTGCGATCGTAGCGCGGCTGCTGAACGTTGTCGGGCAGCGCGACGGTGGCGATATTTTTCATCTTTGTATACACCTGATTAACCATTAATTAACGACGCCAAGTTTAAAGTTATATGACAGCAAATAGAATTGGTATGCCGGTATTTTATAGAGACTGTGACGTCGATCAATCAAACGGCGGGCGGTATTTGACGTCTTTTGCTGAGGCTGTATGGTAGTCGTCAATAAGTTACCCGGTATTGGTATAACAAGTTAAGAGGTGAAGTGATGGAACAAACATGGCGTTGGTACGGACCTAAAGATCCGGTTTCTCTGGACGACATTCGTCAGGCTGGCGCGACGGGCGTCGTCACTGCGCTGCATCATATTCCCAACGGCCAGGTATGGCCGGTTGAAGAGATTGAAGCGCGCAAGGCGCTGCTGGCCGAAAAAGGGCTGAGCTGGTCCGTAGTGGAAAGTATTCCGGTGCACGAGGATATTAAAACCCACTCCGGCGACTGCGCCACCTGGATTGCTAACTACCAGCAGAGCATCCGCAACCTTGCCGCCTGCGGGATTGACACCGTTTGCTATAACTTCATGCCGATCCTCGACTGGACCCGCACCGATCTTGGCTACACGCTGCCGGACGGCTCTAAAGCGCTGCGCTTCGATCAGATCGCGTTTGGCGCGTTTGAAATGCACATCCTCAAGCGCCCGGGCGCCGAGGCCGACTACTCGGAAGAAGAGCAGCGCCAGGCGCAGGAATACTTTAATGCCATGAGCCCCGAGGACATCGATAAACTGACCCGCAATATTATTGCCGGGCTGCCGGGTGCCGAAGAGGGCTATACGCTGGACCAGTTCCGCCAGCGCCTGGCCGAGTATGACAGCATTAATAAAGAACAGCTGCGCGAAAACATGGCCGTCTTCCTGCGCGCCATCGTGCCGGTGGCCGAAGAAGCGGGCGTGCGCCTGGCGATCCACCCGGACGATCCGCCGCGCCCGATCCTCGGCCTGCCGCGCATCGTCTCTACTATTGAAGATATGCAGTGGATGAAAGAGACCGTTGACAGCATTTACAACGGATTCACCATGTGTACCGGCTCCTACGGCGTGCGCGCCGATAACGACCTGGTGCAGATGATTGAAACCTTCGGCGACCGTATTCACTTCACTCACCTGCGCGCCACCTGTCGGGAAGAGAACCCGAAGACCTTCCACGAAGGCTCGCACCTCGACGGCGACGTCAACATGGTGGCGGTAGTGGATGCCGTGCTGGCCGAAGAGCTGCGCCGCAAGCGCGCCGGCGACACGCGTCCGATCCCGTTCCGTCCGGATCACGGCCACCAGATGCTTGACGATCTCAAGAAGAAGACCAATCCGGGCTACTCCGCGATTGGCCGGCTGAAAGGGATGGCTGAAGTGCGCGGCGTTGAGCTGGCGCTGAAAATGACCAAATATCCTGAACTGCTGTAATCTCCGACAGTGATGTGAAAAGCCACCTCAGCGCGAGGTGGCTTTTTTGTTTCTGATTAGCGATAAAACCGCGACATAATGCCTCTCCTCTTCTTTTCTGTAGAACGTCAGGGCACAAACAGGGACAAATAAAAGCCGCTGCATAGCACACCAGATACTTGAATCGGAGAACCATTATCTTTGCGAGTATCAATTTTTTAGAAAGGTTTTGAATACTGTATACGGGGTAATGATCTTCATCAAAAGAAGACGCTAAAAAACGAATATAACAAATGATGAAGTGAATATATTTTAATAGATGTTTTCATTTCGGAGTAAAAGATAAATAGGGTCCATCTTTTTATACCAACCATGACCTCACAAAATCATCATAAAACAGAACGTGCAAATGTGAGAAGTTAATAGTACTCAACAGAACTTAAATTAGTCTCATGCATAAATCATTTTGGCGCTATCTTTTTTAAATTAATTTTAAAACAATGGACTAGCATTTTTGACTGAAATTAATAGAGTGAGACTGGCCTGTGAAAGGCAGTCAATTGTAGGGAAGTCGAGTCGTTTGTATTCAAGTGAATTAATTTTAACTGCTAGCTAAAAACACGGAATTCCTCTTAATTTATATTTATTGATGTTTGGCTGGATGCCCTGAAATATAAATTGAGTTTAATTGATGCTTATTGAGGTGCTGGGCTGAGCACGTTTTGTATATGATGCAACCACTACCTGACGAGGTTCAGCGTAGGAAAATATACTGAACATGTGTATGTAAGGCACACATGTGCAAATAAAGCACATATGCAGTATGCAACTCATATAAAAAGGATGTTAGAAATGAAATTAAAGTTATCCGCAGTGGTTATCTCTACCGTATTTATGGCCTGTGCAGCTCAGGCAGCAACGAAAGATCAGGGTAAAGGTGAAGTTAAGTTCACCGGCTCTATCATTGAAGCACCGTGCTCAATTAACCCGGAAAGTGCTAAGCAAGAAATCTCATTGGGGCAGATTCCAGTTAGCCAGCTGAAAGACGGCGGTAAATCAACACCTGTTGATTTCCAGATTAAGCTTGAAAAATGTGATACTCAGACCCTGACAAAGGTTAAAGCTACCTTTACCGGTGCACCTTCTAATGGTAATCCGGATCTGTTAGGTATCACCGGGGATGCCAGCGGCGCGAGCATCGCAATCACCAATGGTTCTGGTACCGTTGTTAAGCTGGGCCAGGCATCAACGGCCGTTCCGATGATCGACGGCTCTAACACGCTGGCATTCGCAGCTTACCTGCAGGGTGATAAAGCCGCTGCTGGCGGCGGTACTGCACCTACAATCGTTCCGGGTAACTTCTCCTCAATTGCTAACTATGCCCTTGCTTATCAATAAGCCAGTATAGCATTTATGATGAAGGCACTTTAGAGCTATCTATAGTGCCTTTGTTCAGGAGAATAATTCATGTGAAAAAAATAACGGCGCTCGCTGGGTATTATTTTGCATTATTGTCTACCTGCGCCTTGGGAGGGGACGATCTCCATGGAAGAGTAGGTCTTCATGGAAGTATTATGAAAGACGCCTGCAGTATTGATATGTCGTCATTAAATCAAACGATTGATCTGGGAACGCTAACCAGCGGAGAGTTAAACCGTGAAAACTATCAACACATTGTGCCTTTCAACATTCGGCTTCTTAAGTGTGATTTTTCCAGGGTAACTCAGAGTCGCTCTACATCAGGTTTTTTTGAGATTGTATTTGATGGTGAGCATCTTGGTGATTGGTTTATAAATAATGGATCTGCTAAAGGTGTTGGAATTGTAATTTATGATGGAATGCTGAATCGAATTCTCCCGGGAGCTACATCCAGGCCTCATATAGAGCAGCATAACAAAACGATCATTCCCTACTATTTGGCCGTTGAGAAAAAAGGGGAGTATATATCCTCAGGTGATATATTTTCGTCGATTAGATATAAGGTTAATTATTTTTAATAAGGTAGCAAAGGGATGCAAAGGACGACATCGTATTTTCTAAAAAAAAGGCTTGCCCTTGCTATCTTTATCCTGATATGGGGGCATAAAGCGGCCTATGCAACCGATATCCAGTTCAATACTGATATTTTAGATGCTGATGATAAGAAAAATATAGATATTTCCGTTTTCGATCGTGCGGGCTACATTATGCCTGGAAAATATACGATGGGCATCATACTTAATGGAAAAAAAATAAAAGATGCTGAGATTGTTTTCTTTCCCGACCCTAACGATGAAAAAAACACAATCCCTTGCTTGACCGAGGATCTCGTCGATCAGTTTGCGCTAACGGAAAAACACCTTAAACAGCTTAACTGGTATGACAAAAAAGAGGGGCGGGACACCTGTCTTATCCTGCCCGTTAAATCAGGCTGGACCTTTAAGCCTGATTTGGCGAGTCAGTCGCTGACAATTACCATTCCGCAGGCGTGGCTGGAATATATAGCGGAGAACTGGGATCCGCCATCTCGCTGGGACGACGGTATTCCAGGGGTTATATTTGATTACAACGGAAACGTCACCACAACCAAGTCTAACAACGCGTCAGACCGTAACAGCATGTCTGCGAACGGCACCGCTGGATTTAACCTGGGGCCCTGGCGCGCGCGCGCGGACTGGCAAAGCCGCATCGATAATGAACACAATGCCGGTCAGAGACAATTTGACTGGACGCGATATTACCTTTTCAGACCAATCAGAAGTTTACGATCGCGCTTATCTATTGGTGAGGACTATCTCTATTCGGATCTTTTTGACAGCTTCCGCTTTAGCGGCGTAACGCTGCGCAGCGATGACAATATGCTGCCGCCGAACTTGCGCGGCTATGCGCCGCAGGTGACCGGCGTGGCGAAAACCAACGCCAGGGTCACCGTGTCCCAGCAGGGTGCCGTCCTTTATCAAACCCAGGTGGCGCCGGGGCCGTTTGTGATCCAGGATCTGAACGATGCGGTAAACGGTGAACTGGATGTTAAGGTTGAAGAGCAGGACGGCACGACGCAACAGTTTAAGATCCAGACTTCCAGCATACCTTATTTAACGCGTCCCGGAGCGCTGCGATACAAGGTCTCGGCCGGTAAGCCTTCAGATATCAGGCATCATACCCAAGGACCAATGTTCTCCATGGGGGAGTTTTCCCTGGGTATTTCAAACGGCTGGTCGCTTTATGGCGGTGGAACAGCAAATAGCGATTATCAAGCTGGTGCGCTGGGTGTTGGACGCGATCTGATGGTATTTGGCGCGGTTTCGTTTGATACCACCCACTCCCGCGCCAAACTGCCCGGAAATGACACTGTCCAGGGAAACTCCTACCGCGTGAGTTATTCGAAGCGGTTTGATGAATACAATAGTCAGGTAACTTTTGCCGGCTATCGCTTTTCCGAGCGTAATTATTTAAGCATGGCGGACTATTTGAGTGTTAAAGAAACGCACTCACGTCTGCAAAATATGAAAGAGATGTACACCATTAGCTTCAATAAGCAATTTATTGAGTTGGGTACCAGCGTTTATCTGGACTATAATCATAAAACATACTGGAATGAAAATTCTGAGAATAGATATAATCTGTCGATGTCGAAATATTTTGATTTTTATAAGATAAAAAATCTTAATTTTTCGTTAAATGCTTATCGTAGCAAATATAATGACTTAAAAGATGACGGTGCCTATTTTACACTTTCCGTGCCGTGGGGCGGTGGTACGATTAGCTATAACGGCTCGCGTTATAAAGACGGCAGCAGTAACCAGGTAAGCTATTTTAATAGCCTGAGCGATCGGGCCAACTATCAGATGAGCGTGGGCAAAGACAGTGCCAGAAATTCCGCGAGCGGCTTCTACAGCTATGACGGTGATTTAACTCGTGTGGATACTAATGCCAGCTACCAGGAAGGAATGTATAAATCTGCCGGATTGGGCCTGCAAGGTGGGGTAACAGCGACAACGAAAGGCATTGCTTTTCATCGTATCAATCGTATGGGAGGCAGCCGCGTCCTCATTGACACTGACGATGTCAGCAACGTACCGCTGCGAGGTTATGGTTCAACCGTGCGATCAAACTATTTCGGCAAAGCCGTTATTGCCGATATTAGTGATTACTATCGCAATGAGCTGAAAGTGGATGTGAATAAAGTTCCTGATGATGTAGAAGTGCTTAATTCCGTTGAACAGGTAACGTTGACGGAAGGGGCCATCGGCTATCGCCGCTTCAATGTTATTCAGGGGGATAAAGGTCTGGTATATATCAAACTGAAAGATGGTTCATCGCCGCCGTTTGGTGCTTCTGTTATTAATGCCCAGGATCGGGAAGTAGGTATTGTTAATGATGACGGCAGTGCCTATCTCAGCGGTATAAAAGCAGATGAGGTGATGCGAGTAAAATGGGGAGGGGAGTTACAGTGTCAAATTATTTTCCCCAAAGTAATATCAGAGAAAGCACTGCAAAGCATGCTATTACCGTGTGCCAGTATCAGTAACAGTTAATATATTCAGGAGCAGAAAGTGAACTTTAAATCTATTGCAGGAATCGTTTCGTTAGCTGTTATGGGAATGCAGATGGCGCATGCCGCTATTGCACTAGACCGCACCAGGGCAATATTCAATGGCGGTGAAAAATCAATCAGCCTTAGCATAAGTAACGAAAATAAAAAATTGCCGTATCTGGTACAGGCGTGGCTGGAAGATACTGACGGAAAGAAAATTAACTCTCCGCTGACGCTGCTGCCGCCGCTGCAGCGCGTTGAGCCCGGTGCTAAAAGTCAGGTAAAAGTGCAGTCTTTGCCCGCAGTTGGGCAACTACCTCAGGATCGCGAAAGTATTTTTTATTTTAATTTACGCGAAATCCCACCCCGCAGCGATCAGCCGAACGTGCTGCAGATAGCGCTGCAGTCGCGTATTAAGCTTTTTTATCGACCTAAGGCAATTGTTGTCTCAGATGAAGCGGGTGCTACTCCCTGGCAGGATAAAGTCATCCTTATTCGTGAAGGTGAACGTATTAAGTTAAATAACCCGACACCCTATTATGTGACTTTTGTTGATGCGGGTCCAAACCAAAAAACAACGGTTAAAAAATTCGAGCCCATTATGCTGGCACCTTTTTCATCAGGCTATGCCAACGTGAGCGCTGCAGAGCTTGGGAGCGCACCGGTGCTGACTTACATTAACGATTACGGTGGATATCCGAAGCTCGTTTTCAGCTGCAGCGGTGCGACCTGTAACGGAAAAACAATAAAAAACGGATAATACTGAGAACGTTCAATGTCTAAATCATATAAATATCTGATGGTCCAGTGTTACCTGCTACTTATTACGTTTAGTAGCGCGGCCAATTCACAAAACAGGAACGAAACAAGCTTAACCGGAAGAATAGAGGTCAGAGGCGAGCTGGTGGAAAATGCCTGTCGGTTGGAACTAGACTCTGCCTATCAGGAAATTGATTTAGGCGTTCAGCCGACATCCCACTTTCAGCTCGTGGGTGATTATGGAAAGCCAGTCTCGTTTGAGCTTACTTTTATGGATTGTCTGCGCACGGGCAGCGCCACCCGGGATGACAGAAGCGGAAGTCAATTCTTTGATAATTATCAGCCGTCGGTAACGGTATCTTTTCTCGCTGCGGCAGATAGTACCAATTCCGATCTTGTTGCGGCATCGGGCACGTCCGGCCTCGGTCTGATAATTAAAGACCAGCGTAATCGTGCCGTGCGCATTGGCTTTCCCGGACAGCAGTTTGTACTTACTCCGGGTCAGGACAGTATTCGCTATACGATTACCCCAGTAAGAACCGCAGAGCCCTTAATCGCCGGGGCTTTTTATACCACCATTTTTTTCCACATGATGTACAACTAAGAGCGAGGTAAGGCTGATATGTTGCGCAGAATTTTCTGCTTATTAACGACCCTGCTTTCGCTGGGATGTATCGGTTTCGTATTTGCAGTACCTGCTCCACAGACGCTCGTTATTGGCTTAAGCGGGATGGTCCTTGAGCCCGCTCCTTGTACAATTAGCGGCCTTAACGGGCAAGCTGCCATTACCGTGGACTTTGGCCTGGTAAAAATTACTGCTCTCGACGGCGAGTATTATAAACGTCCCATTGACTACAAAGTAGAATGCAGCGCGCCAACGTCCAACGCCATGCAGTTGCGTTTTGCCGGCCAGTCCGCAGATGCATCTTTGACCTGTGAAGGTTGTCTGGCAACCGATATTCCCGCGTTAGGCATTAAAATATCTTCGGATACTCAGTCAATTATACGGGTTGGTGTTGATACGGTTAAATTTACCTATCCTGGCACCCCTAAACTATATGCGGCACCGATCTCAATTTCTAGCTCTCCGATAACAAATACGACTAAAGCCTTTGTCGGAAATGCCACGCTTGAGGTTATTTATCAATGAATGCAAAAGCGATAACTTTTCTGGCAGTCAATTTTATTATATTAAATAGTGCCTGGGGGGATATTGATGCGACGACCGGAAATCGCACAACTGCTGTGCAGTTTCGCGGCCATCTTATTGTCCCACCGCCCTGCCTTTTGAATGGGGGGGAGGATATCGAAGTGCCGTTTGACCGCGTGAGCATCTCCCGAATTGACGGCAAGAATTTCATGAAGGAAATCGTCTATACGCAGAGCTGCATTAGTCCAGCACCGTGGACGCTCTCAATGACGATTACAAGCAGTACGGTGGCCAGTTTTTCACCCGGTACATTACAGACGAATATTGGTGGGTTAGGAATAAAAATTTACATAGATGGCAAACCCCTGGAGTTTGAAAAGAAATATACAGTTACGGCTGGTAGTCCGCCAAAGCTAGACGCGGTTCCGATAAATCAGACTGGTGTGACGCTCGCAGAGGGGAAATTTACCGCTGCGGCGACAATGATGTTAAAATATGAATGAGAGATTAAATGAGCGATGAAAAAAATACAGTTAACTGGCTTGATTTTTCTCCTTATCATTAAATTACATAACGTTTATGCAGCCGATAATCTTAAGTTTAATGGGGAGTTGGTTAAAGAAGCATGTAATCTTTCCCCCGAAACTACGGTTATCCCTTTAAACTTTGGCAGCATCCCGGATACGTTTATTTATAATGGAACCAAACTTCGTAATGTTAATTTTCAAATAAAATTAATTAATTGCGATGTGCTAATATCTAAGTCTGTACGTATTGCAATGAAAGGGGCAGAAAGCGGTGAGATGCCGGGATATCTGGCTGTTCCTATCGATGGCAAAGCGTCAGGAGTTGCTATTGGTATTTTAAATAAAGAGAACAATCTCATTAAGATTAATAGTGACGGCAACCTGCAGCAGTTAACATCGAATACCACAAGCTTTGATTATTCTGCATTTATTGTGGGAGAGCCAACAGCCATAAAAGAAAAATCTATTGAACGAGGGGCATTTGATGTGAGTCTCTCATTTTCTATGAGTTACGAGTGAATTCTAATTATATTTTGGGCTGGAGGCTTACATATGATAAAAAATACTAAAATAGTAAGGTTGTTTATCCTTATATTACTGGGGGTTACTTGTAAAATTGGATTGGCAGTAGAAATTCCGATCGGTGATATCTTTTTTTCTATACCAGATAAAAATGATCCAAATTTCCAAATGGGATTGAGGAATATAACCTTTTCTGGTGCGATTCCAAATGGCGTTCTTCGAGCATGCAACGCCAATGCCGATCCTGCAACACAGTCATGTGCCTTAGTGCTCACTTGCTATAACAGAGTTAGATACGATACCGCGAATACTGCTGATTTATTTATCGGTATGAAATATCGTATGACAGGTGCCGATTTGAGATCGCTGTTAGCGTCAAGCTATGGCAGAAGTATGAGATATTTTGGCTGTTTTAAATATGTAAGTAAATATAAGCCAATGGAGCTATACCGAACGCCAACGTTGCGTATTGCACCTGTTCCTGCAGGTGGCGGAACCTTATCCGCTGATCAAGATGTCGGATTATTTAACAAGGCAATTTTACCTGACCCACCTGCTGAAAATACGACTTGTAATACAATACTGTCTTCAGAAAAAATAAACTTTGGTTCTTTTTTTATCAAACAGGCTGAAGGGTTATCTCGTTCTATTAATTTAAATGCCTCATGTAAAAATGGTAGTGCTTTTGCCAGATTTGAGGTTATTGGTTATCCTGTTGATGGTATTTTGATTAGACCAGATGGCAGTTTAAAAGCCTCCATTGAAATCAATGATGTTTCCGCTAATAATCAGAGCTCAGTTTATCTTGAAGATGGAACCACAACCGCTATACCTGTGCGAGCAACACTACATGCGGGACCCAATCTAAAGAGTGGGGCCTTTTCAACAAATTTAATTGTGAAAGTCACCTACGATTAGTATTACTTAAATGATGATACAGTTATAATTATTATTATAAATTGCGTTTGTGGCAATCTAGTATCTGTCAAAGAACTAGATTGCTCAATTACTATAAGTTATTTATATTTTTTATTATTTTATCTATTCTCTGTGGTTAGCAATATTATGTTAACTAACAATCTATTTAACGTTTTTATAATATTAAGATCCTAATATCAAAAATGAATAGAGATTGTCGATTCTTGGATGATTCATGCAAGTATATTATGCTATATAGCTACGTGGATTAAATCGTGTTTTAACGGTGATATGTACCATGTGTGCTCTCCTTTAAACTACAGAGCAATGAAATGAAGGTATATACCCTGTTGAAAAAATATAGCTATTATTTGACTGCTTATAAATTTCAAACTTAAAATTCTGGTCTTTTACCAGATACGCAGCTGGAATCAGATTCTCTATTTTATCTAAGGGCGTATCATCTGCCGGAGAGACGGTGATTTCAGATGTTTTTATATTAACCATTTTTTTAAATCTATTTACCTTAAAATAGGCTGCACGACTAACGTTATAAATATCCTCCCCATCATCCAGAATCCCTTGGTAGTTTATAATACCATTATTACCATTGATGTAATACTTAATGGCAAGGAAAAGCTTCGAATTCATCTTAATAACGGTTAGGTTGGCATTACAGGTTAAATTAAGCCTCTGCGACGGTGAATACAATGCCAGTATTGGCTTTGCCAGAATGGCTATTGCTAAAATGATAAAAACAAATGAAATCTGCTTTAATAAGCGCTTACTGGTCATAATCACCATCCATAATATAATAGGACATGCATGAATTATCTTTGCTGCCGGAACCAAATGGCCTGCTGCATTTTAATAATGATTTCCGGGCAATAAAATCATGAGTCGAAATGTAAAGCGTTTCATTATTGTTACATTTAATTCCATTATCGGATAAGAAATTTTTAACGTTAAATGCAGATGTAATGCTTTCTGAAATATAAATATTACAGCCCTGTTCTACACCTTGTCTCTTATAGTGAGTGAAGTAATCCTCTCCTGCACTATTAATATCACGTGTAAAATATAGCAGCGTGCCAGCAGCTAATATTAGTAAAAGTAGAATTATCATATTTCGTGGAGTGAGTGATTCCTTTATAGCAAATGGGCCTTCAGGAGTCTGGTATTGATGTGCTTCATTCTTTTTTCCGTCTTCAACAAAGTGCGGCTGCTTGTCATAAGGTTCGTTATCATGCTGATTATTATTTTGGGCGTCAACTGCGGTCGTTGAGTCGTTTACGAAAACTGGCGTTTGAGGACGTTGAGCATCGTCATATGACTGAGCGCAAAGGTTAGGCTGGGCTGCGTTCTCTTCACATTGTATATCTTCATTTGCCTCAGAAGCATATACGAGTTCCTCTTCCATCACTGATGAAATTTTGCTCTCTGGTATATTAAGGGGTATCTCTGTGACCTGGATAGTTTCTGGAACAATGAGCCCCTTTCTCGGTAGTGTCCTGATCACTTCATAATCGATACCGCAGGTTCTGAGTCCTTTACGCAGAACCAAAATATTTTGATAAAAAGTGTTGTCACTAACATGAAGTCCATATTTTTCCCAGCCTTCATGAATAAGTTTACTTTTATTTACAAGGTGCCCGTGGTTCATCAGTAAAACAAGAAAACATTCTGAAGCCGCTGCCAGTAAAGTAAATGTAGTATCAGTCTCGAGAGACCTTAATAAACATTTCTGATGATCGAACTCTACCTTGTTATCAATATGATACAAGCTTGTAATGTGGTGACTATCAGTGTCTGAGGGTTGATGTTCATTATCCATAAGTACCAATCCTGTGTGCTGTATAAACCGGAATACCTGCGTGAAGAGTTATAAATACTTTATCTTAATAAAACAAAAGAAATATTAAGAAATTTCTCACTGGTTAACTTTTGAACATTTTCGGTTTTTGGTAAAAATTTAAATGGAACATAATATTCTCTTTAAGAACAGAAAGTTATGTGTCTTTTGATCTTAAATGCTATTACCTGATTTCTCTTTTTTCTAATGCACAGTCTTTGAAGTTTATTGAGTTTATTTGATTTTAACCCCTGATAACTTGCTGTTATTGTTGAGATAAGGTTTCGAGGTTGGTGTATTTGGTTTAAGAAATTTTGTGATTATGTGAATAAAGATAAAATCCAGGAAAAGGTTTACGCGCAGTGTTGAGGATATCTGGAAATCAGCATTATGAACGTTGAGCTGTTGAGTCTTTTAAACTTGTCAATATTAATAATTTCAAAGGTTACGTTAACTGTGAGTTTTTGTAAGGGCTTGTAGGCATATTTTTACATTGTTGAGTGAATACTATACAAAGATTAACTTCAACTGGAATTGGCTTCTTATAATTTTCTCTGCTGCCATTGCCATTGAATAATGGAGTGTAATTTTATGGAAAATCGCATTGCAACGCATACCAATCTTAGAATTCGGGAAGTTATTGTCATAACCGATAATATTTTCTTTAGTCATGGAGTGAGCGTCAGTATTGATAAGTATTATGCCGATCTTATCAGTGATACTCAGAACACTAGCGTAGTTATACCCGTTGTCAAAAATTATACTATTGCACAGGCTATAGATTTTCTGGAAATTTCATTTTCAAATCAAAAAGAAAAGTATGAGAGAACCGTTGTTATTGTTGATAAAAAAGTGGCAATGGGTTTTTCACTATTGTTGAGTCATTTTAAAAAAGAAAATATATTCGTAATATCCAGTGAAGACTTAAGTTTTGAATATTTACATACCCTGGTCTTTGATAACCCCTGCAGGCGAGATGCGGGCGTAAATACGCCGTCATATGCTTTATTAAGCCGACTCAACTATCGCGAGAAGCGTGTCTGTCGCTACCTTTACCTGGGTTATAAAGCAAAAATGATAGGGCTAATGCTGGGCATCAATGAGAAAACCGTCAGCGGCTACAAGCAGCGGATCATGAGGAAAATTGGCTGCACCAAGAAAGCAGAGTTCAACGCAGCTATCATTAACTACAATAGATTTTGCAAAAATACGTCGGTTCAGAAAAACCAATTAGCCAGTTAGTATCAGCGTATCGTAATGGCGGTTTGATGTTCGCACTTCTCGAAACTATCAGTGTCTAACTGAATACCTGCTTTCTACCTCCGGCATTGCCGGAGGCTTTTCCCTCAATCAGCGATAAAACCGCGACATCTCTTCCATTGCCTGGCGCAGGGCCTCTTTGTCTGCCGGGCGTTTTAACGGCTGCATATCCGGCGTCATGTTAGTCTGCATGCCGTCAGGCGTTACCACGTCCAGCTCGTGGGGCGATACTATTGCGTAGTTGTAATAGCTGCCCACGATCAGATGGCGCGGCTGGGCTCCCGGCGACAGCAGATCCTGCCCGACGCTGTAATCGCGCGCCGGGGTAGTGACGCCCAGCGCGCGGCTCATCAGGGTAGGAATAATAT
>NZ_CAJYMB010000038.1 GCF_913775985.1 uncultured Pluralibacter sp. | reverse complement strand
GGTCAACGATCATGGCGCTGCCGGAGGCGATATCCGGTCGCGATGCGGCGGCGGCGGCAACATTCGCCTGGACCGCTGGCGCAAAAGGCACTGACAGCATCAGTGCGAGGCTGAGCATGGAAACGCGAAATTTGTGCATGGTGAACGTTCTGATAGTTATTCAGGCAAAATATGAACGGCGGAAGAGTATTTTCCGCAAATATGTTTACTCAAAATAATTCGAGTTGCTTGAAGGCGGCAAGTGAGTGAATCCCCGGGAGCTTACTGGAGTAAGTGACCGGGGTGAGCGAACGCAGCCAACGCCCAAGCAGCTTGAAGTATGACGAGTATAAAGCGACGCATCATACCCCGCTAAGACTTTTCCACACCAGCGGATAATCGTGAACAAATAATGCATTGCGGGCGGCAGTTTTTCCGCCGCCCGCGTTTCGCAGTCAAAGATAAGCAGTCAGAAAAGCCGGTAGCCGTAACCCCACAGAATAACCGTGGCGGCCAGCAGCACTTCCAGCACCAGTACGCCGATAGCCAGCGTGGAGCTTGCCACGCTTACCCCTTCATCGCGGGTAATGCCGAGAAACGGCGGAATGCCGACATACAGCAGATAGATGGTGTAGCAAAGTGCCGCCGCGCCCGCCAGCGCGCACAGCCAGACCAGCGGATAGAGCGCCACGATACCGCTTAAAAACATCGGCGTGGCCACGTAGCCGGCAAACACCATGCAGCGTCCGAGCGGCGGGCGCTGCGGATAATTACGCGCCATCCACCAGATAACGCGCCCCATCACCGCCACGCCCGCCAGCATCAGGGCGTAAAACACTACTGCCAGCAGCAGGCCGGTCAGTAGCGACAGCCGCACCACGTTGCCGTCGCCAAAATTCCAGCCTATCTGAGTGGTACCGATAAATGCGCACACCACCGGCACTGCAGCCATTGCCAGCACGTGGTGGGTGTAGTGGTGAGAGACGGTTTCGTTTTCACTGTGGATAACCTGCATCTCTCTGTCCGGGTGGGAGAAGAGACCCCATACGTGATTCATAAAGCCCCCTTATCGCAACGAGATAACAAACCCTCACTCAGTATAATTCACGCAGTGGTTATTTTTTAGGCGATAGCACAAAGCGCTGTCGGTTAGCGGGCCGGTTGCCTGGCGATTGCGGTGTCGGGGTGTATCCTTTAAGGATGTTTGTTTGAGGAAGAAAAGCGTATTTCGATGGATATTCATAATCTTATTAGCCACTACGGCTACGCGGCGCTGGTTATCGGCTCTCTGGCGGAGGGGGAAACCGTCACCCTGCTCGGCGGCGTGGCCGCTCACCAGGGGCTGCTGCGCTTCTGGCTGGTGGTGGTTTCCGTGGCGCTCGGCGGGATGATCGGCGATCAGGGCCTCTACCTGCTCGGGCGGCACTTCGGCGGCCCGATGCTCAAGCGATTTAAGAGCCAGCAGCAAAAAATTGAAAAGGCCCAGGGCCTTATTCAGCGGCATCCGTGGCTGTTTGTTATCGGCACCCGCTTTATGTACGGCTTTCGCATCATCGGCCCCATTCTTATTGGCGCCAGCCACCTGCCGCCGAAAATTTTTATCCCGCTTAACATTGTCGGTGCCGTGGTCTGGGCGCTGCTGTTTACCACGCTGGGCTACCTCGGCGGCGAGGCTATCGCGCCGTGGCTGCACAATCTCGACCAGCACCTGAAACACTGGGCGTGGCTGATTATCGTGGTGGTGCTGGTGATTGCCGCGCGCCTGTGGATGAAGTACCGCAGCTCGCGCAAAAAGTAACGGCCCTAAAAACAGTAAGGCCCCGAAAGATCGGGGCCTTTTTTACGTCTTGCTCTGGCGTTTACCGGGCGCTAAAGGTCAGCACCTGCGCCTGCGGCGTGCGCTTGTCCACGCAGTCGTCGCCGGTGCACTGCCAGTCTCTGGCCGGGGCGGTGACCACCTCTTTATTGCCGCCCGCGCTGCTGAAGCTCAGCGCCAGGCCGCTCAGGCGGTTGATCAGCCGCACCTGGCCGGTGGCTTTGTTTTTACCGGTGCCGGCATCCACCGTGAACACCGGCTGGATCTGCCACTGCTGGGCCAGGCTGTTGAGATTGGTCGGCGCCGCCGCGCTGGCATCAACGTTCACCAGTCCCACCGGCGCGCCCCACTGGCGCAGGGTCTGGATAGTGCTTCTGTCGTTAACCACGCCCAGCGCAAGCTGGCTGTTGCCGGCGCTCAGCAGGCGATAGAAGCCGTCACCGGTCGGCTGCGCGCGCCAGCCGCTGGCGCCGCCGGGCTGCGCGTCATCGCCGCCGAGGGTCACGTTCTGCTGGTTGCGGATAATCCAGGTGCGATTCGCCGCCACCGGCTGCCACGGCGTGGCGGTCTGCAGCGTCACATCCACATACTCTGCCCCGCCGCGGGTGCAGGAAATGTAGCAGTAGGAGCGGAACAGTTTACCCGTGACCGCCTGCTGGCTGGCGCTGCCGGCATCCACCATAAAGCGATACCAGGAGGCGTTCTGATAGCCTGCCAAAGACCCGAGCTTGCGCCACTTCTGGGTGGAGAGATCGTCGGTGGCGTAGAACGTCAGCGGCGCGGCCTGGTCATTGTTGGCCCCGCTGCGGTGTTCCGGCGTGCCGATATACAGACCCAGGTAGCTGTTCCAGCTGATGTTAATCACTTTCAGCGCCGATCCTACCAGCCCCTGCTGGCTGACGGTGCCGGCGAGGTTTGGATCGTAAACCTGGCTGTCGTATCCGGCAGGCGAAACGTCCGTCGGCACCAGATTGGCTTCCGCCGCATTGTTGCTGATAAGACCGTAAGACTGCATCTGGTCCGCAGGTTTCACCCAGCGGCCGGTGTTGTCATACTTCTCCCAGCTGCCGGGTGCCATTTTGTCCTTAATTTTGGCCCGCGCGACGTGCGCCCACATGGTGTTGTTAAACCCGCTGTTGCCGGTCTTGTTCATGATGCGGCTGGTGTAGAAGAGATAGAAATAACCGGAGGCGGTGTCCACAAACAGGCGCGGATCGCCGCCGCCGTAGTGGTAGGTGTCCTGCGGAAAACCGTCGCTGCGCACCTTCGTGCCGTTGGCGCCCAGAGAGCCGATAATATTGTAGGGCGAGGTAATAATCGGTCCGGTAATGGACCAGTTCTGCCCCTTATCTTTCGATACTGCCAGCTCGATGGCGTCAAAGCGCGGCGTATTGCCGAACAGCTCGTCGTGGACCGGGCCGTACCAGTAGCCGGTATCGGGGTCAACCCAGACGCCCATTAAGCCGCAGAAGTTGTTGCTGTCGTAACCCGATACCGCCTTCCCGTCCGCGCGCTTGGGCGGCATGATGGCTTTCGTTAACCCGCTGCTGTCGCACAGGCCGATGGTATTCTGCACCGTGGCTTTGTCGTAGAGCGGCACGTAAACATTGTGGTGGATGTCAGCATTTGACGCACCGGGATGCTGGGCGCGATAGGCTGCCAGCGCCTGGCTGAAGCGGGCGTAAACGTTATCCAGCGTAGTGCCGGTAAAGACGCGCCAGCTGTGATCGTGGTTATCCGGGCTGTAGGGGCTGTACTGCGACAGCGTGTCCTGATAATAGAGCTTGCCCGTCTCGTCCTGAAACAGGAATGCCGGTGAGTCGTTAGCCAGTGAAACCGACACTGGCGATGAGTTGGTCAGCGTCGCGGTGACGTCCGCCGCCGACGCGGCTGAGCAGGCCAGCAGCGCGGCGCTACAGAAAACGGCCGGTTTAATCATTTTCCTTTTCCTCTGATATTGGCGCACGCCCCGCTCGGGCCGGGCGGCTGAGCGGATTCCAGCGAATCCGCACCTTTAGTCTTGACGACCACAACCCGATTCTTATTATTTTTCAGCCGTTCAGGCAGCTTCATAACCCCCCGGACAGCCTTCTGCTCCTGCAGCGACCCGACGTAAAGCCGCCGGCCAGCGCGGTTCCTGCGTCCGCAATCGCCGTTTATCGAAGAAAGCCTGTTAAGCGCTCTCTAACGCGGGCCCCTCCTGTCGCCCCGATAAAATACAGCACTTGAAACAATCACAATCAATCATATTAGTGATTTTTTGTGACTTATAAGATCATATTTATATACATACGCATAACATTTGTCATTACAATAAGCGGTGTTAATTTCACTGATTCAGGGATACCCGCGCGCTATGAACCTCAAAGGTGAACGCAGCCAGGCAATACGTCAGTTTCTCTATACCAACGGATTCAGTACCGTGCAGGCCATCGGCGACGCGGTGGGGGCATCCCTCGCCACCATCCGCCGCGATCTTCTTCTGATGGAAAATGAGGGGATCATCGTGCGCACCCACGGCGGGGCCAGCATCGCCAGCGACACGATGATCGAGGTGGCTTTCGAAGTGCGGGAACAGGACAAAATTGAGGTCAAGCGCGCCATCGCGGAGCTAGCCTACGCCCGCCTCTCTCCCCATAGCGCGGTTTTTCTCGATGCTTCCACCACCGTGCTGCAGCTCGCGCGCCGCCTGCGGGTCGCCCCGGTGCCGCTCAAGGTCTTTACCAACTGCCTGACGGTGGCGCAGGTATTGATAGAAACCCCGCAGATTGACGTAACGCTGATAGGCGGCCGGCTGCGGCCTGAGAATGCGTCAATGGTGGGCAGGCTGGCGGAGTCGGCGCTGGCGACGCTGCGCTTCGATCGCCTGTTTATGGGCGTTACCGCGATCGCGCCGGATCTGTGCATCTACAGCCTTGATGAAGAAGAAGCGAGTATCAACCAGCGAATGCTGGCGAGCGCCCGCCAGGTGGATCTGCTGGCAGATGCCTCCAAGTTCGGCCAGTACGCTACCTGGCAGGTGGCGCCGCTTTCCGCCAACATGACCGTGATCTCCGACAGCGGCCTCGCGCCGGGCTGGCGCGAGGAGCTGGCCGGTACGGGCTGCCGGGTACTTTGCGCCCCCCACGTCGCACAGCACTCTACAACAGCTTGATCCGCATGGGCGTGGCCTGCGTTGAGCCTGGGATATACTGTCGCCCGCACAACAGATCCTGGAGATGACAATGACGCAGAATATCTACGACGATCCGCACTTCTTTGCCGGTTACGCCACCCTGGACCGCTCGGTAAACGGCCTTGACGGCGCGCCGGAGTGGCCCGCGCTGCAAAAAATGCTGCCGCCGCTTGAGGATAAAACTGTCGTGGATCTGGGCTGCGGCTACGGCTGGTTCTGCCGCTGGGCGCGCGAGCAGGGCGCGGCCAGGATAACCGGTCTCGACGTCTCCCTGAAGATGCTGGACAAAGCCCGGAGCATGACTGAAGACCCGGCCATAGACTACCAGCGCTGCGATTTAGCCACCCTGCAGCTGCCCGCCCAAAGCATTGACCTGGCCTACAGCTCCCTGGCGCTGCACTATCTTGAGGATATCGATACGCTGTTCGGCACGCTTTACAAGGCGCTCAAGCCGGGCGGCATGCTGGTGTTCTCCGCCGAGCATCCCATCTACACCGCCCCGCTGCAGCAGGGCTGGCGGGTGGACGACGCCGGGGCAAAGTCGTGGCCGGTCAGCCACTATCAGCAGGAAGGCGTGCGCATCAGCAACTGGTTTGCTGAAGGGGTTAAAAAGCAGCACCGCAAGCTGGCGACGTGGATCAACGCCCTGACGGGCGCCGGATTTGAGATTATACATCTGGATGAATGGGGCCCGAATGCGGCGCAGATCGCCGCCAGCCCGGCGCTGGATGAAGAGAAAGAGCGGCCGATGATTTTTCTGCTCAGCGCCCGCCGGCCGGCGCAGCGTTAGGCCAGCCTGCGAGCCTCCTGCTCAATGGCCCGGGCGATAGCGGCAGAGTCCGGCAGCGCCCGAATAGTGGCAAACAGCGCCCCGGCCTCGTCATACTCTTTGCGCAGATAGCCGAGCCACTGCTTGATGCGCGCCACGTGGTACAGCCCGGTGTCACCCTGCTTCTCAAGCTGGCTGTATTTTACCAGCAGCTGCACCACCTCCCGCCAGGGCATCCGCGGCTCGTTATATTTCACCACCCGGCTGAGGTTTGGCACGTTCAGCGCGCCGCGCCCGATCATCACCGCGTCGCAGCCGGTGGCGGCCAGGCACGCCTGCGCGCTTTGCCAGTCCCAGATCTCGCCGTTGGCGATAACCGGAATACGCAGGCGGCGGCGGATCTCGCCGATAGCGCCCCAGTTAATACGATCGGCTTTATAGCCGTCTTCTTTGGTGCGGCCGTGAACGGTAATTTCGCTGGCGCCCGCCTGCTGCACCGCGTCGGCGATCTCGAACTGGCGATCGCCGCTGTCCCAGCCGAGGCGCACTTTCACCGTCACCGGCAGCTCCGCAGGCACTGCCTCACGCATTGCCCGCGCGGCGCGATAAATCAGCTCCGGATCTTTCAGCAGCGTGGCGCCCCCGCCGCTGCCGTTCACCACTTTCGACGGGCAGCCGCAGTTCAGATCCACGCCCCAGGAGCCGAGCGCCGCGGCGCGGGCGGCATTTTCCGCCAGCCAGCCGGGATGCTGGCCCAGCAGCTGCACCCGCACCCGGGTACCGGATGGCGTGCGGCTCTGGTGATTCAGCTCCGGGCAGAGCCGCAGGAACGACTTTACCGGCAGCAGCTGATCCACCACCCGCAAGAATTCGGTGATGCACAGGTCATAATCGTTTACGTCGGTCAGCAGCTCGCGCACCAGCGAATCGAGCACACCTTCCATCGGCGCCAGCAGAACACGCATAGTCAGTCCCGGGAAAAAAAGAGGCGCTATGGTAGCCTTGTTGCCGCGCAGAATGAAGCGCCATCTGCACTACACTAAGAAAGCCCTTCCCCTCGCGGTAACGAAATGGCATGCAGACTATGCTTAAAATTCATGATGTGATCTGTAGCACATAAATGACTTTAATTGTATGATGAATGCGTCCCATCAAAGGTGCAAACCATGAGCAACATACTGACTATTATCTGGCGCTACCTGCGTGCTTTCGTACTCATCTATGCCTGTCTGTACGCGGGGATTTTTATCTCCTCGCTGCTGCCGATTGCAATTCCCGGCAGCATTATCGGCATGCTAATTCTTTTCGTGCTGCTGGCGCTGCAAATCCTGCCCGCCGCGTGGCTCAATCCCGGCTGTAACCTGCTGATACGCTATATGGTGCTGCTGTTTGTGCCTATCGGCGTCGGCGTAATGCAGTATTTCGATCTGCTGCGCGCCCAGTTTGGCCCGCTGGTGGTTTCCTGCGTTATCAGCACCCTGATTGCTTTTATTGTGGTGGGCTGGAGCTCGCACATCGTCCACGGCGAACGGAAAATCGTTGGCCGCAAGGAGCAGAAAAATGACAACTGATATCCTGTGGTCTCTGCCGCTGACGCTGGTGGTGTTTTTCGCCGCGCGCAGGCTGGCGATTCGCTTTCGCAATCCGCTGCTCAACCCGCTGCTGATTGCGATGGTGGTGATTATTCCGCTGCTGATCTCGACCGGCATTTCCTATACCCGCTATTTCCACGGCAGCAAAATCCTCAACGATCTGCTGCAGCCGGCGGTGGTGGCGCTGGCCTTCCCGCTTTACGAACAGCTGCATCAGATCCGCGCCCGCTGGAAATCCATCATTACCATCTGCTTTGTCGGCAGCGTGGTAGCAATGTTTACCGGTACTGTGGTGGCGCTGATGATGGGCGCTACCCCGGAAATTGCCGCTTCGGTACTGCCGAAATCGGTGACCACCCCGATTGCGATGGCGGTGAGCAGCAGCATCGGCGGTATTCCGGCCATCAGCGCGGTCTGCGTGATTTTCGTCGGCATCCTCGGGGCGGTCTTTGGCCACACGCTGCTGAACCTGATGCGTATCGACACCAAAGCCGCGCGCGGGCTGTCGATGGGTACCGCCTCCCACGCCCTGGGCACCGCCCGCTCATCGGAGATGGATTATCAGGAGGGCGCGTTCAGCTCCCTGGCGCTGGTGCTGTGCGGGATTATTACTTCGCTGATCGGCCCGTTTATGTTCCCGCTGATCCTCGCCGCCTTTGGCTAAAAGAAAAAACCGGGCGGCAGCTAAAACCGCCCGGGGCGATTAAAACCAACACAGATCACACCTTTCAAAAAATCATCATTTCATATTGCATAGATAATGAGATTTTAATCACACAAGAAAAGCCGCGCAGCCCGTACACTGTTCCTCCTGAATTTGTGACGAGGCTTTATGATGCATCCACGTTTCCACGCTGCGTTTGCGCAGCTCGACAGCCGCCTGCAGGCGGCGCTGGCTCCCGCCCTTAACGATCCGCATTTTCCCGCGATGTTCAGCGCCGGACAGGTGGCCGGGCTGCTGGCCGCGACGGGACTGGATGAAAACGCGCTCTCCTTTGCCCTGCTGCCGCTGGCAGCGGCCTGCGCCCGGGCGGAGCTGTCGCAGTTTAACGTCGGGGCCATTGCCCGCGGCGCAAGCGGCAGCTGGTATTTCGGTGCCAACATGGAGTTTGTCGGCACCACCATGCAGCAGACCGTCCACGCCGAACAGAGCGCCATCAGCCACGCCTGGCTGCGCGGCGAGCGCACGCTGCGCGCCATCACCGTCAACTACACGCCGTGCGGCCACTGCCGCCAGTTTATGAACGAACTCAACAGCGGGCTGGATCTGCAAATCAACCTGCCCGGCCGCGCCCCCGCCGCGCTGCGGGAGTACCTGCCGGATGCGTTCGGACCGCGGGATCTGGAGATTAAAAACCTGCTGATGGATGACGTTAACCACGGTTACGTCCAGCACGGCGACGCGCTGTCCCGGGCGGCCATTGCGGCAGCCAACCGCAGCCACGCGCCCTACAGCGCCGCGCCGTCCGGCGTGGCCCTGCTGCTGGACAACGGCGTCATCGTCAGCGGCAGCTATGCGGAAAACGCCGCCTTTAACCCTACGCTGCCGCCGCTGCAGGTGGCGCTCAACCTGCTGAACCTCAGCGGATACGACTATGCGCAGATACGCCGCGCGGCGCTGGCCGAGCGCGCCGACCCGCGTCTGATTCAGTGGGATGCCACCGCGGCGACGCTCAATGCAATTGGCTGCGGTGCGCCAGAGCGGGTACTGCTGGCCTGACCAGCGGCCCGGAATGCTGAAAATCCCCGCGGTTGAGCGGCGGTTTCTTGCGCTTGCCTGCCGGGTAAAGTAGCCTGAGGGCACCTTTTTACACCATCGAGCACGCCCATGTTAAAACGCATGTTATACAGCCTGTTAATCCTGTTCGGGATGCTGCTGTTTATCGTGCTGGGGCTGGATCGCTGGATGAGCTGGAAAACCGCGCCCTACATCTACGACGAGCTGCAGGATCTTCCCTATCGTCAGGTCGGCGTGGTATTAGGCACCGCCAAGTACTACCGCACCGGGGTTATTAATCAGTACTACCGCTACCGCATCCAGGGCGCCCTTAATGCCTACAACAGCGGCAAGGTCAACTACCTGCTGCTGAGCGGCGATAACGCCCAGCAGAGCTATAACGAGCCGGTCACCATGCGCAAAGACCTGATTGCCGGCGGCGTGGACCCGGCGGATATCGTGCTGGACTACGCGGGTTTTCGCACACTGGACTCGATCGTACGTACGCGAAAAGTATTTGATACTAATGACTTTATTATTATCACCCAGCGCTTTCACTGCGAGCGCGCGCTGTTTATCGCCCTGCACATGGGCATCCAGGCCCAGTGCTATGCGGTCCCGTCGCCAAAAGACATGTGGACCGTGCGCATCCGCGAGTTCGGCGCCCGCTTCGGCGCGCTGGCGGATCTGTACATTTTCAAGCGCGAGCCGCGCTTTCTCGGCCCGCTGATCCCGATTCCTTCACCGTATCAGGTACCCGAGGACGCGCAGGGCTATCCGGCCGTCACCCCGGAACAGCTGCTGGAGCTACAAAAATAGAAAACCCGCCGGTCGGCGGGTTTTTTTTTTCAGCCTGAATTACTTCTTGCGGGCGTACTTCAGGGAGTCGAGCGCCACCGCGAAGATGATGATCCCGCCCTTAATAATGTACTGCCAGTAAGGGTTCACCCCGATGTAGGTCAGGCCGTAGTTAATCACCGTAAAGATAATCACCCCGGTCACAACGCCGATAACCGTGCCCACGCCGCCGCTGAACGACACGCCACCCACCACGCAGGCGGCGATCGCGTCCAGCTCGTACATAAAGCCGAGGTTGTTGGTGGCTGAGCCAATGCGTCCGGCCTCCAGCAACCCGCCAAAGGCATAAAACACGCCGGACAGGGCATAGATCATCAGCAGGTTCAGCGCTACATTGACCCCGGACACTTTCGCCGCTTCCGGGTTGCCGCCGATGGCGAAAATGTTTTTGCCGAAGCGGGTTTTATTCCACAGGATCCAGACGAACAGCGTGGCGATCAGCGCGTAGAAAGTGATGTACGACAGGCGGAAGCTGCCGAGCGCGACAAACCCCTGGGTGAAGGTGGAGAAGTTCGAATCAAAGCCGGAAATGGGCGACGCGCCGACGAAATCGTAATACAGCGAGTTAATGCCGTAGACGATAATCATGGTGCCGAGAGTGGTAATAAACGGCGTCACGTTCAGGTAGGCGATGATAATGCCGTTAATCAGCCCGATAACCGCGCCGATAGCGCAGACAATCAGGATCACCAGCGGGATCGGCATGGTCGCCATCTCCGGAAACACCTTGTTGGCGTTCTCCATTGACTGCAACAGCGTGGCGGCAATCACCGCTGCCAGCCCCACCTGCCGCCCGGCCGAGAGATCGGTACCCTGAGTAACAATCAGCCCCGCCACCCCGAGAGCGATAATAATGCGCACCGAGGACTGGGTAAGAATATTGCTCAGGTTAAGCAGGCTTAAAAAGGTCGGGTCCTGAAAAATAATGATCGCCAGCAGGACTAAAAGCACGACGTAAATACCGCCCTCTTTTAAATAGGTGAGAAAACTTTTTTTATTTAACGCGCTCATCGGAAGCCCCAGTCTTAAAGATGCAAAGACGCAAGACGCAATATTTCGTTTTGCGTGGCGGTTTTAGTCTCAACGGTGCCGGCAACCATGCCGTTACTCATCACCATAATGCGGTCGGTAATCCCCAGCAGCTCGGGCATTTCAGAAGAGATAATAATGATCCCCTTGCCGCGCTTCGCCAGCTCGGCAATCAGCTGATAAATCTCGAATTTCGCCCCCACGTCGATACCGCGGGTGGGCTCATCAAGCATCAATATTTCCGGCTGGGTAAGCAGCCAGCGGCCAATAACGACCTTTTGCTGATTGCCGCCGGACAGGGAGCCAATTTGCGTACCGTGGCCCGGGGTTTTCACCCGCATCGCGTCAATCACCCACTGGGTGTCGCTTTTCATCCGCGAATTATCCAGCAGCCCGATTTTGCTGCGGTAATTTTTGATATTGGAGATCAGGGAGTTGAAGCCAATATCGAGGTAGGCATAAATACCGGTCGAGCGCCGCTCTTCGGTCACCAGCGCAAAACCGTTGTTAATGGCTTCATTGGCGCTGTGGTTATTAATTTTCTTGCCGTGCAGGAGAATAGTGCCGCCGGACTTCTCGCGAATGCCGAACAGGGTTTCTACTATATCGGTGCGCTTGGCGCCCACCAGCCCGGCGATGCCGAGGATCTCGCCGCTGCGTAAATCAAAGGAGACGTCGCGAATGGACGGCTGGCGCAGGGAGGTGAGGTTGCGCACTTCAAGAATGGTGTCGCCCGGGGTGTTGTGCTTGTCCGGGAAGCGCTGATTGAGGGAGCGGCCCACCATCATGGCGATGATTTTATCCATGTCCAGCCCGTCCAGCGGCTGGGTGGCTATCCACTGGCCGTCGCGCAGAATGGTGATTTCATCGCAGAGCTGGAAAATCTCTTCCATCTTGTGGGAGATATAGACAATGCCACAGCCGCGCTCCTTCAGCTTGCGGATAATCGTAAACAGGTGGTTAACCTCTTTTTCGGTTAACGACGACGTCGGCTCATCCATAATCACGATTTTGGCATCGTAGGAAAACGCCTTCGCTATCTCAATCATCTGCATCTGGGAAACGGAAAGCGTGCCGACCCGGGCGCGCGGATCGATGTCAATGTCCAGCTCATCGAAGATCGCTTTGGTATCGCGATACATTTTGTCCTGATCGACAAATACGCCTTTGGTGGGGTAACGCCCCAGCCACATGTTGTCCATCACTGAGCGCTGGAGGACCAGATTGAGCTCCTGATGCACCATCGAAATGCCGTTTTCCAGCGCCTCTTTCGCCGAGTGGAAATCAATCTCTTTACCCTGAAAAAGAATACTGCCGGCGTCTTTTTGATAAATACCAAACAGGCATTTTAATAATGTGGATTTACCGGCGCCGTTCTCACCCATCAGGGCGTGAATGGAGTGCGGGCGCACTTTTAAATTAACGTTGTCGAGCGCCTTTACCCCGGGGAACGACTTGCTGATGTGGTTCATCTCCAGCAAGAATTCGCCCGACGGCGCGCTGTTATTTGTGACCATAGTCAAATCCTGGCTGCGCGGGATATTTCCGCGCCGCGAAAAACGGCGCGGAAATATCAGGAGGGATTATTTACCGGCAAATTCCGCCAGGTTGTCTTTATCAACGCCAACGTAAGGAATGCGGACCACTTTGTTTTCAATCTTCCAGCTGGTGCCGTCGGTAGCCCCTTTGCCGTCGGCGAGGTTCTTCGCCAGATCGAATGTGGCTTTCGCCTGGTTGTTGGCATCGTTGAGGACGGTGCCGGCCATCGCGCCGGATTTCACCAGCGACAGCGCTTCCGGCAGGGCGTCAACGCCGAAGACCGGGATGCTGGATTTGTTGTGGGCCTTCAGCGCTTCCACCGCGCCCATCGCCATTGCATCGTTGTTGGCGATAATCACTTCAATTTTGTTAGCGTTCGGGCCGGAGAGCCAGGCGTCAACTTTGTCTTTTGCCTGCGCGGTATCCCACATGGCGGTATCCAGCGCCAGCTGCTGGGTTTTGATGCCCTTGGTGTTCAGCTCTTTAATCACGTAAGTGGTGCGCGCTTCGGCATCCGGGTGGCCCGGCTCGCCTTTCAACAGTACGAACTGGATCTGGCCGTCTTTGTTCAGGTCCCAGTTCGGGTTCGCCGCCCAGTGCTTGGCAATCAGGTCGCCCTGAATAATGCCGGACTCTTTCGAGTCGGTGCCGACGTAATACGCCTTGTCGTAGCTGTCCAGCGCCTTGCGGGACGGCTCTTTGTTGAAGAAGACCACCGGCACGTTCTGGCCGCGCGCTTTGTCGATAACGGTGCCTGCCGCCGCGGGATCCACGAGGTTAATGGCCAGCGACTTCACGCCCTTCGCCAGCAGGACGTCAATCTGGTCGTTCTGCTTGGACTGGTCGTTCTGGGAGTCGTTCATCAGCAGCTGCACGTCCGGCGCGGCCTTGGCGTCTTTTTCAATCGCCTTGCGCACCACCGACATAAAGTTGTCGTCGTATTTATAAATGGTCACGCCGATGCGGGTATCCGCCGCGTGGGCGGCTGCGCCAAATAAGATGCAGGACATGACAGCGGACAGGGCTAACGCCTTCTTATTCATGGTATCTCCGGTATTTTTGCAGGGTAGCAGCGCCGGCGAACAGTCATCATTTCAGTGATTGCCGCCGCCGGCATTATTTTTATCAATGCGCTTGTGTTCTAAATTCCCCGCAGCGCGCTTGTGCGCGGGGAAAGTCGGTAAGGCAGGCCGGACAGAGTTACATTATGTTTCATAACGACAATTCCGGACATCATAGTCACGAGATTGTTAATATACTGTGAAATAACTCACAAATTGAAAGCGGTTACATCCCACCTCTCGCGTTGCGGACGGCAACAGAGTGACGGCGCACCAGGGTTGGCATAAAGCAGTGTCTGGCTGCAACATCCAGCCCCCCCGACGCGCCGGCCAGCGCCAGCTCGGTGGCGAGCTTTGCCATGGAGATGATCGGGTAGCGCACGGTGGTGAGCTGCGGATCGGTATAGCGGGCGACGGGGATATCGTCGAAGCCAATCAGAGACAGGTGCCCGGGAACCTGCACGCCGTTGTCTTTCAGCGCCGTCAGCGCCCCGGCAGCCATGCTGTCGTTATAGGCAAATACCGCGGTGATCCCTTGATTACGCCCCAGCAGCTCCACCATTGCCGTCTCTCCACCTGGCATATCCGGCGAACCGGTTCCGATCCACGCCTGCGGGGCATCAATCCCCTGCTCAGCGAGCGCCCGCCGCCAGCCTTCGCTGCGCAGGCGGGTATCTTCAATGCCGTGGCTTGAGGCCAGATAGCCGATATTGCGGTGGCCCTGGCCCAGCAGCGTGCGGGTGGCAATCATCGCCCCGCTGATATTGTCCAGCCCCACGCAGCGGTGCTCGTAGCCGGGTACGATGCGGTTAATTACCACCATCCCCGGCACCTGGCGCATGAACTCGCCAAGCTCGGCGTCGCTGAGGGATTTCGCGTGTACGATCAGCGCGTTGCAGCGCTTGCGGATTAGCACTTCAATGGCATTACGCTCTTTTTCCGCCTCGTGATAGCTGTTACCGATCAGCACATTTTTTTGACACTGCTGGGCGACCACGTCCACCGCCTTTACCAGCGCGCCAAAAAAGGGATCCGACACGTCCATCACCACCACGCCGATGGTATCGCTGACCTGCGACGCCAGCGCCCGGGCGTTAGCGTTGGGGCGATAGCCCAGCTCCGCCACCGCTTTCATTACCTGTTCGCGGGTTTCCGCCGTTACCAGCGGACTGTTGTTGAGCACGCGGGAAATGGTCGCCACGGAAACGCCCGCGCGGCGGGCCACGTCACGAATAGTGATCATAATCATCGTCCTTTGAAGCTTGCAGCAGCGCGCGGAAGAACCCGCAGGCGAGCGAGGGGCTATTTTGTCAGCGGGCAGCGGGAGGCTGCGTGATAAGCATCACAGGAATGGAAGCGGTTACATCGCATTTGTTAACGATTGTGATCTGGATCGTTATAGGGATGTTTTAGAAGGTCGCGTACCGGAGGCCGCTGAGGTGAGCTGCCGCCAGAGCCACTCTACCGGCCCCTGGCGGAAATAGCGCAGCCAGCATACGGAAAACAGCAGGTTTACCGCCCACACCGCCGGGACAAACCCCAGCAGCGCCAGCCGGTCGAAGTGCATAAACAGGCCGCAGCGGTAAAACAGCGTGGTGCAGATCAGGGTTTGCAGCAGGTAGTTGGTCAGCGCCATGCGCCCGACGCAGGCAACCGCCGCCGCCAGCCGTGAGCGGCACAGCTGCGGCCAGAAGCCAAAGGCCAGCGCCGCGTAGCCGACAGACTGAAACGGTGCCGACAGTTCGCGCGGGGCCTGCAGCAGGAAGGCGCACCAGCGGGCGCTCCAGCCGAGCTGCCACTGGCCGATAACTCCGGGTAAATTAATTATCAGGCCCAGCGCCACCAGCAGCGCGCCGGTGCGGCGATAGTGTTTCAGGCTGTAGCGGCCTTTTAGCCAGCCGCTCTGCATCAGCGCCGCGCCCATTAGCATCATCCCGGCCAGCTGCCAGCCGTACTGTACGCCCAGCGCCAGCAGGCTGTCGGTGAGCATGCTCGCCCGGTTGCTGACCGCCTCCAGCCCGCCATGCTGGCGCCAGAACTGCTCGTACTGCACTGCTGCCGCGCCCGGGGTCCATTCGCGCTGCATATCGCCGGTAATCGACGCCAGCAGCAGCAACACCACAATGCCGATCAGATAGAGCACCACGCCGGTATTGAACAGCGATCTGACGGAGTGCGCGTCGCGCACCATCCGCCAGCAGACCAGCCCCACCAGCGCGTAGGCCAGCAGAATATCGCCCTCCCACAGCAGCAGCGCGTGGCAAAAGCCGAGCAGCGCCAGCAGCGTCAGGCGGCTCTGGATCCAGCGCTTGCCGCGGGCGAGCAGCATCTGCAGCCCGGCGCCGAACAGCAGGGCAAAAAGCGTGAGGAATTTTACCTGCGCCAGCAGATCCAGCACCGCCCAGGTCCAGGCGTCGCTGCGGGTAATGGTGCCGTACCAGGCAGGATTAAGATAAGCCGCCTTCGGCAAGCCGAAGGCGCTGATGTTGAGAAGCAGAATGCCGAGGATGGCGGCGCCGCGAATAAAATCCAGCGTAACGTTACGCGTCATGGCGCCTTCCGGAAGGGCTTAGTTGTGGTGGCGAACCGCGCGCAGGAACTCCTGCCGGGTGTTCTGGCTGGACTTAAACAGGCCGCCGAGCGAAGTGGTGGTGGTGGCGCTGGTCGCGTCACGAATGCCGCGCGCCTTCACGCAGTAGTGTACCGCGTCGATAGAGACCGCCACGTTGCTAGTGCCGAGCAGGGTTTGCAGCGCGGTGAGGATCTGCTGCGTCAGCCGCTCCTGCACCTGCGGGCGCTGGGCGAAGAACTGCACGATGCGATTAATTTTCGACAGGCCAATCACCGACTCTTTCGGGATATAGGCGACAGTCGCCTTACCGTCGATGGTGACAAAATGGTGTTCGCAGGTGCTGGTGAGGGTGATATCGCGCACGGTCACCATCTCATCGACCTTCATTTTGTTCTCAATGACGGTAATTTTCGGGAAGTTGGCGTAGTCCAGCCCGGAAAAGATTTCGTCAACGTACATTTTCGCAATGCGGTGTGGCGTCTCCATCAGGCTGTCATCGCTGAGATCGAGATTCAGCAACTGCATAATCTCGGTCATGTGCCCGGCGATTAAGCGTTTGCGGGCTTCGTTATCCAGCTCCACCGGCGGGCGCAGCGGCGTTTCCAGACCGCGGGCGACCAGCGCCTCGTGAACGAGTGCGGCTTCTTTACTCAGTGATGGCATAGTGTTCTCCTGCAGGTGTGACAGCCTTTGCTCTTCTGCGGGCAAAGTGAGCAGATATTGTGCGTGAGGTAGCGCACAGAATCCAGTGTCGGAAAGATAATTATTGTGATTGCCGACGCCTTCATTATTGCGGCGAAGCGGCGACCTCACGCCGCGCAGAGCGCTATGATGCAGCACGGCGCAGCATCAAGAAAGTGAAAGTTGCTGCCGCGCGCGCAACTCTCTGTATGATGGAAGAGAAAAATATTCACTCATCCAATAAGGAGCCTGCATGGAACTGCTCGAAGAGCACCGCTGCTTTGACGGCTGGCAGCAACGCTGGCGGCACGACTCCGCTACCCTGAACTGTCCGATGGTGTTCAGTATCTTTTTACCGCCGCCCCGCGATAATACCGCCCCGCCGGTGCTGTACTGGCTGTCCGGACTCACCTGCAACGATGAGAACTTTGCCACCAAAGCCGGGGCGCAGCGGATTGCTGCCGAGCTGGGTATTGTGCTGGTGATACCGGATACCAGCCCGCGCGGCGACAATGTCGCCGACGATCCGGGCTATGACCTGGGCCAGGGCGCGGGATTTTACCTTAACGCCACCCGGGCGCCGTGGCGCGAGCACTACCGGATGTACGACTACATCCGCGACGAACTGCCGGCGCTGGTACAGGAAAAATTTAACGTGGCCGACCGCTGCGCGATTTCCGGCCACTCGATGGGCGGCCACGGCGCGCTGGT
>NZ_CAJYMB010000037.1 GCF_913775985.1 uncultured Pluralibacter sp. | reverse complement strand
CCGTTCAGCCGCGCGACGACGCCGATGCGCAAACGCAGAAAACGCGCCAGAACAGCGCGCCGGCGGCCACCAGCACCAGCGTCACCCTGAGCGAATCCAAAGCGAGCCTGCTGGAACCGCGCAGCAGCGATATCAATATGGATCGCGTCGAGGCGGTGAAAGCGGCTATCCGCAGCGGCGAGCTGAAAATGGATGCCGGTAAAATTGCCGACTCGCTGATCGCCGACACCCGCCGCTGGCTTGAGGATCGCTAAGCCGTGACGTCTGTCAGCGAGATTCTGGACAAAATGGCGCAGAGCCTTGGCGCCCTTCGCACGGCAATGGAAAGCGAACAGCGGCTGCTTTCTGCTGGCAGCGTCAGCGGCAGCAGCCTGCAGCGGGCCACCGAAGAGAAAAGCGCCCAGCTGGCGACGCTGGCCTGGCTGGAGCAGCAGCGGCAGCCCGCATGGCACGACGCGGACGACGCTACGCGCGCGCGCTGGCGGGACATTGCGGTAGAGGTTCAGGCGCTCAGCGAGATGAACCAGCATAGCGGCTGGCTGCTGGAAGGTCAGATGGCGTATAACCAGCAGGCGCTGGCAGTGCTCAGGCCGCATCAGGAGGCCGGGCTGTACGGCAAGGACGGCATGACCGCGGGCAGCGGGCGCGGCGGGATTAAGTTTTCGGTTTAAGAAGGTGCGGCCAGAGATGATTTCTGTGCACCGGATTAGGTTTATATTGCCGCATATTACGAAGCAGGCGTATCGGGCGCGGCACGCACCCGATATAAACAATAGCGATAATGCAGGCTCGTCTGCACATCAAAACCAGGCCGCTATTCATTACCCCAGCGATTGAGAAACTCGGCAATGTCGTCGATGCGCTGCGGATCGATACTGCTCTCAACGGCCATCTCCTGCTGCGCCGCTTCGCTGATTTCCTCATTATTCATCAGGCGCGTCACCAGCAGCTGAAAATAAAGGGCCAGCGCGTCGCGCTCGGTTTCAGCGACCGCTTTGGCGGCTTCCGTCTGGTATTCGTCGACGATGTCGTAGTATTTCAGCGGTATTTCTGTGTTCATAATCAGCCTCGAAAGGTTATGCCGGATGCACTGAACATCCGGCGCACATTGTTACGCCGTGCGGCGCGCAAACTCTTTAATCCGAAAACCCAGCACCATTAGCGTAGCAAAATAGGCTGCGATACCGGCAATCACTACCGCCATCAGGCGCAGCAGGCGCAGCGGCATCGAGCCCTGGGACCACTCAGGCATAATGTGCATCATGCCGAGCAGCGCCGCGGCCATCACCAGCACGGCGACAACCAGTCGGGTGAGGAACTTGCCCCAGCCCGGTGCCGGGGTGAAAATTTTCTGCTTGCGCAGCTGCCAGTAAAGCAGCGAGGCGTTCAGGCAGGCCGCCAGGCCAATGGAGAGCGACAGCCCGGCGTGCTTAAGCGGCCCAATAAAAGCAAGGTTCATCACCTGGGTCAGGATCAGGGTGACAATCGCGATTTTCACCGGGGTTTTAATGTCCTGCCGGGAGTAGAAGCCCGGCGCCAGCACTTTCACCACAATCAGACCCATCAGCCCAACCGAGTACGCCACCAGCGCCCGCTGGGTCATGGCGGCATCGAACGCGGTAAATTTACCGTACTGGAACAGGGCAACGGTGAGCGGTTTAGCAAGGATCCCCAGCGCGACCGCGCTGGGCAGCGCCAGCAGGAAGCACAGGCGCAGGCCCCAGTCCATCAGGCGCTGGTATTCGTCGTGGTTGCCGCTGGCGAAGCTTTTTGACAGGGACGGCAGCAGAATGGTACCCAGCGCCACGCCCAGCACGCCGGACGGAAACTCCATCAGGCGGTCGGCATAGTACATCCACGAAACCGAACCGGAGACGAGAAACGAGGCGAAGATAGTGTTGATAATCAGTGAGACCTGGCTGACGGAAACGCCGAGGATGGCGGGGCCCATCTGCTTCACTACCCGCATCGCCCCCGCATCTTTGAAATTAACGCGCGGCAGCACCAGCATGCCGATCTTCTTCAGGTGCGGCAGCTGGTAAAAAAGCTGCAGGATGCCGCCCGCGGTGACCGCCCACGCCAGCGCCAGGATCGGCGGATGGAAGTACGGCGCGGCAAACAGGGCAAAGCCAATCATGCTGACGTTAAGCAGCGTGGGGGCAAAGGCCGGTACCGAGAAACGGTTCCAGGTATTGAGAATCGCCCCCGCCAGCGAGGCCAGCGAAATCAGCAGAATGTAGGGAAAGGTAATGCGCAGCAGCTGGGTGGTGAGGGTAAATTTATCCGCCGTGTCGGCAAAGCCCGGTGCGGTGATGGTGATAACCCACGGCGCTGCCGCAATACCGAGCACGGTGACCAGCGCCAGGGCCAGGGTCAGCAGACCGGAAACGTAGGAGACAAACACCCGCGTGGCGTCTTCCCCCTGCTTGCTTTTGTACTCCGCAAGGATCGGCACGAAGGCCTGAGAGAACGCCCCTTCGGCAAAAATACGGCGCAGGAGGTTCGGCAATTTGAAGGCAACAAAGAAGGCGTCGGTGGCCATTCCGGCGCCGAAAATGCGGGCCACAATGGCGTCGCGCGCAAAACCCAGCACGCGTGAGAACATAGTCATCGAGCTGACGGCCGCCAGCGATCTTAATAAATTCATTAACGTGTGATTCCACAACCCTGGAACAAAAGCGCCTGCGGAGCAGGCGGCTGGAAAGTGGCGATAGTCTACCGGGTTCAGCAATAAATGCCACCGGCGGACTATTCGCGCATTGCCTCGCGCCACAGGGCGTCGATGATGCGCTGGGCGGCGATCGCCTGTTCGCCGGCGGTTTCAGGCACCGTCTGATTCTCTATGCACTGGATGAAGTGGCGCGCGCAGCCGACAAATCCGCGCTGCTCCAGCGTGCTCTGCCAGCCCGGAACGGGTCGCGTTACCTCACCCGCGCCGCGCTCTTCGCACCACTGGCGCATGTCGCTCACCGCAATCAGCGCGCCGTCGGTTACAGCCTGCACCCGCTCAAGCTGGCTGCCCGCGCGGCGGTGCATGCTGGTGGTTATCCGGGCCTGCGGCAGGGTGAACTGGTGTTCGGCGTAAAGCATTTCGCCCTGTTCGGTGATTTGCAGCAGGCCGCCGGAAATCTTTGCCTGACCGCCCGCCAGCCACAGCGCGGTATCCACCACGTGCAGATAGTCATCCAGCAGGGTAAAGCGCAGATCCTGCGGCCCGACGCTGTGGGTGCGGTGCTTGTCCATCCGCAGCGAGGCAAGTTCGCCCGCGTGCGTTTTAAGCTCGCGGTACAGCGGCGCAAAGCGGCGGTTAAAGCCAACCATCAGCGTCAGCTTTTTCCTCTCTGCAAGCTCCACCAGCCGCGCGGCATCGCTAAGGCTGTCGGCGAGCGGCTTGTCCACGCAGACGTGTACGCCCAGATTGAGCAGCGCGCTCACCACCTCATAGTGCGCCGCGGTGGCGCAGTGAACGAATACCGCGTCGCACTGCGCGGCGAGGTGCGCCAGCGAATCCGCCAGTGGAATACGCCAGCTGGCGCAGACCCGCTGCGCTTTTTCCCGCCCGGGGGACCACGCCGCCTGCAGCGTCCAGCCGTCCGCCGCGGCCAGCACCGGTAGCCAGGCTTTCTGCGCGATGGCGCCGAGGCCCACCACGCCGATACGCAGCATTTTCTCCACGACTACTCTCCGAGGTGCGCCAGCAGGGAATCCAGCCGCGCTTTGAGGGCGGCAACTTCATCTTCCAGCACCGCAACGCGCTCGCCGAGCGCTTCTGAGGAGGCAGGCACTACCGCTTCTACCGCAGTAATCAGCGATTCCACGCTGCCGCTAAACAGGTGCATGTAGCGCTGCTCTCGCTTGCCCGGCTCGCGCGGCAAGCGCGCCACGAACGGGCCGTCCTCGCGGCTCGCCAGATGTTCCAGCGCGGCGTCAACTTCTGCCGCATCGATAAACTCGTGCATGCGCTGGCCGCGGCTGCGCAGCTCACCCGGGGTTTGCGGCCCGCGCAGCAGCAGAGTGGCCACCAGCGCTACTTCTGCAGGCGTCAGGCGCAGATCGCCAAATTCCGAGTTGCAAAAGCGCTGTTCGTACTTGGTGACGCGATTGCCGAAACCGCTGACGGTGCGCAGGTAGTGGCGCTTAACCAGCTCGTCGAGGAGATCCTGCACTTCACCCTCGCTCAGGGACATCACCGGCTCGCGGTTGGTTTTTTGATTACAGGCCAGGGTGATGGCATTGAGCGACAGCGGATACTGCTCCGGCGTGGTGACCTGCTTCTCCAGCAGGCAACCGATGACGCGCGCTTCGTGCGCGGATAACTGATATTTCATTTGAGTGTTCTCCTTATCGACCCGCCGTCCACTCGCGGGTGGTCAGCGCTGTTAATACGTGATCCCGCCACTGGCCGTCTATCAGCAAATAATCTTTGGCGTAACCTTCTTTCTCAAAACCCAGACGCGCCAGCAGCCCGCCGCTGCGCTGGTTGTGGGGCATGTAGTTGGCCATAATCCGGTGAATCCGCTGGGTGCGCTGCATATAGCGAATGGCCGCGCTCAGGGCCTCAAACATCAGCCCCTGCCCCTGATGCTTCTCGCCGATGGAGTAGCCGAGATAGCAGGCGTGGAACGAGCCGCGCACCACGTTGGAAAAATTTGCCACGCCGATAATCGTCGTCTCTTCCGGGTCGAGCAGCGCGAAATAGAACGCCGAGCCCTGCTTGTGAAACTCGTTGATCATCGTCAGTCTTGCCTGCCAGCCGGACGGATAACAGTGGCTGTCGTCGCGGATCGGCTCCCAGGGTTTTAAAAACTGCTTATTCTCAGCGTAATAGTCCGCCAGCCGCCACGCGTCCCTGTCGTGGACGAGTCGCACCACCAGTCTGTCGGTCGTTAAGCGCGCTTTTGGCACGTTATTGCGATAGCCAAACATTTTTTCTCCTGTCTACGCCGGGCTCTCTGTTCGCGGTGAGAGGCCACTATACCTGCCTCTTTCCTGAAGTTGGACTCAGGCAGCAGATTTTTCTGTGCCGCCACGCTATTTCATGCAAAAAACGTAGCCAGACCCGCGTTTTAAACAAAAGTCAGGGTTCAAGGCTCGCGGGAAATGCCCCTGAATCCCTGTTACCAGCGTGATTTGGCGCTGTTTCAGCAAATTCTGCTGGCAGACAGAGTGCTGACGCGGCATGCTGCTTTGTGTCAGGATGAGCCAGAAGTTTATGTTGAGGAAGCCCATGAAGAAGATGTTGTTTGCTGCCGCCCTGCTGGCCGGCAGCGCGCTGACCGGATGTAATCAGCTCACGCAGTACACCATTAGCGAGCACGAAATTAATCAGGCGCTGGAAAAGCGCAATAACTTCTCCAAAGATATTGGCGTACCCGGACTCGCGGATGCCCACATTGTCTTAAATAATCTTTCCAGCGCTATCGGGCGCGAGGAAGCCAACAAGGTGACGCTTACCGGTACGGCCAAACTCGATATGACGTCGCTGTTTGGCAATCAGAAAGCGACCATCGATCTGAAACTGAAAGCCCTTCCGGTGTTCAATAAGGAAAAAGGCGCTATCTACCTGCAGGAGATGGAAGTGGTTGAGGCGAAGGTGCAGCCGCAGAAGATGCAGTCGGTGGTGCAAACCATGATGCCGTATCTCAACCAGTCTCTGCGCAGCTACTTCAGCCAGCGGCCGGCCTACGTTCTGCGCGAAGATGCCAGTAAGGGCGAGGCGCTGGCGAAAAAGCTCGCTAAAGGAATTGAAGTTAAGCCGGGTGAAATTGTCATTCCGTTCACTGATTGATCCCCGGCGGGCGCACTGGCGCCCGCCCTCTTCCTCCGCCCGGCGGTAAATTTCCTCCGCAAATAGAGTGCAAACGAAAACGTTTACGCTTATTCTTAGTGCCCGGCAAAAAGACCCCCTTTTCAATTAGCCGGAGCCTTCCATGACCGCACCCTCTCAGATTCTGAAAATCCGCCGCCCCGACGACTGGCACATTCATTTACGCGATGGCGATATGCTCGACGTGGTGGTTCCCTATACCAGCGAAGTGTACGGACGGGCGATCGTGATGCCGAATCTGGTTCCGCCAGTTACCACCGTGGAAGCCGCCGTCGCCTATCGCCAGCGGATCCTTGATGCCGTGCCGGCAGGCCACCGCTTTACGCCGCTGATGACCTGCTATCTGACGGACACGCTCGACCCGGACGAACTGGAGCGCGGTTTTCGCGAGGGGGTATTTACCGCCGCGAAACTCTATCCGGCGAATGCCACCACCAACTCCAGCCACGGCGTCAGCAGCACCGATGCCATCATGCCGGTGCTGGAGCGCATGGAGAAGCTCGGCATGCCGCTGCTGATCCACGGGGAGGTGACCCACGCCGATATTGATATTTTTGATCGCGAAGCGCGCTTTATCGAAACGGTGCTGATTCCGCTGCGCCGGAAGCTGCCGGGGCTCAAAATCGTGCTCGAACACATCACCACAAAAGATGCGGCGGAATATGTGCGCGACGGCGACGCACTGCTGGGCGCGACCATTACTCCGCAGCACCTGATGTTTAACCGCAACCACATGCTGGTGGGCGGCATTCGCCCGCACCTGTACTGCCTGCCGATCCTCAAGCGCAACGTACACCAGCACGCTCTGCGCGAGCTGGTGGCCAGCGGCTTTGAACGAGTATTCCTCGGAACCGACTCGGCACCGCACGCCCGCCATCGTAAAGAGGCCAGCTGCGGCTGCGCCGGCTGCTTTAATGCCCCGACGGCGCTGGCAAGCTACGCTACCGTTTTCGAAGAGATGAATGCACTCGCGCATTTTGAAGCGTTTTGTTCGCTGAACGGGCCGCGCTTCTACGGCCTGCCGGTCAATGAAGACTTTATCGAGCTGGAGCGTCAGGAGGAGCACGTGGTAGAAAGCATCGCCCTGCCGGACGATACGCTGATCCCGTTCCTCGCCGGTGAAACGGTAGGATGGACGCTTAAACGCTAAAAAAAGATCGGCTCCCTGTTGTCAGCAACATGCATATACTGTATATATAAACAGTAAATTATTCAGGGAGCCGTCTATGCGTATCGAAGTGACTATTGCCAAAACGACCGTCCTGCCCGCCGGGGCCATTGATGCCCTGACTCACGAACTCTCCCGCCGCATCGACGATGAATTTCCGGATCGCAATGGCCGGGTTTCGGTGCGCTATACCTCCTCCAACAGCCTCACCGTCTACGGCGCCGATAAAGACGACAAACAGCGCGTTAGCGAAATCCTGCAAGAAACCTGGGAAAGCGCCGACGACTGGTTCAACGCCGACTAGATTTCTGCTCCACCATTCTGTAGTTTTTTGCCGGGTCGCCCCGGCTTTTTTTGCTGCATTTTCATCCTTCACCTCATTGCAAGACTGCCACCTCCTAAACACAGCCATCAGCCTGAGCAATTATTAGCCAGCATTAGCGATGCCGATGGCGAAATATTCCGCGTTTAATTTAAAATATCGAATATTTCCCGAGTTGTTGGTATAATTGTTCTGCTTCAGAAAAAAACGCGCATTGAACCTCGAACCGTTGTCTTAAATACACAAATAAGGGGTCATGATGGAAAAGAATAATGAAGTCATTCAGACCCATCCCCTGGTCGGATGGGATATCAGCACCGTCGACAGTTATGACGCACTCATGCTGCGTCTGCACTACCAGAACCCCACAATAGCAAGCAACAACGAAGCTGAGATTGGCCAGACGCTATGGCTGACCACCGACGTCGCTCGCCAGTTTATTTCTATTCTGGAAGCGGGCATCGCTAAAATTGAATCCGGTGATGTCGAGCAAAATGAGTATCGCAGACATTAAATCTTACATTTAATGACGATTAAGGGCATCTTCGGATGCCCTGTTTATTTGTGGCTCGCTTAAGAATTATCTTTAAAATAATGGCTGCTGCGGGAAATATCCGAGGCCACCTGCAACTTTACAGCCCACTCGTCAATTCCGATACTGGCAGCCTCTGTCCGCAGTAACAACTGCACGACAATCAACAACTCGCGGCCGAGCGCTTGAAATATCACTGCGATAGCCGGATGATTTACCCTACGCCAAAATAAATGCCCTGAGAGACCTACATGAATTACGATCTTATTATTATCGGCAGCGGCTCTGTCGGCGCCGCTGCCGGATTTTATGCCACCCGCGCCGGGCTGTCGGTGCTGATGATTGATGCCCACCACCCGCCGCATACCGAAGGCAGCCACCACGGCGACACGCGACTTATTCGCCACGCCTACGGCGAAGGCGAAAAGTACGTGCCGCTGGTGCTGCGCGCCCAGACGCTGTGGGACGAGCTGGCAGCCCTGAGCAATGAGGAAATTTTTGCCCGCACCGGCGTGGTGAACCTCGGGCCGGTCGATTCTGTTTTTCTCGCCAACGTCGAGCAGAGCGCCCGCCAGTTCGATCTTGATATCGAAAAAATGACCGCCGCGCAGGCGATGGCCCGCTGGCCGGAGATACGCCTGCCTGAAAATTACACCGCGCTGTTTGAACCCGCCTCCGGCGTATTGAAAAGCGAGCTGGCAATCAAAGCCTGGATCGACCTCAGCCGCGAAGCGGGCTGCGCCCAGCTGTTTAACTGCCCGGTGAGCGCCGTACATCATCAATCAGACG
>NZ_CAJYMB010000036.1 GCF_913775985.1 uncultured Pluralibacter sp. | reverse complement strand
CCGCTGATTGTCGACGATCCTCAGGATATCGACGCGGCGGTGCACGCCACTATTCAGTCGGCCTTTATTACCGCCGGGCAGCGCTGCACCTGCGCCCGGCGGCTGCTGGTCAAGCGCGGCCCGGCGGGAGACGCGTTTTTGCAGCGGCTGGTGGCGGTGGCCGGGCGGATTACGCCCGACCGCTGGGACGCCGAGCCGCAGCCGTTTATTGGCGGGCTGATCTCCCCCCAGGCGGCGCAGAATGTAATCGATGCCAGGCAGCAGCACGTTGCCCGCGGGGCAGTGACGCTGCTGGAGCCGCGCCTGCTGGAACCAGGCACCTCCCTGCTGACCCCGGGAATTCTGGAGATGAGCGCGGCGGAGCCGGTGCCGGATGAAGAGGTATTTGGTCCGCTGCTCTGCGTCTGGCGCTATGACCATTTTGATGCCGCCATAGCGCTGGCGAACGCTACCCGCTACGGACTCTCCTGCGGGCTGTTGTCCAGTGACCGGGCGAAATTCGACCGGCTGCTGCTGGAGGCCCGGGCGGGCATCGTCAACTGGAACAAGCCCCTGACCGGCGCCGCCAGCACCGCGCCGTTCGGCGGCGTTGGCGCATCCGGCAACCATCGTCCCGGCGCCTGGTACGCGGCGGACTACTGTGCGTGGCCGATGGCATCGCTGGAGTCTCCGGGGCTGGCGCTGCCCGATATGCTCTCCCCGGGACTCGATTTTTCCGCGGAGGAGCGTCCATGAGTGCCAGAGAAGTTAACTTCGACGGGCTGGTGGGGCTGACGCACCACTACGCCGGCCTGTCGTTTGGCAATGAAGCGTCTGCCCGGCACCGGCTCCAGGTTTCTAATCCGCAGCTGGCCGCCCGCCAGGGATTGTTAAAGATGAAGGCGCTGGCGGATCTCGGTTTTGCCCAGGCGGTGATCCCGCCCCACGAGCGGCCTAACCTGCCGCTGCTGCGCCAGCTCGGGTTTCGCGGTAGCGACGAGCAGGTGCTGCACGCGGCGGCGGCCCACTCGCCGGAGCTGCTGTCAGCAACCAGCTCAGCTTCCGCAATGTGGGTTGCCAATGCGGCTACCGTCTGCCCGTCGGCGGATTCGCTGGACGGCAGGGTGCATCTGACCGTCGCCAATCTGAACAATAAATTCCACCGAGCCAGCGAGGCGGAGGGCACCGGCGCGCTGCTGCGGGCCATTTTTCGCGATCCGCAGGCCTTTGCTGTTCACGACGCGCTGCCCCAGGCGGCGATGTGGGGCGACGAAGGCGCGGCCAACCACAACCGCTTCGGCAGCGAATATGGCGGACCGGGCGTGCAGCTGTTTGTGTACGGGCGTGAAGAGGGAAATCCACTTCAGCCTCAGCGCTACCCCGCGCGCCAGACCCTGGCCGCCAGCCGGGCGGTGGCGCGGCTTAATCTGGTGGATCCCGCCCGGCTGCTGTTTGCCCAGCAGAACCCGGCGGTGATTGATCAGGGTGTCTTTCACAACGATGTGATTGCCGTCAGCAACCGGCAGGTGCTGTTCTGCCACCAGCAGGCGTTTGTCGACCAGCCCCGGCTGCTGGATCAGCTACGCGAGCGGGTACCCGGCTTCCAGGCAGTGGAAGTGCCCGCCGCGCGGGTATCGGTAAACGACGCGGTAGCGACTTACCTGTTCAACAGTCAGCTGCTGAGCCGCCAGGACGGCAGCATGATGCTGGTGTTGCCGAAAGAGGCGCAGGCGCATTCCGGCGTCTGGGCGTATCTGCAGGAGGTGGTGGCCGCAGATAACCCGATTGCGTCGCTGGCGGTGTTCGACCTGCGGGAGTCGATGGCCAACGGCGGCGGGCCCGCCTGCCTGCGCCTGCGGGTGGTGCTGACGGAAAGCGAAATCGCCGCGCTCAATCCGGCGGTGCTGATGAACGATGCGCTGTTTACGGCGCTCAACGGCTGGATCGACCGCTACTACCGGGACCGGCTAACCCAGGCCGACCTGGCGGATCCGCAGCTGCTGCGCGAGGGGCGCGAGGCGCTGGACCGGCTAACGCAGATTCTCGATCTTGGTTCAGTCTATTCCTTTCAGCAGTAGGAGAACGCGATGAAAACAGCCCTGGCGCTGACGCTTGCCGGAACAGAGCCTGAACCTCGCGCCGGAGAAACCGCCGGATTGCGCTGGCGCTGGCTGGATACCGGGATCCTTGAGCTGGTGCCCGTCGCGCCCTGCGATCGGGCGCTGGTGCTCTCCTGCGGTATTCACGGTAACGAAACCGCGCCGGTAGAGATCGTTGACGCGCTGGTAGCGGCGCTGCTGGCCGGCAGCCAGGTTCTGCGCTGGCGGCTGCTGGTTATCTTCGGCAATCCTCCGGCGCTGGCGGCCAACCGGCGCTTTGTGCACAGCGACATGAACCGGATGTTCAGCGGCCGCTGGCACGATTTTACCCCGTCGGGGGAAACGGCGCGGGCGGCGCGCCTGGAGCAGGCGCTGGCGGCGTTTTACCAGCCCGGCGACGCCCTGCGCTGGCATCTTGATTTACATACTGCCATCCGGGGGTCTCTCCATCCGCGCTTCGGGGTGCTCCCCCAGCGCACCGCGCCGTGGCCGGAGGAGTTTCTGCACTGGCTGGCCGCAGCCGGGCTGGAGGCGCTGGTATTTCATCAGGCGCCCGGCGGCACCTTTACCCATTTCAGCTGCGCGCGCTTTGCGGCGCTGGCCTGCACGCTGGAGCTGGGTA
>NZ_CAJYMB010000035.1 GCF_913775985.1 uncultured Pluralibacter sp. | reverse complement strand
GCGCGATCAGCTGTACCGGCCCCAGACGCTAAAAGCCTTTACCGCCCCGAACTGGCAGCTGCCGCCGGAAACGGTCATCGCTGAATAGCGGCAATAATAACCTTGTCAGTCCCGCGTAAACTATAGTATCAATAGCGTAATACTATAGTGAACAACCGGGACTGTTATTATGCTTCGACACGCCACTTCTGCGGACTGCGAGTCCATCGCCGCTATCTATAATCACGCCGTACTGCACACGGCCGCCATCTGGAACGACACCACCGTAGATGCCGATAACCGCCGTGCCTGGCTGGAGGCGCGTCGGCAGCTGGGTTATCCGGTACTGGTCAGCGAAGAAAACGGCGTTGTCACCGGCTACGCCTCATTCGGCGACTGGCGCGCGTTCGAGGGCTTTCGCCACACGGTGGAACATTCGGTGTATGTCCATCCTGAGCACCAGGGCAAAGGCCTGGGCCGGCTGCTGCTGGCGCGGCTGATTGATGAGGCCAGGCAAATCGGCAAGCACGTAATGGTCGCCGGGATCGAATCGCAAAATGCCGCCTCGCTACACCTGCACGCCGCGCTGGGATTTGAGATCACCGCGAAAATGCCGCAGGTGGGCACTAAATTTGGCCGCTGGCTGGATCTTACCTTTATGCAGCTGCAGCTCGACGCGCGGACAGATCCGGACGCCGCGCCGTGAACGCATCGCTGATACTGGCCTTTCTGGTAGCCGCCGGCCTCGGGCTGGTGGCGCAAAATACGCTCATGGTACGTATCACCCAGTCTTCCTCGACGATCCTGATTGCCATGCTGCTCAACGCGCTGGTGGGCATCGCGCTGTTTACCTCCCTGCTGCTCATCAAGCACGGCGCGGGCGGCTTCGCGGAACTGGCGTCGAAAGTCAGCGGCTGGACGTTGCTGCCCGGCCTGCTGGGATCGTTTTTCGTGTTCGCCAGCATCAGCGGCTATCAGCATCTCGGCGCGGCCACGACCATTGCCGTACTGGTCGCCAGCCAGCTGGTGGGCGGCCTGGTGCTGGACGTGCTGCGCGGCAGTGGTATTTCATGGCGCGCGCTGGTCGCCCCCGCCTGCGGCGCGGTACTGCTGGTTATCGGCGCGTGGCTGGTAGCAAAGCGGACGTTTTAGGCGGCGTCTCGCCGCGGTAACGTAGCGCGTCAATCAGTAAGGTAAAGGCCGGCGGATGCTGCCGCCGGCTGGGATAGTAGAGATAATAACCGGAAAATGGCGGGCTCCATTCATTGAGGACCGACATCAGCTGGCCACTCGCAATGAGATCTGTCACGGTATCTTCCGGTAAGCAGGCGATCCCGAAACCTTCACGCGCGGCGTCAATACGCTCCATCTGCGAACTCAGGATCAGCGGCCCCTCGCCCCGCACCCGCATCGTTTTCCCCTCGAATTCATATTCCCAGGGGCAAATTCCTCCTGCCGTGGGCAGGCGCATATTGATGCAAGTATGGTCCTGTAAATCGTGCGGCGTCAGCGGTACGCCGCACCGGGCAAAATACTCCGGAGAGGCGACGGTGGCCATCCGCATATCCGGGCCGATTTTTACAGCGACCATATCTTTCTCCAGGCTCTGCCCCAGCCGAACACCTGCATCAAAACCTTCGCGCACAATATCGACAAAACCGTTATCTGCAACCAGTTCGAGGTGAATCGTCGGGTGTTCACGTAGAAATGGTTTAAGTCTGGGCCACAGCAGTTGATGGATCGCATGATCGCTTGCGGAAAGTCGAAGATGGCCCGATACCGTACCACTCGTCTGAACGATGTTATCCAGGGCCTGATCCAGATCGGATAATCCGGGTTCAAGACAGGCAAGAATTCGCGCGCCGGCTTCAGTCGGGGCGACGCTGCGGGTGGTTCGGGTCAGCAAGCGTAAATTAAGCCGCGACTCCAGCGCTTTAACCGCGTGGCTCAACGCCGACTGCGAAACCCCCTGCTTCGCTGCGGCTTTAGTAAAGCTGCGCTCCCTGGCGACCGCCAGAAAGCACTGCAGCTCATTGAAATTCTCTTTAAGCATGACGCCTCCCCGGCGGGCTTATTTATGAGTGTCACTCATAGACGCAATCATTATAACCCTGTTAATCACAATAATAACCGCTGCTATGCTTTTCTCTCTGCCTCGAGCGGGTCTGACAGCAGCGTCCTGGGATGCCTAACCTCAACGGAATATTGAACCATGCAGGAACAACTCAACGAACGACAACAGCGAATAATCCCTATAGCGGCACACGCCGCGGCAGGAAATCTGCCAGATCTCGAAAGCGCGATACATCGGAGTCTGGAGGGCGGTTTAACGATTAATGAAATTAAGGAAGTGCTGGTTCAGCTATATGCCTACTGCGGTTTTCCCCGCAGCCTGAATGCGCTGGAAGTACTAATGAAGCTCGTTACCGCGCGTCGACAAGCGGGTACTGTCGATCAGGAGGGCCGCGCAGCCACACCACCGCCGGTGGAGTGGGACAGTCTTGCTTGCGGAAGTGAGAACCAGACCCAGTTGGCGGGTCAACCGGTGGCCGGCGCGCTGTTTGATTTTGCACCGGCCATAGACCAGTTTCTGAAAGCTCACCTGTTTGGCGATATTTTTCAGCGTGACATCCTGGACTGGCAAACCCGCGAAGTGGCGACGCTGTCGGCGCTGGCGGTGATGTCAGGGGTGGAAAATCAGCTCCGCAGTCATTTCACTCTCAGCCTGAATACCGGCCTGACGCACGCCCGGCTACAGCATTTTATCCATATCCTCGAAGAGGCATGTGGCTCAGCCGCAGCTGGCCGCGCCGGTCAGGTCCTTAATACACTCTACAAGTAAGGGAATGAAATTCATGAGTACACTTTTTGACGGTAACGGCATTTTTCCAAAAGGCCCCAAAAATGAAGCCTATGCGCAGTTTTTCGATGGCACCAGCTATCTGAATATGCTGTCCACCACTGGCGTTACTATTGGTAATGTAGTGTTCGAGCCCGGGTGTCGCAATCACTGGCATATCCATCACAAAGGTGGACAAATTTTACTGATAACCGGCGGTCGCGGCTGGTACCAGGCGTGGAACGAGCCTGCACGTGCGCTGGTCGCCGGTGACGTGGTCAATATTGCCCCCGGCGTGAAGCACTGGCACGGCGCGGCCCTCGACAGCTGGTTTGCGCACATTGCGGTCGAAGTGCCGGCAGAAGGCGCGTCGAACGAATGGCTGGAGCCGGTGGATGACGCGCACTATCAAAGCCTGTAGTTGCAAAAGCCCCGCGCTCCGCTGCGTGGATTAGCCCACTTCCGGCGTTGGCGTGCCCTGGTGGAAAAAGAGCCGCCAGCCGTCTTTATCAGAGTAGATCCAGAGCGAGGTGCGCAGCGTATTCTGGCTGCCGTCCACCTGGGACGTCTGGTAGTTAAGCAAGGCGTAGCGTTCGTCGGCAATTTCCAGACTGTAGTCAAAACTCAGCAGGGGCTGGGGGCTCATCTCATTTGCCAGCGACTCGATGGTTTCCGCCCGGGTGATCATTCGCCCTGAGCGGGCTATTTCTTTAAAACCGGGATGCAGGATGGTTTCCAGCCACGCGCGGTTGTTGCGCTTGTCAAAATGCAGGGATTGTTCGAGCTGGGTTAGGGTTTCAATCAACATAGTTTTAATCTGCCTGGTTGTTGCTGCCTGAGGGCGCGCACAGCGGTGCAGAGTGGTGGATAACCTCCACCAGCGAGTTCAATTCAATGGTTGGATAGTGCTCGCGCATGCCCTCTAATAGCACGCTGTCGGGCCACGCGTCGGTTTTACCGAGGTGCGCGGCCACGCGCGAAAGCGGCAGTGTTATAACGTGAGACACCGTAACCCTCACCACATCATCGGGACAGGCGGTGCTGATATACAGCAGTGGCCCGGGATGGATGGCGGTCTCCTGCCAGCGAATGGTGTGGCGCTTTCGTCCAGCGCGCACTTCCGGCATCAGGCGCGGGACGATAAACAGGCGCTGTATTCGCGGGCCGGCGTCGGACGGGTTAATCAAATAATGGTTCCGCCGGCGGAGAGTTGCGCCTTGCGGGGGTCTTCCTCCTGGGCGTGCTTCTGCCCGTGGTGGGCAATGGCGGTACGCAGGCGCTGCTGCTGGGCGTAGCGGTCGTCGCGGCTAAGGCCCGCGTCATCGCTCAATTCGACCAGCAGTTCGTTCATCGGGGCAATCACGTCCTGCGCAATGGCGGCATCCACGCGGGCGCTGACTTCATCCAGATGTGACATTACGGCTCCTTATAATACTCTGGGATACTGCCCGGCGGCGCGGGGCCTGCCGGGCACGATAACCAGGCCTAGTTCAGTTTCGCTTTTGAAAAATCACTGCCCATCAGGCTTACGCTGTAGCCGGATACGTTGCTGCGGGTGGCGTAAAAGGTCTTACCGTTCGCCAGCGCGATCCACGGCGCCTGCTGATAAAAGACCGTTTGCGCCTGCTGGTAGAGCTTTGCCCGCTCGGCAGGATTGCTGACCAGCCTGGCTTTCTTAACCAGATTATCATAGTCCTTATTGCACCAGCGTGCCGCATTAGATCCGGTTTTAATGCTGTCGCAGCCGAGTAACGTATCGGCAAAGTTATCCGGATCGCCGTTATCTGACATCCAGCCGTACAGCGCTGTGTCGTGCTCGCCTTTGCGGATCCCGGCCAGATACTCACCCCATTCATAAGTGGTGATTTTGGCTTTAATGCCCACTTTGGCCCAGTCGCTCTGGATCATTTCAGCAATGCGCCGCGAGTTGGGGTTGTACGGACGCTGGACCGGCATTGACCACAGCGTGACCTCGGTGCCCTCTTTCACGCCCGCCTGCTCGAGCAATGCTTTCGCTTTTGCCGGATCGTAGCCGTAGTCGGGCAGGTCGGCAGCATAGCCGAGGCTGTTCGGCGGCAGCGGCGATTTCGCCACCGTACCGGAGCCCATAAAGACGGCGTTTACAATTGCCTTTTTGTCCGTGGCGTAGTTCAGGGCCTGACGCACTTTCAGATCGTCAAACGGTTTCTTTTCGGTGTTGAACGCCAGGTAGCCGACGTTAAGGGCGTCAACGCCGTGCAGGGCCAGCGCCTTGTTGCTTTTGATAATGTCGAACTGCACCGGTGAAGGCGCGGGAATTATCTGGCATTCGTTGGTCTGCAGCTTGGCGAGCCGGGTTTCTACATTAGGCGTAATGGAGAAGATCAGGTGCTTAGTCGGTACCGGCCCGTCCCAGTAGTTCGGATTGGCAATGTAGCGAATCAGCGAATCGGTTTTATACTGCTGCAGCGCGTAAGGCCCGGTGCCGATAGGCCAGGTATCAACATACTCCGGGGTGCCTTTTTTCATCATCGCATCGGCGTACTCTGCCGACAGAATCGACGCGAAATCCATTCCCCAGTCCGCGAGAAACGCCGCATTCGGCTCGCTCAGCACGAACTGTACGTGGTAGTCGTCAATCTTCTTCACGTCCTGAATCAACGCGTCCAGGCCGACGTCGTGGAAGTACTCATAGTTGCCGCCCGACACTTTGTGGTATGGATTATTGGCATCCTTCTGGCGCATCACCGAGAAGATCACATCGTCGGCGTTGAAGTCGCGGGTGGGTTTGAAGTATTTGTTACTGTTAAATTTAACGCCCTGGCGCAGGGTAAAGGTGTAGGTTTTGCCATCCGGAGAGATAGTCCAGCTGGTCGCCAGTGACGGAATCGGGGTGTTTTTCTGCGGATCGAAATTGATGAGGCGGTTGTAAAGGGTCTGCGAGCTGGCCACAAAGGTCGGGCCGGAACTGGCAATCTGCGGGTTAAAGGACTCCGGCGAGGCTTCGGAGCAGTAGATCAGCGTATCCTGTGCCGCGCGTGCGGCCCCTGCCGGTAACAGCGCGCTCAGCGCCAGAGCAAGTAGCGTTTTACCGCGTAGATTCATGGTTATAAGCCTTTAGATTTTGTTATAAGCCCTGTAATAACAGCACAGGGGCGCAAGGCTGGCAAATAACCAATCGTCATCAGCTTATGCCTGTCGTGCTTCGCGCTGGCTGGCAGGGTTAACCCCGGTCGCTGCTCCCCGGGCTCCCCCTGAATTAACGGCTACAGCGCGATAGATCCTCCAAAATCAATTAGCCGTTAATCAATCTTCGCCTTCGAGAAATCGGTACCCATCAGCTCGCGATTGAAACCGGAAATGTTGCTGCGGGTGGCGTAAAAGGTTTTGCCGTTGGCAATTGGGATCCACGGCGCCTGCTGATAGAAAATCTCCTGCGCCTGCTTGTAAAGCGCAAGCCGCGCGGCGCGATCGGTCACCAGCCTCCCCTGCCTCACCAGCTTGTCATAGCCGCTGTCGCACCAGCGGGCGATGTTGGAGCCGGACTTAATGCTGTTGCAGCTCAGCAGCGCCTGGGCGAAGTTATCCGGGTCACCGTTGTCGGTTAGCCAGCCGTACAGCGCGGCGTCGTGCTCGCCGCGGTGGATGCCCGCCAGATACTCTCCCCATTCGAAGGTGGTGATTTTGGCTTTAATACCAACCCTGGCCCAGTCGCTCTGGATCATTTCAGCGATGCGCCGCGAGTTCGGGTTATAGGGACGCTGCACCGGCATCGACCACAGCGCCACCTCAGTACCTTCTTTAACTCCCGCCTGCCTGAGCAGCGCCTTCGCTTTCTCCACATCGTAGCCGTAGTCCGGCAGATCGGCGTCATAGCCCAGCAGGCCAGCCGGAATAAAGGACTTTGCCACCGTGCCCTTGTCGTTAAACACGGCGCGAACAATGGCTTTTTTATCGGTGGCGTAGTTCAGTGCCTGGCGCACCAGCACGTTGTCGAAGGGCTTCTTACGGGTGTTAAACGCCAGATAGCCGACGTTTGGCAAGTTGTAGCTGTGCAGCGTCAGGTTAGGATCCGCCTCAATGGCCGCAAGCTGCGCGGGAGACGGTGCCGGGATAATCTGGCACTCGTTGGCGCGCAGTTTCGACAGCCGGGTTTCAATATCGGGCGTGATGGAAAACACCAGCTGTCGGGTAGGTACCGGACCACCCCAGTAGTGGGGATTAGCAAGGTAGCGAATCTGGGTGTCCACTTTATACTGGCGCAGCGCGTACGGCCCGGTGCCCACCGGCCAGCTGTCCACATACTGCGGCGTGCCCTTTTTCAGCATCTCCCCGGCGTATTCGGCGGAAAGGATTGAGGTGAAGTCCATCGCCATATCTGCCAGAAACGCGGCGTTGGGCTCGGAAAGCGTAAACTGAACCCGGCCATCGTCGAGTTTTTTGACCGCCGTAATCAGCGTATTCAGTCCGGTATCGTTGAAATAGCTGTAGTCGGTGCCGGAAATGGCGTGATACGGATTACTTGCGTCTTTCTGGCGCAGTATCGAAAACACCACATCGTCAGCGTTAAAGTCCCGGCTCGGGGTGAAGTATTTATTGCTGTTGAATTTCACCCCCTTGCGCAGGGTGAAAGTGTAAGTTTTCCCGTCGGGCGAGATTTCCCACGCGGTGGCCAGAGACGGCAGGACCCGATTATTATTTAAATCGAGGGTTATCAGCCGGTTGAACATGACCTGCGAGCTGGCAATCAGGGAAGGCCCGGAGGTGGCCTGCTGGGGATTGAACGATTCAGGCACCGACTCCATGCAGTAGACCAGCGTATCTTTATCCGCCGCCTGCGCGTGCCCTGCCGCCAGCATAATGCCCGCCAGCGGCAGGAGGCGTGCATATTTTCGAAGAAGAATCATGTTGTTGCCCGAAAAGTGTGATTAAGTGAGCGCCATCACACCACAGCTCTCCGGGCCGACAAATACACATTTTGCAACAGCTTATGCGTTTTTGGCACACGCGCGGCGGGCGGCCACATACACCAGCGCCGATACGGAAATCCCCACCAGCGGCGCAACCCACGGCGAAAGCCAGGCGCACAGCGCGCCGCAGGCATAAGCCAGCAGACCGCAGCCGTTCAGCGCTTTTAGCTTCACGTCTTTCAGCAGCGGATATTTTCCCCGCCACACGAACAGATAGTCGGCAATGATCACCCCGCCGATTGGCGGAATAATGCTGCCCAGCAGCTTGAGAAACGGGATCAGCATGTCCGACATGCCGCCAATAGCCAGCAGGATCCCTACCCCGGCACCGGCCAGCGTAATGGTGCGGCGGCGCTCGCTGCGCAGCAGATGGCAGGTGGCAGCGGAGACGTTATAGATAGTCGGCCCCTGAATAGTCCACAGGTTGAGGCACAGCATGATCACCGCGGCAACCGACAGTCCCTGGAGCATCATTACGCTGACAATATCGCTCTGGCGATAGACCATCGCGCACCACGCGCCGGCCACCACCATTAACCCGTTGCCGACAAAAAAGCTGATGATGCTGGCGGTTACCGCCGTGCTGCCGCGCCGGGCCAGCCGCGTCCAGTTAGTGGCCTGCGTCGCGCCGCTGGCGAAGGTGCCAAACACCATGGTAATGGCTGCGGCCTGATCCATGTGGCTGCCTGGCTGGATCGCCAGCATCCCCGACAGCCCGCCGGCGTGCCGGGTGGCGATTAGCATTGAGGCAACCAGCAGAATGAACATCAGCGGGACCGATATACGGGAGAGCAGATCCAGCCCGCGATAGCCGATAATGGCCGTTACGCAGAACAGCAGACCAAAAAAGACCATCAGCGGCGTGGCCCAGCTGGCGGAAAGCCCCAGCACTTTGACCAGGGTGATAGCAACCGTAGCGGTCCCCCAGGCGTACCAGCCCAGCTCGGCAAAGGCCAGAATGGCATCGGCAAGCTTGCTGCCCGCTTCGCCGAAGCAGAAGCGCCCCATCAGTACGGTATTGAGACCGCTTCGGGCGGCGATCCAGCCCAGCGCGGCGGCATATAGCGCCAGCAGCAGGTTACCCGCCGCGGCTATCCACAACACGTGGCTAAGGCTAAACGCAATACCCAGCTCGCCGCCGGCAAACATGGTGCCGGTAAAGAAGGTAAAGCTGAACAGCACCATTGATAAAGAAAACAGCCCTTTTCGCGCCGCCGCAGGGGCTTCACTTAACGGAAACTCATTTTGACTCGCCATACACTTTCGCTCATAAAAAAAGTTACAGTTTCAATGCAAGTATTGCGCCAGCGGCGCAAACGTTTTCGAAGCATCAATGACCGGAAAGTTCGCCTCCTGCTGTTTTCTCGGGCAGTGGCCTGTTTTAAGGCGGCAGTAGAGTAGCGGCGGATAAAAACGAAGGGAATCATAATCTGGAAAAAACCTGACTGGTCGGCGGAGATCCGCACAATTTTGCCCCACATACAGCCATTATTTACCTCAGCGCAACAAGTCGATGACCTGTTGCATCAGGAAGTTTCACCTATCCCCTTACCGTGCTTTTTTCATGTACAGCATTCATTTACCGTACCCGGTTTGTACTTTCCGGGCGCAGGTGCCTCAAAAGCGTGCGATTACCGCCCCCTCGGGTAGGCCAGGTTGGGTTATATCATTACACTCAAACAGTTGACGAAAATAACGAGGTAACTATGACTTATCACGCAACGCTATTTATTGATGGACAACCTGCCAGCGCTGAAAGCCAGCGCACCTTTACCCGCCTCAATCCCGTAAGCGGTGAAATCGCCAGTCTCTCACCGGCTGCCGACGTCAGCGACGCCCGTCGGGTGGCAGACTCCGCCGCCGCGGCGTTTATAAGCTGGCGCGACACCACGCCCGGCGAGCGGCGCAAGCTGCTGCTGCGCGCCGCGCAAGAGATGATCGCCCGCCGCGAGCAGTTCATCGCCACCATCGCCGCTGAAACGGGCGCCACGCCGTTCTGGGCCGGTTTCAACGTTGATTTAGGTGCAGAGGTACTGCAGGAAGCTGCGGGGATGACTACCCAGATTGAAGGGCAGATTATCCCTTCTAACGTGCCGGGCAACCTGTCTCTCGGCGTGCGCCAGGGCGCGGGCGTAGTGCTGAGCATGGCGCCGTGGAACGCGCCGATTATTCTGGCGGTGCGCGCTATCGCCACGCCGCTGGCCTGCGGCAATACGGTGATCCTTAAGGGCTCAGAACTGTCGCCCGCCACCCAGGGGCTGATCATTGAAACCCTGATCGCCGCCGGCTTCCCGCCGGGCGTGGTGAGCTATCTGACCTGCGATGTGAAAGATGCCGGCGAGGTGGTGGAGGCGCTTATCGCCCATCCCGGCGTGCGGCGCATCAACTTCACCGGATCAACCCACGTCGGCAAGATCGTAGCCACTACCTGCGGGCGCTACCTGAAGCCTGTGGTGCTGGAGCTGGGCGGCAAAGCGCCGCTGCTGGTGCTGGATGATGCCGATATTGAGCAGGCCGCTGCCGGCGCGGTGTTCGGCGGCTACGCTAATGCCGGGCAAATCTGCATGTCCACCGAGCGCATTATCGTGGATGACGCAGTGGCCGACACCTTTGTCGACGCGATGGTGGCGCGGCTGCGCGCCCAGCCGGAAGGCTTCCCCGGTTCGGTGGTGGATATGCGCACGGTCGAACGCTGCAATGCGCTGATTGACGATGCTGTGAGCAAGGGCGCGCGCCTGCTGATTGGCGGCAAGGCGGAGAACACGCTGATGGCGGCAACGCTGCTGGACGGCGTCACCGAAGAGATGCGGCTGTGGCGGGAGGAGTCTTTCGGGCCGGTCAAAGGCATTATTCGCGCCAGCGGCGACGCGCGCCTGCTGGAGATTGCCAACGACAGCGAGTTTGGTCTCTCCTCGGCGATCTACAGCCGGGATACCGCCCGGGCGTGGAATCTGGCCCGGGATCTGCAAACCGGCATCTGCCATATTAACGGCCCGACGGTTCACGACGAGGCCCAGATGCCGTTTGGCGGCTGTAAAGACTCCGGCTACGGGCGCTTCGGCGGCCGCGCGGGGATCCACGAGTTTACCGAGCTGCGCTGGATAAGCGTGCAGACCACGCCGCGCGAAATGTCCTTCTAGCGGAAAAACGCCCCCAGAACCGCCGCCAGCGCGGCGGGATTCTCCCAGGACATGGAATGTCCTGCATCAGCCACGATCTCTACGCCAATCCCCTCCCCGGCAACGAACTCCGCATCAGGATCCGGCAGCGTTTGCGCGCCGACAATCAGGGTCTTTCGGCACTGCAGCGCCAAGAATTGCGTCATCCAGTCCGGCGAGGTTCCTTCGATTAAGCTGTTGGTCGCGCGCCACAGCGCATAGGGCGCAGTAGCCTGCAGGCTGCCCCGCCACGGCGAGTGCTCTTTTTCCACCAGTGCAGCGTAGCCTTCGCGGACAAACTCCGCTTCCGGCCCGGCGGCAATCTGGCGGCTAAAAAAACCGCCGCCCGGATAGAAGTTGGGTTCAGACACTGCCAGCGCCACCAGCCTGTCGCCGAGCGCGGTTGCCACTTCAATAGCGATACTGCCGCCCATGCTGTGACCGTACAGGGAACAGCGTTCGCACCCCGCGGCGTCAATCACCTCCCGCACTACCGCGGCCTGCTGGCGGATGGCGTAAGTATACTCAACCGGCCGATCGCTGTAGCCGCTGCCCGGCAAATCGACCAGCACGGCACTTCTGCCTCGCCAGGCGGGATCGGCAATAATGCGGGGATATTCGTAGGAGGCTGCGCAGCCCAGGCCGTGAATGAAGAAAACCGGGTCGCCTTCGCCGGGAAAGTCCTGCCAGCGAACGGCGGCGCCGGAAATAGCTGAAATAAGATGTTGCATAACCCCCTCCTGTTAACTGTTTTTTTATACAGTAAAAGAGAGGTATTGAACAGGATCAGAACAGCGAAAATAGCAGCGCGACGGGAAAGCTGAGCGGCCAGGTAGCGCCTACCAAAAAAGTGGCGATGAAACGAATACGCTTACTGTCATTGGTGAGAAACCAGGTGATAAACGCGCTGATAGCCGCCATGACAGCGTAAAAAATCAGCATTTTTTGGTAGAGGGTCATTCCGGGGCTCGTGAGAGTTAGTAAATACGCCGCCATTATGCGCTTTTGTGTGACGGGCTTCAAATTTTTAGCTCAGATAATTCGCGCTAAATAAGATAAGAATTTTTCCGTTGTCTGATTGCTTTGTCGGCCAACGGAGACTATATATGTGAGGGCCAATCAACAGAGGATGGTGTATGGAAGTTTCAAGTAAAGCCGTGATCCTGATTAATATCTGTTTCGCCATTGCGCTTTGCAGCATATTAATGTCGCGATTCGGTCTTTTTTGACAGTAATTCATCAATAAAAAAGCAGCCCCGAGGCTGCTTTTTTATTGCCGCTGCGCTTCTCCTAGCCTCCCTTTTGCCTGTGCCGCTCAGCATTCACGTCAAAAGCCGACTGTAAAACTGCGGCATTGTCGTACTGCGTGGGGTCGTACTGCGGCAGCGGATGCGCCTGTTCATACTGTTTCTCGGCGGCCGTACATGCCGCCTCGCTTTGTCCTTGCTTTTCACAGGTGGCAATGCGGTGCGCCGGTGAATGTGCGCAGCCTCCCAGCGTCAGCGCGCCGGCGGCCAGCCAAAGTAGATCTTTTTTCATCAGGTACTGCGTTCAGAGTAAAAAATGGAAGAGCAGATCGTCCCACCTTCCCTGCGTGCTGTCAAAAGACGAGATTTGCGGGTTTGTAACTTCCTGAGACCTTTTAACAGGATGAATAAGATTAGTCCGCCTTGTAGAAAGTCATTCTGCCACTAGACTTATAAGCAGAACCCAAAGGAGGAAGTATAAATATGTCGACTGAATATGATAAAGATGCAGAACGTTTGGCAGATAAAGCAGGGAGCAAACTGGATCAGTTTGCCGGTGAGGCGCAGGAGCGTTTCGGTGATGCCGTTGACTCTCCCAAGCACCAGCTGAAAGGCGCAGCGCGTAAATATGCCGCGCAGGCTTCTGATGCTGTATCCGAAGTGTCCGAGCGCGTTAAAGAAAATCCGCTCACCGGTCTGGTTGCTGCAGGTGCCATTGGCCTGATTATTGGTTTACTGGCTGGCCGTAAATAATTTTATTAGCGGTATAAAAAAAGCTGCCTTTCGGCAGCTTTTTTCATTTAGTTACTCTTAGCTTTTGATTTTTCTGTAGATGAACAGGACAACCAGCGCGCCGATAACCGCTACTACGAAGCTGCCAAAGTTAAAACCATCTACTTTACCGAAGCCGAACAGCGTACTGATCCAGCCGCCGACTACCGCACCGATAACACCAAGAATAACGGTTACGAAGAAACCGCCGCCGTCGCGACCCGGCATGATCCACTTAGCAAGAATACCGGCGATAAGACCAAAAATTACCCAGGAAATAATACCCATTTTTTCTCTCCCTATATTAAAAGTAACCGCTTAACACTCATAGTTAAGCATACTTCGCGAAATGCGCAATGTACCGCATTTCAATTGCCTATGATTCATACAAAAATAATCCCCGCACGGCGGCGGGGATCGAATGAACTATGTTACCTGCTTTTACTGCCTCAGTGTTTTATCATTATGTGGCGTATAACCGTGTAATCCTCCAGGCCGTACACCGACATGTCTTTGCCGTAACCCGACAGTTTTTGCCCGCCGTGCGGCATTTCGCTGACCAGCATAAAGTGGGTATTAACCCAGGTGCAGCCGTACTGCAGGCGCGCGCTCAGGCGGTGGGCGCGACCTACGTCTTTGGTCCACACCGATGAGGCCAGCCCGTACTGCGAGTCGTTAGCCCACGCCAGCACCTGCTCCTCGTCGTCGAACACGGTTACACTCACCACCGGCCCGAACACCTCTTTCTGCACGATGTCATCACCCTGCTTCGCCCCCGCCAGCACGGTGGGCTGGAAGTAGTAGCCGCCGCCCTGCACCGGTTCGCCACCGGTAACCACGCGAATGTGGCTCAGGCTTTTGGCGTTTTCGACAGCCTGAATGATGCGGGCGAGATGCGCTTTCGAACTGACCGGCCCCAGCTCGGTGGTTTCATCCTCCGGCGCGCCCATTTTCAGCGTAGAGACCGCCGCGCCGAGTTTCTCCACCAGCGTCTCATACACCGCTTTATGAGCGTAAATGCGGCAGGCGGCGGTGCAGTCCTGTCCGGCGTTATAGAAGCCGAACGTCCGCACGCCTTCCACCACCGCGTCAATGTCGGCATCGTCAAATACGATAACCGGCGCCTTGCCGCCGAGCTCCATATGGGTGCGCTTGATGGACGGTGCGGTGTGCGAAATGATGTGCTCTCCGGTGGGGATAGAGCCCGTTAGTGAGACCATCCGCACCTTTTCGTGGCCGGTGAGCGGATCGCCGACCGTTTTGCCGCGGCCAAACAGCACGTTAATCACGCCCGCCGGGAAGATATCTTTGGCCAGTTCAGCCAGCTTCAGAGCCGTGAGCGGGGTGATTTCCGAAGGTTTGAGCACCACGCAGTTGCCCGCCGCCAGCGCCGGACCGAGCTTCCACGCCGCCATCATCAGCGGATAGTTCCACGGCGCAATAGAGGCGACAACCCCCAGCGGATCGCGGCGGATCATCGAGGTGTGCCCTTCCAGATACTCGCCGGCCGCCGAGCCGTTAAGGCAGCGCGCTGCGCCGGCGAAGAAGCGGAACACGTCGGCGATAGCCGGAATTTCGTCCCCGAGGGCGCTGTGCAGCGGCTTACCGCAGTTGAGCGATTCCAGCCCGGCAAGGGTTTCTGCATTTTCCTCAATAACGTCGGCCAGCTTGAGCAGGCACTCGGCTCGCGCTTTCGGCGTAGTTTGACCCCATTGAGCAAAAGCGCGGTCGGCCGCCTGCACGGCGGCGTCTACCTGCGCAGCGCTGGCCTCTGCAATGTCGAGGATAACCTCTCCGGTTGCCGGGTTATACACCGGCTGCGTCTCACCTTCGCCTGCAATCAGTTCACCATTAATCAATAACTTATCTTGCATATCCAGCTCCACGTTTGGGGTTTTCTATCACTTTCGGCGGCGCTATCGCCGCCCGGGAGCCGCCCGCGGCAGCTCCGTTAAACTCATTAATGTTCAGCAGTGCTGCCCGCACCGCCAGCCCGAAGGCAGGTAAACAGTCATCAGCCCAGCCGCGGACGCGCGTCCATCCGCTGTCGTTGCAGCATGCGTGCCAGACTTAAGCCGCCTGTCTCACCGAGATACATAAGTGACGTCGTCACTTTAACGCGGCGCTTTCTCTTTAGCGGGATCGGGCGTAATAGCCCCTTTCCATATCGCAACGGGAGGTCCGCCGCGCCATAAGTGGAAGCAGTAAAAGAAAAAACTCGGGAGAGTTGCGACTGCCGCTTTCGCTCGCGCAGGGCGATAGCGTGCGCAATTAAAGTGCAGGAATTGCACCCGGGCGCACCACCGCCGGAAATGGCATAAACCGTTTTTGAATAACGTGCTGCCGGCAGCGCGAATACGCGCGGGCTGCTGCGGGCAGAATGCTTGCTCATGGTGTTAATACTCCATCAGACCGTGTTCTGTGGGCAGCCGTGCCGGTAAAAATATCTCCTGTTATAAACGTAGACGGCGGCAAGCGGGCGCTCATCCTCTCCTGCTGATATTTCGCAGGGTTGTGACAGGACGCGCATTACTTAAGTAACAGCGTGGAGGTGTTGTTTAAAATCGAGTAGTGACAGTAGGTTAGCCTAAAATAATTTTATGTATATCCGTCATACGTCAAATTGACCGGGTGCTGACTGCATTCAGGCAGCTTGAAGTACTCAGGATAAAATAACCTTGTTGCCGCAGGTGAATAATGCCCTGCACCGTTATCAGGTTTATTCTGGGCTTATTAACGGCGAAGCAAAATATTATGTAAACAACCGCGTCGGTTATTTCATCATTTGCCGAATGAGCTGGCCGAGCGTTTCGGCGCCGCGCTCTTCCCGCTCGCCCCATCCCCACGCGGTGTTCAGGCGGAAGAATGAGGCGCCGCTGTTGGCAATGGAAAACATTTTTCCCGGCGCGATGCTGATGCTGTGCGCCAGCGCCCGGACGCACAGCTCGCCAGCGTCAATTCCCGGCGGCAGCGCCACCCACAGAAAATAGCCGCCCTCGTGAAAGTGAACCGTGACCTCCTGCGGCAGATGGCGCAGCAGCCCCTGGCGGGCGAGCTGCTTGCGCTCGGCCAGCTGGCGGCGAAGGCGGCGCAGGTGAACATCGTAGCGCCGGGTTTCCAGATAATCCGCCAGCGCCAGCTGCATCGGCGAGCTGGTGGAGAGCGTGCTCATCAGCTGCAAGTGCTGGATGCGGCGGGCGTATTTCCCCGCAGCGACCCAGCCGATGCGAAACCCCGGCACCAGGCATTTGGAAAACGAGCCGCAGTGCAGCACGGCGTCGTCGCGATCCCAGGCTTTCGCTGGCAGCGGCTTCTCCCTGCCCGCCCACAGCTCGCTGTAAACGTCATCCTCGATAAGCACCGCGCCGTGCTCGCACAGCAGCGCCACCAGCCGGGCCTTTTTCTCCGGCGGCAGCGTTACGCCGAGCGGATTCTGGCAGGTGGTCATCAGCCAGCAGGCTTTAACGGGATAAGTGCGTAACGCATCCGCCAGCGCATCCAGATCGATCCCTTCGTTGACATCAGACGGCACCGACAGGGCCTTGAGGCGCAGCCGCTCCAGCGCCTGCAGCGCGCCGTAAAAACAGGGATTTTCCACAATAACCCAGTCGCCGGGCGCGGTTATCGCTTCCAGACTAAGGTTGAGCGCCTCCAGCGCTCCGGCGGTGATCACGATCTCTTCCGGGGAGATATTCATCCCCTGCAGGGCATAGCGCCGGGCGATGGCGTGACGCAGCGCCGCGCTGCCCGGCGGCAGATTTTCGATAGTACTGAGCGGGCCGGCGTTTTTGCTGACCTGCGCCAGCGAGCGGGTGAGCTGGGCCAGCGGAAAGAGGCGCGGATCGGGAAAGGCGGAGGCGAACGGCAGTACGGTAGACTCACGGCTGGCCTGCATCACCTCAAAAATGGTGGTATTGATATCAACATTTTCATCCGGCGTGACCTGAGGGCGCGGTGCGGCATCGGCGCGCGGGGCAACCGGCGGTGCAACGTAATATCCCGACTGCGGGCGGGCAACGATCCGTCCCTGACTCTCCAGCAGCTGATAAGCGTGGCTGACGGTCATCAGGCTCATTCCGCTAATGGTCACCTGCTCGCGCAGCGAGGGTAACCGATCGTTCGGCTGCCAGACGCCGAGGGCGATTTGTTCGCTGATTTGCCCTGCCAGTTGCTGATACTTTTTCATGAGTTGGCGTCCCGGGAAAGAGGAGGCCGCCGCCGCGCTGGCGGCCTCCGGCGTTGACCCTAATGCGGCGCCCGGGGGCTTTTACGCTTCGGCAAGGTTTTCAGCAGCTCGTCCGGGCTGACCGAGGCCACAATACTGCCCGCCTGCGGCATTTTAAGGATGTGGTTTTTGATTTTGCCGATCACGTGCATTTCACAGGGGCGGCAGTCAAACTTCAGGGTCAGCACCTCGTCGCCGTTAATCAGCTGCATCGGCGTGGCCTTCCAGCTCTTGATGCTGCCCTTCGCCTGCTTCGGGCAGAGATTAAAGGCGAAACGCAGGCAGTGCTTGGTGATCATCACCGGCACGTCGCCCTTCTCTTCATGCGCCTCGTAGGCGGCATCGATCAGCTGCACGCCGTAGCGCTGGTAAAATTCCCGCGCCTTGTAATTGTAAACGTTCGACAAAAAGCTCAGATGCGTTTCCGGGTAGACCGGCGCCGGCACCGCCACCGGCTTGCGGCTGCCGCGCTGGTATGCTGCCAGCCGCGCGGCGTCGAGCATCTCCACCGCCTCGCGGCGCAGCTGGTTGAGCTGGCTGTTAGGCACAAACAGCGCGGGCAGCGCGACATCCACCTCGCGGGGATAGTAAATCGTCTGCCCCAGCTTCGCGACGCCGTCGTGCAGGGCGTTCAGCGCCTTTTCCGGGCTGGACGCGTCGGCAAAATCGCCCTCCAGCGTGTGGGTTACGCTCACGCCGTCTTCGCTGGTCAGCGTCAGTACCAGCTGCTCCTGCCAGCCGCCGAGGGCGATATCCACCGCGATGCGCCGCTCGCTGGAGGTTTTCAGCAGCGCCTGCTGCCAGTTGTGATCCAGGTTGCGATTCAGCGCTTGGTGCGGCCGCGCCTTATGCAGATCCGCAGGCATCTCATTGGGCCATACGCGATAGCGATTTTCAGCCGTTTTTTCTACCGTATTGGCGCGAAAGCCTACGATCTCGCGCTTGATCATCACATTCAGGCCGTCACCGTTAGCCAGCGGCTCGGTCACTTCCACATCCAGATGGTCTTTACTGACCTTCAGCACTTCCCCGACCGGCAGGCCGATAAATTTCGGCGAATCAAACGCGCCGATATCCCCCTTGCGGGCATTAACGAAGTAATCGGTGCTGCCGCGGTGGAACGTTTTGTCGGTAGACGGAATAAAGAAGTGCTCGGTGCGCCCGGCCGACGCCCGGGCCAGATCGCCGCGATCTTCAATAATGGCGTCCAGCATCTGGCGATAGTGGGCGGTGATGTTCTTGACGTAGCTCATGTCTTTGTAGCGACCTTCGATTTTGAAGGAGCGCACGCCCGCGTCAATCAGCGCCGCCAGGTTGGCGGTCTGATCGTTGTCTTTCATCGACAGCAGGTGTTTTTCATAGGCCACGACCCGGCCCCGATCATCTTTCAGCGTGTACGGCAGGCGGCAGGCCTGAGAGCAATCCCCGCGGTTGGCGCTGCGTCCGGTCTGGGCGTGGGAAATATAGCACTGCCCGGAATAGGCGACGCACAGCGCGCCGTGTACAAAAAACTCGATGGTGGCATCGGTCGCCTGGTGGATGGCCTGGATCTGCTGCAGGTTCAGCTCGCGGGCCAGTACGATCTGGCTAAAGCCGACGTCCGACAGAAAGTTCGCCTTCTCCACGCTGCGGATGTCGCACTGGGTGCTGGCGTGCAGCTCTACCGGCGGCAAATCCAGCTCCAGAATACCCATATCCTGCACGATCAGCGCATCAACACCTGCCTGATACAGGTCGGTGATCAGGCGCTGAGCGGGTTCCAGCTCGTCGTCGTGCAGAATGGTATTAATGGTGACAAAGACCTTCGCTCCGTAGCGGTGGGCGAACGGCACCAGCCCGGCGATATCGCTGAGGCTGTTGCTGGCATTGTGCCGGGCGCCAAAGCCCGGCCCGCCGATGTAAACGGCGTCGGCACCGTGGAGGATCGCCTCCCGGGCAATGGTGGTATCGCGAGCCGGGCTCAGCAGCTCAAGATGGGAAGGTTGCAGGCGCATCGTTATTATCCGTGGGGTCTGAAATGGCGGCTATTGTAGTCAGAACTGGCGCGCGGGGAAACGGTTTTCGCGCCCGGAAGATGCAGGGCGCGGCGCATATTAAGGATAGTAAATCAGCGAGTGGAACAGCACCGTTTGTGGCGAACTGTTGCGGTACGCGTGGGCGCGGTCAGCGGCAAACTGCCGCCCTTCCCCTTCGTTAACGGACTGCCACTCGCCGTCGATGCACATCTCCAGCGTACCGGAGATCGCCACCACCCGTTCAATAACCCCGACCTCGTGCGGCGTGGATTCGCTCAGCGCGCCCGGCGCAAGGGTGATGGCGAAATGGTCAACGCGAAGCGCAGGATCCCAGGGAAAAACCGGCTTTATCACCATTGCCTGCTGCTGGGGATCGAACGCGGTCTCATCGCCGTTTGCGGGCGTAATAAAGAGGGAAAAAGGGACATTCAGGCCGGTGGCTATTTTCCACAGCGTCGCCACCGTCGGGCTCGACTCGTTGCGCTCGATCTGGCCGAGCATGGCTTTCGATACGCCTGTCTCATCGGCCAGGCGCGAGAGGCTCCAGCCCCGCTGCTGGCGCAGGGTTTTCAGCGTAAGTGCCAGATGCTGTGCGATGTTCATTGCGGCTCCTGTTGTGGCGGCCCACCTTACCACTTGTACGCTATAACGCACAATGCTAGAGTGTTTTTCGTACGCTATAACGCACGAGAGGGACCTATGCATAACGCGAAACTGCCTTTTCCAACCCTGCTGGCGGGCTTCGTTGCCGTACTGGTGGGCTATGCCAGTTCGGCGGCGATTATCTGGCAGGCCGCCGCCGCTGCGGGCGCGGATGCCCGGGAGATTGCCGGCTGGATGACGGCACTGGGGCTCGCCATGGGCGCCAGCACGCTGATCTTAACTCTGTGGCGGCGCTCGCCGGTGCTTACTGCCTGGTCAACCCCCGGCGCAGCGCTGCTGGTCACCGGGCTGCAGGGCGTAACCCTCAATCAGGCGGTGGGTATTTTCGTCTTCGCCAATGCCCTGATCGTGCTTTGCGGCCTGACCGGCCTCTTCGCCCGGCTGATGAAAATCATTCCCCATTCGCTGGCGGCGGCAATGCTGGCGGGGATCCTGTTGCGCTTCGGACTGCAGGCCTTTTCTACGCTGCAGGGCCATTTCGCGCTGTGCGGCGCAATGCTGCTGGCGTGGCTGATATGTAAAGCCCTTGCCCCACGCTATGCGGTAGTGGCCGCACTGGTCGCGGGCTGCGCGGTGGCGCTGCTCGCCGGCGAGGTGAACAGCCATGGCATAGCGCTGGCGTTTGTCGCGCCGCGCTACGTGGCGCCGGAGTTTTCACCCGCCCTGCTGCTGAGCGTCGGCGTCCCCTTTTTCCTCGTCACAATGGCTTCCCAAAACGCGCCCGGCGTGGCGACCATGAAAGCAGCGGG
>NZ_CAJYMB010000034.1 GCF_913775985.1 uncultured Pluralibacter sp. | reverse complement strand
GGCGCTCTGCCATCTGATACTTATCAATAAACTGCAGCTGGTGACAGCCGACAAAATCCGCCTGCGAGATAAGATAGGCGGAGCGGATAGGCTGCTCGGCGACGCGCAGGTGGGATACGGTCAGGCCGCCGGCCTTTTTCGAATCGTAGACGAAGTAGCCCTGGGCGTACCACGGCGTGGAGTTGCCGATAATTTTAATGTTGTTCTTGGTGGCGGATACGCTGCCGTCGCTGCCGAGTCCGTAAAACAGCGCCTCCAGCCGCGAGGTGGCGGGCAGGGTGTTTTCGACCAGCGGCAGCGAAAGGTTGGTGACATCATCATAGATGCCCACCGTAAAGCGCGGCCTGGGCCGCGCGGCGGAAAGTTCATTAAACACCGCCAGCACGCATTCCGGGCCAAACTCTTTCGACGACAGACCGTAGCGTCCGCCAATAACCCGCGGCAGCGTTGCGCGCTCGCCGCTGTTAAAGGCTTCCGCCAGCGCGGTCATTACGTCCAGATAGAGCGGCTCGGCCAGCGCGCCGGGCTCTTTCGTGCGGTCCAGCACGGCGACAGTTTTAACGGTTTCCGGCAGAGCTTCGATCAGGTGCGCCGCCGAGAACGGGCGGTACAGGCGCACTTTCAGCACGCCCACTTTTTCGCCGCGGGTCAGCAGTTCGTCAACCACCTCTTCACAGGTGCCGATGGCCGAGCCCATCAGCACGATGACGCGATCGGCCTCGGGATGGCCGTAATACTCAAACGGACGGTACTGGCGGCCGGTAGCGCTGGCGAAATCATTCATCGCCTGCTCAACGTGGCTGTAAACGGCGTTGTACCAGGGATTCGTCGCTTCCCGCGACTGGAAGTAGGTGTCCGGGTTGGCCGAGGTGCCGCGAATCACGGGATGCTCTGGATTCAGCGCCCGTGCACGGTGGGCGTCGATCTCCGCCTGCGGCAGCAGGCTGAGAAGGGTGTCGTCAGCCAGCGGGGTGATTTTATTGATTTCGTGCGAGGTGCGAAAACCGTCGAAAAAGTGGATAAACGGCACCCGGCTTTTAAGGGTGGCGATGTGGGAAATCAGGGCAAAGTCCTGCGCTTCCTGCACGCTACCGGCGCTGAGCATCGCGCAGCCGGTCTGGCGCACCGCCATTACGTCTGAATGATCGCCAAAGATTGACAGGGCGTGTGTAGCCACCGTGCGCGCGGCCACGTGCAGCACAAACGGCGTCAGCTGACCCGCTAGCTTGTACAGGGTGGGGATCATTAGCAGCAGCCCCTGCGAGGAAGTAAAGGACGTAGACAGAGCGCCGGTTTGCAGCGCGCCGTGCACCGCAGCAATGGCACCGGCCTCGGACTGCATCTCAACCACGCGCGGTACGTCGCCCCAGACGTTTTTCACGCCGTTGCCCGACCACGCATCGGCCTGTTCAGCCATCGTCGAGCTTGGGGTAATAGGGTAGATGGCAATAACTTCACTGGCGCGAAACGCGACCGACGCAACCGCACCATTACCGTCAGTTGTAATCATTATGACACCTTACATTGCAAGAAAAGGAGAGACCTGAAAAAGGGGGAACCCTAATAGTTATCCGTTTATTTTAGCAAAACGTCAGGCGTTGAATTTTTGCTTTTGTGTTCAGGCGGGGGCGTCAACCCCGGCGGGATCAATCTTTGAGGTAAAAAATTGCCAGAAAATGTTTCACAGGCGCATAAATGTGCATTGCCTCTCTCGACGTGCGGGCAATGGCGTGCCTATTATTGACAGGTTTTGCAAACGTGTTAACAGGGGGATAATGAGAATGAAAGCAGCTTTTTGGGTCGGGTGCGCAGCATTGCTGCTGTCTGCTTGCAGCAGCGAACCGGAACAGCAGGCCACGGCGGCTCACGTTTCACCGGGAATGCGGGCGGCACTGTCCAGCGGAGGAGAAGCAAACTGTGCAATGATTGGCGGTTCGATGTCGGCAGCGCGCCAGCTGGATGGATCGATGATTGGCATGTGCGCGTTACCCAATGGCAAGAGATGCAGTGAATCCTCTCTTGCCACCGGGACATGCGGCAGCTACTAGAAGTTACTGAACCCGATCTGCGAGTTTGTAGATCAGCGAGTCGGTAGCGGTCGCCAGCGTAAGCTGGTTTTCCGTGAGATCGACCTGAGCGCCGTCGTGCAGCATTTTGCTGATGGTGGCATCCAGCTGGTTAAGCTGCGGATCGGTACACAGTTTGCGGGTCATCGCGACCTTTTTCGCTTTCAGCACGCCTTCGGAAAGCGACGCCTGACCGGTAAACTGATTACACATCGCGCCGGAAATATGCAGCCCTTCATCGAAGTTCAGTTCCGGCGTCTTAACGCCTTCCGGCAGATTCTCGCCGTTAACGGTTTCCAGCACGACGCGGTGGTGGATAAGCTGATCTTTTTGTACGGTCACTTTTTTAGTCCCATAAGAAACGCAGCTCGCAAGCATCATACCGGCAACAAGCACGGTAAAAGTTAATTTTTTGTTATTCATCACAGAGTTACCTATTTAATTATTCGATGGCAGCATGACACTGTAACGCCTTTTAGGTCACTGGGTTTTATCCGAAAAGGCGAGACTGTCCGAAACCGGAATCACTTATACCAGAGCATTGGCGCATTTTTCGCCGCGTTCCAGCTGCTGCAGGTTACTCAGGGTAGTTTCGGAAATACTGGTCAGCGCCTCGGCGGTAAGAAATGCCTGATGCCCGGTAAACAGCACGTTGTGGCAGGCAGAAAGGCGGCGGAACACATCGTCCTGAATCACGTCATTGGATTTATCTTCGAAGAACAGATCCCGCTCGTTCTCATAGACGTCCATGCCCAGCGCGCCGATTTTCTGGGTTTTCAGTGCATCAATCGCCGCCTGTGAGTCAATCAACCCGCCGCGGCTGGTGTTGATGATCATTACGCCGTTCTTCATCTTGTCGAAGGCGGCTTCATCCAGCATATGGTAGTTGTCCGGCGTTAGCGGGCAGTGCAGGGAGATGATGTCGGACTGGCAAAACAGCGTTTTCAGATCGACATACTCGACGCCCATATCCAGCGCGGCCTGGCTCGGATAAGGATCGAATGCCAGCAGCTTCAGACCAAATCCATTCAGAATGCGCAGGGCCGCAATGCCTATCTTGCCGGTGCCGACAATCCCGGCAGTTTTACCGTGCATGGTAAAGCCGCACAGGCCTTCCAGGGAAAAGTTAGCGTCGCGGGTGCGCTGGTAGGCGCGGTGAATGCGGCGGTTAAGGGACATCATCAGCCCTACCGCGTGTTCTGCGACTGCTTCCGGCGAGTAGGCCGGAACGCGCACCACCTGCAGGCCCAGTTCTTTCGCCGCATCCAGATCGACATTGTTAAAACCGGCGCAGCGCAGGGCGATATACTTCACCCCATTGTTTTTTAACTCTTCAAGCACCGGACGGCTGCCGTCGTCGTTGACGAAAATACAGACGGCTTCGCAGCCGTGAGCGGTTTTAGCTGTCTTTTCCGTCAGTAAGAAGTCGAAAAATTCAAGTTCATAGCCAAAAGCATCATTTACATTTTGCAAATACTTTTTGTCGTATTGCTTTGTGCTGTAAACCGCAATTTTCATAAGACAATTCTCCAAATAAATTACCGCCACGTTATCATATATAAAATAATCTTACAATTCTTAAAATAGTTTTTAATCATGGACTTATAGCGATCAGTGTAGATGATAAACAGCGGGAATGAGACGGATGCAGGCAGTCGGGCAGGGAGTTGTTGAAAGAAACATCTATGCTTATGTCAGACAGCGGCGCCGCAGGGCGCCGGCAGCGACTTTAACCGCGCGGGCTAACATGCCACAATAGCCGCCACGCGGGTTTTAAACCCAAAAATAATCAGGATGTTGACCACCCATGAAGGGTACCTGGAAAGCAGCAATCGCCATACTGCTGTTGCTAATACTAATGCCGCTGACGCTCATGCTGACGTTGACGCACTGGGTGCCGACGCTGGCCGGGATCTGGCTGCCCTCCGGAACGCGCATTTCGCTGGATAAAAGCCCCACCTGGCGTGACGGCAAGCTGCACCTGCCTGAACTGCGCTATCTGGTGGGCGACTGCCAGCTGGCTGAGGTGCGCAACGCCGCGCTCTCGCACCCAAGCCGCTGGCAGCTGGATATTGACGAGCTCAACGTCAACTCGGCCTGCCTGAGCAAGCTGCCGCAAAGCGAACCCACTCCCGACGCGCCCCGTACCCTCGCCGAATGGCAGTCGATGCTGCCCAACAGCTGGCTGACCATTAATCATCTGCGCTTCTCGCCGTGGGAGAAATGGCAGGGCAAGCTGGCAGTGGCCATGACGCCGGAGCGGCAAACGCTCCACTACGATGGCGACTCGGTCAAACTGCGCGCCAGCCTCAAGGGGCAGGCGCTGAGCGTGGATGAATTTAGCGCTAAAGTCCTCGACGATCGCCCGCCCGTTACGCTGGTCGGCTCGCTCACCATGCCGCTGGTGCCCGCCGGCGTGCCGCTTAACGGCCACGTGGTGTCGACCTTTTCCATTCCCGGTGAAGCAGAGCCGGTGGATGCGGATCTCGAATGGCGGGAAAATCAGGGACAGCTGATATTAATGGCCCGCGGCGTCGGCGATCCGCTGCTGGATCTGCCCTGGACCCTGACCCGGGATCGCCTGACCATCAGCGACGGGCGCTGGAACTGGCCGTGGCTTGAGGGCGTGCCGGTAAGCGGCCGCGTCGGCCTGCGGCTGGATAACTGGCAGCAGGGGCTCGATAAGATGCTGATTACCGGCCGGCTGAACGTGGTGACACAGGGCGCGGCGGGCAAGGGCAACGCGGTGATGAACATTGGCCCGGGCAAGCTCAGCATGGACGGCAGCGATATGCCGGTGCAGCTGGCCGGCGAGGCGAAGTACAACGACCTGATCCTGTACGCCACGCTGCCCGCGCGTCTCACCGGGCCGCTTAACGATCCAATCCTTACCTTTGCCCCCGGCGCGCTGCTGCGCTCCCGCGGCCAGCTAATTGACTCTCTGAATATTGAGCAGATCCGCTGGCCGCTGGCCGGCGTCCATCTCAGCAGCAAAGGCGTCGACGGCCGCCTGCAGGCGATTATGCGCGGGCACGAAGACCGCTCCGGCGATTTTTTACTGCACCTCGACGGCAGGGCCAGCGACTTTCTGCCGGATCGCGGTACCTGGCGCTGGCGCTACTGGGGCAACGGCGAGTTCACACCGATGAACGCCCGCTGGGACGTGAAGGGCGACGGCGAGTGGCGCGACAGCACCATCATCCTCAACAGCCTTTCCACCGGATTCGACAAGCTGGAAT
>NZ_CAJYMB010000033.1 GCF_913775985.1 uncultured Pluralibacter sp. | reverse complement strand
CAGCACCAGATCGGTGGCAGTGATCCCCTCGCGCAGTTTGCCGCTTAATTTAAACCCGACCACGTCAGGGATAAGCATCGATACCGGCTGGCCGAGCATGGCCGCTTCCGCTTCAATCCCGCCCACGCCCCAACCCAGCACCCCGAGGCCGTTTATCATCGTGGTATGGGAGTCGGTACCCACCAGGGTATCCGGGTAGGCTATCCACTCTTCGTTTTGCAGTTCGCTCCAGACTGCCTGGCCGAGATACTCCAGATTGACCTGGTGGCAAATACCGGTCCCTGGCGGCACAACGCTGAAGCGGCTGAATGCCTGCTGCCCCCAGCGGAGAAAAACATAGCGCTCGTGATTGCGCTCCATTTCCAGGCGCACGTTTTCGGCAAAGGCATCATCATCGCCGAAGTTGTCCACGGTGACAGAGTGGTCGATGACCAGATCCACCGGCGAGAGCGGATTTACCTTAGCGGTGTCTCCGCCGAGGCGCTTCACCGCCTCGCGCATGGCGGCCAAATCCACTACCGCCGGCACGCCGGTAAAGTCCTGCATCAGCACCCGCGCCGGGCGATAGGCGATTTCCCGGTCGGCGTGGGCATTTTTCAGCCAGCCGGCCAGGGCTTTGATATCCTCTTCGGTGACCGAGCCACCGTCCTGCCAGCGCAGGAGGTTCTCAAGCAGAACTTTTAATGATTTAGGCAGACGAGAAATATCACCGAGGTGTTTGGCAGCAAGGGGCAGGCTGTAATAATGGTAGGTTTTTGCTTTGGCCTGCAGGGTATCCTTACTGGCCTCTCGTAGGGTTGACGACATAGCTCCTCCTTAACGGCTGGGATTAGAAGCCCTGATACTCCTCAGGGTCTACATTAAAGATAACACATCCATCCATTAACGTTTTGATAACAACTCAAAAAGATAAATGCCGGGCCGCGGGTCCGTTATCGAATTGTGTACGCCGGGTTTATTAACTATTGAGTAAATAAAGCGTATGATGCTCCGGCACGAAATCCAGATTGTTTAATTAAGAGTAATTTCCGTAGGGATAATTATAAATTTCATCAATAGCCTGCGAACTTTTCACACGGAAATTAATCTTATTATTTTAAAGATATCGAGTGCCTGACACGCTCGATAAATGTAAATTTATTGTTGGAATCAGTAAAATTATGCTGTCATTTAGCAAGCTTGTTAAACACCAAATATTGATTACAAAAGCAGACAGCGGCGACCATAAGGACATTGTGCATATCGCTTACGGCGCCGATAACAATTTTTCACTGGGGACGGCAGTCTCCGCCGTTTCGCTATTAAAGAATAATCCTAATATCCAACCGCACTTCCATCTTTTTACTGACTGCGTACCCGCCGATTTTGTTGAAAAATGCCAGCAGCTGGCTGAAGAGTACAGCTTCAGTATGACCGCCTATCTTGTAGATACCGATAAGCTCAGCACGCTACCGGTAAAAGCCCGGTGGCCAAGCTCAATTTATTTCAGAATTGTGGCCATTGACTATCTTGCGAATGAAGTTGATCGCATTTTATATCTTGATTCGGATATTGCCTGCTGCGGTTCAATTTCATCTCTTCTTAATGTTGATATGGTAGATGCGGCTGTCGCCGCCTGTCTGGATATTGACTTTATTGAAGAAGGCGATCGCGTTGCATTAATGAATGCACCTGAAGTAAAAGGAAAGTATTTCAATTCCGGCGTGCTGCTGGTCAACGCCAGCGCCTGGCGCGAGCACGGCGTATCTGCAAAAATTGCGCGCGGGCTTTGCGACCCGCAGATTAAAGATGCGCTACTCTATTATGACCAGGACTTGATTAATATTGCCGTTGCAGGAAAGATCCTCTTTCTGGACGGCAAATATAATACTCAATATTCTCTTAACGATGAATACAAGGGTACAGCTTCCGCTTTGCCTGAAGACATCACCTTCCTGCACTATATTGGCGCAACCAAACCGTGGCATCAGTGGGCGAAAAACTACAGTTCTGCTGAACATTTCCTGCAGCACAAAGCCTGCTCGCCCTGGCAGGACGCGCCGCTGGTCGAGCCGCATAAGAAAATACTGTGGCGCCACGCGCTCAAGCACGCTCGCCATCAGAGGCAGCTTGGCGCGGCGATCAAATACGGCCTGGGGCTGCTTGCCTGTGCGCTGAAGAAGGGACGCAAATCACCGGCAGCGCAGCACCATGCCGACGCAGGCGAGCCGCAGCCGCTGCGCAAAAGCAAGGCGCTGCGCTAGCAGTACCGTTAACGGTATTCTGTCAGACAGCTACCGTTAACGGGCAGCGCGGTCTGCTATTTTTCTGGCAGCTTAATGTCTTTAAACATCGCTTCAATGTCTTCATTTGAGCGTAGCGCAACGGCGGTGTCGACCACGTCGCGGGTCAGGTGCGGGGCGAAGCGCTGAATGAAGTCATACATATAGCTGCGCAGGAAGGTGCTGCGGCGAAAGCCAATTTTGGTGGTGCTGTGGCTAAAGACGCCGTGCGCATCAAGCTTAACCAGATCCGGATCGGATACCGGATCCACCGCCATGCTGGCAATAACCCCAACCCCAAGCCCGAGGCGCACGTAAGTTTTAATAACGTCGGCATCGGTGGCGGTAAAAACGATGCGCGGCGTCAGGCCCGCGCGGTTGAAGGCGGTATCCAGCTCGGAGCGGCCGGTAAAGCCGAAAGTGTAGGTGACCAGCGGATACTGGGCCAGCTCTTCGATGGTGACTTCGCTTTTTTCTGCGAGCGGATGCTCGGGGGTAACCACAATCGAGCGGTTCCAGTGATAGCACGGCAGCATCACTAAATCGTCATAAAGATGCAGCGCCTCTGTCGCAATCGCAAAATCTGCATTCCCTTTCGATACCGCTTCCGCTATTTGCGTTGGCGATCCCTGATGCATATGCAGCGAGACTCTGGGATAGCGTTCAATAAAGCCTTTAATCACGCCCGGAAGCGCGTAGCGCGCCTGGGTGTGGGTCGTGGCAACATAAAGCGAACCTTTATCAGGCCAGGTATGCTCGCCCGCAACGGATTTAATAGCGTCTACTTTTGAAAGCACTTCCCGGGCGATACGTATAATTTCCTGCCCTGCCGGCGTTACCTGAGTGAGATGTTTACCACTGCGGGCAAATATCTGAATGCCCAGCTCATCCTCCAGCATGCGTACCTGTTTACTGATGCCCGGCTGAGAAGTATATAACCCCTCGGCCGTAGAGGAGACGTTGAGGTTATGGTTCACAACCTCAACAATATAACGAAGCTGCTGTAATTTCATGACCGTTTTCCACTGATGCACAAGCCAAGGCTTAATACGAATTTATAATAAGAATGAGAATAGCTATAACCACTATAACATTTATGCCTAAAGTGTATAGTTTTGAAAAGAAATTAATAAAAAAAGGGCCGCAAAGCGGCCCTTAAAAGAAAGTATTCGAAAGACGTTATTTTTTCGCTTCCTGCCATTTCCCGTCGATAAAGAAAGCGGTCCAGCCGGTGGCTTTACCCTCTTTTTCAGAAGAGACGTACTGCTGCTTGGTTTTACGGCTAAAGCGCACCAGCGTCTTATTCCCTTCCGGGTCAGCCTGCGGCGCATCGGCCAGATAGCGCAGCTTCTCCGGCAGCCGGTCGCGGAAGCGATAAAGCTCTTCCACCAGCGGTGCGCGGGTTTCGCGGGATTTCGGGAAGGTGTTAGCGGCCAGGAATACGCCCGCAGCACCGTCACGCAGCACGAAATAGGCATCAGACTTTTCGCACGCCAGCTCCGGCAGCGGAACCGGATCTTCCTTCGGCGGTGCCACTTCACCGTTACGCAGTATTTTGCGGGTGTTTTTACACTCGTCGTTGGTGCAGGCCATGTATTTGCCGAAGCGCCCCATTTTCAGGTGCATTTCAGAACCACATTTCTCGCACTCGACGATCGGCCCGTCGTAGCCCTTAATGCGGAACTCACCCTCTTCGATTTCGTAACCGTCGCAGGTCGGGTTGTTACCACAGACGTGCAGCTTGCGCTTCGGATCGATAAGGTAGCTGTCCATCGCCGTGCCGCACTTCGGGCAGCGGCGCTTGGCGCGCAGGGCGTTGGTTTCCGCATCATCGCCTTCCAGAACATTCAGAACTTCATTTTCCGGAATCAGGTTGATGGTGGTTTTGCAACGCTCTTTCGGCGGCAGCGCATAGCCGGAGCAGCCGAGGAACACACCGGTGCTGGCGGTACGGATACCCATCTTGCGCCCGCAGGTCGGACAGTCGATGCTGGTCAGCACCATCGAGTTCGGCAACATGCCGCCCTCTTCCGGATCTTTCTCCGCCGTGTTGAGCTGGCGGGTAAAGTCGTCGAAAAAGGCGTCGAGAACCTGCTTCCACTCGGCCTGATGGTTAGCCACCTGATCGAGGCTGCTCTCCATCTGGGCGGTAAAGTCGTAGTTCATCAGCTCGCGGAAGTTGCCCTCGAGGCGATCGGTGACGATTTCCCCCATCTTCTCAGCATAGAAGCGGCGGCTTTCAACGCGAACGTAGCCCCTGTCCTGAATGGTTGAAATGATCGACGCATAGGTCGACGGGCGGCCAATACCGCGCTTCTCAAGCTCTTTCACCAGCGAAGCTTCGCTAAAGCGCGCCGGCGGCTTGGTAAAGTGCTGGGCGGGCAAAAGTTCAACCAGCGACAGCACTTCGCCTTTTTTCACCGGCGGCAGGGTGCGATCTTCATCGCCCTTGCGCAGTGCGGGCATCACTTTGGTCCAGCCGTCAAAACGCAGGGTTCTGCCGCGGGCCTTCAGGCGGAAATCTCCCGCGCTGATGGTCAAGGTAGTGGAATCGTACTGCGCCTGGGTCATCTGGCAGGCGACAAACTGGCGCCAGATAAGCTGATACAGCTTCTGAGCGTCGGCTTCCATATCCTTAAGGGATTCGGCCAGCACCGCCACGTCGGAAGGACGAATCGCTTCGTGCGCTTCCTGAGAGTTTTCTTTGCTGGCGTACTGGTTCGGACTGTCAGGCAGGTACTTTTTACCGTAGCTGTCGGTGATGTAGTCGCGAACCATCTGCACCGCGTCCTGACTCAGGTTGGTGGAGTCGGTACGCATGTAGGTGATGTAGCCCGCCTCATAGAGACGCTGCGCCATCATCATGGTTTTCTTGACGCCGTAACCCAGCCGGGTACTGGCCGCCTGCTGCAGCGTGGATGTGATAAACGGCGCACCGGGCTTGCTGGTGGTCGGTTTATCTTCACGCTCGGCAACGGTGTAGCGCGCTTTTTCAAGCAGGGCCACCGCCGCCATTGTTTCATCGCGGTTTTCCGGTCGGAACGGCTTATCGTGGTGGTGGGTAACCGACAGCGGCAGCACGTCGCCGGACGGCGTCGTGGTGCTCGCATCGATTTCCCAGAACTCTTCCGGCACAAACGCTTTGATTTCGCGCTCGCGCTCTACCACCAGGCGAACCGCAACAGACTGTACGCGGCCGGCAGAAAGGCCGCGGGCGATTTTTTTCCACAGCAGCGGGGAGACCATATAGCCCACGACGCGATCGACAAAACGCCGCGCCTGCTGGGCATTGACCCGGTCAATGTTCAGTTCACCAGGCTTTTCAAATGCCTGACGAATGGCATTCTTGGTTATCTCGTTAAACACAACGCGACTGTAGCGTGAGTCGTCACCACCGATCACTTCCCGCAGGTGCCAGGCAATGGCTTCCCCTTCGCGGTCAAGGTCAGTTGCGAGATAGATGTGATCGGCCTTTTCAGCCAGCTGTTTAAGCTCTGAAACGACCTTTTCTTTACCGGGCAGCACTTCATACTGTGCTTTCCAGTCGTGCCACGGGTCGACACCCATGCGGTTGACCAGCGCGCCGCGCTCATCCTTCTTCGGCTTTTTCACCGTTTTGGTGGAGGTAGAGTCGGCGCTCTTTTTGCTTGCTGAGCCACTTGTCGGCAAATCCCGGATGTGACCGACGCTGGATTTCACCACGTAGTCATTTCCCAGATACTTATTGATCGTTTTGGCTTTTGCCGGGGACTCAACGATAACGAGAGCTTTACCCATATTCACCTTTACCTGATTTGCTTCTTCCAGAAATACGCGCGGCGATTGTTGCCAGCACATAGCTTCGTAACCGAATCACCTTCCACTGGCGACCCGCCAGGATCTTGCGGCGCCGTCAGTAGATATCAACCCCTTTCCGATCCCGGCCCCAGAAGCCTGAATCAGATTTGCCGGATCTGCTGGCTTTTACCGCCAGGTGCTACACCACGAATAATTTTTGGTCGAATGTCAAGCAATTCTGTTGCCAGATTGCTGAAAGCGACACACTGTACCTGATAAAATTCGTTACGCAACTTTATTAGCATGCAAAAGCAATTCCCGCCAGAAAGCGCCTGCAGGCAAAACCCCCTCACTCACAAGGGAAAATTTGCCCGCGCTGCGCGCCCGGCGTACACTAGCGCCAAAGTATCAAGGAGCAAAATTATGCAGTCGACATCCCAACCTATCGATCGTCAGTCTCTTCTTACATTAGCCAACCAAATGATCCGCGACCATCACGATACGATGAAAGGTATCGAGGCCACCGGCGTTGAGCAGCGAAACGGTGTGCTGGTGTTCAGCGGTGAATACTATCTCGATGAGCAGGGCCTGCCGACGCCGAAAAGCACCGCAGTTTTCAATATGTTTAAGTATCTGGCCCACGAATTATCTGAAAAATATCATCTGGCTGATTAAACAAAAACGCGAGGCCAGGCCTCGCGTTTTTTATCTTTATGCCGCTTACATCATCGGCTTTTGGCCCCGCTGCCACCAGCGCATCAGCAGCTGGTCGGCACTTTTCGCGGCGCTGCCGGTGAAGCGGTCCATGAGCTTTTTACGCTGCAGATAGCGAACGTTGAGCAACTCGTAGCTGTCCATCAGGCCCAGCAGCAGATCGTCGCTGGTACCCACCTCATCAATGAGCCCCTTCTCCACTGCCTGCTGCCCGTACCAGTGTTCGCCCGTGGCCACCTGCTCAATATCAAGCTGCGGCCGCATGCGGTGAACAAACTCCTTGAACAGGCGGTGAGTTTCGTTCAGATCTTCGCGGAATTTCTGTCGCCCTTCATCGGTATTCTCGCCGAGCAGCGTCAGGGTACGCTTGTACTGGCCGGCAGTGTGCAGCTCGACGTCGATATCTTTGTTGCGCAGGAAACGGTTGAAGTTCGGGATCTGCGCTACTACGCCGATAGAGCCGATAATGGCAAAAGGCGCGGAAACAATCTTGTTACCCACGCAGGCCATCATGTAGCCGCCGCTGGCAGCCACTTTATCAACGGCGATGGTTAACGGAATTTGCTTATCGCGCAGGCGCTGCAGCTGCGAGGCCGCCAGTCCGTATCCGTGAACCACACCGCCGGGACTTTCAAGACGCAGTACGGCGCGATCCTGAGGCTTAGCAACGGCCAGCACGGCGGTGATCTCTTCCCGAAGGGCGCTCACCTCGTGGGCATCCATGCTGCCTTTAAAATCCAGCACCCATACCCGCGGTTTATCGGCAGCCAGGCCGACGCTTCTTTTGGCATTCGCCTTCGCCGATTTCGCCTCCTGCTTATGCTTTTTCTTTTGTACCTTCAGCCACAGCTTGTACTGGTGAGCATCAAGCAGTGCGCTGCTTATCTCATCCTGCATCTCCTTATACTGCTCGCTGAGGTTAATAATTTTCAGTTCGCCGCGCTGCTTTTTATTACGCTGGGCCAGATTCACAATAATGACGACCAGCGCCGCAATAGCCACAACAACCGTGACAATTTTTGCCAAAAACAACCCATATTCAGACAGTAGTTCCACGCTTTCACCTTGAAAAAACACCTTCAGGACAGTCAGTGTACAACAGGCCTTGCGGCGCGTCTTGCTGTGCAACCGGACCTGCGCGTCCGGAACCTGATTCAGCAGCAGAGTAAATCATTGCAGGATGTTAATTTCACGTATACCGTCCGCCTGGCTGATTGAAACTGCGGCTTTTTTAATGCATAAAGGCGAAAAGTGAAATAAAACAGCAAGGTGGTCAGCCACTGGCCACAGGAGAAAGCCCGTGCATTATCAACCGCAGCCCGATCTGCTGGAAAACCGCATCATTCTCGTTACCGGCGCCAGTGATGGCATTGGTCGCGAAGCCGCCCTCACCTACGCCCGCCACGGCGCCCGGGTAATTCTGCTGGGCCGTAACGAAGACAGACTGCGCGAAGTGGCGCAGCAGATAGAGCAGGAAAGTGGCCACGTGACCCGCTGGTTCACCCTCGATCTGTTAACCTGTAACCCGGCCCAGTGCCGCGAGCTGGCGCAGAAAATCGCCATGCACGCCCCGCACCTCGACGGCGTGCTGCACAACGCAGGCCTGCTCGGGGATATCGTGCCAATGGAGCAGCAGGATCCCGATATCTGGCAGGCGGTAATGCAGGTGAATGTGAATGGCACGTTCATGCTTACCCAGGCGCTTCTTCCTTTATTACTCAAAGCAGAATCCGGCTCGCTGGTCTTTACCTCCTCCAGCGTCGGGCGCCAGGGGCGGGCCAGCTGGGGCGCCTACTCGGTGTCAAAATTTGCTACCGAAGGGATGATGCAGGTGCTGGCCGATGAGTATCAGAACCGGCTGCGCGTTAACTGCATTAACCCCGGAGGAACCCGCACCGGCATGCGTGCCAGCGCGTTCCCCACCGAAGATCCGCAGAAGTTAAAAACCCCGGCAGAAATTATGCCGCTGTACCTGTGGCTGATGGGCGACGACAGCCGCCGCAAAACCGGCATGACCTTTGATGCCCAGCCGGGGCGCAAACCGGGGATCTCACAATGAGCGACGAACGCCACCGCGAGCGCCAGCAGCGCCTGAAAGAGAAAGTGGATGCCCGGGTCGCACAGGCCCAGGAGGAACGCGGCATCCTGATCGTGCTGACCGGCAACGGTAAAGGCAAAACCACGGCAGCTTTCGGCACCGCGGCCCGCGCGGTGGGGCACGGCAAAAAGGTGGGCGCGATCCAGTTTATCAAGGGCGACTGGCCGAACGGCGAGCGCAATCTGCTTGAGCCTCACGGCGTGGAGTTCCAGGTGATGGCGACAGGCTTTACATGGAATACCCAGGATCGCGACAGCGACACTGCCGCCTGCCTCGCGGTCTGGCAGCACGCGAAGCGGATGCTGTCCGACGCCGCGCTGGGCCTGGTGATCCTCGACGAGCTGACCTATATGGTGGCGTATGACTATCTACCGCTGGAAGAGGTGCTGACTGCGCTGCGCGAGCGCCCTCGCCACCAGACTGTCATCGTGACCGGACGCGGCTGCCACCGCGAGATTATGGATATCGCCGATACCGTGAGCGAAATACGTCCGGTGAAGCACGCCTTCGACGCGGGAGTCAAAGCCCAGCCGGGTATTGATTATTGATGAGGTTGTCAGCGTCAGGAAGGCGCTGGAAACAGAGTGAAGCCTGCCGGCAGATATGCCGCCGGCAGGTTACTCGTCAGCCCTGACCGCTGTTGCGGGTCGAGCGACGGCCGCCGCTGCGGGCGGGCTTGGTTGGCGTCTGGCTGTGGCGCTTAACCGCGCGGCGAATCTGATTCGCCTTCATGCGGCGGCGATCTTTTTCCACCGCAACTTTGCTTTCGGTTTCCGGCTTCAGCTCCACCAGCTCGCGCAGGTAGTTGGTCTGGGCCAGATCCAGTTCGGCGTACCCGCCGCGCGGCAGGCCCTTAGGCAGATTAATATCGCCATAGCGCACGCGGATCAGGCGGCTCACCTGCACGCCAACCGTTTCCCACAGGCGGCGCACCTCACGGTTGCGGCCCTCGGTCAGGGTCACGTTGTACCACTGGTTAATGCCTTCCCCGCCGGTAAACTTGATGGTTTTGAATGCTGCCGGACCGTCTTCAAGCTGCACGCCGCGCGCCAGCTGGCGCACTTTATTATCGTCAACTTCACCAAAGACGCGCACCGCGTATTCGCGCTCGACTTCACGGCTCGGGTGCATCAGGCGGTTTGCCAGCTCGCCGTCGGTGGTGAACAGCAGCAGGCCGCAGGTGTTCACATCCAGGCGCCCTACCGCAATCCAGCGCGCGCCGCGCAGCTTGGGCAGGCGGTCAAAGACTGTCGGCCGCCCTTCCGGATCGCTGCGGGTGCACAGCTCGCCTTCCGGCTTGTAGTAGGCCAGCACGCGGCAGATCTGCTCTGCGGACTCTTTCACCGAGATAATGTGGCCATCAATACGGATTTTCAGACCGGGGATCACTTCGACGCGATCGCCAAGAGTGGCCATTTTACCGTCAACGCTGACGCGCCCGGCTTCAATCATCGATTCGATTT
>NZ_CAJYMB010000032.1 GCF_913775985.1 uncultured Pluralibacter sp. | reverse complement strand
AGTGCCCACACAGATTGTCTGATAAATTGTTAAAGAGCAGTGCGACGCGCTTTAGCGCTCTGTCGCGAGGTGGCGTATATTACGCTTTCCTCTTTCAGAGTCAAGCGTTTATTTTCGCTTTTCTCTGCCGGCGTTTCCGGAGAAACCCCGCTAACCCGGCGGCCTGTAAGCCGTTGTTCCGTGTCAGTGGTGGCGCATTATAGGGAGTTATCCGGAAGTGACAAGCATAAATTTGAATTATTTTACTGTTCGCACTATTTTTCATCGAAACCGCGGTAAAAGTGCCATTTTTTGCGCTAAATGCCGTTTTTGACACCGGTTTAGGTACCTGAATGGCATACTAGACAGGTAATGAGAAGACAGGAATCACACCTATGCCATTAAGTGCACAACAGTTGGCCGCGCAAAAAAACATCTCCTGGGTACTTGCTGAAAAGCTCGCACAGAAAATCCTGACCGGCGACTATCCGCCTGAAAGCATCCTTCCGGGAGAGATTGAGCTTGGCCAGCAGTTTGGCGTAAGCCGCACCGCCGTCCGCGAAGCAGTAAAAACCCTCACCGCAAAAGGTATGGTTTTGCCGCGACCGCGCATTGGCACCCGCGTCATGCCGAAAAGCAGCTGGAATTTTCTTGATAAGGAGCTGCTCTCCTGGTGGATGACGGAAAGTAACTTTAACGAAGTGGTCGATCATTTCCTTATCATGCGCAGCAGCCTCGAACCGCAGGCCTGCATGCTGGCTGCCGTTAATGGCAGCGTTGAGCAGAAAATCCGTCTTAATACGCTGATGGAAGAGATGATTTACCTGAAGACCCACTTCGATCGCCAGCGCTGGATTGATGTCGATATGGCCTGGCACGAGCACATCTATATGATGAGCGGCAATCCGTTTCTGACCTCTTTCGCCTCGCTCTTTAATTCGGTGTACCAGACCTACTTCTCTGCCATCACCAATAATGAGGTTATCAAACTCGATCTGCATCAGGCGATTGTTGATGCTATCCAGGCCAGCGACGCCAGGCGCGCCTCCGAGGCTAGCCTGGCCCTTTTGAATGCCCCTAACGCGCAGGCGACCGCATAGATGATAAAGAAAGCGCACAGTATGGCCGGACTGCCGTGGATAGCAGCAATGGCCTTCTTCATGCAGGCTCTCGATGCCACAATCTTAAACACCGCGCTCCCCGCCATCGCCCAAAGTCTTAACCACTCTCCTCTGGCGATGCAGTCGGCAATTATCAGCTATACCCTGACGGTGGCGATGCTTATTCCCGTGAGCGGCTGGCTGGCGGATCGCTTCGGCACCCGTCGGGTATTTATGACCGCCGTGAGCCTGTTTACGCTGGGCTCTCTGGCCTGTGCGCTTTCCTCTTCTCTGCCGGAGCTGGTGACATTCCGCATTATTCAGGGAATCGGCGGGGCGATGATGATGCCGGTCGCCCGCCTGGCGCTGCTGCGCGCCTATCCCCGCAGCGAACTGCTGCCGGTTCTCAATTTCGTAACCATGCCGGGACTGGTGGGGCCCATTCTGGGCCCGTTACTGGGCGGCGTGCTGGTTACCTGGGCCAGCTGGCACTGGATTTTCCTGATCAATATCCCAATAGGCATTATCGGCCTGCTGTACGCCCGCAAATATATGCCTAACTTCACCACGCCGCGGCGCAGCTTCGATATGACAGGTTTTTTGCTGTTCGGTCTGAGCCTCGTACTGTTTTCCAGCGGTATTGAGCTGTTTGGTGAAAAGATTGTTTCAACGTGGATAGCGCTCGGGGTGATTGTTTTCAGCCTGCTGCTGCTGCTGGCCTATATCCGCCATGCCCGCCGCCATCCAACGCCGCTGATTGCGCTGCCGCTGTTTAAAACGCGAACCTTTTCCGTGGGCATTGCCGGTAATCTGGCAACCCGCCTGGGCACCGGCTGCGTACCGTTTCTGATGCCGCTGATGCTGCAGGTGGGATTTGGCTATCCGGCGCTGATTGCCGGCTGCATGATGGCACCCACCGCCGTCGGATCCATCATCGCAAAATCGACCGTCACCCAGGTGCTGCGCTGGTTCGGCTATCGCCGGACGCTGGTCGGCATCACCGTGATTATCGGCCTGATGATTGCCCAGTTTTCACTGCAGTCGCCAACAATGCCGGTGTGGATGCTGATCCTGCCCCTGTTCCTGCTGGGAATGGCAATGTCCACGCAGTTTACGTCGATGAATACGATTACCCTTGCCGATCTGACGGATGAAACTGCCAGCAGCGGCAACAGCATGCTGGCAGTCACTCAGCAGCTATCAATAAGTCTTGGAGTTGCGGTGAGCGCCGCAGTGCTGCGTTTCTATGAAGGGTTCGACAGCACCAACACCATCGAGCAGTTCCACTACACCTTTATAACGATGGGTGGAATAACTATCGTGTCGGCGCTGATGTTTATGCTGCTGAAGAATAAAGACGGCCGCAACATGATCAAGGAGCGGCACAAAAAGCGCTAAGCCGAGCCGCGAACAATTAATTCAGGCGTCAGCTGTACCCGCTGCTGGGCCTGAGCAGGATTGGCCATGCGGTGTATCAGCACGTCAATGGCCAGCTCTCCCAGCTCATCTTTTGGCTGATGAACAGTGGTTAACGGCGGCGTCATGTAGCGCGCCAGTTCGATGTCGTCATAACCCACAACCGCGATATCCTGCGGAACCCGCAGGCCCGCCTGGTATAGCGCCTGATAGACGCCTACCGCCATCGCATCGTTACCGACAAAAACCGCCTGCGGCAGCGCGGGCAGCGCCAGCAGCGCCAGCATCGCCTTCAGCCCGCCGCTGAACTCAAAATCGCTGGTGATGATAAAACCGTCTTCCACCGCAATACCCGCCCGCGCCATCGCCAGCTGGTAGCCCTCCAGCCGCAGCCGGGAAGGAGTTTTATCCAGCGGCCCGGCGATGCAGGCAATCCGCCGGTAGCCTTTATCAATCAGGTATTGGGTAGCCATATCACCGCCGAGCAGGGAGTTATCCTGAATCAGGTCGCTGTCGCCGTCGAAAGGCGCCCAGTCCATCATCACCGTCGGAATAGAGGGGTAGCGCTGCATTATTTGCTGCGACGGCTGGTGCGTTTCGGTACACAGCAGCAGCAGACCGTCGACGCGCTTTTGCATCAGGGTTTCGAGATTGCGGTTCATCCGCTGCTCGTCCCCTTCGGTATTACACAACACCAGACTGTATCCGCGCTCGAAGCAGCTGCGCTCCACGCCGCGCACCAGCTCCGAATAAAACGGATTGGTACTGGCAGTGATCAGCATGCCGATAGTGTGGGTCTGATTCAGCTTAAGGCTGCGCGCCAGCGCGGAGGGTGCATAGTTAAGGCTTTTAATGGCCTCATCCACCTTGAGCGTGATCGCTTCGCTGACAAAGCGGTCTTTATTGATAACGTGAGAAACCGTTGAGGTGGAAACGCCCGCCAGGCGGGCAACATCCTTCATGGTAGCCAAGTATTACCCCTGCTGATGGAGAAAGTCGTCAATCTCTTTGCGCCAGGGGACGGAAGGCTGCGCGCCTTTGCGGGTAACGGCAATCGCCGCCGCCGCGTGGGCAAAGCGGATCGCCTCCGGCAGGGTTTTCTCTTCCAGCAGCGCCGTCATCAGCGCGCCGTTGAACGTGTCACCTGCAGCAATAGTATCAACGGCCTGAACGCGAAAGCCCGGCACACGCTGGCCTTTACCGCTCTGGCTGGCCCACACGCCGCGGCTGCCGAGGGTGATAATTACCGTCGCAATACCTTTGTCATGCAGCGCCTGCGCCGCTTTTGCCGCATCGTCGTCGCTTTCAATACGGATCCCGGTCAGCTTTTCGGCTTCCGTTTCGTTAGGCGTAATAATGTCCACCAGCGCCAGCAGTTCATCAGAGAGCTCCCTGGCCGGCGCCGGGTTCAGCGCAACGGTGGTGTTATTTTGATGCGCGATTTTTGCCGCTGCCAGCACGCTCTCAAGGGGCGATTCCAGCTGCATCAGCAGGGCGCTGGCCTCCGCGATACGTGCGGCCTGCGCCTCCACCAGCTCAATCGAGAGCGCGGCGTTAGCCCCGGCGTGAATACCGATAACATTCTCCCCTTCGTCATTCACGAATATCAGCGCAACGCCGGTGGATTCCCCGGCAATCTCGCTGACCGGCACAATATCAATATTGTCGCTCGCCAGCTGCTTACGCACGCGCTCGCCGGTATCGTCATCGCCGGTACAGGCGATAAAGGCGATATTCGCGCCGCTGCGCCCGGCGGCGACCGCCTGGTTCGCGCCTTTGCCGCCGAAAGCCACCTGATACTGGCTGCCGGTGACGGTTTCACCCGGACGCGGGAAATTTTCAAGGTTGAGAATGTGATCGGCATTGATGCTGCCAAGGACGACGAGTTTTCCTGCGGTTTTCATGTCTTAAAGTCCGATAAAGGGCGCCACCGGGATCCCGGTGGCGCGTGCCACACTTTTCTTTTACGTTGTCCCCTCAGGCTCTTTCCGGCCTGAATCGGCGATGACTTATTGCTTGATGACCAGCTTCAGGTCAACAGGATATTTGGCCTGAACCTTCTCACCTTTCAGCAGCTTGTCAGCCACTTCGACGCCCTGAACGCCGATTTGCGCCGGCAGCTGTGCAACAGTCGCTGCCAGTTTGCCATCATTTACTGCCTTTTCGCCATCCGGCGTGCCGTCAAAACCGACAACCATCACGTCAGATTTACCGGCAGTCTGCAGCGCGCGCAGGGCGCCGAGCGCCATTTCGTCGTTCTGGGCGAATACGGCCTGCACGTCCGGATGCGCGGTCAGCAGGTTCTGCATGACGTTCAGGCCCTTAGTGCGGTCAAAGTCCGCCGGCTGGCTGGCGAGGACGTTAAATTTATGCGCGGCCACTGCCTGCTGGAAGCCTTCGCCGCGCTCGCGGGCGGCGGAAGTCCCGGCAATACCCTGCAGCTCAATCACTTTCGCGCTCTCGCCCACTTTTTTGGCGATGTAGTCACCGGCGATTTTGCCGCCCAGTACGTTATCAGACGCGATATGGCTCACCACGTCGCCTTTGGACGCCTGGCGATCGAGGGTGATCACCGGGATTTTTGCCTGGTTCGCCATCTTAACGGCGTTACCCACCGCATCCGAATCGGTTGGGTTAATCAGCATCACTTTCGCACCGCGTACGGTCAGATCCTGAACGTTGGCCAGCTCTTTCGCCGGGTTATTCTGGGAATCCAGCACCACCAGGTTGTAGCCCAGTTTGTCGGCCTCTTTCTGCGCGCCGTCTTTCAGGGAAACAAAGAACGGGTTATTGAGGGTGGAAACTACCAGCGCAATAGTGTCTTTCGCCATCGCGTTGGCGCTTACGGTCGCGCTAAGCGCCACGGCAGAAATCAGGGTAGCCAGTTTTTTCATGTTCATATCTGAGAGGTCCTGTTTGGGTCAGTTATTACTGTTTTTTGTTGTCTACCAGCACCGCCAGCAGTATGACTACCGCCTTAACGATCATCTGGTAGTAGGAAGAAACACCTAACAAATTCAAACCATTATTAAGGAAACCGAGAATTAATGCGCCGATCAGCGTCCCAACAATGCGACCTTTACCGCCCGCAAGGCTGGTGCCGCCGAGCACCACTGCGGCGATAGCGTCCAGCTCGTAGCCGGTGCCGGCCGTTGGCTGGGCAGAGGAGAGGCGGGCAACTTCAATAATTCCCGCCAGAGAGGCCAGCAGCCCGCACAGCGAGTAGACGATAATCTTCACTTTATCGACGCTGATGCCCGACAGGCGGGTAGCGGCTTCATTGCCGCCCAGCGCGTAGATGTAGCGGCCCAGGCGAGTGTGGTGCAGCATGTACCACGCCGCGAGGAACACAATGCCCATAATCCATACCGGCGTCGGGATGCCCAGCGGGCGGCCGATGCCAAACCAGCCAAACACGTCCGCGTTATCGGTAAAACCGGTGCTCATCGGACTGCCGTTGGTGTACACCATCGTCACCCCGCGCAGCAGCAGCATCATCACCAGCGTGGCGATGAACGCCTGTACCCGGCCTTTGGCGACGATAACACCGGTGACGGCACCAATCGCGGCGCCCAGCGCCAGGGCTGCAGCAACCGCCACCAGAGCGTTGACCTCAAATCCTACGATTGATGCAGCGACCGCGCCGGTCAGCGCTAGCAGCGAACCGACGGACAGGTCGATCCCCGATGTCAGAATAACCAGCGTCATGCCTACCGCCATAATGGCGTTAACGGAGGTCTGCTGCAGGATGTTGAACAGGTTGTTAACCGTGAAAAAGTTCGGGCTGAGCGTCGACACGATGGCGATCAGCACCAGCAGCGCAATCAGCGATTTTTGCTCCATCAGCCACGCTTTGGTGAAGTAGCGGCGCCCGGAAACGGCCTGGGTAGTCATCTTTGTTACTCCTGATTCACACGATTAAGCTTGCCCACAGCGGCAGCCATCAATACTTCCTGAGTGGCCTGCTCGCGCGTGAATTCCCCGCCGAGATGCCCTTCGTGCATCACCATGATGCGATCGCTCATGCCCAGCACTTCCGGCATCTCGGAGGAGACGAGGATAATGCTCAGGCCGTCGGCTTTAAATTTGTTGATAAGCTGGTAAATCTCTTTTTTAGCGCCCACGTCCACGCCGCGGGTCGGTTCGTCGAGGATCAGCACTTTAGGCCGGGTCATCAGCCCGCGGGCAATGGCCACTTTCTGCTGATTGCCGCCGGACAGCAGGCCGATTGCCTGCTCCATTGAAGGCGTCTTAACATTGAACAGACGAATAAAATCGCTGACCGCCAGCGCTTCTTCTTTATGCTTTACGCTACCGCCGGTGCGGCTGAAGTAGCGCAGCGCGGTGAGGGACATGTTCTCTTTCACCGACATGCCGAGCACCAGCCCGTCGCGCTTGCGGTCTTCGGAGATGTAGACGATGCCGTTCGCCAGGCCGTCCTGCGGGGTTTTCGCAACCACTTCCCGCCCGTCAAGCGTGACGTAACCGCTGCTGCGCGGCAGCGCGCCGTACAGCACCTTCATTAACTCGGTTCGCCCGGCGCCCATCAGCCCGGCGACGCCGAGGATTTCCCCTTTACGCAAGGTAAAGCTGACGTTTTCCACGCCCGGCCCGCAGAGATTGTCCACTTTCAGCAGGACATCACCCGGCGCTTTGTCGAGATGCGGATACTGATCTTCAAGCTTGCGCCCGACCATCATCTCAATCAGCGAATCTTCGGTGAGCGAGGAGACTTCGCGCTCCGCGATAAACTGCCCGTCGCGAAAAACCGTCACATCATCGCAGATTTCAAAAATCTCTTTCATACGGTGCGAGATATAAACGATGCCGCGCCCCTGGGCTTTCAGCTCGCGGATCACCCGAAACAGGGATTCAGTTTCAGTGTCGGTCAAGGCGTCCGTTGGCTCATCCATGATGATGACCTTCGACTCAAAGCTCAGCACCTTGGCAATTTCAACCATCTGCTGGTCGCCAATCGACAAATCCCCCACCAGCCTGTCGCTCTTAAAGCGCAGATTCAGTCTGGCCAGCAGCTTGTCGGACTCGGCGTACATGGTTTTCCAGTCGATTTTGCCGAAGCGGTTGACGAATTCGCGGCCGAGGAAGATGTTTTCGGCAATGGTGAGCTGCGGGATCAGGTTCAGCTCCTGGTGGATAATGCCGATCCCGGCTTCCTGGGAGGATTTAGGGCCGTTGAAGACGGTTTCCTCCCCCAGCCAGCGCAGCGAACCGGCATCTTTCTGGTAGATACCGGTCAGCACTTTCATCATCGTCGATTTACCGGCGCCGTTTTCGCCCACCAGCGCCATCACGCGCCCGGCATAGACGTTCAGAGAAGCGCCGGAGAGCGCCTTTACGCCCGGGAACGCTTTGTCGATGCCTTTGAGTTGAAGTAATGCGTCCATGATGGCCTCAGAAGGTGACGCCAGCACAGAGAATGATATTCGCAAACGCAGAGCACTCTCCGCTGCGAACTATTGCCTGACTGTCGGCGGTTTGCTGTTTGAACTGTTCGTGAGTGGTGTAATGAACCGCAATGGTATTTCCCTGGCGCTGCTGCAACGCTTCCAGATGTTTCAGCACCGCTGCGTGAAGCTGCGGATTATGCATTTCGATTTCCGCCGCGAGGATCGCCGATTCCACCTGCATTTCCGCCGTAACAACTTCCAGCACCTGCATAAAGGAGGGAACCCCCTGTGTCAGCGCCATATCAATACGCTGGGTATCGCGCGGGATCGGCAGACCGGCATCGCACACGACCAGCGTATCGGTATGCCCGAGGCGGGAGATAACCGAGGAAATATCAGCGTTAAGAACCGTACCTTTTTTCATATTCTGCTCCACTAGCGAAACGTTTCGCTTGCGCAGATTATGGCTAACGGCGATGAGAAAACCACCCCGGAATTGCGGAATTGTGATCGCACTCGAAACGTTTCGCTCGCGCGCGACATCAGGGGCTGAAGCGGTGGGAAAACGGCCGGACAGCGGAGCGCCGTCCGGCGAAGCGGGTTAAATCTCGACCTGGGTGCCCAGCTCGATAACCCGGTTTGGCGGGATCTCAAACTGATCCGGCGCGCGCAGGGCGTTGCGCTGCAGCAGCAGGTACAGCTTGCCGCGCAGGCGCAGATACCACGGCCGGCCCTCGCCGATGATCAGGGATTCGTGCGACATGAAAAAGGAGGTCTCCATCATCCGGCAGCTCAGCCCTTCCAGCCCGCAGCGGTGGAAAATCTCCTCCACGTTCGGCGTTTCGCGCCAGCCGTAGCTGGCCACCACCCGCCAGAATGACGGCGACAGCTGCTCGATTTGCACCCGGCGCACGTTATGGACATAAGGCGCGTCTTCGGTTCGCAGGGTCAGCAGGATCACCCGCTCATGCAGCACCTTGTTGTGCTTGAGGTTGTGCAGCATGGCGAACGGGATCACGTTCAGGGCGCGGGACAGGAAAACGGCGGTGCCCGGCACGCGCACCGGCGGCGATTTCTCCAGCGAAGCGATCATCGCCTCCAGAGAGTTGCCGTGCTCGTGCAGCCGGCGCAGCAGGCGGAAGCGCTCGCTTTTCCAGGTGGTCATTATCATAAACATCACCAGCCCCAGGCTCAGCGGCAGCCAGCCGCCGGAGAGCAGCTTATCGAGGTTGGCGGAGAACAGCGGCACGTCGATGCACAGGAACGCCAGCATCAGCAGCCCGACCAGGTATTTATTCCAGTGCCAGTTCTTGCGCGCGACGGTGGAGAACAGAATAGTGGTCAGCACCATGGTGCCGGTTACCGCGATACCGTAGGCCGCCGCCAGATTGCTGGAGTGTTCGAAGCTGACAATCACAATCACTACCGCCACGTACAGCAGCCAGTTAATGAAAGGAATGTAGATCTGCCCGGACTCCATTTCGGAGGTGTGGATAATGCGCATCGGCGACAGATAGCCCAGGCGGACGGCCTGACGCGTCAGGGAGAAGACGCCGGAGATAACCGCCTGGGAGGCGATAACCGTGGCCAGCGCCGCCAGAATCAGCAGCGGGATCAGCGCCCAGTCCGGCGCCAGCAGGAAGAAGGGGTTTTTAATCGCTTCCGGATGCTTGAGCAGCAGCGCGCCCTGGCCGAAGTAGTTCAGCACCAGCGACGGCAGCACTACGCAAAACCACGCCACGCGGATAGGCAGCTTGCCGAAGTGGCCCATGTCCGCATACAGCGCCTCAACCCCGGTGATTGAAAGCACAACCGCGCCCAGCGCCACGAAGGAGACGGTTTTATACTCCATAAAGAAGTGTATCGCCCAGTAAGGATTTAGCGCCTGTAACACGATTGGGTTGTCGATAATGCTGCGCACGCCGAGTCCGGCCAGCAGCACAAACCAGATAAGCATAATTGGGGCAAACAGCTTGCCGACCATGCCGGTCCCGTGCTTTTGAATGGCAAACAGCAGCGTCAGGACGACAATGGAGATCGGTACTATCCAGGTATCCAGCTGTGGCGCGACTATCTCAAGACCTTCAATCGCCGACATCACCGAAATCGCCGGGGTGATGACCACCTCGCCGTAGAAGAAGCTACCGCCAATGAGCCCGAGGATCACCAGAAACGACGTGGCCCGAGCCGAGGTGTTGCGGCCCGCCAGCGACATCAGCGTCAGGATCCCGCCTTCGCCGGCGTTGTCTGCCCGCATAACGAAGGTAATGTACTTCAGTGAAACGGTGAAAATTAACAGCCAAAGAATAAGAGAGAGGAAGCCAAAAACCGCATCCTGCTCAACGCCGAAGCCAAACTGGCCTGACAGGCACTCGCGGAGCGTATACAGCGGGCTGGTGCCAATATCACCATACACCACGCCTATTGCCGCCAGCGTAACTGCCGGTAATGATTGCTTATTATCAGTGCTCATAGACTCGTCTTTCATTTAATAAGACAAATGTGACCCTGATCCCTGGACCCACGAAAAGCGCACAGTATGCACGATTCATCACTAAATCGTACTCTAAAATGAGCCCACATTAACCTTGCTCAAAGAAAGCAGTATCACCGATCGCTCTGTTATCCACCAATAGCAAACGGCTATAATCCGTTGAAAGCTGGATAGATAGAGAAAGGACATCACTCAATTATGGCCCAACCGCACTTATTAGCAGAAAGAATTTCCCGCCTCAGCAGCGCGCTGGAAAAGGGGCTTTTTGAGCGTAGCCACGCGATTCGCCTGTGCCTGCTGGCGGCCCTTAGCGGAGAAAGCGTCTTTCTGCTCGGTCCGCCGGGCATCGCGAAAAGCCTGATTGCCCGCCGCCTGAAATTCGCCTTCCGCAGCGCCCGCGCCTTTGAATATTTGATGACGCGCTTCTCCACGCCGGAAGAGGTGTTTGGCCCGCTGTCCATTCAGGCCCTTAAAGATGAAGGCCGCTACGAGCGGCTTACAGACGGCTATTTACCCGAGGCCGAGATTGTTTTTCTGGATGAGATCTGGAAAGCCGGCCCGGCGATTCTTAATACGCTACTAACCGCGATTAACGAACGCAGCTTCCGCAACGGCGCCAGCGAGGAAAAAATCCCGATGCGCCTGCTGGTGGCCGCGTCCAACGAGCTGCCGGAGTCGGACAGCAGCCTCGAAGCGCTGTATGACCGCCTGCTGATCCGCCTGTGGCTCGATAAGGTGCAGGAAAAAGCCAATTTCCGCTCGCTGCTGGCCAGCCAGCAGGACGAAAACGCGAATCCGGTGGCGGAAAGCCTGCAGGTTACCGATCAAGAGTTCAGCCAGTGGCAGACCGCCATCAACAATATCGCGCTGCCCGACAGCGTGTTTGAGCTGATCTACCAGCTGCGCCAGCAGCTCGACGCGCTGCCTGATGCGCCCTATGTATCGGATCGCCGCTGGAAAAAGGCGGTGCGCCTGCTCCAGGCCTGCGCCTTCTTTAGCGGCCGGGAAACGATCGCCCCTATCGATCTTATTCTGCTGAAAGACTGCCTGTGGCACGATGCTAAGAGCATGAATCTTCTACAGAACCAGCTAGAATTATTGATGACCGGTCATGCATGGCAGCAGCAGGCCATGTTGACCAAACTCGGCGCGATAACCCAGCACCGCCTGCAGCTCCAGCAGCAGCAGAGCGATAAAACCGCGCTAAAGGTAACCCGCGCGGGCAGCATGTTTAGCCGCAGGCCGCACTATCAGCTGCCTGACGAGGTGCAGGAGCCGGTGTTGACCCTGCTTTTGCAGCAGCCGCTGAAGCTGCACGATATGAACGTCGTCCACGTTACGCTTGAACGCCCGGCGCTGGTCCAGTGGCTGGAAAAAGGCGGCGAGATCCGCGGCAAGCTCAACGGTATTGGCTTCGCGCAAGTGTTGAATATGGAAGTCGATCAGAGCCTGCACCTGGTGGTGCGCGACGTCAGTTTGCAGGGATCGCGCCTGGCGCTGCCGGGATCCGCATCGCCGGAAAATATGCCGGCGGAAGTCAGGCAGCAGCTTGATGCCCTGCTTGAGGAGTGGCATCAGCAGCACAACCGCTTTAGCGAGCAGCAGAAGTGCCTGTTTATTCAAAACGACTGGCTGGGGCGGATTGAAGCCAGCCTGCAGGATGTCGGCAGCCAGATTAAGCAGGCGCGTCAGTAATGCTCAGCCTGGACACGCTGAACGTCATGCTGGCCGTCAGCGAAGACGGGCTTATTGAAGAAACCATCCTCGCACTGCTGGCTTCTCCGCAGCTGGCAGCGTTCTTCAAAAAATTTCCGCGCCTCAAAAATGCGCTGGCAGAAGATCTTCCCCGCTGGCGGCAAACCATCAAGAGCCGCTTCAAAGAGACGCTGGTGCCGCAGGAGCTCAGCGATGAGATCGCCTGTTTCCAGCAAAGCCTGCCGCTTTCCACCTCTCAGTTTACGATCCAGCTCCCGCAGATCCTTGAACTCCTGAAGCGTGTTCACTCCCCTTTTGCGGGTCAGGCGCAGCAGCTGGTCAGCGGCAATCCGCGCTTCACGCCAGCGCTGCATACGCTGTTCCTGCAGCGCTGGCGCCTGAGCCTGGTGGTGCAGGCCACCAGCCTTAACCAGCAGCTGCTGGACGACGAGCGCGAGCAGCTGCTGAGCGAAGTGCAGGAGCGGATGACCCTCAGCGGGCAGCTGGAGCCGCTGCTGGTGGATAACGATACCGCCGCCGGCAGGTTGTGGGACATGAGCGAAGGCCAGCTCAAGCGCGGCGACTGGCGGCTTATCGTCAAATACGGCGATTTCCTCAGCGACCAGCCGGAGCTGCTGCAGCTGGCGAAGCAGCTTGGCCGCTCCCGGGAGGCGAAATCGGTCCCCAAAAAAGATTCACCGATGGAGACTTTTCGCACTCTGGTGCGCGAGCCCTCCAGCGTGCCGGAGCAGGTGGACGGCCTGCAGCAGAGCGACGATATTCTGCGCCTGCTGCCGCCGGAGTTGGCCACGCTCGGCATCAGCGAGCTGGAGTATGAATTTTACCGGCGGCTGGTGGAAAAGCAGCTCCTGACCTATCGCCTGCACGGCGACGCCTGGCGGGAGAAGGTCAGCGAGCGGCCGGTGGTCCATCAGGACGTCGACGAACAGCCCCGCGGGCCGTTTGTGGTCTGCGTGGACACCTCCGGTTCGATGGGCGGCTTTAACGAGCAGTGCGCAAAAGCATTTTGCCTGGCGCTGATGCGGGTGGCGCTGGCGGATAATCGCCGCTGCTTTATTATGCTGTTCTCCAGCGAGGTGGTGAGCTACGAGCTGACCGGCTCGCTCGGTCTTGAGCAGGCGATCCGCTTTCTGAGCCAGCGCTTTCGCGGCGGCACCGACATGGCGCGCTGCTTTCGTGCAGTAATAGAAAAGCTGCAGGAGCCCGCCTGGGCCGATGCAGACGCGGTAGTTATTTCAGATTTTATTGCCCAGCGGCTGCCGGATGAGGTGGTCAATAGCGTTGCGGAACTGCAGCACCGGCACCAGCACCGCTTTCACGCGGTGGCGATGTCGAAGCACGGTAAACCCGGGATCATGCGCATCTTCGATCACGTATGGCGCTTTGATACCGGGCTGCGCAGCAGGCTGCTGCGCCGCTGGAAGCGTTAATCAGAGCAGCTCGCCTACGCTCTCTCTTACCTGCTTTGGCCACACGCCGCACTGAACCTGACCGATATGCGGCAGCTGCAGCAGCAGCATGGTCAGGCGCGACTGGCCGATACCGCCGCCGATGGTCTGCGGCATTTCCCCTCTCAGCAGTGCCTGGTGCCACTCCAGCGCCATACGGTCTTCATCACCGGTTAACGCCAGCTGGCGCTTCAGGGTCTGCGCATCCACGCGAATGCCCATTGATGAGAGTTCGGTGGCATCTTCCAGCGTCGGGTTCCACACCAGAATGTCACCGTTCAGTCCCGCCAGCCCGGCTTCGCCTTGTGTGCTCCAGTCATCGTAGTCCGGGGCGCGAACGTCGTGGCGCTTACCGTCAGACAGCGCGCCGCCGATGCCAATCAGGAAAACTGCGCCCAGCTCTTTGGCAATAGCGCGCTCGCGGCCTTTGGCATCAAGTCCCGGATAGCGGCTCAGCAGCGTTTCGCTATGCACAAAATGAATTTTTTCCGGCAGGAAGGGAACAAGGCCAAACGCTTCGCTCACGGCGGCTTCGGTGGCTTTGATCCCGGCATAAATAGCTTCTACGGTGGCTTTTAGCGTGCCGGTATGGCGTTCGCCGTCGCCCATAACCCGCTCCCAGTCCCACTGATCCACGTATACAGAATGAATGGGGGAGAGTCTGTCTTCATCGGGGCGAAGGGCCTTCATGTGCGTGTACAGCCCTTCGCCCGCGCTGAAGTCGTGCTGGCCCAGCGTCTGACGCTTCCACTTCGCAAGGGAGTGAACCACTTCGAAGCTGGCATCAGGCAGGGCTTTCACTTTCACCTGCACCGCTTTCTCGCAGCCAGACAGGTTGTCCTGAGTGCCGTCGCCCACGCGGCTTAAGATCGGCGCCTGCACTTCAATGAGTCCAAGTCTGTCTTCGAGCTCGCGGGAGAAATGGGATTTCACGAAACTGATCTGGCGTTGTTTTGCAATATAAGCGGTTTTCATGGTGTTACTCCTCTGTCCTGTGCAAATGATTAAGCAACAGAATTGCAGTGGAATTCAATAATCAACAACTAAAAAGGCCATGTGACTTTCAAATAATTAAAATAACGCGCTAATATTGGATGATTGATTAATTAACATAAGAAAAAGCTATGGAAAATTATCAGATCGACAATCTGGACCGCGGCATCCTTGAGGCGTTAATGGCCAATGCGCGCACGGCCTACGCCGAACTGGCAAAACAGTTTGGCGTCAGTCCCGGCACGATCCACGTGCGGGTAGAGAAAATGAAGCAGGCCGGCATTATCACTGGCGCGCGCATTGACGTAAATCCGAAGCAGCTCGGCTACGACGTATGCTGCTTTATCGGCATTATTCTCAAGAGCGCTAAAGATTATCCCTCCGCGCTGGCCAGGCTTGAGAGTCTCGATGAGGTGACCGAGGCGTACTACACCACCGGGCACTACAGTATCTTTATAAAGGTGATGTGCCGGTCGATCGACGCTCTGCAGCAGGTACTTATCAACAAGATCCAAACAATCGATGAAATTCAGTCCACTGAGACGCTGATCTCCCTGCAGAACCCGATCATGCGCACTATTCGTCCCTGATCCGCCTTTTTAATCCCACAGCTTTCCACAGGTAGATCCCAGCTCATACACAGCGTACAATGCCACCTCGGCAAAATGGGGTGGTATTCATGGCAGACATTACACTGATCAGCGGCAGCACGCTCGGCGGCGCTGAATACGTGGCGGAACATCTGGCGGAGAAGCTGGAAGACGCGGGTTTTTCAACCGATACGCAGCATGGTCCTCTGCTGGAAGATCTCACGCTATCTGGTATCTGGCTGTTGGTAAGCTCTACCCACGGCGCTGGCGATATACCCGATAACCTCCTGCCTTTATATGAAGAGCTGCAGGCCCAGTCACCGGATCTTTCCGCAGTGCGGTTTGGCTCTGTCGGTATCGGCAGCCGCGAATACGACACCTTTTGTGGCGCTATCGATAAGTTAGACGAGGCGCTCGTCGCCTGCGGGGCTAAACAGATCGGTGAAACCCTCAAGATCAACGTGCTCGAACACGAAATTCCGGAGGATCCGGCAGAGGTTTGGCTGGGATCCTGGAAGAATTTGCTCTGAGAATTGTAAAGATCGTCTCTTTTTCTGTGGATAACTCTGGTTAAAAGCTTGGATCAACCGGTAGTTATCCAAAGTATAAGGGCTGGTTAGTTTTTGAGTTGTGCATAACCCCGCATTCTGACCCCAGCTTATACGCCCCGGGATCACCGATCATTCACAGCTAACGATCCTGCCTAAACACATGATCCTTAAAGCCGGATCTTACTTATCCACAAGAGAAGCCGATCCTAATAAGAGATCACAGTAAAAGAGATCTCTTTAAAAGATCTTCTTTTTAATTAAGCAGGATCCCGGGTGCTTCCTCCCTCGACTAAAGTTGAGTAGAATCCACGGCCCGGGCTTCAAACCCTCTTTCAAACCGCTTTAGGCGAGGCAGATCACCATGTTTTATCAGGATCCTTTTGACGTCATCATCATTGGCGGGGGTCATGCAGGCACCGAGGCCGCGATGGCCGCGGCGCGTATGGGTCAACAGACCCTGCTGTTAACCCACAATATCGACACTCTGGGGCAGATGAGCTGCAACCCGGCGATCGGCGGTATCGGGAAGGGACACCTGGTAAAAGAAGTGGACGCACTCGGCGGACTGATGGCAGCGGCAATTGACCAGGCAGGCATCCAGTTTAGGATACTAAACGCCAGCAAAGGGCCGGCCGTTCGCGCTACCCGCGCCCAGGCAGATCGGGTGCTCTATCGCCAGGCGGTACGCACCGCGCTGGAGAACCAGCCAAACCTGATGATCTTCCAGCAGGCGGTTGAAGATCTGATCGTCGAAAACGATCGCGTGGTAGGCGCCGTTACTCAGATGGGCCTTAAATTCCGCGCTAAAGCGGTTGTGCTCACCGTAGGCACCTTCCTCGATGGCAAAATCCATATCGGGCTGGATAACTACAGCGGCGGCCGGGCGGGCGATCCGCCGTCCATTTCGCTGTCGCACCGCCTGCGCGAGCTGCCGCTGCGCGTTAACCGCCTGAAAACCGGCACGCCGCCGCGCATTGATGCCCGCACCATTGATTTTAGCGTACTGGCCCAGCAGCACGGCGATACGCCTGTACCGGTCTTTTCGTTCATGGGCAACGCGGCTCAGCATCCGCGCCAGGTACCGTGCTACATCACGTACACCAATGAAAAAACCCATGACGTGATCCGTAACAACCTCGACCGTAGCCCAATGTATGCCGGCGTGATTGAAGGTATCGGCCCGCGCTACTGCCCGTCGATCGAAGACAAGGTGATGCGTTTTGCCGACAGAAACCAGCACCAGATTTTCCTCGAGCCAGAAGGCCTGACGTCCAATGAAGTCTATCCGAACGGCATCTCCACCAGCCTGCCGTTCGACGTGCAGATGCAGATCGTCCGCTCGATGCAGGGGATGGAAAACGCGAAGATCGTTCGCCCTGGTTACGCCATCGAGTATGACTTCTTCGATCCGCGCGATCTGAAGCCGACGCTGGAGAGTAAGTTTATTCAGGGCCTGTTCTTCGCAGGTCAGATTAACGGCACCACCGGTTACGAAGAGGCTGCGGCACAGGGTCTGCTGGCCGGTCTTAACGCCGCGCGTTTCTCGGCGGAAAAAGAGGGCTGGGCACCTGCACGTTCTGAAGCCTACCTTGGCGTGCTGGTGGACGACCTGTGTACTCTCGGCACGAAAGAGCCGTACCGCATGTTTACCTCCCGCGCCGAATACCGCCTGATGCTGCGCGAAGACAACGCCGACCTGCGCCTGACGGCGCAGGGCCGCGAGCTTGGCCTGGTGGACGACGCGCGCTGGGCGCGTTTCAACGAGAAGCTGGAAAGCATCGAGCAGGAGCGCCAGCGTCTGAAAACCAGCTGGGTTGCCCCTGCGCATCAGGCTGCAGCCGAAGTGAATACTCACCTGACTGCGCCGCTTTCCCGCGAAGCCAGCGGTGAAGATCTGCTTCGCCGCCCGGAAATGACCTACGCGCAGCTGGTGCAGCTGTCGCCGTTCGCCCCAGGCCTTGCAGATCCTCAGGCTGCCGAGCAGGTTGAGATCCAGGTGAAGTACGAAGGCTACATTGCCCGTCAGCAGGATGAAATCGAAAAGCAGCAGCGCAATGAAAATACGCTACTGCCGGCGACCCTCGACTATCGCCAGGTCAGCGGCCTCTCTAACGAGGTGATTGCCAAGCTGAACGATCACAAACCATCGTCTATAGGCCAGGCCTCGCGGATTTCCGGCGTTACGCCGGCCGCTATCTCAATTTTGCTGGTATGGCTTAAGAAACAGGGTATGCTGCGCCGCAGCGCCTGATTCTTTAACGCAGTGCGCCGGTTTTGTTCCGGCGCGCCGCGTGTTTTACAGTGCAGGAAGGCATTAGCTTTCTGCAAATACGCTTTTTAACAGGTAATAACGTGCTCAATAAACTCGCTCGTCTGCTTGCTGAGGCAGGCATTTCGCTGACCGATCGCCAGCAGAAGCAGCTGGTGGCCTACGTCGAACTGCTCAATAAATGGAATAAAGCCTATAACCTGACGTCCGTGCGGGATCCGAACGAGATGCTGGTGCGCCATATTCTCGACAGCATTGTTGTTGCTCCGCACCTTGCAGGTCAGCGCTTTATTGACGTGGGTACCGGCCCCGGTCTGCCGGGCATTCCGCTGGCTATCGTTTTGCCCGAGGCGCAATTTACGCTGCTCGACAGTCTCGGCAAGCGGGTACGCTTCCTGCGCCAGGTGCAGCACGAGTTGAAACTGGAAAACGTCACGCCGGTGCAGAGCAGGGTAGAGGAGTTTAGCGCAGAGCCGCCGTTTGATGGCGTTATCAGCCGCGCCTTTGCCTCATTGACGGATATGGTGACCTGGTGCCACCATCTGCCCGCAAAGACCGGACGCTTCTATGCCCTGAAAGGGATGCTGCCAGAAGATGAAATTGCGCAGCTGCCGGCCGGTTTCTCCGTAGAAAACATTATCAAACTACAGGTTCCGCAGTTGGATGGTGAACGTCATCTGGTCACGATTGAAGCTGATGAAATTTAATTTTTATCAAAAAATGTGAAGTTTAAATGTACAGGTGAGTGTTAAAAACGGGCAAAAAAGGCAGAGACAGACCGCGCGGCATTCAACGAGGGTGATACCTAATTTTAGCTTTCTGTTAACCTGCCGCCTTTTACTTAGCATGAAAATAGTCAACTATGAAAATATCATCCAACTAAAAATACCCGACTAAACTACCTGGATATGTTAAATGTTGGCTATAAATGTCAAATAAAGGTTTTCATCGTGTATGCACTCATTTTGAGAAGCTTTGCGCTTAATTGTTAAATAATTCATGCATATAGTTTGAGAAAGATTCTTAAGTGCTAAATTTCAGAAATGGCAAAAATGTTTTATTTGTGATCTTTATCACGCTTTAAGCCGCGTATTTTCGCGATGTTTGCACTTTTGCATGAAGGCTCGCCGTTTTCTTAAAATTGGGAAAATGGGGGTAACGAAAAATATTTAAACATTTATTCACCTTTTGGCTACTTATTGTTTGAATTCGCGGGGCGCGCCCGTATAATTTGTCCGCTTTTTGATGCTTGACTCCGGGCCTTAAAGAACGTTTTATACGACACGCGGCATACCTCGAAGTGAGCAGGAGTTATACAAAATGACAGTGTCGCTGTTGAGTAGAAATGTCGCTCGTAAGCTACTGTTCATTCAGCTTCTGGCAGTAACGGTAAGTGGACTGCTGTTTTGCTTCAAAGACCCTTTCTGGGGCGTCTCCGCGGTGAGCGGAGGTCTGGCAGTGATTCTGCCTAATGCATTGTTTATGATATTTGCCTGGCGTCATCAGGTGCATACACCCGCTCAAGGCCGCGTGGCCTGGTCTTTCGCCCTCGGTGAAGTCCTCAAGGTGTTGCTGACCTTTGCCTTACTTGCGATGGCGCTGGCTGTTTTGAAAGTGGTATTTCTGCCGCTGATAGTGACATGGGTTTTGGTGCTGGTGGTACAAGTTCTGGCGCCAGCTGTAATTAACAACAAAGGGTAAAGGCATCATGTCTGCAGGAGAAATCTCGACACCGCAGGAGTACATAGGCCACCATCTGAAGAACCTTCAGATTGACCTGCGTACCTTCTCGCTGGTGGATCCGCACCATCCCCCGGCCACCTTCTGGACGCTCAATATTGACTCCATGTTCTTTTCGGTGGTTCTGGGTCTGCTGTTTCTTGCCATGTTCCGCAGCGTTGCGAAAAAAGCGACCAGCGGCGTTCCGGGCAAGTTTCAGACAGCCATAGAGATGGTCATCGGCTTCGTTCATGGCAGCGTCAAAGACATGTACCACGGCAAAAGCAAGGTGATTGCACCGCTGGCGCTGACCGTGTTTGTCTGGGTATTCCTGATGAACCTGATGGACCTGCTGCCTATCGACCTGCTTCCGTGGGTTGGCGAACACATTTTTGGCCTGCCGGCCCTGCGCGTGGTGCCGTCTGCGGACGTGAATATCACCCTGTCGATGGCGCTCGGCGTGTTTATCCTGATTATTTTCTACAGCATCAAAATGAAAGGCGTTGGCGGCTTTGTTAAAGAGCTTACCCTGCAGCCGTTCAATCACTGGGCGTTCATTCCTGTTAACCTTATCCTGGAAGGCGTTAGCCTGCTGTCCAAGCCGGTATCTCTCGGCCTGCGACTGTTCGGCAACATGTATGCCGGTGAGCTGATTTTCATTCTGATCGCGGGTCTTCTGCCGTGGTGGTCACAGTGGCTTCTGAATGTGCCTTGGGCCATTTTCCACATCCTGATTATCACGCTGCAAGCCTTTATCTTCATGGTTCTGACGATCGTCTATCTGTCGATGGCGTCTGAAGAGCACTGATTCTTTACCAACACTACTACGTTTTTACTGAAACAAACTGGAGACTGTCATGGAAAACCTGAATATGGATCTGCTGTACATGGCTGCCGCTGTGATGATGGGTCTGGCGGCAATCGGTGCTGCGATCGGTATCGGCATCCTCGGGGGTAAATTCCTGGAAGGCGCAGCGCGCCAGCCGGATCTGATCCCTCTGCTGCGTACTCAGTTCTTTATCGTTATGGGTCTGGTGGATGCTATCCCGATGATCGCTGTAGGTCTGGGTCTGTACGTGATGTTTGCTGTCGCGTAGTAAGTTAGTCGTAACTTTTTAAGAGGTATTGTGCTGTGAACATGAACGCAACAATCCTCGGCCAGGCCATCGCGTTTGTTCTCTTTGTCTGGTTCTGCATGAAGTACGTATGGCCGCCGTTAATCGCTGCCATCGAAAAGCGTCAGAAAGAAATTGCTGATGGCCTGTCTTCTGCAGAACGCGCTAAGAAAGATTTGGACCTTGCACAGGCCAACGCGACTGACCAGCTGAAAAAAGCCAAAGCGGAAGCCCAGGTGATCATTGAGCAGGCGAACAAACGCCGCGCTCAGATCGTGGACGAAGCGAAGGTTGAAGCAGAACAGGAACGTAGCAAAATCGTTGCCCAGGCGCAGGCTGAGATTGACGCCGAGCGTAAACGCGCTCGCGAAGAACTTCGCAAGCAGGTCGCGATTCTGGCTGTTGCTGGTGCCGAGAAGATCATCGAACGTTCCGTGGATGAAGCTGCTAACAGCGACATCGTGGATAAACTTGTCGCTGAACTGTAAGGAGGGAGGGGCTGATGTCTGAATTTGTAACGGTAGCTCGCCCCTACGCCAAAGCAGCTTTTGACTTTGCGGTCGAACACCAGAGCGTAGACAACTGGCAGAACATGCTGGGGTTTGCCGCCGAGGTAACGAAGAACGAACAAATGGCAGATTTGCTTTCTGGCGCCCTGGCGCCGGAAACGCTCGCGGATGCTTTTATCGCAATCTGCGGCGATCAGCTCGATAGCCATGCCCAGAATCTGATTCGGGTTATGGCTGAGAATGGTCGTCTGATCACCCTCCCGGATGTTCTTGAGCAGTTCGTGCAATTGCGCGCGCTAAGTGAAGCAACGGTGGATGTCGAAGTCACCTCCGCTGCTGCACTGAGTGATGAACAGCTCGCGAAAATTACCGCCGCGATGGAAAAACGTCTGTCACGCAAAGTGAAGCTGAATTGCAATATCGATAAGTCTGTAATGGCAGGCCTCATCATCCGAGCGGGTGATACGGTCATTGATGGTAGCGTACGCGGCCGTCTTGAACGCCTTGCAGACGTCTTGCAGTCTTAAGGGGACTGGAGCATGCAACTGAATTCCACCGAAATCAGCGAACTGATCAAGCAGCGCATTGCTCAGTTCAATGTTGTGAGCGAGGCTCACAACGAAGGTACTATCGTTTCCGTCAGTGACGGTGTTATCCGTATCCACGGTCTTGCTGACTGTATGCAGGGTGAAATGATCTCCCTGCCGGGTAACCGTTACGCTATCGCATTGAACCTGGAGCGCGACTCCGTAGGTGCCGTTGTTATGGGCCCTTACGCTGACCTCGCCGAAGGCATGAAAGTCAAATGCACCGGTCGTATCCTTGAAGTACCGGTAGGCCGTGGCCTGCTGGGCCGCGTATTGAACACCCTGGGTTCGCCAATCGACGGTAAAGGTCCGGTTGAGCACGACGGCTTCTCGCCGATCGAAGTTATCGCCCCGGGCGTAATCGATCGTCAGTCAGTCGATCAGCCGGTTCAGACAGGTTATAAATCTGTCGATGCCATGATCCCAATCGGCCGCGGCCAGCGTGAGCTGATCATCGGCGACCGCCAGACCGGTAAAACCGCGATGGCTATCGATGCGATCATCAACCAGCGCGATTCCGGCATCAAATGCGTTTACGTCGCTATCGGCCAGAAAGCCTCTACCATTGCTAACGTGGTACGTAAGCTGGAAGAGCACGGCGCGCTGTCCAACACTATCGTTGTTGTGGCAACCGCTTCTGAGTCCGCAGCGCTGCAGTATCTGGCACCGTATGCCGGCTGCGCGATGGGCGAATACTTCCGCGACCGCGGTGAAGATGCGCTGATTGTTTATGATGACCTGTCCAAGCAGGCCGTTGCTTATCGTCAGGTGTCCCTGCTGCTCCGCCGTCCGCCAGGACGTGAAGCATTCCCGGGCGACGTGTTCTACCTCCACTCCCGTCTGCTGGAACGCGCATCCCGCGTTAATGCGGAATACGTTGAGAACTTCACTAAAGGTGAAGTGAAAGGTAAAACCGGTTCCCTGACTGCGCTGCCGATCATCGAAACCCAGGCCGGCGACGTTTCTGCGTTCGTTCCGACTAACGTAATCTCGATTACCGACGGTCAGATCTTCCTGGAAACCAACCTGTTTAACTCCGGTATTCGTCCGGCAGTTAACCCGGGTATCTCCGTATCCCGCGTGGGTGGTGCTGCACAGACCAAGATCATCAAGAAACTGTCCGGTGGTATTCGTACCGCGCTGGCGCAGTATCGTGAGCTTGCAGCCTTCTCCCAGTTTGCATCCGATCTTGACGATGCAACCCGCAAACAGCTCGATCACGGTGTGAAAGTGACCGAACTCCTGAAGCAGAAACAGTATGCGCCGATGTCCGTTGCGCAGCAGGGTCTGGTTCTGTTTGCGGCAGAACGTGGCTATCTGGCCGATGTAGAACTGGCAAAAATCGGCAGCTTTGAAGCCGCTCTGCTGGCTTACGTTGACCGTGACCACGCTCCGCTGATGCAAGAGATCAACCAGTCCGGTGGCTATAACGACGAAATCGAAGGCAAGCTGAAAGGCATCCTCGATTCCTTCAAAGCAACCCAATCCTGGTAACGTCTGGCGGCTTGCCTTAGGGCAGGCCGCAAGGCATTGAGGAGAAGCTCATGGCCGGCGCAAAAGAGATACGTAGTAAGATCGCAAGCGTCCAGAACACGCAGAAGATCACTAAAGCGATGGAGATGGTCGCCGCTTCCAAAATGCGTAAATCGCAGGATCGCATGGCAGCCAGCCGTCCTTATGCAGATACCATGCGCAAAGTGATTGGTCACCTTGCTACCGGTAATCTGGAATATAAGCACCCTTACCTGGAAGAACGCGACGTTAAGCGCGTGGGCTACCTGGTAGTGTCCACTGACCGTGGGCTGTGCGGTGGCTTGAACATCAACCTGTTCAAAAAGCTGCTTGCGGATATGAAAGCATGGTCCGATAAAGGCGTTCAGAGCGACCTCGCGATGATCGGCTCAAAAGGCGTGTCTTTCTTTAATTCCGTTGGTGGTAACGTGGTTGCTCAGGTAACCGGCATGGGAGATAAACCTTCCCTGTCCGAACTGATTGGCCCGGTAAAAGTGATGTTGCAGGCCTACGACGAAGGCCGTCTTGACAGACTTTACGTGGTCAGCAACAAATTTATTAACACCATGTCTCAGGCTCCAACCATCACTCAGCTGCTGCCGCTGCCGGCATCAGAAGATGAGGATCTGAAGCGTAAGTCCTGGGACTACCTGTACGAACCCGATCCGAAAGCGCTGCTGGACACGTTACTGCGTCGTTATGTCGAATCACAGGTTTATCAGGGCGTAGTAGAAAACCTGGCCAGCGAGCAGGCCGCGCGTATGGTGGCGATGAAAGCCGCGACCGATAATGGCGGCAGCCTGATTAAAGAGCTGCAGTTGGTATACAACAAAGCTCGTCAGGCCAGCATTACTCAGGAACTCACCGAAATCGTCGGTGGTGCATCCGCGGTATAACCAGGTTAATTCGTAGAGGATTCAAGATGGCTACTGGAAAAATTGTCCAGGTAATCGGCGCCGTGGTTGACGTCGAATTCCCTCAGGATGCCGTACCGCGCGTGTACGATGCTCTTGAGGTACAAAATGGTAACGAGAGCCTGGTGCTGGAAGTTCAGCAGCAGCTCGGCGGTGGTATCGTACGTACTATCGCAATGGGTTCCTCCGACGGTTTGCGTCGCGGTCTGGAAGTAAAAGACCTCGAGCACCCGATCGAAGTCCCGGTAGGTAAAGCAACTCTCGGCCGTATCATGAACGTGCTGGGACAGCCGATCGATATGAAAGGCGATATCGGCGAAGAAGAGCGCTGGGCGATTCACCGCGCTGCGCCGTCCTATGAAGACCTGTCCAGTTCTCAGGAACTGCTGGAAACCGGTATCAAAGTAATGGACCTGATTTGCCCGTTCGCTAAGGGCGGTAAAGTCGGTCTGTTCGGTGGTGCGGGCGTAGGTAAAACCGTAAACATGATGGAGCTTATCCGTAACATCGCGATTGAGCACTCCGGCTACTCCGTATTTGCGGGCGTCGGCGAGCGTACTCGTGAGGGTAACGACTTCTATCATGAAATGACCGACTCCAACGTACTGGATAAAGTATCCCTGGTGTACGGCCAGATGAACGAGCCGCCGGGAAACCGTCTGCGCGTTGCGCTGACCGGCCTGACTATGGCTGAGAAATTCCGTGATGAAGGTCGTGACGTTCTGCTGTTCGTCGATAACATCTACCGTTATACCCTGGCCGGTACAGAAGTATCTGCACTGCTGGGCCGTATGCCTTCTGCGGTAGGTTATCAGCCGACGCTGGCGGAAGAGATGGGCGTTCTGCAGGAACGTATCACCTCCACCAAAACCGGTTCTATCACCTCCGTTCAGGCGGTATACGTACCTGCGGATGACCTTACTGACCCGTCTCCGGCAACCACCTTTGCGCACCTTGATGCAACCGTGGTACTGAGCCGTCAGATCGCCTCTCTGGGTATCTACCCGGCCGTTGACCCGCTGGATTCCACCAGCCGTCAGCTGGATCCGCTGGTGGTTGGCCAGGAGCACTATGATGTTGCTCGCGGCGTGCAGTCTATTCTGCAGCGCTACCAGGAGCTGAAAGACATCATCGCGATTCTGGGTATGGACGAACTGTCTGAAGAAGACAAACTGGTGGTAGCCCGCGCGCGTAAAATTCAGCGCTTCCTGTCCCAGCCGTTCTTCGTTGCAGAAGTGTTTACCGGTGCGCCAGGTAAATTCGTATCGCTGAAAGAAACCATCCGCGGCTTTAAAGGCATCATGGACGGTGAATACGATCACCTGCCGGAGCAGGCGTTCTACATGGTTGGCACCATCGACGAAGCCGTTGAGAAAGCCAAAAAACTTTAACGCCTTAATCGGAGGGTGATATGGCAATGACTTACCACCTGGATGTTGTCAGCGCAGAGCAGGAGATGTTTTCCGGCCTGGTTGAGAAGATTCAGGTAACGGGTAGCGAAGGTGAGCTGGGTATTTACCCGGGGCACGCCCCGCTGCTCACCGCCATTAAGCCTGGTATGATTCGCATCGTGAAGCAGCACGGACAAGAAGAGTTTATCTATCTGTCCGGCGGCGTGCTGGAAGTTCAGCCGTCAAACGTGACCGTGCTGGCTGATACCGCTATTCGCGGCCAGGATCTCGACGAAGCGCGAGCCATGGAAGCGAAACGCAAAGCGGAAGAGCACATCAAGAGCTCTCACGGCGATGTGGATTACGCTCAGGCTTCAGCTGAGCTGGCCAAAGCGATCGCCAAACTGCGCGTTATCGAGTTGACCAAAAAAGCGATGTAACACCGGCTTGAAAGTACAGAAGCCAGTCCGACTACCGGGCTGGCTTTTTTTTCGTTTGTATCCCTTGTGTGATCTTAATCACATAAATATTTGATCGGGTCAAAACGCTGGCGTAGACTCTGTTTTGTGATTTAAATCACGAAATAAACCCGCTATGCAGGATCCATACAATGAAAAAACGCTTGCACAAATTCATCGCCATGTTCAGCAATATGAGCTTCTAATAGCCTGTATTCCCGAACATTAATGACAAAGAGGCTGCCGACAGGCGGCTTTTTTTATCTTTGTCGTCTCCAGTGCTGTTACTTTATTTCGCAACTGAAAATAACCTTTAAATCAAAGGTATGAGCTGTATTTATCAACTATCCGAGCCTGAAAGCGTGATTTTTTAACCTTTACCTACAGCAATACCGCGCTTCCAGAGTAAAATTTCCCAATGCCGGATGATTTTCCAGCGGTACGTTTCGTAATGCAAAATATGTAGAATTTTCAACGCGAAAGCTATTTACTTCTTTAACTCAACGGATTCAGGACAGTTATGTCAAACAGCGTGATGAGCGTAGTGATCCTTGCGGCAGGCAAAGGCACGCGCATGTATTCCGACCTTCCGAAAGTGCTGCATACCCTGGCAGGTAAGCCAATGGTGCAGCACGTCATTGATGTCGCCGCAGATTCCGGGGCTCAAAACGTGCACCTGGTTTACGGCCACGGCGGCGATTTGCTCAAGCAAACTCTCAAAGCCGATAATCTGAACTGGGTTTTGCAGGCCGAGCAGCTCGGAACCGGTCACGCCATGCAGCAGGCGGCACCGTTCTTCGGCGATGATGAAGACATCATGATGCTTTATGGCGATGTGCCGCTGATCTCAGCCGAAACGCTGCAGCGCCTGCGCCATGCTAAACCGCAGGGTGGCATCGGCCTGCTGACGGTCAGGCTGGACGATCCTACAGGCTACGGACGCATTACCCGCGAAAACGGCAAAGTGACCGGCATCGTTGAGCAAAAAGATGCCACCGACGCCCAGCGCGAAATTCAGGAAATTAACACCGGCATCCTGATTGCCGGCGGCGCGGATCTCAAGCGCTGGCTTAGCGGGCTCACCAACAACAATGCCCAGGGCGAATACTACATTACCGATATTATCGCGATGGCCTACCGGGAAGGACGTGAGATCGTTGCCGTGCATCCGCAGCGCCTGAGCGAAGTGGAAGGCGTAAACAACCGCCTCCAGCTCTCCCGTCTCGAGCGCGAGTATCAGCGCGAACAGGCGGACAAGCTGCTGCTGGCTGGCGTGATGCTGCGGGATCCGGCGCGTTTTGACCTGCGCGGCACCCTTGCGCACGGGCGCGATGTGGAAATCGATCCCGGCGTTATCCTTGAAGGCAGCGTCACCCTGGGCGATCGGGTAAAAATCGGCGCGGGCTGCATTATCAAAAACAGCGCTATCGGCGACGACTGCATTATTAGCCCATACTCGGTGATTGAGGATGCCGAACTGCATCCTGCATGCACCGTCGGGCCGTTTGCCCGCCTGCGCCCCGGCAGCGAGCTGCTGGAAGGCGCCCACGTCGGTAACTTCGTTGAAATGAAAAAGGCGCGGCTGGGTAAAGAGTCGAAGGCCGGGCATCTGAGCTATCTCGGCGACGCCGAGATCGGCGATAACGTCAATATCGGCGCGGGAACCATTACCTGCAACTACGACGGGGCCAACAAGCATCAGACGATTATCGGCGACGATGTCTTCGTCGGCTCCGACAGCCAGCTGGTGGCGCCGGTTACCATCGGTAGCGGCGTGACTATCGCCGCAGGTACGACGGTAACGCGCGATATTAACGACAATGAACTGGTATTGAGCCGGGTGCCGATGACCCATAAAGCGGGCTGGCAGCGTCCGGTAAAACAGAAATAAGCGTTCCCGTCAGGGGACGTCAGGGATGAGGGGATAAGATAATCCCCCGCCCGCAGGCAGTACCAAAAAAATAACCCCACTCTCTACAAGGCTCGGGGTCCCGGTAACGGGCTTATCCACGTTTTTTTCACCGCGGCAATGACCGCAGGCGAAAGGCGCGGGATAAATACAGGTCAGCGACAACGCATGGCATCATGCCATCTCAGGAAATTTAACTATGTGTGGAATTGTTGGCGCAGTCGCGCAGCGTGATATTGCTGAAATCCTTCTCGAAGGACTTCGTCGTCTGGAATACCGTGGTTACGACTCTGCCGGTCTGGCAGTGGTTGATGCTGAAGGTCACATGACCCGCCTGCGTCGCCTCGGAAAAGTACAAATGCTGGCCCAGGCGGCAGCAGAACAGCCGCTGCACGGCGGTACCGGTATTGCCCATACCCGCTGGGCGACCCACGGCGAGCCGTCAGAAGGCAACGCGCACCCGCATGTCTCTGACGATATTGTGGTGGTGCACAATGGCATTATTGAAAACCACGAGCCGTTGCGCGAGCTATTGCAGTCCCGCGGATACGTCTTCGTTTCAGAAACCGACACCGAAGTGATTGCTCACCTGGTTCACTGGGAGCTGAAACAGGGCGGCACCCTGCGCGAGGCGGTACTGCGCGCGATCCCGCAGCTGCGCGGTGCCTACGGCACGGTGATTATGGATACCCGCAATCCGGATACATTGCTGGCCGCCCGCTCCGGCAGCCCGCTGGTGATAGGCCTGGGCGTAGGCGAGAACTTTATCGCCTCCGATCAGCTGGCGCTGCTGCCGGTAACGCGCCGCTTCATCTTCCTCGAAGAGGGCGATATCGCGGAGGTCACCCGCCAGAACATCACTATTTTCGATAAAACCGGCGAGCACATTCAGCGCCCGGATATCGAATCTACCCTGCAGTACGACGCCGGTGACAAAGGCATCTACCGCCACTACATGCAGAAAGAGATCTACGAGCAGCCGAATGCCATCAAAAATACCCTGACCGGGCGCATCAGCCACGGCCGGGTGGATTTGAGCGAGCTGGGCGCCAGCGCCAACGAAATGCTCTCTCAGGTTGAGCATATCCAGATTGTGGCCTGCGGCACCTCGTACAACTCCGGCATGGTGTCCCGCTACTGGTTCGAGGCGCTGGCGGGCGTTCCCTGCGACGTCGAGATCGCCTCCGAGTTCCGCTACCGTAAATCAGCGGTGCGCCGCAACAGCCTGATGATCACCCTTTCCCAGTCCGGTGAAACCGCCGATACGCTGGCGGCGCTGCGCCTGTCTAAAGAGCTGGGCTATCTCGGTTCGCTGGCCGTCTGCAACGTTCCCGGCTCTTCGCTGGTGCGCGAGTCCGATCTGGCGATGATGACCAATGCCGGCACTGAAATCGGCGTGGCCTCTACCAAAGCCTTCACCACCCAGCTTACCGTTCTGTTGATGCTGGTGGCCAAACTGGCCAGCCTGAAAGGTCAGGATGCTGCTATTGAGCAGGATATCGTTCACGGCCTGCAGGCGCTGCCGAGCCGCATCGAGCAGATGCTGTCTCAGGATAAGCGTATTGAAGCGCTGGCTGAGGACTTCTCTGACAAGCACCACGCCCTGTTCCTCGGCCGCGGCGATCAGTACCCCATCGCTCTGGAAGGGGCGCTGAAGCTGAAAGAGATCTCCTACATTCATGCGGAAGCCTACGCAGCAGGCGAGCTTAAGCATGGCCCGCTGGCGCTGATTGACGCCGATATGCCGGTGATTGTGGTGGCACCTAATAATGAGCTGCTGGAGAAGCTGAAATCCAACATCGAAGAAGTGCGCGCGCGCGGCGGCGTGCTGTATGTCTTCGCTGACCAGGATGCCGGCTTTAACAGCAGCGAAAACATGCACATCATCGAGATGCCGCACGTTGAAGAGGTTATTGCGCCGATTTTCTACACCGTTCCGCTGCAGCTGCTGGCCTATCACGTGGCGCTGATTAAAGGTACCGATGTGGATCAGCCGCGCAACCTGGCGAAATCGGTGACGGTGGAGTAAGTCATCTTCCTGCAGTAAAAATGAAAGGGTTATGTGTTCCGCACATAACCCTTTTTTAAGATATCCCGGATTGATGTTATTTCCTAATGCTGATTCAGGTCGATGTTTTTTATATTAATTTGTTTATGGTTTATCGACTAACAATATTAATTAACGTAATGCTGTTAGTCTTTTCATTTATATGTGAAGGTGTGATTTATAAGGTTGAGTTTTTGAGTTAATAATTAAATTAACATGCTCTAGTATTTTTAAAATATCTTAAGCGCTAATTAGTGAGTTTTCTTATTGCTCGCCGCTCTAATTGTATGCTATATCTTAATCATATAGTTCAATGCTGTGGGGAAATTTGAACCTATTAATAATAAAAAACCAAGGTTATTGAACTCAGGAAATAAATGTCCGATTTTTCTCTGGATACTTTAAAATAGAAAGGATGCAAGAGTGAGTAATAGAAACGATATCATTGATGGCAGTCTGGCGCATAGCCGTTCATATGGATTAATATATACTGAAGTATTGGGCTGGATCGATCTTGGGCATGCTCAGGGTTCTGATATCCGTAGTTTGTGGGGGCAAATGCTCCGTGGTGAGTCACAAAGTGCACAAACTTATGATGTTACCTATAAACAATCGATGGTTGGGCTGAAAAGGCATTTGACTATAGGTAAATCAATTACATGGAGATTAAGAAAAGGTCTGTCATATCAACAAAAGCAAAGCATAGCTCTCACCATGATGATAACTGTGGCACGAAGATTTGAGGCTCTACAAGGATCGTTTCCATTTAACTGGGCTACAGATAGTGGATTTAGTGGTGAAGATCTGGTATCGGACCTGCTCGGTTTTTATCGTGTTATGGCATGTATGAGTAATGTGTTCTACTACCTCAAACCCGTAAGTAAAGAAGAGGCGTTAAAAAGGTGGGATCATTACGGAAAGATAGGGGCATGGAAAAATGAAACTTTTAAACCATTGCTATTCCCAGCCCCGGGAAGTTTCCCTTACGGCAGACCGTACTTCGGGCACTTACCCAATTTTATGAAAGCCATTGTGCCTTATAATGGATGGTCATCGAAAGATGTGTCCATTATTGATGCCAATCGAAATGTTATTCATTTTAAATAAAAGGAGTCATTTGTATGAGAGGCTCGTTGAAAATAGCACTGTCTGTATTAGCGATTTTCTTTGTTGTTTTATATTGTGGCCTGCAATACTTTAAAATGGAATTTGCTGATAGCAGTGATTATACAGAAACGGATCGATTGGAGTATTATTTTTACACACCGAAGCTGCTGAAAAGCATGCCGCGCATTAGTAATAACTACAGCTTTCACTACAGTAATGTATCAGGGCCAAACCCGACGCTGATTTATCAGGTAAACTTTGTTGGCACAGCGGACATTAGCAAAATCGAAAAATACCTTGAGAAAAATGGATATAAAAAAGATGAGCAGTGCAGCTTCTCCCAGGGATGCTGGGTTAGGTCGGAGCCAAATATAACCGTAACGATTGAGATTGAAGACAATCCTGTCACTGTTCATATCGAGATGGTAGATAACCAAGAATCGCATTAAGAGGTCATGGTGAGCCGCCATCAAGAAGAGCTGCTGTATTGCCGACTGGTTTCGACAACAACACCGCTGAGCTGAATGTAGCTCTACCTGCATGCCCTTTATGACGCAGGAGCGTTCATATAGCGTTCTTTAGACAGGTATACTTCCCATTATGGTTTTGTCGCAGGTTTTGAAGGGCCAGTTTTATCCATTATGGACCGACCAGCCTACCGCTTCTCACGCCACGTAAATCCCAATATTTGGGAAAAGACCCTAACGGTCACACTGTCATCAAACCGTCACAATACCTGCATATAACTGTCATCAAAGTGTCCTATTTTGCTCAACATAGCTTCTAAACAACGATTTACGGACCCTGCAGGAGACATTATGAAAGTTATGCGTACCACTGTCGCAACTGTTGTCGCCGCGACCTTATCCCTGAGCGCGTTCTCTGCCCTGGCGGCAGCGAGCCTGACGGGTGCAGGTGCAACCTTCCCCGCGCCGGTGTATGCCAAATGGGCGGATACCTACCAGAAGGCGACCGGCAACAAGGTCAACTATCAGGGTATAGGCTCCTCCGGCGGCGTAAAGCAGATCACCGCTAACACCGTAGATTTCGGCGCCTCCGATGCGCCGCTGTCCGATGAGAAGCTGAGCCAGGAAGGCCTGTTCCAGTTCCCCACCGTGATCGGTGGGGTGGTGCTGGCGGTAAACCTGCCGGGATTTAAGTCCGGCGACCTGGTGCTCGACGGCAAAACGCTGGGCGATATCTACCTGGGCAAAATCAAGAAGTGGGACGATGCGGCGATTGCCAAACTGAACCCGGGCAAAACGCTGCCGGCGCAGAACATCGCCGTGGTGCGCCGCGCTGACGGTTCCGGCACCTCCTTCGTTTTCACCAGCTACCTGGCGAAAGTTAGCGACGAGTGGAAATCTAAAATTGGCGCCGGCTCCACGGTAAACTGGCCGACCGGCCTCGGCGGCAAGGGTAACGACGGCGTTGCCGCCTTCGTTCAGCGCCTGCCGGGCTCCATTGGCTATGTGGAATACGCCTATGCCAAGCAGAATAACCTGGCCTATACCAAACTGATCGATGCCGACGGCAAGGCGGTGAGCCCAACGGAAGAGAGCTTCGCTAACGCGGCGAAAGGTGCCGACTGGAGTAAATCCTTCGCCCAGGACCTGACCAATCAGAAAGGTGACAACGCGTGGCCTATTACTTCCACCACCTTCATCCTGGTGCACAAAGCGCAGACGCGGCCGGAGCAGGGCGCGGAAGTGCTGAAGTTCTTCGACTGGGCGTACAAAAATGGCGCCAAAGAAGCGAACGCGCTGGATTACGCGACGCTGCCGGATAGCGTGGTTGAACAGGTCCGCGCGGCCTGGAAGACCAGCGTCAAAGACAGCAGCGGCAAAGCGCTCTACTGATCCTAACGCATCACTCCTGAGGGCGGCTCGTTCGCCCTCAGACTAACGGAAAGCGGAATTTATGGCTGCAACCACGCCGGCATTTAACCCCCCGGGCAAAAAGGGTGACATTCTCTTCAGCGCGCTGGTCAAACTGGCAGCGCTGATTGTGCTATTGATGCTGGGCGGCATCATCGTTTCCCTGCTCATCTCCTCCTGGCCGAGCATTGAGAAATTTGGTTTCTCCTTCCTGTGGACCAAAGAGTGGGATGCGCCCAACGATACCTACGGCGCGCTGGTGCCCATCTACGGTACGCTGGTGACCTCCTTTATCGCGCTGCTGATCGCCGTTCCGGTGAGCTTCGGCATCGCGCTGTTCCTCACCGAGCTGGCCCCGAACTGGCTGAAGCGCCCGCTCGGCATTGCCATTGAGCTGCTGGCGGCTATTCCCAGCATCGTCTACGGCATGTGGGGACTTTTTATCTTCGCCCCGCTGTTCGCTACCTGGTTTCAGGAGCCGGTGGGCAACGTCCTGTCGACCATTCCGTTCGTCGGCGCCCTGTTCGCCGGCCCGGCGTTTGGCATCGGCCTGCTGGCGGCGGGGGTTATTCTCGCCATCATGATCATTCCCTATATCGCCGCGGTAATGCGCGATGTGTTCGAGCAGACGCCGGTGATGATGAAAGAGTCGGCCTACGGCATCGGCTGCACCACCTGGGAAGTTATCTGGCGCATCGTGCTGCCGTTCACCAAAAATGGCGTGATCGGCGGGGTGATGCTCGGACTGGGCCGCGCGCTGGGCGAGACAATGGCGGTCACCTTTATCATCGGCAACACCTACCAGCTCGACAGCGCCTCGCTGTACATGCCGGGCAACAGCATCACCTCGGCGCTGGCCAACGAGTTTGCCGAAGCTGACTCCGGTCTTCACGTCGCGGTGCTGATGGAACTGGGGCTTATTCTGTTTGTTATCACCTTTATCGTGCTGGCGATTTCCCGGCTGATGGTGCGCCGGTTGGCGAAAAATGAGGGGGCGCGCTAATGACCACGCTTGAGCTGCAAACCTCCGCGGCGCTGCACGCCTCGCGGCAAAAAATGCAGGCCCGCCGCCGCCTGAAAAACCGCATCGCCCTGACGCTGTCGATGGCGACCATGATTTTCGGCCTCTTCTGGCTGGTGTGGATCCTTTTCTCAACCGTAACCCGCGGCATCGACGGCATGTCGCTGGCGCTGTTTACGGAAATGACGCCGCCGCCGAACACCGACGGCGGCGGGCTGGCGAACGCGCTGGCCGGCAGCGGGCTGCTGATCCTGTGGGCCACGGTTTTCGGCACCCCGCTGGGGATCATGGCCGGCATCTATCTGGCGGAGTACGGGCGCAAGTCGTGGCTGGCGGAAATAATCCGCTTCATCAACGATATCCTGCTGTCCGCGCCGTCTATTGTGGTGGGCCTGTTTGTTTACACTCTGGTGGTGGCGCAGATGCAGCACTTTTCCGGCTGGGCGGGGGTTATCGCGCTGGCGCTGCTGCAGGTGCCGATTGTTATCCGCACCACCGAGAACATGCTCAAGCTGGTGCCGGACAGCCTGCGGGAAGCGGCCTACGCCCTCGGCACGCCGAAGTGGAAAATGATTTCGGCGATCACCTTGAAAGCATCCGTCTCCGGGATCATGACCGGTGTGCTGCTGGCTATCGCGCGTATTGCCGGGGAAACGGCACCGCTGCTGTTCACCGCGCTCTCCAACCAGTTCTGGAGCACCGACATGATGCAGCCAATCGCCAACCTGCCGGTCACCATCTTTAAATTTGCGATGAGCCCGTTTGCGCAGTGGCAGGAGCTGGCGTGGGCCGGCGTGCTGATCATTACCCTGTGCGTCCTGCTGTTGAACATTCTGGCGCGCGTGATTTTTGCGAAGAAGAAACACGGTTAATTTTAGCGGCGCGGCCAACGCGGCGCCGGATGAGGAAATACTGAGATGAGTATGGTTGAAACAGCGCCGGGCAAAATTTCCGTTCGCGATCTGAACTTCTACTACGGCAAATTCCACGCCCTGAAGAACATCAACCTGGATATAGCCAAAAACCAGGTGACGGCGTTTATCGGCCCGTCGGGCTGCGGTAAATCGACGCTGCTGCGCACCTTCAACAAGATGTTTTCGCTCTATCCCGACCAGCGCGCGGAAGGCGAGATCCTGCTGGATGGCGACAACATCCTCACCAACACCCAGGATATCGCCCTGCTGCGCGCCCGGGTCGGGATGGTCTTCCAGAAGCCGACGCCGTTCCCGATGTCGATTTACGACAATATCGCCTTCGGCGTGCGCCTGTTTGAAAAGCTCTCCCGCCCGGATATGGACGAGCGCGTACAGTGGGCGCTCACTAAGGCGGCGCTGTGGAACGAAACCAAAGACAAGCTGCATCAGAGCGGCTATTCACTCTCCGGCGGCCAGCAGCAGCGCCTGTGTATCGCCCGCGGGATTGCCATTCGTCCGGAGGTGCTGCTGCTGGATGAGCCCTGCTCGGCGCTGGATCCCATCTCTACCGGCCGCATCGAGGAACTTATCACCGAGCTGAAGCAGGATTACACCGTGGTGATCGTTACCCACAACATGCAGCAGGCCGCCCGCTGCTCGGATCACACCGCGTTCATGTATCTCGGAGAGCTGATTGAGTTCAGCGATACCGATTCTCTTTTCACCCGGCCTGCGCAGAAGCAGACCGAAGACTACATTACCGGCCGCTACGGCTGATCGGGAGTTCTCATGGACAATCTGAACCTTAACAAACACATTTCCGGTCAGTTTAACGCCGAGCTGGAGCATATCCGCACCCAGGTCATGACCATGGGCGGGCTGGTGGAGAAGCAGCTTTCCGATGCCATTACGGCGATGCACAACCAGGATAGCGAGCTGGCGCACCGGGTGATTGACGGCGACCGGCAGGTCAACATGATGGAAGTGGCGATCGATGAAGCCTGCGTGCGCATTATCGCCAAGCGCCAGCCCACCGCCAGCGACCTGCGGCTGGTGATGGCTATCATCAAAACCATCGCCGAGCTGGAGCGCATGGGCGACGTGGCGGATAAAATCTGCCGCACCGCGCTGGAGAAGTTCTCCAAACAGCACCAGCCGCTGCTGGTCAGCCTGGAGTCGCTGGGCCGCCACACGGTGCAGATGCTGCACGACGTGCTGGACGCCTTCGCACGCATGGATCTTGATGAAGCGGTGCGTATCTACCGCGAAGATAAGAAGGTCGATCAGGAATATGAAGGCATTGTCCGCCAGCTGATGACCTACATGATGGAAGACTCGCGCACCATTCCCAGCGTGCTGACCGCCCTGTTCTGCGCCCGCTCTATCGAGCGCATCGGCGACCGCTGCCAGAATATCTGCGAGTATATTTTCTACTTCGTGAAGGGTCAGGACTTCCGCCACGTGGGCGGTGACGCGCTGGACAAGCTGCTGGCGGGAAGCGATCCCAAAGAATAACGGACCGGCCTTCTCCCGCGCGGAGAAGGCCGCTGGCGCATTTAGCGGGTTATCTGCCAGCCGCGCGCCTGCCACAGGGCAGGCAGCTGATCCAGTGCGGTAAACGTCGTCACTTTCGGGTGGCTAATCGGCTTATTGTGCGGATCGGCGCAGAAGTAGAACACCTCCATGCCCGCCGCCACGCCGGACTGCGCGCCGGCGACGGAATCGTCCACCAGAATGCAGTTCTCCACGTTCACCTTCATCGCTTTTGCCGCATGAAACATCAGCGCCGGATCGGGCTTCCAGCACTGAATGTCGTAGCCGCTGTACAGCGCATCCGGGAAGTGGTGCAGCATGCCGGTATTGCCCAGCGAATGCTGCATTTTGCTGACCGGCCCGTTGGAGACCACGCACATCGGCACCGTAATGGCGTCCAGCAGCGCGGCGGCGCCGGGAATAACCTCCAGCTCGCTGTCAAACAGGCGCGCCACTTCCGCGCGGTAAATCTGCTCAAGCTCCGGTTTGTTCAGGCTTACGCCGCGCTCTGCGCTAATGGTGTCGATAATTTCGTAGAGCTTAACGCCCTTAAAACGCTTGAAAACCTCGTCGAGATCGAGGGCGATATCAAACGCCTTAAACATATGCACATAGGCGCGGGAACAGATGACTTCACTGTCGACCAGCGTGCCGTCACAGTCGAAAAATACTGCTTCAATTTCGGACATGCTCTTTCCTGTTATCGTAAGTTTAACGTTTTCGTAATAAAAAATGCGCCGCGCAATCGTTGCCGTATAAGCAAATTCGATGAAAAAAAGTGGGCTGCCAATGTCCTTATTGTCGCATTTTGGTATAGGATAGCGACGATTTTTTCCCTCCTTTCTCTGGAACCAGAAGATGAGCCAACAACATTCCACCCAGGCTTCGGGTCTGCTCGAGCGCGTGTTCAAACTGCGCGATCACGGTACCACCGCCCGTACCGAAGTTATCGCCGGGTTTACCACCTTCCTGACGATGGTCTATATCGTTTTTGTGAACCCGCAAATTCTGGGCGTAGCCGGCATGGACACCAGCGCCGTCTTTGTCACCACCTGCCTTATTGCCGCTTTCGGCAGTATTTTAATGGGCCTTTTCGCCAACCTGCCGGTGGCGCTGGCGCCGGCGATGGGGCTGAACGCCTTTTTTGCCTTTGTGGTGGTTAAAGCGATGGGGCTGCCGTGGCAGGTGGGCATGGGTGCCATCTTCTGGGGCGCCATCGGGCTGCTGCTGCTGACTATTTTCCGCGTGCGCTACTGGATGATTGCCAATATCCCGGTCAGCCTGCGGGTAGGTATCACCAGCGGTATCGGACTGTTTGTCGGCATGATGGGCCTGAAAAACGCTGGGGTGATTGTTTCTAACGCCGATACGCTGGTCAGCATCGGTAAGCTCACTTCCCACAGCGTGCTGCTGGGCGTGCTGGGCTTCTTTATTATCGCCATTCTCGCCTCGCGGAATATTCACGCCGCGGTGCTGATCTCGATTATTGTCACCACCGTCCTCGGCCTGCTGCTGGGCGACGTGCAGTACGGCGGCATTGTGTCCCGTCCGCCGGACGTGACCTCGGTTATTGGTCACGTGGACTTGATGGGATCGCTGAACGTTGGCCTGGCCGGGGTGATTTTCTCTTTTATGTTGGTCAATCTGTTCGACTCTTCCGGCACCCTGATGGGCGTGACTGACAAAGCGGGACTGACCGACGAGAAAGGCAAATTCCCGCGCATGAAGCAGGCGCTGTACGTCGACAGTATCTCTTCCGTGGCGGGCTCGTTTATCGGTACCTCTTCCGTCACCGCCTATATTGAGTCTACCTCCGGCGTTTCCGTCGGCGGGCGCACCGGTCTCACCGCGGTGGTGGTGGGCATTCTGTTCCTGCTGGTGATTTTCCTCTCGCCGCTGGCGGGCATGGTGCCGCCTTACGCTGCTGCCGGGGCGCTGATTTACGTCGGCGTGCTGATGACCTCAAGCCTCGCCCGCGTGAAATGGGACGATCTGACCGAAGCGGTTCCCGCCTTTATTACCGCGGTGATGATGCCGTTCAGCTTCTCGATTACCGAAGGGATTGCGCTGGGCTTTATCTCTTACTGCGTGATGAAAATCGGCACCGGCCGCCTGCGGGATCTCAGCCCGTGCGTGGTGATTGTGGCGCTGCTGTTCGTATTAAAAATCGCGTTTATCGACGCCTGATGGCGTCTGGAAATGAAAACCCGCAGCCGTCCGGCCGCGGGTTTTTTTTAGGCTCTGACCCGGCGAATATAGTCCGCAAAGGCGCTGAGCTGGCTGGAAAGGTGTTCCATCGTGGCCGGATCGACAATCTCGTCGGTCTGCGGATCGACTTTATTCTGAATAATTCCGCCCATAAACTCTGGCTTGTTCATCACCATCGCGTCGAGGAAAACCAGGATCTGGCGCAGGTGATACTGGCAGCGCGCGCCGCCGATGGCGCCCATTGAGTTGGTCTGGATCAGCACCGGCTTGCGCGCCAGCGGCTGTTCCGCCACGCGTGACAGCCAGTCGATGGCGTTTTTCAGGCCGCCCGGCACCGAGTAGTTATATTCGGGGGTAACGATCACTACGCCGTCCGCTTCGCGGATCAGCGCGGCAATCTCTTCAACCCGCTGGGGCACCCCTTCTTCTTCCTGAATATCGGCATCGTAAAGCGGGATCGCGGCAATCGATGGCAGTTCAGAGATCGTCATCCCCTCCGGCGCGAGCTTCGGCAGTGCGCGAGCCACAATGCCGTTAAATGAGCCTTTGCGCAGGCTCCCGAGCAGGGTAACAATCTTCAAATCGTCTGACATGATTACTCCTTTTTTCATCATGGTAAGTTAACTGAGTATAGGTGTTCTCTCTCCCGGCAGGCTGGTAAAGCGCATCAGACTGGCGGAAGGCTCGCTGGCCCTGAGGGAGATGTCGGGCAGTCCGCGCCAGCCGCTGCCGCTGTCAAACTCCCAGATTTTAAGCCTTTCAATGGCGGGAGAGGCCGCCACTGACCACACCAGCACATCCTCCGCATCGCAAATCGCTTCCACCGGCGCCCGCTCGGCGGTGCTCAGGCGCCCGGCGCCCGGCAGCAGCTGGAGCCGCTCGGGGCTGACGCCGAGCTTTAATACGCTCTGGCGCAGGGCCAGCATCTGGGTTCTGGCTTCTTCGGGATCGCTCTGGTTCTCGATCCACAGCGTTTCAGCGCGGCTAAGAGGTGTGATGTTCGCGCTGTCGTCCACAGGAGCGCGTCGGGTGGCCGGCTGAAGCGCCATACCCAGCCCGCACTCGCTGACGGTAGACAGCGCCACGCCGACAATATTCCCGGCATAGGCGATGGAAAAGCGCGGCTGGCTGCTGCCGGTAAATTCAGGTTTGCCGCCGTCGCGGGTGACGATATCGGGAAGCTCGGCGGTGCCGTACAGCATAAAGATGAGTTCAGCCAGCAGCGTCCGGGCGGCGAGAAAGCGCGCCCGCAGGTGCGCCGGCAGCGCTCTCGCCTGCGCGTGGCAGTCCGGGGATAGCCGGGCCGGCAAAAGATGTCCGCAGTTCAAAATCCCTCTAGCAAAGTGCGTCGCCATTATGTCGCTCCATGATTAATGGTCTGTGAATCAGCAATGATAAGAATAACTATCAATTAAACCAATGTGTTTTGATGATGAATAGCTTTCGTGAATAAATTTCGATCAAATTCGCGCTGGCGCACGGGTCGCCTGCCTCATTTTGACCATTAAAAGCTTGCAGGGTTGCGGTGCAGAAGGGGATTACGCACTGCATTAGTGTGGAAATGATTATTATTTTCATTAAAAGATAGCTTGTGCTATAAAAAATAGCTCAGGCTATAAATGCGCTTTTTATAATCACTTGCTGAGGTCCCACTATGTCCCCGATCGCCGCTGTTCGGGCTCTGATCCTCGGAGCCGCTATTGTTTCCACCTGCACGCTTTCGGCGCAGGCGCAGGAAAAATTCAAGGTTATCACCACCTTTACCGTCATCGCCGACATGGCTAAAAACGTTGCCGGAGACGCGGCGGAGGTCAGCGCCATTACCAAACCCGGCGCGGAGATTCATGAATATCAGCCGACGCCCGGCGACATCAAGCGCGCTCAGGGTGCCCGGCTAATTTTGGTGAACGGCTTAAATCTCGAGCGCTGGTTTACGCGCTTTTATCAGCACCTCGACGGCGTGCCGGAGGCGGTGGTCACCACCGGCATCACGCCCATCGGCATCACCGAAGGGCCCTATAACGGCAAGCCCAACCCGCACGCATGGATGTCTCCGGACAACGCGCTTATCTACGTGAATAACATTCGCGATGCGCTGGTGAAATACGATCCAGCGCATGCCGACGTCTACCGGCGCAACGCCGAGGCCTACAAGGCGCAAATCAGCAGTCGGGTGGCGCCGCTGCGCGCGCAGGTGGCGACGATCCCCGAGGGGCAGCGCTGGCTGGTCTCCAGCGAAGGGGCTTTCTCCTACCTCGCTCGCGACCTCGGCCTGAAAGAGCTGTACCTGTGGCCGGTCAACGCCGACAGCCAGGGCACGCCGCAGCAGGTGCGCAAGGTCGTCGATCTGGTGAAAAAAAATCATATTCCCGCCGTCTTTAGTGAGAGCACCGTGTCCGACAAGCCTGCCCGCCAGGTCGCCCGGGAAACTGGCGCGCACTACGGTGGCGTGCTGTACGTTGACTCTCTCAGCGCCGCGGACGGTCCGGTGCCTACCTACCTCGATCTGCTGACGGTGACTACCGGCACGCTGGTGAAAGGGCTGAAAGAGGGCATGAAGGAGTGAGCATGGGAGAAGCCGCAGGCATCAGCGTCACCGACGTCACCGTCACCTACCGCAACGGCCACACTGCGCTATACGACGCCAGCTTCGAGATCCCGGGCGGCTCCATCGCCGCCCTGGTGGGGGTAAACGGCGCCGGAAAATCAACGCTGTTCAAGGCGATCATGGGCTTTGTCCGCCCCGCGCGTGGCCGCATTGCCATTCTCGGGATGGAAACAAATCAGGCGCTGCGTAAAAATCGGGTCGCCTATGTGCCGCAGTCCGAAGAGGTGGACTGGTCTTTCCCGGTGCTGGTGGAGGATGTGGTAATGATGGGGCGCTACGGGCACATGGGCCTGCTGCGCATCCCGAAAGCGGAGGATCGCCGGATAGTCACCGAGGCGCTGGAGCGGGTCGATATGGCCGGGTTTCGCCAGCGCCAGATTGGCGAGCTCTCCGGCGGCCAGAAAAAGCGCGTGTTTCTCGCCCGCGCTATCGCCCAGCAGGGACAGGTGATCCTGCTGGATGAGCCCTTTACCGGCGTGGACGTTAACACCGAGGCCAATATCATCACGCTGCTGCGGGCGCTGCGCGACGAGGGTAAAACGCTGCTGGTCTCGACGCACAACCTCGATGCCGTTACGGCATTTTGCGATCGCGCGGTGATTGTCAAAGGGACGGTGCTGGCCAGCGGGCTCATCGACGCGGTCTTTACCCCGGAAAATCTGGCGCGGGCTTTCGGCGGCGCGCTGCGTCCGGTGATATCGGGCGACAGCGAAGCGCTGGCAGCCGTTCGCCGCGCGGGAGGGATGCGGTGAGCGCGCTGCTGGAGCCGTTTAGCTACGACTATATGCTCAACGCCATGTGGGTCTCGGCGATGGTGGGTGGCTTGTGTGCGTTCCTCTCCTGCTACCTGATGCTCAAGGGCTGGTCGCTGATGGGCGATGCGCTGTCTCACGCCATTGTGCCCGGCGTAGCGGGTGCCTACATGCTGGCACTGCCGTTCTCGCTGGGCGCTTTTTTCTCCGGCGGGCTGGCAGCGGCGGCGATGTTATTTCTCAACCAGCGCACCCGGCTGAAAGAGGATGCGATTATCGGGCTGATCTTCTCTTCGTTCTTCGGGCTGGGGCTGTTTATGGTTTCCCTTAACCCGACGGCGGTCAACATTCAGAGCATTGTGCTCGGCAACATTCTGGCGATCGCGCCGGAAGATATTCTCCAGCTGGCTATCATCGGCGGTGTCTCGGCGATGGTGCTGATCTTTACGTGGAAAGATCTGCTGGTGACCTTTTTCGATGAAAATCACGCCCGCGCTATTGGCCTGCGCCCGGCGCGGCTGAAAGTGCTGTTTTTTACCCTGCTGGCGGTGTCCGCTGTGGCGGCGCTGCAAACTGTCGGCGCGTTTCTGGTCATCAGCCTGCTGGTGGCACCCGGCGCCACCGCGTGGCTGCTGACCGACCGCTTTCCTCGCCTGCTGCTGATCGCGGTACTTATCGGCAGCGTGACCAGCTTCCTCGGCGCCTGGGCCAGCTACTATCTGGACGGTGCCACCGGCGCGATTATCGTGATTGCCCAAACGCTGCTGTTTCTGCTGGCGTTTGTCTTCGCGCCCCGGCACGGTGTGCTGGCCGCGCGGCGCCGCAGCCGACAGATACCGGAGGTGCAGCCATGATAAGCCTGCTGCTGGAGCCGCTGTCGTTTGGTTTTATGCGCACCGCGCTGCTGGTTGCCCTGGTGGTGGCGGTTCCCTGCGCGCTGCTGTCGGTGCTGCTGGTGCTGAAGGGCTGGGCGCTGATGGGCGACGCTATGAGCCACGCGGTGTTTCCCGGCGTGGTGCTGGCGTGGATGCTGGGGCTGCCGCTGGGCGTCGGCGCGTTTGCCGCCGGTTTGCTCTGTGCGCTGGCGACCGGCTACCTGAAGGACAATAGCCGCATCAAGCAGGATACGGTAATGGGGATCGTCTTCTCCGGCATGTTCGCCAGCGGCCTGCTCCTCTATCTCGCCGTCAGGCCAGAAGTCCACCTGGACCACATCCTGTTTGGCGATATGCTGGGGGTTAACGCGGCCGATATTGTGCAGGCAATGGTGATTGCCGCAGCGATTGCGCTGGTCTATGCGCTAAAGTGGCGCGATTTGATGCTGTTTTGCTTCGATCCGGTACAGGCGCGCGCCAGCGGCCTGCGCGTGGGGTGGCTGCACTACGGACTGCTGTGTCTGGTGGCGCTGGCCATCGTGGCGGCGCTAAAGGCGGTGGGTATTATTCTGTCGGTTTCGCTGCTTATTGCCCCGGGGGCGATTGCCATCTTGCTTACCCGCCGCTTCCACCGCGCGCTGCTGCTGGCGGTGGCAGTGTCGGTGCTGGTGTCGCTGTGCGGCGTGTATCTGTCGTTCTTTATCGACAGCGCGCCCGCCCCAACCATCGTGGTGCTGTTCGCGCTGGTTTTTATCCTCGTTTTCCTCATGACCAGCTTGCAGACGGCGCGGCGGGAGAGGGCGAGGCACCACTAGCCCGCGCGCCGGGGCTAACCTGTGCAGATCCTGCATAAGTGATGTTCCCGGCGGCGGGTTTTTCAATTCATTCCGCGACTTACAATGAGCCTCATCGCTGCGGCGACTCACTCTATTACCGATGAGGCATCCATTCATGTTTCCTTTCTTTGTACCTGATCCTCGACGGGCGGAGCAGGCGAATGACGTCCGTGTCCGATCCGGCATAACCCATGCGGTATCCGCCGCGGGGAGGGCAGCATCATGAACCTATTCTCTGTATTGCTGGTGGTCTTCGCCGGTATGGGGCTGTCATTTGAAGCAGGCCTTCTGGGGCCGCTGGGCGAGCAGGTCGGACACCTGTGGGCCACGCTGAGCATCTTTGGGGTTGGCGCCGCGCTGCTGTGGCTGCTGCGCTTTTTTATTCCGCAAAAGCCGTTCCCCGGCTGGCAGGCGGTGCCGCGCTGGCAGCTGATCGGCGGCTTTCTTGGCCCGATATACGTGGTTGCGCTGACCCTGTCGACGCCGGTGCTCGGGGTGGCGATGACCATGATCTGCGTACTGTTTGGCCAGGTAACTAAAAGCTTCGCCATTGATTATTTCGGCTGGTTCGGCATGCCGAAGCGCGCCATGCGCCCGCTTCGGGTCGCGGCGCTGGGCTTTATCGCCCTCGCCCTGATTTTCACTTATCTGGGAGCACAATCATGATCCTGATTATTCTGCTGGCGATAGCCTCGGGGATGGCACTCAGCATGCAGGCGGCGGTCAACGGCCAGCTCGGCGAGCGCGTCGGCGTGGTGCAGAGCGCTTTGCTGACCTTTTCCGTGGGCGCGGTGGTGACGGCGCTGCTGATCTTCTTCTTCGCCCCGCCGGCGTCGGCAACGCTGCTGAACGTGCCGAAGTGGCAGCTGGCGGGAGCCCTGTTCGGCATTGTTTATATGCTGGTGATGGTGGCTGCGATCCCGCGAATAGGCGTGGCTATTGCCACCGTGGCGACCATTCTGGGCCAGATGGTGATGAGCCTGCTGATCGATACCATGGGATGGCTCGGCAACGCGCCCATCGCTTTTAACTTCTGGCGACTTGCGGCGATGATCGCGGTAGCCTGCGCGCTGGCGTGCATCTATCTCGCCAACCGCCCGCAGGCGCGGGGAGAAAAAACGTAACGCCGTTCAGACGGTATCCCAGTAGCAGGGCGAGCCGTACTTCTGCGCCAGAAAATCAATAACCACTCTGACTTTAGTGGCCAGCCGATCTGTTTCCAGATAGAGCGCGGCAATGGCCTGCTGCTCTATGCTGGTAGAGACAGCGTAATCGGTCATAACCGGACGGAGCTGGCCGCTTTTCAGCGCGTCGCCGATAAGCCAGCTGGGAAAGACTACCAGCCCGGCGCCGTCCACGGCGCTCTGCACCAGTGAATCGGCGTTATTACTGTAAAGCGTGCCGCTGACGTCATAGGGCTGCGGCCTGTCGCGGCCGATAAACCAGCGCTGCAGCCCGTGCCTGCCCTTAAAGACCAGGCAGTTATGCTGCGTCAGATCCCCGGGCGTCGCGGGCTCGCCGTGGCGATGCAGATACTCCGGGCTGGCGGCCATCAAAAAGCGCTGCTGGCCGAAGGTCTTCATTTTCAGCGAGGAGTCCTGCGATACGCCGATACGGATCAGCAGGTCGATTGATTCGGCCGCCGGATCGATAAAGGTATCGGTTTGCAGCAGTTCCACCCGCAGCAGCGGATAGCGCTCGAGAAGCTCGGCCAGATAGGGCGCAATGTGCCGTCTGCCAAAGGCGACCGGCGCGCTGATCCTGATGGTGCCTCGCGGCGTGTCGGCCCGCTGCTCAATCTGCCCCACCGTTCGCTCATACTGCTGCAAAATATCCGCGCACTGCCGGGCAAAGGCCTGTCCTTCTTCCGTGAGCGACAGCGCGCGGGTATGGCGATGCAGCAGCTTTGCGCCGACCTTCTGCTCCAGCTGCGCCATCTTGCGCGATACCGAGGAGGGCGTCATGTCCTCCCGGCGGGCAACCTCCGAGAAGCTGCAAAACCGGGTGGTCATCAGAAACAGCTTCATTTCCTGAAGCGAAACGTTGTAGTTCACCGGTTACCTCTTTGCGCGGCGGGCGGGCTGTCCGCGCGTTATTTACCAATACAGAAGCTGGAGAAGATGCGTCCCAGCAGGTCGTCAGAGGTGAATTCGCCAGTGATTTCGCTCAGGCTCTGCTGGGCCAGGCGCAGCTCTTCGGCCAGCAGCTCGCCGGCCCAGGCGCCGACCAGCTGGGCCTTGCCCTGCTGCAGGTGATCTGCGGCGATTTCCAGCGCCTGCAGGTGGCGGCGGCGGGCGAGGAAGCCGCCCTCCATGTTGGTGTCAAAGCCCATGCTCTGCTTGAGATGGTTGCGCAGGACATCAATCCCGTCGCCCTGGCGCGCCGAGAGGCGGATTAGCGAGTGGCCATTCACTTCCGTCAGGCCCGCGGCTTCACCGGTCATGTCGGCTTTGTTACGCACCACGGTAATCGGTAAATTCTCCGGCAGGCGGGCGATAAAATCGGGCCAGATGTCCGCCGGATCGACGGCCTCGGTAGTGGTGCTGTCCACCATAAACAGCACCCGGTCGGCCTGGGCTATCTCCTGCCAGGCGCGCTCGATGCCGATGCGCTCCACTTCGTCGCTGGCGTCGCGCAGCCCGGCGGTGTCGATGATGTGCAGCGGCATGCCGTCGATGTGAATGTGCTCGCGCAGCACGTCGCGGGTGGTACCGGCGATATCGGTGACGATCGCCGCCTCGCGGCCGGCCAGCGCGTTGAGCAGGCTGGATTTACCGGCGTTGGGCCGTCCGGCGATCACTACCTTCATGCCTTCGCGCAGCAGGCTGCCCTGGCGTGCCTCGGCGCGTACGGCATCCAGATCGGCCATCACGTCGTTGAGCTGGGCCTCAATTTTACCGTCCGAAAGAAAGTCTATCTCTTCGTCGGGAAAGTCGATGGCGGCCTCTACATAGATCCGCAGGTGAGTGAGCGCTTCCACAAGATGGTTAACCCGGGCGGAAAACGCGCCCTGCAGCGAGCTCATGGCCGAGCGCGCCGCCTGCTCGGAGCTGGCGTCAATCAGGTCGGCAATCGCTTCTGCCTGGGCCAGGTCGAGCTTGTCATTGAGAAATGCCCGCTCGGAGAACTCGCCCGGATTGGCGATGCGCACGCCGGGTAGGGTCAGAATACGCTTGAGCAGCAGATCGAGAATGACCGGGCCGCCGTGGCCCTGCAGCTCCAGCACGTCTTCGCCGGTGAACGAGTTCGGGCCGGGGAACCATAACGCAATGCCCTGATCCAGCGTGTTGCCCTGCGCGTCGCGAAACGGCAGATAGTCGGCGTAGCGCGGCTTGGGCAGCTTGCCCAGCACCGCCTGCGCCACGTCGGCGGCTTTCAGGCCGGAGATGCGCAGAATGCCGACGCCGCCGCGTCCGGGAGGCGTTGCCTGAGCGATAATGGTGTCGTTATGGTTCATGGCTTTTCTCTTACTCTTGAAATGAAAAAAGGCGGTCATCTGACCGCCTTTTCGCTATTGCCTACCGAATCAGGATTTTTTCTTATCGCGGCTGTGCAGCCCGCGCTTCTCCAGACCACGGTAAATCAGCTGCTGCTGCAGGATGGTCACCAGGTTACTGACGATATAGTACAGCACCAGACCGGACGGGAACCACAGGAAGAAGACCGTAAAGATGACCGGCATAAAGGTCATGATCTTCTGCTGCATCGGGTCGGTCACGGTGGTTGGCGACATCTTCTGGATGAAGAACATCGTTACGCCCATCAGGATCGGCAGAATGTAGTACGGGTCCTGCGCGGACAGATCGTGGATCCACAGGGCGAATGGTGCGTGGCGCAGCTCAATGGAGCCCATCAGCATGTAGTACAGCGCAAGGAAGATTGGCATCTGGATAACCAGCGGGAAACAGCCGCCCAGCGGGTTAACCTTCTCAGCTTTGTACAGCGCCATCATCTCCTGGCTCTGACGCTGCTTGTCGTCGCCCAGGCGCTCGCGCATTGCCTGAATCTTCGGCTGCAGCATGCGCATCTTCGCCATCGAGGTGTACTGCGCCTTCGTCAGCGGATACATGATGCCGCGCACGATAAAGGTGATGACGATGATCGAGAAGCCCCAGTTGCCGAGGAAGCTGTGGATAAATTTCAGCAGTTTAAACAGCGGCTGAGAGATGAACCACAGCCAGCCGTAATCCACGGTGAGATCCAGGTGCGGCGCCACAGCGGCCATTTTGTCCTGAATTTCCGGGCCGACCCACAGGGTGCTGCCTACGGTTGTTGCCTGACCCGGCTGAACCAGCGTCGGCTGAGACTTATAGCCGATAGCGGCAACGCCGTTGCCCAGGTTAGCGGTGTAGAAGTTGCTGGTGCTGTCGCTGCGCGGAACCCACGCGGTGGCGAAGTACTGCTGCAGCATCGCAACCCAGCCGCCTTTGGCGCTCAGGTTCAGGTTTTCGTTATCGGCAATGGTATCGAACTTATACTTCTCGTATTTTTCGTCCGGCGTAGAGTACGCCGCGCCGCGGAAGGTGTGCAGCGCGAAGTTGCTGCTGCCGGTATCGCGGTGAGAAGGCAGTTTGATGGACTGTTTCAGCTGGCCGAACGTGGAGATTTCCAGCGGCTTGTCGCCCACGTTCTTCACGTTGTAGTCAACGTTCACCGCGTATTCACCGCGCTTGAACACGAAGTTCTTGGTGAAGGTGTTGCCTGCTTTGTCGGTATAAGTCAGCGGGATGGTCAGCGTGTCCTGGCCGTCTGCCAGCACAAACGCATCTTTATCAACGTTATACAGCGGACGCGGGCCGTTAGCCGGGTTATCCGGGCCGTCGCGACCGGTCAGGCCGCTCTGCGCCTGGTAGATAAACTCAGGTGTGGTTTCCAGCAGCTGGAACGGTTGGTTAGAGCCCAGCTCTTTCGGGTACGCCAGCAGATGCGCCTGCTCAACATCACCACCGCGGGTGTTGATGGTCAGCTCGAGCACGTCGGTCTTAACGGTAATCAGTTTCCCCTGGCCACTGGCCGGTACGCCCTGGTCGGCGGCGCTACCCGCTGCGGTGGTCGTAGTCTGCGTGGTCTGCTGCTGGGGCTGAGGATTTTTATCCTGCTCCCATGCCTGCCAGATCATGAAAGACACGAACAACAAAGCGATGACTAGAAGATTGCGTTGCGAATCCATCGTTAGTGTTCTCTGGTTTTAGATGGTGGGACGGGGTCGTCTCCACCCGGGTGTAAAGGGTGGCATTTTAATACGCGTTTCACCGTCAACCAACTGCCTTTTATCACACCAAACCTGCGCAATGCCTCAATTCCGTATTGCGAACAGGTGGGGGTAAAACGGCAGTGTGGCCCGAGTAGCGGACTAATCAGGCGTTGATAAACCCGGATAAGGGCTATCAGGAACCGCGAGCCAGGCGACAGTGACGGCGCCATAATTTTTCCAACGCTTCTGTCAGTGCACGGTTATCGAGATCGGCAACCCCTTTTTTCGCCACAACCACGAAATCCATTGCCGGAAGTTCGTGCTGGCGTAAACGAAAGCTTTCCCGCGTCAGACGTTTAATCCGATTGCGTTCATGGGCGCGCTTGACGTTTTTCTTGGCGACGGTGAGACCGATACGGGGATGCCCCAGCGAATTTTGGCGGCCGAGAATAGTGATTTGCGGCGTGCCGGCCCGTAATGGCTGCTGGAAGACGAAGGTGAAATGAGTGGGAGTTAGCAAACGTAACTCCCTGGGAAAAGCGAGCTTAACCACGCAGGGGTTAGCTTTTATTACTTGGAAACGGTCAGACGAGCGCGGCCTTTAGCACGACGACGTGCCAGAACCTGACGACCATTTTTAGTAGCCATACGAGCACGGAAGCCGTGAGAACGGTTGCGCTTCAGTACAGACGGTTGAAAAGTGCGTTTCATGGCGATTTCTACCTAAACTTGAATAAATTCACTGACTTTTGCGTATACCCGAACGAGTTTCGAACGACTAACGCCTCAGCGTGGGTGATTAAAGAGGCCGGATTGTAATAATTGTACACTCCGGAGTCAATTCTCTTTACCTTGTTTCCCGCCTATTTCCGCACGTTTTCACGCGGAAAGCGCCTGGAAAATGAGCATTGTACGGCGCGCGTTTCACGTTGCGCGTACCGGGCTGGCGATTATACGTCCTGGGATCCAAATCGCAAGGATCGCCGGGATCTTTATAAGATCGATTCCGCTGGAAATTAGCCGTATTAAGTCAATTTTCCGATATTGGCGAGGAAATCACCGCAGGGCTGCCAGGATCGATTACACTAAACCGGCTCGGATCTGAGCCTGTGGATAACCAGGCAAGAATCTGTGAGAAACAGAAGATCTCTGGCTCTGTTTAGGCTATGATCCGCGGTCCCGATCGGGATCCTCGATCCTGAACGGGGAAAACAACCGCTGATAGCGGTTCGCGCGTCACCCTCATGCACTGGGTCTTTTCGGCGCGTGTCACAATCACTAATTCAGTTTCACCCTTTTTTGTTCGAGTGGAGTCCGCCGTGTCACTTTCGCTTTGGCAGCAGTGTCTTGCCCGATTGCAGGATGAGTTACCAGCCACAGAATTCAGCATGTGGATCCGCCCCTTGCAGGCGGAACTGAGCGATAACACGCTGGCTTTGTATGCGCCAAACCGTTTCGTCCTCGATTGGGTAAGGGATAAATACCTAAATAATATCAATGGATTGTTGAACGATTTTTGCGGATCCGATGCGCCTCAGCTGCGCTTCGAAGTGGGCGCCAGGCCCGCCGCTCGCGTAACAAGAGAGACGGCCCAGGTGGCCGTTCAGGCGCAGGCGCCGGTTCAGGCTGCCCGCGCGGCACCGCAGGCGCGCCACGGCTGGGATAACGTGCCGGCCCCGGCGGAGCCGTCCTACCGCTCCAACGTCAATTTTAAAAATACCTTCGATAACTTCGTTGAAGGTAAATCGAACCAGCTGGCCCGCGCGGCGGCACGCCAGGTCGCGGACAACCCGGGCGGCGCCTATAACCCGCTGTTCCTTTATGGCGGCACCGGCCTCGGTAAAACGCACCTGCTGCACGCCGTCGGCAACGGCATTATTGCCCGCAAGCCGAATGCGAAAGTGGTGTACATGCACTCTGAGCGCTTTGTGCAGGACATGGTTAAGGCCCTTCAGAACAACGCCATTGAAGAGTTCAAGCGCTACTACCGCTCCGTCGACGCGCTGCTGATCGATGACATCCAGTTTTTTGCCAATAAAGAACGATCCCAGGAAGAGTTTTTCCACACCTTCAACGCCCTGCTGGAAGGCAATCAGCAGATCATCCTGACCTCCGATCGCTATCCAAAAGAGATCAATGGCGTTGAGGATCGTCTGAAATCGCGCTTCGGCTGGGGCTTAACGGTGGCCATTGAGCCGCCGGAGCTGGAAACCCGCGTAGCGATCCTGATGAAGAAAGCGGACGAAAACGACATTCGTCTGCCGGGAGAAGTGGCGTTCTTTATTGCCAAACGTCTGCGATCAAACGTGCGCGAGCTCGAAGGGGCGCTGAACCGCGTCATCGCCAACGCCAACTTTACCGGCCGGGCGATCACCATTGATTTCGTGCGCGAGGCGCTCAGGGATCTGCTGGCGCTGCAGGAAAAGCTGGTCACCATCGACAATATTCAGAAAACGGTGGCGGAGTATTATAAAATTAAGGTCGCCGACCTGCTCTCGAAGCGGCGATCGCGTTCCGTCGCGCGTCCGCGCCAGATGGCGATGGCGCTGGCGAAAGAGCTGACGAACCACAGCCTGCCGGAAATCGGCGATGCATTTGGTGGCCGTGACCATACAACCGTGCTGCACGCCTGCCGCAAGATCGAGCAGCTGCGTGAAGAGAGCCACGACATCAAAGAAGATTTTTCCAATTTAATCAGAACATTATCTTCGTGACGCTATGAAATTTACCGTTGAACGTGAACACTTATTAAAACCGCTGCAGCAGGTAAGCGGTCCGCTAGGCGGGCGTCCGACGCTGCCTATCCTCGGTAACCTGCTGCTGCAGGTCGCCGACGGCGCGCTGTCGCTGACCGGGACCGATCTTGAAATGGAAATGGTTGCCCGCGTCGCGCTGATCCAGCCGCACGAGCCGGGCGCGACCACCGTGCCGGCGCGCAAGTTCTTTGATATCTGCCGCGGCCTGCCGGAAGGCGCCGAGATTGCCGTACAGCTTGAGGGCGACCGCATGCTGGTGCGCTCCGGGCGCAGCCGCTTCTCGCTGTCCACGCTGCCTGCCGCCGACTTCCCGAATCTCGACGACTGGCAGAGCGAAGTGGAGTTTACGCTGCCGCAGGCCACCATGAAGCGCTTGATTGAAGCGACCCAGTTTTCAATGGCCCATCAGGACGTACGCTATTACCTGAACGGTATGCTGTTCGAAACCGAAGGCGAAGAGCTGCGCACGGTCGCCACCGACGGACACCGCCTGGCGGTCTGCTCGATGCCGATTGGCGAAACGCTGCCGAACCATTCGGTGATCGTGCCGCGTAAAGGGGTTATCGAACTGATGCGCATGCTCGACGGCGGCGATAACCCGCTGCGGGTGCAGATCGGCAGTAATAACATCCGCGCCCACGTTGGCGATTTTATCTTTACTTCCAAGCTGGTCGACGGCCGCTTCCCGGACTACCGCCGCGTGCTGCCGAAAAATCCGGACAAGCACCTGGTTGCGGGCTGCGACATCCTCAAGCAGGCTTTTGCCCGCGCGGCGATCCTCTCCAACGAGAAATTCCGCGGCGTGCGCCTGTACGTGAGCGAGAACCAGCTCAAGATCACTGCCAATAACCCGGAACAGGAAGAGGCGGAAGAGATCCTCGACGTCACCTACAGCGGCACCGAAATGGAAATCGGCTTTAACGTCAGCTACGTGCTGGACGTGCTCAACGCGCTGAAGTGTGAAAATGTCCGCATTTTGCTGACCGATTCCGTTTCCAGCGTGCAGATTGAAGACGCCGCCAGCCAGAGCGCGGCCTATGTCGTCATGCCGATGCGGCTGTAGAAAATAGCGGGCTATCCTACTTGTTATTCTGGTTCCGGGCGGTGCTCGCACACAACGCGCAGTATGTTGGACGTCCTGCGGGACGGCCCGGAGTGCGAGCGCTGCGGGCAATTCCCGTGAACGTCGCTACGTTCTGCTGGCCGTATCCAGATTAAACTCGCCGATCACGCCCTGGATATGACTAAACCATGTCGCTGACCCGATTACTGATCAAAGACTTCCGCAATATTGAAAATGCGGATCTCGCTCTCTCTCCCGGTTTTAACTTTCTGGTCGGCGCCAACGGCAGCGGTAAAACCAGCGTGCTGGAGGCTATCTACACCCTCGGCCACGGCCGGGCATTTCGCAGCCTGCAAATAGGGCGCGTTATTCGCCACGAGCAGGACGCTTTCGTCCTGCACGGCCGCCTGAAGGGCTTGGAGCGCGAAATCTCACTGGGTCTGACCAAAGATAAGCAGGGCGACAGCAAGGTACGCATTGACGGCACCGACGGACATAAGGTGGCCGAGCTGGCGCTGCTGATGCCGATGCAGCTGATTACCCCCGAGGGGTTTACTTTACTCAACGGCGGCCCCAAATACAGAAGAGCGTTCCTCGACTGGGGATGCTTTCACAATGAGCCCGGATTTTTCACCGCCTGGAGCAATCTCAAGCGTCTGGTGAAGCAGCGCAACGCCGCCCTGCGCCAGGTAAGCCGCTACGCGCAGCTGCGCCCCTGGGATACCGAACTTATTCCGCTGGCGGAGCAAATAAGCCGCTGGCGCGCCGAGTACAGCGCGGCGATCGCCGAAGATATGGCGGACACCTGCAAGCAGTTTTTGCCTGAGTTCAGCCTCACCTTCTCCTTCCAGCGCGGCTGGGAGAAAGAGACCGATTATGCCGACGTGCTGGAGCGCAGCTTCGAGCGCGATCGGATGCTGACCTACACCGCCCACGGGCCGCACAAAGCCGATTTTCGTATTCGCGCCGACGGCGCGCCGGTGGAGGATACCCTGTCTCGCGGGCAGCTCAAGCTGCTGATGTGCGCCCTGAGGCTGGCGCAGGGCGAGTTTTTAACCCGGCAGAGCGGACGGCGCTGCCTGTATCTAATTGATGATTTTGCCTCAGAGCTTGATGACGCCCGACGGAGCCTGCTTGCCAGCAGGCTTAAGGCGACCGAATCTCAGGTTTTCGTCAGCGCCATCAGCGCTGAGCACGTTATAGACATGTCGGACGAAAATTCGAAGATGTTTACCGTGGAAAAAGGTAAAATAGCGGATTAACCCAAGTTGAAAATGAGCGAGAAACGTTGATGTCGAATTCTTATGACTCCTCCAGTATCAAAGTCCTGAAAGGGCTGGATGCGGTGCGTAAGCGCCCGGGTATGTATATCGGCGACACGGATGACGGCACCGGTCTGCACCACATGGTATTCGAGGTCGTGGATAACGCAATCGACGAAGCGCTCGCGGGTCACTGCTCTGATATTGTTGTTACTATTCACGCGGATAACTCCGTCTCCGTACAGGATGATGGCCGCGGTATTCCGACCGGTATTCACCCGGAAGAGGGCGTCTCGGCGGCGGAAGTGATCATGACCGTCCTGCACGCGGGTGGCAAGTTTGACGACAACTCCTATAAAGTCTCTGGCGGCCTGCACGGCGTAGGGGTTTCAGTGGTTAACGCCCTGTCCCAGAAGCTGGAGCTGATGATCAACCGCGAAGGAAAAACACACCGCCAGATTTATGTTCACGGCGTTCCGCAGGCACCGCTGGCGGTGACCGGCGAAACAGAAAAAACCGGTACCACCGTACGTTTCTGGCCAAGCCACGAAACGTTCACCAACGTGACCGACTTTGAATACGAAATTCTGGCGAAGCGCCTGCGCGAGCTCTCCTTCCTGAACTCCGGCGTTTCCATTCGCCTGCGCGACAAGCGCGACAACAAAGAAGACCACTTCCACTACGAAGGCGGCATCAAAGCGTTTGTTGAGTATCTCAACAAGAACAAAACGCCTATCCATCCTAACGTCTTCTACTTCTCCACCGAGAAAGACGGCATTGGCGTTGAAGTGGCGCTGCAGTGGAACGACGGCTTCCAGGAAAACATCTACTGCTTTACCAACAACATTCCGCAGCGCGACGGCGGTACGCACCTTGCGGGTTTCCGCGCGGCGATGACCCGCACGCTGAACGCCTACATGGATAAAGAAGGCTACAGCAAAAAAGCGAAGGTTAGTGCCACCGGCGACGACGCGCGTGAAGGCCTGATTGCCGTCGTTTCCGTAAAAGTACCGGACCCGAAATTCTCCTCCCAGACCAAAGATAAGCTGGTATCTTCCGAGGTGAAAAGCGCGGTCGAGCAGCAGATGAACGAGCTGCTGAGCGAGTACCTGCTGGAAAACCCGTCCGACGCCAAAATCGTGGTAGGCAAAATCATTGATGCGGCACGCGCCCGCGAAGCGGCCCGCCGCGCTCGTGAAATGACCCGCCGTAAAGGCGCGCTGGATCTGGCCGGCCTGCCGGGTAAACTGGCGGATTGCCAGGAGCGCGATCCGGCGCTGTCCGAACTGTACCTGGTGGAAGGGGACTCCGCGGGCGGATCTGCTAAGCAGGGCCGCAACCGCAAGAACCAGGCGATCCTGCCGCTGAAGGGTAAAATCCTCAACGTCGAGAAGGCGCGCTTCGACAAGATGCTCGCCTCGCAGGAAGTGGCAACGCTTATCACCGCTCTGGGCTGCGGCATTGGCCGCGACGAGTACAACCCGGACAAGCTGCGCTATCACAGCATCATCATCATGACCGATGCCGACGTGGATGGCTCGCACATCCGCACTCTGCTGCTGACCTTCTTCTACCGTCAGATGCCGGAGATTGTCGAGCGCGGCCACGTCTACATTGCCCAGCCGCCGCTCTATAAAGTGAAGAAAGGCAAGCAGGAGCAGTACATCAAAGACGATGAGGCGATGGATCAGTATCAGATCTCTATCGCCCTCGACGGCGCGACGCTGCACACCAATGCCAGCGCCCCGGCGCTGGCGGGCGAAGCCCTTGAGAAGCTGGTGGCCGAATACAACGCTGCCCAGAAGATGATCGGCCGCATGGAGCGTCGCTTCCCGAAAATCCTGCTCAAAGAGCTGGTGTATCAGCCGACGCTGACGGAAGAGTCTCTGCGCGATGAGCAGACCGTAACCCGCTGGATTAACGCGCTGATCACCGATCTGAACGAAGACGAGCAGCACGGCAGCCTGTGGAAGTTCGACGTACGTGAAAACACCGAGCTGCAAATTTTTGAGCCGATCGTTCGCGTGCGCACCCACGGCGTCGACACCGACTATCCGCTGGACCACGAGTTTGTGACCGGCGGCGAGTACCGTCGCCTCTGCGCCCTGGGCGAGAAGCTGCGCGGGCTGATTGAAGACGATGCCTTCATCGAGCGCGGCGAGCGCCGCCAGCCGATCGCCAGCTTCGAGCAGGCGCTGGAGTGGCTGGTGAAAGAGTCCCGCCGCGGCCTCTCTGTGCAGCGTTATAAAGGTCTGGGCGAGATGAACCCGGAGCAGCTGTGGGAAACCACCATGGATCCGGAAAGCCGCCGCATGCTGCGCGTCACCGTTAAAGACGCGATTGCCGCCGACCAGCTGTTCACCACCCTGATGGGCGATGCAGTTGAACCGCGCCGCGCCTTTATCGAAGAAAATGCCCTGAAAGCGGCGAACATCGATATTTAAGTATTACGAAAACCAACAGCCGCATTTTCAGATGCGGCTTTTTTTTAGCCAGTGCTACAGTTATGAAGTATTTTGGCTGCAACAAAACCAGGAGAGTTTATATGGGTCTTTTCGATCAGGTTGCTGGCATGCTGGGCGGCGACGCAGGTAAATACCAGGCGATCCTCAGCTGGGTTAACGAACAGGGCGGCGTTCAGGCGCTGCTGGAAAAACTGCGCAGCGGCGGTCTTCACGACGTAGTGGAATCCTGGCTTGCCAACGATGCCACGAACCATCTGATCAGCGGCGAGCAGGTTATTGCCGCGCTCGGCAGCCCGGCTGTTGCCAACCTCGGCGCGAAGCTCGGGATTGATACTGCGGCAGCCTCCGGCATGCTGGCGGAATATCTGCCGAAAGTGATTGATGCGCTGTCCCCGCACGGCGAAGTCACCGCAGATTCCGGCAACGATCTGCTGTCTGCCGGCATGAATTTGCTGAAAGGTAAGCTGTTTAGCTAATCTTGCCTGTCGGGCAGAGAGGCGCGCGCCCTCTGCCTGAAATTCCCGCGCCAAATGATGAAGCCTCGCGTTTTTTTGCTCCCCGTTTAAACCCCATATCGCTGCTGTTTTTTGAGCTAAATCGCGTTAGCATGAGTAAGAACTCACTCATCTTGGGGATCCTATGGCTATTAAACTCATTGCAATCGACATGGACGGGACGTTGCTGCTGCCGGACCACACTATATCTCCGGCGGTTAAGCAGGCCATTAGCGCGGCACGCGAGCGCGGCGTCAAAGTTGTGCTCACCACCGGCCGGCCCTATGCCGGTGTGCACAAATATCTGGAAGAGCTGGATATGAACCGCCCGGGTGATTACTGCATCACCTACAACGGCGCGCTGGTGCAGAACGCGGGCGACGCCAGCACCGTCGCGCAGACCACGCTCAGCTATGACGACTATCGCTATCTTGAGCAGCTGTCCCGCGAAGTCGGCTCCCACTTTCACGCTCTGGATCGCCACACTCTCTACACCGCCAACCGCGACATCAGCTACTACACGGTGCACGAATCCTACGTTGCCACCATTCCACTGGTGTTCTGCGAAGCTGAAAAAATGGATAAGGACATTCAGCTGCTGAAAGTGATGATGATTGACGAGCCCGCCATCCTCGATGACGCGATTACCCGCATCCCGGCAAGCGTTCGTGAGAAATACACGGTGATGAAAAGCTCGCCGTACTTCCTTGAAATCCTCGACAAGCGCGTCAACAAAGGCACCGGCGTGAAGTCGCTGGCCGATACGCTGGGTATCAAGCCGGAAGAGGTGATGGCGCTTGGGGATCAGGAAAATGATATAGCCATGCTGCAGTATGCTGGTATTGGCGCGGCGATGGACAATGCGATCCCGTCGGTAAAAGCGGCGGCCAACTTTGTCACAAAATCTAACCTTGAAGACGGTGTTGCCTACGCCATTGAAAAATTTGTTCTCTCCTGATTAGCGCCTACAGCGTCCGGTATTCCGGGCGCTCGGCCGCCGCCACTGCCATAAAACGCCCCGCAATGGTGCATTAATTTGTTATTTAATGTTAAAGCGCATGGATATACACGCATAAAGTAAGTGGATTTACGTAAGCTTAGTCTTCCCGTTTACCAGCTTCCTTGCCAAACACGCTTATTAACTATGAATAACTCCTTGTGCACCGCGCTTTTGAGTCTGCTTTGCGTCGGCCTTCCGTCATGGGCGTCTGAAACTTCAACTGCTTCTCCGGCGTCTGCGCCGCAAAGCGATCCCGCTATTAAAAAAACCGAATCATCCGATATAAAGTCGGATTCGTCGTCGATCCTGCCGTTTTTTGGCGATGAGGCGCGCGCGCGAGGCTACGATCTGCCGGAGCCGTTCGGTGTTAGCATCAACTACATGAATATTCGCCAGAATTTAAATGTTAACAGCATCAAATTCAATGGACTGGCGCTCGGTTCGCTCCCGCTGGACAACCTCTTTAAAATTGACGTTGGCCACACTCGTGAAAGAAGCAAAACAGAAACCCTGAAGCTGGATACCTGGCTATTTCCCTTTATGGATATTTACGGGCTGGTTGGCCATACCAAAGGCCATTCCGTTTCCAATATCGGCGTCGGTATCGATGCGTTAGGCAAAACGATGTACCCGCCTAGTCTGCAAAACATGAAGTTCCAGCTCGATTTTAAAGGCACCACTTACGGCGTCGGGACCACGCTGGTCGGCGGCTACGACAACTGGTTCACGTCAGTAGATGCGAACTACACCGAGACGCGCTTTGATATTCTCGACGGTAGTATCAACGCTTTTACGCTGTCGCCGCGCGTAGGATACAGCTTTACCACCCCCGGGATGGACACGCTTCACATGCCTGACGGCAAGCTGAACGTGTGGGTCGGCACCATGTATCAGGACGTGCAGCAGGAGTTTAAAGGCAAGCTCAGCGACCTGCATATGCCTTCGGCCGATCTCGATCAGATGGTTAATATGGCGAATAAAAGCGGGCGCGGCCGCTTTGATGTTAAGCAGCACCTGACCTCGCCGTGGAACGTGCTGGTGGGGGCGCAATATGCGCTGACGCGCAATATTAATATCACTTCCGAAGTGGGCTTTGCCGCGCGGAACAGCTTTTTCGTCTCGGGTGAGTATCGCTTCTGATGCGCCGGCTGACGTGCGCGCTGCTCGGCGCGCTGGGGATAGCCGCTTTTCCCGCGTCGGCGCAGTCGGTATTGCCTGACCGAAACAGTATCGATCGCTGGCTGGCGCCGCTGGGTGCCGGCAGTGGTTTTGATGCCGCGAAAGGCATCGACTGGGGCGTAATGCCCGGCCCGTTTTATACGCCGGAGCTGGGCATCGGCGTCGGTGTGGCTGCCGTAGGCATGTACCGTCCCGATAAAAAAGATACTGTAAGCCAGAACTCAACGCTGTCGCTCAGCGGCTACGCCAGTGCGACCGGCGCATTTGGACTTAATTTTAATAACTATGCTTTTTTCGCCGACGATCGCTGGCGTTTCTTTCTCGATGGCGATATTCGCAATACGCCAACCTACTACTGGGGCCGCGGCTTTTCTGCGGGCGAGCACAATCACGATAAGCAAAAGTACACCTCAAAAGCGCTGGACGTGCGGCCAATGATCTATCGCCGGCTGGCGGAAAGCGCCTATATTGGCGTGGGTAGCGCGCTGTCGGTGCTGGATGCCGCGCATATCAGGCACGGCGATCCACGGCGAATAGAGAACGCGCCCGGCGGTGCCTCGGTGCTAAGCTCTGGCCTGAGCGTGGCGCTGAGCTGGGACGATCGCGATTTTGTGCCCAATCCCCGCACCGGGCAGACGGCAAATATTCGCTATACAAGGTATTCTCCGAAAATTGGCAGCGACACACGATTTGATGCCTGGTCTCTGCATGCCAGCCGCTATCATCCGCTGAGCCAGAAAAGCGTGCTGGCGTGGGAAGTTAACGGTGATTTCACCCAGGGCCACGTGCCGTGGAATATGCTGCCGCTGCTCGGCAGCAATCAGCGCATGCGCGGCTATTATGAAGGGCGCTATCGTGATAGAAATGTGGTCAGCGGCCAGCTGGAGTATCGCCGCAAGCTGGCCTGGCGACACGGTGTTGTTGCGTGGCTGGGCGCGGGTACAATGGCTCCCGCCGTCCGTGAGTTAGATAACCGGCGGATTTTGCCCTCTGCGGGCGTGGGATATCGCTTTGAGTTTAAGCCGCGGATGAATGTCCGGCTGGACTACGGCGTCGGTAAAGGCAGTAGCGGATTTTATTTTCAGGTAGGAGAAGCATTTTGAGGAAAGGGAAAGCCCTGCTGGCAGGATTATTGCTGTTAGGCGTGGGCACGGTGGCGCAGGCGGCGCTGCCCGTGTCGCTGCAGCTTAAAGACGATCTGGAGCGAATCTACGATACCGCGTGGCCCACCACGCCGCCGCTGCCGCAGCCCAAAGGCCTGCGGCCCTGCTGCGCGTTTGGCTACGATCTCAAGGCTGAACTGCTCAATATTCCGGTGCCGTTTTACGAGCTGGATAACGTGATTACTGTCGATGGTCTTGGCCACCACCGCTATAACGACAATATGCTGCTGGGGCTGGCGAACCTTGCCGGGATAGGCAGTGAAAACAACGGCATTATCTATACCGCCCGCGGCGGGTTTATTGATACCGCCCACGTGCGCGATACCGCAGACTTAACGCTGTTTATTTTCAGCCACCTGCAGCCGAAACTGGGACAGGCATTTACCCTGCGCCTGAAGAGTGAGCTGGCGAAGCGCCGGATCGTGTTTAACGCCTTCACGCCGCCCGACAATGCGCTCGACCGCTACACGCTGGCCGCCTGGATTTCGGCCCGGCTGGCGTTCCAGCTTGCCGCGTGGCACGAAATCGCCCAGTGGTACGGCTGGGAATCCGTTCCGGGCTTCTCTGAAGGTGTGTCCGCGTTTTCACCAGAAGATCTCTACTCTAACCTGCTCGGCGCCCGCATCGCCGTGTCGCTGATCCGCAGTGGGCAAACCGCCAGCCTGGAGATGTACGATGCGGCGATGGACAACGCGTTAATGCAGGCGCTTACAGTACTGGATGCGAAGCCGGCACAGATGACGCGCTTCCAGTTCGATATGCTGGACGGGCACTGGTGGAACAGCCAGCGCCGGGTGCCGGAAAAGTACCTGGTGCTCCACCGTAACTACGACGTCAGCGATGCCCGCATCCCGACGCCGGTCCCGGGCGAGAAGGCTGCGCCGCTGCCGCTTTCCCTGCCGCAGCGCTGGGAAAACTACAGCCTCGACTCCCTGGCGACCCTGAAGCTATTGCCCGGCAAACGCATGGCCCGCCTGCCGGCGCCAAAAAGCTATTACACCGCGGCGAGCTTCTCCCGGCTCGCGGCTTTCGCGAAAAAAAGCGATATCGCTGAAAAAAGCCGGTAGCGCCCACTTTCCCATCCTCTCGCGCTGACCCTGACGGGTCGGCGCTTTTTTTTGCCTGCGAGATGTTCTTTTTGTGATCTAAATTGTAGTACAACAATAATGGTTTGTACTACATTGCTGACATTGGAAACAAACAGTGAACATCATCTGTACTGCAATGTTGCATCTGAATTAAACAATCGCGGTAAAGTAGCGGAGAGAAAAACAGAGCATAAGGACTCTCCATGACCCTGAATAAAACCGACCGCATTGTTATTACGCTCGGCCAGCAAATTGTTGGCGGCAAATACATCCCCGGCTCCCCGCTACCTGCAGAAGCGGAGCTGTGCGAAGAGTTTGAAACGTCGCGCAATATTATTCGCGAAGTGTACCGCTCGCTGATGGCGAAGCGGCTGATAGAGATGAAGCGCTATCGCGGCGCGTTCGTAACGCCCCGCAATCAGTGGAACTACCTCGATACAGAGGTGCTCCAGTGGGTGCTGGAAAATGACTATGACCCGCGGCTTATCAGCGCGATGAGTGAAGTGCGTAACCTGGTAGAGCCCGCGATTGCCCGCTGGGCCGCCGAGCGGGCAACGTCCGGCGACCTTGCGCTTATCGAGGCGGCGCTGAATGACATGATTGCCAACAATCAGGATCGTGACGCGTTTAACGAGGCTGATATCCGCTATCACGAAGCGGTTCTGGGTTCGGTGCATAACCCGGTATTGCAGCAATTAAGCGTCGCTATCAGCTCACTGCAGCGAGCGGTGTTTGAACGAACCTGGATGGGAGATGAGGCCAATATGCCCAAAACCCTGCAGGAGCATAAGGCGCTGTTTGACGCCATCCGGCATCAGGACAGCGATGCGGCAGAGCAGGCGGCGCTCACCATGATCGCCAGCTCGACACAGAGGCTTAAGGAAATTACATGACATCACGCTACATCGCTATTGACTGGGGATCGACCAACCTGCGCGCCTGGCTGTATGAAGGCGATAAATGCCGGGATAGCCGGCAGTCCGAAGCGGGGGTAACCCGGCTCAATGGAAGATCTCCCCGGGCGGTGTTAGCTGAAATAACCGAAGGCTGGCGGCAGGATGCTACGCCCGTCGTGATGGCGGGGATGGTCGGCAGCAACGTCGGCTGGATCAACGTGCCCTACCTTGAGGTACCGGCTGCCTTTTCCGCCATCGGGCAGCAGCTGACGTCCGCCGATGATGGCGTCTGGATTGTGCCCGGCCTTTCTGTTTCTCGCGAAGATAACAACAACGTGATGCGCGGTGAAGAGACTCAGCTTCTTGGGGCAAAAGAACTGGCCCCTGCCGAGCTGTACGTCATGCCGGGCACCCACTGCAAATGGGTACAGGCCGACAGGCAGCAGATCCTGGATTTTCGCACCGTGCTGACCGGTGAGCTGCATCACCTGCTGCTTCATTACTCCCTGATTGGCGCTGGCCTGCCAGAACAGCAGCCGTCGTCACAGGCGTTTGCTTCAGGGCTGGATAAAGGCCTTAACGACCTGACGCTGCTTCCTCAGCTCTTTGAGGTGCGCGCCCGCCACGTGCTGGGTGCGCTGCCCCGCGAACAGGTGAGCGAATTTCTTTCTGGTCTGCTGATTGGTGCAGAAGTGGCGAGTATGTGCGCCCGCTTCCCCGGTCTGCAGGCCATTACGCTCGTTGCCGGACCTTCACTGGCGGTGCGCTACCAGCAGGCGCTCCGCGCCGCAGGACGCATTGTCACTGCGGTTTCCGGCGATGCGGCATTCCAGGCAGGTATAAGGAGCATCGCCTATGCAGTGGCCAACTAAACTTCCGCTGATCGCTATTTTACGCGGCATCACCCCCGAAGAGGTTCACGATCACGTTGCCGCCGTCCTCGACGCCGGATTTGATGCCGTGGAAATTCCGCTCAACTCTCCCGAGTGGGAAACCAGCATTGCCGCAACGGTAGCCGCATTTGCCGATCGGGCGCTGATTGGCGCCGGAACAGTACTCACTCCGGCGCACGTTGATAGCCTGGCGCGCATTGGCAGCCGGCTGGTGGTGACGCCCAATACCCAGCCGGAGGTTATTCGCCGGGCGGTATCTTCTGGCATGACGGTCTGTGCGGGCTGCGCCACCGCCTCTGAAGCGTTTGCAGCCCTGGAGGCCGGCGCGCAGGCGCTAAAAATCTTCCCCTCTTCGGCCTTTGGCCCGGACTACATCAAGGCGCTGAAAGCGGTACTTCCCGCCGATGTTCCGGTGTTTGCCGTCGGCGGCGTAACGCCGGAGAACCTCGCCGTCTGGCTGAAAGCCGGCTGCGCCGGTGCCGGGTTGGGCAGTGATTTATACCGTGCAGGCCAGCCAGTTACGCGCACCGCGCAGCAGGCTGCCGCATTTGTGAAAGCGTACCGAGAGGCAGTGCAATGAAAATAACCAAACTCACGACGTATCGTTTACCCCCGCGCTGGATGTTTCTGAAGATTGAAACCGATGAAGGCATCGTTGGCTGGGGCGAGCCGGTGATTGAAGGTCGCGCGCGTACGGTGGAAGCCGCCGTGCACGAATTTGGCGATTACCTGGTGGGTCAGGATCCCGCCCGCATTAACGATTTATGGCAGGTGATGTACCGCGGCGGCTTTTATCGTGGTGGGCCCATTATGATGAGCGCCATCGCCGGTATCGATCAGGCGCTGTGGGATATCAAAGGCAAAGTGCTTAACGCGCCGGTCTGGCAGCTGATGGGCGGTCTGGTGCGCGATAAAATTAAAGCGTACAGCTGGGTGGGCGGCGACCGCCCGGCAGAGGTTATCGACGGAATTAAAACCCTGCGCAATATCGGTTTTGATACGTTTAAGCTCAACGGCTGCGAAGAGATGGGCATCATTGATGATTCGCGCAAAGTCGACGCCGCGGTGAATACCGTCGCGCAGATCCGCGAAGCTTTTGGTAGCGACATAGAGTTTGGTCTCGATTTCCACGGTCGCGTTAGCGCACCAATGGCCAGAGTGCTTATCAAGGAGCTTGAGCCATACCGCCCGCTGTTTATCGAAGAGCCGGTGCTGGCCGAGCAGGCCGAATACTATCCCAAACTGGCTGAGCAGACTTCCATTCCAATTGCTGCCGGAGAGCGTATGTTCTCCCGCTTTGAGTTCAAGCGCGTGCTGGAAGCGGGTGGCCTGTCCATTCTACAGCCCGATCTCTCTCATGCCGGCGGTATCACCGAGTGCTACAAAATCGCCGCAATGGCGGAAGCCTACGATGTGGCGCTGGCACCGCACTGCCCGCTGGGGCCGATTGCGCTGGCGGCCTGCCTGCACCTGGACTTTGTTTCCCGCAATGCCGTTCTACAGGAGCAGAGTATGGGCATTCACTATAACAAAGGCGCGGAGCTGCTCGATTTTGTAAAAAATAAAGAGGACTTCAGCATGGACGGCGGCTTCTTTAAACCGCTGATGAAGCCGGGCCTCGGCGTTGAGGTTGATGAAGAGAAAGTGATTGAAATGAGTAAAAACGCACCGGACTGGCGCAACCCGCTGTGGCGCTATCAGGATGGCAGCGTCGCTGAATGGTAAATCTCCTGTCGTAATACCGGCAGCGCGCCGGGAATTAAATTTTAAATAAAAACATAACCCTCTGTACTTACTACAGGGCATGGTGAGCGGCTTCGCTATGCCCAAAATCTGGAGACGGATAGCGATGGATATTCCTGTTACAGCCTCAAAACCCGGCCGTCGGCGTTACCTGACGCTGCTGATGATCTTTATTACCGTGGTGATTTGCTACGTTGACCGCGCCAATCTTGCCGTCGCTTCAGCGCATATTCAGGAGGAGTTTGGGATCACAAAAGCGGAGATGGGCTATATCTTTTCCGCCTTTGCCTGGCTGTATACGCTGTGCCAGATCCCCGGCGGCTGGTTCCTGGACCGGGTCGGCTCTCGTCTGACCTATTTTATTGCTATTTTCGGCTGGTCGGTTGCCACCCTCTTTCAGGGATTTGCTACCGGGCTGATGTCGCTGATTGGCCTGCGCGCCATCACCGGGATTTTTGAAGCTCCGGCATTTCCCACCAACAACCGCATGGTGACCAGCTGGTTTCCGGAACACGAGCGCGCATCGGCGGTCGGTTTTTACACCTCCGGACAGTTTGTCGGGCTGGCCTTTCTAACGCCGCTGCTGATCTGGATCCAGGAGCTTTTAAGCTGGCACTGGGTGTTTATTGTCACCGGCGGGATCGGCATCATCTGGTCGCTGATTTGGTTCAAGGTTTATCAGCCGCCGCGCCTGACTAAAAGCATTAGCCAGGCAGAGCTGGAGTATATCCGCGAAGGCGGGGGGCTGGTGGACGGTGATGCGCCGGTGAAAAAATCTGCGCGCCAGCCCATGACCAGGGCCGACTGGAAGCTGGTATTCCACCGCAAGCTGGTAGGTGTTTATCTCGGGCAGTTTGCCGTCACCTCAACGCTGTGGTTCTTCCTGACCTGGTTCCCGAACTATCTGACGCAGGAAAAGGGAATTACCGCCCTGAAAGCGGGCTTTATGACCACCGTTCCGTTTCTGGCGGCCTTTTTTGGCGTGCTGCTTTCCGGCTGGCTCGCGGATAAGCTGGTGAAAAAAGGCTTTTCGCTTGGCGCAGCGCGTAAAACGCCAATTATTTGCGGCCTGCTGATTTCCACCTGCATCATGGGCGCGAACTACACTAACGATCCTATCTGGATCATGACGCTGATGGCCGTTGCGTTCTTCGGTAACGGCTTTGCGTCTATCACCTGGTCGCTGGTTTCCTCTCTGGCGCCGATGCGCCTGATTGGCTTAACCGGCGGGATGTTTAACTTTGTCGGCGGTTTAGGCGGTATTACCGTTCCGCTGGTTATTGGCTACCTTGCGCAGGACTACGGTTTTGGTCCGGCGCTGGTTTATATCTCTGCGGTGGCGCTGCTCGGCGCGCTCTCTTATATCCTGCTGGTTGGGGATGTTAAACGGGTGGGCTAATCTTTGTAGTTGCTATACCCTGATGCCAACACCGCGCATCAGGGTTTTTTATTTATGAAACAGGTAACCTTCGCTTCCCGCCACCACCAGCTCACCAACACCCGAACCTGGACTGCCGACAGCCGCTGGCTGGTGTTCGACGTGCGTCCTTCCGGTGCCTCCTTTACCGGCGAGACGATTGAGCGGGTGAATGTTGATACCGGCGAGGTGCAGGTGATTTACCGCGCCGGTGCGGGCGCGCACGTTGGCGTGGTAACCGTGCATCCCTCGCGGGATGAATACGTGTTTATTCACGGGCCGGAACATCCGGACGACAGCTGGCGCTACGATTTTCACCACCGTCGGGGCGTCATCAGCGCCGGCGGCAGTGTGAGCAATCTGGATGCGATGGACATTACGCCGCCCTTTACGCCGGGGGCGCTGCGCGGCGGCAGCCACGTTCACGTCTGGAGCCCGGGCGGCGAGTACGTCAGCTTTACCTATAACGATCACGTGATGCACGCCCTCAATCCGGCGCTGGATCTGCGCAATGTTGGGGTTGCCGCACCGTTCGGGCCGGTCGCGCCCGCGGGCAGGCATCCGCGGGAGTATCCGGGCAGCCGCTGGTGCGTGCTAGTTAGCCGCACGGTGCCCGCGCCGGTGCCGGGCAGCGATGACATTAACCGCGCCTACGAAGAGGGCTGGGTAGGGGATCGGCAGCTGGCATTTATCGGCGATACCCTTTCGGCGCAGGGGGAAAAAGTGCCGGAGCTGTTTATCGTCGATCTGCCGCAGGATGAGGCCAGCTGGAAGCGGGCGGGAGACGCGCCGCTGTGCGGCACCGAATCAGCGCTGCCCGCGCCGCCCGCGGGCGTTCACCAGCGGCGTCTGACGTTTACCCACGGGAGGAAATATCCCGGTTTGGTTAACGTTCCCCGCCACTGGGTGCGCGGCAATCCGCAGGGCGATCAAATTGCCTTCCTGATGCGCGACGATGGCGGTGCGGTGCAGATGTGGCTGATCGCGCCAGACGGCAGCGGGCTGCGCCAGCTGACGCGCTGCGGCGGCATCGAGTCGGCCTTTAACTGGCATCCTTCCGGTCAGTGTTTGGGATGTGTTATCGACGGGCGCATCGCTACAGTGGGCGCGACGGACGGCGAGGTTCGTTTTCTGACGCAAAAAGGCGAAAGTGCGCCTTCTGCTGATGCCGTGGTGTTTTCACCGGACGGCGAGCAGATTGCCTGGATGCAGGATACCGCTGGTTTTCGCCAGCTGTGGATGACGCCGGTGAATTAAGGCATATTCATGTCGGCAGGCGGAATAACGTCGTTAATCGACTGATTCGCCTGTTCGCTTTTCTCAACCCGGCTCTTCACCGAGTCGTCGGTGCGGAACATATCCCAGGGAAGCAGCAGGGTGTCCATGACGGCGGTTAGCGGCATATCCACCGCCACCAGCGATTTAGTTCCCCAGCCGTTGCTGTCGTCTCCCAGCATCTGGGCGCTCGCCCGGGTGCCCGGATAGGTTCCTTCTTTGCCGCCGGTGTGTGACATGACGCTGGAGCAGCCCGCCAGCGCGATAATCCCTGACCATAAAATCGGTTTAAGCAGTAATGTTTTCATCATGAGTATCATCATTATTCGCATCGCGGATGCATATCGGGTGAGAGATATACCCTAATAATTCGAGCTGTTTCTAATCCAGCAGTCTGGTTTTCATGGGTATAACTTCTCGTCCGCCAAATGGGTAGTCCCTTAGCGGCGCGCTGTGGCGCCGGTCGCACTTTCCAGTCTAAGCGCTGAAGGCGAAAGTGCAAAAAAATAAGATCCCCTGACTTGAAAAGACTGCCCCCGGACCCATTTTATGATTAAGGCCATTTGGGAGCGCGCCTGAGGGGTGCTCCGGCTAATTAAGACCTGTCCAATGTAGAAGGTCAGTAAATTCTCGCTGATTTCAGGAGCTTTGAACTATGCGTAACTTCGATCTCTCTCCGCTTTATCGTTCCGCCATTGGTTTCGACCGCCTTTTCAATTTACTGGAAAATAACCAGGGCCAGGGCAACGGCAGCTATCCTCCGTATAACGTCGAGCTGGTTGACGATAACCACTACCGCGTGGCGATTGCCGTAGCCGGTTTTGCCGAGAGCGAACTGGATATTACCGCCCAGGATAACCTGCTGGTGGTCAAAGGCTCCCACGAGGCAGAGCAGAAAGAGCGTACCTATCTCTATCAGGGCATCGCCGAGCGCAACTTCGAGCGCAAATTCCAGCTTGCCGATAATATTCATATTAAAGGCGCAAACCTGGTGAACGGCCTGCTGTATATCGATCTTGAGCGCGTGATCCCCGAAGCAAATAAGCCGCGCCGCATCGAAATTAACTAATTCCCGCGGGCGGCGACGCCGCCCGAAATAACCCATGCTTGCCGTCAGGGAGCATATGCGAATTATTTCGCAGACTTCAACTCGCTTCTCAGAAGGAGAAAACACATGCGTAACTTCGATTTATCCCCCATGTTCCGTCAGTGGATTGGCTTCGATAAACTGGCTAATGCCATGCTCAATACCGCTGAAACCCAGGGCTTCCCGCCGTACAACATCGAAAAAAGCGACGATAACCACTACCGCATCACCCTTGCGCTGGCGGGATTTCGTCAGGAAGATCTGGATATTCAGCTCGAAGGTACCCGACTGGGCATTAAAGGCACGCCGCAAAAGCCGGAAAACGAGCCGAAATGGCTGCATCAGGGTCTGGTGACTCAGCCGTTCAGCCTGAGCTTCACGCTGGCCGAACATATGGAAGTTTCCGGCGCGACCTTCACCAACGGCCTGCTGCACATTGACTTAACCCGCAACGAGCCGGAAGCCGTCGCCCCGCAGCGTATCGCCATTAGCGAACGCCCGGCGCTGCATAGCTAATTACCGCCGCCGTAAACTGAGCCCCGCACTGGCGGGGCTTTTTAGTGTCCGCTATTCGCCTTTGCTGCCGGGTTTGAGCAGCACCGAGGGCGCCATCCCGAACCGCCGTTTGAAGGCCTTGCTGAAGTGAAAAGCATCGAAAAAGTTGAGCATGTCCGCCACCCGGCCCACGGTTTGGCCCTCCTGCCTGAGCAGAGAGTGGGCCAGATCCAGCCTTGCGTCCAGGTAATACTCTTTCGGCGTTTTGCCGGTATAGCGCAGAAACAGGCGACGCAGATACTGTTCGCTACACTGCATCTTCTGCGCCATCTCCTGCACCCGCCAGTTGCGCTGTAAATCGCTGTGCAGTACCGACAGCAGATTTTCTATCTGAACAACCCCAGGCTCTTTTTTTTCATTTTCTGAGATGAGGCAGATCCACTGATAAATAATTTTCGTCAGAAACGCCACCGCCAGGTTATTGCGCATTGAGTCTTTTGCCGTAATCATCTCGGCAACTTCTTCCAGCTCGCGATTATAGTGCTCACCATTGTAGATAACCCCCGTCTGCAATAGCGGAATTTGCATGACGCTGGTGGGAATAAACTCCATCCAGTACTGCTCCCACACCAGTCCCGCGCAGTGGTAGGCCTGAATATCGGTAGGTTTTAAAAAGATAATACAGTTGCCGTTAAGGATAATTTCCCGGCCGTCGCGCAGCAGCAGCTTGCCGCATCCCTGCAGCGTATAGACCGCCACCCACGAGTTCGGAATAAGCGGCTTGCGCTTGTCCCGCGGCCAGATTACCCGATAGCTTTCATCGGCCAGCGTGTGCCACAGCGAGAGCAGTGAGATTCCGCTGGAGATCACATTTTCGTCAAGAACCAGCGGAATATTGTATGTGGTTTCGTTTTTTACATGCGAAATATGGCTTTTTCCATTCATTTAATTTCGCGCTCGCTCAATTATCAGCCGAATACAAAACGGGATAGTAACTCCCGCATAATAAAACGTTGAAGGGCTGCAACGATGAACATCCTACAAATTGTGAGCTTTATAGCATTTACCCTACTGGTCGCCGTCATAACCTGGTGGAAATTACGCAAAACAGATAACTCCTCTCAGCAGGGCTATTTCCTGGCCGGACGTTCGCTAAAAGCACCGGTGATTGCCGCGTCGCTGATGTTGACCAACCTGTCTACTGAGCAGCTGGTGGGGCTAACCGGACAAGCCTACCGCAGCGGCATGTCGGTGATGGCCTGGGAAGTTATCTCGGCCATTCCGCTTATTTTTCTGGCGCTGGTTTTTTTACCGCGCTATCTGCAGCGCGATATCGCCACCATTCCGGACTTTATTGAAGAGCGCTACGATAAAACCACCCGCATCATTATCGACTGCTGCTTTTTGATTGCGACCGGCATCTGCTTTCTGCCGATTATCCTTTATTCGGGATCGCTGGCTTTTAACAGCATGTTCCACATCACTGAAGCCTTTGGCATTTCGCAAAATGCGGCTATCTGGGCGATGGCTACGGTGCTGGGGATTTGCGGGATCCTGTATGCGGTGATCGGCGGGATGCGCGCCATTGCTATCGCTGACGTTATTAACGGTATTGGACTGGTGATCGGCGGCCTGATGGTGCCTTTTTTCGGGCTGATGGCGATGGGCGACGGCAGCGTTAGCGCCGGTATTGAGAAGCTCACGACTGAGCATAGCCAGATGATGAACTCCATCGGCGGCAGCAGCGATCCGGTGCCGATCGGCGCGGCGTTGACCGGCCTGATTCTGGTCAATACGTTTTACTGGTGCACTAACCAGGGCATCGTGCAGCGCACGCTGGCATCAAGAAGTCTGGCGGAAGGACAGAAGGGGGCGCTGTTGACGGCGGTGTTAAAGATGCTCGATCCGCTGATTCTGGTGCTGCCTGGTGTTATTGCCTTTCACCTGTTTGCGGATCTGCCGGCAGCAGACATGGCCTATCCGGCGCTGGTGAATAAAGTAATGCCTCTTCCGCTGGTTGGTTTCTTCAGCGCGGTGCTTTTTGGCGCAATTATTAGTGCTTTCTGCGGCTTCCTCAACAGCGCCTCGACCCTGTTCAGCATGGGCATTTACCGCCGCATCATCAATCAGCAGGCGACGCCGGATAGGCTGGTGGTGGTCGGCAGGCGCTTTGGCTTCGTCGTGGCGATTGTCTCCGTGCTGGTGGCACCGTGGATAGCTAACGCGCCGGAAGGGCTTTATTCATGGATGAAGCAGCTTAACGGTATTTATAACGTGCCGCTGGTGACCATTGTCATTATGGGCTTCTTTTTCCCACGTATTCCTGCTGCGGCGGCCAAAGCGGCGATGCTGTTCGGTATCCTCAGCTACATCACTCTTAACTATCTGGTACATGTAGAGATGCATTTCCTCTACGTGCTGGCCTGCACTTTCCTCATTAACGTGGCCCTGATGCTCATTATTGGCGTCTACTCGGCGCTGGCTCGCTTCGGTGGCTACAACAGCACCTGGCTCACGGTTATCAGCTATTTGATTGTCGCCGCCGTCGTGATTTACCTGATTTACAGCAGCCGGCAGGCGCGCCGCTCCGCGCTGGCCCGTTCAGAAGGATAAAAGATGCAACGCCCAAACTTTCTCTTCATCATGACCGATACCCAGGCCACCAATATGGTGGGCTGCTACAGCGGCAAGCCGCTGAATACCAACCATATTGACCAGCTTGCAGAAGAGGGGATCCGCTTCAACTCCGCCTACACCTGCTCGCCGGTGTGTACCCCCGCGCGCGCCGGGCTGTTTACCGGCATCTATGCTAACCAGTCCGGTCCCTGGACCAACAACGTAGCGCCGGGCAAAAACATCTCTACTATGGGACGCTACTTTCAGGACGCGGGCTACCACACCTGCTACATCGGCAAGTGGCACCTCGACGGCCATGACTATTTTGGCACTGGCATTTGCCCGCCGGAGTGGGATGCTGACTACTGGTACGACGGCGCTAACTATCTGGCGGAGTTGACCGACGAGGAAATTGGCCTCTGGCGCAACGGGCTTAACAGCGTCGAAGATCTGCAAAAGCACAATATTGACGAGACCTTCACCTGGGCGCACCGCATCAGCAACCGGGCGGTGGATTTCCTCAGCCAGCCCGCGCGGGAGGATGAGCCATTTTTAATGGTGGTGTCCTACGACGAGCCGCACCATCCCTTTACCTGTCCTGTCGAATATCTTGAGAAATATCAGGATTTCTACTATCCGCTGGGTGAAAAAGGGCGCGATAGCCTTGAGGGTAAACCAGAGCACCATCGTCTGTGGGCCGGGGCGATGCCGTCGCCGGTGGGCGAAGATAACCGCTATCATCATCCGCTGTACTTTGCTTGCAATGATTTCGTGGACGACCAGATTGGTCGGGTGATAGAGGCACTGACCCCGGAACAGCGCGAGAATACCTGGGTTATCTATACTTCCGATCACGGTGAAATGATGGGGGCGCATAAACTCATCAGCAAAGGCGCAGCCATGTACGATGACATCACCCGCATTCCGCTGATTATGCGTCCGCCGAAGGGCCAGCCGGCGCAGGTGGACACGCCCGTAAGCCATATCGATCTGCTGCCGACCATGATGGCGCTGGCGGGCATCGATAAGCCGCCCATCCTGCCCGGCGAGAATATCCTGGGTGCGCGATCCGATCGCGGCGTGATGGTCGAGTTCAACCGCTATGAGATTGAGCACGATAGCTTCGGCGGCTTTATTCCAGTGCGCTGCTGGGTGACCGACCGCTGGAAGCTGGTGCTTAACTTGTTCACCAGCGACGAGCTGTACGACAGGCATCGCGATCCCGATGAGATGCACAATCTGATTGAAAACAGCGACTACGCGCAGATCCGTAACGATCTCCACGATAGCCTGCTGGATTATATGGATAAAATACGCGATCCGTTCCGCAGCTATCAGTGGAGCCTGCGCCCCTGGCGTACCGACGTCGCGCCGCGCTGGATGGGCGCGTTTCGCCCGCGGCCCGAAGACGGCTATTCGCCAGTGGTGCGGGATTACGATACCGGCCTGCCGACGCAGGGTGTTAAGGTCGAAGAGAAAAAGCAGAAGTTTTGATCCGCGTTGCCTCCCGTGAACCTGCAGGAGGCAACCCATCACAAGGAGCCGCAATGAAGATTTCCCGCCTCGGCGAAGCGCCAGACTACCGCTTCTCTCTGGCCAATGAGCGCACCTTTCTGGCGTGGATCCGCACCGCGCTGGGATTTCTCGCCGCCGGAGTGGGGCTTGACCAGCTGGCGCCGGAGTTTGCCACGCCGCTGATCCGCGAGGTGCTGGCGCTGGTGCTGTGTCTGTTTGGCGGCGGGCTGGCGGTATACGGCTATCTGCGCTGGCTGAACAACGAGAAGGCGATGCGCCTGAAGCAGGACCTGCCCTATACCCGCGGGCTGCTGCTGATAAGCCTCATTCTGGTGGCGGTCGTCGCCGCAGTGGCGGGACTGGTGCTGTATGGCGGATAGCCGCAGGGCGCGACGCATCAGCGATCCCGGCCTGCAGCCGGAGCGCACCGCACTGGCCTGGTTCCGCACGCTGCTCGGCTACGGCGCGCTGATGACGCTGGCGCTCAAGCACAGCTGGCACCGGGCCGGCGTGCCGTTCTGGCTTTCGGTGGCGGTGCTGATGGTGGTGGCGTTTATCCTCTGGCGCTACACCCTCAAGCGCAACCTGATGGACGTGACCCGCTGTCATTTTGACCAACCGGGCGCCGTACGGGATAAATTTTTGATCGCACTCGCAGTACTGGCGCTCGCATTGCTGTTTTCTATACCCGTCATACTTCGAGCTGCATGTGTGTTGGCTGCATTTGCTCACCCCGGTCACTTACTTCAGTAAGCTCCCGGGGATTCGCTCACTTGCCGCCTGCATGCAACTCGAATTATTTAGGGTATACCCGTCATACTTCGAGCTGCATGTATGTTGACTACGTGACTCGGTTCATCCCGGTCACTTATTCCCGTAAGCTGCCGAGGACTTGCTCATTTGCCGCCTGCATCCAGCTCGAATTATTTAGGATGTATGACCCAATTAAAACAGCCGCTTATCTTTTTTAATGGAGTGTTATGACAGGATGTCACGTCATGGCCAAACCGGCCAGTTCACGCTGTAATCTCAGCTGCCGCTACTGCTTCTACCTTGAAAAACAGCGCCAGCCGGTGATGGATGACGCCACGCTTGAACAGTTTATCCGCCAGCACATTGAGGCGCAGCCGGGGGAAGAGGTGCAGTTTGCCTGGCAGGGCGGCGAGCCCACGCTCTGCGGGCTGGATTTCTTTCGCCGGGCGGCGGCGCTGCAGCGCCGGTATGCGGACGGCAAGCGGATCCACAATGCTTTTCAGACCAACGGCGTGCTGCTCAATGAAGCCTGGTGCCAGTTCTTCCACGATAACGGCTGGCTGGTGGGGATCTCGCTGGACGGCCCGGCGGATCTGCATGACGCCTGCCGGGTCAGCCGCAGCGGCAACGCCACGCACCATAAAGTGCTGCGGGCGATAGGCATGCTCAGGGCCTGCCGCGTGGAGTTTAACCTGCTGGTGGTGGTCAACAGCCACAACGGCGAATCTCCACGGCGCATGTACCGCTATTTACGCGAGCTTGGCACCGCCCACATTCAGTTTATTCCGCTGATGGAGCTGGACGACCAGCGCAGGCCGGACGATCTGTCGGTTTCTGCAGCGACCTGGGGCCGCTTTCTGCGTGAGGTTTTCGATCTCTGGGTGCGTGAGGATATCGGGCGCATCTTTATCCAGCTTTTCGATTCTACGCTCGGCGTCTGGAGCGGCTACGCGCCGCAGATGTGCTCTTTGAGTAAAACCTGCGGCCACGCCTTTGCGCTGGAGGCCAACGGCGATCTTTACCAGTGCGATCACTATGTTTATCCGCAGCACCTGCTGGGGAATATTCACTGCGAGACGCTGGGCGAGATGAACCTTAGCGCCCGGGCAGTGACGTTTGGGGAGTATAAATCTACCTCGCTGGCCCCGGCGTGCCGCCGCTGCGAGATGCTGCGCCTGTGCCACGGCGACTGCCCGAAGCACCGCGACGAAAGCGGCAAAAGCGCGCTGTGCGCGGGCTATCTCGACTTCTTCACCCACAGCGCGCCTTATATGAAAGCGATGCGCGATCTTATCAGGCTGCGCCGCTCGCCGGCGGAGCTGATGGCGATGCTGCGCTAGCGCGGCAGCTAAACCGCCTGTTGCTGGTGGTGGAAGCGCGAAGCCAGCGGCAGCCAGCACACCAGGATCAGCAGACCCATCAGGGTCATCAGCAGGCCGAGGCTGCCCTGACCGTTTTGCGGCAGCAGCGCGGAGAGCCACGCCAGCGCCCCGGAACCGATGTTTTGCAGGCCGCCCACCAGCGCCCCGGCGGTACCGGCGAGGAAGGGGAACGGCTCCATTGCGCCGCTGGTAGCCAGCGGAAACAGCATCCCGGCCCCGAAGAAGAACAGCGCGGCGGGGATCAGCAGCGTCCAGACGTTCATCACCCCGAGCAGGCCGGGGATCCACATCATCAGGCCCGCCAGCAGGCAGCTCAGCACCGATTGCCACATCAGCGTCGAAAAGCGCTTGTTTGGCCGTCCGGCGAACCAGGAGCCGAAAAAGGCGGCCGGGATCGGCAGAATAAACAGAATGCTTACCGCCATGCTGCTGAGCCCCAGTCCGGCGCCCAGCAGCACCCCGGAGCTGGCTTCAAACGCCGCCACGCCCGCCAGGCCGCCCACCAGCATCAGCAGATAGCAGCTGAAGGCGCTGTTGCGAAACAGCGTCTTGTAGCTGGTCAGCAGCCGGGTTCTCGGTGCCTCCTGCGGGCGGGTTTCCGGCATCCAGCGCGCCATGCTGTAAATCACCACCGCGCACAGTACCAGCAGAAAACCGTAGCAGGCCCGCCAGCCCCACAGCGTGTCGAGCATCCCGCCGATCAGCGGTGCCAGCAGCGGGCTCACCAGAATGCCCATGTTCAGCATGCTGTTGGCGTGGCGCAGCTGCGTACCTTCGTACAGATCGCGGGGCAGGGTGCGGGCCATGACGCCGCCGACGCCGGTGCCCATACCCTGCACGGCGCTGGCGACGATCAGCGTCGTCAGGCTGTGGGTAGAAATGGCGACCAGCGTTGCCAGCAGGAAAATCGACATCCCGACCAAAATTACCGGCCTGCGTCCGACCCTGTCCGACAGCGGGCCGTAAAAAAGCTGGGAGATACCGTAAGTCAGCAAATAGGCGGCCATCACGCTCTGCACTGCCCCTTCGCGTACGCTCAGCGACTGTGCCATGTTGGCGATAGCCGGAATATAGATGGTCTGCGCCATCTGCCCGACGGCAACCAGCAGAATAAGCATCAGCAGCATGCTGATATTTTTATGCCTTTTCATGTCGATGAATACTTTGTTATTTGAGAGAAATGTAGATTATGACTCTAGCCATCTGGCTATTATGCGGAGGAATCTACCACAGTGGCGCGGCAGAACAACGGGCGCTGGCGGAATACTGCCCGCCCGGCAGGCAGTTTTTATCCACGAATGACGGCAACAAATGTTGCCAGCCTGTATCAGGCGACGCGCAGCAGAATCGCTCCGCAGGCAATGCCGCAGGCGGCGATAATGCGCGGCAGGGAAAGCCGCTCTTTGAGGATCAGTACGGCGATAACTGCGCCGAACAGAATAGATGTTTCCCTCAGGGCGGCCACGACCGCCAGCGGCGCCTGGGTCATCGCCCACAGCGCCAGACCGTACGAGCCAAGGGTGCCGACGCCGCCGAGCAGGCCCTTGCGCCAGTGGCGCAGCATATAGCGCGGCACCTCACGGCGCCGGGCGTACAGCCCGCAGGCCACCATACAGGTGCCGTTCAGCATAAACGTCCACAGCGTGTAGCCGAGGGCGGAGCCGGAGAGACGCACGCCGGTGCCGTCCACCAGCGTGTAGCTGGCAATAAAGCAGGCGTTAATCAGCGCGAGCGCCACGCCCTTGCGGGAGCCGCCGCGGCTTTGCATCGCCATCAGCAGGATAGAGAGGCAGATAACGCCGATCCCGGCCCACGCCAGCAGCGAGAGATGCTCGCCGGGCAAAAACAGGCTGACGGCCGCTACCAGCAGCGGGGCGGTACCGCGCATCAGCGGATAGGTCTGGCTCATGTCGGCAATCTGGTAGGTCTTTGCCACCAGCAGGGTGTACACCACTTGCAGTACGCAGGAGATAATAAGCCAGGGCACGCTGGCGAGAGCAGGCTGGGGAGAAAACGGCAGCGTCGCCGCGGCGATCAGCGCCGACGTGCCGGTAACGCTGACCGCGGCCAGCAGCTTGTCGCTGCCCGCTTTCACAATGGCATTCCAGGTGGCGTGCAGCAGGGCGGCAAACAGCAGTATAAAGAAGACGTTGAGCGTCATGGTGCAATTCTGTGATGAATTTCACACGAATGTAACATTGCGTATGTTGGGCTGCCAGCGGATTATGCGCGGCAGAAAATACGGTGAGTGATGCGCGGCTCGTCGACCACTGCCGTAAACCCCATACGCAGATAAAAGCCGCTGGCGGAGGCCGGCGCGTGGGTGTTGAGGTAATCAAATGCGCCGGCAGCGCCGGACATTACCGCCAGCAGAAGGTGCCTGCCTGCGCCGGTGCCTCGATGTTGTTTACTGAGGTAAAGATGGCGAATGCGCCCGGCCCGGGCGCATTCGCTGAACGGATCGCGGTTCAGGCCGCAGACACCCGCCAGCCGGTCATCAATATACAGACCCAGCAGCTTTTCCCCCGGCGCCTCAAAGCGGTTCTCCCCGGTGCGCCAGCCCGCGTCGAGCCGGCGCAGCATATTGAAATTCTCAGTAAGGCTTTCCGCTTTTAGCTCATCAAAGCCTGCTGCGTCAGGGGTTATCGCCACAATGACGTATTGCATCTTATCTCCAGGCTATTTGCCGGCGCATTCGGCTACGCTTTTAGCGTCGCGCCCCTGCTGGCAATCACCTCTTTATACCAGTCAAAGCTCGCTTTGCGGCTGCGGTTCAGCGTGCCGCTGCCGTCCTGCTGAATATCGACGTAGATAAATCCGTAGCGCTTGTTCACTTCGGCCTTCGAGGCGCTTACCAGATCGATAGGCCCCCAGGAGGTATAGCCCAGCACCTCCACGCCGTCTTCTATCGCCTCGCGCACCTGCACCAGGTGATCGTTGAGATAGCTGATGCGGTAGTCGTCATTGATCCTGCCGCTGGCGTCCGGCTTGTCGTTCGCGCCGAGCCCGTTTTCCACGATAAACAGCGGCTTCTGATAGCGATCCCAGAGCATATTCAGCAGCGTGCGCAGGCCCAGCGGATCGATTTGCCATCCCCATTCGGAGCTGGCCAGATGCGGGTTGGGCACCATGTCGAGAATGTTGCCGCGCAGCTTCTCGCCCAGCTGCGGATCGGCGGTAACGCAGCCGCTCATGTAATAGCTAAAGGAGATGAAATCGACGGTGTGGCGCAGGGCCTCGCAGTCGCTCTCTTCGATGTGCAGCGTAATGCCATTTTCGAGGAAGAAGCGCTGCATGTAGCCGGGATAGGCGCCGCGGCACTGTACGTCGCCGAAGAACAGCCAGCTGCGGTTCTCCTGCAGGGCGGTGAACACGTCCTCCGGGCGGCAGGAGAGCGGATACATCAGCCCGCCCAGCAGCATATTGCCCATTTTAGCGTCCGGGATTATCTCGCGGCAGGCTTTCACCGCCAGCCCGCTGGCCACCAGCTGGTGGTGGATGGCCTGATAGACATCGGCTTTTGTGACGTCGCCCGCAAGGCCCACGCCGGTCAGGGGCGCGTGCAGGGACATGTTGATCTCGTTAAAGGTCAGCCACAGCTTGACCTTGTGCTGATAGCGGGTGAAAACGGCGCGGGCGTAGCGCTCGAAGAAGGCGATAAGCTTGCGGCTGCCCCAGCCGCCGTAATTTTCAACCAGGCCCCAGGGCATCTCATAGTGGGAGAGCGTGACCATTGGCTGGATGTTGTGGCGCGCCATCTCGTCAAACAGCGCGTCGTACCAGGCAAGTCCTGCCTCGTTCGGTTCGGCTTCGTCGCCCTGCGGAAAAATGCGCGTCCAGGCAATAGAAACGCGCAGGCAGGTGAAGCCCATTTCGGCAAACAGGGCGATATCTTCGGGATAACGGTGGTAAAAATCGATAGCGGTGTCTTTAATGCTGAAGTCGCCGGGCTGGCGGGCGACCACCTCACCGAAAATCCCCTGCGGCAGCATGTCCGAGGTGGATATGCCTTTCCCGCCCTCGCGCCATGCGCCCTCTACCTGATTGGCCGCGACCGCGCCGCCCCACAAAAAACTGTCCGGAAAGGTGTTGCTCATTGTCTGATGCTCCTTAAGCGTTATTTAACCTGCAAAAATGGCTCGCCGGCGCGGATCTGCGGCGCGCGGTTGACGTGCTCAAGCCCGGCGTATTCGTCGCTGTTGCTGATAAGCACTGGCGTAGTGAGATCGTATCCGGCGCGGGTAATTGCCTGACTGTCAAAGGCAATCAGCGGATCGCCCGGCTTCACCACATCGCCCTCCTGTACAAAGGCGGTAAAGTGCTCGCCGTTGAGCTTTACCGTGTCGATGCCAACGTGGATTAATACTTCAATGCCGCTGCTGCTGAGCAGCCCCACGGCGTGCCGGGTGGAAAACAGCGAGGAAACCTGGCCGTGAAACGGCGCGACCACGCACCCTTCGGCGGGCACAATCGCCGCGCCGCCGCCGATCAGGCCGCTGGCGAAGGTGGGATCCGGCACCTCTTCCAGCGCAATCACCTTTCCGCTCAGCGGCGCCAGAATATCGCGCTCCGACACTTGCGAAGCCGGTGCCGCCGCGCGCGGCAGGCCGGCGGCGAGCGTCAGCAGAACGGCGGTCAGGAAGGCGGCGGCGGAAGCGATAACCGCGCCCCAAACTGCGGCGTTAATACCGTCCGGCGGAATAGACTGGGCGAGGGTGAAAATGCTGGCAAGGCCCATCGAGTAAACCTGGGTCTGGCTGAGGGCGACAATAACGCCGCCCAGGCAGCCGCCGAGGCAGCCAAAAATAAACGGCCGGCGGTTGGGCAGATTCACGCCGTAAACCGCGGGCTCGGTGATGCCGAAGACGCCGGCGACGGCGGCGGATCCCGCCAGGGTTTTCAGCCTGGCGTCCCGGGTTCTCAGCAGCACGCCCAGCGCCGCGCCGACCTGGCCAAATACCGAGGGCACGATAATCGCCAGCATCGGATCGTGGCCCAGCACCGCCAGGTTGTTCATCATCAGCGGCACCAGCCCCCAGTGCAGGCCGAAAATCACGCACACCTGCCACAGCGCGCCGAGCAGGCCGCCCGCCAGCCACGGCGCGAGCTGATAAATCCACTGAAAGCCCGCCGCCAGCAGCTCGCCTGACCCGGTAGCCAGCGGGCCGATCGCCAGAAAGGTCAGCGGCACGGTGATGGCTATGCAGACAAGCGGCGTCAGAAAGTTTTTAACGGCTGAGGGCATAACCCTGTTGCACAGCCGCTCCAGCCAGCAGCTGAAGGCGGCGGCGCAGATAATGGGGATCACCGACGAGGTGTAGTTAATAAATACCACCGGGATGGCGAAAAATGTCTCCGTCGAGCCGCTGGTGAAAGCCTCGATCATCAGGGGATGCACCAGCGCGCCGCCGATAACCAGGGTCACGAACGGGTTGCCGCCGAATTTTTTGCCGGCGGTGTAGCCGAGGATCATCGGCAAAAAATAGAACAGCGCGTCGCCGGCGGCGTAGAGGATGCGGTAGGTGCCCTGGGCCGGATTCATCAGGCCGCACGCCAGCCCGATAGCCAGCAGGCCTTTCAGGATCCCGCAGGCGGCCATTACGCCGATAAAAGGCGTGAAAATGCCGGAAACAACGTCGATAAAGCGCGCCAGCAGCCCTGCGCTGCTGCCCTTTTTTTCTTCTGCGGGCGGTACGTCATCGCTAAGGCCGGCGGCCTGCTGCACTGCGAGCCAGACGTCGTGAACGTGGTTGCCGACAACCACCTGAAACTGGCCGCCGCTTTCAACCACCATAATGATCTCCGGGTTGGCCTTCAGCGCCTCAGCGTCAGCTTTTGTATCGTCTATAAGCCTGAAGCGCAGGCGCGTGGCGCAGTGTACCAGGCTTTGAATGTTTTCCCTGCCGCCGACGCGGCGCACAATTTCCTGCGCCAGTTCCTCATATTTCATGCTCTTTCCCGTACTTATCCTGTGAAATGGCTGCTCGTTCGCCGGAGCTTTCCTTAACAACGCGCAAAAAAAAACCTAAGACACCTGCGCGCAGCCGGGCTGCAGCAGGTGTCTTAGGTTTTGCCTGGGTTCAGTAACAATCCCGGTAGACGTCCTAAAACTAATGGCTGTGCAGCGCCAAGTCCAGAGGGGAACCTTGCTTTATGTGATGGCGGTCAAAAGGCGCGGATCTCGCCTGCAAAAACGGAGTGGCGGTTAGCAGAAGTTATTATTGGAGGGCTGTCTTAGGGATCAGTTTGGATATCGAAAATTATTGTACGTTAAGACGGTTTTTTGTACCTCTAAGATGTAGTCGAGCTTGCCAATTTTGAGCGAGGTGCGGATGGGTCAGCAAGGTGACTGATAGGAAATTGCTATCTGTCTGTCCGGGAAGCATCGTAGATGGGCGTTTTTGTTTAATTCCATATGCGAACATCAATTCATTATTATGGGGAATGGGAGAAATAAGGCAGGACGCTGTTCAAAAGAAAGAACGGAATAATTGCGATTTTTTTGAAAAGACCCCAAAAGAGGGGCCTTTATTATGGTCACATTGGAGATCTTAATATATTCATGATTCCATTGAGACAGTGTCAGTGATTGCCCGGGTTTCCGCCAGATTTTCAGTGAGCGTTCCGCGGTTATGGAACAGTGCACTGGTACCCAATACGAACATTCCTGCACCCTCCGCGACACATGGTGGAATGGTGTGGTGACCTATATTCCCGTCAACTTCGATGACGGCATCACTGCCGTGCTCTTTAAGCCAGGTATGTGCAAAACGAACCTTTTCGTGCATCGTCTCAATGAATTTCTGCCCCGCAAAACCTGGATTTACGGTCATAATGAGGAGCACATCAATCAGATCAACTACGTATCCTAAAGATTCCACGTTTGTGGACGGATTCAGTGCGACCCCGGCTTTTACACCACAACTGCGAATGGTGCTCAGCACACCGTGCAGATGGGTGACTGCTTCGGCATGAACAGTGATAATATCCGCACCAGCTTTGACCAGCGGCTCAATGTAGCGCTCCGGTTTATCCACCATCAGATGCACATCAATAGGACGCGTCGTCAGTGGTTTTATTGAACGGATAAAATCAATGCTCAGCGCAAAATTATCGACAAACTGGCCATCCATGATATCGATGTGATAGAAATCGATACCTCCTTTCTCCAGCTCCAGAATTTGCCCACCAAGTTGAAGGAAATCGGCACACATCAGGGATGCCCCTAAAAGTCTCATTTAACCACCTCAAAATTTACAGAAGGATCACATACAAAACGGACCGTATTAATTTGCTGCATCCGGCGGAAATACCAAATAAACATACTCAGATAGACTACGACCGCGATAACAGACATCACCACCATCTGCATATCGAGAGACACGCTGGCTTTGGCGATTAACATGGAAAGCATTTTTTCAAGTGGATCAGAGTCCACGGAGGAGAATAGCTGGTCATGCGAGAGTCCTTTTGGGAAGCTATTCATAGCGATAGACGTCCTGGTTACAAACTCGGCAATCAGCGTGGCGGCCCATAAAAATAGTGGGATCAGCACCGTCCCAATCAGGGTCATACGGATTACCTTACCCTGAGTAATAATCAGCAAGGCTGGGGCCAGTACGGTCAGTAAAATCCCCCCCAGTGGCAATACTTTGTTTCCGGGTAGAATAATGGCCGCCACCAGTAACACTGGCGCCAGGATATTCGCCACGGCCCACAGCTCTGCGCGGGACGCCAGAATTGGCCAATCAATTGCTACATAAATCTGGCGACCTTTGAAACGCTTCTCCATCATATTGGCAATACCATCAGACAACGGTTTGATAGCCGGACCAAACCAGTTACCGACTGCACTGAACAGCTCCAGGGAGACTCCGGCAGTAAAGGCCAACGCAAACAACTCGCTCATCGGCAGCTTGCCAAGAATACCGACAAAGAATCCAAGGTAGACGCCGATAGCAAATTTCGAACCCCAGAAGCCAATTTTTTCGTTCAGCTTTTCTGCATCAAAATCGTACTTGTCGATAAATGGAATGAAGCGTGAAATAAGTTCATTCACCATCAGAACCGGAGGACAGATGAGTAAAGAAGGGTGCGCGGTAGTGGTAATACTACTCTGTTCATACTTCAGTAATTTTTTTATCTGTGGTTGCATTACATCTGAATTAACCAGCATCAGAATATAAATCACACCTACCACAAACGTCGTCAGAACTAGGTTGTTTTCTGAATAATACAGTGTCAATAGTCCAATCACTGAGATGTTCCAGATGTTAAACAAATCGACGTTCAGAGTTTTAACACGCTTCAGAGAAAGCAACAGGACATTAATAATAATGCAGACCGTCGCGAAATAAAGTGTATACATTGAACCCCAGGTGATTACTGCCAGCGGGGCCCACCCCAGGTCCGTAATTGAGAGAGAAACCCCGGTTGATTCAACGAATTTATTCAGCGCCGGTGCAAATGCCCCGGTTAATAATGAAATAACAGCCCCCATTCCGGTCAGGGCAACCGCCATCAGAATCCCTCCTTCGAGGGCTTTTGATATTTTTACACGAAACAACAATGAAAGTAGCGTAATGATGAAAAACATCATTGCCGGTGCACCCAACGATATAAACGATGAGAAATATGAATTTAATTGCGAAAGCATGTAGCCCACCCTTCCTGAATAACAGGAATAGTTAATACAGAGTTAATATTATTGGTTGTTTAATCAGGCAGTAATACTTTCGATAACGGCTTTCACTTCATCCATCGCCGGGATCGCATCATGACCACCTGCCCTTGAAACTTTAATGCCAGCGACAACCTGTGCAAATCGGATAGCATCTTCTATATTATTTTCGTCGTCGATTAGATAATTGGCTAGCGCTCCGGCAAAACAATCACCCGCACCGACAGTATCGACTGCATTAACTCTCAGTGCTGGAATAAAGACGGATTTTTCATTCTGATAAAGCAGGCAACCATCACCACCCATTTTAATAATGACGTTTTTTACTCCCATTTTATAAATGATTTTTGCGGCTTCCAGTGCACTTTTTTCATCATTCACGGTAACACCGGTAATATGATGGGTTTCACTGCTATTCGGAACAATTAAATCAGCATAAGGGAAGCATTCAGGATTAATGCCCTGTACCGGTGCCGGGTCCAGGATTACAAACATGCCTTTTGCACGTCCCATTCGCATGGCAGCAAGGACGGATTCCTGGCTGGTTTCCATCTGAATCAGCAGGATCTTCCCGCTGATCTCTTCCAGTGCTTTGCTGACATCTTCCGGACCGAAAGCGAAGTTGGCGCCGAGGTTCACCAACAGTGTGTTATCACCACTCGGCTCAACCAGACCTACACAGGAGCCCGTTTTCGCCCCTTCTTTTACGATCATGTACGAATCGTCAATCCGGCGTTTTTTTAGATTCTGACGCAGCTGACGTCCGGCATCATCATCACCAATACAGCCAATAAAACAGACTTTTTTTCCGTAACGGGCGGCGCTGACCGCTTGATTATTGCCTTTCCCGCCGGCTGTCATCTGAATGGATTTACAGAATGTATTATCTCCACTCTTTGGAAATTCATGGCAGTTCACAATCACATCCATATTAATACTGCCCATGACGACGATATCGTACATAATGACTCCTTATTTCTATTCTCGTTTGAAGGTTGATTCTCTTATAACTAGTTCTGGTGTGATAATTAAATGCTTAATTTCAGCTTTACCATTGATGAGCTCAATCATGCTTTTAATTGAGAGTTGGCCAATTTTATTTAGATGCTGATTTATCGAACTTAGCCTTGGTATAAAAATCTCATCCATCGATGAATTATCGTATCCAACCACCAGCACATCATCGGGTACTTTTATTCCTGAGTCGATACAGGCACGGATGGCGCCGAATGCCATGGCATCGTTCGAACAGAATAAACCGTCAAATTTTTCACCTTTATTAATAAATTCCATAAAGGCATGATATCCACCCGTCGATGTTAAATCACTGTGGACGACGGTAATATTTTTACGACCTGTTTTTGATGATACAACCTCAGAAAATCCCGCCATACGCTCATTCGCAATCTCATCATCTGGCGTCCCCGAAAGCATGATCGGATTTACACAGCCTCTTTCAAACAGGTGTTCTGTCGCTAACCTGCCACCAATTCTATGGTCTACCGTCACTGATGAATAATGAGGATCAGAGCCTGAACGGTCTATTGTGATGGTTTTAATACCATTCTTTTCGAGATTCTCCAGATCCTTACCGGTGACCGACAGTGAGTTAATTATGGCTCCGCAGACAAAATTACTGCGCATCGAGTTAAGGTAATATTCAACCTTGGTCCGATCATCACTGCTATTAAAGAACAGTGTGTTATACCCGTTTTTGTTAGCTTCTTTCTCTATTTCAGATAATAAATCCGAAAAGAACTGGTTGTTTAACGTCGGCAGCATGACGGCAATAAGGTTCGTCCGGCCATGGGACAGGTTTTTTGCTATGGAATTCGGTACGTAGCCCATATCGTCGATAATTTTCAGAATGTACTTCCGCATATCTTCGCTGATATCACTTTTGTTGTTTATTGCTCTAGATACAGTTGCTACGGATACCCCGGCTTTTTTTGCTATATCTTTAATTGTTGTCATTCTTTCTCCGTAACCGGTTACGAAACAATACTACCGGTGATGATTTGATGTCAATTAGTGTTCAGAGGGATAAGTGGACGTACTCCACCCAACCCTCTGAAATTCTGGTACAAAACATGATAATCAAAGATTATTGGCATTTCATTTTTTTGATAACCATCACAATAAGATCATCAAAGGTGAGAGGCAGGTGCGGCCATCAGTCGTTAATGCGGTAATGCCCATTGATTACCCCAAACCGAGGCCAGCAGCATAGTGACTATCTTGAAAGCAGACTGCTGAGGATGATCCATGGCTTGTAATAGAAAATATACTCCTATGGACTGAATTTGTTGCCAGTCTGGAGGAAATACGTCATGTCGCTACATCTGCTTATGCTTGACTGGCTCCGCGCTCCGGCACTTTGTTGGCAGGTACAGGCGAAGCTGAATAAAGGAGAAGTCCGTAACGCGCTCGCGCGCGCTATTCCTACACTGTTTGGGTGAAATCAAGGACCGAAATTAGAGCTATCACGCCAGTGGACTAACGCTCCAGACAACTGCCATATCCCTGTGGAATACAGTCTATACCCGTTATACTTAAGCTGCTTGTGCGTTGGCTGCGCTCGTTCACCCCGGTGACTTACGAAAGTCAAGCTCCCGTGGATTCACTCATTTGCCGCCTTCAAGCAACTCGAATTATTTAGGGTATATACGTACAGAGCGGTCTATGCCTTAAAGCGTAAAGGGGCAGAGATCAACGAGTGACTGCTATCACATTTGTTGCCGTTAGGCTGGGTGTACATCAACCTTATATGAAATTATATCATTAAAAACAATAACATATAATGTTTCGGTGAGTTTCCGGCTGAGGCCATCTAAAGTCGAAAAGTCAAACAACAACTTTAACGTACAATAATTTTCGATAACCAAACTGACCCTTTTAGCTTTTTTAATTCTGCGCGGATCGCTATCAGCGGCACGATTTGGTGCGCAGCGGCGGCGGCACGCGATCTTTATCCTCTTTTTCCATGCTGCCCGATAATTTCATTGTCAGCTGCCGCAAGCTGTGTTTGTATAATTCGGTCATCCAAAAAAACGTCATGGTCCCTAATGAACGCTATCCGCAACGCACAGAACCTACTACTTACCGCGCACTCCGCCGCGGTAGTCGTCGTGCGTGTGGTGGTGGTCGTCGGCAACGCGCCGTAGGGTCCGGAACACACGATTCCAAAACCCCGCCGGCGCAAACCGGGCGGGGTTTTTTATTAAGACGCCCCCCGGAAAGTCGGCCCAGAATAAAAAGGACTGGAGCATGGCAACTTCGGACACAATGTCGGGCACCGCACCGTCACGACCTGCCCCGCAGGCAAAGCGCTTTACCGGCGCGCAGTTAATCGTTCATTTACTCGAGCGCCAGGGTATTACCACCGTTGCCGGTATCCCCGGCGGCACGGTGCTGCCGCTGTACGATGCCCTGAGCCAGAGCAGCCAGATTCGTCACGTGCTGGCCCGCCACGAGCAGGGCGCGGGCTTTATCGCCCAGGGCATGGCGCGCACCCAGGGTAAACCGGCGGTGTGCATCGCCTGCAGCGGGCCGGGCGCCACTAACCTGGTGACCGCCATTGCCGACGCGCGGCTCGACTCGATTCCGCTGGTGTGTATTACCGGACAGGTGCCGGCTTCAATGATTGGTACCGATGCGTTCCAGGAAGTGGATACCTACGGCATCTCTATCCCCATCACCAAACACAACTACTTAGTGCGCCACATCAGCGAGCTTCCGCAGGTGATGAGCGACGCTTTCCGCATCGCCCAGTCCGGGCGTCCGGGGCCGGTGTGGATAGATATTCCTAAGGACGTGCAGACGGCGGAAATCGACATCACCGATCTGCCGATGCCCGGCTGCAAAGCCCCGGCGCCGGTATTCGATCTTGCCGACGTGCGCGCGGCGGCGGCGATGATTAACGCTGCCCGGCGCCCGGTGCTCTATCTGGGCGGCGGGGTGATCAACGCCCCGGCGCAGATCCGCACGCTGGCGGAAAAAGCGAACCTGCCCACCACCATGACGCTGATGGCGCTCGGTATGCTGCCCAAGGCGCATCCGCTGTCGCTGGGCATGCTCGGGATGCACGGCGCGCGCAGCACCAACTACATTTTGCAGGAGTCAGATTTGTTGATTGTGCTGGGGGCGCGTTTTGATGACCGGGCGATCGGCAAAACCGCGGAATTTTGCCCGAATGCCAAAATCATCCACGTGGATATCGACCGCGCCGAGCTGGGCAAAATCAAGCAGCCGCACGTGGCGATGCAGGCGGATGTTGGCGAAGTATTGGATCAGCTGATCCCGCTGATTGAAGCCCGGCCGCGTGCCGAATGGCGCCAGCTGGTTTCTGACCTGCAGCAGGAATTTCCCTCCGCTATCGCTCAGGAGCGCGATCCCCTGAGCCACTACGGGCTGATTAACGCGGTTGCCGCCTGCGTGGACGACGAGGCGATTATCAGCACCGACGTCGGCCAGCACCAGATGTGGACCGCCCAGGCCTATCCGCTGAACCGCCCGCGCCAGTGGCTCACCTCCGGCGGCCTCGGCACTATGGGATTTGGCCTGCCCGCCGCCGTCGGCGCGGCGCTGGCGAACCCGCACCGCAAGGTTATCTGCTTCTCCGGTGACGGCAGCCTGATGATGAACATTCAGGAGATGGCGACCGCGGCGGAAAACCAGCTCGATGTAAAAATTATCCTGATGAACAACCAGGCCCTGGGGCTGGTGCACCAGCAGCAGAGCCTGTTCTACCAGCAGGGCGTGTTCGCCGCGACCTATCCCGGCACCATCAACTTTATGCAGATTGCCGCCGGATTTGGCCTGCAAACTTGCGATCTTAATGCCGAAGCCGATCCGCACGCGGCGCTGCAGGCGATTATCTCGCGTCCCGGCCCGGCGTTAATTCACGTCAGGATCGATCCTGAACAAAAAGTCTGGCCGATGGTGCCGCCGGGTGCGGCAAATACTGAAATGGTGGGGGAATAAGCCATGCAAAACGCGACTCATGACAACGTTATTCTTGAGCTAACTGTCCGCAACCATCCGGGGGTAATGACCCACGTCTGCGGCCTGTTCGCCCGCCGGGCCTTCAACGTTGAGGGTATTCTCTGCCTGCCGATCCAGCACAGCGACCGCAGCCGCATCTGGCTGCTGGTCAACAACGACACGCGGCTGGAGCAGATGATTAGCCAGATAGACAAGCTGGAAGACGTCAGCCAGGTTATCCGCCACCAGAGCGATCCGGGGGTATTCAATACGCTGGGACAGTATTTTGACTGATTCTCACTAATCGCCGCGCCGGTCTGGCTTTTGGAACGGATGTCCTTATTATGTCCGGGCAGCGGCGAAGAGAGAGGATGCATGGTCTGGGTGATGATAGCCACTCTGGTGGCGGTTTTTGTGGTGGGATTTCGCATCCTGACCTCCGGCTCTCGCCGGGCAATTAAGCGCCTGAGCGAGCGCCTCGGCGTGACGCCGGAGCCGGTGGAATCGATGATCGATCAGATGGGAAAAAGCGCGGGCGAAGAGTATCTGCGCTATCTGGAGCGCCCCAATGAGGCGCACCTGCTGAATGCCGCTCAGATCCTGCTTATCTGGCAGGTGGCGATTGTTAACGGCAGCGAAAGCAACCTGCTGTGGTGGCACCGCCATCTGCAAAAGGGGCGGCTCGCATCGCCGTTGACCGACGCGCAGGTTCGGCTGGCGCTGGGCTTTCTGCGCGAGCTGGAACCGGATATCGCCGACTTTAACGCCCTCCAGCACCGCTATAACGCGCTGTTTATGCAGGATACGGGCGTCAGCTGGCTGCATTAGCAAGTAGCAAAAATGCATAGCTAAAGTTGGCGAATTGTTAATTGTGTCACGGTTATAATGTTACACTGCGCAACTATTACAATTTTTTGCGCGGTAAATCAATGAGTGTAACTTCCGGGACGTTAACTTCCTCCACAACGCTGGCGCGGCCCAACTGGTCTGCCGTGTTTGCCGTTGCCTGCTGCGTTGCCGGCCTGATTACCGTCGAGTTTCTACCGGTCAGCCTGCTGACGCCGATGGCGCAGGAGCTCGGCATTTCCGAAGGTTTGGCCGGGCAGTCGGTGACCACGACCTCATTTGTTGCCATGTTCTCCAGCCTGTTCATCACCCACGCCATTGGCCGCACCGACCGCCGCTACGTGGTGATCGCTTTCGCCGCGCTGCTCACCTTCTCCTGCCTGCTGGTCTCCTTTGCCACAAGTTTTACCATGCTGCTGCTCGGACGCGCCTGTCTGGGCCTGGCGCTCGGCGGCTTCTGGGCAATGTCGGCGTCGCTGGTCATTCGTCTCGTGCCGACGCTGTTCGTGCCGAAAGCGCTGTCGATTATCTTTGGTGCCCTGTCGATTGCGCTGGTGATCGCCGCACCGCTGGGCAGCTTCCTCGGCGCGCTGATCGGCTGGCGCAACGTTTTTAACGTCGCGGCGGTGATGGGCGTGCTCTGTATTTTCTGGGTATGGAAGGCGCTGCCTTCGCTGCCGGGCGATACCGGGCCGCGCGCCAACATGCTGGCGCTGCTTAGGCGTCCCGGCGTGGTGGCCGGTATGCTCGCTATTTTCACCTCATTTGTCGGTCAGTTTTCCTTCTTCACCTACATCAGGCCGATCTATATGAGCCTGGCCGGGTTTGATGTTAACGGCCTGACGCTGGTTCTGCTGAGCTTCGGCATCGCCAGCTTCGTCAGCACCTCTTTCTCTTCGCTGCTGATGAAGCTCTCGGTGAAGGCAACGCTGGCCCTCGCGCCGCTGCTGCTGGCGATCTGCGCGGCGTTACTGCTGCTGTGGGGCCATGAAAAAGCGGTGGCGGTGGGCGTGGCGATTGTCTGGGGCGCCGCCTTCGCGGTGGTGCCGGTGGGCTGGTCAACGTGGGTAACGCGCTCGCTGTCGGATCAGGCTGAAAAGGCCGGCTCCATTCAGGTGGCGGTGATCCAGATGGCAAACACCTGCGGTGCCGCCTTTGGCGGCATCGCGCTGGACCACTTTGGCCTGCTGTCACCGATTGCGCTCTCCGGTTCCCTGATGCTGTTTACCGCGCTGCTGGTGCTGCTCAAGGTGCGGATCAAGTAGCCCTGCGGTTGACCTTTGCCTGGCGGCGGGAGTCGAGGGAGATAAGCACCACCGAAGAGAGGATCAGCAGCGTGCCCAGCCAGTCCGGCAGGGCAAAGCTGACGCCGAGCAGCAGCACCGACAGCAGGGCGCTGCTGAGCGGCTCCGCGCAGCTGAGGATGCTGGCCTTCGGGCCGCCGATCATCTGCGCGCCCTTCAGATAGAGGCTGAAGGTCAGCGAGGTTCCAATCACCACCAGATAGAAAAACGCCAGCACCAGGCTGCCGCTCATCGTCACGTGTGTCCCCGATCCGGCGTAGAACGGCAGCAGGCAGGCGCCGCCGATCAGCATGCTCCAGCCGACAATCGCCAGCGTGCCGTAGCGGGCAATCAGGGTTGAGGGATAAGTGGTGTAAAACGCCGCCGCGAAAGCCGAGGCGATGCCCCACAGCAGCGCCGCTGGCGAGATAGAGAGCGAAGTAGGGCTGCCGTGGGTGACCAGCAAAAAAGTGCCCGCCAGCGACGTGCAGATAGCGGCTATCACCGGCCAGCCGGGCCGGGCCTTGCGCGCCAGCGCAAACCAGCTGACGATAAGCGTCGGCGACAGGAACTGCAGCACGGTAGCGGTAGCGGCGTTAGATTTTTCAATGGTTTGCAGAAAGGTCAGCTGCACGGTGAGCGCGCCGGCCACCGAAAACAGCAGCAGGCTCAGCGCGTCCCGGCGGTTTTTCAGAATGCGGAAAATTTTATCGCCGTGCACGAAGCCCAGCATCAGCAGAATAAATCCGGCGAAAATCAGCCGCACCATGGTCAAAAACGGCGACGATATCTGGCTCTGCTCCATGATGTACTGCGCGCACACTCCTGAACTTCCCCACAGCACGGCGGCAATCAGAACGTTCAGCATCCCTTTTCTGGTGGATCCCATCTTTCCCTCGATAACTTACTGTTTGCTCGAAGAATAGTCGCAGAAGGAACAAAACGGAAGTTGCCGCCGTCACATCTGCTCAATCTGGCTCGATGTGCGGCGAATACCGCATATCGCAGGCGGATGTTATAAATAAATGAAAATAAAAAGCAGGCTGAACGGGAGAATAAGATGAAGATCGACGTTACGGACGTTATTACCGCGCAAGATCAGGAAGAACTCTTTGCCGGCCTGCGGGCCTACAACAGCCAGTTTATTGATACCCGTGACTGGTACAGTCTCGGGGTGTACGCCCGTGACGCGCAGGGGAAAATGCGCGGCGGGCTGATCGGCAAGCGCAAGGGCGACTGGCTGTGCATCGACTACCTGTGGGTCAGCGAGGAAGCTCGTGGGTGCGGGCTCGGCAGCACGCTTATCGCCGAGGCAGAGGCGCGCATTCGCCAGTGGGCTGCCGCCAGATGCTGGTGGACACCGCCAGCTTTCAGGCGCTGCCGTTTTATCAGAAGTGTGGCTTCACGCTGAGCCATACCCTGCAGGATTTCCCCTATGAGGGGATGCAGCGCCACTACCTGACGAAGAGCCTGGCGCATCAGGTTAATTGACGTGCAATTTTAGCGCCGGGCCGCGCCCGGCATCCTCACGGACTTCAGTACGCGGCGGTTTCTCCGCGCGGGCCGGCGCGAAACTGACTGCGGCATATATGCCTGTTGAAACAGGCTCTAACCCCGTATCCCCTGATTCATCATCGCCAGCGCGTGGCTGACAATGCGTTCGGCGCTGATGCCCTGAATGCGCGCGTCGCTGCGGGCGCGTGAAAACGGCATCAGCACCAGGCTTATCAGGGTGGGGAAAACCAGCTCCGGCGTCAGGCCGGGATTGAGTTTTCCCGCTGCCTGCCAGCCGGCAATTCTGTCCAGCATCTGGCGATAGCTTTCTTCCCCGAAGCGGGCATTCATCTGCTGGCGCAGCACCGGCACCTCGCCAATCATCTCGTGCATCCACAGCGGGGCGAACCAGGGGTGCTTTCCGGCCATGTCGGCCAGCACCTGTGCCATTCCGGTAAAGGCGCTGACGGGATTGTCGGCGTGCTGCAGAAAAACCGCGCCGATGCGGTCGCACAGCGGCATAAAGCGGGCTTCCAGCAGTTCCTCCACCAGCGCTTCGCGGGAGTTGAAATAGTAGTGAAGCATCGCCGGCGTGACGCCCGCTTCGCGGGCAATGGCGTTAAGCGATACCCGGGCGATACCGTCCCGGGCAAACAGCGCCAGGGCAATATCTATCAGCTGTTCGCGATTGGCGGTGCCCGGTTTTTTGCCGCGCGGGCGGCCCGGACGCCGCGGTTTATCAGATTTATCTTTGTCGGCTGATGCTGTCATTTACGCAATATCCCTTGACCTGAACGGTGACTTCTACAAATATTAATTATCTATTTAATTAATTTCAATCGCGTGTAGCTATGGACTCTCAATCTATCAAGCAGCCTGAGCAGACTGGCGTCAAATCCATTCGTCTGCTGTTCAGCGCTCTGCTGCTGGTGATGCTTTTGTCGGCGCTGGATCAGACCATCGTATCAACGGCGCTGCCGACTATTGTTGGCGAACTGGGCGGTCTGGACCGGCTCTCCTGGGTGGTGACCGCCTATATTCTCGCCTCGACCATTGTGGTGCCGCTGTACGGCAAGTTCGGCGATCTGTTTGGCCGCAAGCGGGTGCTGCAAATCGCCATCGTGCTGTTCCTGCTCGGCTCGGCGCTGTGCGGGCTGGCGCAAAATATGACCCAGCTGGTGCTGATGCGCGGCCTGCAGGGGCTCGGCGGCGGCGGGCTGATGGTGGTCAGCATGGCCGCGGTGGCGGACGTCATCCCGCCCGCGGATCGCGGGCGCTATCAGGGGCTGTTCGGCGGGGTGTTCGGCCTCGCCACGGTGATCGGCCCGCTGATTGGCGGCTTTATCGTTCAGCACGCCTCCTGGCGCTGGATCTTCTACATCAATCTGCCGCTGGGGCTGTTTGCACTGCTGGTGATTGGCGCGGTGTTCCGCAGCAGCAGCAAGCGCAGCGAGCATCAGATTGACTGGCTCGGCGCGCTCTATCTCAGCATGGGCCTGCTGTGCATCACCCTGTTTACCTCTGAGGGCGGCTCGGTTCACGCCTGGGACGATCCGCAGCTGTGGTGCATTCTGGCGTTCGGGCTGGTGGGCATCGGCGGGTTTATTTACGAAGAGCGGCTGGCGTTTGAGCCGATTATTCCGCTGTCGCTGTTTCGCAACCGCAGCTTTCTGCTGTGCAGCCTGATGAGCTTTATTATCGGCATGGCGCTGTTCGGCTCGGTAACCTTCCTGCCGCTTTATCTGCAGGTGGTGAAAGCCGCTACCCCCACCGAGGCCGGGCTGCAGCTGATCCCGCTGATGGGCGGCCTGCTGCTGACCTCGATTATCAGCGGGCGCATCATCAGCCGCACCGGCCGCTACCGGCTGTTTCCTATTCTCGGGACGCTGTTCAGCACGGCGGGTATGGCGCTGCTGACGCGCATCACTATTGATTCACCCACCTGGCACCTGTACCTGTTTACCGGCGTGCTGGGCATGGGGCTCGGACTGGTGATGCAGGTGCTGGTGCTGGCGGTGCAGAACGCCGTTGCCGCCAACATGTACGGCGTCGCCACTTCCAGCGTCACTCTGTTTCGCTCCATTGGCGGCTCCATCGGCGTGGCGCTGTTTGGTGCGGTGTTTAACCACGTTCTGCAGTCGAGCCTGACCCGCCTGCTGCCGGAAAACGCGGTTATCCCGCCCGGCATGAATCCGGATGCCATTCACCATCTGCCTGAGAATTTGCGCCTCGGCTATCTGGACGCCTTCGGCTCCGCTATCCACGCGGCATTTACCATGGCGGCGTGCATTATGGCGGCGGCCTTTGTGCTGTCGTGGCTGCTGCGGGAAGCGCCGCTGCGCACCTCGCATCAATAATCGGTTACGTTTGCCCGGGGCTGTGGCAGGATGCCTGATACGCCCCGAGCTAACTCCCGGAGAACACTATGACAGAATCTCGCCCGCCGCTGCCGCCCTTTACCCTTGAGTCCGCCATTCAGAAAGTCCGCGCCGCCGAGGACGGCTGGAACAGCCGCGATCCGCACAAGGTTGCGCTGGCATATACGCCGGACAGCCAGTGGCGCAACCGCAGCGAATTTATCGACGGCCGCGCGCAGATCGTGGATTTTTTACAGCGCAAGTGGGCCCGCGAGCTGGAGTATCGCCTGATTAAAGAGCTGTGGGCCTTCGGCGATACCCGCATCGCCGTGCGCTTCGCCTACGAGTGGCGCGACGACAGCGGCAGCTGGTTTCGCTCTTACGGCAATGAGAACTGGGAATTCGACAGCAGCGGCCTGATGCGCACCCGCTTCGCCTGTATCAACGATCTGGCTATCGCCGACAGCGAGCGGATGTTCCACTGGCCGCAGGGCCGCCGCCCGGACGATCATCCGGGGCTGAGCCTGCTGGGGCTGTAGCAAGACAATCCGCTGCGGGGGATTTTCCCCCGCTTACTGACTGCACCTGCCCGAATCTCTTCACCTACAGTGTGGCCTGCATCATTTACTTTACCGATGAAGGCCAACTTTATGCGCAAGATGAAAACTGAACTCTGCCTCCTCGCCCTCTGCCTGGGCTTCAGCCTTAATGCCGCTGCGGCGCAGCCCGCTAACGATTGCGGCGTGCCGCAGCTGGCCGCCTGCCCGCAGCCTGCGGATACCCGGCTTCCCGACGTTAAAGATATGCTCACCTGGGATCGCCAGCAGCGTGTAGTGGGTTTTCGCAGCGACTTCCGCGCCTATCCGGGGGACGTATTCAAAGCCGGCGAGCCCCGTCCGATCCCGCTGGTATCGCGCTCCCTGAAGGAGGCGACTTACGAGTACCACGGCCACCGCTACGGTGTGGAGGATTACATCAAGCGCAATGACGTCACCGGGATGATGGTGATTAAAAACGGCAGCATTGCATACCAGTATTACGGCAGCGGCAACACGCCGACCACGCTCTGGACCTCCCGCTCGGTGGGCAAATCCGTAGTCTCTACGCTGGTAGGTGCAGCGGTAAAAGAGGGCAAAATTGCCTCGCTCGACGATGAGATCGTGAAGTACAACCCGGACGTGAAGGGCACTGCCTGGGAACACGTCACCGTACGCCAGCTGATGCAGCACACCTCCGGCGTAAAGTGGAACGAGGACTATACCAACCCGCAGTCTGACTTCGCGAAGCTGACCCAGTGTGAAGCCAACAAGGGCACCTACGACTGCGTGAAGGCGCTGGTTAACGATCCGGCGCGCAAAGCTTACGCGAAGCCTGGCGAAGCGTGGTCATACTCCTCCGGCGGCGCGTGGCTGCTCGGAGATACGCTGGAAAAAGCCACCGGCAAATCGCTGGCGCAATATCTGCAGGAAAAAATCTGGCAGCCGTACGGTATGACCCACGACGGCGTGTGGCACAGCTACCAGCCCGGCAAGCACGACGTTGGCGCCCACGGCTTTAACGCCACGCTGGAAGACTGGGGCAAGTTTGGCCTGTTTATTATGAACGACGGCGTGCTGCCTGACGGCACCCGCGTGCTGCCGGATAATTGGGTGAAAGACGCCAGAACCTGGAATACCGCCGACAAATCGGTGACGGCCGGCCACCCTGACGGCAGCTACGGCTATCAGTGGTGGAACAACAGCGTGCCGGTCAATGCCAAAGACGTCGCGCCGGTGAAGGGGCTTGAGAGCCGGGATACGATGTGGGCGCTCGGCATCTTTGGCCAGGTGATTGTCGTTAACCCGAAAGAGCAGCTGGTGATTGTGCAGTGGTCAACGTGGCCGAAGGCGGAGCCGTCATTCAGCGCCCAGCCGCTGGAGGCGTCGCTGATGTTCAACGCCATCGCCAATACCCTCGCCAAATAACATCCCCGCGCGCGCCGCTCACGCAGCAGCGCGCGCATTTTCGTTAGTCGTTTTCGTTCTGATTCATTCCTTTTCGTTTTAAACCTCCCGGCAGCAAACTCGCTATAGTCGATATCCACAGGAGAGTCCTGTTTTTAAAGAGGAAATCGGGCGTGAAAATAGCGTTACCTTCTCTCGGCGCGCTGGCGCTGGCCGGGCTGTTGCTCGCAGGCTGCGACGGCGGCAGCAGCGATGCAAAGCATATTAAAGTCGGTGTGATTAACGGCGCTGAACAGGACGTGGCCGAAGTAGCCAAAAAAGTGGCGAAAGAGAAGTACGGCCTCGACGTCGAGCTGGTGGGCTTCAGCGGCTCGCTGCTGCCTAATGATGCGACCAATGCCGGAGAGCTGGATGCCAACGTTTTCCAGCACCGCCCGTTCCTGGAGCAGGATAACAAAGCCCACGGCTATCACCTGGTGGCAGTGGGCAACACCTTTGTCTTTCCGATGGCGGGCTATTCACGCAAGATAAAATCCGTTTCGGCGTTGGGTGACGGCGCGACCATCGCCATTCCCAACGATCCCACCAACCTTGGCCGGGCACTGCTGCTGCTGCAAAACGAGAAGCTGATTACCCTGCGCCCGGATAAAGGGCTGCTGCCGACGGCGGTGGATATCGTCGATAATCCGCATCATTTAAATATTATCGAGCTGGAGGGCGCGCAGCTGCCGCGGGTGCTCGACGATCCGAAAGTCGATGTGGCGATTATCAGCACCACCTACATCCAGCAGACCGGCCTGTCGCCGGTGCGCGATAGCATCTTTATCGAAGACCGGAACTCGCCCTACGTCAATATCGTGGTGGCCCGCGAGGACAACAAAGACGCAGAGAAGGTGAAAAACTTCGTCAAGGCCTATCAGTCGCCGGAAGTTGCCAGCGCCGCCGAGCGCATTTTTAACGGCGGGGCGGTGCCCGGCTGGGAGTGAGAGCGTCACCTGTAGCAACGAGGGCCGGCAGGATGCTGGCCCGTTTTCATTCTGCGATCAGATACAGGTATAAAAGTAGGGCCCGCGCGGGCAGGGGCGCAGGCGGTATTGCACGGGATTCTGCTTCAGGGTGTACATTTTGCCGGAGAACGGATCGACGCCCAGCCAGCCCGGCAGCCCCAGGAACACCAGATTGCCGAAGGTGTACCAGTTGCTGAGACGGGTCGCCAGCGGCACGTTCACCGAGCTGTAGCCCGGATGGGACAGCGTCAGCGTGTAGCGGAATCCGCCGAAATAGCCGCCGTCGTATTTTTTCAGCACCACGTACTGCGGCGTGGTCCCGGAGGCGGCAATCTGCCCGTACTTATCGGTAATGGTAAACGTGGCGCGTGAGGGAATGCTGTCAATGAGCACGCGCTCGTCGCTGCGGCCAACAATGGTGGCGCAGCCGGTCAACAGCAGCGAAAACAGAAGTATAAAGGCGAGTTTCATCCTTGAGGCTCCGGCAAAGGTTTGCTTTTAAAGGCGGCACGGGCCCGGTGAAACTTAATTTTTTGTTGTTCTTAGAGCGCTGATATCCGCCTCAAGCTGCGGTTTGCCACATCCGCCGATGATGGCTTTTCTCAGTAAACGTAAAAAGCGCCGCGGAGGTGCGGCGCTTATTGATATAACAAGCTGCTAATGAAAGTGCTATTTACCCAGCGACGCGCCGCCGCAAATCGCGATCTCCTGACCGGTAATGGCTCCGGCCTCAGGTTGAAGCAGGAAGGCGATCAGCGCTGCTACCTCCTGGGGCTGGATCAGACGGCCTATTGGCGGCATGATTGGCGCTGATGCCGCGCGGCCTGGCTGAGTCAGCATCGGCGTCGCGGTTGCGCCGGGGGCGACCACGTTTGCAGTGATCCCGCGCGACGCCAGCTCCATCGCCCAGCTGCGTACCATCCCCACTAGCGCGGCTTTGGTTGCAACGTACTGTGAACGATTTGCCGCGCCGCGAGAGGTGCGGCTTCCTACGACAACCAGGCGGCCTCCGGCCTGCATCTGGGGGGCAAAGTGATTCATAACGGTTTCTGCAGCCTGAACGTGAAGCGCCCACAGCTGCTGGCCGATATCGCTTTCAAGTTTGCCCAGCGGCGCGGCGGCCATGATACCGGCAGCGTGAATAATCGCCTGCGGCGTTTCGAGCCCGGCAAGGGTTTCCCTCAGAGCATCACTGCAGGTAAGATCGACGCTGATACTGCGAAAATGCGGATCGTCAATTGCCGTGGGTCGGCGGCTGAGCCCGATAACGGACCAGCCTCTTTCCAGTAGCAGTCGGACCGTTGCCTGTCCAATCCCGGAACTTGCCCCGGTCACTATTGCAAGCTGCATTTATGCCTCCAGTAGCGCCTTTGGCACTTTGAATACGGCTTTTCTGACTTGAGAAGGTACATCTACGGCACACAGCGCCTGATGCGGCTCTCCCGGTAGAAATACCGCAAAATCCCCTTCACCGAGCTGGATCGAGACGCCCGTCGGCGTGCGCGGAGTGATGAATAAGTCCTGCTTACGTTCTTCATCATCAGGCTGCATAACCGCGGTGGCGGCGGCATAAATTAGTTCACTGCCTTCAAGGATCACCTGAATATCGGCCCACTGGCGGTGATATTCGGTATGGCGAGCCTCGCGGTGTTGCGTTTGCGCCGGGCCAATATTGCAGAACCATTGTGCGCCGTCCGGCTGCCATCGTCCGTCTTCTCTGGCCTTCAGGGCGGAGAGCGTTGCGCCCTCGGTGGCCAGGATGGCGTTAAGCACCGCCGGCAAGCCTGCCTGGGACAGGGCGTCGAGATTGCCAACAATCATGATTCACCGCCTTTTACCCACGCCGGGGTAACGCGGACATATTTAATTGCCTGGCGGAAATAGGTATAGGCAATGTGCAGCTCCCCGTCGTGGCCCTGTTTTATGCTGGGATAAGAGAACTCCCGGTTCAGCTTTTCCTGAGAATTATTGGTCATGCAGTAGCCGTCGCCTTCATCCAGATTTCGCTGCCAGGGCCAGCTGAGGCCCCCGTCGCCCGAAATCGCTACGGTCATCGGAGCCCGCGGCGCGCCCCAAAATGCCGAGCGTCCCTCTTTCACTTCAGGCTCTTTGCGTCCGTCGCCATCGTCAATTTCATCGTACAAGGAGGCTCTGCGCTCGGAGGCGCCTGCGGCACTCATATGATTGAAAACAAGCGCCAGCTCGCCGCTTTCAAGCGTTGTCACCTGGATCGAGGAGTTATTGTTTGGCAGCTCTGTAGGCTTCGGAGATGACCAGCTCTCTCCGTTATCCGAAGAGTGGCTGATATAGATATTGTCCGCCCAGCGGCTGCGAAACAGCGCCACCAGACTGCCGTCTTTCAGCGGCGTGATGTTCATGTGTACGCAGCCCAGGCTGTCCTGGACCTCTACATCGCGCCACGTTTTTCCCCGATCGGCAGAAATTTTCACTGCGCTGATATCGTCGTTGCCCACCCACTTTTCACCCGGACGGGTGCGGCAGTAAAATACCGGCAGCAGCCAGTTTCCGTTCTCCAGCACCGTCATCGGCTGACGGATAAACGTGCCCGGCTTATCAAGGAGAGTATCAATTGCCCCCCAGGTTTTCCCGAAATCATTCGACTGGCGATAGCGCACAATCGCCGTGTCCTGGTTGCCGGAAACCTGCGCAGTCCACATCAGCCACAGCGTACCGTCAGGTGCCAAAAACAGTACCGGGTTCTGTTCCGAGCGGGTTGGGTCATCGGAGAGTTTAACCGCTTCACTCCATGTCTGGCTGCCCGGTGCCAGGCGCGAGCTCCAGATGGAAATATCGGCAATGCCCTCCTGCGTACCGCCAAACCAGACGCACATCAGCGTGCCATCCGGCAGCGGCAGTACATTAGCGGCGTGATTCTGTGGGCATTCTGACGGCAACATTGCGATGGCAACAGCGCTGTCCTGCTCCAGAGGGCGTACGACGCCATCACGATTTACGGTTACGGTCATGTCAGGCTCCATTATTTTCGACAGAGGTGGAGAGTGTTGAGTTTTTCGCTTTGTTCGGGATCAGGTAGTCCAGCGCCATAATAATGGCCGGGGTGATCAGCGCGATGTACATGTTATTAATACCAAAGGGATCGCCGAGCATATACCACACAGAAGTCATCACGCATGCGCCTATCAGGCCGGCATTTGCGCCGCGGGCGCTTTTAAAGAACGGGGCATAGAATGCGATAACCGCGACGACCGAAATGGAGAGGCGAATGGCACGGGTAAAGAACGACAGCTTCAGTACTTCCGGCACGAACAGCACGAAAATCAGCGGTAGAAAGCCGATAAACAGCGACAGCCAGCGGGTCGCTTTAAATTCCTGCTCCGGCGTCGGCTTGCGATAAGGCACATAAAAATCTTTGACCACCAGAGAAGCAATGGCCAGCGCAACCGTACTGACGCTCACAAAAATGGAAGCTACCAGCGAGGTTGTGACCAGGCCTGCCATCCAGGGGCGCATGTCCTGCAGGAATACCGGCATCGCGTACAGGCTATTAATTTCCGGATGCAGATATTTAGCCGCGACGCCGATGACGCCAATAGCCAGTGCGATAGGCATACAGAAGAAGAAGGCAACCCAAGTCGCGCGCTTGGCCGATTTCACATCTTTAGTCGACGAGATCGCCTGAATGACAAACTGGGTGCAGAAAATAGATCCGATTGTACCAATGAGCCAGGCCACAATGGTGGTGGCACCAATATTGCCATCCCAGGTCCAGTAGTAGTCCGGCATGTGATCGATCATTGGCTGTAGGCCGCCGGTTTGCGACAGGGCAAACCACAGGATCGCGATGACGCCAAAATATTTCAGCGCACTGTGAATCACCGTCACCAGCGCCATCCCTTTCATACCACCAAAGGCAAAATAGAATGTACTGACGATGGCGGTAATAAAGGCTGCAACAGGCAGGTTGACTTTTAATACGGTGGAAATAGCCGCCGCGCCGCTAACATAATTACCTACGTTTACCAGCAGCAGTGCGTAAATCATGATTAGCGAAATAATATTTTTAGTTGTTGTACCGTATTTTTCTGCAATTGCGCCGGAGATCGTAATCTTTCCGGTGCTGTAAATACGCTTCACCAGCAGAAGTCCGAAGAGCGGAAAGCCAATGGCAGCACCAATAACAGACCAGGACGCGGCAAAGCCATCTTCGAATGCAGCCTGCGCGGTACCAATGGTGGATTTAGCACCGATGAATTCAGACATCAATAAAATACCGACGACAAAAGCCGGCATTGCGCGTGAGCCTTCCATAAAGTCGCCGCTGTTTTTACTGCGTAAGCGGAATGTCAGCCAGGTTGTGAAAATAATATAGGCAATGACAATGCCGATAATAAGTAGGGTATCTTCAGCTGAAAAATGGTTCATACAGACCTCTCTTAGGGCGTATAAAACCCGGGCACGTCAATGTGCCCAGCTTTCTGGTTATTAGTCAGAGTGTGTTAATTATTGGAGGTACTGGGTCACAATCTGGCGAATTTGCTGTTCCTGATCCGGGGTAAAGCGCACCGCGTAGCGGCTTTCGCCGGTATCGTGCCCCATGAGCTGCAGCGCTTTTTTCACTGCTGCAGGTGAGAACGCCACGCGATACAGATCGGTACGCAGGCCGGTGACACTCTCCTGGGCCCGCGCTGAACCCTCAATATCACCGGCATTGAAGCGGGACCAGATAGCATTGATCTCTGCGGGGGCGACATTGGCTAAACCGGAAATACAGGCCGAGCAGCCCTCTACAAATCCTCTATGAATCAGAGAGTCCGGGCCGTTTAACACCGTAAAGTTTTCAATATCTTTTACCGCTGTCAGAAAACCGTTCAGGCTTTCATAACTGCCCGCGCTATCTTTTATGCCAATAATATTGGGATGAGCGGCCAGCCGACGCACGGTCTGCGGCTCAAGGACGTTGCCGGTCCGGACCGGGATGTTATAGAGAAAAACAGGCACGCTGAGCGCATCGGCAATCTCGCTATAGTGCGCAATCAGCTCTTCCTGCGAGAGCGGCACGAAATAAGGCACGATGGCGGATACCGCATCAACACCCAGCGTTTCAATCTGCTTACCCAGTCGGATAGTTTCCCGGGTAGATATTTCGCCGATATGTGCGACTACATTTGCGCGTCCGGCCACTTCCGCGACGCAGGTTTCGGTAACGGCGATTTTTTCACGCTCGTTGAGCACAAAAAACTCGCCGTTGGTGCCGCCGCAGAAAATACCGTTTCCGGCAGCGAGCTGGCGATTTACCTGAGATTTTAATGCGGGAAAATTGAGCTCTCCCTGCGCGTCAAAAGGCGTTATTACCGCCGTTAATACTCCCTGAATGTTATTTGTCATAACGGACTCCGCAGCGCTTAATTTTTAGGAAAAAGAGTGTGATAGATGCCCTGTACCTCATCATGGCTGACGGTGCAGGGGGCGTTATTCATTAAGCGCTTCACATTTAGCGCAGCATCGCTCAACGACGAAATATCGCTGCGGGGAACGCCCATCGTTTCCAGGTTATCAGGCAGGTTCAGGCGCTTAACCAGATCGGCAAGATAGGCCACCAGTGCATGGGATTTTTCATCATCGCTCAGCGCTGTATCAGCACCGGGAATGAGATCCCATACCCTGGCAAATTTTTCCACGGCGTGCGGGCGCACGACTTTCATGCAGGGCGCCAGCAGAATGGCATTGGCCACGCCGTGGGGCAGATGGTATTTGCCGCCCAGAGGATAAGAGAGCGCGTGGACCAAGTGGGTGCCGGCATGCGCAATCGCAGCACCGCCGTAATAGGATGCCCAGAGCATCTCAAGCCGGGCATTGAGGTTATGAGGTTCACTTACCGCAACGTCAATATTGCGCAGCAGCTTATACAGTCCGGTCAGCGCCACGTTATCGCTGACAGGATTCGCCACCGTAGAGGTATAGCATTCCAGCAAATGGCACAGGGCATCAATTCCGGTTGAGGAGGCAATATGTGCCGGCATGCTGGTGGTCAGTTCAGGCAGGAGAGCGACGTAATCGGGTAGCAGAACTGGTGAGATAATACCCACTTTTGTACTCTGTTCCGGGATGGCCAGAATGGCGTTTGGTGTCGCCTCAGAGCCGGTTCCCGCGGTGGTGGGTATCAGCAGGGAAGTGACACGGTGCGTTGGTTTTTCCCCGGCCAGCAGCGCTTCAAGGCTTTTTGATTCAGGAGCACACAGTACCGACAGCAGTTTGGCTACATCCAGAACGCTGCCGCCGCCAATACCCACCACAATATCTATTGTCCGATCCGGCAGCTCGCGCACGATGTTGGCTACGTCGTGCTGGCTTGGTTCTGCGGGAACGCTGTCAATAATGTAAACATCTCTTCCCTCATTACGCAGCAGCGCCACGATTTGCTGTGTTTCTTCAAGCTTGATGATATTGGCATCTGAGAGCAGCAAAACGCGCTGCCTGCCCGCTAATACAGGAGCAAGGGCGGGGATCGCTCCGGCTCCGCTAATCAACGTACTGTTAATGGTAATCACGATATTCTCCTGTTGCCGGAGGTGATTGAATTTAATCAATCGCTCTCGCGGCTCTCGCACTTTGATGGCTAAATTTATAATTTAAACCGAAAATGAAAAGATTGATGTTGCTCACATATAATCAATTATGATTGAATATAATCATAAGCGGATAATTACACAATGGGAGTGACGATGGCGGGACGGAATACTGATAACTCTATTCTTATCATCGCTGATGACTTCACTGGCGCGAATGATGCCGGAGTTACCCTGGCGAAGTGCGGAAATATCGTTGATGTCGTGCTGCATGCGGATTATCAGCGCGATGGCCGGGCCGACGTGTGCATTCTCAATAGTGATAGCCGGGCGCTGCCCGTGGAGCAGGCTTACGATCGCGCACTTTCACTGGCCGCTTCTGTCGGAGAGCGGCAGCCTTACCGCTGGCGGATAAAAAAAATAGATTCCACTCTCCGGGGGAATCCGGGGGCAGAAACCCTGGCGATGATGCGGGCGCTGGAGATCGACATCGCGCTCGTGGCACCGGCATTTCCCGCTGCAGGGAGAACGATCCGCGACGGCCAGTGTTTGGTTAACCACCGACCGTTGACCGAAACGGAATTCGCGACCGATCCCAAAACGCCGGTGCACAGTGCAGATGTTGGTTTCGTTTTTCAATCACAAAGCGAGCTCCCCTGTCTGCATATCGGCCTTGATGTTTTGCGTGCAGGAAAACTCAGCGAATGTCTTGCACAAATATCTGCGCCGACACTGGTCATTATTGACGGCGAAACGGATGCTGATCTCGATTATGTAATGGAGGCGGCCAGGCGCCTACCCTCCTCTCCGCTACTGGTCGGCTCGGCAGGTCTGTGCGATGCCTTTGCCCGGGTTGTCACATCACACTCTCGCCCCTGCCTGCTGGCGGTGGTGGGCTCGATGAGTGAAATGGCGCAGCAGCAAATCGAGGTGCTTAAGCAGCAGTCCGATGCGCGCCTGATACTTATCAATATTGATGACGCGCTGAACGACAGGCCGGAAAGCTACCTCACACAAATAGCGAATGCGCTGGAAAGCGGGCAGCACTGCATTGTGCATACCTGCTCAGACAGCGCTGCGCGCCATCGTATCGACGACGTGTGCCGCCAGCGGCAGCTCAGCCGCAGCGAGCTTGGCGAAAACATTTGCGCTTTTTTAGGCGCGCTCGTCCGGGATGCCGCGAGCATCAGCGTACCCGATGCGCTCTATTTATCCGGCGGTGATGTTGCGCTGGCCGCCGCGCGCGCGCTGGGGGCAACGGGATTTCGAATTACAGGCTGCGTGGCGCAGTGCGTGCCGTGGGGTCATTTTTTAGGAAGTAACTGGCACATGCCAGTCATGACTAAGGCCGGGGGCTTTGGTGATGAAACAACCCTGCTCAAGGTTTTGCATTTTATCGAGGAGAACGTAAGTGTCTAATATTATCGCTGTAACGATGGGTGACCCGGCAGGTATTGGTCCTGAGATTATTATTAAGTCGCTGGCGGAGGGTGAACTCTCCGGTGCGCCTGTGGTGGTGGTCGGCTGCGCGAAAACCTTTGAGCGTATTATGGGGCTGGGGATCGTTCCTGCCGCGCAGATGCGCGTTATTAATAGCGTTGCGGACGCGCGTTTTTCTCCCAATGTAATCAACGTCATTGATGAGCCGCTGGCCGATCCCCAGGCGCTCAAGCCGGGCATCGTACAGGCGCAGGCGGGCGATCTGGCCTACCGCTGTATTAAGCGGGCGACCGAGCTGGCAATGTCAGGCGAAGTGAAGGCCATTGCGACAGCGCCGCTGAATAAAGAAGCGCTGCATACCGGCGGCCATTTCTACCCGGGACATACGGAGCTGCTGGCGAAGTTAACGCATACGCAGGATTACGCGATGGTGCTGTACACGGATAAACTCAAAGTTATTCATGTTACGACCCACATCGCTCTGCGCAAATTCCTCGATACTCTCAATCAGGATCGTATCAAAACGGTTATTCGGGTTGCTGATGATTTTTTAAAACGCGTTGGCTATGACAATCCGCACATTGCAGTGGCGGGCGTAAACCCTCACGCAGGTGAAAATGGCCTGTTTGGCGATGAGGAGATCAAGATCGTGGCGCCTGCAGTAGAGGCCATGAAAACGGAAGGTTTCAACGTCACCGGCCCCTGCCCGCCAGATACGGTATTCATGCAGTGCCATGAAGGAATGTATGACATGGTGGTCGCGATGTATCACGATCAGGGGCACATCCCGCTTAAGCTACTTGGCTTTTACGACGGCGTAAATATTACCGCCGGACTGCCGTTTATTCGCACATCAGCCGACCACGGTACGGCATTTGATATTGCCTGGACAGGAAAAGCCAAGTCTGAGAGCATGGCTACTTCGATCAAACTCGCCATGCAAATAACGCGGAATTAAGATGAAGGGATATAACCGTCTTGAACAAATTATGGATTACCTGAAGAGCCATAATCTTGTCACGGTTGATGAGTTAGTGTCGGTGACGGATGCGTCACCGGCGACGATCCGCCGGGATCTGATCAAACTTGATCAGGAAGGCGTAATCAGCCGCACGCACGGCGGCGTGACGCTCAATCGGTTTATCCCTGCTCAGCCCACCACATTAGAGAAATCCCAGCGTCATCTTGCTGAAAAGCGGGCGATTGCCGCGCGGGCTGCCAGTCTCGTCAAAGCCGGCGATGCTGTTGTACTTGATGCCGGCACGACGATGATCGAGCTGGCGCGTCATTTAACGCACCTTCCGCTGCGCGTTATCACCAGCGACTTACACATCGCTCTCTTTCTGGCGGAATATAAGCAGATCGAGGTGACCATTATTGGCGGGCGCATAGACGACAGCAGCCAGTCGTGCGTTGGCGAGCATGCACGCCGCTTCCTCAATGACATCTGGCCTGACATCGCTTTTGCCAGCTGTAACGGCTGGGATTTTGACAGGGGAATTACTTCACCAACGGAAGAAAAAGCGGCGTTAAAGCGCGATCTTATTGTCAATGCTACGCGCCGCGTGCTGCTGGCGGACAGTTCAAAATATGGCAAGTGGGCTCTATTTAACGTTGCCCGACTGCACTCCCTGACCGATATCATTACCGACAGTCACATTACACCGGACGTCATTGAGAAAATGACCAGCCTGGACATCCGCTTTACTGTTGCCGATTAACCCTTCAACTCATTCTCTACACGCCAGGCCTTTGGATACCCCGCTGGTTTAAAGCGCAGCGTCAGCAGTATCAGCGCGGCCGCGGCCGCGGCGTGTACCGTCCAGTCCAGCAGAAAGTTGCCGCTCGCGCTGCGCAACAAGCCGGAAAGCCACGGCGAGAGTCCGGCAATGATAAAGCCAATTCCCTGCATAAACGCCACCAGCCGCCCGCCGATGGCGGGATGCCCGGCGTGATCGAGGGCCAGCACCAGACACAGCGGAAACGCGCCGCCGAGCCCCGCGCCGCACAGCATTGCCCACAGCGCCGACAGCGACAGCGGCGCGAAGATAAATCCACAAAAGCCGATCAGCTGAAGCGCAAGCGTCAATATGAGCAGCCCGCGGCGATCCTGCTGCCGGGCGAACAGCGGTAGCGCGAGTGCCCCCAGGGTTTGCCCCACCGTCATCAGCGCCAGCAGCGATCCGCTGTGCTGGGCGCTGGCCCCGAGCTGAATGTAATAAGGCGGCAGCCAGGCTATCAGGCTCGCATAGCCGCCGTTAATCACGCCAAAATAGAGGCCCAGCAGCCACGCGCGCGGGCTGGCTGATACGCGAACAGATGCCGGCGGAGCGCGGTGCTCTTCCTGCGGTGCCCGACCGCGCAGCGCCAGCCAGCCTGCCAGCGCAATAATGGCCGGAAGCGCCCACCAGGCCAGCGAGCGGTACCACAGCTCACTGCGATCGGCCAGCCAGGGCGTGATTGCCGCCCCCAGTCCGCCGCCGCCCATTAGCGCCGCCGACCACAGACCCATTACCTGCGGCATCCGGCGCTGGAACAGGCGCTTTATCACCGCCGGCATAATCATCTGAATAATGCCGATGCCAATTCCGCCCAGCAGGGCGCTGCTGATAAGCAGGCAGCTCTGCGGTGCCATCTCGCGCAGCAGCGCCCCGGCAGCAACCAGCAGCAGGCCGAGTGCCACGCTGTGACGTTCGCTAACGCGCGCGTTGATCCAGCTTCCCGCCAGCGCCAGCGCGCCCATGGCGATAACCGGCAGGGCGGTCAGCAGCGACGCGGTGGTGAAATGCATGCCTGTGGCGGCGCGCAGCTGCGGCAGCAGCGGGCCAACGGAGGTGAGCAGGGGGCGCATATTAATGCCGATAAGTACCAGAACCAGCAGCATTATCAGCTGGTGGCGGACGCGCGCATCCGTAATCATTTTTTCTCCTTGTTCTGTCAGCGCAGCAGTGTCGGAAAGCGCAGCGCCGCCCGGGGGAACCGGACGGCGTGGGTGAGACTGTTTGATTTATCGACGATTAAGGTTCAATCGTAACGATACGCCCGCGGGCTGGGGCGTTATTGATCAAAACGGTTTCGTCGGCAGATATTTGCCGTCGAGGGTAATCACCGCCCGCTCACCGCCTTCCGGATCGGCCACTTTTTTCACGTCCAGCTTGAAGTTGATGGCGCTGATAATGCCGTCGCCAAATTTTTCGTGAACCAGCGCTTTCAGGGTGGTGCCGTAGACCTGCAGCATCTCGTAGAAGCGATACATGGTGGGATCGGTCGGCACGCGGTCATCAATGCTGCCGCGCAGCGGGATGGTCTGCAGCAGCAGAACCGCATCTTCATCCAGGCCCAGCTTGTCGCCGATCAGGCGGGCAGCCTGCACCGGCAGCGCGTGCTGTCCCAGCAGAGCGGCGGTCACAAACGCTTCTGACAGCCCGGTGCCGTCGGCAAGCTGTTCAAAGGTAAAGTCTTTCTTAGCTTTGATAAGCAGGATCTGGTCGGCCAGGGCCAGGCGAATGTCGCGGTTGATTTGGGAATGGATCATGGATAAACCTCCGGTAAATTAAGGGGGAAAATTAGTCTGTCAGGGCGTGCTGCAGCGGCACGGCCCGGGTGTCGGGATTGTCAGCCAGGGACACAAACTGGCGACGGGTACCGTCATAGGCGGCGATATCGCCGCTCTCAATGTCATAAACCCAGCCGTGGAGCGCAATGCGGCCTTCTTCCAGCGCCAGGCGCACCGACGGATGCGTCTGGATATTTGCCAGCTGGGCAATAACGTTTTCACGCACCATGGAATGCACTTTTTCCGCTTCCGTGCAGTGATCGCGGGCCTCGTTGACGACGCGTGCAGAGTCGGCGTAGCGCAGCCAGTGGCCGACGGCAGGCATGTGATCCAGGCAGTGGCAGCCGGCGATGGCGGTCATGGCACCGCAGTCCGAGTGGCCGCAAATCACGATGTCCGATACCCGCAGCGCCGCGACGGCATATTCAACGGACGCCGTTACGCCGCCGGGCTCCGGGCCGTAGCTCGGCACGATGTTGCCCGCATTGCGGATAACGAACAGGTCGCCCGGCTCGCGCTGGGTAACCAACTCCGGCACCAGGCGGCTGTCGGAGCAGGAGATAAACAGCGCTCTGGGGTTTTGCTGGCTGGCGAGGTGCCTGAACAGTTCGGCGCGCTCGGGAAAGACGCTGCGCTGAAATTTCAGGAAACCATCAATAATTTCTTTCATGCTGCCTCCTCGGCACTAAATGATGGAGCCAAGGCTACTCGCCGCTTCCTATAAGGTAAAAGACGCATTTATAATGAACACTATTGTTATTACTTATAGGTGAGTGATGCTGCTGCGCCATATCCACTATTTCCTTGCTGTCGCTGAGCACCGGGGTTTTACCCGGGCCGCCGAAGCACTGCACGTCTCTCAGCCCGCGCTTTCCCAGCAGATCAGGCAGCTGGAGGAGACGCTCGGCGCGCCGCTATTTGATCGCAGCGGCCGCGCTGTTCGCCTGACCGACGCCGGCGAGATCTACCTGAGCTATGCCCGGCAGGCGCTGCAGGCCCTGAAAGCCGGCAGCCGGGCGATTCATGACGTGGAGGATCTCAGCTGCGGCGAGCTGAAAGTGGGGGTAACACCGACCTTTACCGCCTATCTGACCGGCCCGCTGCTGGCCGCCTTTCATGCGCGCTATCCCGGCGTGACGCTCCAGCTGCGGGAGATGTCGCAGGAGGCAATTGAAATGCAGCTGGCGCGGGACGAGCTGGACGTCGGCATTGCCTTTACCGACGTTCACTCAGCGGAGATCGCGGCCCGGCCGCTGCTGGTCGAAACTCTGGCGCTGGTGGTGGCTAACGGCCATCCGCTGGCCGGGCGCGAAACGGCAGATCTCCACCAGCTTAAAGACGAAAAATTTGTGCTGCTCAGCGGCGAATTTGCCACCCGGGAGCAGATCGATCGCTTCAGCCGGCAGGTTAGCCTGCATCTGCCGGTAATAATGGAAGTGAATTCCATCAGCGCAGTGCTGGAAATGGTGCGCAGAACGTCGCTGGCCACGCTGCTGCCGGCGGCCATTGCCGTCCAGCATTCCGAGATAACTGCCATCGCGCTGGAACCGCCGCTGCTGGAGCGCACCGCGGCCCTGCTGCAGCGCAAAGGCGCGTGGCAAACGGCCGCCGCCCGGGCGTTTATCGCGCTGGCGCACGAGCAGGCGGCGGCGATAGGATAAGATCAACGCACGGGTATTCTGGCGTGTTGCCGGAATCTCGCACATTATCAAGGAGTCATGATGAAAAGAGCACTATTGATGAGCAGTTCCCGGATGGGCAGCATGGGCTATCTGGAACACGCGGACGCCCAGCTGCGCACGCTGCTGGGCACCGGGCCGGTGGAGGTGCTGTTTATCCCGTTTGCCGCGGTATCTTCCAGCTTCGATGCTTTCGAGAAGCGCGTTCAGCCCGCGTTTTCCCGCCTGGGCTATGGCCTGACGTCTATTCACCACTTCAGCGATCCGCTTGCGGCAGTGCGCAATGCGCAGGCTATCGCCGTGGGCGGCGGCAATACGTTTGCGCTACTGACCCGTCTCTATCAGGCCGGCATTGTGGAGCTGATTTCTGAACGGGTGAACGCCGGCGAGCTGCCGTATGTCGGCTGGAGCGCGGGCAGCAATGTCGCCACGCCGACGATCCGCACCACCAACGATATGCCGATTGTACAGCCGCCGTCGTTCAACGCGCTTAATATCGCGCCGTTTCAGATTAACCCGCACTTTATTTCGGGTAAAACGGCGGGCCACAACGGCGAGAGCCGCGAAGATCGCCTCAACGAGTTTCTGGCCTTTAACCCACAGGAACAGCTGCTGGCCCTGTATGAAGGGTCTGCGCTGTATATTGAAGGCGTCCGGGGTCGGATTCTGGGGGAGAAAGAGGGGCTGTGGTTTAAAGCGCCGGACAATATCGAGAAGATTGCTCCGGATGTGCCGTTTGATTTGTCGATGATTCAGGGCGTGTGCTAACGGTTTTAAAAGAGGCGGGAGCCCGGCGGGTGCGGCCGGGAGGCCGCAGACGTATCTTTGACTGTAGGGCTATAGGGGAACTCGTTATTATTCTATTTTAAGCAACAGTATGTTGCCATAATTGCTATTTAAGGCATAAGTAAACCGTCGTATCCTTCTTGCCATCAAGTTGCACCGGGCAACTTACTCCATTACCCAAGGATACGATTATGAAAAGCATGACTACTCTGATTACCGCCGCCGTTCTTTCAACTCTCGCGTTTGGCGCATCGGCACACAGCGTTACCGCTACCGGCACCACGCTCGATTCTGCCGAGGCGGTGATTGCCCAGAAGGCAAAAGCGCAGCACGCAAGCTCCTACAAAATCACCAGCGCCCGGATGGGTAACCGCGTGTCGATGAGCGCCGAGCTGTATAAATAAAACAGCCTCTGAATAGATAACGCTGATGCTTCTGCGCCGCCATCTTCTGGCGGCGCAGGCATTTTAGCGGCGGGAAAACTGACGCCCGGGCGGACGCGCATTCTCAGGTGTGGTGGCGGTTCGCGTTTAAAGACGCGGGCCTGATTGTCCTGATATGCTATATGTATCTGACTATGGCCGTATCTGTTAAGGAGCAACACCTATGTTACCCACCATCATGAATGAAAATAGCGACGACAAGAAAGCCGCCGAAGGCGCCGAGCCGGCGTTTATCCAGCAAAAGCTCCTGTCGTCCCGCTCGATTGTTATCTCCGGTGAAATCAATCAGGAGCTGGCGCAGAAAGTGGTGACCCAGCTTATTCTGCTGCAGAGCATCAGCGACGATCCGATCCGCATCTACCTCAACAGCCAGGGCGGCCACGTTGAAGCGGGTGATACTATCCACGACTTCATCAAGTTTATCCGTCCGGATGTGCACATTATCGGTACCGGCTGGGTTGCCAGCGCGGGTATCACCATTTTCCTCGCGGCGAAGAAAGAGCACCGTTACTCGCTGCCGAACACCCGCTTTATGATCCACCAGCCGATAGGCGGCGTGCGCGGCCAGGCGACGGACATCGAAATTGAAGCCCGCGAAATTATCCGCATGCACGATCGCATTAACCGCCTGATTGCCGATGCTACCGGCCAGCCGCTGGAGCGCGTCAAGAAAGATACTGACCGTAACTTATGGATGTCCCCGGACGAGGCGCTGGATTACGGCATCGTCGGCAAACGCATTTCCCACTTCGACGAGCTGAATCTGGGCTAATTAGTCGAAGATGAAAAACCCACGAAGCCTGCGGCGACGTGGGTTTTTTTATGGTCTGCTGGCGCATAATGAACGGGATGCCAGCACGTTTTTTGTACTTCTGAACTCCCTGTCTGGTGGGATGGCATCACAACACGACGGTTACTTTTATATCATTAGTTACGCTAAAGTATTTTTATTGAATTGATATGGTTTGAGTAAAAGAAGCCGATAATGTTCATTTTGAGAAAGTTCAGTTTTTTATTTTTAGCACTGAATTGGCTTATGGTCGTAAAGCGATTCGCTAAATTATAGAGGGTGAAAGTGGATGTTTGCCTTAAATGACACATTTGATTCTCTAATGTTATTAATAGAGTAAAGTTGTTTTTTTATTTATTCGTGCTAAAACTCTTATTCACTTTAATAATTAATCCACAAAGATATATTTCATTTTTATATGTATTCATCGGCGGTGGTATGTAATTATTATTTACACTCCTGTTGCCTGAATTCATATTTTTTTTGATTTATATCAATTTCGATGCAATGAAAATTTTAAATTACTTTTCGTTGCTTTTGTGGTTTTTTGTTCGTTTATTTTATTTATTTTAGTTTATAAAACCAAATAACTCGTATGGAGTGCTTTTTTTTATACCAGGAAGATATATTGGGATTTTTCTTTTATCAGTAATTTGATCTCGTTATTGTTTTTTCTGTAGTGTGTTGAATTAATGTGTTTTCGCGCAAGAAATCTTACGCATAAATATCTGTGGCAATAACTAAGGGAATAATGACATGGCCGACAGCTTCCAGAGTGAAGTACCCAAAGCACGTATTAATCTCAAACTCGACTTACATACCGGCGGCGCGGGGAAAAAGACTGAACTCCCGCTCAAGCTGCTGGTGACGGGGGATTTCAGCAACGGGCAGGAAAAAGCCCCGCTGTCTGAACGCGAGAAGCAAAATATCAACAAGAACAACTTCGACTCGGTGCTCGCCGAGTACGCGCCGCGGGTGAACCTCGCGGTGAAAAACACCCTCGCCGGCGACGGCAGCGAAGAGAACGTTGACCTCACCTTTCGCAGTATGAGCGACTTCACCCCCGAGCAGGTGGCCCGCCAGATACCCCAGCTGAAGGCCATGCTCGCCATGCGCAGCCTGCTGCGCGACCTCAAGGCTAACCTGCTCGACAACCAGGCCTTCCGCAAGGAGCTGGAAAAAATCCTGCTCGACCCGGCGCTCAGCGCCGAGCTGCGCGGCGAACTCTCTGCCCTGACCCCCAAACAGTAGCCCCCCGCGACTTTTTAACGGATTAATTAAGGAATGCTCATGTCTGTACAAAATGAAAACGCTTCCGGCAGCGAAAGCGTGGTTCTCGAACGTCCGGCGGGCGGCGTGTACGCCTCGCTGTTTGAAAAAATCAACCTGCACCCGGTCTCCGGGCTGAGCGCGCTGGACGTCTGGCAGGACGCGCAGGCGATGTCCGACGCCAGCGCCGACGAGCGCCTGACCGCCGGGATGCAGGTGTTCCTCGAGTGCCTGAGCAAGGCCGGGGCGAAGGTGGAGAAGCTCGACAAAACCCTGATTGATCACCACATCGCCGAGCTGGACTGGCAGATTAGCCGCCAGCTGGACGCGGTAATGCACCATGAAGAATTTCAGGCGGTGGAGAGCCTGTGGCGCGGGGTGAAGTCGCTGGTGGACAAAACCGACTTCCGCCAGAACGTGCGGGTGGAGCTGCTGGACATGTCGAAGGACGACCTGCGCCAGGACTTCGAGGACTCGCCGGAGATTATCCAGTCCGGACTGTACAAGCACACCTACATCGACGAGTACGACACCCCGGGCGGCGAGCCGATTGCGGCGGTGATTTCGGCCTACGAGTTCGACGCCTCGGCCCAGGACGTGGCGCTGATGCGCAACATCTCGAAGGTGTCCGCCGCGGCGCACATGCCGTTTATCGGCTCCGCCGGGCCGAAATTTTTCCTCAAGGACTCGATGGAGGAGGTGGCGGCCATCAAGGACATCGGCAACTACTTTGACCGTGCCGAATACATCAAGTGGAAGACGTTCCGCGACACGGACGACTCGCGCTACCTGGGGCTGGTGATGCCGCGGGTGCTGGGCCGCCTGCCGTACGGACCGGACACGGTGCCGGTGCGCAGCTTCAACTACGTGGAAGAGGTGAAGGGCCCGGACCACGACAAATACCTGTGGACCAACGCCTCGTTCGCCTTTGCGGCCAACATGGTGAAGAGCTTCATCAACAACGGCTGGTGCGTGCAGATACGCGGCCCGCAGGCGGGCGGTGCGGTGCAGGACCTGCCGATTCATCTGTACGACCTCGGCACCGGCAACCAGGTGAAAATCCCGAGCGAGGTGATGATACCGGAGACCCGCGAGTTCGAGTTCGCCAACCTGGGCTTCATCCCGCTGTCGTACTACAAGAACCGGGACTACGCGTGCTTCTTCTCGGCGAACTCGACCCAGAAGGCGGCGCTGTACGATACCCCGGAGGCGACGGCAAACAGCCGCATCAACGCGCGGCTGCCGTACATTTTCCTGCTGTCGCGCATCGCGCACTACCTGAAAATAATCCAGCGCGAAAACATCGGCTCGACCAAGGACCGGCGCCTGCTGGAGCTGGAGCTGAACACCTGGGTGCGCAGCCTGGTAACGGAGATGACCGATCCGGGCGACGCGCTGCAGGCGTCACATCCGCTGCGCGATGCGAAGGTGGTGGTGGAAGACATCGAGGACAACCCGGGATTCTTCCGCGTGAAGCTGTTCGCGGTGCCGCACTTCCAGGTGGAAGGGATGGACGTCAACCTGTCGCTGGTTTCGCGGATGCCGAAGGCCAAGTCGTAACGTAGGACCGGAAGCTGATGAAAACGGAACAACCGTTGTGGGGCAGAGGCATTATGGTCTCTCCCCAGCACTTCCAGCAGCAGGCCGCGCAAGCGGCCTGGTCTGCCGAGTGCATTGCCCGGCTGGGACTTTCCCAGCCCTGGGGAATGATTGACGCCGCTTTTGAACCGGATGCGCTAAAGCTGGGCCGCCTGCAGGCCCGGCACCTGCACGTTCGCTTTCAGGACGGCACATTGATCGATACCGACAACGCTGACGCCCTGCCGCCGGCGCTGTCCCTTGAAAGTGAATCCCGGGACGCGGTGGTAGTGCTGGCGCTTCCGCTGCTGCGGGCCAACGGCGGCAACTGCCTGAAGCCCGATGAGGTGGCCGAGCGCCCGGTACGCTTTCGCCAGCGCTGGCGAGATGTGCGCAATACTTTTGGCGACGACACTCGCCAGATTGCGGTCATGCAGCCCGAACTGACCCTGCGCTTTGCCCGTCAGGACAACAGCGATTACCTGACCTGTCCTGTCGCCCGCGTGCAGCAGGATTCACAGGGCGTCTGGACCCTGGACGAGACCTTTCTTCCTCCGCTGCTGACGCTGCGCGGCAGCCGCTGGCTGTCGACCCAGCTTGAACAGCTGCTGACCCAGCTACGCGCGCGCCTGGGACGGCTGATGGCGATGCGCCGGGAAAGCAATGAGCGAATGGCGGATTTTGCCGTCGCCGACGTCTCCCTGTTCTGGCTGCTTAACGCTCTCAACAGCGCCGAGCCGGTGCTGGGGCAGTTTCAGCGCAATCCGCAAAGCCCGCCCGAGCGCCTCTATCCGGAGCTTGCCCGGCTGGCCGGCAGCCTGCTGACCTTTTCGCTGGCCCATCAGGTGAGCGCTATTCCAGTCTGGCAGCATGAGCAACTGAATGCAGTTTTCCCGCCGCTGTTTAACCTGCTTGGGGATCTGCTTGAGGCCAGCCTGCCGTCGCGGGTGGTGTCGCTGGAGCTTGACTACGACGCCCGTCTGCACTTTTGGCAGGCAAGGCTGCACGATCCGCGCCTGCGGGAAGGGGCGGACTACTACCTTTCCGTACGATCGCCGATGCCGGCGGCGCAACTGCAGGAGCAGTTCCCGCGCCAGTGCAAGGTGGGCAGCCCGGATCACGTCCGCGACATCGTCAACTCATCCCGGGTTGGCGTTCCGCTGATGCCGCTGCGCCACGTCCCCGCGGCTATTCCGCTGCGTCTGGAAAACCAGTATTTCAGCCTCGTTCTCTCCGATCCTCTGGCCGCGGAAATGATCCAGAGCGGCACCTGCATGTTTTACGTCCCGGGGATGCTCGGCGAGCCTGAACTTGAACTCTTTGCGGTACTGAGAACATGAGTGAACGTAAGCGCGGCGCTGCCGCACCCATTGATATTGATGCCCTGCTGCAGGACACCTGGCTACAGGTTATCAGCCTGCGCCACGGGCCGAAATTTCAGGAAGGCGAAGGACGCGTGCTGTGGGAGCGCTGTATCGCCGATGTGGAGCGCGTGCAGCGCGAGCTTAAAGCAAGCGATCTGGACGAAGTGAGCTGCCGGCACATTATGACCGCGCAGTGTGCGCTGCTCGATGAAGCGGTAAAAAGCCGCAACGTTGACGACGATGCCTGCATGCAGTGGTACGACATTCCTCTGCAGGGCCACTTCCTCGGCACCATGGACGCCGGCGACACGCTGTGCGACCGAATGCGCGATGTACTGCGCGAGCCGGCGCCCGACAGCGCCGTGTTGACCTGCTTCCAGCGGGTGATGATGCTGGGATTCCTCGGCAGTTTCAGCTCCCTGAACGATCCGGACCGGCAAAAGCTGGTGAGTGCCCTGAATGAACACGTTGCGCCCTTCAGCTATCCGCAAACGCATCCGGTGCTGGCGGAAAGCCCTGCCGGAACAGGGATGAGCAGCTGGCTGGCATCGTGGCCGGTGCGTATTGGCCTGAGCGTGATTGCGATCGTAGTCCTGTGGTGGGGGCTTAATCACTGGCTCGACAGGATGCTGCTGACCCTGCTGCCGGGAGTAGTGAAATGAGTCCTGCGCAGCGGCGCTGGCTGGCACTGTGGGCCGCCCTGCTGAGCGTCGTTATCTGCCTGGGTTTCCTGCCGGCCTCCTGGCCGCTCGCCGCACTCGTTCTGCTGGTTGTACTCGGGGCGATCGCAGCGGTCTGGTACGCCACGCGCGATCGCCTTCCGCACGACGATGCTCTGCGGCTGGATAACCTGCCGGAAGCCGTCTATCGCCAGCCGGTGGTGCTGGTCTGCGGCGATCTGCCGCTCGCCTGGCCGCAGCCGTCGCCGGTAATGACCGTGACCCAGGGCTGCTGGATCCGGGTCGAGGAACATCAGGATCTGGACCGGGTAGCCCGACAGGTGCTGCGGCTGCGCCCGGACTGGGGGCGCCAGCTGTCGGTGATGGTCAGCGTTTGCCCACAGCAGCACGTTGACAGCGAGGCGCTGACCGGGCGGCTGATGGCCCTGCGCTGGCAAATTTGTCGGCTGCGTAAGGAGACAGGGCACCGTGTGCCGCTGGTGCTGAGCGGGCAAACGGGCAGTGCGATGATGAACGATACGCTCTGGCAGGCGGCGGTTGCCGGAGAGGGTCTTCGGGTCTGGCGCGAGTCTTCCGCGCCCTGTTCAATTGCCGCGTGGGTCACAACCGGCGGCGTACCGGCGATGCAGCAGCAGGTGCTGATGAACAGCCTGATGGGCTGGTTTCACCAGCATGTCAAAGCGGTGTTCATGGAGGATAACCCCGATGTTCCGGCCGTTACGCCCGATGCGGTGCTGTGGGGTATCGGGCCGATTCTTGCCGGAAGCCTGGCGTCTTCGGCCTGGACGGCGTGGCTGGCCCGCCACACGGCTATGCGCCAGGTTAGCGGCTGGCAGCCGGTTGGCACCGACAGCACGGTCATCTCTCCACTGCCGGATTTTATTCTGCCGCTGCTGCCGATGGGGCACGGATTAACCCCGCTCGGTCGGGCGCTGCGCTGCGCGCTCAGTATCTTCACGCTGGCAGCCGTTGCCGCGCTGCTCTGCAGCGGCTGGAACAACCGCCAGCTGCTGCACCGCGTGAGCTTTGATATTGCCCGCTATTACCGCATTCCGATGGATGACTACGCCCCGAAAGCGGCTGCCGTAGCGATTTTACGCGAGGATGCCGCGCAGCTGGACGGCTGGACGCGTAATGGCGTACCTGCCCGGCTGAGCCTGGGACTGTATCAGGGCGAGCACCTGCGCATGCCGGTGCTGGATGCCATTCGTTCGTACGTGCCACCGCCGCCTCCGCCGAAGCCAGAACCGACACCTCAGCCGAAGGCAGAGCCGGTGCCGGAAATTGTGCGGCTCGACAGCATGTCCCTGTTCGACTCGGGTAAAGCTCAGCTGAAGGCGGGCTCTACCAAAATGCTGATTAACTCCCTGGTGGGCATCAAAGCCAAACCCGGCTGGCTAATTGTGGTCGCTGGCCACACCGATAACACCGGCAATACGCAGCTAAACCAGACGCTCTCCCTCAGGCGTGCAGAAGCGGTGCGCGACTGGATGCGCGATACCGGCGACGTGCCGGAGAGCTGTTTTGCGGTACAGGGCTACGGCGCGAGCCGCCCTGTGGCCACTAACGACACGACGGAGGGCCGCGCGCTCAACCGCCGCGTCGAAATCAGTCTGGTTCCGCAGGCCGACGCCTGCCGGATCCCGGACGTCAGTAAAACGCCATCGCAGGAAGATGGCGATTCATATCCAAAAGGAGAATAACACAATGGCAATTCCCGTTTATCTGTGGCTGAAGGACGACGGCGGCGCGGACATTAAAGGTTCCGTGGACGTTAAGGATCGCGAAGGCAGCATCGAAGTCGTTGCGCAGGAGCATAACCTGTACATCCCGACCGACAACAACACCGGCAAGCTGACCGGCACCCGCGTCCACACGCCGTTCCTGTTCACCAAGGAAATCGACGCCTCCAGCCCGTACCTGTATAAGGCGGTCACCACCGGCCAGACCCTGAAGTCTGCCGAGTTTAAGTGGTACCGCATTAACGACGCGGGCCAGGAAGTGGAGTACTTCAACACCACGCTGGAGAACGTCAAGCTGGTGAAAATTGCGCCTCTGATGCACGACATCAAGGATCCGGCGAAAGAGAAGCACAACCACCTGGAGCGCATCGAGCTGCGCTACGAAAAAATCACCTGGACCTATAAAGACGGCAACATCATTCATTCCGACTCCTGGAACGAACGCGTTACCGCCTAAGCCTCAGGCGGGCAGATCCTCTCTGCCCGCTTTTTTTGTTTGCGAAGCGCCTGCATCAGGCGGGTCCTTCGCAAAAATACCCTTTGCCTTACTGACCTCGCGCCTTCGGGTCTCCTTAACAATGGGAAACGGCGAGGGCGGTAGCGTGCCCAATTATCCGAACAGAGAGAACATCGAGAAATGGAAAATCCAGCCATCCTGTTACGCCGCCTGAACCCGTACTGCGCCCGCGCCATGGAAGGGGCAGCTGCGCTGTGCCAGACCCGGGCCCATGCCGAAATCCTGCCCGAGCACTGGCTGCTGAAGCTGCTGGAGCAGGGCGAGGGCGACCTGACGGTGCTCGCCCGCCGCTACGAGTGGGATATGGATTCGCTCTGGCAGAGCCTGCTCGGCTGGCTGGATGCGCAGCCGCGCTCCGTGCGCCACCGCCCGCGTCTTTCTGACGACATCCAGACGCTGATGCAGCAGGCCTGGCTGGCGGCTTCTCTCAGCGGCGAGGAGCACATTCGCAGCGTCCACCTGCTGATGGCGCTGGTGGAGAAACCGAAGCTGGCCCGCTGCGATGGCCTGTGGCCGCTGCTGACCCTCGGCCAGAGCCAGCTCGAGCGCCTGCGCCCGCTGCTGGACGCGCAGTCCGAGGAGCGCCCGGAGGTGCAGCAGGAGGCCGAACTGGCCCGCGGCGGCGAGGATGCGGCTCTTGCGGACGAACCGGACGCAGCAGGCGCAACCGCCGGTGGGCTGAGCCAGGCCCTTCAGGGCGCGCTGGACAAGTTCACCCTCGACGTTACCGCCAAAGCCCGGGAGGGCAGCATCGACCCGGTGTTCGGCCGCGACTCCGAAATCAGACAAATGGTCGATATTCTCTCCCGGCGACGCAAGAATAATCCGATTCTCGTCGGCGAGCCCGGCGTCGGTAAAACCGCGCTGGTTGAAGGCCTCGCCCTGCGCATCGCCGAAGGCAATGTCCCGGCATCTTTAAAAACCGTCGTCCTGCGCACTCTTGACCTCGGCCTGCTGCAGGCAGGGGCCGGCGTGAAGGGCGAGTTCGAGCAGCGCCTGAAAAACGTTATCGACGCGGTCCAGCAGTCGCCGGTGCCGGTCCTGCTGTTTATCGACGAGGCCCACACCATCATCGGCGCCGGTAACCAGGCGGGCGGTGCGGACGCCGCCAACCTGCTGAAGCCGGCGCTGGCGCGCGGGGAGCTGCGCACCATTGCCGCCACCACCTGGAGTGAATACAAGCAGTACTTCGAGCGCGACGCCGCGCTGGAGCGCCGCTTCCAGATGGTGAAGGTGGACGAGCCGGACGACGACACCGCCTGCCTGATGCTGCGCGGCCTCAAGTCCCGCTATGCCGAGCACCACGGTGTACACATCACTGACGACGCGGTGCGCGCTGCGGTCACTCTGTCGCGCCGCTACCTGACCGGGCGTCAGTTGCCGGATAAGGCTGTGGATCTGCTGGACACCGCCGCTGCCCGGGTGCGCATGAGCCTCGACACCGTGCCGGAGTCTATCGTGCACCTGAAGGCGCAGCTGGCGGCGCTGGGGTTTGAGGAGCAGGCCCTACTGGAGGATATCGCCGCGGGCCGCAGCGGGCACGGCGACCGCCTTGCCGTCATTGAGCGGCAGCGGGCCGGGCTGGAAGAGACGCTGGCCCAGCGCGAGAGCCGCTTTGAGGCGGAGAAAGACCTTGCGCAGCAGCTGATGGCCAGCCGGCAGGACATCAGCCGCCAGGCCGAAATTGCGGCGCTACAGCAGCGGCTGGAGGCGGAGCAGCGCGGCGAGGTGCTGGTGCAGGTGGACGTCGACGCGCGCACCGTGGCCAACGTCATCGCCGACTGGACCGGCGTGCCGCTCTCCTCCCTGATGAAGGACGAGCAAACCGAACTGCTGTCCCTGGAAAATGAAATTGGCCGACGTGTAGTAGGTCAGGACACCTCGCTAAACGCCATCGCCCAGCGGCTGCGCGCGGCGAAAACCGGCCTGACCCCGGAGAACGGTCCGCAGGGCGTATTCCTGCTGGTGGGCCCGAGCGGCGTGGGTAAAACCGAGACCGCGCTGGCGCTGGCTGACGTGCTGTACGGCGGGGAGAAGTCGCTTATCACCATCAACCTGTCGGAGTATCAGGAGCCGCACACGGTTTCCCAGCTGAAGGGCTCCCCTCCGGGCTACGTCGGTTACGGGCAGGGAGGTATTCTGACCGAGGCCGTACGCAAGCGGCCGTACAGCGTGGTGCTGCTGGACGAAGTGGAGAAGGCGCACCGCGACGTGATGAACCTGTTCTACCAGGTGTTTGATCGCGGCTTCATGCGCGACGGCGAGGGGCGCGAAATCGACTTCCGCAACACGGTTATTCTGATGACCTCGAACCTCGGCAGCGACGCGATCATGGACCTGCTGAACGATCAGCCGGAGGCCACCGACGGCGATCTGCAGGAGCTGCTGCGCCCGACGCTACGCGACCATTTCCAGCCTGCGCTGCTGGCGCGTTTCCAGACGGTGATTTACCGGCCGCTGGCCGGAGCGGCGATGCGCACTATCGTGGAGATGAAGCTGGGGCAGGTGAGCGCGCGCCTGAGTCGCCACTACGGGCTGAGCACGCGGGTTGACGAGACGCTGTACGACGCGCTGACCGCGGCCTGCCTGCTGCCGGACAGCGGGGCGCGCAACGTTGACAGCCTGCTGAACCAGCAGATTCTGCCGGTGCTGAGCCAGCAGCTGCTGGTCCACATGGCCGCGAAACAGAAGCCGTCAACGCTGACCCTGGACTGGGACGAGGAAGAGGGGATCGTGCTGGAGTTTGACGCAGTGCCGGGAGGCGATGAATGAGCGACAGCCCTATACTGCGATTCAGCCACAGCCACCACCTGCTGGCGGTGAAGGGCTGCGGGTCAGCGCTGGACGTGCTGGCCTTCGAGGGCCGCGAGGCGCTGAGCCAGCCGTTCAGCTACCGCATCGAGTTCACCAGCCCCGACCACGCCATCGCCAAAGAGGCGATGCTGATGAAGGCGGCGTCCCTGACCCTGCAGGCCCCGGTAGACCAGGGCTTCGGCATTAAAATACAGCAGCCGGTGCGGGTGATTCAGGGCGTGGTGTCGGATTTCGCGCGCCTCGGCACCTCGAAGGACGAAACCCGCTACGCCCTGACGCTGGCGCCGCGCCTGGCGCTGCTCGACCGCACCCGGCAGAACGCCATCTACCAGGACATGTCGGTTCCGCAAATCGTGG
>NZ_CAJYMB010000031.1 GCF_913775985.1 uncultured Pluralibacter sp. | reverse complement strand
TGTCCGCCACCTGGCAGCCGTACACCCAGGTGAAGTACGGGCTGCCGCAGCCTTTCTCTTCGTCCCAGTGGATATCCGGCGCCACGTGCCAGCCGTAGGCCGAGACGTTGGCACCGGTGGCTTTGGTCATGTCCACCACCTGCTGGAAGCTCAGGCTCAGAGAGGGATCTTTACGGCTGAAGACCTTGCCATTTTCCCAGGCGATGTCGTCGATACCGTCGACCTTGAGCGTCTCTTTGATTGCGTCCGCCATGCGCTGCTTGATTTTGTTGGCCGCGCTGAGGATCGCCTGGCCGCCCATCAGCGTGCCGCGTGACGCCACGGTCGAACCGCCGTCGGCGATCATGGCGGTGGCCGGTTCGCTGAACATCACCTGCTCAAGGCCGATGCCGAAGGCTTCCGCCGCCAGCAGGGACATGGTGGTTTGCAGGCCCTGGCCGTTCTCAGAGACCGAGGTAGAAATGTTAACGCTGCCATCGGCGTTGACCTGAATCAGCGCGGAAGAGGCATCGAGCCCCTCTGCCCCCAGGGAGCAGCCGCGGTGGCTGAGCGCAAAACCGATGCCGTAGCGGATCGGCCCGCCTTTGGCGTTGAGCTGCTCATAGTGGGCGCGTTTCGCTTCGTATTCCGCCTTGATCAGCGATTTTTCCAGCACTTCCTGTGCGGAAACGGTATGGTCGCTGAACACCTGACCGGCCATGCTGGTATCGCCCTGCTTGAGCACGTTGCGCAGGCGCAGTTCCACCGGCGAAAGCCCCATTTCCGCCGCCACGTCGTCCATCAGGGATTCGTTGGCGAAGATAACCTGCGGCGCGCCGTAGCCGCGATAGGCGGAGGTGTAGTTGTTGTTGGTGTACACGCCCACCAGATCGACGCGCACGTTAGGAATATTGTACGGGCCCGCCGCCTGCACCGAGCTGCGCCAGGTGACGAACATGGTCTGCCCGCAGTAGCTGCCGCCGTCGGCGATAATCTCAATTTTGATGGCCTGGATGCGCGCCTCGTCGTCCAGCCCGATACGGTATTTCATCTTGTACGGGTGGCGCTTGTAGCTTTCGCGCATCGACTGCTCGCGGTTGTAGGAGATCTTCACCGGACGTCCGGTGAGATGCACCAGCAGCGCCGCGCGGCAGGAGACGTTATCAATAATATCGTCTTTACCGCCGAAAGAGCCGCCCAGCACCGAGCGCTTGATGTTGACTTTAGACTGCGGCAGCGCGAGGTATTTGGCGATCACCGCCCGGGTGCGGTGGGCGTTCTGAATGGAGCCTTCGATGGTCATGATCTGCTCATTATCATCGAGGTAGGCGGTAATGGTTTCCGGTTCGATATAGCCGTGCTCCTGGAAGCCCACTTCATATTCGCGTTCAAAGATGTGGGTGGAGGCGGCGAAACCGGCGTCGATATCGCCCTTCGCGGTGTGGTGGCGGTTGATGACGTTGCTGCCCAGCTCGCTGTGGATCAGGCGCGCGCCCGGCTTGAGCGCCTCTTCCGGGCAGGTGATGGGTTCCCAGGGGGTATAGGCGACTTTTATTTTATCCACCGCGATGCACGCGGCTTCATAGGTTTCGGCGGCTACCACCGCAATGACGTCACCGCGGTAGGCGATTTCGTCGTCGATGATAGGCGGATGGTCCTGCACAATAGCGCCCAGCTTGCGCTGCCCGGGAATATCGTTCCAGGTGGCGATACGTACCACGCCGGGTACCTTCTCGGCTTCGGACAAATCCAGCGAGTCGATACGTCCGGCGGCGATATCCACATAGCGGCACACGCCGTAGAGCATATCTTTTTTGACGATATCGTCACCGTACACGGCTTTACCCGTGACCTTCGCCAGCCCGTCCACGCGGGGCACTTCATTGCCAACCAGCAATGTATCCATGTTATTCAGTCTCCACTAGCAAGGAAAGATACCTGAATAAAGCAATGGCTATGCCACCTGTCTCTGAAGGCGTATTTAAGCGTGAGATATGTGAAGTGAATCTAAAAATACGGCGATAAAGAAATAGGCGTGGTGGGAGATATCGCTGCCGATTATCAAAAAGAGAGGAGAAATATCACTATGATAAATAGCTGATTTATATAATGTTATCAATGCACGTTATTCAGTTAATACGATGTTAATTATTTACTTTATGTCGCGAGTGAAATGATTTTTATTATTAATTAAACCCGCCACCGGTAATGACTTACGACAAGTCGCTATAAATTTAAATATATAACCAGGCAGATTCAGTTTAAATACCGGGATAATTTAGCGCGCAGGCTGAAATGAGCTTTGCCCGCAATAGCGATGAAAAAAACGTGCCGGGAGATACCTCCCGGCAGCGCGATTAACAGTGCGCCCGCAGCCGGGCGATATCCTTCGGCGTGGTGCGGCAGCAGCCGCCGATAAGCTTCGCCCCCGCGTCCCGCCAGCGGGGCAGATAATCGGCAAGCGTCGCGCACTGCTCGCCGTGATGGTGCCAGGTTTTGCTTACCGCGTCGTAGTGTTCGCCGGAGTTGGGGTAGACCACCAGCGGCAGCGTCGTCAGGCCACTCAGGTGCTGCAGCGCGGCGGTAGTATCCTCCAGCGCGATACAGTTGATGCCCAGCGCCACCACCTGCGCATAAGCCGCCAGCGCGGCCACCACGTCGCGCAGCGACGTGCCGTCGCTCAGGTGTTCGCTGTCGCGCAGGGTAAAGGAGAACCACGCCCGGGCGCGGGGGTAGTCGACCAGCAGCGCCGCCAGGGCGCGAATTTCCGGGAAGGACGGCAGGGTTTCGCAGGCCAGCAGATCCGCACCGGCATCCAGCAGCGCCTCCACGCGCGGGCGGTGGAAATCCTGAAACTCGCGCTCGCTGCGCCGGTAGTCTCCGCGGTACTCGGAACCGTCGGCGAGGAACGCGCCGTAGGGGCCAACGGAGCCCGCTACCAGCAGGGTGCCCGCCTGCGGATCTTCCGCCAGCCGCGCTTCCCGCGCTTGGCGGGCCAGCGCCACGCTTTTACCAATCAGCGCCCGGGACTGCGCCTCGTCAATGCCGCGTGCGGCAAAGCCTGCAGGGGTTGCCTGATAGCTGGCGGTGGTCGCCACCCGGGCGCCGGCGCGAAAATAGTCGAGATGCACATCGGCAATCAGCTGCGGATCTTCCAGCAGCACCTTCGCCGACCACAGGCTGTCGGCCAGATTGCAGCCGCGCGCTTCCAGTTCGGTGGCCATTGCGCCGTCGAGCACCACGAAAGGGTGGGCGTTAAGAATAGGCGTTAGGGGATTATTCAGCGGCACGTTGCGGCTCCTCCTGAGTCTGTTTTCGGGAATGGGTTACATAAAAGGCAGCGTAGCACAGCGCCACGAAGGGAATGCCGCACCACAGGGCAATGCGCTGATCCGGATCAAACGCCAGCCCGATACAGGCCACCAGGCACAGGATGAATCCCAGTACCGGCACCAGCGGATAGCCCCAGGCGCGGTAGGCCAGCTCGTCGAGCGCCCTGCCCTCCGCCAGGTGGCGGCGGCGAAACAAATAGTGCGAGGCGCAGATGCTCAGCCACACCGCCACCACCGCGAAGCCGGAAATGGCCGACAGCGCCACAAACACCGTGTCGGGCGCCACCACGCTGCTAAACAGCGCCAGCACGCCGCCCAGCATACTCACCGACAGCGCCACCAGCGGTACGCCGTTTTTGGTGACCCGGGAGAAGCAGGCGGGCAGCGTTTTCTCGGCGGAAAGAGACCACAGCATCCGGCCCGAGGCATACAGCCCGGAGTTGGCCGCCGACAGAATCGCCGTCAGGATCACGAAGTTAAAGATATCTGCGGCATAGGGAATACCGACTTTCTCAAACACCAGCACAAACGGGCTTTTCTCTACCCCTGCCTGCTGCATGGGGATCAGCGCCGCCAGCACGAACACCGTACCGATGAAGAAGATAATCAATCGGGCGATAGTGGTGCGAATGGCCACCGGAATAACCCGCTGCGGATTTTCGGTTTCACCCGCCGCAATGCCGATAAGCTCAGTGCCGGAGTAGGCGAAATTCACCGCCACCATGGTCATCAGAATGGGCAATCCGCCGTGGGGGAACCAGCCTTCGGCGGTGAGGTTACGCAGCCCCGGCGCCGGCGAGCCGTCCTGCATCGGGATAATGCCGAAGATGGCCGCGCCGCCGAGAATAATAAACGCGATGATGGTGATCACTTTCACCAGCGAGAACCAGAACTCCCCTTCGGCAAAAATGCGCGTGGAAATGACGTTAAGGGCGAAAATCACCGCACAAAACACCACGCACCAGATCCACACCGGCACCTGCGGGAACCAGTACTGCATGCAGAACCCGGCGGCGGTAAAGCTGGAGCCGAGCGCCACGGTCCACGTTAGCCAGTAGAGCCACGCCACGGTGTAGCCGGTCGCCGGGCCGATATAGCGGCTGGCGTAAACGTGAAAAGCGCCGGTTTCCGGCATCGCCACCGACAGTTCGCCCAGGCACTGCATCACCAGCCACACCACCAGGGCGCCGATGAAATAGGCCAGCAGCGTGCCCGCCGCACCTGTAGTAGAGATAATGTAGCCGGTGTTAAAAAAGAGACCCGTACCGATTACGCCCCCGAGCGAGAGCATGATCAGGTGCCGGGTTTTCATGGTGCGCTTGAGCTGTCCGCCCTGCTGTTCTGATTCGTGCATGTAAACCTTGACCATTTAGACATCTAAACATCCAGAAGGATGTTATACCGCGAATAACGCATAAAAACCAGCGGGTTTAGTCTGCACGCACCGTCGGGCGCGGTTTAGAACAAAATACCGTCCGCAGTTTAAAACCGGGAACAAGGGGAATAACATTATTTTTATTAAGCCTATAGCCACCCAAATAACAATATTAAAAGCAGGGAATAATAAGCCTCAGTCATCTTCAGCAGGCTGCTATAATTATTTGCTTATCGCGCACTACGGTGAAGCCGCCGCCTTTCAGGACTGGGATCACAAAACGATCTCGCCGCAAAATAATTTCCCGCTGCCCCGGTATTCGCTCCAGGCAAAATAAAATAGACTGCATAAACAATATGGCTTATTCGACGAAGGTCCATCCTTGTCATATTTCACACTGCGCAGGCGCTCGCCGCAGCGCAAATGAGTCAGGTCCGATAATGAAAATAAAACCCCTACCGCCTTTAAATAGCCTGGTGGCCTTTGAAGCCGCTTCCCGGCACCTGAGTTTTACCCTGGCAGCCAACGAGCTTAACGTCACCCAGGGCGCGGTCAGCCGCCAGATACGCCAGCTTGAAGAGTATCTCGGCACCGCCCTGTTTATGCGCATTAACCGCACCATCAACCTTACCGCCACCGGCAGCCTTTACTATCAGTCAATCAGCAACTCGCTGATTGATATCTCAACGGTAACCGGCGACGTTAAAAAATGGCAGGGAGACCGCAAAGTCACGGTGGTCACCACAAACGCGATGGCGGCGCTGTGGCTGATGCCGAGAGTACCGGACTTCCAGCGCCGCTACGAGGATATCGACCTCAGGATCCTGGTGTCGGACACCATTCAGGATCTGCGGCAGATGGACTGCAATATCGCCCTCTTCTACTGCCGAACTCCGCCGCAAAACATGAAAGCCACGCCGCTGTTCTCCGAAGAGGTATTTCCGGTGTGCAGCCCGGGCTATCTCGAAAAAATCGGCGGCCCGGCGCAGCCGGCGGAGGTGATTTTTAATAAAACCCTGCTGTGTCTGGAGGACGCCCACGCCGACTGGCTGGGCTGGGACGAGTGGTTTAGCGCGGTGGATCTGCCGAACATCCGGCCTAAAAACCGCATTAATATCAATAACTATCCGATGCTTCTGCAGGCGGCTCTCAACGGCCAGGGGATTGCGCTGGCCTGGGGCGGGCTGTCGGATAACTATCTGGAGTCCGGCGCGCTGGTGCGCCCGGTGCCGCAGGTTCACGCCACCCGCTCCAGCTTCTCCCTGCTGGAGCCGGTAGAGAAAAGTCTCGTCCCGGCCAGCGTAAAGCTGTTTCGCGCCTGGCTGCTCGCGCAGGGCACCGCCGCGGTCGCCTGAATAAAAGGGGCGAGCCGCCCCTCCTCATTATGTTCAGGGCTTCAGCGGCCCGTCGAGCTGGTCTGCCGAAGGGTGAACGTGCGGCGGCAGCATGCTCCACGCCAGCGGCTCCCGGCGAATGGTTTTAAACAGCGCCACCCCCATGATCAGAATGAAAATGGAGACCGGGAAACCGGCAATAATAGAACCCGCCTGCATCACCTTGAAACCGCCCGCGTACAGCAGCACCGCGGCAATGGCCGTTACTCCCACGCCCCAGATGACCCGGATAGACTTCGGCGGATCGCAGTTGCCGCTGGCGCAGAGAATGCTCATCACCAGCGTCCCGGAGTCGGCGGTGATAATAAAGTGCATCGCCAGCAGCAGGCAGATCATCACGCTGAGCAGCGTGCCCACCGCCGGATAAGGCAGGTGCTCGAACAGGGCAAACACCGCCTCGGTGGTATCCTGCTTCGTGGCTTTCAGAATCGGCCCGCCGGTAAACGCCGCGGCTTCAGTATGGCCTCCCGCCGCTAGCGCTGCCGCGGCGACGCTCTGCTGATGCTGCTGGCGCGCCTGCTGTTCCACCTTGAGGGCGCTGCCGCCGAAGGCCGCTATCCAGATAAAGCAGATAAGCGTCGGCACAATCAGCGCCCCGCCAATAAGCTCGCGCACGGTGCGCCCGCGGGAGATGCGGGCGATAAACATGCCGACAAACGGTGCCCAGGTCATCCACCACGGCCAGTAGTAGGCGGTCCAGCTGTTCTGCCACGGGGAATCCTGCTCGGCATCGGTCCACAGGCTCATGCCGACAATGTGCTGAATGTAGTTGCCGGTACTTTCCAGCAGCGAGTTAAGAATAAAGCGCGTCGGGCCTATCCACAGCACCAGCAGCACCATCACCACCGACAGCAGCATATTCAGCTCGGCCATCCGCTTGAAACCTTTCCCCACCCCGGAGAGTACCGACGACACTGCGACCGTGCTGAGCACCACAATAATCGCCAGCATCCCGCCGTTGCCCAGGTGAATGCCGAACACCTTGCCCAGCCCGCTGTTGATTTGCAGCACGCCCATGCCCAGGGTTTGCGAAATGCCAAACGCCGTCACCGCCACGGTGAGAATATCAATGGTGTGTCCGATGGGGCCGTAGATCCTGTCGCCGATCCACGGATAGAGCACCGAGCGCAGGGTCAGGGGCAGGTTCTTGCGGTAGGAAAAGTATGACAGCGCCAGCGCGACAATAATAAACACTGACCACGGATGCAGGCCCCAGTGAAAGAAAGTGAGCTGCATCGCCATGCTTGCCGAGCTGTCGCTGAGCGGCGGCGTAAAGGGATTGCTGGCGTAGTGCCAGATGGGCTCGGCCACCGACCAGAAAATCAGGCCGATACCCATGCCGCCGGAAAAGAGCATCGCAATCCACGCGCCGTAGCTGAACTCAGGCTTTTCATCATCTTTCCCCAGCCGGATGTGTCCGTAGCGGCTCATCATCATATACAGCAAAAACAGCACCACCGCCGACACGCTGCCGATATAAAACCACTTCATACTAAAAAGCAGCGTCGCGGAAGCCGCTTCAAAATAGGCCAGCGCCCTCTCGGCGGCGATCGCGCAAAATAAGACAAATGCGATAACCAGTATTATTGATGTCGCGGTTACGACAGGATTTATCCCGTTTGCGCCACCGGTTTTAATTTGCATAGCTAACCCCTCTTCACGTTGCTCACCATATTGTTATATTTATGTTAAAAACAACCAGAGATTAAGTATTGCCCTGCCCCTTTTCAACCGATAATAACTCATGCAGAAATGACAATTTCGTATCTAAAACCGCAGCTTTTACAAATAAACAACTGATAAATAAACACTAATTAATTAAAAGCGCTGCATGAGTTTTTCTCATGAATAGCGAGAAATAAATCGGTTGAATGCTAATGAAATGTTAAACAGAATCCATGAAAACAGCGTGCTCAAGCTGTAAAAAACGCCCGCAATACTATTTTTATGGAGACTTTTTTATGAGCAATCCCGACCGCAATATTATTCCTGTCAACGTTATCGATCGCGTATTACAGCCTATTAGTGAGTCCACCGGCATGCCGAATCAGGCATACGTCAGTAAAGAGTATTTCCACTTCGAGCGGGATAACGTCATCAGCCGCACCTGGGCCTGCATCGGCTTTAGCGCCGACGTGCAGGAAAAAGGCTACGTCAAGCCGGTGGACTTTATGGATCTGCCGCTGCTGATTATGCGCAACCGCCAGGGCGAGCTGCAGGTATTCCACAACGTCTGCAGCCACCGCGGCATGAAGCTGGTGCAGGAAGCGGGCACCATTCAGGGAATGATCCGCTGCCCCTACCACTCCTGGACGTACGATCTGGACGGCAACCTGAAGGGCACGCCGCACATCGGCGGCACCGGGGTCCACAAAGATGCGCGCTTCGCCTGCGAAAAGCACGGCCTCAAGCCGCTGCGCTCGGCCCAGTGGATGGGGATGATCTTCGTTAACCTCTCCGGCGACGCGGAAAGCTTCGAACAGCACATCGCCCCGCTGGAGCAGCGCTGGGAGACATTCCTCGGCAAAGAGGGACTCGGCCTGATGCGCCAGGCACAGAGCCACGATCGGCTGCAAATCGATGTTGCCTGCAACTGGAAGCTGGCGGTGGAAAACTACTGCGAAGCCTACCATCTGCCGTGGGTTCACCCGAGCCTCAACAGCTACTCGCGGCTGGAAGACCACTACAACATCCTGTTTGACCAGCGCTTCGCCGGCCAGGGCAGCCGGGCCTATAACCTGGCGGAAACCGCCGGCACGCGCCTGCCGCAGTTCCCCTCGTGGCCGGCGGACAAGCTGCGCCACGCCGAATACGTGGCTATTTTCCCCAACGTGCTGCTCGGCATTCAGGCCGATCACGCCTTTGCGATGATGATTGAGCCGGTCAGCGCCGAGCAAAGCATCGAGCATCTGCGCCTGTTCTACGTCGGCGACGCCGCCGGCGGCCCGGAATTTGCGCCATCCCGCAAGGCGGTGATCGACTCCTGGCAGCTGGTGTTCAGCGAGGACATCGACGCCGTGGAAGGAATGCAGAAAGGACGCCGCTCCCCCGGCTTCGGCGGCGGCGTGTTCTCCCCGGAGATGGACCTCCCGACCCACTTCTTCCAGCAGTGGCTGGCGGCCCAGGTGAAAACGGCGCTGGAGGCCTGATCGATGGAACATTTTCTCAACTACATTGCCGACGCCTGGACCGATGCCGGGCGCGCGCTGACGGTACACAACCCGGCCAGCGGCCAGCCCTGCGCCACCGTCGCCCAGGCAGAGCTGGCCGATGCGGATCGCGCCATGGCCGCCGCCCGCGCCTGCGTTAATCGCCGCAGTCTTACCGACGTGCGTCCCGCCGAGCGCGTGGGCTGGATGCTGAACGCCGCCCGCGCCATCCGCGAGATTGCCGACGAGGGCGCGCGGGTGTGCTGCATGGAAAACGGCAAGCGGCTGCAGGATGCCCGGGACGAGTTTACCGAGGCGGCGCGCTACTTCGAGTATTACGCCGGGATCGCCGACAAGCTGGAGGGCACCGCCATTCCGCTGGGCAAGGCGTATCTTGATTTCACCGAATACCGGCCGCACGGGGTGTCGGTGCAGATCGTGCCGTGGAACTTTCCGGTGTCGATCTGCGCCCGCTCCCTGGCCCCGGCGCTGGCGGCGGGCAATGCGGTGGTTATCAAGTCTCCGGAGCTGTCGCCGCTGGCGATGACGCTGCTGGTGCGCGCGGTGGCCGATGCGGGCTTCCCGGCGGGCAGCGTACAGCTGCTGTGCGGCGAGGGCAAAACCGTCGGCCACTGTCTGGCGACCCATTCCGAGGTGGACCAGATTGTGTTCACCGGCTCGGTGGCGACCGGGCAGTCGATCCTGCGGGCGGCGGCGGAAAAAGCCACGCCGTCGGTGATGGAGCTGGGAGGCAAATCCGCCGCGGTGATGCTGCCGGACGCGGATCTCGACGTGCTGCTGGACAGCGTGCGGACGGGAATTTTCTTCAACGCCGGGCAGGTGTGCTCGGCGATGTCGAGACTGCTGGTGCCCGCCTCCCGCTATGCCGAGGTGAAAAAAGCCGTGGTGGCGATGACGGAGTCCCTGGTTATCGGCAGCGGCGACGAGCCCGGCACCGACCTGACGCCGCTGGTCTCCGCCCGGCAGCAGCAGCAGGTGCTGTCAATGATCGAAATGGCTCGCGCCGAGGGCGCAACCCGCCTTACCGGCGGCTACGCGCCGGATCGCCCGGGCTACTTCGTGGCGCCCACGGTGCTGGAAGCCACGCCGGAGATGGCCATCGCCCAGCAGGAAGTGTTTGGTCCGGTACTGGTACTTATCCCCTACGACAGCCCGGAACAGGCAATCGCCATCGCCAACGGCACCTGCTTCGGGCTGGTGGCGGGGGTATTCGGCCAGAACATGGACGCGACACTCGGGATGGCCCGGCAGCTGCGGGCCGGACAGGTGTTTATCAACGAGTGGTTCGCGGGCGGCATAGAGACACCGTTCGGCGGCACCGGCCTCTCCGGCTTCGGGCGCGAAAAGGGCCAGGAAGCCATCTACAGCTACGTGCAAACCTGCAATATCGCTATCCGCCTGCGGACATAGCGCCGGATTCTGTTACGCCGCCCGCAGCCGGGGCGGCTCCAGGAGCCTGTCTCAACGGGCGTATATGCCGCAGTCAGTTTTACGCCGGCCAGCGCAGCGTACTGGCGTACGTCAGGTTTTCAAGCGCTGCCCGGCGCTTAAAGGGCAAGTAAATCAGCCTGCTGAGCCAGGCGCTAAAGCAGTAGGAGATCTTCATGGCACATAAAAAGTGGCTCTGCATCATCTGCGGGTTTATCTACGACGAGGAACAGGGCTGGCCCGAAGACGGCATCGCGCCCGGCACCGCCTGGGAAGACGTGCCGGAGACGTGGGCCTGCCCGGAGTGCCTGGTGGGCAAGGCCGACTTTGAGATGATTGAAATCAGCGACGAAGTGGCGCAAACCCTTACGGCAGTGGCCGCTGCGCCTTCGCCGGCAGATGATCTGCAGCCGGTAGTGATAATCGGCAGCGGCCACGCCGGCTACCAGCTCGCCGCCGCCCTGCGCGCCCTGTCGCCGACGCTGCCCGTCACCGTCTTCACTGCCGACGACGGGGCAATTTACAGCAAGCCGATGCTCTCCTGCGCGCTGGAGAAAAATAAGACCGCGCAGGGCCTGCAGCAGTACAGCGCCCTCGAGTGGGAGCAGGCGCTCGGGGTGCGCCTCTATCCGCACACCCGGGTTCACGCCATCGATCGCCAGGCGAAGCAGATTGAGACCAGCATCGGCGCATATCCATACGGTCGGCTGGTGCTGGCTACCGGCGCGGACCCGATCCGCCCGGCAATCGCCGGCGATGCGGATGCCCTGCTCAGCATTAATAATCTGGCGGACTACCGGCGCTTTCGCACGGCGCTGGCGGACAAGCGCCACGTGACCCTGCTCGGCGACGGGCTTATCGGCTGCGAGTTCGCCCACGATCTGGCCCAGGCGGGCTACGACGTCACCGTGGTCGGGCTGGGGCGCTGGCCAATGTCCACCCAGCTGCCGCGGGACGTCGGCGAGGCGCTGCAGCAGTCGCTGAGCGCGCTCGGGGTGCAGTGGTGCCTGAACACTACCGCCACCGCCGTCGCCCGCTGCGGCGAAAATGACGCCTGGCAACTGACGCTGAGCAACGGCCAGCGGCTGCTGACCGACGCGGTCATCAGCGCCGTGGGTCTGCGGCCGAATACCGCGCTGGCCGACGGCTGCGGGCTGGAAGTGGGCAAAGGGATCCGCGTTAATGCCTGCGGCCAGACCGGCGACGAAGCTATTTTTGCCCTCGGCGACTGCGCCGAGTTTCCCGGCGGCTGGCGGCCCTATATCGCGCCAATAAATCAGGTAGTGCCGGCGCTGGCGAAAAGCCTCACCGGCCTGCTGACGCCGGTCGCTCACGCCTGGAGCCCGACAATAGTTAAAACCCCCTGCATGCCGCTGTCGTTTCACCCGGCGACCCGGCCCGGCCAGTGGCACAGCGAGCGCCACGGCAGCGAGCTGATGGCATTCCACTATGACGACAGCGGCACCGTGACCGGCTTCGCCCTGCTGGGCAGCAGCGTACAGCAGCACCGCGGCGCGTGGATGGCCGCGCTGCTCGGCGCCGACAGCGTAACCTCTGTAACCGACAAGGAACTTTTATGATCCATTTACCGAACGACGATAGCGACTGCGGCTGGTATCAGGCGCTGGGCCCGCGCGCGCCGACCGCACCACTGACCACCCGGGAGCGCGCCGATTATGTGGTGATCGGCGCGGGATTCGCCGGGCTGGCGATTGCCCGCCGCCTGGCGGAGCAGGAGCCGCAGGCGAGAATTATGCTGCTGGACGCCCAGGGTGTCGGCCAGGGCGCGTCAGGGCGCAACTCGGGATTTGTTATCGATCTGCCGCACAAGTTCTCTCTTGAACATCCGGATCCGGCGCACAAGCAGAAGATCCTCGGCCTTAACCGCTATGCCATTTCGCTGCTGGAGAGCCGCATCGCCCGGCACAATATTGACTGCCAGTGGACCGCCACCGGCAAGTATCAGGGCGCGGTGGGCGAGCGCGGGATGGCCTACCTGGATCATTTCGAAACGCTGATGCGCGATCTGGGCGAGCCCTGGCACGCGGTGGAGGGCCAGACGCTGGCAGCAGTGCTGGGTACAAAACACTACCAGCGGGCTATTTTCACCCCGGGCTGCTACCTGATGCAGCCGGCGGCGCTGGTGCACGGTATGGCAGACGCCCTGCCGGAGAACGTCCGCTTGTGCGAAAACACGGCGGTACGCGGGCTCAGCAAGGAGAACGGGCGCTGGACGGTGCAGTGCGATAACGGCTCAGTTACCGCGCCTGTCCTGCTGCTCGGCACCAGCGTCTTTACCCGCGAATTCGGCTGGCTGAAAAACCGCCTGCTGCCGGTAATGACCTTCGCCAGCTGGACCCGCCCGCTCAGCGACGACGAGATGCGCCGCTACGGCGGGCAGCTCAACTGGGGCCTGACGCCCGCCGACCACGCCGGCACTACGGTGCGGATGACCCAGGATCGGCGGCTAATGATCCGCAATACCTACAAATACGTGCCGCGCTACGGCCGCAGCGTGAGTGACGCCGTTCGCCAGCGGGTGCGCCGGGATCACCGGGCGGCGTTTCTCACCCGCTATCCGGAGCTGGCCGATGTGCCGTTCAGCCACACCTGGGGCGGGGTGTACGCCATCTCGCGCAACTTTACCAACTACTTTGGCAAGCTCGACGACGGGGTTTACGCCTGCGCCTGCGATAACGGCGTCGGCGCGGCCTGGGGAACCGTCTCCGGCACGCTGCTGGCGGACTTCGTCCAGGGGCACGACTCCGGGCTGCTGCAGGATATTCAGCACGTCACCGGCCTGCCGTCGGTTAATCCGCCCGAGCCGCTGCTGGGGCTCGGCGTCAGAAGTCGGATCCGGCTGGCCCGCTGGCAGAGCCGCAGCGAGCTGTAATTAACGGCGGCAGCCTGCGGGGTTGCAGGCTGCCGCGCGTACCCGACTTAACGGTGCCGCAGAGTGTTATTTTATTACCTTTCATAATTTTATCTGCATAATTACGGTAATTCCCAATAAGGAGTTCCACAGGGATTTTATAAATCCCATCAATATTTATCTTATAGCACTCCATAACCTGCGAAAAAATCCGCTTAGAATATCACGCATAGTTATTCATTAGGTGTCTAAAACCCATCCGCTTTTCAGCCATTGCTTCCATTAGCCGATATTACCGGTCCGTAACATATTTTTGACGATTCGTGCTGATTTTAACCAAGCCTGCCCGCTGATATCGCATGTAATATTCTTAGAAGACCGTGTAATATTCCTGGAACGTTTTAAAAATCATGGGTTAAATTTAGCGTCATTATCTTTTTCCTGTGTAAATACAATGAGATTTAATCAATCGCTCTTTTTGTTAATTAAGAACGCTCTCGGAATTTTTGTGCTAACTCGCACATGTAAACAAAATATGATTACATTGCCATGATGAATGAACTCAGCTTAACATATGCATCCGGCGGCAATGCCTGGAACGCAATACTGTCGTGAAGTTAAAGTGAGAATAAAATGTGTAATCCTGAATGCAAAAAATTACGTTGCATAAGCTGTCAATTACATTGTGAGCTACTTCCCGTTCCTACTTTGCATTCACATCAATGTCTGGAGCGGCAATATTGCATCTGGCCCAATGACAACAATTTTCTTAATGAGGGCGTTGCGTCACTACTGCTTAGTCCTGATATTAATGTATTAGGCAGTGGTTTTATTTTTGTGGACTTTTCATTCCACAACCTTGCACTCTTTTCCAACAGCGACTGGATTGCGTACCTGAGCCAGTCCACGCTAAGGCTGGCTCTGGTTACCGACAGCCGGATGGAAGCCCTGGCAACCTACTGGCAGCGGCACTGCCCGGCAATAACTACCGTATTATATAGTGATAATGACCGTAATGTTATTTTCGGGAAGATCAAGAAAGCCATTATAGGGCTACAAACAAAAGAGACCTGTCGAAAAAAACTTACAGAATATGAAATGTCGGTTTTGCAGCGGTTATTGCGTGGTATAGCCGTTAAAGATATCTGCCATGAACTGGAAGCCAACCGGAATTCTATCTATAACGTCATTCGCTCGTTAAAAAATAAACTTGGTGGCAGCCTTTATCATTTACAAACACATTAATGAATACGGGCTCAGCGCTGAGCTACGCATTAATAAATTACTCAACCCTGTTAACGCCAAATAAGTGCGTTGACTTGTCACATGCAAATGGAGCTATCATGCTTAAAAAAACGCTTATCGCGACGGTATTTTCCTCTTTAGCCCTGTCAGGTTATGCAGCGGCGGAAGATAACGCGGCGGGTGGGGTTATTAATTTCAGCGGCGCGATCACTGATACCACCTGCACCATTAACGGCGGTAAAAGCGCTGACTTTACCGTCGCGCTGAGTCCTATCTCCGTCACCGATGCGGGAACCGTCGTCGGCCCAATTACCAAAAACAAAAAATCAATTTCCATGACCTTCTCCGGCTGCACGCCTGCATCCGGGGCGGCGGGAACCAACCTGAAGATGTATTTTTCCTCCGCCAATAATATTTCCACGGACGGGAAATATCTGATGAACACCACCGTTAATGAGAACGACCCAAGCGTGGCGCGCAACGTCGGTTTCTCGCTGGCGAAGACCGATTCCTCCACGCCAATCCCGCTTAACCAGGTTTTTGATACTGGTCTGAAAGGCGATAAGGCCTCGCCGGACTCCGAGACCTTAACTCTGGATGTTTATTACTACAAAACTAACGCTGACGCGGCAAAAGTGGGCGAGCTGAGCTCCAACGTTATTTATACCATCTCTTATATCTAAACGTTGTCTATTACAACATCACCAGACCCGCTGCGGGTCTGGTTTTTCCTGAGGCTAACAATGCGAGTATTATCAACTTTAGCCCTGCTATTTGCCGTATGTCATTCGGCATCCGCAAATATCGTCATAAACGGCACGCGTGTTATTTATCGTAGCAGTAGTAAAGAAACCAGCGTGCAACTTATTAATACCGGCACCTCTCCGTCTTTAGTTCAGTCGTGGATCGATGATGGCGACTTGGATTCAACGCCCGAAACGGCCCACGTGCCGTTTTTGCTTACCCCACCGGTTATTAAGGTTGCCGGCGGCGGCGGACAGCAGCTGCTGATAAAAAAACTGCCTTCGTCGCTGCCTGCCGATCGCGAATCGGTTTTTTATTTGAACGTGCTGGATATTCCGCCGGTGCCCGAGAATATGGTGGGCAAAAACACCATTCAGCTCGCGGTTAAATCTCGCATCAAGCTCTTTTATCGCCCCCAGGCGCTGTCCGCCGGCGCGGATAAAGGGATTGAGCTGATGAAAGTCAACCACGGTGCCCGAACGTTTACGCTGCGCAACGCCAGCGCTTACTACATCACCATCGCCAACATTATGGACGCCCAGGACAACAAGCTGCTGAAGGATTCGGTGATGGTGGCGCCCTTCTCAAGCCTTGATGTGCCCTCGCTGATGCCTGTCAACAGCGGCCATAAATACAGCCTGCTCTACGTGGATGATCTAGGCGCTTATAAAACGCACCGGTTTATACCCTGAATACTTCGGGTTGCACCAAGGCGCAAATAAGCGGCTTCCCGGACGCTTTCAGGAGCCGTGACCGGGATAGAGGGAGCCTGCCCGGATTCAGCCTGACCTATGACGGGGACATCAGCCAATAAAGAGAATGACGCGCAATGAAATTGCAAGGCCACAAATTAATGCTGCTGGCGATTTGCTCGTGCCTGCTGGAGCAAAAAAGTGCCGCGGTGACGTTTAACCCCCAGCTGCTTGCCGGGAAGTCTGCGGAGTCAGACCTTTCCCGCTTCAATCTCGATTTGGATATGCCGCCCGGTAATCAGGAGATGGATATCTACGTTAACGATGAGTGGAAAGGCCACTATGCGCTGGCGTTCGGCACTTCGAAAGACGATATCCGCATGCAGCGGCGCGATGCCGCACTGCTGGGTATCGATCTGCCCGCCGCCGGAGGGGCGTTGCCGAAGGAGTTCACGCTTTCCGCGCTGGTGCAGGGCGGCAGCTACCAGGTCGATCCGGGCACCCTGAGCGTGCGCCTGCACGTGCCCCAGACCCACGTGGTGCACTCCGAAGAGGGCTACGTCGCGCCGCAGCTGTGGGAGCCGGGCGTATCGGCGCTGATGCTCTCCTACAACTCGACCTACTACCGCACCCAGCAGAAAGGGGCCAACCACGATACGGACGATGATTTTTATACCGGCCTGGACTCGGGATTTAACTTTTTCGGCTGGCAGTTTCGCGACAGCAGCACGTTCCGCAAACACTCCAGCCAGCGCGCCGACTGGCAAAACAACACCCGCTACGTTCGCCGGCCAATTGCCGCCATTAAATCGAACCTGCTCATCGGCGATATTTACTCCCCCGGCACGCTGTTTGACTCCCTGCGCGTACGGGGTGTTTCTCTGAGCTCGGACATTAACATGCGGCCCAACTCCCAGCAGGGATTTGCGCCGGTGGTGCACGGCGTGGCCCGCAGCAACTCGCTGGTGAAGGTGCTGCAGAACGGCAATATCATTTATCAGGAAAACGTGCCGCCGGGCGAGTTTACCATCGACAGCATCCAGCCCACCGGCTCGGCGGGGGATCTGCTGGTGATCGTCAAGGGCGCCGATGGCAAAGAGGAGTCGTTCACCGTTCCCTTCTCCGCCGTGCCGAATATGCTGAAGGAAGGCGTCAGCAAATACAGCCTGCTGGCGGCGAAAGTTCACGAAACCAACACCAGCTACCAGCCCGAATTCGTGCAGGGCACATTGCAGTACGGCTTTAATAACCTGGTTACCGGCTATACCGGCACCATTATCAGCAACAACTACCGCGCCGGGCTGCTGGGCACCGGCTGGAACTTTCCGGTGGGTGCCGTCTCGCTGGACGTGACCCAGGCGAATACCCAGCTGCAGGACCGCAGCGAATCCGGCCAGAGCGTGCGCGTCGCCTTCAGTAAATTCGTCAATGATACCGGCACTAACTTTACGCTCGCCGCTTACCGCTACTCGACCCGGGGCTACTACAGCTTTAGCGACGCCATTTACTCGCACGATAACTACCGGCGCTATCAGGATGACTGGTCCCGGACCCACGATGGACGCGACGATGGCAATCGGGGCGACGACAGCGATGATAATAATGCCCCGGCGCTGGATTTAAATACCCGGGATTCGCTACGCTCGGCGCGCCCGAAAAACACCTTTACGCTGAACCTTAACCAGCGGCTCAATAACGACTGGGGCACCTTCTATGTTTCCGGCACCCAGCGCGACTACTGGACCGAATCGCAAACCAGCCGCGAATTTCAGGTGGGCTACTCGAACGAGTTTCGCCGCACCAGCTACTCCTTCTCCCTGAGCCGGACCCACAGCGGTGACAGTCCGGAGGATACGCGTCTGTATCTGTCGCTGAACATTCCGCTGAAGATTTTCGACCGTGACGCCTGGCTCACCACCGGCGTATCCAGCAATAACGGCCACTATCAGCAGTCGAACGTCACCGTCAGCGGCAATGCGATGGACTCAAACCGGCTGAACTATTCATTTACCGGCTCTAATCAGACCGGCGGCGAGAATATGGCCAGTGCCAGCGCCAACTATCGTTCCAGCTTCTCGACGCTGGGCGGTTCATTCAGCGAATCAAATGAATATCATCAGGGCAGCCTGAGCGCCCGCGGTAGCCTGGTGGCAATCCCCTGGCACCTGCTGGCGTCTAACGAAATGGGCAGCACCTTAACCATTGTCGACGCACCGAAAGCCAGCGGGCTGATGATTAACGGCGACGCCAGCATCATCACCAATAAGGACGGCCTGGCGCTGGTGCCTTACGCCACGCCTTACCGTAAAAACGCCATCACTCTTTCTAATACCGATAGCGCCTCCGGGGCCGACGTGATTGGCAACGTTGCCAACACCGCGCCGTACGACGGCGCTGTTAACGTTGTCCACTTTGATACCGACGCCCGCCAGTCCTGGCTGCTGCGCGCGGTCCTGTCGGACGGCGCTCCCCTGCCCTTTGGTTCAGAAGTTCAGGACGACGCAGGACGCCCGGTGGGCTACGTCGGCCAGGCCGGGATCCTGTTTATTAAAGCTGACCGCGCCCCGGAGACGCTGGTAGTGCGCCTGCACGGACGCCAGTGCGTGATACATCATCCGGCGATGAGGCTGGATGGACAGACAAATATCTGCCATTTATGAGAAGAGTAATGTATCGATTTTACCTGATATTTTCGCTGGTTGCGTTTAGCGGTGCCAGCTACGCCACCTGTTATGGCAACGCGATTCAACACGCACCGGCGATAAACGTCGATCTTTCCGACAAGCTGTCGCCGACCTCACCAACCTGGACAGGTACTTATCCCGTTCAGTTCAGCGGCTCATTTACCTGCAGCAGCGCCAGCAGCGAATTTGGTTATACCGAACTACTAAGTTCAAACGATTCCTACGCCACGGTCCTGGGATTCAATAATGGTAAATATTACGTTAGAGCGAAAATCACCGACAATATTGGTGATAAAACCCTCAACGGCAAGGGATTGCATAATGCATCAGAGCTGGGCCAAACGATTAATGTGCAGTTTACGCTCGTGGATAAGCAAGGGATGAGCAAAAGTGCGGCCGGGAACACTAACAATCTTGGCGACATTTTCCTCGTTACCGACCTCAGCGGCCGAAGCGCTAGTGATAAATCCTCATGGCGCAATATGCAGCAGATGTTGATTATTTCATGGCTAGCCTCTGGCTATGAGTGGGTCTTCTACAAAAAGCAGGATATGTACGGCCAGCCGATGACCGTCACCTACGCGCCAAAACCCACCACTTGTACCTTCTCTAATGCCGGCGTGTCGGTTGTGCTGCCGACAATGGGGATTAAGCAGATCGTGACGCAAAACCGCCCCGGCTATACGCCCTTCACCATCGATTTGCGCTGCGACAATCTGAATATCAACTCCACCGCCAACCGCGCCATTGATGTGTTCTTATCCAGCAATACGCTGCACTCTGGCGATCCGAGCGTGCTGATCGACAGCTCACCGCAATCGGCGCAGGGCGTCGGGCTGCGGATAGTGAAACGCGATACGCCGCTAAGCCCCGTCGTCCTTTCCAGCTCAACCACCAGCCGGGGCAGCGCTACCTCGTTATTTAGCGTTAACGCCAGCGCGCCGCTGTCGAACAACGTCGGGATCCCGATGGGGGTGTATTACTACACCTGGGCGCCCAAATCGCTGACCCAGGGCACCATCAACACTACGGCAACACTGAACATTGTGTATCCGTAAATTCTCTACCCGAAGAATACTGACCGGAGTTCCTCGTCATCCACCTGCACGGACGCCTGCAGCACCTCGCCCTTAGGGCATGGAGCTAAATAACGGGCGCCACCTGACATTTATGAGGAGAAAAATGAAGCGACTTCTTATGATATTTGCCCTGGCGGCGTTCAGCCGCGCCAGCTACGCCACCTGCCACGGCAAAAGTATTCAGTACGCGCCGCCGATCAGCGTGGATTTATCAGAGAAACTCACCCCGGCGACGCCGGAGTGGACAGATAACATCAGTACGCAATACAGCGGCTCTTTCACCTGCACCACGGGCAAAAGCAAATTTGGCTATACCAAAATATTGAGCGATCAAAGTAACTACGCCACCATCCTGGGATTTAGCAACGGCAAATATTATGTACGTGCCGAAATTACTAACGACTTGAGTAATAATAAGGAATTGAAAGGCTCCAGCCACAGTGCGAGCGAGCTGAATACGCCGATGACCATACGTTTCTCGCTGGTGAGCAAAGGCGGAAACATTACAAATATCACCGGCGATAGCATCGTCATGAACGACGTCCTTTTCGTTACCGATCTGAGTGGCATGAATATTGGGGAGATCTTAACGTGGCCATTAAAACAGCTGGGGAAAATTTTGCAGTGGCTAACCAATGGCTTCCACTGGCCCTACGACGACCGGGATATGTACGGTCAGCCGATGACCATCCGCTACGCGCCGAAACAAACCACCTGTACCTTCACCAATCCGGGAATGTCAGTGGTGCTGCCTACCATGGGGAGAAATCAGGTACTGACGCAGGTGCGTCCTGGCTATACGCCCTTCACACTTAATATACGCTGCGACAATTTGGCTGCTGGCGGTACCACCGATCGCAATATTGAGATCTTTTTATCCAGTAATACCCTGCTTTCAGGCGATCCTACCGTACTTATTGACAGTTCTCCTCAGTCGGCAAAAGGCGTGGGGCTGCGGCTGGTTAAACGTGAGGCCACGCAGCATCCGCTCACTATCTCCAGCTCAACCACCAACCGGGGTAACGCCACTGCGCTGTTTATCGCCCAGGCAGGCGGGCCGCTATCGAACAACTTTTCAATCCCAATGGGGGTTTATTACTACACCTGGGCACCCAAAACGCTCACTCAGGGCACCATTAACACGACGGCGACGCTGAATGTGGTTTATCCGTAGGGCGCGCCCGGACAGTAGAGCCTCAACGGCAACGGAACCCACCTGGAGAAGCCCGGCGACAGTGGTGATACGCACCGCTGTCCGCCCATGATGGCGAGGATTTGCAGGCTACACACCGCGAGCGCGAGGCGTTACCCCGACTGTATGCCGATCCTTTATCACCGCATTTAACATATAAAACAATAAATTAACAAAATCACACACTCTTCCTTTTTAGCCTGCTGCAGCCGCTCATTCTCTTTCCTCCTTTTATAAATTAAGATAGCGCCCGGTATTCGCAACAGCGCGGGCTGCCTTGTCAGCTCTTGATCTATGGATAGCAAATTAAACGGAATGGATAAATTTACATGCGCAATATTGTCATCAGCTTAAAGAATAAAAGCGAAGAGCGGCGAAGCTTTGTAAAGGAAGAGTTCAAAAAAGCCGCGGTAGCATTTGAGTTTTTTGATGCGGTCACTCCGGCGGACTTTGACGCAAAGGATAAACCGCTGAGCCTGTCCGACGGCTGCTTTGCTATTCGACCCAGCGAAAAAGCATGTTTTCTTAGCCACATCGCTGTATGGGATATCATGATCGATGAAAATCTCCCTTACATTGCCGTTTTCGAAGATGACATCCACCTGAGCGCTGATGCCGGATTATATCTTTCCAGCGATGACTGGATCCCCGACGATGCCGGGCTTATTAAGCTCGAAAAATATAATGATATTAATTTTAAAGTCAGCGGCCAGCGTAATACACTTAACAATCGGATATTGTTCCGGCTGGGGGAAGCTAACTGGGGCACCGCGGGTTATATCATCAAGAAAGAGACCGCAGAGATGCTAAAAGCTAGCTTTGCCGGAAAAAAATCGTTGAAAGCAATTGATGATGAACTTTTCCTGAACCATTTAAATAAATTTGGCCATTTTTATCAGTTAGAGCCGGCGATCTGTATTCAGGACGTCATAAAAAATAACCGTGTCAACTTCCAGTTTGAGAGCACGGTGACGCCGGTTAAAAATGCCGGGAAAAATAAATCACTGATTAAAACCATTAAGAAGTTAATTAGATTTAAGAAGATCAAAAGAGCGTTTAAAAAGCTCTTTTTAAGCAATATGCTTTCCACAATGGAGTAACGGCGATTATCTCATCCCCGGGGCACAGGTGAGCTTGTGCCGAAACCTGGCAATTTAGGGTGGGCTGGCGGTAAACAGTGCCTGTCGACCTGGTACAGGCCTGCACGCCGCAGTACCTTCACGCTGCCATCCGTCAAGAGTCATTTTTGCATCCGGTGTTATGCATATGAAAAAACAGCTTTTACGCCATGCCCGTGCGCCGATACGGAACTGCCTGTAATGTTGTTGATAGTGTGAAGCCGGAAGGATAAAAGAGGATGCCTGCCGCGAGGTAACATGGTAAAAATGGCAGCGTCGAATGCGAAATAACGGTATGAGATAATTTTGTTAATGCAGAAAAAAATTGGCGGAGAGAGGGGGATTTGAACCCCCGGTAGAGTTGCCCCTACTCCGGTTTTCGAGACCGGTCCGTTCAGCCGCTCCGGCATCTCTCCGATGAAGCGGCTGCTATAATGACGCCTTCTTTCCTGTTTTAACAGACCCTGTTGTTCTATTTACGTTTAAGTGACGAGTTTGCGAGCAAAGCGATGATTAAATGGCCGTGGAAAGCACAGGAAACATCCCGGGAAGCGGAGATGGAGTGGGAAAAGGCGCTGGCCATTCCCGTTCTGATTAACCTCTCTTCTGACGAACAGGCGCGCTTAACGCAGCTGGCAGCCCGCTTTTTACAGCAAAAGCGTCTCGTCCCGCTGCAGGGACTGGTTCTTGAACCCGTGCAGAGCGCCCGTATCGCTCTGCTCTTTTGCCTGCCGGTGCTGCAGCTCGGCTTCGAATGGCTCGATGGCTTTCACGAAGTACTGATTTACCCGGCACCTTTCGTGGTGGATGACGAGTGGGAAGACGACATCGGGCTGGTACACAGCCAGCGGGTGGTGCAGTCCGGGCAGAGCTGGCAACAGGGCCCTATCGTTCTCAACTGGCTGGACATTCAGGACTCCTTCGATGCGTCCGGCTTTAATCTGGTGGTCCACGAAGTTGCGCACAAGCTGGATCTGCGCAACGGCGACCGCGCCAGCGGCATTCCCCTGATCCCACTGCGCGAAGTCGCCGGCTGGGAGCACGATCTGCACGCGGCGATGGACAATATTCAGGAAGAGATTGAGCTGGTGGGCGAAAGTGCCGCCAGCATTGACGCCTACGCCGCCACCGATCCTGCTGAATGTTTCGCCGTCCTGTCAGAATACTTCTTCAGCGCCCCGGCGCTCTTCGCCCCGCGCTTTCCCGCGCTGTGGCAGCGTTTCTGCCACTTTTACCAGCAAGATCCGCTGGCGAGGATCCGTGATAATTCCGGCGGTATGAATCCTGATCCGCGCGTAGTTCACTAAAAACACAGGATGCGCTAAATTTAGCCAATTGAATCAGCAGGTTAAATTTAGTGTTGACACCAAAATGGGCTGACAGTAATATGCGCCTCGTTCACACGATTCCTCTGTAGTTCAGTCGGTAGAACGGCGGACTGTTAATCCGTATGTCACTGGTTCGAGTCCAGTCAGAGGAGCCAAATTTGAAAAAGCCTGCTTTCGAGCGGGCTTTTTGCTTCTTCAACCACCTCTCTTTTTTCAGTGCGCTTACGCCCGGTTTTTTTACTGTCGGCTAAGACCGCTGTACAAGGTTAAAACCCCATTCCCCCGATGTTCACAACGCTACACTCGTGAATTAACATAATAATCCTACCGAATATATTTATATCGATAATGCATATGACAGGTCATTATCTTATAAAAGAATCGTTAAAGACAAAACGTACCTATTATATCCCGTAGATAACTTAGGGTTAAAATCGCCTTAAAAGTAAGAATATCGCAAAAATTAGCGCTAAAGATATAATATTTCGAATGCTGGATAACTAATGCAATCCTGATATAGCATTAATATCGGAGTTCTGGTTATCGTTGATATTAACCGCAGTAAATATCAGGTTAATTAACCCCCTTGTAAATAAGAGCAGTACGACTATATTTTATAGCGCGTGCGCATAAGCACGCTGTATATACTTACTCTTTTTCAATGATTATTCAAATTTAACCTATTTATAGCAGGGGAAACAGATGAAAATGAACAGGATTATCACAGGCGCCGCCGTGGTTGCCGGACTTGCGCTGTCCGGAAGCGCTTCTGCAGCATTCCAGAAAACAGAGTTTGCCGTTCACGTAACAAACTTCACCAGCTCGATTCCCGGTAGCAAGAGCGGATTCACCACGCTGACCTATCCTATTACGGTAGAGTCAGACAATGGCAAAAAATCTTTCTATTATGCGCAGTACATCCCCTTCAAGCATCAGACAAAAGATGGGGAAGCTTATTACTATGGAATTCAGCCTCGGGTTGGTGGTAAGGCGCTTGTGGTATTTTCACTGTTTGGCGGCAAAGGTTCACGCATTATTGATAAAGAACACTGCTCGGGAGGTGCCGACAACCTTGCTATCGGCGGCATTACCTGTAATACAGTCTCAATCCCCTATCATCAGGGCGTGACCTATAATTTTACAGCTTCGCTGCAGCAGCATAGCGAAACCGAGAATATCTGGCTGGGTGAAGTTGAAGATACCTCAACCGGTAAAAAAACGCAGATTGGCTCCTGGGCCACACCCGCCTCCATCGGATATCCCAGCGGTAACGCTATCGGCTTCATCGAAGACTATGTGGGTATCAGGAGCTGCGCAGATATCCCCGCGACCACGGCGACGTTTGGTAAACCAATCGGGCGGGTTGAAAACGATGACAAGATCTATGAGGGCGCAGTGGATGAAGCCTATGGTGTCGACATCTGCAACGGAAAAGTGGCATTTACCTCCACTAAACTGCCGGATAACGGATTACGCGTAATCCAGGAGCAGGGCGTCGACGAGTAATGACATTACGCGTTTGATACCCTAAATCATTCGAGTTGCTTTCAGGCGGCACGAGAGTGGATCCCCGGTAGCTTGAATGATTTAAGCGACCGGGGTGCGGGATAAATTAACCTTACCAGTTTGAACGCCGCGGGGCGGCGATTCTCAAGAGGAAGTACTTCTCCCCTCATAATATAGACATACTCCCGGCACCTGCCCGATCGGATTGCGGCTAATACACCTCATCTTAATCAGTCGTTCACCCTCATGTACCAAAAACCAATCGAAGTCACGTCTTTCGCGGGTAAAATTTTGCTAATAACAATTCAATTATTCATTTACGAACAAATGGGGGATATCGTTATGCTACTGATTGATAATGAGATAAAAAGAAATAAGGTTTCAGGCTAAGAGATATAAGCGGTGTCCTTATCATTCGCACAATCTGATGACCATAGATTTCGGCTGGCTTTGAGCACTTAAAGCGTTCGGACGTAGATTATGGGATCGACACCGGCGCATACCTTACCCACTTGCATTGTGTAGCTATAGTGCTCCGGCGACATGATAATTACGGGCGTCACTGTGGAGATGCCTTTCTTTTTTAAGCGTTCGGGATCAACCTGTAAAATAACATCCCCACGCCTGACTCGCTGACCGGGGCCAGCCACCCGCGTGAAGCCGTCACCATTGAGTGAAACTGTATTCAGGCCATAGTGCACTAACAGCTCAATATTCTGGTCGGTCTTCATGAAAAAGGCATGATTGCCTGGTAAAATATTGACAATGGTGCCGTCAGCCGGCGCCCGGATGTTGCATTCTCCCTCGTCGGGGCAAACAGCGATGCCGACACCTACCAGCTTTTCGGAGAAGATCACGTCGTTGACTTTTTCAAGCTCCAATATGATCCCGCTTACCGGCGCGTACAGCGATGTCAAGGGTACAGCAGTTGTCGAAGATGTCATATCCCATCCTTTGGCTCTTAGCCTGCTCATCTATCTTCGCCGCAGCGTGCGGCGTACCGTTTACGGTTATGAATAACCGTCTCCTGTTTTATTTATAACGCTCAATCCCTGCATTGGTGAAAATCCCAGGGCAGGATTAACCTTCGCATGGATGCCTACCGCTCGATAACGAGTAGCAATTCTCTCAGAAGCAGCGCTGCATCTCCCGATGAATTCAAGTCGGTTGAAATACCGGATAATTCGGTATTAATGCCTGCCCCGCTCTATCTTCATTTCAAGCAGCCGCGTCCCGTTTTACGGCCGTCTGACGGTGTTGCTCATCCGGCGCCGGCCACCGGTACACGGCAATGAATGCGCTATTTCTATCTGACCTTATGCAGTACGCGCTGGTATTCCGCCACATTCACCCGACTTACCTTTGGATGCTGGTAGAGCGGAATAATCTGCAGATGCTGTCATTTCTTAATATACCGATAGTCTTAACTCACTATCTGATACACTATTCTGCCAATCGGTATATTCTCGGGCACGTCCACGCCGAACGTAATTTGTATTATTTTCGATTCCCTCAGGCCCATTAATATTGTCGGGCTTTATCGATATTGTCAGCCAACATGCGCGCCACTGCCTGTATACGCTCGCTGCGGGATACCTGGGCTCCGCCCACGCGCCACCAGCTTAAATAATTGTGTACCATCGTCTTGGGCAACACTTTAATGTCGATTAGGGTCGATACCGTTTGCAGCTTCACATCCTCAAGCGCAGCATGCAGCTGTTCCAGAGTTGTAACCCGGTAACTCTTGCAGCCATACCCTTCGGCGATCTTTGCGAAGTCTACCGCAATCAGACCACCCTCCTGACGACCGCTCTCCTCGCTGTGGTAACGGAACTCGGTGAAGAAGCTGTCCATGCCGTGTTCCATCTGCAGATTATTGATACAACCGTTGGTCATGTTGTCGAACAACAACACATTGATCTTTTTGTCCATCTGCAGAGAAGTGATCAGCTCGGAGTGCAGCATCATGAAAGCACCATCGCCAACCAGGGTGTACACCTCTCGCTCCGGCTGGGCCAGCTTGACGCCAAGCGCTGCATTGACCTCATAGCCCATGCAGGAGTATCCATATTCTACGTGGTAATCGTTATCGCCACGGCTCTGCCAGACACGCTGTAAATCCCCTGGCAGGCTGCCCGAGGCCGCCACCACTACGGCATTAGCCGGCAGTGACCGATTAATGATGTCCAGTACGCGGGTCTGGGTCAGGAAGGATGTCGTTAATCGCTTGAACTCGCTAAACACCTGCTCCCGATCGAGATGGTCGTCAATTTCCGGCACAAAGTCGTCGCCGGTGTACTCCACGCCGTATACCCGCGCGACTTCCGCCTGGTACTGCTGCCGGGCTTCTTCAATCTGCCCACCCCAGGCCGATTGATACCCCTGCTGATGAAGACAAGACTCCAGCGCAGATAACGCCTCCCGCGCATCCGCCAGTAGCTGTACACCATCCAGCTTGAAGGCGTCGAAGCGATTAATATTGATGTTCAGAAAGGCCACGGAAGGATTCTGGAATCCCCACTTCGAGCAGGTGGTGAAATCGGTATAACGCGTACCAACGCCAATGACCAGGTCGGCTTCTCTGGCTAACATATTGGCGGCCAGCGACCCTGTTTCGCCAATGCCACCGACGTTGAGGGGATGGTCGGAAGCCAGCGCCCCTTTACCTGCCTGAGTTTCCGCGATCGGCCACTGGAAACGTTCCGCCAGCTTCAGCAGAGCAGCCTCAGCCTGAGAATATTTCACCCCGCCACCGCAGATGAGAAGAGGACGCTTCCGGGTCAGGGTGAGCTGGAGCGCATCCGCCAGCATCGCATCGGTCGCCTTGCGCCGCTCAAACCTGTAAACGCGTTTGTTAAAGAAATAGTCCGGGTAGTCGTATGCTTCGCCCTGCACATCCTGCGGCAGGCACAGCGTAACCGCACCGGTTTCTGCCGGGTCCGTCAGTACCCGCATCGCGCTGAGACAGGCACTCATTAACTGCTCGGGTCGACTAATACGATCCCAATATTTGCTTACCGGACGGAACGCATCATTGGTGCTGATACTGAGATCGTGGTCCCGTTCCACTTGCTGCAGAACCGGATCGGGCTGTCGGCTGGCATATACATCACCCGGTAAAAGCAGCAGGGGAATGCGGTTGGCAGTAGCGGTAGCAGCAGCGGTGATCATGTTGGCCGCGCCGGGACCGACCGAGGAGGTGCACGCAAAAATCTGCTGACGCAGCTTTTGTTTAGCAAAACCGGTGGCGATGTGGGCCATGCCTTGTTCATTTCGTCCTTGATGGACGCTGAGTTGACCGCAGTCCTCCTCGAGCGCCTGACCCAGCCCCAAAACATTGCCATGGCCGAAAATCGCGAAAATGCCTTTGACGAACTTTATCTCGTTGCCATCAACGGCAATGTACTGATTATCAAGAAAGCGCACTAAAGCCTGCGCCATGGTCAACCGAATTGTTTTCATTGAGTTTCACCTGTCATTTTGGCCGTTCAGCCTGGTCCCAGCCTTTCCGGGAGCCTCGCCTGGGTAAAGGCTGCATACCGTGAACATGCTACAGCCAATATTTTTCATAAGGACAATATATAAAATTAATATTTCATTTATTGCGAAGGAGATCAATATTTGATGAGAAACTTTTGTCTCACTAACGATGCCTGAACATGCGTGCCGTCAGCCAGCACCTCTGTTAAAGGTAACAATGTTCGTTCCGCTTCTGTTTAACGCCCATATGTGATTTTGGTCAACAAAAAGATCCACATAAAAATTCCATTTTCATTGAAAATGAAAATAACAAAGCTTACGATGTGAAAAATAAATTCATCTATTCCTATTAAGGACATTACCTATGAGCAAGGTTCAACCAACTCTGGATGTCATCTGTCTGGGCCGGATCGCTGTAGACCTGTACGGTCAGCAAATTGGCGCGCGGCTTGAGGACGAAAGTACCTTCGCCAAATACCTCGGGGGATCTTCAGGTAACGTAGCCTATGGGACCGCTATCCAGGGACTACGCTCGGGGATGCTGGCCCGGGTAGGCGATGAGCATATGGGCCGTTTTTTACGCGAGGAGTTAACGCGGGCGGGGGCCGATACCAGCCACCTCATCACCGACAAGACTCGCCTCACTGGCCTTGTCCTGCTGGGCATCAAGGATCAGGAGACCTTCCCGCTGATTTTCTACCGTGATAATTGCGCAGACATGGCGCTGACCCCCGAAGACATCAGCGAGGATTACATCGCTTCGTCTCGCGCCCTGGCCATTACCGGAACCCACTTGTCGCACCCCAATACGCGCGCGGCAGTGCTTACTGCCCTGAAATACGCAGAGAAGCATGGACTGCGCCGGGCTCTGGATATCGATTATCGCCCCGTCTTGTGGGGACTTACCTCGCTTGGGGATGGCGAAACCCGCTTTGTTGCCTCTGACAAGGTGACGCGCGAACTACAGGACGTCCTGCATCATTTCGATCTGATTGTCGGCACCGAAGAAGAATTTCACATTGCCGGCGGTACCACCGATACGCTGGCCGCCCTGCGCAATGTGCGGCAAGTCAGCCAGGCGACGCTGGTGTGCAAGCGCGGCGCCCTGGGCTGTTCGGTATTCGAAGGGGATATTCCCGGTACATGGGACGACGTAGCGTTACATAGCGGCGTGCGGGTGGATGTGCTTAACGTGCTGGGTGCCGGCGACGCCTTCATGTCCGGCCTGCTGCGTGGCTATCTCAATGACGAAGGCTGGGACCAGGCCTGCCGCTACGCTAACGCCTGCGGCGCGCTGGTAGTTTCCCGCCACGGCTGCGCCCCAGCCATGCCCACCAGAAAAGAACTTGATGACTACCTGTCACGGGAACAATCGGTAAAACAACCGGACCGGGATGCCCGCCTCAATCATCTGCACCGTGTCACCACCCGCAAACAACAGTGGCCGGAGCTGTGCATATTCGCCTTCGATCATCGTAAGCAGCTAGTCGATATGGCGCACGAGGTGGCTGCCCGCGAAGAAGAGATCCCGCAACTGAAGAACTTGCTGCTCGAAGCCGCCCGACAGACCGCGCAGGAAACTGACCTGGTGCATCGCAGCGGCATTTTAGCCGATACGACCTTTGGTCAGGAAGCGCTCAACTCCATCACCGGCCAGGGCAGTTGGATTGGACGTCCCATTGAACTGCCTAACTCTCGCCCCCTGCGCCTGGAGCACGGCAATATCGGCTCGCAGTTGATCGATTGGCCACTGGAGCACGTGGTCAAGTGTCTGGTTTTTTATCACCCTCACGATGAAGAAGCGCTGCGCCTGGAACAAGACGCTCTGATTAATGAAATTTATCATGCCTGCTGCAAGTCCGGTCATGAACTGCTGCTGGAAGTGATCCTCCCCAGTGACGTCCCCGACAAGGATGAGCGCTACTATGCGCAAATCATCGAACATTTCTATCAGTTGGGCATTCAACCGGACTGGTGGAAATTGCCGGCGCAGAGTGCATCAAGCTGGCAGATCATCAGTCATCTGATCGAACAATACGATCCCGACTGCCGGGGGATCCTGATCCTCGGGCTGGACGCATCGGAAAGCGAGCTGAAAAAAGGATTCGCCACCGCGGCAGATTTTCCCTGGATTAAAGGGTTCGCCGTGGGCCGGACAATTTTCGGTGAACCTTCTCGCCAATGGCTGGCCCAGCAGATAACCGACGAGCAGCTTATCGACGCCGTGAAACAGAAATACCTGACGTTGATCCAATTCTGGCGCGAGTATAGGCCAGCCAAACAGGCCTAAGCCGCCAGCAAGCCGGGTGCTTTTCATGATAAGCACTCTGATCAAGGCCGCTGCCGGTACGCTCGCGTAAGAGCTACCGGCAGTGCCGATTTATACCTTGCAAACGCCCCCCTGTATTCAGTCTGCGCATAAGGATGAACCATGAATACCCTTGTTCAGGCGCCAGTCCATCCGCAGCAGCAGCTGTTACGTATCAGCATTGCCATGTTCCTGGCGTATCTGACCGTTGGTTTGCCGCTGGGCGTCATTCCACTCTATGTTCATCAAAAGCTGGGCCTCAACGATACCCTGGTGGGTGTCGCGGTCGGCAGCCAGTTTCTGGCGACGCTGCTTACCCGCGGACCGGCGGGTCGAAGCGCCGATCGGCGTGGTGCAAAACGATCTACGCACCTCGGTCTTGGATGCTGTTCGCTGGCAGGAGTAGCCTATCTGGCTTCGGCCCTCGTGCCCTCCACAAGTATCGTGCTGGCCTTTTCGCTGCTTATCGCCGGCCGGCTGCTGCTGGGGCTGGGGGAAAGCCAATTGCTAACCGGAAATCTCACCTGGGGGATGGGTTTGGTAGGGCAACCGTATGCCGGCAAAGTAATGTCATGGAACGGAATGGCAACCTACGGTGCGCTGGCAGCAGGCGCACCGCTGGGGCTGCTGTGTTACCAGCGCTGGGGACTTGCTTGCCTCGGTATCAGTACTGTACTGCTTCCGGTGTTGGCCCTTTTGCTCAATGCAGGGGTGCCCGGGGTGGCCGCACACGGGGGACAACGTGTAGCGCTGAAGCGCATCATCGGGCAAATCTGGCGTCCCGGACTGGGATTAGCGCTGCAGGGTATTGGCTTTGCCGCAATCGGCGCTTTTATTTCCCTGTACTTCAGCTCCCGACTCTGGGGTAATGCTGGCTTTACACTGACGGCCTTCGGCTGCGCCTTTATCATCACCCGCCTACTCTTCGGTCACTTGCCAGACCGGTATGGCGGCGTCAGGGTGGCCACCCATTCACTGATGCTGGAGGGAGGAGGATTATTATTGTTGTGGGCAGCGCCGACCGCCGGGCTGGCGCTGGTGGGAGCCGGCCTCACCGGCTGCGGGTGTTCACTGATTTTCCCCGCGCTGGGCGTCGATGTCGTACGCCGCGTCGATCCCCAGGCGCGCGGCACGGCACTGGGAGGCTACTCCGCTTTTCAGGACATCGCCTATGGACTGACCGGGCCCCTGGCGGGCATTCTGGCGACCTTTGCCGGCTATCCTGCTGTATTCCTGGGTGCTGCGGCCTGCGCCTTGCTTGGCGCCGCAGCCGTACATATTCTGATGTCCCATAACGATAACCGATAATGCCAAAGGGCGGCCCTCTGCCGCCCACCTGGCTTTGCCAGGGTCGATTTTAGAGCCGCGCTATGCGTCCACGCCGAGGAATGGGCGGGTCTTGCTTGCGCCGATCGCAAACACATCCTGAGCCGCCATACGCCAGTATCCCGGATTGAAAAGTTCCAGCGAGCAAGGCCCCGTATAGCACTGCGATATCAGTTGCCGGGAAATCTCCGCCAGGGGAATGACCCCGTTACCGGGAAACAAACGGTGGCAGTGATCTAACTTGCCTGCCGGCAAATCGTCAGCATCATCAATATGGTAGACAAATATTTTTTCTGTCGGCACCTGGCGCAGTATCGTTGGATCCTGCCACTGATCAAACAGGAAGAGGTTGAATGCATCCACTACCAGACCGACATTGTCACGGTCAACGGCATCAACGATCTCCATCGCCAGAGGCAGGCTGCGCACGCAGCAATCCGCACTGCCGATGGGCTCGAAGGCAAGCCGCATCCCATGCTCGCCAGCATAGTCTGCCAATTCCCGCAGCCGTTTCACCGAGTCGCTGATGACTTCAGCCTGTGAGGGGAGCAGGCCAGCCTGAACGGTGGGTACGACGACCAGACAATCGCCGCCGATGGCTGAGGCTACGTTGCAGGCAAAAGCCAGCTGGGCGCGCTTTTCCTGCCAGCGTCGAGCATCGCAGAAATTGATATTTTCCAGAGAGTTGTAGCCGTAAGGCTTCAGGTGGCTAGTGGCGAAGAAAGCGGCCAGCTCGCTAATATCATGCTGTTTCAGATAGTCTGCCAGCATGTCCAGACGCAACTCGATCACATCATAGCCACAGGCTTCCGCCAGGCGAATATCCTGCTCCAGCGTAGAGTTCATCATACAAGTGGCCTGGTTAAAGCCAAGTTTCATAATCTGTCTCCTCTCGTGTAGGCCAGACCAGGGTGCAAACGCTACCCGCGTTCAACGTCAACATGGTTTCCCGGGCACCATCCACTATCCGACATTGGCGAATCTCACCGCTGCGGTTGTAAACCACCAGGACACGCTCGCCATCAGGATGGACAAAACCAACCTCCTCCAGGGTAGCGTCATAGGATGATGACAGCATCACTCGTGCATCGGGCCTGACATAACGGCTGAAATGTGCGATGCCATAGTAGCTGCTGTTGCGGCGCAGCTGACCGCGGTCCAAATCGAACTGAATCGGAGCTTCACACAGGTTGCCTGGATGGTTCGGCCCGCCGGAGCCGTCCAGTAGCAGGTTCCAGTCGATAAACCCCATACACCCCGCCTTAAAATTACCAATCATATCGTGCAGGTATGTATCAAAATGGCGCGTTTGACCCCCTGCGCCCTCCTCCATTGGCACGCATCCTTCAGTAAACAACAGTTTCTTTTCCGGGTAATGCCGTGCCAGATGCTGGATTTGCGCGAAGTGATCGCCGGTGTACCAGTGAAATGCAAGGCCATCAATCTCGCGACGGCTCGCCTCATTGGCAAAGGCCCGTTCGGCCCAATCCACCAGCCCATCTTTGTCGTGGTCCCAGATATACAGTTCGGTATCTCCCAGACCGTGGCGTTCCAGCAGCGGTCGCAGATGATTCACGGCAAAATCTGTCTCCTGCTCCGCACTGTAGAGGCACGATTCCCACGGTTTGACCGCCACGGGCTCATTCTGCACTGAAAGCCTGTGTATATTGATGCCCTGCCGGCGATACTCCAGCAGAAACTGGACGATCATCTCCGCCCATAGCGGATAGGCGTCTAACCGCAGCTGCCCGCCACCGTTCATATTAGCGCTGGTTTTCATGAATGCCGGCGGACTCCAGGGCGAGGCCATCAGCACCAGGTTGGCGTTTACCGCCAGCGCATCGCGAATAAATGGGATCAAATTCTGTCGGTCACGCGCAAAGTTCAGCCGTCCATATTTGATATCTTCGGCACTTCCGGCATAAGCGTAATTGCCTAGCGAGAAATCACAGCTTTGGATGGGTAAGCGGGCCAGATTGTAACAATTGCCCTGCGCACTGAAATAGTCTTCGAGCAGTTCTTCACGTACTGCTTCTGGCATCGTGTTGTAGACCACGCCTGCCGCCTCGGTAAAGCTGCCGCCGAATCCCTCGACGCGCTGGAATTGATGGTGCGGGAAAACATTAATCGTACGCTCACCACCATCCGCCCGGTCAGTAAATGTCACCTGACTCTCGATGTGATAACACTGCTCTTGCGGATCCGAGGTAAAACATCTGCCTTTCATAGGTGTAACCTCAGCTTGAGGATAAAAAAAAGATGGGCATATTTATGCCCATCCAGTACCAGTATTAGTGACTTTTAAGCCAGTTCAGGCTTGGCTGGCAGCGTTATGAATTCTGTATTACCGCTCTGCTGCGACCTCACGCAAGCATCTGCTGTTACTGCCGCCAGATAGCCGTCCCATGCGCTGGGCCCAGCAGGAGGTTGCTTCGCGTTAAGGCGATCGAAGAAGTCCTGAAATTCGGTATCGTAGGCATCGATAAAACGTTCCTTCCAGTCCGTCAGGATGTCGGTGCTGTATTTGGCACCTTTACGCACGGCAACGCTAGCCACGGTCGGTAACTCCGCCATACCCAGCTCCCCTGTTACGTCACAATGGATGTCATAGCCGTACTGGCAGTTGACGAACACCTCCACCACGATGTTGATCCCTTTGACGGTTTCCAACACGACAACTTGAGGATCTTTAAGCACGCTGCCGTCCGCTTTGCTGGTCTGCCGCGCAAAGTAGACTTTAACGCTCTTATAGTTGTCATTGAGTAACCAGTGCAGCACATCAATTTCATGGATCAGCGTTTCATAGATGGCCTGCGGCGTTTTGTACCCCGGGACGGTTCCGGCATTGTAGTGACGGCCATGTACCATCAGCGGCTGACCAATTTCATTGCTGTCGATGATTTGCTTAAGCTGCATATAGCCTGTGTCGTAGCGGCGCATAAAACCGACTTGAAGCATGCGCTTGCCGGTCTTGCGCTCTGCCTCAACGACTCTTTCACAATCAGCGGCACTAATGGCCAGTGGTTTTTCGCAGAATACGTACTTATTGGCATTCAGCGCCGCCACGGCAATATCCGCGTGCGATTCGTTGGATGCCGTGATTACTACTACCTCGACTTCCTTGTCTTTAATCAGATCGTGGTAATCTTTATAGTCGCGCGCCTCCAAATTAAATTTTTTCAACGCTGCCTTTGCTTTTCCGTCGACGATATCGCAAACGGCAACCACATCGACGCCAGAAATGGTATTTGACAGCCTTCTCAAATGATCTGAGCCAATCATGCCAATACCAACAACACCTGCTTTTAATACCATGGTGATATTCTCCTTTAATAATTTAATCTTTCACGTACTGATAAAATTAAATATATCTTTTCAGTAAAAGATCGATATGCTTACGACCTTTCAGCGCATATTCCAGCGGGTTGTATATTTTAGGATCCTGCTCGGCCTCAACCACAATCCATCCCTTATAATCGTGTTCTACCAGAGAGGAAAAGATTTCATGAAAATTAATATCTCCATCACCAGGCACGGTAAATACGCCATTCAGAAACGAATCGAGGAATGATTTATGGCTGTCCCGACAGCTACGTAAGTTTTTGTTGCGAACGTCTTTAAAATGCACATGAGCAATACGCCCGTAGTGCCGTGTCAGCAGCGGCATGGTTACGCCGTCTGAGACATAAATATGGCCTGTGTCATAGAGCAGGTGGACATATTTTGGATTGGTTGCTTCCATCAGGCGATCCACTTCTGCCAGAGTCTGTATGCCTGTCCCCATATGATGGTGGAAGGCCAATTTAAGATGATGCTGTTGAGCTACTTGACCTAATTCATTCAATCCATTGCATAACAGCGCCCATTCCTGTTCACTGAAATAGGGTTTTTCTGTATAGACGCATTTTTCCGTGCCCTGAATGCTATACGTCTGCTCAGAGACGACCGCCACGTCTGCTGCCACAGCTTCCAGATAGGCACAATGTTTTTCAAATGCCTTTCGAGCTGCCTCGATGCCATCCCTGATAATAAAAGATGAGAACCATTGACCTGGGATTTTCATATCCCGCAGATCCAGTTCTTTTTTCAACTCCGCAGGATCCTGTGGATAACACCCTCCCACTTCAGTACCTGCAAAACCCGCAATTTTTGCATCGCTCAAAATTTGTTTATACGTATTTTCTTTGCCGATCTCGGGAATATCATCATTGCGCCAGCCGATAGGCGCAATGCCCCATTTTATATTTTTAAGCACATCAGACATAATGTTTTACCTCTCTATTCATCGTAATCATCTAAATTTATTGTTATGCATCGCAGATGCTGAATAAGAAATTCGTGATGGCGGGTAAGATGGAAGAATTATATTTCTTACAGACCAGTAATTCTTTATGGATCTTGGTTTAATTTACGCCTTAAATGCCGATCGCCGTCACACATTGCTCTCGGCTTACCCATAATATTGTTTTATCCCCCCAGGGCTCTCTTCCATGATGCCCCCTGGGGACGCCGCGTCAGGAAAACGTACTGCTCGGCACTTGACGCTGGTTTTTCGTCAGGTACTCGTTGCGGTACTGCCCGGGTGTTTTCCCCACCTTGTTTTTGAAATAGTTGTTGAAATGACTGAGGTTGGCGAAGCCTACCCGATAAGCAACTTCGGTAATATTTTCCATCCCCAGCTCCTCTGCCGTAGTAAGCAGTGTCTGGGCCTCGCCGAGCCGCCGTTTTATTAAGTAGTCTATCGGCGAGTAGCTAAAGGTCTTTTTAAATTCATGCGAAATATAAAAAGGGCTTGCGCGAAACTGCTGCGCGAGGGTCCCCAGTTGGATGGGTTCATGAAAATGTAAATCGATAAAATCTTTGATGCTGGCCGGCAGCGTGCCGTTCATGAGGTCGGTACAGTCATCAACTTTTGTCAGAATGTTGCTGCTTACATACTCAAGCAGTACCTGCGTAAGAGCCTGTGCCATAGAGTACTTTTGCGCTGTCTCACTGTTGAGCATGACAAAGATGGTATTCATTAGCGAGAATACATTGTCGTAGTGTTGATACAGTGGGAATACCGGTATCGTACCGTCCGTAATAATCGCGCCCGGGCGCATACCTCGTTTGACGATATTGCGGATACCGCAGCACAGCGTGCCAACAGATGTACCATCCTCAAGATATTCATCATGCACCACGAGACTGTTATAAATGACGAGATCACCACGTTTGACGCGATATATCCGATTGCCGATAAAATAGTCTCCTGCCCCTTCAGTGATCAGAATAAGTTCCACGGTTTCCGGATGCATATGCATAAATCGGGAAAAAGGGCCCTGATGCTGATCGACTCTGCTGGCATACGCCAGAGAGGGTCGATCGGTCATAAGGTGATCGGGCCGACAGAAACACATTCGCATTATCATTTCCCTCCTGATGTCTACATGGAACGAGCCCTGGGCAGAGCATACTGCCTTAATCAATATATAATCCGTCCACCGCAGCCCGGCATACGGCCTGCCGCGCGGGGAGGATTAGAAACGTCACTCATTTAGGCGTTGTGATTGGCTTAGCTTCACCTTGCAGTGTGTTCATTTTTTCCAGAGCTAACTGTTCGATATTTTCCAGCGCCACGCCCTTGGTTTCCGGTACGTAACGATGCAAGAACCAGAAGCAAATGATGTTGAAGACTACAAATATCCACATCGAGAACGCCCCATTAAACTGCTGCTGCAGATACGCATTGTCGTTGATTGTGGGAAAAAACTGGGTGATCAGAAAGTTGGCGACCCACATCATACTGACCGCGAGACTCATGCCAAAACCCCGGATCTTTTCCGGGAAGATTTCTGAGATCAGGACCCATGCACCTGCACCCCAGCTCATAGAAAACAGAAGCATAAAAAACAGGATGCCAAAGATAGTGATATAGCCGGTGTCATGGGAATACATGCCCCATGAAGCCAGCAGTAAACCAACAATCGCCCCTACCGTACCGATTTTCATAACCGGCAGCCGACCGTAGCGATCGAAGAGGTTCATGCCAATCAAGGAGCCGATGCCGTTGAACAACGCAATGAAAATAGTCTGAAACAGAACCGCGTCCTTACTGCTGGAGGCGCTTTGCAAAACGACAGGCGCATAATAATTCATCACGTTGATGCCCGTGAACTGCTGCAGGACCGCGATCAGCACCCCGACAACCAGAATATATTTCAGCACGGGTGTATCTATGGCGGTACGGGATTTCCTGCCAGATCCGGCTCGGCCCTTCTGGGAGGGCGTTTGCTCGAAAAGCTGACGGGCTTCCTCCTGATTGAATTCGGGATAAATTCGGGATAGCACCCGCACAGCCTTATCACCCCGTCCATTTTTGATGCACCAATAGGGGGATTCAGGAAGGAACAGGGTAACGACAAGCATCAAGATCGATGGTACCAATTGCGCCCCCATCATCCAGCGCCAGCCCTCAGTTACCATCCAGCTCTCGGTCATTCCCCTGGCGATGAAGAAGTTAGCGATGAAAACCACCAGCTGTCCCGCCACTACAGACAGATTGTATATACCAGATGCTTTACCGCGGATTGGCACAGGTGCGATTTCCGACGCATACATCGGAACCACCGTGCCGGCCAGGCCGATGGCAAATCCACTGACAATGCGGGCGGTCGAAAATATTGCAAATGACGGCGTGATTGTCAGGATGTAGGAGGCGATGACAAAAATGACCGCAGCCACCAATAACGCCGGCTTGCGACCGATTCGATCGGCTATTTTACCTGCTGACAGTGCGCCAAGGACCGCCCCGACAATAATGCTCGATACTGCCCACCCCATCTGAGAAGACGTGAGATTGTAAAACTTCTGTATCGAATCCACTGCACCCGCAATAACGCCCGTGGAGTAGCCAAACATAATCCCACCCAGCGCCGCGCTACAGCATAGCGCGTACACATACCAGGAATTGTACTTGTGATCGTAAGACATGGAGCCCCCTCCGCGCCATCATGTCGAATGACATGGGCTGTTACTAAAGATAGATAGTCATAGAATGACTGATATTTTGATTCTAATTTTTTAAAACTAGAATTCTTTTATCATTTAGAGAGCATTGTTTTTTAGATGTCGATCATAAAATCAAAAATATTATGTAGGCTAAAAACTTCACTAAACACCATGAGCAACAATTAAATATCCTTTAAATTCATTATCTTGATTGTTATTTTCACAAGTGAATCTCTGGAAATATCGATCGCTCCCTTCTTAAAAAACAGATTCCACCCAAACTAAATAAAAATTTTATGCATTTTAATTTGAAATATTAAGTTCAAAATCTTAGAGTGGTCACATTCGCATCAGGCCTGACGAGCAGTGAACGGTGAGGGGCCTGACTATCCATGCTCGAAAAATACATCCCACTTCGGAAAACGTTTTATTAAGGTAAATACAAATGGAAACAGTCGGTAATTTCATAAACGGCAAAATCTGCCAAAGCATCAATAGTGAAACGCTGCCGGTCACTAATCCGGCAACGGGCAAAGTCATCCGGCAAGTGTCTCAAAGTACAGAGCAAGAAATGCTGGGGGCCATTGCCGCTGCACATAACGCTTTTCCGGCCTGGGCGAAAACCACCCCGTTACGCAGGGCGCGTATTCTTTTTCACTTTAAGGCGCTGCTGGAGCAACACCGGGATGAATTGGCCGAACTTATCGTCAGCGAACACGGCAAGGTCTACTCTGATGCTCTCGGTGAACTGACACGCGGCATTGAAGTCGTCGAATTCGCCTGCGGTATACCCCACCTCATTAAAGGCGAGTACTCCGCTAACGTGGGTGGAGGGGTCGACAGCTTCTCCTTGATGCAACCACTGGGCGTGGTTGCGGGCATTACTCCCTTCAATTTTCCCGCTATGGTGCCCATGTGGATGTTCCCGGTTGCCCTGGCCTGCGGGAACACCTTTATTCTGAAACCGCCAGCTCCGGTGCCTTCGGCCTCACTACGTTTGGCTGAGCTGCTCACAGAAGCCGGTTTGCCCGATGGCGTTTTTAACGTGGTCCATTGTAACAACGATGTCGCCAGCTTACTGACGACCGACCCGCGCATTCAGGCGGTCAGCTTCGTCGGGTCTTCCGGTGTTGCTGAGCATATCTACAAAACCGCCAGCGCCCACGGTAAACGTGTACAAGCCTTTGGCGCAGCGAAGAACCATGCGATTGTTATGCCGGATGCGGATTTGGATGCGACAGTCAACGCCATTATGGGCGGTGCTTTTGGTTCAGCCGGGGAACGCTGCATGGCGCTGCCGTTGGTGGTCGCGGTTGGTGACGACACTGCCGACAAGCTCATCGCGCGACTGACGCCGCTGATTACCGCCCTGCGCGTGGGCCCTGGCAACATTAAAGGCGACAAAGAAAACGAGATGGGGCCGGTCGTATCCAGGGCCCATCAGAAGAAGGTGCTGGGCTATATCGACAAAGGCGTGGCGGAAGGCGCCAGGCTAATCATTGATGGCCGCAACTATAAGGTGGAAGGCCATCCCAACGGCTTTTACGTCGGAGGTACCTTATTCGATAGCGTCACGCCAGACATGACCATTTATCGGGAAGAGATCTTCGGGCCAGTATTGGGGATTGTACGAGTGCCGGATTATGAAACCGCCATCGCCACCGTCAACGGGCATGAGTTCGGCAACGGCAGCGCCATTTTCACCACCAGCGGCCATTACGCACGGGAGTTCGTTCAGACAGTCGAGGCAGGAATGGTTGGCGTTAACATTCCGGTTCCCGTCCCTATGGCGTTCCACTCCTTTGGAGGCTGGAAACGGTCTGTCTTTGGTGCCCTCAATGCCCATGGGCCGGATGGAGTACGCTTCTACACCCGCATGAAGACGGTTACCACTCGCTGGCCGAGCGGTCAGCAGACCGTTTCGGAATTCAGCATGCCGACGTTGGGCTAAAACCAATCATGGTCCGGCATGATGTGCAATCGCCGGACCATGAATTAAATAGCAGGAGAAAAGTATGGCTACCTTGCTGAGTAAATGCGCCACGCAAGACAACGGTCAGATCCAGCACATTACCCCAGCCAATGCCGGTTGGAAATATGTGGGATTCGATCTTTTCCGCCTACAACCCGGGCAGGAAATCACTCTGCCCTCTGACGATCTGGAGCGCTGTCTGGTGCTGGTATCAGGTCTTGCCACTGTGGTAACCACCGCCGGGACATTTGAGCGTATCGGTCAGCGCATGAGTCCTTTTGAACGCATTCCTGCCTGGTCGGTATATGTCCCGCACCACTCCCCGGCCCGGGTGAAGGCAGAAAGTGAACTGGAGCTGGCGGTATGTAGCGCTCCGGGATTCGGCAACCTTCCACCCCGCCTGATTTCACCGGATCTGGTGGGTGTTGAGCAGCGCGGCAAAGGGCGAAATCGTCGCCTGGTACACAATATCTTGCCCGACGATAGCCCTGCAGACAGCCTGCTGGTGGTGGAGGTATATACCAACGAGGGAGACACCAGCTCATATCCCAGCCACAAGCACGATACAGCAATTGCAGGATGTGAAACGGCACTTGAAGAGACGTACTACCATCGCTTCGATCCACCCCAGGGATTCTGCCTGCAGCGCGTCTACACAGACGACCGCTCGCTGGATGAATGCATGGCCGTTTATAATTGTGATGTCGTTAAAGTCCCCCGGGGCTACCATCCGGTCGCCACTATCGCCGGGTACGACAACTACTATCTCAATGTGATGGCAGGCCCGGTACGCCAGTGGCAATTCACCTGGGAGAAGGATCACGCCTGGGTTAATTCAGATAAGTATCCGCGTCCAGAAAGATAAAAGCGCCATCGGCATACGCAGCCTCAAAAGGCTGCGTTTTTTTGGTCCAGACTCTCTGCAGTGTCAAAAGTAGCCGCCTTATACTCCAGGCTCGATATCATAGGCAGCATGGGCCACATCCGGCTGCAGGAATGGCTGGTTTTCTGTTGTTTTGAGTGTGTTGGCAAGACGGCCACTGGAGTGAAAAAGATGTTGAAACCGAGATCAGCCAAAGCACAGGCGCGATTGTTGACGCTCCCTATGTTCAGCCCCTTCATTCCGGGAACACCAGGGTGCGCCCGGATCTGCAGAGTCTTATGCGATGATCGCTTTTCGACCGGTAGACAGCGATTCTGCCGCCATTTCAGCCAGAAATAAGGCCATTTCGCCATCGCGGCCCGTGCAACCAATTGCACTGCGGTTGGCCAGCACGTCTACGAAGTGTTTCCATTCAGCCTGATACGCGGCACGATAACGCTCCATGAAGGATTCCTTTAGTGTCGATCGTATGCATCCCTCCGCGCTCCACTGCTCTACGGTATCCTCGCGGACATTGTCCACCCGTAGCAGCCCTCTGGCGCCGTGAAGTTCAATGCGCTGATCGTAGCCATAGCCTGACCGACGGCTATTGACGATCGTCGCCTGCGCTCCGGAAGGAAATGACATCACCACAGTCGCAGTATCAATGTCCCCTGCATCACCAATCGCCGGATCGACCAAGTTACTCCCCTGCGCGTAAACACTGACGGGGTCTTCAGACAAAATAAAGCGAGCCATGTCAAAATCGTGGATCATCATGTCGCGGAACAAGCCTCCCGAGACACCAATATAGCCGATTGGTGGTGGTGACGGATCCCTGGAGACGATCAGTAACAACTCGGCTTTTCCGATTTCACCGGCATCAAAGCGCGCCTTGAGCTGGACGAACTGGGGGTCGTAACGCCGATTGAATGCTATGAATAATGGAACCTGCTGTTGTGCGGCTACCGCCAGGCACTCACGCACCCTCCCAAGATCCAAATCAATCGGCTTTTCACAGAAGATAGCTTTACCGTGACGTGCAGCAGCTTCGATCTGTTCGGCATGCTGGTTAGTAGCAGAAGCGATAAGTACCGCATCAACCTTGGGATCCTCAAGAGCCTGTTGCAATGTCTGAACGCGGGCACCGAACAGGTGTGCAACGCTACAGGCGTTATCTTCGTTCGGATCCACCACAGCATACAGCCGTGAGGCATTATTTGCTGCGACGTTCTCAGCATGGAGCTTGCCGATACGGCCTGCCCCCAGTAGCGCAATATTGAACATAGATACTCCTGCATCGCTGTAAAACGAAATCGCTGTATCGCCCTGTCATTAAATGTGTCAATGCAGGGCATATTTGAAATATAAATTCCAATTTATACTACCATGAAACAATAACTCCAACAACGCGATTACATATAACGAAATGAAGGCTGGCCAGCGTAGTGTTACCTGGTGACAGCCTCAGGAGCGGTGTAATAAAGGAAACTTCACGCCAGTTAGGGCGCTGCGGCAATTTCTTTGAAATTGTTACAGATCATGCACAGTACCTACCCGACCTCCGGCCCCTGCACTGTAGCCATTCCCGCACCATTGAGTGCTAATGACATCACTAACGTCTGGGCAAGGCACATTGAAGCGATCTGGGAGCGGAAACCATCTACCTGTGCCTCGCGAACCACAAAGCACACGTCACTGAAAGCAGCAAGGGGGCTCACCTGGCTATCGGTGATGGCAATCTGGCGCGCTCCCTGTTTGGCACCGAGTTCCACGAGCTCTACGCCCTCCTGCGCGTAAGGAGAGTAGCTGATGGCAATCACCACATCTTTGGGGCTTACCATGCTGAGTTGCTCGGTGAACATGCCGCCGAGTCCATCAATCAGAAATGCACGACGCTCCAGATGACGTAAGGCATAAGTCAGGTAGCAGGCCACACTGAATGACCGGCGCAGGCCGACAACGTAGATAGTCTCAGCTTTAGATAGCAGCGCGACAGCATTATCCAGCGCTTCAGGCTTAATCTGGGCGGAAAGCTGCTGCAAGGCCTGAACATTGACCATAGAGAACATGTTAAGAATTTCTGACGGCTTCTCCGGGCCATTGGCTGGATCCTCGCGGAAAAGACGTGCACGCTCAGTATAGCTGACCGTTTCATCCATCAGATGCTGGCGATAGACCTGCTTCATTTCATTGAATCCGCTGAAACCAAACGCATTGGCAAAGCGGATCAGGGTGGAAGGCGGTACCTGAACATGTTCGGCAATGGAAACCACGGTATCAAACGCCACGCTATTGCTGTTATCCAACATGTAACGTGCCACTTGCTTGAGACGTTTGCTCAATGTGTCGTAACGACTACGGATATCGTCCTGCAACAGGGACAGTTGCGTTTGATGATTAGACATGCGGCACTCACTCGATCAATGTATAAATAATAGAATAATGAATTCTATCAAATGGCAAGAAAATTTCATTCGGAATCACCAGGAAAATTGACATCGGATCTTCGATTTATGTACCGGATGAAACACTAAGCTCCCGGTTTTCAGCGGGGGAAGGTTATCCGTAATACGCCCAGCAACAGGCGCGACCTCGCTCAAGCCAACCTCTTATCCGGTAATACAGATCGTTTTATATAGCTCAAAGCGATATAAAGTCAGCTCTCCTTCATAACCATTGCTATCATCGCCCTGTATTCATTAAGCAACACTACTTGCACGCTCACCATAGAGCCAACAGCGGTGATTTTGTCATCTTTCTCAGATGCAATATCGACGCCGCCAGATGCACCGGGCCGCTGCCGGACAGCGCAGCATGTAATTTAAAAGATAATGGAGCCCGGAGTCAGGTGTAATAAGACTTAATCCTGCCCTTTTAAAAAACTCCATCAATTCGTCTCAACCCTGGATTATTCAGGGCCTGTCGGCCCAGCAGCTAGCTTCATCGTTGCGACGCTGGCATAAAAAAGCCTGCGCTGCCGCAGGCTTGTCTCTTCAAACGGGTCACGTTAAATCATGCAGCGCCTTATCCAGCGGCTCGCCCAGCACAAAATCCTCAAAGCGCACCGCCAGCCCCGCGCGCTCGGGGGTGCAGCACATCACGCCGCCCCGGCACGGCCCCGCGTCCGGAAAGTGGGCCAGCCGCAGCAGCGGCCAGCTTTTGCCGTCGGCTGAGTACTGCAGCCGCAGGCTCTCGCCTTTGCGGGTGAGGCGCATCCAGAAGGTGTCCGCCCGGCCGGGAAACGGACCGGTGGCCCAGTCCGAATGCCCGAGCGTCAGCACGCTGCCGATGGCCGGCGCCCCGTCGTTGTACTCGATTCCGGCCTTGAGCCAGTGCCGCTCGTCCTGCACCAGCATGATCCCAGCCTGATCGTACAGCTTGCTGAACTCTGCGGAGATTTTAACCTGAAAGGTGAAATCTCCTTCGACATCGCAGCCGTAGAAGTGGCCGGAGAAACGTTCGAAGCCGTACCAGGTGGTGCGCCAGAAATCGGTGCCTTCATCGGTAATAACCGACAGCACGCCGTTCTCAGCCTGCCAGCGGTCGGGCTCGTTGAGCCATCGGTAGTCCGGACTCACGCCTGCGTACCGGCTTTTTCCAGCGCCTCACGCTGCGCCGGACTCAGCGCCAGCGCGATGGCCTTCGCAAAGCTTTCAACCTGGGCGACGCTGGTGGCGCTGGCGATAGGCGCGGTAACGCCCGGCTGGCCAATCAGCCACGCAAGCGCCACTTCTGCCGGTTTCGCGCCGTGCTCCTCCGCCACGCTGCGCAGGGCGTCCACGATGCGCTCCCCGCGCGGATTCAGGTATTTTTCAATGCCCTCCCCGCGCTTGCTCTGAGCGAGATCCGCCTTCGTGCGATATTTGCCCGCGAGGAAGCCGGAGGCGAGGCTGTAATAGGTCACGACGCCGATATTGTTTTCAATGCACAGATCGCGCAGCGGGCCTTCAAAGCTGCCGCGATCGTAGAGGTTGTACTCCGGCTGCAGCACCTGGTAGGCAGGTAAATTGTGTTTTTTAGCCGCCGCCAGCGAATCGCCGAGCTGCTGCGCGTCGAGATTGGACGCGCCGATAGCGCGCACTTTCCCGGCTTTCAGCAGCGCCTGATAGGCGTCCAGCGTTTCTTCGTAAGGGGTTTCGGGATCCGGCCAGTGGGAGAAATAGAGGTCGACATAGTCGGTATTCAGGCGGCGCAGTGAATCCTCAATCGCCTGCTCGATCCACTTTTTCGACAGGCCCTTGTGGCCGGGAGCGCCGAGATCGGCCCCCACTTTGGTAAACAGCTTAATGCGCTCGCGCTTGCCGGGATTGGCCTTCAGCCAGCGGCCAATAATGGTTTCTGACTCTCCGCCCTTGTTGCCCGGCGCCCACGCCGAGTAGACGTCGGCGGTATCAATGCTGTCAAAGCCGTGGTCAAGAAAGGCGTCCAGCACGCTGAAGCTGGTTTTTTCATCAATAGTCCAGCCGAAAACGTTACCGCCGAACACCAGCGGCACGATGGAAAATCCGGTGTTGCCCAGTTGACGTGTACTCATATCTGTCACTCCTGTTGAATGAAAAAATTAACGGTAGCGTTCTACCTCGTCGGCGGGCATCCCCGCCTCCAGCGCCGCGGCGAGGATTTCGCGCCAGCTGCTGTGATCGATGGGGATGCCGTGCTGCTCACGGCGGCGGCGGTTGCCCTCCTCCCACTCGCCGGGCACCTGAATGGCCTGCTCGCCGCTTTGGGGTGATGCTTTAACCCAGTCAATAAAGGCCTGCGCCTCGTCCTGCATCTGCGGCGCATCAAAGGCCTGCGGATCGAGAATAATGGTCGTCATGCAGTTAAAAATCGCGTCGTGGCTGCCCTGCAGGGTTTCAGTATAGGTGGTTCGGCCGCCGGAGAGCGCGCCGCCGAGAATTTCGCACATCGCCGCCAGCGCATAGCCCTTGTGCTGACCGAAGGGCAGCAGCGCGCCGTAGGGAGGTTCGTGCATCACCGCCGGATCGCGGGTGCCGCGGCCTTCGCTGTCGATCAGCGCGTTATCCGGGACCTTTGCGCCCTTGTGCCACGCGACCCGGGTTTTACCAAAAGCGATGGCGCTGGTGGCAAAGTCCAGCAGCAGCGGCGCCTGTCCGGGGCGGGGAAATACCGCACAGAAGGGATTGGTGCCGAAGCGGCGGTCGCTGCCGCCGAACGGCGCCACCATCGGATCGCCGGTAACGTTAACGAAGTGAAAAGAGATAAATCCGGCCCTGGCGCAGGCCTCCGCCCAGAAGCCGATCCGCCCGATATGGTGCGCGTTGTGCAGGCCGACGGCGGCGAGGCCCAGTTTTGCAGCCCGCTCGATACCGGCGTCGATTGCCTCGCGCGCCGCTACCTGGCCAAAGGCCTGCTGACCGTCAAAGGTCAGCACCGCGCCGGCATCTTTGGTCAGGCGCGCGTGCTGGTTGATTTTGAGATAGCCGCCCGCAATGGAGCGGATGTAGGTGGGGATCATGCCGACGCCGTGGGAGTCGTGTCCCGACAGATTGGCCGACACCAGATGGTCGGCAATCAGGCGGGCTTCGCGCTCTTCGCTGCCCGCACAGCGCCAGAGGCGTTCTACAAACTGCTGTAACTCACTGGCGGAAAGAATACGTTCGCTACCTGCTGAATTCATTATGCTTATCTCCTGTGGTTTACCCTATCCTGCGAGGATTTTGGCTAAATCACAAGCAAAGCCGCTTTTAAAACAGGGTTAATCGCGCCAGCCCATCGCCGGGGCGACGTGCTTGAGGATGGACTCAATCACGTGAACGTTATAGTCAACACCCAGCTGGTTAGGCACCGTCAGCAGCAGCGTGTCCGCTTCAGCGATGGCCTCATCCTGATTGAGCTGCTCAATCAGCTTATCCGGCTCCGCCGCATAGCTGCGCCCGAAGACGGCGCGGGTTTTCTCGTCGATGTTGCCCACCTGATCGCTGGAATCGCTGCTGGCGCCAAAATAGTAGCGATCGCGATCGTCCATCAGGGCAAAGATGCTGCGGCTTACGGATACTCGCGGGGTAAAGCTGTGCCCCGCTTCCGCCCACGCGGCGCGGTAGGCGCGGATCTGCTTCGCCTGCTGAATGTGGAACGGCTCGCCGGTTTCGTCGCTTTTCAGGGTCGAGCTTTGCAGATTCATGCCAAGCTTCGCCGCCCACACCGCGGTAGCGTCGGAGATAGCGCCCCACCAGATGCGCTCGCGCAGGCCGGCGGAATAGGGTTCCGGGCGCAGCAGCCCCGGCGGATTCGGGAACATCGGCTGCGGGTTCGGCGTCGCAAAACCTTCTCCGCGCAGCGCCTCCAGCAGCTCTACCGTATGCCGGCGGGCCATATCGGCATCGGTTTCGCCTTCCGCAGGCTCAAAGCCAAAATAGCGCCAGCCGTCGATAACCTGCTCCGGCGAGCCGCGGCTGATGCCAAGCTGCAGGCGGCCGCCGGCAATCAGATCCGCAGCCCCCGCGCTCTCGGCCATGTACAGCGGATTCTCGTAGCGCATGTCGATCACCCCGGTGCCGATTTCAATGCGCTTCGTTTTTGCACCGATCGCCGCCAGCAGCGGGAACGGCGAGGCCAGCTGGCGGGCGAAGTGGTGCACGCGAAAGTAGGCGCCGTCCGCGCCGAGCTCTTCGGCAGCAACGGCTAAATCAATGGATTGCAGCAGCGCGTCGCCGCCGGAGCGGGTGCCGGACTGCTGAGACGGGGTCCAGTGGCCAAAGGAGAGAAAACCGATCTTTTTCATAAGATATTTTTCCTGTTCGCAGAAACGGGCGGCAGGGAAAGCTGCACCGCAATCCTTCACTCTACACTGCTGAAAATGAGAATAAATATCATTTATTTAACACAATGTTTCAAATTTCTTGAGTATCCACCGCGCGGAAACGCGCGCCTGCGGCCCTGACAGCGCGGGGTAAAACGCTTTCCATCAACAATCGTTATATTATAACATTAGGTAAAACCTCAGGGAGCGCTATGAATCAACCTCGTGAAGTGATTATCGTCGGCGCCGGTCCGGCGGGTATCGGCATCGCCGCCATGCTGCGGCGCACCGCCGTTCAGGATCTGCTGGTGATCGACAGTGCCGACATCGGCGCCTCGTTTCTGCGCTGGCCGCAGGAGACGCGTTTTATTACGCCCTCTTTCTTCTCCAATCCCTTCGGTCCGGTGGACCTCAACGCCGTCACGCCCGACAGCTCGCCGGCACTGTTCAGCGGCGAAGAGCATCCCGGCGGTGAAAGCTACGCAGGCTACCTGCGGGCTGTGGTGGACGAATACCGCATCCCGGTGCTGGCCCCGGCGCGGGTGGTCAATGTCGCCCTGCTCGCCTCCGGGCACTTTTTTTTAACCACCGACACCGGCGAAACGCTGGAAACCAAAACCCTGGTGTGGGCCACCGGCGAGTTTCAGTTCCCGGATCGTCAGGGCTTTTCCGGAGCCAGCCTGTGCCGCCACTATGCGGACGTCAGCAGCTGGAAAAGCTGTCCTCCCGGCGAGCATATCGTGATCGGCGGCTACGAAAGCGCCGTTGACGCCGCGGTCAACCTGCTGGAAAACGGCGCCAGCGTGAAGATGCTGACCCGCTCCGCGCCGTGGTCGGCTAACCACATCAGCGATCCCAGCATTTCGCTGTCGCCCTACACCCGCATGCGCCTGAACGACGCGATGAAAAATCCGCGTCTGGAAATTTATGAGGACGCCGATATTTGCGGCGTCAGCCGCCAGAAAGCTCCGCAGCAGGGCTATACGGTACGCGCCGAAGACGGCCGGGAGTGGACCAGCCCACATCCGCCGGTGCTGGCCACCGGCTTTCACCCGGGCGGCGGCGCTGTCCAGCTGTCGGCCTTCTTCCGCTGGAGCGAGGCCGGCTACCCGGAACTGACGCCGGAAGACGGCTCGACGCTGTTTCCGGGCCTGTTTCTGGCCGGGCCCCACGTGCGTCAGGGGCAGAAT
>NZ_CAJYMB010000030.1 GCF_913775985.1 uncultured Pluralibacter sp. | reverse complement strand
CCAGACTAACCACCCGCCATATGTCAGCATTATTGCCAGCAGGCTGCCCCAGATCCACTTTCCCCAGCGGGCGTATCCGCGATCAACGGCACTATTAATTTTGTCATAGGTTTTAAAAAATCCCATTATTTATGTCTCTTTAACTCATAATTTATTTAACGCTGTTTGGGCGTTTTTCATTAGGTGACCAGGGATTATCACTCCAGCCCAATAAAACTTTATCGCCGGGCAAAAAGTGGACATGTAGATCGTTCTCGCTCCATTTCCTTTCCGGCAATGGTATGACGACACGCCGTGTTTCCAGACGCATACCTTTAAGATACTGCTCATGGGTTATATCAAGAGTCCAGATGACCTCAGCAGTCTTTCCAGTGATGCTGCCGCAGCATGTGGCTGCTCCTCCATCGCCTGAATATGGATTTCTTTTATATACCGGAGCATTTGGACCAGCCACGCCATTCACGCTGAATCCCAGAATTGGCCTGTCGATTTCGCTGTGAATAATTAAAGTTACGCCGCCTGTCGGCGGCCCCCAGACAGCGGCCCAGACTAACCACCCGCCATATGCCAGCATAGTCGCCAGCAGGCTGCCCCAGATCCATTTTCCCCAGCGGGCGTATCCGCGATCCACGGCGTTGTTAATGCCGTCGTAGGTTTTAAAAAAGCCCATTAGTGTTTCCCTACTCTGTTTTTCTGGTGTTAAAATTAGTCAGTATTTGTGCTAAAGATATTTTTCCCTGACTCACTTGCTGCAGCGATATTTGCATCTCATGCGATTCAAGCACCGCTCTTCCACCATTGAGATAGTAAAGCGCATATAGCTTGCTGTCTGTACCCTGTGGCATACCTGCATCCTTCGCTTTTCTGAGGGCCTTAATTACCATATCACGCTGTAAACAGCGTGGTATGTAGTGACTTGAAGGCATCTTCTGCCACTGGGTTAATACGCTGCTAACTTCAGGCTTATCGGCTATGAGTTGCCAGGACGCTTTATCCAGACGTACCACCCGATCAGCTGAACCTGAAGTAGTAGAAGGAGGAATGTTAATTTGCTTCCATTCATCATTTTCAGGGATCCACCACTGCTGAATATCCCGAAACAACGATTCGTGCCAGTCTTTTTCTGTCAGTAGCGCCAAAACTTTCAGAACCTGCTGTGCATAAAAACGCAACAGCGCGGTTTTATTCTCTGGCCCAACAACCACGCAACCTCTGGCGAGTTGAATCGCTATAGATGAAAGAGGACGGCGGGCAATAACAATACCAATGATCCCGGGAATATTTTCCAGATAACTCAGTAGCTGACTATTATTTTCTACTTCCAGTAGCCAGGGTCCATACTCCTGAAAAGCTTCCAGCTGCGGATGGATATATAAAGAAGACATTGACGATGCATGTTCTGAATGAAATAACCGAAAGTGCTCAATTTCCTGCGCTCCAGCCTCGAACAGTAGATAAATATACTCATCTTTTTTATCAGGTAATGTCTCGAGTAATATCGTGGTATCCATTATTATGCTCCCTGCACAATGGCACTGTTTGATTTTATTGCATTCAGCAAACAAGGGATGCAAATATTATCGGTAATCGCAGGATACAGGACCTGTATATCAAGCGGCAATGTCGCCGCTCCCGCCACCATCGTCCTTTTCACCTTCCGCATATACGTCGCCGTCGTACCATATTCAATCCTCCCGGCCTCCAGCCGCAGATAGCTGCCGCCGCCGATCAGCGTGATGCGCTTTTTCCCGGCAAAGGAGATGTCACCCGTCGAGCTCATCGTCAGCTTCTTCTCCGCGAACAAACGCAGGCTGGCGTTCTGCGCCTGCACGTCTATCGGGCCTTCGCCGGATTTCAGGCTCAGCTGGCCGCTTCGCGCAAACAGTCCCAGCTTTTCACCGGCCAGCGCGGTCATGTTGCCCATCACGCCGGCGCTGATATCGCCCCCGGCGTTGACGGCGAGGTTTTCCGCGGCGGTCATTTGCAGGTGCTCCCCGGAGGTCAGGGCCATGCCTTCCGGCGCCGAGAACAGCAGGACCTCGTTAAGCGGCTTCAGCCGCTGTTCAAACATCCGTATCTGGCTGTCAACGTCCGCCTTCAGCGCCTGTGCCTGCTCTGCCGCCATTTCCAGCTGCTGCAGCTGCTGGTTGAGCCGGTCGATTTCCTTCAGGGCCGCATCCATGTCCAGGGCGTCGCCCTGCGCTTTCGCTTGCGCGTCCGCGCTGACAAACAGCCCCTTTCCGGCGCGCAGGACTCCCCACTCGTCGGTGCGCAGCTCGGCGCCCGCGCCGCGCCGCTGCTCCTGATTGTCCACCAGGTGTCCGCTGTTGAGCTGCGTCTTGCCGTACTCCGTGGCAAGCTTGATGTGCTCTTCGCCGCGACGGTCCTCCATCCGCAGCTTGTTGTTGGCGGGCGTGCGCAGGATATTGCGGGTGTGGTTGTCGCGGGTGACGTGGTCGGGGTGTTCCGCGTCGTGCAGCGCATACGCGATGTACGGCAGGTCAATATCGCCGTTGCCGTACGCTATCGCCACCCCGGTGCCGTCGAGGAGCGGCGTATGCCAGCCCAGCGCGTCACCGGCAACCGGCTTCGCCATCCGCAGCCACAGGTAGCCGTAGCCCCGCTCCGTTTCTTCCCGGTCAAAGTCCAGCTTCACCCGGTAGCGGCCGTGCTCGTCCAGGTGGGCGTAGATAGCGTTTTTCTCCCGGTTCTCAATGCGGGCCGGGAGCGTACCGGCGATTTCCGGCCGCGGGATTTCCGCCGGGCGGAAGCAGTAGCGTTCGGTGTAGGGCATGCCCCAGGCCGACACGTGCAGGCGGGAATCCCGGGCGCCGCGGAAGGTCACCAGGGTGAGGATGACGCCCGCTTTCAGGGCGGTAATGACGTCGCCCTGCGGCTCCAGCACCTGCCCGGGGGCCAGCCCGGAGGCATTGCTGAACAGGTGAATGCGGGCCGATTTGTTCAGCGCCCGCTCGTGGTGAAGCCGGGCGTAGAAGGCGCCCGTTTCGGTCTCCGGCTCCGGGCCGGCGTCGTCGCCCGCCTCGCGATAAGGCGCGGCGTAGCGGTAGTGCTCGCCGGTGGTGACCGCCTCACTGCGCACGCTGGCCGCCGCGTCCATCGGTTCGGCGACCGTCCGGTAGTTGTAATCCCGCGCGGTGACGCTGCCGGTGACGACGTGGTGCCAGGTCCGCACGTCCCAGACCGACTCCGCCGCGCCGTCAAACAGCCCGGATGGTTCGCGGTACGGCAGGCGCACGTCGAACCGGTAGTTAAGCTGGCTGTCGGCAAAGATAAAGGTGTCCAGCTCCCGCAGGTCATCCATCTCCGTGCGCCAGTAAATGCCCACCTCGGACAGAATGCGCTGGATAAACTGCAAATCCGTTTCCCGCCACTGGGTGATGACTTCCCGCGCCGGGTAGGTCCGCTCCAGTCTGAACTCGAAATCAGGCCCCTCGAGCCCGTGTTTGCGCAGCACCTGCTCCACCACCTCCGGGACGGACTGGTTCTGAAATACGGCGCACTGCCGGGTGTATTCCAGCAGCGCCAGGCGGGAAACGAGCGCGAGCCGGTAGTGGGACTGGTCTTTGGATGTGGAGAGCCACTCCAGGCCGGTCACCACGCCGTGGACGTTTTTGCGGCTGCGCATCCGGAAAGAGGCATATTTCATCAGCACCTGTTCCGGGGGAATGTTTGCCTGCGGAGAGGTGAACTCGATATCCCACCTGAACGGCTCGCTCAGGGCCTCCCGGCCGCGAAAGCGCAGCACGTCGGGCTTGACCGGGCTGTCGTTGATCTCCAGAAAATAGCGGGTCTGCCCGTCAAAAAGCGCTAACCAGTTATCCATCATGTCACTCCTTTACCGGCACGAGGCTGAGCCAGCCGTCGCCCAGTTCGATGGTGCGGGGCTTGTCCGGATCGAGCTCGTCACGGGTCAGCACCAGGCGCCAGCGGTTGTCTTTCAAATCCGGGCGATTGAACAGCCCTGCGATCGCCACAAACTGCGCGTTTTCATCCATGGGGACATCGATCGTCACGCTGCCGTCGGGCATCACCAGCAGCTCTTTCGTGGCCAGAATATCTTCCTTCAATACCGTATCGGCATTGCGCAGGAGTGTCTGATAATCCGCGGCATCCACCGCTTTACGGTCCCTGAGCTGCCAGACGCGCACCATTGTCGCCAGCGGCGTCTGTGCGCCGTCAGCGTTAATGGCCGCGCGCGGTGCAAAATCCAGATGCAGCATTTTGATTTTCTTATAGAAGATAGATTTCGTGATGCTGACCGTACCGTCCGTGACGGTCTGCGTCAGGCCGCAGCCTGCGAGCAGACCACAAGCAATAAGCGTCAGCGCCCACAAGCGGGTTACTGTTGCCATCCAAAAGTTCCTTTATTGAGAGTGAAAGTCCGGGATTAGTCGAATCGGTAATCTCCACCGCCAGCGGGCGATAGTGGGGAGCAAGTCAACCCTTCATAGCAGCCGAGACTAACGGTCAGGCTCTCCCGGTTACTGCTGAGCTTCCCGCCTTTCAGGCCCAGTAAACCGGTACGCCCCAGCTGGATACGCCCGAGCTTTCCCAGCCGGGGCTCAGGGAGTAATCGCACCGGCACGGTCAGGCGCAGCCGTGCGTCGCTGCGGTAGCCAAGATAAACGCGGATCAGAACCAGCAGGTCGGTATGCAGGATCCCGCCGGGTAGCCACCCTTCAGCCTCTGCGGGATCTTCCGTCTCCAGCGTCACCAGCACCCGGCTGCATGCTTCGTTGGCCGTTCTGCCAAGCACGGCACGTTGTGAAAGACGAACCCGGTTTCCGGTTCCCAGCCCGCTGCGGTTATCAATGCGAACCTTGACCGGATCGGGCTCGGTGATGGTTGCCCGGGTTTTCGGCGCCAGCAGGCTCACAAGTGCCCGGATCCCCTCGGCGCTGCGGGTAGGTAATCGCATGGTGCCCAGCAGAGCCAGGAAGCGGGATATCGGTGTTGCCACCCGCTCGGCCGTTCCCGGTATACCGAGCCCAATCAGCCCCAGCAGGCACTGTGATATGGCATCGCGGCCACCCGCCTCGAAGGTGGCCGGGTAGGCGTATTTCCGCCAGATCCTGTAATACTGCGTGGTAATGCGGTGGCTAAAAATATCCAGGAAAGAAGTGGCCGCCTCATACCCTTCGCGGCGCTGCGCAATGTCATCGAGGTAGGACGTCGGTAAAGGGGAGTCGACGCCGTACATCCCCAGAAAGGTCGTGCGGACCGCCGGCGGCAGCGCCGGGTGTTCTTCGTCAGTCTCAACGGCTTTCAGCGTACCGACCGGAAACCCCATACCCGGCCAGGGCCTGAAGCGTACCCGGTCGCTCCCCGGATGACTTGTAGTCCCCAGTTTGGGCGAGCTCGGGTCCTCCTGCTCCAGCAGCTGGCAGAAACGATAGAAATTGGCCCGCCAGATCTCTTTATTGAGGGCCAGCGTCAGCCCGGTACGTGCTGGCTGTGATTCTCTTGCCATCTCAGTCGTTTCCCTGTCGGTTGCAGTATCAGCGTGAGCTGGTTAAAGAGGTGAATATCGGCATAAAGCGCGAAAAACCGGTGCAGCATCTCCCCGAAGAGGTTTACATCGCCCTCGCCTGCAAAATTGTCCATATTCAGCGTGACCTCAATGTCCACGCCCCTGAGCATGAAGCCTTTTTCAAAGCGTCGGATCAGCGTGTGTTTTACTGCAACAATCGCCTCAAGCCGGCGGCGGTTCATTTCATCGTCAGTCCAGTCGTACAGCGCCAGCGTGCCGCGTAATACCTCAGGATTGTCCATCATGCTGAGGAAGTTTGAGCCGAGATGGCTCATCACCCGCCAGTGAAAACGGTCATTTGCGGGAGGGTAAAGCGGCATTGTCGGGGCCGTAACGTTCAGAACCTTGACGGGGACTTTGCCGATTTTGACTACCCTGTCCAGCAGAGTGCTTTCCAGCGCCTTGCGCGGCAGCTGACCGTTGGTGCCGGTAATGCGCATGGAGAGAGACTCCGGCTTCGCGGACAACTGATCGAGCTCGAACGAGCGGCCGCCCAGAATCAGCCAGGTGTCATACAGGCCCGACGGACCGCGCTTTACGCGAGTGTGGTAATAGCGCTCGGGGGCATCATGGCGCATCATGCCGCCCCGGTGCCGAAAGCTGGTGAACGGCACGTAAGGATGTTTGCCGCTTTTTACTGCACCATGGATATCGTCGACGCTGTAGATCTCTGTGTGACCATCCTGAAGACGCAACGGCCTGAGCAGATATTCATATTCCAGCGGGTTGAGCGTTAGCGGATCGGCTTCCAGCGTAAAGAGATTGATAACCGGCGCACAGTGCAGCCGGAAGTTATCTGTCTCAAAAGGCAGATCGGCTGACCAGGCCTCGTTGAGAACGATGTCGATTTCAAACCAGGTGCTGGTCCCGATCAGTCCAATCGTGTCAAGACCGCGCAGCTCAACAAACATAAACTTCGGACGGAAACTAAAATACTCCAGCAGCAGCTGGTATCCGCTAAAAGCACTGTCTGATTTCTTCCACAGCCCGTCACTGTCATCAAACCCCAGGGGTTTGCACCAGCCATCAAACTGGTGACGTTCTGTATACGTCCCGGCGTGACGCGCATACATGGCATGAACACGACGGGTCATTGCCAGGTGCAGCGCTGAACTGACAGGACTCTCAGCATTGAGGAATATGGCAACTTTATCGATCCCGGCTTTGCTCCAGTCCACTTTTTCAGGGCACTCGAAGCGCAGGCGAATAGCAGAGCGGCCATCGGTTTCCGTGTGAAGGCGGGCGTCCACCAGGTGCAGCGGTTGTAGCGGAACATCGCGGGTCGTCCGGTACTGACAGGCGGTTTTATGCGGCCCGACAGGACGTGAAAGAACGGAGAAGCCTTCCGTCAGCAATTCGGACTGGCGCAGGCTACGCCAGTCCGGAGAGAACTCAACAATAGCCAGCGACGGGATGGTCCGCATATAGTGCGGCCACAGCAGGCTCACCAGCCCTTCCGTCAGTTCCGGCAGGTCATCATCAAGCTTTTCACGCAGGCGGCCCATTAGAAAGGCAAAGCCTTCGAACAGGCGTTCCACGTAAGGATCGCGAGCGCCGGGTTTATCCAGATTAAGCATTGCCGCCCGATCCGGATGGGCAAGGGCAAACTCTTTACCCGCTTCACGCAGGTAGCGCATTTCTGCGTCGTAATAGCGCAGGGTTAGATCATCCATATTAATTACAAATCCCTATACATTGAACTTTTGTTTAATTAGATTCTTTAGCTATGTATATTTCTGATTTAAAATAATCCCGACAGGAATATGAGTAAACAAAAAGAATAAAACTCTCACCTTCATAATTTACATAAAAAGGATCCAGCGCACCTACAACAGGCAGAATTCGTTTTGTTGTTTTACTGGTAATGTCGGTTTTCCAGATGCAACATAAAGCACCGTCATTAGTAAAATAAAATATATCACTATCGTCATCCCAGACATATTGCCGCGTGTGTGTAAAATCATCAATGTCGTTCACATTATCATTTTTATCTGTAAAAACATTCAATCCCAGATCCGGGCGGTTCGCTGGGAATACGTAGATGCCTTCATCCTGGTTTTTATCATTGCTATCATGTGAAACAAGCCGCCATTTGCTATCAGGCGATATCGATAAAGCATCGCACGCTGAATCACCGCAATAACCAATCCAGGGCGGTGCTTTTTTTGTCATTGCATCAGCTTGCTCAGAGGATATGTCTGATATTCCTTTTCCGTTATCTGGAGAAATAAATATATAATGGTAGTCTTTATGTGAGTCACTTCCAATAGAAAAGTAGGCCAGCGCATTTCCTTGTCTATCTCTGGTGCGGGATATTACATCTATGTCACCATCGTATTGTTGAATGATGCGTGGACTTGTATCATCCTTAAGTTCTACGATAAGTGTGGTATTTTTATCCTGATACCGCCCACTAACAGCAATATAAATATACAAATCATTGTTAATTTCTTGATATGTGAGTATGCCTGATACTCTCTTACCCTCCAGGTTAATCCCACCTTCAAAGCTTTCAGAGGAAAACATCTCTTTTACACGCCATGGCGAGTCGGTCATTGTAAATCCGGATTTAGTCGTTATTGGAGCATCTAATACTTCATCCAGGTCATCACCGTCCCGATTGAAGATAGCATTAGCACTTTGAAAATTGTTGCTCTCTGCCAGATTTTGATTACGTATTAAATAGCTGTTGGTAATGCAGGTTATGTCATCCCGACAGCTGTCTCTTTCTTTTAGCCACTGAATCTGACGCGCGGTCAGACTCCCATGGCTTAAAGAACTGTCATAGGCCTTTTGAAAAAACCTATTAAGGGCATTGTCAAGACCTGACAAATACGTATTGCCACATACCGTTTTTTCTGTAAGTGATAACCCCGGGAGAGAGCAATCAAATCCCGCAGATATTGAAACCTTGCTACCAGCGAGAAGACACAAAGCCAGTGCAATAAAGCGATAACGCATAGTATCCCTTGTTTTTTTCAATTTAATAATTCAGGCAAAGCACCGTGGTACGGAATGGATAGGCGGCAATAACCCCGTAATTGAGGAGTCGGTCAGTTATGCCAGCGAAAGAGTGTCAAATGCCGGAAAATGAGGCACTAACCTCTTCTTTATTGGCACAGCAGGCGTTTAACAGATTACCCGATAAACTCCCTTTTTCATTTGCTGGTCTCATCCATGAATCTCACGACAGCGTGCTGACGATCGTCTTTATGAGATGTATTCTTTGTGGCTACTGAAGCTCTTCTGTCCCTGCGGCGACGCTGAAAATAGCATCAGGCAACGTGAATCCCTGAAGCTTCAGCAACGCAAGAGGGCCATCGCCGAGCTCGCTGCGCATCACAAACTTCAGAGGATTGCCATCGGCAGTGATCCACACCAGCTGCGTACGGCTGGCGTCAAGCGGCGTAATTAAGGCTTTATCGAGCAGGCGAATAAAGCCCCAGTTCCCCTGGTTGCTGGCATAGAGTTGCATGCCGCTGCTGACGCTACGCCAGCTTAAATTAACGCCCGGATAATAGGTGTTACCCGGCCAGGTGAAGCTCTGCCAGCTCTCCATCTGGTTGAAGTAATCCAGCTTCTGCTCATCGAGCGAGAGCTGCATGCGGGCCACGTCTCGTGAGGGCCGTGCCATCAGTTCGAAGCGCACGCTGGCATCCCCCTGAGCGAACGCGATATCCGACAGCTCCGCCAGCTGGTTAATCGCCCGGAGGAAATCCGGACTGATAATCATCCCCTGGCTCGCAGAAGGATCAACCACCCAGCGGTTTCCTTCCTGATGAAGAAACCCGCCAAGATTGCTTTTCAGGAAGGTAGCTATCCGACCCGAGTCGCCACGCAGGAACTGAGCCAGTAACGGCAGGGAGGCGTCGCTGCCGGTGGCTTTAAACGGGTACCGTCCCGCAAAGGCCTTGTTCCACTGTTCGACAATGGTTGCCTGCCAGCGGGCATTGAGGCTACCCGCAGCCGGGGCAAGCACCTGCCGCCAGGCCAGATCGAGCGGCTGCACAAACAGCGACTGGCCAAACCCGATCCACTCCTGCCCCAGGCTTGCCGCAACCAGGCTGCCGTAATCGCGCGTCTCGGTCAGATCGATGGCCTTGCCCTGGAATACGGTCTGGGCCAGCATCTGAGACATGGCCTGCGGATCCGGGGCGCTGGTGACCTGCTGAAGCTTCAGCCGCACCTGGGTGACGCGGGCCAGCCAGGACTGGAAACTGAGGTTACCATTTCTGACGGTACCCTCTTTACCTTCCATCAGACCCATAAGTGGCCCAAACACCGCATCGAGCGGACCTTCAGGCCCTCGGGCCTGCGCAATAAACTGTCTGGCATTTTTTTTCTGACCGATCAGCTTTTTCGCTGAATCCACTATCGAGTCGGCAAGCAGTTCCCCCTTCTGACCCGTTTTCCCCTGCCAGGCCAGGGTGTTCATCAGCGCTACCAGCGGAGACTGGCGGACGTCACCGATCAGACTGAGCTGGGCAATCGCCTCAGACAGGGACGTGGCCTGCTGCCACTGAATGCTGTTGACCATGTTCAGCCAGGCATTGCCAAAATCGGTAAAGTAGCGTTCAGTCAGGCGGGCCTTCAGCGCCTCCGGGGAGATATCGTCCCCGGCCCGGTGGGTTTTATCCGTCAGTACCCAGTCGATTTCATCCCGGCGGGTCTTGACCACCTGATCAATCGCATCCTGAACCTGTTCATCCCAGGCCTGGCGGGTAAACATTCCCGGGACGACCTCGTCAGTGCCGAATACCGTTGCGGCGTCGGTGTCGCCGGTCATATCGGCGAGCGTTAAATCAGGCCAGTTGCTGGCCACGCGCTTAAGCATATCCTGATACAACCCGGACTCGGCGTTTCGCTGGCCAATCTGCCTGAGCAGGATCTGACGAACCGTGCTGATTAATTCAGCGTCAGGCTTAACTTCCCATTCCGGATGAGCCGGAAGGTTTTGCGCATAAAAGCCCAGCAGTTTGGGCGCCATGTCCTGCCATGTGCCATCAGGCACATTCTGGCGTTTCGGCATGGCTTTCAGCGCATTTTTTGCCAGCCAGTCCGCATCCGCTTTGTCCGGGCGGGCCAGCATCAGATAGATTTTGAGCGCGTCGTAGGCATGCTGCGTGCCCCGGGTACGGGCATCGCTGGCGGGTGGAAGTTGCACAAAGGCTTTCAGCTGCTGCCTGAGGCTATCCGCTGTGACATCCCTCATCAGGCGTGCGTTATTTTTCGCATACAGCGGCCAGAGTGCGGCCAGGGTGTCGCTGTCCTGATTAAGACCGAACCGGGTGTACCATGGCGCCCCGGTAGCCTCACGGTGTTGCAGGCGGGCAATGGCCTGCTGAAGTGCGAGCTGGTTGTGCAGGCGCTCCGCCAGGGGTTTTGCCGCATCCGCTGCCAGCCTCGCCGTTTCCCGCGCCTGATAAATCTGGGTACGGTTAACGCCCAGTGACAGCACCGTACCGGCCCCCCACAGGACAATCAGGGAAAGCAGAGTTAACCTCAGCGCCTTCAGCCAGTCGAAGCCCAGCCTCCTGCCGCTGACGCCGTCGCAGTCATCAATGACGGCTTTCCAGGACAGCGTGTCGAGGCGCGTGTTTGGCACCGTTCCGGCAGCGGCCAGTTCAGGGCTGAACATGACACCGCGCAAGCGCCAGGCCGCAGAACCCTGCATCAGCCCGCTGAGTAAAACGGTCAGGCTGGCTTTGAGTTTGCCCCGCAGTCGCGAGGCCAGCAGCAGCAGACCGTCATGCGCGGGATTATTCAGTATTTGAGCCATGCCCGCTTTTTGCAGGTGCAACGCCAGCGTGGAAAACGCTTCCCCCGCGCCTTTCAGGGTACCTTCCGGCCCGAATATGACGCCTGTGGCAGCCGTTTCCGCGTCCTGCCGAGCGCCGGTAGCGCTGTCAGTCAGCCACAGCCAGACGGGGGCCTGCCAGCCCAGCTGATGGTCGGTTTTCTGGCGACAGCGCAAGAAGGCGTCCCGTTCGCTGTCCGTCGGCAGGGCTGAGGCACTCATCACCTGAATGATGCCATCCACCGGTTGCCCGGATCGCAGGCTTTTCAGTCCTGAAAGGAAGACCTCATCTGGGAGTGACTGCCCGTCACCGCCGTAAATCAGCACGTTGCCGTCGCCCTCCTGCCAGAGATCGCGGCACAGGCCCGGGGCGGCTTTCTGGACGTCGTCCGGATTGCCCATCACCAGCAGGAGTAGCACTTTACGCCGCCAGCGGCGCCCATAGCGAAACCGCAGGTGTTCAGACATCGCCTCTTTGCTGAAGACGGGCTCTTCGTCGTCGTCTTCGCTGGCAATGGCATTGTTCAGCGGCGCGGCAATCTGGGACTTTTTCTGCCCCCAGTGGACGTACACCCCCGATTTACCGGCGAAGTCGAAAGCCTTCTCCGTCAGCCAGCCGAGTAAAAGCAGCGCGGCAACCAGCATGGCGCAGAATGTGAGTATCCGCTGGCCGTCATACGGGCCGAAGCCGGTGGCCGAGGCAACGTTTTGCGGAAAGGCATAATACATAAATGCCACGATGACGGTCAGAAAAAACGCGACCGTCACCACGGAGCCGATGAGTGTTTTGACTTTTACCTTAGACATTACTGGGGGATCCCTTACGAACTTCTTCTTTGGAGATGACCGCGACCCATACGTCGTCTTTGTCGGCGGCGGGTTGGGCGGCGATAACCTGCAAGCCATTCTCTTTGCAGACAGCCGAGGCAAGAATTATGGCAAGCCAGGGCGCGGCACTGCGAGCATACCCCAGAGCAGGATCGATACTGCGATTGTCTTCTGACAAGCTGAACGTCACTCCGTTATCTTCGCAGGCTTTATTCCACGCGCTTCCCCTGGATGTAACTGGCCCGGTATGCCAGGCAGCATTTAGTGCTTCAGAACTTTTGCCAGCCCACAATATTGCCCGTTGCAGTGTTTTTACCAGCGTGTGTTCAAGACCCTTCTCCGGACGATGAAGGCATACTGCATCTGGATAGCCAGCAGCCTTACGATTGCTGAGCACCACGAGAGTAATTGCATCAGCGTCATCTTCATCGGGCTGCGCTGGCAATGAAAACGTCACTGCGACAAGAATGCCCGGGTAGTCCCATCGGTTATCCAGCCATGCATCAAACGCCGTAAGACCTTTGCCCGCAAGTAGCCTGAAAACCCGTCCTGTTTTTGCAACGAGTTCATTTTTGAGATGTTTCTTCACCTGCTCCAGAATATCTTCGTCGCAGTCCAGCATCAGACAGCAGGGAATATCCTTCGGCAAGGTGTCAGTAATTTTTTGTACATGGGCAACGAGTGTGGAGGCAGTAAAAATAATTTCGCTCTCTAAGTCCGTCTGAAAGGCCGTCAGAGCTGCATATCTGACAGAAGTGATACCTCCACGCGGCGTGAATATCCCGGTTGTTGGTATGGCATGCATAACCGCATTAGCAAGCATCCCAGGTTTATTTCCGGAAATATGTTGAATGTAAGTACCGAGTATCCACGCGCAGCGTTGACCACGGTGCATTTCACGTTCAATTAACCTATCCCGTTCCATATTCCTGGACTCAGCCCCAACCTGCTCGGCTTTATATGCGAATCGCCGAAGGGAGAAAATAATCCCCCACATACAGAAGGGCAATCCCAGCGCAGTAAACCAGAAAATAAAACCTGCGCGCTCCATCGTCCAGTTCCAGAGGGTTAACGCAATTCCCCCTAACATGACAAATATCAGGAACAGCAGCCAACGACGGGTATCGGGTCGCTGTACCTTCGTCGCCTTATCCGGTATAGCATCCAGTAAGACGGGCATACTCAGGCCACCTTCGCTTGTACAAAAGAACTGATTAAAGTGCAGCCGCAGCCGCACTTGTGGCCGTGAAAGGCTACAGGGATCCCGTTATCAAGATAATCCGGGTTACCTTCTATGATCGTTGTAGGACCATGACCTAGTATTGGGCACGATACCTTATCACCTTTACGTGCCACGCCGACTCCGCCAAAAATCATCGTGTCAGAACAGGTTATGACTGAACCACCATGAGTGGTTTTATCGCCTTTTCGGATAATCTGGAGCATTCTGTAAGGCCTCATTGTTAGGTTGTAGGTAATTCTTTCGAAATTACTGAGTGAAGCCGATCTCGAGCAAACGCGAAACTGTGAAATCACTTTTTGGGTGCGCGCAAGGCAGATATTTTTTCGGACATCTACCTCATTATCAAATCACTTAGCTACAGTATCGGACTTAATCCAGGTGATTAGAGGCATGTTTTTGGGATTTACATATCCTACATTCACCCATTTTTTATCATGTGAGTACTGTATTAATTTTACCTTATCACCTGGTATAAGATAACTTCTAGTTTGGCTACTATTATTCGGCGCTGAGAACAAACTTGCTTTTTCATTAATTGACAACTCCTCTTTACGGCCATTTAAGAATGATAATATTGTATCCAAAGCAATTTTTTTTGTTTTTACATTCTCTTTCGCTAATTGTTGATACTTATTTATATTTTCTATAGAGGGGGCGTCACAGCGAAGCAAATTACTTACACCTTTGGCATCAAGTGAGGAAAGCTTATCTTTCATTTTAATGATTGAAGGATGCATAGAATTGAAATCAAAAACATCAGCATCAGCTTCTTCAGAACTGGCAAGAATATCTTTCCCTCTAATCCAACTATACCCACATGCTTCGCCATCCCAATCACTTACAATACAACCATTGCTCATGTCAACGACGCTACAATAAGCTCTATCTGCATACTTCGAAGTTCCATCTCCGAGCTCGACCGTTCCAGCAGAGACACTATTAACAATTAGATATTTTCCGGAAGGGGAGACTTTTGAAGAACCGTCCTCTATGTAAAAACGATCATTCTGACTGAGATCGGCAGAGTAACTTTTATTAGAAAAAAGGATTTTACCCCATGCATTATCTTCATAATGTCCACCTTTCATTTTCTGTGTAAAAGTTAAACTTCCCCCAGTTGGCGAACTGACAACGACATCTGCAGAGCTTTTTGTAATAAAACTGGTGGATAACATAATAAATAATGACATGCGATAAATCATAATTTAGTCCTTAATGAAATACCACGAAATATAGACTTTCATGAATAAGAGGATGCACTTGTACAGCTCATCTATTGACACAGGTTGAAACTTACCAAATAGCATCTCTATCTGTTATAGGTTTTTATATTACTCCCTCTATGAAAATTCTCTTTTAGCCATTGCCTTGTTTCATTACTCCTTATTCTAACCATCAATATCACCTTCCCTACGAAGTTATTTGTCAAGAAAAACCCCACGAGATAATTATAATAATTAACTTATTGATTCTTATGTGTTATTAAAAACATTAATAATACAGAAACGTACTCAATAACTGATAAAATTATTTCCCAAACCCTCATGCAAATAATATTCAATTATCTTTAGATATTTAAGATTAAAAGGCATGCCATTACCTGAGTAGCCTTCATAACCCTCAAGATTCTTATCATTTGCGAAGTACTCATCTTTCCGAGAGATGCCTGCTCCGGAGTAGTAATTCACTTTAATCTCAAGCGAATTAAGAGTTCTAAACTTATAGCAAGATTACTTACAGCTTACTAAATGATTTTTGTATATACTAAATAATTTTTGTATATAAGATAAATGGATACGTTTTATCCCCTGCCGCATTTTTCCATATCCCTTTAAATTGTCCCTTTTCCAACAAACCATCAAATGTCTCTACTCCTTCAGGTACAGAGGCTTTTAGCGTTAATCTCAAACCATTTCGATAACCGGTAAGGTTTATTTTTCTCTGATTTTTTTCATAATAGTAGAAACCAGAAACACTACTGCTGGAATTTCCGAGATGCATAGCTATTCTATACTTTCCATTCAACCGCCCTATAAAGTCAACTGAATTAACATCTATGTTGCAGCTATCAATACATCCAATATCTTTTAAATTTATAGCATCAACATCCTTACTATCAAGTGCAATTACATGGAGTTGTTTTTTTTCAGCACCGTTATCTATCTGTGATATGTAAAACAAGACATCACTTCCAATATACTTATTCGGAATGTATGCTGCCTTTGATTTATTACCACATAACTCCGAAGCAACCTGTAATAATTGACCATCTTTTTTTCAAAAATTTTTCCTGCCGATGTATCACATTCCTTGCCAGACCATTGTTTTATATTGTGACTAAAATCAATGGAACTCTCGATGTAATAATACCTCAAAGATTAAATAGATTTATTATGGTATTTAAATGTAATGAACTCCATCGCCTTAGCGCTATCAAAATAATATTTTAAGAAAGCATACCTGTCTCCGTATTTTTGCAGAGTGATATTTTCCATTATATTATTAACATCATAATAAGGAATTACTCCCTGTCCATTTTCAGTATCTGCCAACTCAACTTTATAAGAGTCCTTATCAACATCCCGACTTATTTTCAAAAAAACATTACAATAAACACTCCCCCTTGAAGAACAGTCTACAAGTTTATGTCATCATTTGCAGACACATTATAAGAACATATAAATAAAATAAAAAAACACATGAAATTAAAGCATTTCATTTATTATTTCCTCGAATAACTCAGCATAATCCTTGAACCCATCAGCTTTATCAGGGATAGCATCTCGATAACCATTGATGATTAATGTATCCAGATGGGTCTTCCACACTGATCATTTTTGCAGTAATACCATTCACTGACATGCTTTGCCATAACCCGAAACAAATAGTCACGGTAGGAATATTATATTAAGGAAAACCATAATTGATAGTTAGAAAAACTTTCCGTGATCTTCTCTGGATCCATTTATCTTCATGATGATTATTAAAATATTTAATTTGCTTTATTGATTTTTTAAAGCTAGCTTTTTGTATATAATATATTTTTTAAATTTCACCTCCAAATACAATCAGAATAGCCATCATTGTATGCGTCCAAATTCTCATTCAAACTTACAGTCTTCCCCGATTTATTTTTATAAACAAAACCATAAAACCTTGCACCTTGTGATCTTACTAAATATTGGCCATTAAAGTGTCCATTAATAATTTCTAGCCACGTAGTAATAATTTCTGCTGGTCTTCCCCCTTCAGTATTCTCTTCACTTCTTGTTGAAAAAAGTAACGGAATCGATTGTTTAGAATTTTTATACTGTACGTAACCCAAAGGGACATCATTATCATAAAAACTAACGAACTTAAGGTTTATTTTTTTTGAATCAGATGAAAAGCACCCCACATGTTTATCTAAAGAAGCCAAAGTATTGAATGACATAAGTGCACTTAATAAAAAAACAATCTTTTTCACTAGAGCCTCTCCAGAGCATCTATTCTTTCATTAATGTATGTTAACAAATTACCGCATTTAATGCCATAAATTTTCTTGTTCCTTCTATTCTCAGGAAATGGTGATGTTTCTATTAATTCTTTAGCTCTTCTATAGCCTTTCAATGCTTCCTCTTTATTTTTAATCACACCACTTCTCGAACTGTTAGGGTCATGCCATAAACCCCAACCAAATGAATAAATCTTACTTCCAGAAATAGTACCGTTTTCAAATGGAAAGCTTTCATTAGTCATAAATTTATTGAGATGCTGCGCTTTTAATGTCTTAACTGCTCTATTAAAAAACTCAAGCCGATCGTTGTATCCATTAAACCCACCATTAATAACCGCTGTAATTTTATTAAAGTCATCATTATCTGCAGTAACACCCAATGACTTATATATTTTGAAAAACCAAAATGCAGATAAAACACTATGTGGCGGACTTGTAAGTTTATCTCTATTTACGTCAGATGAACTAACATCCTCATTCATATAATTCCCATATGCTATATAGTTTGTTTCTAGCGTTACCTGAATTAGTCCCCGACCATACCAAGGTTGATACGATGCTCTACTGCCCCCAATCTCGCTTGTGTATTGAAAACAACCGCTCTCGTGCAGAACTTGGGCAAGAAAATGTGATTTACCACGACAAGTTGTTATTCCGAACTGGTTAAAACCTTGATTTAATGAATCAAGATTACTTCTAAGCACTTCATCATTGCCACTTGGGGCTATAGCTTTGATTTCGTCAAATGTGATATCCCTATTACAGGCACATTCAGGCTTAGGATTAATAGCCTCTATAAACACAATTGGATGCATATGCCAGGGATCCGGCCCCAGTACCACCCCTTTCTCTGACACTGCCTTCATCCACGTCATCTTATCGAGGAATGTTTCCAGATACGTTTTCCACAGCGGTGCGTCCGTGATTAACGTATCCAGATAGGTCTTCCACAACCGATCATCTTTGCCGTAATACCATTCACTGGCATGCTTTGCCATCACCCGATACAGACGGTCACTGTAGGAAACATTGTGAATCGCCTGAAGGTACTCCAGCTCCGAGTAATTCCCATCCTGATTACTGTCAATCAACTCCAACAGACGCTTGTAGTTGTACTTATTGAGAGCATGAGTGGCGCGGGTTTCCTCCTGTGCCGCTTTATAGAGTTGCTCCAGAATCCCCTTCACCACGTTATTCGGTTGGTTTATACCATTAATAAGGTCAAAACTTTCAGGTGCCTTATTCAGCGCAACAAAGCCGAGCTCACTAAGCGCATACTGCGACACTTTCTTAACATTGGCTGCGGCCAGCCAGCCACCTTCAGGTCGTATCTGATAATATGCCGCACTTTTGTTATTGGTCAGAACATTACCCTCAGCATCAACGCCAGGTACTTTTGACAGTGTCAGAATACCCTGGGATCTTGTTTTACGACTGCCTACAACCATCCCCTGCTCACTCTGCCCATATAACGGCGCATCGGTTTTCCAGGTCAGATAAGTCGGAGAATCTTGCCCTACATTTCCGGGATTTGTGATGAACTTTTCCATATCATCCATACTCAGGCACTCGATATGAACCTGATAGCGCGAGCGTTTACCGTTTTCTTCCGGGAGCTGATAAAAACCCATATGCCCGAGGCCGTCTCCGGCATTGACAGGTATAGCTACCGACGGTACACACACAGTATCAAATATGGGTTCACCTGCAGATGCCGCCGGCGCAACCGGCGTCAGACTGTCGCCGTCTGATACCACCCAGACCCGATCACCCTTCTTCATCTTGTCCGTAACCCGTCCCAGGGTAACCAGACTGAATGTTCTTGCTACATCGCCAGAATTCCTGCCCGGGCGGGTGACCTGCTCCGCGGCATTGTCAGGCTCATAAGAGAGGGGGAAGTTCGCCGCCAGTTTGCCTGCTTTTTTATATTGCAGGACATCCTCACTGCTCAGGTAGTATGCCCAGTCTGTACGCGAAGTACAGTTCACTACACCTTCTGGCTGAACGGTATAGGCAGGAATGCATTTTGCCCACCACGACGGAACAGAGACATATTCCGTTGCTTTCAAATTCCCCTAGTCTGACACAGTCCAGACTTTAGTTCCCGCAGCAAGCATATTTCCCGCTACATTCCGGGTATCTCGGGCTATCGTGACTTCTGTAAACTGTCGCCGTTTTTTGCTGCGAGACACGATATGGCAACTTAACGTAACAGGTGTGTCTTTTTCCAGTTTTCCAGCCACCTTTTCTGCCTGCACATCATCCGCACTTGAGTAATAACGGAGGACTCCCCCTGTTTTTCTATCGAGCGAATTCCCCCGCTGTTTATAAGCTTCGTACGGTGCCAAATTCATATACAGTGTGAAAAACGTTAGTCCACTTTCTACAGCATCTCCCAGCTGAATATAGTGTTTAACCAGGACAAAGGAGTTTGAAAGGAGAAGCTTTTCACCTCGCCAGTCAATCCCGTTCTTACTCAGCCTCAGATAAGACCCGTCACCGTTCAGCGTCAGCGTTTCCGGCGTACTGATAATAATTTCGTCTTCACTGCTGGTTACCGTCAGCTGCTTTTCAGAAAACAGCGCCATCGTGTTGTGCTGAGCCTGAATCTCGATGTCTCCCTGGTTGGCAACCAGCCTCGCGCCTTCTTTATGTACAAACATCCCCAGCGCTTTTTCGACGGTAATGGACAGGTTTCCCATGGCCCCGACATCAAGATGCTGGCCTGCATTGAGCATCGTGTTGCGGGTGCTGCTGAGCTGAAGGTGTTCACCTGAGGTCAGCGCAATGCCCCGTGGCGCACTCCCCAGCAGCACGGCAGACTGGAGCTCTCTGATCCTGTCAGTGACAAGATTTATCTGAGTACTGATGTCACAGGCCAGAGCACCGGCCGCTTCTGCGGCGCCGTTCAGCGCCTGCATCTGGCTGTTGGCCTGCTTAATCTGGTTGAGCGCTGGCGCCATCTCCAGCACCGGGCCCTGAGCCTTCGCCTGGGCATCCGCCGTCAGGAACAGGCCTTTGGCGGCACGCACCGCGCCGTACTCGTCGGTGCGCAGTTCAAAACCCGCCCCGCGCTTTTCACGCCGGGCGTCGACCAGGTGGCCCATGTTCAGCTGGGTTTTGCCATATTCCGTCGCCAGCTTGATATGCTCTTCCCGGCGCTTATCCTCCATCCGCAGCTTGTTATTCGACGGAGTGCGCCACACGTTGCGGGTATGGTTGTCGCTGGTAACATGGTCCGGATGTTCTGAATCGTGCAGGGCATGGGCGATATAAGGCCTGTCCGGATCCCCGCCGTCGAAAACCACGGCCACTTCCGTTCCGTCGAGCAGCGGAGAGTGAAATCCATACGTATCTCCGGCATAGGGTTTCGCCAGCCGCAGCCACAGATAGGCATAGCTCTGTTCAGGGCTGCTGCGGTCCAAGTCCAGCTTGACCCGGTAGCGCCCCTCCGGGTCGAGCCAGGAATAGGTATCGCCTTTTTGCGTGCTTTCCACCCGGGCCGGAAGCGAGCCGGATATGACCGGGCGATTAAGCAGGGCCGGGCGAAAACAGACGGTTTCGCTGTAGGGGATCCCCTCAAAGGTCAGCGTAAAGCTGCTTTTGCGTGAGCCGCTGGTGTACACGGCGGTGATGACGATGCCATCTTTAACGGCATCGGGTAACGTGCCGTCCGTTTCCAGCACCTGACCCGGAACCAGATGAGGGCTGGAGGCTTGCCCGCTGATGCGATGCTGCGCGTTCAGAATGCGCTCGTGACGCAGGCGGGCGAACCAGGCCCCGGTCTCCGGGCTTTCGGTATCACCTTCCGTCAGGAAGGGTTCTGCATAATAGTACGTTTCTCCGGTAGTGATCCCTTCCTTGCTGAAAATGCTTTCGGAACTGTCCTGAGGTTTTAGCGCCTCGTGATAGTTGTAGTCGCGGGTGGCCACGCTCCCGCTGACGACGCTGCAGGCAGTC
>NZ_CAJYMB010000029.1 GCF_913775985.1 uncultured Pluralibacter sp. | reverse complement strand
GGCAGGGCGGCGGACGTGGTGCTTAAAGAGGGGCGCAAACTGGTGCTGGTACCGCGGGAGATGCCGCTCAGCACCATTCATCTGGAAAACATGCTGGCCCTGTCCCGGATGGGCGTGGCGATGGTTCCACCGATGCCCGCCTGGTACAACCATCCCGAAACCGTGGACGATATCAACCAGCACATTATTACCCGCGTGATGGATCAGTTTGGTCTGCAAAACCCTCGTGCCCGGCGCTGGCAGGGGCTGCAGGCCGCGTCGTACCCTCAACAGGAGAGTTAATATGGCTTTTGACGACTTACGCAGTTTTCTCCAGGCGCTGGAGGCGCAGGGACAGCTGCTGCGCATTAATGAAGAGGTGGATGCCGAACCGGATCTTGCGGCGGCAGCGAACGCCACCGGCCGCATCGGCGACGGCGCGCCCGCGCTGTGGTTCGACAATATTCGCGGCTTCACCGATGCCCGGGTAGCCCTGAACACCATTGGCTCGTGGCAGAATCACGCCATTTCGCTGGGCCTGCCGCCCAACACGCCGGTGAAGCAGCAGATTGAAACCTTTATCCGCCGCTGGGACAACTTCCCGGTGGCCCCGGAGCGACGGGACAACCCGCCCTGGGCGCAGAACAGCGTCGACGGCGAAGAGATTAACCTGTTCGATCTCCTGCCGCTGTTTCGCCTCAACGACGGCGACGGCGGCTTTTATCTCGACAAAGCCTGCGTAGTCTCGCGCGATCCGACCGATCCGGACAACTTCGGCAAGCAGAATGTCGGCATCTACCGCATGGAAGTGAAGGGCAAGCGCAAGCTGGGCCTGCAGCCGGTGCCGATGCACGACATCGCCCTGCACTTGCATAAAGCGGAAGAGCGCGGCCAGGATCTGCCGATTGCCATTACCCTCGGCAACGATCCGATCATTACCCTGATGGGTGCCACGCCGCTGAAATACGATCAGTCGGAATATGAGATGGCGGGCGCGCTGCGGGAAAGCCCGTATCCCATTACGACAGCACCCCTGACCGGTTTCGACGTGCCCTGGGGATCGGAAGTGATCCTCGAAGGCGTGATTGAAGGCCGCAAAAGGGAGATCGAAGGCCCGTTCGGTGAGTTTACCGGCCACTACTCCGGCGGCCGCAACATGACCGTAGTACGTATTGATAAAGTGTCGTATCGCACGCGGCCTATCTTCGAGTCGCTGTATCTCGGGATGCCATGGACGGAAATTGACTACCTGATGGGCCCGGCCACCTGCGTGCCGCTCTACCAGCAGCTGAAAGCCGAGTTCCCGGAAGTACAGGCAGTTAACGCCATGTACACCCACGGCCTGCTGGCAATCATCTCCACCAAAAAGCGCTACGGCGGCTTTGCCCGCGCGGTAGGCCTGCGGGCAATGACCACGCCGCACGGCCTCGGCTACGTGAAGATGGTGATTATGGTGGATGAGGATGTCGATCCGTTTAACCTGCCGCAGGTGATGTGGGCCCTGTCGTCGAAGGTCAACCCGGCAGGAGATCTGGTGCAGCTGCCGAACATGTCGGTGCTGGAGCTGGATCCTGGCTCCAGCCCGGCCGGGATCACCGACAAGCTGATCATTGATGCCACTACGCCGGTGGCGCCGGACAGGCGCGGCCACTACAGCCAGCCGGTGCAGGATCTGCCGGAAACCAAAGCCTGGGCGGAGAAACTCACCGCCATGCTGGCCGCCCGCTAATTCCGTCAATAAGGAGAAGATAATGATCTGTCCACGCTGCGCCGACGCGCGCATTGAGGTAATGGCGACATCGCCGGTAAAAGAGGTCTGGACGGTTTACCAGTGCCAGCACTGCCTCTACACCTGGCGCAGTACCGAACCGCTGCGCCGCACGTCCCGGGAGCACTACCCTGAGGCGTTTCGCATGACCCAGAGCGATATTGATAACGCACCGCAGGTGCCCACCATTCCGCCGCTGCTGGCGGCGGATAAGCGCTAAAAAAATGCCGGGCAGCTGACGCTTGCCCGGCACGTTTTTACTACAGCGCCCGTTTTATACCAGCGCTTTCAGCCGGTAAATCCACTCCAGTGCCTGCCGCGGCGTCAGGGTATCGGGATCGAGATTCTCCAGCGCATCTACTGCAGGGGAGGTCTCTTCCGGCACCGACAGCAGCGACATCTGGGTGCCGTCAATCTGGGTGGCTGCCGCGTTGGGCGACAGGCTCTCCAGCTCGCGCAGCTTCTGGCGCGCGCGCTTGATCACCTCTTTCGGCACGCCCGCCAGGGCCGCCACCGCCAGACCGTAGCTCTTGCTGGCCGCGCCGTCCTGCACGCTGTGCATAAAGGCAATGGTATCGCCGTGCTCCAGCGCGTCGAGATGCACGTTGGCAACGCCTTCCATTTTTTCCGGCAGCTGGGTCAGCTCAAAATAATGGGTGGCGAACAGGGTCATCGCTTTGATGCGGTTCGCCAGATTTTCCGCACAGGCCCACGCCAGCGACAGGCCGTCGTAGGTCGAGGTGCCGCGCCCGACTTCATCCATCAGTACCAGGCTGTTCTCGGTGGCGTTATGCAGGATATTGGCGGTTTCGGTCATCTCCACCATGAAGGTGGAGCGCCCGGAAGCCAGATCGTCCGCCGCGCCGACGCGGGTAAAGATGCGGTCGATAGGGCCAAGCTCCGCCTTCTGCGCCGGGACGTAGCTGCCGATATAGGCCAGCAGAGCAATCAGCGCTGCCTGGCGCATATAGGTACTCTTACCGCCCATGTTCGGGCCAGTGATGATCAGCATCCGCCGCTGGGGCGAGAGGTTCAGCGGGTTGGCGATAAACGGCTCGTTCAGCACCTGCTCCACCACCGGGTGGCGGCCTTCAGTAATGCGGATCCCCGGCTTGTCGCTGAAGGTCGGGCAGGCATAGCCGAGCGTGTCCGCGCGCTCGGCGAGGTTCACCAGCACGTCCAGCTCCGCCAGTGCGGCGGCGCTCTGCTGCAGATCTCCCAGGTGCGGCAGCAGCAGGTCGAACAGCTCGTCGTACAGCTGCTTCTCCAGCGCCAGCGCCTTGCCCTTGGAGGTCAGCACTTTGTCTTCGTACTCTTTCAGCTCCGGAATGATGTAGCGCTCGGCGTTTTTCAGCGTCTGGCGCCGCACATAGTTGATGGGCGCCAGGTGGCTCTGGCCGCGGCTGATCTGAATGTAGTAGCCGTGAACGGCGTTGTAGCCCACTTTCAGGGTGTCCAGCCCCAGGCGCTCGCGCTCGCGGATCTCCAGCTTGTCGAGATAGTCGGTTGCGCCATCCGCCAGTGCCCGCCACTCGTCCAGCTCTTCGTTATAGCCGGGGGCGATAACCCCGCCGTCGCGCACCAGCACCGGCGGCGCTTCAATTACCGCACGCTCCAGCAGCTCGCGCAGCTCGGTGAACTCGCCCATGCTCTCGCGCAGTTTCTGCACCGGGGCGCAGTCTACTTCCGCCAGCTGGGCGCGCAGCTCCGGCAGCTGCTGGAAGGCGTGGCGCATGCGCGCCAGATCCCGCGGGCGGGCGGTGCGCAGCGCCAGCCGCGCCAGGATGCGCTCCAGATCGCCTACCTGGCGCAGCACCGGCTGCAGTTCGCCGCAGCGCTCCTGCAGCGCGCCGATGGTCTGCTGGCGGCCCGTCAGCACCGCGGTGTCGCGCACCGGCATGTGCAGCCAGCGCTTCAGCATCCGGCTGCCCATCGGCGTGACCGTGCTGTCCAGCACCGACGACAGGGTATTCTCAACGCCGCCGGCCAGATTCTGGGTGATCTCCAGATTGCGGCGGGTGGCCGCATCCATAATGATGCTGTCCTGCTGGCGCTCCATGGTGATGGAGCGAATGTGCGGCAGGGAAGTGCGCTGGGTATCTTTGACGTACTGCAGCAGACAGCCGGCGGCGCACAGGCCGCGGGGCGCGTTCTCTACGCCGAAGCCCACCAGATCCCGGGTACCGAACTGTAGATTAAGCTGCTGGCGGGCGGTGTCGATTTCAAACTCCCACAGCGGACGGCGGCGCAGGCCGCGGCGATTCTCAATCAGCGCCATCTCGGCAAAATCTTCGGCATACAGCAGCTCCGCGGGATTGGTGCGCTGCAGCTCGGCGGCCATCGTCTCGCGGTCCGCCGGCTCGCTCAGGCGAAAGCGCCCGGAGCTGATATCGAGGGTGGCAAAGCCGTATCCCTTGCTATCCTGCCAGATAGCCGCCAGCAGATTGTCCTGACGCTCCTGCAACAGCGCCTCATCGCTGATGGTGCCCGGCGTCACGATGCGCACCACTTTGCGCTCCACCGGCCCTTTGCTGGTGGCCGGATCGCCGATCTGCTCGCAGATAGCCACCGACTCACCCAGGTTCACCAGCTTCGCGAGATAGTTTTCCACTGCGTGATGGGGAACGCCCGCCATCGGAATAGGTTCACCGGCGGACGCCCCGCGCTTGGTCAGGGAGATATCCAGCAGCTGGGACGCGCGCTTCGCGTCATCGTAGAACAGCTCGTAGAAGTCGCCCATGCGGTAAAAAAGCAGGATTTCCGGATGCTGGGCTTTGAGTTTCAGGTACTGCTGCATCATCGGGGTGTGGCTGGAAAAGTCTTGCTCGATAGACTCTTTCATGTTGATTTCACTCATGTTCATGGCGTTATTCGTGCTCCAAAGACTCTGCGGTAAACCTCGATAAGCACAGCGCAATCCAACGCTGCGCCGGGGCGTCCGGGCTCTGTCAGCGCGGCGCGCGCGGTTTACGCGAGGCAACAATCCTCAGGGTGATTGTGGGTCAATCCATGATAATCACCGGGCTGCCGGATGTGGCGAGGCCGATGGTCAATTCAGATGGACGAGCGATAAGCGTGCCTGACGTTTTTGTAAGGGCGTATCTTAGCATCGACAGGTGCTGTGATTCATCCGTTGGATGGTGAGGCGATCCTGTTCAGGTAATTTTCTGATGCTGCTGGATTTTGCGGGGCCAGTAAAGAGCGGAGGTGCACAGGAAATAAGGAGGGGGCAGCATATTCGTTCGGCGAACTTCATGGCTTAATGAAGGAATGGCGGTGCTGCTTACTGAGATGGAGTCGGCCCACTAAATAAGTGTAGGATGGGCCGGTTTGAATAGATGTAGAAGCCTTAGTGTTATGTTTTTTCTGCCTTTTCAGCCCAGATTTTCCCTTCGGGAACGATCATGAGTAACAACAAAAAACGCAGGCAAGCTACACTAAGCCGTCTCGTGCTGACATCGTTCGCTCAGTGGTTACGTCTACGGCTGTTGAAACAGGGCAGTCCTCCGCGAAGATTGAAGCCACTCTTGAAGAGACGCGCAAAAAGTTCGCCCATTTTCGTCTTGCTATTTGATCCACTTCTCAATGCTTGTCTGACCAAGTGACTATTGACCCTGAGTCCATTAAGGCGCCTTTTAAATAGTCGAGGTGTAATGAATTTTTTTTCTGCTCTGGCGTTGATAATCCAGCAGTTTGTATTCATCCTGAACGGTTGTCTTGTAAGTTAATGGTAGAGATAGCCACTTTTAATGTGTAAGTTTCCGTTTATGTTGCCTGCTCTATAAATATAACACTGCTGATTTATCAGTCATAAAGCCATTTTCCAGCTTCCTCTGACTTGGCAAACATTTTGACGGTTAGAGGCTTACGATTTCTTTCAACATCCTTCCGCTTAACTTTAAACCACCGAGTCAGCAAAGGAGTATTTCCCCAGGGGAAGTAACACGACCATTTAACACTGGTAAGATCAACATTAAAATTTATTTAAAGCTTCATGCAGATCGTCACCGGGAGCATCAAATAAGTCATAATCAAGTTGCAATGGGATTTCATTCCAGTTTTTACCTAAGCTGGTTGATATTTGATCCTTAAAGCAGTCTAAAACCTGATCTTGAATACTTTTCATTAAAATGATGTCCATTGTATCCATCAGTTCATCTATTATGCTGTTTGTCTTTCATTCCATGCATCCATATATTAGATATTGCCATCAACGATTCGCCACGTTATCTTTTCATATTGTAGGCTCACACTTTCGATGTGATTCATTTGATTATTACCAGCAAGTTTAACGTTAGGTACACCGCAGTTAACACCAGTGATTTTTACGTTTTCCAGGAATACTGTGTAGTAACACACTTCCTGCCCGGCGTCGCTAATGCGATAAAATCATATTTCTGCACTTTTTAATGTTTGGCCCGTTGCTGCTGCTTTATAAAGATAGGGCGTTGAACTATCAACCTCTTTTTCAATCATCATAGAAGAGTGCTGCCGCGTTCCCGTAATCTTACCGTTAGAGCTATCAACGGGTAAGTTGACTCCGTGACTTAACCCTATGATTTCAATACTACCCTCACGGTCCTGAACATCAACGGAGCCTTTTATATCTGCCCCACCATCATCTTTGAGCCACATATAGGGAGGAATTGGCATGTTAACTTTTCCTTATCTTGCTAATTGCATTCGTTAATAAAATATAAATAAACGTTGTCACTGTAAAAATAGTAATAACAGAGATATAAAAGTAGAGATCGTAAAAGTTATCGGCACCTATTTCACCTGGCCCATAAATTATATGACCCAGTCGTGATACACAGCCATGACTCAACCATTCTTCCGGGCTCCCCAGTATACGGCCTGTTAGTAAAGAAATTGCCATGTAAAGGGCTACTTTTGCAGCTCTACGGGCAAGCATTAGTGCCATGAGTAACGACCTCCACCCAACCTCGCGCCAGAAGCGAGCGCATGCAAGGCACCTGTATCAGATTAGTATTCATGAGCGCATTTCTGATGAGTGCATAATCTGAATTATGTGCGATCGTTATGCATCCTTCAGAGTGTTTACCAGGGTGAAGTCTGAATAACCCACGATGTACATTATCAATCCAAGTGCCATCGTCTATCCCTAAGTCATCCTTATATAAGGCGAACCACTCACTGCGACCAAACTCAGCGCCGTTATAAATTTTGTTAAACAAATCCTGAGATTTAGCTTTAATCCACGATCCAGGCCCTCCCATACCGCGCTCAACAATCCAGTATTTCCCCGGCGGTAGCGGCCCGTCGTTTGGTATTGCACTGCATGCTCCTTTATTTCGATAGATACCGTTACCAGAAAAAGCCATAAATACGCCTACGCCATACAAATTGAACGGCACGTAATCGGCACCGTTAAGAATGAGTTTTCCATGTAAAGCCATCATCTAATTTCCCAAAAAGATATTTAACGAGTATATCGATGATTGTAACCATATGGAATTAAGGTTTTTATGATTTTTGGATTATTTAGAGATTAAGAAAACTAAGTGATGGTTGATTATTAACGGTGTCTGTTATTTGATTCGATTACGCTAAATATTAATTCGATTGCCGCCATTCAAAGCAATTAATCTTAATTTTGAATGCTTAGCCCATGGTCGATAGCCAGAACACGGCATTCCCCCAAAAATCGCACATTCCGCCAACAAACATTCAAATTTTTTGAACTCTATTACCTAAGTATTTCGCTGTCTTTTAAGTGCGTTTGACCGCAGGATAGCGTGATTCAACAAAGTGATTAACTAATTGCACACGCTTACAGGGGTCATTCATGTCACGCCTTCTCGTTCTCAAATCCAGCATTCTCGGGGACTATTCCCAGTCGGGCAAACTTGTCGACTATCTCACCGCGCAGTGGCAGAAAACCCATCCTGCGGATAGCGTTACTGTGCGCGATCTGGCCGCTGAACCGCTGCCGGAGCTGGACGGGGAAGTGGTTACCGGCTTTTCCGCCGGCACCAACGCCAACGACCGTCAGAAACAAGTGCGCGACCTGTCAGATACCCTGATCAGCGAGCTGAAAAGCCACGACGTGCTGGTGATTGCCGCGCCGATGTACAACTTCAACATCTCAACCCAGCTGAAAACCTGGATTGACCTGATTGCCCGCGCCGGGGAAACGTTCCGCTACACCGAAGCGGGCGCCCAGGGGCTGGTGACCGGTAAAAAAGCGATTGTTATCAGCAGCCGCGGCGGTATTTACGACGGCAGCCCGAACGACTTCGTTACGCCGTATATGAAGCTGTTCCTCGGCTTTATCGGCATTACCGATGTGGAAGTGGTGCTGGCGGAAGGCCTGGCCATGAGCGACAACGCTGAATCTTCCGTTGAGAACGCCAAAGCCGCTATCGCCGCGCTGGCCGGAACCCAGGCCGCAAAGCGCGTTGAGGCCGCCAACGATGCTGTTAAACCAGCCGCTGATGCGCTACAGCCTGCCCGCAAAGTTGAAGAAGAGCCAAAAGGTTTCCTGCAGCGCCTGCTGGCAAAACTGTTCGGCTAGCTACCGCAGCCACCGGCGCGCACCTGCGGCGGTGGTCACAATCGGCCATAAGGGGTATTATTGATACATCTTTACCCCTGCAGGAGTTTCCCATGGCCGGAAAGCGCATCCAGCGCGAAAAGCTCACCATCCGCCGGATGATTGCCCTCTATGCATCGCGCTGCCCGGATGCCGTTGCGGACCCGGAACACTATGTCAGCCTGAATGCCTACGCCGATAAGCGCCTTGATAAATGCGTGTTCGGCGAGGCGAAGCCCGCCTGCAAGCAGTGCCCGGTGCACTGCTATCAGCCTGCGAAACGCGAAGAGATGAAGCAGGTAATGCGCTGGGCGGGGCCGCGAATGCTCTGGCGCCATCCGCTGCTGACCGTCCGCCACCTGATTGACGACCGCCGTCCGGTCCCCGAGCTGCCGGAAAAATACCGCCCGAAGAAATAGCCTACAGCGTCCGGCAGTGCCTGCGGTACTCGGTGGGCGAGCGCGCGGTGTGGCGGCGAAACAGGCGGCAAAAATAATTGCTGTCCTCGAACCCGCAGCGGTGCGCAATCTCTTTCACTTTCATGTCATAGCCCCGCAGCAGCCCTTTTGCCTGCTCCAGACGCAGCCCCGTCAGATAGTCGTTAAAGCCCGTCTGCCCGACCTTTTGAAACAGATGCGATAGATAATTGGGCGTGATGTGAAAATGCCTGGCAACGCTCTCGCGGCTGAGGGGCTGGCCGGGTTCTTCCTGCAGATACTCCTGAATAGCCCGCAGCAGCGCCTCGCTTTTGCTGAGGCTGGTCGGCAGATGCGTCAGCTGATCGCAGCAGTGGCTAATCAATCCTGCGAAGACAATTTGCGCGGTGGGTTCAGCGGGCAGCAGCGCCAGCTCGTTAAGGGGCATTAGCAGGTAGGAGCCTACCCTCGGCCCCAGTCTCGCTACGTTTTCCTTGCTGATGCTCGTCATCTGCTGTCCGTCCCAGCGCTGCAGGCTGAAGCCAAGCTTCTGCTTGCCAAAAAGAATGCTCAGCAGCACTGCCGGACCGCGCCACTGGGGCAGATTCCAGCGTCCGGCGGGAATATACAGCGCCTGTCCCGCGCGCAGATGCGGGCTATCAATACCCAGCGCAAGATCGCACATCTCGCCTTCCAGCATAATTTCCAGACGCGGAAAGGGCACGCGCATAGCCAGCCCGGGGGCCCCTGCGTTCTGTGTCGGGAAGCGTACCCGCCAGCGGCACTGCTGCGCCACAATATCGCGCAGCAGTGCGATAATTTGATCGGACATTCTCACTCTCTCCGCCATTCTTTCTGGACAATGAGCCGCCTCACACTTTATGGCGAAGCGCACAATCGTCCAGTTTTCCGTATCTCTCTCATACAGAATTGCCGCCGTCTTTGCAGTATTTTTGTGAATATGTTGTGAGATGGTTAACGCAAAGGGGCAGGGTATGCAGAATCAGGCGGAAGTATGGCTGGCGGCACTGGGGGCAGATTGCGCGCTGCCGGCGAAAATGAGAGAAGAGCTGGATACGCAGGGGTACACGGTGGTGGAAGGCGTCGCCGACGCGGCGTGGCTGGCGGCAATGCGCGAGCGCATTGACGCGCTGGTGACGCAGGAGGGGGATAATCTGGCCATTGAACACCACCAGGAGGCCACAGCCACCCGCATCGCCAACCTGATCAACAAAGGGACGGTGTGGGAAAAGGTCTGGTGCCATCCGCTGATCCTCTCCGCCTGCCGCTACGTTTTTAACGGCGAGTTTAAAATCTCCAGCCTTAATGCCCGCGAGGCGCTGCGCAACGGCGGCCACCAGCCGCTGCATGCCGACTGGAAAAAAACGCGGCACGACTTTCCGAAAGTGCATCTGGTGAATACCATCTGGGCGATTGACGATCTGAGCGCCGCTAACGGCGCCCCGCGGATTGTGCCCGCCACCCATCTGCGGCGCGAGCTGCCGGAAGAGGCGCTGGCGGACGTGGACGCGCGTCATCCTGATGAGGTGATTTTTGAAGCCCCGGCGGGCAGCGTGATGATTTATAACGCCCACGCCTGGCACGGCGGTACCCGCAACACGCTTGGCACCCGCCGCCGGGTGCTGCACGGTCTTTACATCGACAGGAACGATACTGCCCAGCAGGATCAGCGGCGTTGGCTGACGCCGGAAACTGAAAGCCGCCTGACCCCTGCGCAGAAGTGGCTACTGGACGTTTGACTTTTATCCCGGCGCGGTGCGAGACGTGTGCCGCTGCCGGGGCTATTATTTTCGCCGGGCTTAATTTCCCCCCAGCGCATCCTTATCAATCCCCAGCCGCTTCATCCGCGACAGCAGCGTCGTGCGCTTGAGTCCCAGGCGCTGCGCCGCGCCTTTTGGCCCGGATACCACGCCGTTAGTCTCCTTCAGCACCCGCACAATCTGCTGGTACTCGTCCTCGCCTTCGCGGAGCGGCTCGGCGGCCGGGGCCGGCTCCGCGCCGGAGCGGCTGTACATCTCGGGCAGGGAAAGCTGCAGCACGCTGCCGCGAGTCAGCAGCACCGCGCGCTCGATAACGTTCTCCAGCTCGCGCACGTTGCCGGGCCACTCCATTTTCGCCAGCTGGTGCAGGGTATCTGCCGGAATGCTGTCGATCTGGCGTCCGAGGCGGCGGGCTATTTTGGCGGTGAACGCCTTTACCATCAGCGGAATATCTTCCGGGCGCTCGCGCAGCGGCGGCAGGCAGATGGGGAACACGTTCAGCCGGTAGTAGAGATCGCTGCGAAACTCCCTGTCCGCCACCATCTGTTTCAGATCCCGGTTGGTGGCGGCGATCAGCCGCACGTCGGTGCGGATAAGCTTGTTGCTGCCGAGGCGCTCGAACTCCTGCTCCTGCAGGACGCGCAGCAGCTTCGGCTGCAGCTCCAGCGGCATATCGCCCACTTCGTCGAGGAACAGCGAGCTTTTATCCGCCAGCTCGAAGCGCCCGATGCGCTGGGCGCTGGCGCCGGTGAAGGCCCCGCGCTCGTGGCCAAACAGGTCGCTCTCCAGCAGCCCGGCGGGCATCGCGGCGCAGTTCATCTTCACCATCCGGCGGCTGTTGCGCTCGCTGAGGTTGTGGATGGCGCGGGCGAACAGCTCCTTGCCAGTACCGGTCTCGCCGAGGATCAGCACCGTGCTGTCGCTTTGCGCCACCATCTCCACCTGGCGCAGCACGCGAATGATGGCGTCGCTGCGGCCGATGATTTCGCCAAACTCGCTGTCGACGTTGTTCAGCTGTTCGGTGAGGGCGAGGTTCTCATCCACCAGCCGCTCTTTCAGGCGGTGGATCTCCTGGTAGGCGAGGGCGTTATCCACCGCGATGGCGACCCGCTCGGCAATCTGGCGCAGCAGCCGCAGGTTGGCGGTGGTAAACACTTTTTCGTCGCACTGGGCCAGTTTGAGTACGCCGATCATGGTGTCGCCGGACATCAGCGGCAGCAGGCACAGAGTCTGGATGTTATTGCCCCAGATGCGAAACAGCATCCGCTCGTAGGGCGCCATTGCATCGTGCTCGTGCAGGTTGATGAGCAGCATCTCTTTGCTTTTAAACACCCGCTCCGACAGGGTGCCGCTCTCGTCAGCGACGGTCCGGTCGTGTACCGGGCTATTGGCGTCCAGATAGTGCGAGGAGTAGACGTTCAGCTTGCCCTTGACGCTGCTGCGCAGCACCACGCTGATGGCGTCGATGCTGAAGTAGTGGTGGATCTCTTTCGCCACTTCCCCCACCAGTTCCTCAATATCCAGCCGGGACAGCACTGCGTTAGTGATGTCCACCAGAATGCGGAAGTTGTCCCGCTCGCGGCACAGCAAATCGTAATCGACGTTATTGCTCATCCGGTTCTGGATCTGCTCGCTGACCACCGCCACGATCTGCGCCAGCGCGTGCAGGCGCTGCAGCTCTTTGTCGCTCCAGGGCCGGTCGTCCCGGCGGATAAACTCGCAGCCGCCAAAAATGCGGCCGTCGGCGGCCAGCGGTAGCAGAGCGTAGTGGGCAAAGGGCGCGTACAGCCCGCCGTTCATCAGCTGCGGCCAGGCGTCGCTGAACTCCTCCGCGCGGCACAGCAGCGTCTCCGGGCGTGACAGCAGCCGCCGGGCGGGGCCGTGGGCCAGCACCGTTTCATCTTCATACTCCACCGGCGCGCCGCTGTCTTCATGGGCGAAATAGCGCACCCGGTGGTGGCCGGGCGTCCAGAGCAGCAGCGCGGCGCAGTCTGCCAGCGCCGAACGCTTCACCAGGCCAGTAAGGGCGTTGCTGAGGCTGGTCAGATCCGGCTGCTGTAAAAGTGTTCGGGTTATATCAAACAGCCCCTGCTGTCCGAGTTCGCCCATGGGGGTATATGACATTGCGCTTGTCCAGATGCGCCGCCCGCGCGGCGCAAAAAAGAAATTCAAAAACAGGCCCCTGCCACATCAGGCCGCAAAGCGGGCCCGCGTAACGTTGTGGGGAGAGTAAAAAGCGCCTCAGCAGATGCGCGGCAGCGGCTCGGCGTGAGGTAAATCCAGGGTGCGTTTAATGCCGTACAGCCCGTTCAGCCGCACGCCGGTTTGCGTCGTCATCTCGCCGATAATCGCCGCGTCGCGGCCCAGCGGATGCGCGCGCAGCCGGCCCAGCGCCTCGTCGGCACACTCGCGCGCGACGCCTATCACCAGCTTGCCTTCGTTGGCGAAGTTGAGGGCGTCCAGCCCCAGCAGCTCGCACACGCCGCGCACCGCGGGCTTCACCGGCAGGGCCGCTTCGTTCAACTCAATCCCGCAGCCGCTGGCGGCGGCAAACTCGTGGGCCACCGCATTGACGCCGCCGCGGGTTGCGTCGCGCAGCGCCCTGACGCCGGGCAGATCGCGCAGGCTCTGAATAAGCGGCGTCAGCACCGCGCAGTCGCTGACCAGCTCGCCTTCCAGTCCGAGCTGCTCGCGCAGGTTAAGGATCGCCGCACCGTGGTCCCCCAGCGTGCCGCTGACCAGCAGCACGTCGCCCGCCGCCAGCTGGCGGGCGCCCCAGCGGATCTCCGCCGGAACAGCGCCCATCCCCGCGGTGTTAATAAACAGCTTGTCGACGCCGCCGCGCGGCACCACTTTGGTATCGCCGGTGACAATGGCAATCCCGGCTTCCCGGGCAGTGTGCGCCATGCTGTCCACCACCTGCGCCAGCAGGGCCATCTCCAGCCCCTCTTCAATAATAAACCCGCAGGAGAGAAACTGCGGCACTGCGCCGCTCACCGCCACGTCGTTGGCGGTACCGCACACCGCCAGCTTGCCGATGTTGCCGCCGGGAAAGAACAGCGGATCGATAACGTAGCTGTCGGTGGAGAACGCCAGCCGGTCGCCACGCGCTGTAAGCGCCGCCAGATCCAGCCGGGCTTGATCCTCCTGCTCCGCCAGCCACGGATTGTTGAAGGCCTTCATAAACAGCTCGTCGATCAGCTGCTGCATTGCCCGGCCTCCGCTGCCGTGGGCTATCTGAATATTTTTCATTGGCTAGGTTCCTGACTGCGATACTGATACCAGGCGGCGCACGCGCCCTCGGAGGAGACCATCAGCGCCCCGAAGGCGCTCTGCGGATTGCAGGTTGTGCCGAACAGCGGGCACTGGTGCGGCTTGCAGCGGCCAGTAAGCACATCGCCGCAGCGGGCGCGGGGATCGTCGCACACCGACTGCGGCGCCGGGCGAAAGTGGGCTTCGGCGTCAAACTGCTGATAGGGCGCGGTGAGCCGCACCCCGGAATCTTCAATCAGGCCCAGACCGCGCCACTCGCTGTCGCCGGTAACGGTAAACACCTCGGCAATGGCCTCCTGGGCCAGCCGGTTGCCCGCGTCCGGCACCACCCGGCGGTACTGATTTTCCACCCGGCTGCGGTGCGCTATTTTCTGCTCAACCAGCAGGGCAACGCCTTGCAGTAGATCAAGCGGTTCGAATCCAGCCACCACAACCGGCCTGCGATAGGCGTCGGCGATGAAGCCGTAAGCCTCCGTACCGATCACCATGCTGACGTGTCCGGGGGCGAGGAAAGCGTCAATGGCGTTATCCGGCTGCTCCAGCAGGCTTTTTAAGGTGGGGATCAGGGTGATGTGCTGGCAAAAGACGAAAAAGTTGTCGAGCCCGAGCCCGCGCGCCTGGCGCAGGGTTACGGCGGTGGCGGGCATGGTGGTTTCGAAGCCGAGACCAAAAAAGACCACTTTGCGATCGGGATTCTGCTGCGCCAGCGCCAGGGCATCCAGCGGCGAGTAGACGATGCGCACGTCGGCGCCGCGCGCTTTGGCCTGCATCAGCGAGCCGTCGCGCCCCGGGACGCGCATCGCGTCGCCGAAGGTGCAGAAGATCACTTCCGGGCGGCGGGCTATCTCGGTACAGGTGTCAATCCGGCCCATCGGCAGCACGCATACCGGGCAGCCGGGGCCGTGAATAAACTCGATATTCTCCGGCAGCAGCTGATCGAGGCCAAACTTAAAGATGGCGTGGGTGTGGCCGCCGCATACCTCCATGATCCGCAGCGGGTGCCGGGGCGTGGCGTCCAGCAGCGCGGCGCGCTGGGTCAGGTGGTCGATGAGCTTCATCACCTGCTCCGGCGCGCGGTACTCGTCAACAAAGCGCATGGCTACTCCTCGCCGTAGAGCAGGGCGCCGACGTCCGGCTCTACCTCAAACATATTTTGCAGCGCCGCCAGCGTGTCCCGGGCTTCCGCCTCGTCAATCAGGCTCATGGCGAAGCCAACGTGAACCAGCACCCACTGTCCCAGGCGCGGCTCTCCCCGCTCGTCGCAGGCGCCCACCAGGGTTAAATCCACATCGCGCAGGATGCCGCAGACGTCCACTTTGGCCTGGCAGCCGTCAATGTGGGCGATTTGGCCCGGAATGCCTATGCACATCGCTGCGCCTCCAGCCATGCCAGCCAGCGGTCCATACCGTCGCCTTTGGTGGCGGAGACCAGCAGGATCTCAATGTCGGGATTGACCGCCCGGGCGTTCGCCAGGCAGGCGTCGACGTCGAAATCGAGGTACGGCAGCAGATCCACCTTGTTCAGCAGCATCAGCGACGCGGCGGCGAACATGTGCGGATATTTCAGCGGCTTGTCTTCGCCCTCGGTGACCGACAGCACCGCCACCTTGTGGCGCTCGCCCAGATCGAAGCTCGCCGGACACACCAGGTTGCCGACGTTTTCAATAAACAGAATGCCGCCGTCGTCCAGCGGCAGGCGCGGCGCGGCGTCGGCAATCATCTGCGCGTCGAGGTGGCAGCCTTTACCGGTATTCACCTGAATCGCCGGGGTGCCGGTGGCGCGAATGCGCGCCGCGTCGTTGACCGTCTGCTGGTCCCCTTCAATGACCGCGCAGGCGGTATTGCCCTTCAGGCGCAGCAGGGTTTCGGTCAGCAGGGTGGTTTTGCCGGAGCCGGGGCTGGAGACCAGATTCAGCACCAGCTGGCGGGCGGCGTCAAAGCGGGCGCGGTTGCGTGCCGCCAGCCGGTTGTTTTTATCGAGCACGTCGATTTCGACTTCCAGCATTTTGCGCTGGCTCATGCCGGGGGCGTGGGTGCCCGCTTCGCCGTGGCCGTAATGCAGATCCCCCTCGGCGGAGCGCGCCGGGGCAAAGTCCGGCGCCTGAAGCCCGGTGATGCGCAGGGCCGGGCGGGACACCGGCGCGAACGGCGCGCTGCGAAAGGCGGAGTGCGGGTTGCGCTCGTCGCCTTCAATATACCGGTTGCCGTCTGCGCAACCGCAGGTTGTACACATAATTTACTCCTGATCTATCTCAATGCGTTTGATCTGCAAGCCGTCGTCGGCCACGATCCTTAATTCGCTGCTCTGGCACTGCGGACAGCGCCGGACGTGCGGCGACAGCAGCTGCACGTACTGGCGGCAGGTCGGGCACCAGCACTCCGCCTGCTGCTCTTCAATATGCAGAGCGCTGCCTTCCGCCAGGGTTCCCCGGCACACCAGCTCAAAGCAGAAGTTGAGCGCCGCGGGCTCGACGCAGGAGAAGGCCCCGACGCTGAGCCACACGCCGGTGACGCGGCGGGCGCCGTTATTCGCCGCCTGCTGCTCAATGATTTCCAGCGCGCGCTGGCAGAGGGTGATTTCGTGCATGCTGCCTCCCGAGGGGTGATGCGCCATAAATGCAATAACGATGCCAGGTATTCAAAACTGTCGATGTCGACGGGCAAATGACGAAAATGACATGTCGGCGGTGGCGCGGATCTCGTTAATTTTCCTTTAGAAACAATGAAATAAAAAATGGCATGAAACGTGCTTATCCGGTGTGACATTTGAAATCGGGTACCTTGAGATGACCATTTGGGAAATTAGTGAAAAGGCGGATTACATCGCCGACCGCCACCGCCGCCAGCAGAAGCTGTGGCACAGCTACTGCAACTCGCTGGTACAGGGCATTACGCTCTCCAAAGCCCGCCTGCATCACGCCGTAAGCAGCACGCCGTCGGAAGGGCTGAGCTTCGTGCTGTTCGACCACTTTCTTATCCACATCACCCTGGATACGGGCTTCAACAGCCACACCATTCACTACCGGCTGGCCACCCGCGACGACGCGGAGAGCCTTGCCGTGGGCGAAGCGCATCTCGGCAGCGACGGCACCGTGGATGATGGTGTCAGCTGTCTTGACAGAGAGCAGGTGCTGAACCACTACCTGCAAAAAATCGAGCCGGTATACCTGCGCCTGTACGACGCCATTGAGAACGACCTGCCGGTGGATCTCCCCCAGCTGCTGTCGGGGCAGGCGCTGCATGCCTGACTACGCCCGCGGCGTCAGCGTCAAAAATGACGACTGCGTCACACTTTTCGTCAAAAATGACTGTCATCCGAGGATAGCCCGGTGAACCGTTTTGTAATTGCCGATCCCAGCGTCTGCATCGGCTGCCGCACCTGCGAAGCCGCCTGCTCCGAGAACCACCGCCGCGTTGGCCTGCAGTCGATGCCGCGCCTGCAGGTGGTGAGAAACGACAAAGAATCCGCACCGCAGCTCTGCCACCACTGCGAAGACGCGCCCTGCGCCGGGGTCTGCCCGGTCAACGCCATTACCCGAGTGGACGGGGCGGTGCAGCTTAATGAAAGCCTGTGCGTGAGCTGCAAACTGTGCGGTATCGCCTGCCCGTTCGGCGCCATTGAATTTAGCGGCAGCCGCCCGCTGGATATTCCCGCCAATGCCAACTCCCCGAAGGCGCTGCCCGCGCCGCCGGCCCCGGCCCGGGTCAGCTCGCTGCTGGACTGGATACCCGGCGTGCGCGCCATCGCCGTGAAGTGCGATTTGTGCCAGTTCGATGAACAGGGGCCCGCCTGCGTGCGCACCTGTCCTACCGGCGCGCTGATGCAGGTAGACAGCCGCGATATCGATCGGGCGAGCCGCCGCAAACGCGAAATGAACATCATGACTGACTACGGCGACCTGTCGCTGCTGCAGTCTCTGGACGGAGAGGGACGATGACGGTTCTGTCACTGATTAACAGCGCTGTGGCGATCTTCACCGCGGCGGCGCTCGCCGGGTGGCTGCTGCAGATGAATAAAACCTTCAGCGGCCTGATTGCCGGTCTCGGCGGCGCGGCGGCCAGCCTGTGCGCCACCGCGGCGGCGATAACCACCCTGCTGAACGCTACCGTCGCCAGCGGCACGGTGCCGCTGATTCATCACGCGGTGCTGCTGACCCCGCTTAATGCGGTCTGGCTGCTGACGCTGGGGCTGTGCGGGCTGTTCGTCAGCCTCTACAACATCGCCTGGCACCGTCATCCGCAGGTGAAATGCCGGGGTGGCCTGCTGAACCTGCTGCTGGCTGCCGCTACCTGCGCGATCGTCGCGGGCAGCCTCGGCGGGCTGGTGCTGATGGCGGAAATCATGGCCCTCTGCGCGGCGTTCCTTACCGGCTGCGCCAGTTCAGGCAAGCCGTGGTTCGTCCTCGGACGGCTGGGCACGCTGCTGCTGGCGCTGGCCTGCTGGCTGGCCTGGCAGCGCTACGGCACGCTGGATCTGGCGGTGCTGAACCAGCGCGCGCGGCTGCTGCCGCTCGGCAGCGATATCTGGCTGTTAGGAACCGTGGGTTTTGGTCTGCTGGCGGGGATTATCCCGCTGCACGGCTGGGTGCCGCAGGCCCACGCCAGCGCCGATGCCCCGGCGGCGGCGGTGTTTTCCGGCGTGGTGATGAAAGTCGGCCTGCTCGGGGTGTTGACTATCTCCCTGCTGGGCGGCCGTCCGCCGCTGTGGTGGGGCGCGGCGCTGCTGGTGCTGGGCGCAATTACCGCATTCATCGGCGGCCTGTATGCCCTGATGGAGCACAACATCCAGCGGCTGCTGGCGTACCACACCCTGGAAAACATCGGCATTATCCTGCTCGGTCTCGGTGCGGGCGTCACCGGCGTGGCCCTGCGCCAGCCGGCGCTGATCGCGCTGGGCACGGTGGGCGGCCTCTATCATCTGCTCAACCACACTCTGTTTAAGACCACCCTGTTTCTCGGCGCGGGCAGCATCTGGTTCCGCACCGGACATCGCGATATTGAGAAGCTCGGCGGCATCGGCAAGCGCATGCCGGTGACGGCGCTGGCGATGCTGGTGGCGCTGATGGCGATGGCGGCGCTGCCGCCGCTCAACGGTTTTGCCGGTGAGTGGGTTATCTATCAGGCCTTCTTCCGCCTGAGCCACGACGGCGGCTTTATCGGACGCCTGCTCGGGCCGTTGCTGGCGGTAGGGCTGGCAATTACCGGCGCGCTGGCGGTGATGTGCATGGCGAAAGTCTACGGCGTGACCTTCCTCGGCGCTCCGCGCAGCCGGGAAGCGGAGGACGCGCGCTGCGCGCCGCTGCTGATGGCCGCCTGCACCGCGGCGCTGGCCGCCTGCTGCATTATCGGCGGGGTGGCCGCGCCCTGGCTGCTGCCGCTGCTGGAAAGCGCGGTGCCGCTGCCGCTGCACACCGCCGATACCGCGGTATCCCAGCCGATGATTGCGCTGCTGCTGATTGCCGCCACGCTGCTGCCGTTCCTGATTGCCGTCCTGATGAAGGGTGACCGTCTGCCGGCCCGCACCCGGGGCAAGGCGTGGGTCTGCGGCTACGAGCATGAATCGTCGATGGTGATCACCGCCCACGGCTTTGCGCTGCCGATTAAAGAGGCGTTCGCCCCGGTGCTGGCCCTGCGCCACACGCTAAATCCGCTGCGCCTGGTGCCCGGCTGGCAGAGCGCGGCGGCACCCGGCGTGCTGCGCGTGCTGGCGCTTGTCGAGCTGGCCGCGCTGGTTGTGATTGTCGTTTCCCGAGGAGCCTGACCATGAATCTGTTTTATGCCGTTATTCAGGCGCTGGCGCTGTTCGCGCTCGCGCCGCTGCTGAGCGGCGTTACCCGCGTGCTGCGGGCGCGGCTGCACAACCGGCGCGGGCCGGGGGTGCTGCAGGAGTATCGCGACCTGTTCAAGCTGCTCGGTCGCCAGAGCGTTGCTCCGGCGGCGTCCGGCTGGGTGTTTCGCCTGACGCCTTTCGTGATGACCGGGATCATGCTGACCATTGCCGCAGCGCTGCCGGTTGTCACCGTCGACTCGCCGCTGCCGCCGCTGGCGGATCTGATCACGCTTATCTACCTCTTTGCCGTAGCGCGCTTTTTCTTTGCCATCGCCGGGCTGGACACCGGCAGCCCGTTTACCGCCATCGGCGCCAGCCGCGAGGCGGTGCTCGGGGTGCTGGTGGAGCCGGTACTGCTGCTCGGCCTGTGGGTGGCGGCGCTGGTGGCTAACTCTACCTACGTCGGCAATATCGCCGCGACGGTGCAGCACTGGCCCGCGGCGCAGAGTCTGCCGCTGCTGCTGGCGCTCTGCGCCTGCGCTTTCGCCACCTTTATCGAAATGGGCAAGCTGCCCTTCGACCTTGCGGAGGCGGAGCAGGAGCTGCAGGAGGGGCCGCTGACCGAATACAGCGGCAGCGGCTTCGCGGTGCTCAAGTGGGGCATCAGCCTCAAACAACTGGTGGTGCTGCAGATGTTCCTCGGGGTGTTCGTGCCCTGGGGCCAGATGCAGACTTTCAGCGTCGGCGGCCTGCTGCTGGCGGTACTTATCGCCGCCATCAAGCTGCTGTTGGGCGTAGGGAGCATCGCCCTGTTTGAAAACAGCATGGCGCGCCTGCGCTTTAACGCCACCTCCCGGGTCGTCTGGGCCGGATTTGGCTTCGCCTTTTTAGCCTTCGTCTCCTTGCTGGCGGCGTGATTTAAGAGAGTTTACGCATGTCTGAACAAAAAATCGGTCAACACTATCTGGCCGCGCTGCACCAGGCGTTTCCCGGCGTGGTGCTGGATGAAGCCTGGCAAACCCGCGATCAGCTGACGATCACCGTCAAGCTGAACTACCTGCCGGAAGTGGTGGAATATCTCTATTACCAGCAGGGCGGCTGGCTGTCGGTGCTGTTCGGCAACGACGAGCGCAAGCTGAACGGCCACTACGCGGTTTACTACGTCCTGTCGATGGAGAAGGGCACGAAGTGCTGGATCACCGTGCGGGTGGAAGTGGACGCCGACAAGCCGGAGTATCCGTCCGTCACGCCGCGGGTCCCCGCGGCGGTATGGGGCGAGCGCGAAGTGCGCGACATGTACGGCCTCGTGCCGGTGGGCCTGCCGGACGAGCGCCGCCTGGTGCTGCCGGACGACTGGCCGGACGAGCTGTATCCCCTGCGCAAGGACAGCATGGATTACCGCCAGCGCCCGGCACCCACCACCGACAGCGAGACCTACGAGTTTATCAACGAGCTGGGCAGCAAGAAGAACAACGTGGTGCCCATCGGCCCGCTGCACGTCACGTCCGACGAGCCGGGCCACTTCCGCCTGTTCGTTGACGGCGAAAACATCATCGACGCCGACTACCGCCTGTTCTACGTCCACCGCGGCATGGAGAAGCTGGCGGAAACCCGGATGGGCTACAACGAAGTGACCTTCCTCTCCGACCGCGTGTGCGGCATCTGCGGCTTTGCCCACAGCACCGCCTACACCACCTCGGTGGAGAACGCGATGGGCATCGTGGTGCCGGAGCGGGCGCAGATGATCCGCGCTATTCTGCTGGAGGTTGAGCGCCTGCATTCGCACCTGCTGAACCTCGGCCTGGCCTGCCACTTTACCGGCTTCGACTCCGGCTTTATGCAGTTCTTCCGGGTACGCGAAACCTCGATGAAAATGGCCGAGATCCTCACCGGCGCGCGTAAAACCTACGGCATGAATCTGATCGGCGGGATTCGCCGGGATCTGCTGAAAGAGGACATGATCCAGACCCGCCTGCTGGCGCAGCAGATGCGCCGCGAGGTGCAGGATCTGGTGGAGATGCTGCTCAGCACGCCGAACATGGAGCAGCGCACCGTTGGCGTGGGCCGCCTCGATCCGGAGATTGCCCGCGACTTCAGCAACGTCGGCCCGATGGTGCGCGCCAGCGGCCACGCCCGCGATACCCGCGCCGATCACCCGTTCGTCGGCTACGGCCTGCTGCCGATGGAAGTCCACAGCGAGCAGGGCTGCGACGTTATCTCTCGCCTGAAAGTGCGGATCAACGAGGTCTACACCGCCCTGAACATGATTGATTACGGCCTCGACAACCTGCCGGGCGGCCCGCTGATGGTGGAAGGCTTCACCTACATTCCGCACCGCTTCGCGCTCGGCTTCTCGGAAGCGCCGCGCGGGGATGACATCCACTGGAGCATGACCGGCGACAACCAGAAGCTGTACCGCTGGCGCTGCCGGGCGGCCACCTACGCCAACTGGCCGACCCTGCGCTACATGCTGCGCGGCAATACGGTCTCCGACGCGCCGCTGATCATCGGCAGCCTCGATCCGTGCTACTCCTGCACCGACCGCATGACGGTGGTGGACGTGCGCAAGAAGAAGAGCAAAACCGTGCCGTACAAAGAGCTTGAGCGCTACAGCATCGAACGCAAAAACTCGCCGCTGAAATAGGACGCGATCATGTTTAATTTCATCAAAAAAGCGATTAAAACCGGCACGCCCACCAGCCGCTACCCGCTGGAGCCGATGCCGGTCGATAAAAATTTTCGCGGCAAGCCCGAGCATAACCCGCAGCAGTGCATCGGCTGCGCGGCCTGCGTCAACGCCTGCCCGTCAAACGCCCTGACGGTGGAAACCGATCTCGCCGACGGCCAGCTGGCGTGGCAGTTCAACCTCGGACGCTGCATCTTCTGCGGACGCTGCGAAGAGGTGTGCCCAACTGCGGCAATTCGGCTTTCCCAGGAGTACGAGCTGGCGGTGTGGAAGAAAGAGGACTTTCTTACGCAGTCGCGCTTTGATCTCTGCCGCTGCCGGGTCTGCGAGCGTCCGTTCGCGGTGCAAAAAGAGATTGATTACGCCATTGCTCTGCTCGCGCACAACGGCGACAGCCGGGCGGAAAAACACCGCGAGAGCTTTGAAACCTGTCCGGCCTGCAGGCGGCAGAAATGCCTGGTCTCGTCGGAGCGCATTGAACTGACTCGCCACATGAAAGAGGCCAGCTGATGAGTAATTTACTGGGGCCGCGCGACGCCAGCGGCCTGCCCGTCCCGATGACCGTGGATGAGTCCATTGCCAGCATGAAGGCGTCGCTGCTGAAAAAAATTAAACGCTCGGCTTATGTCTACCGCGTTGACTGCGGCGGCTGCAACGGCTGCGAAATCGAGATTTTCGCCACGCTTTCGCCGCTGTTCGACGCCGAACGCTTCGGCATCAAAGTGGTGCCGTCGCCGCGCCACGCCGACATCCTGCTGTTCACCGGCGCGGTGACCCGCGCGATGCGTTCTCCGGCGCTGCGGGCGTGGGAGTCCGCGCCGGATCCGAAGATCTGCATCTCCTACGGCGCCTGCGGCAACAGCGGTGGGATCTTCCACGATCTCTACTGCGTCTGGGGCGGAACCGATAAGATCGTGCCGGTGGACGTCTACATTCCCGGCTGCCCGCCGACGCCTGCCGCCACCCTGTACGGCTTCGCTATGGCGCTGGGACTGCTGGAGCAGAAAATCCACGCCCGCGCTCCCGGCGAGCTGGACGCCCGGCCCGCCGGCATTCTGCATCCGCAGATGGTGCAGCCGCTGCGGGTGCAGGTGGATCGCGCCGCGCGCCGCCTGGCGGGCTACCGCTACGGCCGCCAGATCGCCGACGACTACCTGCGCCAGCTGGCGCAGGGCGAAGGGCAGGTGCAGCGCTGGCTCGATGCCGAAGCCGATCCGCGCCTCAATGAAATCGTCGCGCAGCTTGCACAGGTGGTGGAAGAGGCGCGGATCCGATGAGTGAAACCGTGGTGTTCAGCCAGCTGAGCCGCAAGTTTGTCGATGAAAATGACGATACCCCGGACAAGGCCCGGCAGGTGGTCTATTACAGTCTCGCCATCGGCCACCACCTCGGGGTGATCGACTGCCTGGAGGCGGCGCTAAACTGCCCGTGGGACGACTATCTGGCGTGGATAGGCACTCTGGAGGCGGGCAGTGACGCCCGCCGCAAAATGGAGGGCGTGCCGAAGTACGGCGAAATCGTTATCGACATTAACCACGTGACGATGCTGGCAAAAGCCTTCGACGCGGCGCGCGCGGGCCAGACCCCGGCGCAGCAGGCGTGGAGCAATCAGCTGCTCGGCATGCTGCACGATATTCATCAGGAGAATGCTATCTATTTGATGGTGAGGAGATTGCGTGACTAACGTACTGCTTTGCGTCGGCAACAGCATGATGGGCGACGACGGCGCCGGGCCGCTACTGGCAGAGATGTGCGCCGCCAATCCGCCGCAAGGCTGGCAGGTGCTCGACGGCGGCAGCGCCCCGGAAAATGAAGCCGTCGCCGTGCGCGATCTGCGGCCAGACCTCCTGCTGATCGTTGACGCTACCGACATGGGGCTGAACCCGGGCGAGATCCGCATCGTCGATCCGGACGATATCGCCGAGATGTTTATGATGACCACCCACAACATGCCTCTCAACTACCTGGTTGAGCAGCTGCGGGACGATGTTGGCGAGGTTATCTTCCTCGGCATTCAGCCGGATATTGTCGGCTTCTACTTCCCGATGACCGAGAAGATCAAAGAGGCGGTCGACACGGTATACCAGCGGCTGGCGGGCTGGGAAGGGAATGGGGGGTTTGAGGCGCTGTAGGGGGATGGAGAAAATGGGCTGAATGAGCCTACATTGCCCATAGATATTGATTATTCCCTTGATATCCGGGGAAGTTTATTCCCCCGGATACCGTTAACAATCACGCACAGCAGCGATCGTTCCACGCATCACGATAGATAATATTTCCCTCTGTGTATTTCCAGGTTATTGCCTCATAGCGTAATTCGAGCGTTTCAAGATGAGTGCTGCTCATACCATTAGGAGACAGGAAAGGCGAGACCGTTGTGAATTTGACGTTCTCCATAATGATATTAAAATACTCGGACTCGATACCCGAGTCATGAATACGGTACATTTTAATCGTTGCTTTTTTCATTGTTCTACCCTCGCAGACGGCTCGATAAAGCAGCGGCGTTGTCTGATCAAACTCCTTTACGATTGTAATGGGTTTGTGAACGCGAGTACCTGTGAGTTTTCCCCAGCTGGCGTCTACCGGAATAGTAACGCCGTGAGCGAAAGATTTTAACTCGATAGAGCCGAGGCGCAACGGCATCACGCAGCTACCAACGATAGGGGAGCCATTTTCATCTTCAAGCCATAAATGTGCGGGTGTAGACATGTTATTTCCTTATAAATACACCATTAATTTGTATTATGATTATTTTAAAAAATAATAATCATAATTATGAGAAATATAGGTATAAGCCATATTGGACTATCAGGGAGGAATAATCATTGAAATACTGCGAATAATATTGTAAGCAATGTCGGAATATAGTAATAAAAAAAAGAGAAAAATAATCTCCTAAATATCCTTTTGATGATACTTATCATGATTACCTCACCATCCGAATTATTATGTCTTTAATCCCATCATCTGACATCCATTGTGCTTTAAATGCATCAGCACGTTGAAATAGAGGCTCAATGAGGAAGTACATCATCTCCAAATCCTGGCTATATAGTGCAGAGTAATAAGCGGGATAAGAGATATATAGGCGGTACGCACTATCGGCCGCTTTTTGAACAATCCCGTACATACCTAAACTTGCAATCCCAAAACTTATTTTTCGTCCAGCAAGTGCACTCATTTCAAGACTAAGATTCATACCCGTCGCAACAAAAGTTGCGGTAGCTAAGGCAAACCCAGTGTTTGTCAGTGACGTGGCTGCAATATGAATATTCACAGCCATCAGCATACTTTTTATATGCTCTAACTGTTCGGATGTTTTATATCTAAATATCTCTTCAAAATAAACGCTGAGCATGTCATAGATAATGTCACGATTCTGAAGAAGATGAATAACACCGTTTTTGAAACGAATATCTTCTTTTTTCTGGCGTTGACAGACATCCTGATACTCTTCTGTAAAGCACGATGTATAATAAAGTCCACGTTTCGCACCTGCGCCAATAGTTTCTAACTGGTTAGATACCGATTCTACTACGCCTGCTAATGCGCGATCTAATTTCAATGCAAGGATTTTATTAGCCTGCAAATGATTTATAATTTCATTATTGTAATTCATATTATCCTTAATATTAGTTGATTCCATAAGAAGTAATCGTTAGATAATGATCTAAAGCGATATCGTAAAATCCCTTTGACCATATTCATTAATACCCAGAGATTTCCCTGATCATCGTCTTTGCTATTTTAATCGTTCCACTATAAATCTACCTAAGTCCTTTACTACCCATCCTCAGCAGAGCGATTTAAATTGGAATATATATTACCATTCGTGCTTGATACCTATAAGCCGTCTTTCTATCCGAAAGCGGATCTAACCGTCCATCATCGTGATAACCCACCAGGCGCTCATCCCTCATCGTACTCTCTCGGCACCGCTTGTCCGCCGTCACTCCTCTCGACGTCATTGACAAAAATGACGATGACAGCGCCTGATTGTGCTGAAAACCTATTATCTGTTTGATAAATAGTGAATTTAATTTCTGGCACGGATAATGCAATTCACCGGCAGTAATCACAATCGCCGGAGAAGTGAATGAACCGTTTTATTATCGCCGACGCCAGCAAGTGCATCGGCTGCCGCACCTGTGAAGTGGCCTGCGTGGTGTCCCACCAGCAGGATCAGGACTGCGCCGCGCTGACCCCGCAGACCTTTCTGCCCCGCATCCACGTCATCAAGGGCGTAAATATCTCTACCGCCACCGCCTGCCGCCAGTGCGAAGACGCGCCGTGCGCCAACGTCTGCCCCAATGGGGCTATTGCCCGCGAGAACGGCTTTGTCCACGTGATGCAGGAGCGCTGCATCGGCTGTAAAACCTGCGTGGTGGCTTGCCCGTACGGGGCGATGGAAGTGGTGGTTCGCCCGGTGGTGCGCGACAGCGCCAGCATGCAGGTGCGGATGGAAAAAGCCGAAGCCAACAAGTGCGATCTCTGCCACCACAGCGCCAGCGGCCCGGCGTGCGTCAGTGCCTGCCCGACCCACGCGCTGCACTGCGTCGATCGCGCCTCTCTTGAGAAGCTCAGCGCTGAAAAGCGCCGCCGTGCCGCGCTGGACGACGCGATGTCTCTCTCTTTCTAACTCACTCAACGTACTTCACTTTTAACAGGTCTGTTACTGATGAAAAAAATCACGAGCGTATGCCCCTACTGCGGCGCCGGCTGCAAGCTGAATCTGGTTGTCGATAACAACAAAATCGTCCGCGCAGAAGCCGCCGACGGCGTCACCAACCAGAACGAACTGTGCCTGAAAGGCTACTACGGCTGGGATTTTCTTAACGATACCCGGCTGCTGACGCCGCGCCTGACGCAGCCGATGATCCGCTATGAAAAGGGGGGCAAGCTGACGCCCGTAAGCTGGGATGAAGCCATTCGCTACACGGCGAAAAAGCTCGCTGAGATTAAGAGAGAGTTCGGCCCCCGGGCGATCATGACCACCGGGTCATCGCGCGGGACCGGGAATGAAACCAACTACGTGATGCAGAAATTCGCCCGCGGCGTGCTGCACACCAACAACGTCGACTGCTGCGCCCGGGTGTGCCACGGCCCGTCGGTGGCCGGCCTGCAGGAGACGCTGGGCAACGGCGCCATGAGCAACGGTATTGGCGACATCGAAAACTCGGCCTGTCTGCTGGTGTTCGGCTACAACTGCGCCGACTCCCATCCCATCGTTGCCCGCCGGGTGCTGAAAGCCAAAGAGAAGGGCGCGAAAATTATTGTCTGCGATCCGCGGCGAATCGAAAGCGCGCGTATCGCCGACCGCCATCTGCAGCTTAAAAACGGCAGCAACATGGCGCTGGTGAACGCCTTCGGCTACGTGCTGCTGGAAGAGGAGCTGTACGACAAAGCCTGGGTATCGCAGCACGCTACCGGGCTTGATGCCTACCGCGCACAGGTGCAGGACTACGCCCCGGAGCGCGTCGAACACCTTACCGGGCTGTCCGCTAAAGAGATCCGCGACGCAATGCGCATCTTCGCCGCCGCACCTTCCGCCACCATCATGTGGGGCATGGGCGTCACCCAGTTTGGTCAGGCGGTGGACGTGGTCAAAGGTCTCGCCAGCCTGGCGCTGCTCACCGGCAACCTCGGGCGTAAGAACGTCGGCGTCGGGCCGGTACGCGGGCAGAACAACGTGCAGGGCGCCTGCGACATGGGCGTGCTGCCCAACCAGTTCCCCGGCTATCAGGATGTCACCGATCCGCAGGTGCGGGAGAAATTCGCCCGCGCCTGGGGCATCGACAGCGCCTTGATGGATGATGAGGTCGGGGTGCGCATTACCGAAGTGCCGCACCTGGCGCTGGAGGGCAAGGTTAAGGCCTACTACATCATGGGCGAAGATCCGCTGCAGACCGAGGCCGACCTTGGCCTGGTGCGCAAAGGCTTTGCCGCCCTCGACTTTGTGTTGGTGCAGGATATCTTTATGACCAAAACCGCCGAGCAGGCGGATGTCCTGCTGCCCGCCACCTCCTGGGGGGAGCACGGCGGCGTGTTTACCTGCGCGGATCGCGGCTTCCAGCGCTTCGAACAAGCCGTGGAGCCGAAAGGTAACGTCAAGCGCGACTGGGAAATTATCTCGCTGATCGCCCGGGAAATGGGCTATCCGATGCACTACGACAGTAACCAGCAAATCTGGGACGAGATGCGCGCGCTGTGCCCGCTGTTTTTCGGCGCGACTTACGAAAAAATGGGCAGCATGGGCCACGTGCAGTGGCCGTGTCCGACGCTGGAGCACCCGGGTACGCCGTACCTGTACGAAGGCGGCAAGTTCGATACTCCGGACGGCAAGGGGCACCTGTTTGCCGCCCCGTGGCGCGCGCCGGCGGAAGTGATCGATGACCAGTTCCCGCTGGTGCTGTGTACCGTGCGCGAGGTTGGACACTACTCCTGCCGCTCGATGACCGGCAACTGCGCGGCGCTGCAGGCGCTGGCGGACGAGCCGGGCCGGGTGCAGATGCATCCGGAGGACGCCCGGCAGCTCGGCGTCGCCGACGGCGAGCTGGTGTGGGTCGAGTCCCGGCGCGGCAAGGTGATCAGCCGGGCGAGCGTCAGCGGGCGCATCAACGCGGGCTGCGTGTATATGACCTACCAGTGGTGGATCGGCGCCTGTAATGAGCTGACCCAGGACAATCTCGATCCGGTCTCTAAAACCCCGGAAACCAAGTACTGCGCCGTGCGGCTTGCCGCCATTGCCGACCAGCACCGGGCGGAAAACTGGGTGCAGACCACCTACCAGCAGATGAAAACGCGACTGAAAGAGGCGGCGACAGCCTGATGATGATTTCCGGTACGGCCATCCGCATTCGCGGCAAGGTGCAGGGCGTGGGTTTTCGCCCGTTTGTCTGGCAGCTTGCGCAGGAGCTTGGCCGCACCGGCGACGTCAGCAACGACGCGGAAGGGGTGCTAATACATCTCGCGGGAGAGGAGGGCGGCTTTGTCGCCGCCCTGCGCGCCGGCTGCCCGCCGCTGGCGCGTATTGACGCCGCCGAGTGCGTGCCTTATTCGTGGCCCCGCGTCCCGGAGGATTTCACTATTCTCAATAGCGGAGCGGGCAGCATGAGCACTCAGATCGTGCCGGACGCCGCCACCTGCCCGCAGTGCCTGGCGGAGATGAACGATCCGCGCAACCGCCGCTTCGGCTATCCGTTTATCAACTGCACCCACTGCGGGCCGCGCTTCACCATCATCAACGCCATGCCCTACGATCGCCCCCTGACGGTGATGGCAGCGTTTCCGCTGTGCCCGGCCTGCGAGCGGGAGTACCGCAGCCCCCGCGACCGCCGCTTCCACGCCCAGCCGGTGGCCTGCGCCGAATGCGGGCCGCAGCTCAGCTGGCAGCGGGGGGAGCAGGTGCTGCACCGCGATGAAGCGCTGGCTGCCGCCTGCGCGAGCCTGGCGAACGGCGAGATCGTCGCGATTAAAGGGCTGGGTGGCTTTCACCTGGCCTGCGATGCGAGCAGCGAGCAGGCGGTGGCGCGACTGCGCGAGCGCAAGCGCCGTCCGGGGAAGCCGCTGGCGGTGATGCTGGCGAACGCCGACGACCTGCCGCCGCTGGCACAATCCTTGCTTCACTCTCCCGCCGCGCCGGTGGTGCTGGTGGATAAACAGCGGGTCAACAGCCTGGCTAAAGGGATCGCCCCCGGACTCAATGAGGTGGGGATCGTGCTACCCTCTAATCCGCTCCAGCACCTGCTCATGCAGGCGCTGGGCCGCCCGCTGGTGATGACTTCCGGTAACCCCAGCGGCCAGCCGCCCGCCATCACCAACGGTGAAGCGCTGGCGTCGCTGGCGGGTATCGCCGACGGCTTTCTGCTGCACAACCGCGACATTGTCCAGCGCATGGACGACTCGGTGGTGCAGGAGGACGGGGCGATGCTGCGCCGGGCGCGGGGCTACGTGCCCGACGCGCTGCCGCTGCCCCCGGGATTTGAAGACGTGCCGCCGATACTGTGTCTCGGGGCAGAAATGAAAAATACGTTCTGCCTGGCGCGCGGGCGGCAGGCGGTGCTGAGCCAGCACTTTGGCGATCTGGGCGACGACGGCGTCGCCGCGCAGTGGCACAGGGCGCTGGCGCGGATGCAGGCCATTTACGATTTTACCCCGGCGCGGATCGCGCTGGATGCGCATCCCGGCTACCGCGCCGCCCGCGAGCTTGACGAGCGGGATCTGCCCCGGGAGCGCGTGCTGCATCACCACGCCCACGCGGCGGCCTGCATTGCAGAGCACGGCTGGCCGCTGGACGGCGGCGACGTGATTGCCTTGGTTCTCGACGGGATCGGCATGGGCGAGGACGGGGCGCTGTGGGGCGGCGAGTGCCTGCGGGTTAACTACCGCGAGTGCGAGCATTTGGGCGGCCTGCCAGCGGTGGCGCTGCCCGGCGGCGATCTGGCGGCGCGCCAGCCGTGGCGCAACCTGCTGGCGCAGGGAATGGCGTTCATCCCGCACTGGCGCACGCTGGACGCGCTGCGCCAGCAGCCCAATATCGACGCGCTGGCCAATGCGGTGACGCGCGGCATCAACGCCCCGCAGGCCTCGTCCTGCGGACGGCTGTTTGACGCGGTGGCCTGCGCGCTGGGCTGCGCGCCGCAGGCGCTGAGCTACGAAGGGGAGGCGGCCTGTCGGCTGGAGGCGCTGGCGCGACGCGGCGGCGCTGTAGATCATCCGCTGGTGATGCCCTTGCTCGGCAATACGCTGGATCTGGCGGCCTTCTGGCGCAGCTGGTTTGCCTGGGACGCCGGGGCGAGGGAGAAAGCGTGGGCGTTTCACGATGCGCTGGCCCGCGGCGCGGCGGCGCTGATGTGCGAGCAGGCGCGCGCGCGGGGCATTACCACCCTGGCGTTCAGCGGCGGCGTGCTGCACAACCGGCTACTGCGCCAGCGGCTGGCGGCGCACCTGAGCGAGTATCAATGTTTGTTTCCGCACCGGCTGCCCGCCGGCGACGGTGGAATTTCATACGGGCAGGCGGTGGTTGCCGCCGCCCGCACTCTGCAACAAAGGAACGAAACATGTTGATGAAGGTAGTACGCCAGCAGCCGCGCGCGGTGGTGCTGGTCGCGGGGCTGGCGATGGCAAATCTGCTGGCCTGGATCTGGGCGTGGCAGACTTTCGGCCACAGCGGCTCGCTGATGGCCGCCAGCCTGCTGGCGTGGGGCTACGGGCTGCGGCACGCGGTGGATGCCGACCACATCGCCGCCATCGACAACGTGACCCGCAAAATGATGCAGCAGAGCCGCCGCCCGTACGGCGTCGGGGCCTGGTTCTCTCTCGGGCACTCGTCAATCGTGGTGCTGGCCTCGGCGGCCATCGCCGCCACCGCGACCGCCTTTCAGCAGAAAATGGGCTGGTTTCACGATACCGGCAGCCTGATCGGTACCGCGGTATCATCGCTGTTTCTGCTGGCGATGGCCTTTGTTAACCTGGTTATCCTGCGCAGCGTCTGGCTCAGCTTCCGCGCGTTTCGCCAGGGCAAGCCGTTCAATGCCGACGCGGTGCCGTCCGGCGGCATGATGAGCTGGCTGTTCGGCAGAACCTTCCGCCTGGTCAACCGCAGCTGGCACATGTATCTGGTGGGCTTTCTTTTTGGGCTCGGCTTCGACACCGCCACCGAAGTGGGGCTGCTGGGGATCTCGGCTGCGGGCGCGTCCAGCGGAATGTCTATCTGGAGCATCATGATTTTCCCGGCGCTGTTCGCCAGCGGCATGGCGCTGGTGGACACTATCGACAACGTGCTGATGGTGGGCGCCTACGGCTGGGCCTTTAACAAGCCCCAGCGCAAGCTCTACTACAACATGACCATTACCGGCACCTCCGTGGTGGTGGCGCTGGTGATTGGCGGCCTTGAAGCGCTCGGGCTGGTGATGGATAAATTCAACCTCAGCGGCGGCCTGTGGGACATGGTCGGCGCGCTTAACGACAACCTCGGCAATGCCGGATTTGTGGTGATCGGCCTGTTCGTCGCCTGCTGGATTGTGTCGATGGTGGTTTACCGCTGGCGGGGATACGACGCGCTGCCCAGCGCCTGACCGACGGTTTTCCGGCCTGGCGCCGGGCGATGAAAACTGCACAAAGGCCGGTTTATCCGGCCTTTGTCGTTCCTGCGGGTATTACCGATAGCGCCTACGCCAGGCTTTTTAACAGGGCGAATGCCTCTTTCATCCGCCCTTCGCTAACCACAAAGGCGCGCAGCCGGCCGCCGTCGTCCACGCCTCGCGCCGTCATCCCTTCGCCGTCGCAGGCGATGTCCCAGCGTAAATCTGCCCGCCGGGCATCGCCGCCCAGCTGCAGGGGCAGATCCGGCGTTTTGACCTTAACCAGCATCGGCGGCAGCGCCAGTCCTGCGGGCTGGCCAAGCAGATTTTTCGCCAGGCAGGCGGCGGCGAGCAGGGCCGGCTGCAGAAAGGGCCGCACCGCGCCGCCGATTTCGGCGCAGTCGCCGAGGGCAAAAATGCCCGGGACGCTGGTCTGCAGCTGGTGGTCAACCACAATGCCGCCGTTGACCGCCGCGCCCGCCGGGCGGGCGAGGGCGGTTTCCGGGCGCAGGCCGGTGGCGGCCAGCGCCACATCGGCAACGATTTCGCGCCCGTCGTCCAGCGTCGCCCGCACGCCGCCGTCCTGCTGTTCTACCGATCCCAGCCGGGCGTTCAGCATCAGCCGCACGCCGCTCTGCACCAGCCGGTGCTGGAGGCGGGCGCTCGCCTCCGGCGGCATCAGCGAGGAGAGCAGGCTGGCGCCGCTGTCCACCACGCTGACGATTTTCCCCGCCCGCTGAAAGTCCATCGCCAGCTCGCAGCCGATAAGTCCGCCGCCGACGATAAGCACCCGCCGGGCATCGCGCAGCGGCTGCTGCGCAACCCGGTACTCCTGCTGGCTGTTGAGTGTCAGCAGCAGATCGCGGCCCGGTACTTCCGGCAGCGCGGTACGGGCGCCGGTGGCCAGCACCAGGCTGTCATACTGCCAGCGGCGGTCGGCGCTTTTCACTACCTTTGCGGCGCTGTCGATCTCCGCGATCCAGGTTCGGGGAAACAGGTTCAGATCATACTGTTCGGCGAACGCCTCCGCGGTTTGCAGCGTCAGGTCGTTGGCCTGCTGATTTCGGCTGATTACGTGGCTCAGCTCCGGCTTGCTGTACTCGTCCATGCTGTCGGCGGCAATCAGGGTCAGCGGCACCGCTGCGTCGAGCCTGCGGATATTTTTCACCAGCTGGCGGGCGGCGAAGCCCGCGCCGATAATCACAATGCCGTGGGTCATTTTGCCTCCGTTGCCAGCACGTCAAACACCTCTTTGCCCAGCGAGCATTCGGGGCACAGGAAGTCGGCAGGGACGTCGCTCCAGGCGGTGCCCGGGGCCACGTTCTGATTCGGCTCGCCTTTAGCCGGATCGTAAATCCACTGGCAGACGCCGCACTGCATCGACGGACCGAGATCGGCGGTTTCTGCTGCGGTCGCAGTCTGGGCGGGAGCTGCGGGTTGAGCGGCGGCCTGCGGCAGCGGCGACAGCGCCCACTGGCGGGCAATGCTGCGGCCGTGCTCGCGGCACAGCTCCAGCGCGTAGGTGTCAGGCCGCCATTTGGCTTTCAGGCTCAGGGACATCTCAAAGCCCGCGTCCTGCAGCCGGGTGGAGAGGCGGTCGACCGCGCCGCCGCTCCAGCCGTGAGAGCCGAATGCGCTGGCGCGCTTGTTGCGAAAGCGCAGTCCGGTTATCTCTTCCATCAGTCCGGCAATTTTCGGCATCATCACGTTGTTCATGGTGGAGGTGCCCGCCAGCACGCCCTTCGAGCGGAATACGCTGGTCAGCACTTCGTTTTTATCGCTGCGCGAGACGTTGAAAATTTTCACTGCCACCCGGGGATCCACTTCATTGATGCCCTGAGCAATGGCGTCGGCCATCATTCGGGTGTTGTTGGACATGGTGTCGTAAAACAGGGTAATGCGGTCCTCCTGATAGTCGGCGGCCCACTTCAGGTACAGTTCGACAATCTGGGTCGGGTTATCGCGCCACACCACGCCGTGGGAGGTGGCAATCATCTCCACCGGCAGGTTAAAACCGAGGATCTCGGTGATTTTCGGCGTCACAAGGCGGCTGAACGGCGTCAGGATGTTGGCGTAGTAGCGCTGGCACTGCTCGAACAGCTCGGCCTGATCCACTTCGTCGTTAAACAGGTGCTCGTCGCAATAGTGCTGGCCGAAGGCGTCGTTGCTGAACAGCACCGCGTCGCCGGTGAGGTAGGTCATCATGCTGTCCGGCCAGTGCAGCATCGGGGTTTCCACGAAAATGAGCTGCTTGCCGTTGCCAATATCCAGGCTGTCGCCGGTTTTCACCACCTTGAAATTCCACTCCGGATGGTGGTGGTGGCCGTTGATGGAGTCGATGGCGTTGGCGGAGCAGTAAATCGGCGTGTCGGGAATGCAGGCCATCAGCTCGGTGAGTGCTCCGGCGTGATCCTCTTCGGCGTGGTTAATGATGATGTAGTCAATCTCTTCCAGCGCAATCTCGCCCCGCAGGTTCTGTACAAACTCGCGGCTGAACTTGTGGTCCACGGTATCAATCAGCACGTTTTTCTCTTCGCGAATCAGGTAGCTGTTGTAGCTGCTGCCGCGCAGGGTTTTGTATTCGGTGCCGTGAAAATTACGCACTTCCCAGTCGCGCTGCCCAACCCACTGAATATTGTTTTTAACCTGAATCGCCATGGTGTCCTCGAATGATGTTGTTAATCAGATACGTGGACTGGCTATATCAAGACCTGTGCCAGATTTTATCTTATTGATAGTTAACCATTTTAATTATTACGGCTTGCGTGTGTTTGTCAAAATGACTATGGTTATTGCTGTCAAAAAGACACTGTTAATAGTCATTATGACTATGGAGAGCTATGGATTTTTCCACCCAGGCGCTGGCGAAAATGGCCATTGAACTGCAGAGCGATCTCGGTCATCCGGATCGCTTTTCCCGCCTTATTACCACCCTGCGCCAGCTGCTGGGGTGCGACGCCTCGGCGCTGCTGCGCTACGAAGCGCGGCAGTTTATTCCGCTGGCGATCGACGGCCTGTCAAAAGACGTGCTCGGCCGACGCTTTATGCTGGAGGGGCACCCGCGGCTGGAGGCCATCGCCCGCGCGGGTGATGTGGTGCGCTTCCCGGCGGACAGCGATCTGCCGGACCCCTACGACGGGCTTATCCCGCACCATGAAACCCTGAAGGTGCACGCCTGCCTTGGGCTGCCGCTGTTTGCCGGGCAAACGCTGATTGGCGCGCTGACCCTGGACGGCATGGACGCGCACCAGTTCGACGATTTCAGCGACGAGTCCCTGCGGCTTATCGCCGCGCTGGTCTCCGGCGCCCTGAACAACGCCCTGCTTATCGACCGGCTGGAAAGCCAGACCGTGCGCCCGGGCAGCGCCGCCGCGCCCGGCGGCGAGGCGGCCCAGGAGATGATTGGACTGTCGGCGCCGGTAGCGCAGCTGAAAAAAGAGATAGCCATTGCGGCCCCTACCGAATTGAACGTGCTTATCAGCGGCGAAACCGGCACCGGCAAAGAGCTGATTGCTCAGGCTATTCACCGGCAGTCGCTGCGCGCCTCCAGCCCGCTCGTCTACCTTAACTGCGCGGCGCTGCCGGAGAGCGTGGCCGAGAGCGAGCTGTTTGGCCACGTCAAAGGCGCGTTTACCGGCGCCATCAGCAGCCGCAGCGGCAAGTTTGAGATGGCGGACGGCGGCACGCTGTTTCTTGATGAGATAGGCGAGCTGTCGCTGGCGCTGCAGGCCAAGCTGCTGCGGGTGCTGCAGTACGGCGATATTCAGCGGGTCGGCGACGACCGCAGCCTGCGGGTAGACGTGCGGGTGCTGGCCGCCACCAACCGCGACCTGCGCGAAGAGGTGCTGGCCGGGCGCTTTCGCGCCGATCTGTTCCACCGCCTCAGCGTTTTCCCGCTCGCGGCCCCGGGTCTGCGCGAGCGGGGCGACGACGTGCTGCTGCTGGCGGGCAATTTCTGCGAGCGCGCCCGGCTGCGGATGGGCCTTGCCAGCGTGGCTATCGGTCCGGAGGCGCGCCGCTATCTGCTGGAGTACACCTGGCCGGGCAACGTCCGCGAACTGGAGCACGCCGTTCACCGGGCGATTGTGCTGGCGGTGGCGGCAGGAGAGGGCGAAGAGGTGGTGCTCCAGCCCCGCCACTTTCGCGGCGGTGAAGCCGCAGCGGCAGTGCCGGCCCCGGCTGCGGTAAGCACGCCGGAGGAGGAGGGCGTGAGCCTGCGGGCGGCCACCGAGACATTCCAGCGCGAGGCCATCGCCCGGGCTCTTCAGCGCAGCGGTAACAACTGGGCCGCCGCCGCCCGGGCGCTGGATCTGGACGTCGCCAACCTGCACCGGCTGGCAAAGCGGCTGGGGCTTAAAGGATCCCGGCCTGGTAGAAGTGCTGCAGGTTGATGGCACCTGCTTGTGCCGAATATCGGATTGCTGTTTTAGGGCTGGCGGGGCAGTCGGGTGGAAGAGATGCGATTTTCTTCACGTTAAGGGGTAAAGCCCCGCAACAAATAATTTCCCCGCCTGCCGCTTCCTTGTGGGTTGCCGCATGCTTTACCATACTTACCCTCTTGCCGATTCAGTTAAATGGAATTCACATGTTTAAGCGTCGCTACCTGACTCTTCTTCCGCTCTGCGTGCTGGTCGCCGCGTGCAGCAGCAAACCCAAAGTTGCAGAAGCCCCGACGACCGCCGGTACGCCGACGGGCGGTTTTCTGCTTGAGCCCCAACACGATGTGTCGATGATGGGCGGCGATTTCGCCAACAACCCCAACGCCGAGCGCTTTATTGACAGAATGGTCAGCAAGCACGGCTTTAACCGCCAGCAGCTGCATGAAATCCTCTCCCAGGCGAAGCGGCTGGACTACGTGCTGAACCTGATGGACAGGCAGGCGCCCACGGCGCAGGTGCCGAGCGGCCCGAACGGCGCGTGGCTGCGCTACCGTAAAAAATTCATCACCCCGGACAACGTGCAGAACGGCGTGGTGTTCTGGAACGAGCATCAGGATGCGCTGAACCGCGCGTCGCGCGTCTACGGCGTGCCGCCGGAAATTATCGTTGGGATTATCGGGGTGGAAACCCGCTGGGGCCGCGTGATGGGTAAAACCCGCATCCTCGACGCGCTGGCGACGCTCTCCTTTAATTATCCGCGCCGCGCGGCCTACTTCTCCGGCGAGCTGGAAACGTTTCTGCTGATGGCCCGCAGCGAGCAGGACGATCCGCTGGATCTGAAAGGCTCCTTCGCCGGGGCGATGGGGTACGGGCAGTTTATGCCGTCATCCTATAAAGAGTTTGCGGTGGACTTTAACGGCGACGGGCATATCAACCTGTGGGATGCGGACGACGCCATCGGCAGCGTGGCGAACTACTTCAAGCATCACGGCTGGGTGACCGGCGAGCCGGTTGCGGTCCCGGCAATGGGACAGGCGCCGGGCCTGGAGAACGGCTTTAAGACGCGCTACAGCATCTCGACGCTGGCGGCGGCGGGGCTGTCGCCTACCCAGTCGCTGGGAAATAACCAGAAAGCCAGCCTGCTGCGTCTGGATGTCGGAACGGGCTACGAATACTGGTACGGCCTGCCGAACTTCTACGCCATTACCCGCTATAACCACAGCACGCACTATGCGATGGCGGTCTGGCAGCTCGGCCAGGCGGTTTCTATGGCCCGCGGTCAATAATCTCTCCTGCCGCGCCTGCGGGCGCGGCGTTTGACATACTTCGAAACAGCATCCGCTTCACCCTTATTTTACTTCCGGTCATTGACGGTATATTGTTACGTTATAACGTGAGGTAAAAATGCACTCTTTCTCTCTTTTCTCTCTCTCCGGGCCGGCGCGGCTGGGCGGCGCTCTGCTGCTGCTGGCGCTGCTGTGGCTGGCGGTGGGCTGGGCGATATCACTCCCATGATCGAACTGGATAACCTGGTGGCGGGCTACGAAGGTACCGCCATTACGCCGCCCCTGAGCGGCACGCTGGCGGCAGGAAGTATGACCGCTATTGTCGGACTCAACGGCTGCGGGAAATCCACGCTGTTGAAAACCCTGGCCGGATTTCTGCCGCCGGTCAGCGGGCGTATTCGCTGGCCGCAGAAGCGGCCGGTTATCGGCTGGCTGGCGCAGCGGCACATGCTGGAGTCGCAGTTTCCGCTGGTGGTGCGCGACGTGGTCAGCCAGGGCGCGTGGCCGCGGGTGTCGCTGCTGCGGGGCCTGCTGTCCGGCGAGCGGCGGCGAATTGACGAGATCCTCGAGCGGGTCGGGCTGCTGGCGATGGCGAAAACGCCGATTGAGGCGCTCTCCGGCGGGCAGTTTCAGCGGATGCTGTTTGCCCGGGTGATGGTGCAGGCCGCGCCGCTGGTGATGCTTGACGAACCCTTTACCGGCATCGACGAAGCCACCAGTCGGGCGCTGATGGGCTTTATCCTCGACATGCATCAGCAGGGGCAAACCGTGCTGGCGGTACTGCACGACAACCAGCGCGTGACGCGCCACTTCCCGCAAACTCTGTTTCTCGGGAAAGGGCATTTGCGCTGGGGCGACACCCGGGATGTGCTGCCGGACTTTACCGCGGCGGGGCAGGCATGATCTGGCACACTTTTTTTCAGCCGTTTATCGAATTTGGCTTTATGCGCCGGGCGCTGGTGGTGTGCATTGCGCTATCGCTCAGCACCACCGTGCTCGGCGTCTTTCTGCTGCTGCGGCGTATGAGCCTGATGGGCGACGCGCTCTCCCACGCGATTTTGCCCGGCGTAGCGGTGGGTTATCTACTTAGCGGCATGTCGCTGCTGGCGATGACCGTCGGCGGCTTCATTGCCGGCATCATCGTTGCGCTGGTGGCGGGCTGGGTCAGTCGCCGCACGCCGCTTAAGGAGGATGCCAGCTTTGCCGGCTTCTATCTTGGCTCGCTGGCTCTCGGCGTCACTTTGGTGTCGCTGCGCGGCTCTAACGTGGATCTGCTGCACCTGCTGTTTGGCTCGATTCTGGCGGTGGATCGCGATTCGGCCCTGTTTGTGGCAGGCGTTGCCAGCCTGACGCTGCTCTGCGTGGCGCTGTTTTATCGCGGACTGGTCAGCGAGGCTTTCGACAGCGACTGGCTGCAGGTGAACGCGCCCCGGCTGCCGTCGCTGCTGCACGGGCTGTTTCTGGCGCTGCTGGTACTTAACCTGGTGGCGGGTTTTCAGGTGCTCGGCACGCTGATGGCGGTGGGCGTCATGATGCTCCCGGCGGTGGCGGCGCGCTGCTGGGCCAACACCCTGCCGCGTATTCTGCTGCTGGCCGGGGCAAGCGGCGTTTTCTGCGCGTGGATGGGGCTCAGCCTCTCCTGGGCGGCGAATCTGCCCGCAGGGCCGGCGATTGTTCTTACCGCCAGCGGCGTGTTTTTCATTTCGGTCTTTTTTGGCACGCACAGCCGGTTTACCGCCGGCTGGCGAAAATTGAGGGGATAGGGGAACAATAATGATGAAACGTACCGGAGTTATGCTGGCGCTCGCGCTGGCAGCAGGCATGGCGTCTCAGGGCGCAATGGCAAAAACGCTTAACGTCGTCAGCAGCTTTTCCGTACTGGGCGATATCGCAAAACAGGTGGGCGGTGAGCACGTCCACGTTGATTCGCTGGTGCCGCCGGACGGCGACCCGCACACCTTTGAGCCGTCGCCGAAAGACAGCGCGCTGCTCAGCAAGGCCGATGTGGTAGTGGTTAACGGTCTCGGACTGGAGGGCTGGCTGGACAGGTTGATTAAGGCATCCGGATTTAAGGGCGAGCTGATTGTCGCCTCTGATGGCGTGAAGACCCACAAATTTGAAGACGACGGCAAAGAGGTGACCGATCCTCACGCGTGGAACAGCGCCGCCAACGGGGCGCTGTACGCGAAGAACATTCTTCGCGGGTTTGAGAAAGCCGACCCGGAAGACAAAGCCGCGATGGACGCCAGCGCGCAGGCCTACATCGCCGAGCTGGACAAGATTGATAGCTGGGCGAAACAGCGCTTTGCCGCCATTCCAAAGGCGAAGCGTAAAGTGCTGACCAGCCACGACGCATTCGGCTACTTCAGCCGGGCGTACGGCGTCACCTTCCTTTCACCGCAGGGGCTCTCTTCTGAAAGCGAAGCCAGCGCGGCCCACGTGGCGGCGCTGATTAAGCAGATCAGAACCGAGCACGTGCACACCTGGTTTATGGAAAACCAGCTCGACCCACGTCTGGTGAAACAGATTGCTGCCGCCACCGGCGCTCAGCCAGGTGGTGAGCTTTACCCGGAAGCGCTCTCTGCGCCGGGCGGCGTGGCGGACAGCTATGTGAAAATGATGCGCCACAACGTGGATGTGCTGGCCGACAGCATGAAGTAGCGTTTTCTCGCCCCGCGCAGGCGGGGCGAAACCTTTTCTGAACCGCCCTCGTAAATTTCCCACCTCGTCCCCATATCTCTGCCGGAAGTGCTATCTTTGTCACCTCTTTTCATCCGGCAAGGCGGGATACCATGACAGATTCAGAACTGATGCAGCTTAGCGAGCAGGTGGGGCTGGCGCTGAAAGCGCGCCGCGCCACGGTCACCACGGCCGAATCCTGCACCGGCGGCTGGATAGCCAAAACCCTCACCGATATTGCCGGCAGTTCGGCGTGGTTCGAGCGCGGTTTTGTAACCTACAGCAATGAAGCAAAAGCCCAGATGATCGGCGTGAGTGAAGCGACGCTTGAGGCCCACGGCGCGGTGAGCGAGCAAGTGGTTGCAGAGATGGCCGTCGGGGCGCTGCGCGCAGCAAAAGCCACCTACGCGCTGTCGGTAAGCGGCATCGCCGGGCCGGACGGCGGCAGCGCGGAGAAGCCCGTCGGCACCGTGTGGTTCGGGCTTGCCTGCGCCAGCGGGCAGGGCATTACCCACGTTGAACGCTTCGACGGCGACCGGGAATCGGTGCGTCGCCAGGCGACGATTTTTGCCCTGCGAATGCTGTGGCAACAATTTCGACAAAATGCTTGATACTGTATGACCATACAGTATAATTAGCGCAACGAAACAGAATTCCTCTGTATTAACACCCGGCATGACAGGAGTAAGAATGGCTATCGACGAAAACAAACAGAAAGCGTTGGCGGCAGCACTGGGCCAGATCGAAAAACAGTTCGGTAAAGGCTCCATCATGCGCCTGGGTGAAGACCGTACTATGGATGTCGAAACGATCTCCACCGGCTCGCTTTCTCTGGATATTGCGCTGGGCGCAGGCGGCCTGCCGATGGGCCGTATCGTAGAGATCTACGGTCCGGAATCCTCCGGTAAAACCACCCTGACGCTGCAGGTTATCGCTGCCGCGCAGCGCGAAGGCAAAACCTGCGCGTTTATCGACGCCGAGCATGCGCTGGACCCGGTCTATGCCCGCAAGCTGGGCGTTGATATCGACAACCTGCTCTGCTCCCAGCCGGATACCGGCGAGCAGGCGCTGGAAATCTGCGACGCCCTGGCGCGCTCCGGCGCGGTAGACGTGCTGGTTGTTGACTCCGTGGCGGCTCTGACGCCGAAAGCGGAAATCGAAGGCGAAATCGGTGACTCTCACATGGGCCTCGCGGCGCGTATGATGAGCCAGGCGATGCGTAAGCTGGCGGGTAACCTGAAGCAGTCCAACACGCTGCTGATCTTCATCAACCAGATCCGTATGAAAATCGGCGTGATGTTCGGTAACCCGGAAACCACCACCGGCGGTAACGCGCTGAAGTTCTACGCCTCCGTGCGCCTGGACATTCGCCGCATCGGTGCGGTGAAAGAGGGCGATAACGTTGTCGGCAGCGAAACCCGCGTTAAAGTGGTGAAAAACAAAATCGCCGCGCCGTTTAAGCAGGCCGAGTTCCAGATCCTCTACGGCGAAGGTATCAACTTCCTCGGCGAGCTGGTCGATCTCGGCGTGAAAGAGAAGCTGATCGAAAAAGCGGGCGCCTGGTACAGCTACAACGGCGACAAAATTGGTCAGGGCAAGGCAAACGCCATCTCCTGGCTGAAAGAGAACCCGGCGGCGGCGAAAGAGATCGAGAAGAAAGTTCGCGAGCTGCTGCTGAGCAATCAGGATGACAAGCCGGTTCCTGCGGCGGGCAAAAACGACGTTGAAGAAACTAACGAAGACTTCTGATTACTACTGATGTTAACGTTAATGAGGGCTGCGGATGCGGCCCTTTTTGTTTTTTTAATTCGGGTAAAGATCTATGTCTGAAAACGAACCCCGGCGCTCCGCCTACGCGCGGCTGCTCGACCGGGCTATCCGCATTCTGGCAATGCGGGATCACAGCGAGCACGAGCTGCGGCGCAAGCTGGGGCAGCCGGTGATGACCAAAAACGGCCCTGAGCCGGCGGATGCGCCGCCTGAGGATGTCGAAAAGGTTATTGCGTGGTGCTACGAGTGCCGCTATCTCGACGACGCGCGCTTTGCCCGCCAGTTTATCGCCAGCCGTGGCCGCAAGGGCTACGGCCCGGCGCGCATTCGCCAGGAGCTGAACCAGAAAGGGCTCGCGCGAACGGAGATAGACAGCGCGCTGTACGACTGCGAAACCGACTGGCAGCAGCAGGCCCGCGAGCAGGCGCAGCGCAAGTTTGGCGAGCCGCTGCCGGTAACTTTTGCGGAGAAAGTGAAAGTTCAGCGATTTTTGCTCAATCGCGGCTATCTGATGGAGGATATTCAGAATATCTGGCGAAATATTGACGAATGACCCTATACGGGATTTTACTTCCCTCCAAAGAAAACTTATCTTATTCCCACTTTTTCCGTCAGTCAGTCAGTTGGACAGAAACTGTTCACCGGCTGACTGCGACCATCATTAGCTTGATTTCAGGATAATTATGAGCAAGAGCACCGCTGAGATCCGTCAGGCGTTTCTCGATTTTTTCCACAGTAAAGGACACCAGGTTGTTGCCAGCAGCTCCCTGGTGCCGAACAACGATCCGACTCTGTTGTTTACCAACGCCGGGATGAACCAGTTCAAGGACGTATTCCTTGGTCTCGACAAGCGTAATTATTCCCGCGCGACCACCGCCCAGCGCTGCGTGCGCGCGGGGGGTAAGCACAACGATCTGGAAAACGTCGGTTACACCGCACGTCACCACACCTTCTTCGAAATGCTGGGCAACTTCAGCTTCGGCGACTACTTCAAACACGACGCCATCAACTACGCGTGGGAACTGCTGACCGGTGAAAACTGGTTCAACCTGCCGAAAGAAAAACTGTGGGTGACCGTCTACGAAACCGACGATGAAGCCTTTGATATCTGGGCTAACGACGTTGGCGTCCCGCGCGAGCGCATTATCCGCATCGGCGATAACAAAGGCGCGCCTTACGCGTCAGATAACTTCTGGCAGATGGGCGATACCGGCCCGTGCGGCCCGTGCACCGAAATCTTTTTCGACCACGGCGACCACATCTGGGGCGGCCCTCCGGGATCCCCGGAAGAAGATGGCGACCGCTACATTGAGATCTGGAACATCGTCTTTATGCAGTTCAACCGCCAGGCCGACGGCACGATGGAGCCGCTGCCGAAGCCGTCTGTCGACACCGGGATGGGCCTGGAGCGCATCACCGCGGTACTGCAGCACGTCAACTCCAACTATGAGATTGACCTGTTCCGCAACCTGATCAAAGCCGTTGCGAAAGAGACCGGTGCAACCGATCTCAGCAATAAATCCCTGCGGGTTATCGCGGACCACATTCGCTCCTGTGCGTTTCTGGTGGCGGACGGCGTGATCCCGTCCAACGAAAACCGCGGCTACGTGCTGCGCCGCATCATCCGCCGCGCTATTCGCCACGGCAACATGCTGGGTGCAAAAGAGACTTTCTTCTGGAAGCTGGTTGCGCCGCTGATTGACGTGATGGGTGCCGCCGGTGAAGACCTCAAGCGCCAGCAGGCGCAGGTTGAGCAGGTGCTGAAAACCGAAGAAGAGCAGTTTGCCCGCACCCTTGAGCGTGGGCTGGCCCTGCTGGACGAGGAGCTGGCGAAGCTGAAAGGGGATACCCTGGACGGCGAAACCGCTTTCCGCCTGTACGACACTTACGGCTTCCCGGTAGATTTAACTGCCGACGTGTGCCGCGAGCGCAATATTAAAGTTGACGAAGCCGGCTTTGAAGCCGCGATGGAAGAGCAGCGCCGCCGCGCGCGCGATGCCAGCGGCTTCGGTGCCGACTACAACGCGATGATCCGCGTTGACGGCACCTCTGAATTTAAAGGCTATGACCATCTTGAGCTGAACGGCAAAGTCACCGCGCTGTTTGTTGACGGCAAGAGCGTTGACAGCATTGCTGCCGGCCAGGACGCCGTTGTCGTTCTCGACGAGACGCCGTTCTACGGTGAGTCCGGCGGCCAGGTGGGTGATAAAGGCGAGCTGAAAGGCGCCAACGCCAGCTTCACCGTGAGCGACACGCAGAAGTACGGCCAGGCCATTGGCCACATCGGTAAACTGAACGCCGGCGCCCTGAAAGTCGGCGATGCGGTGCAGGCCGACGTGGACGCCGCGCGCCGCGCGCGCATCCGCCTGAATCACTCCGCAACGCACCTGATGCACGAAGCGCTGCGCCAGATTCTCGGCACCCACGTTGCGCAGAAAGGCTCGCTGGTTAACGACAAAGCGCTGCGCTTTGACTTCTCCCATAACGAAGCGATGAAACCGGAAGAGATCCGCGCGGTCGAAGATATGGTAAACAGCCAGATTCGCCGCAACCTGCCGATTGAAACCAACATCATGGAGCTTGAAGCGGCGAAGGCAAAAGGCGCTATGGCGCTGTTTGGCGAGAAATATGATGACCGCGTTCGCGTGCTGAGCATGGGCGATTTCTCAACCGAACTGTGCGGCGGTACTCACGCCTCGCGCACCGGCGACATCGGCCTGTTCCGCATTGTTTCAGAATCGGGTACCGCCGCCGGCATTCGCCGTATTGAAGCGGTAACCGGTGAAGGCGCGATTGCCAGCCTGCACGCAGACAGCGATCGTCTTAACGACGTAGCGCAGCTGCTGAAAGGCGACAGCCACAACCTGAGCGAGAAAGTGCGCTCGGTGCTGGAGCGGACTCGCCAGCTGGAAAAAGAGCTGCAGCAGCTGAAAGAGCAGGCGGCGGCGCAGGAGAGTGCAAACCTTTCCGGTAAAGCAGAAGAGATCAATGGCGTTAAACTGCTGGTGAGCGAGCTTGCCGGCGTTGAGCCGAAGATGTTGCGTACCATGGTTGACGATCTGAAAAATCAGCTCGGCTCGACCGTTATTGTTCTGGCTACGGTAGCAGACGGTAAGGTTTCTCTGATTTCTGGCGTCTCTAAGGATGTGACTGACCGGGTTAAAGCAGGGGAACTGATTGGTATGGTCGCCCAGCAGGTGGGCGGTAAAGGGGGCGGTCGTCCTGATATGGCGCAAGCCGGCGGTACGGATGCAGCGGCTCTCCCGGCCGCACTGGCCAGCGTTAAAGGCTGGGTCAGCGCAAAACTGTAAGAACACAAAAACGGCAGGCGCCCGGATCTTCTCGCCGGAGCGCCTTGTCATAGCCAGACCGATAACGATAAAGTCAGGTTGAAACTGTGTATATCGGCTAAACTTACGTTTACCAGAAGGTAATGCCGTGACGGCAAACACGATACGTGTTTGTCATTGCTTACGTTTTGGCGTTATATGATGGATAATGCCGGGATACAAGAGACCCGACTCTTTTAATCTTTCAAGGAGCAAAGAATGCTGATTCTGACTCGTCGAGTTGGTGAAACCCTCATGATTGGAGATGAGGTCACCGTGACAGTTTTAGGGGTAAAAGGTAACCAGGTACGCATTGGCGTCAACGCCCCTAAAGAAGTCTCTGTCCATCGTGAAGAGATCTACCAGCGTATTCAGGCTGAAAAATCCCAGCAGTCCAGTTACTGATTTTTATGCGTCTCACCGCAAGGTGAGACGCATACACCTTTCCCGCCCGCGTTTTTCTCTGCTTTTCTTCCTTTTTTGTCTCCCTGACTCTCATTCTAAAAATGGCTTAAACCGCCTATAACCAATGATTCTTTGTTGATAATTCACTCTTTTTGCCGTTTTTGACGCCTGATTGCGCGTGAAGTGTGCAATCAAATAAAAGTGTTGGAAAAAGCCATTGACTTATAAGTCCCAGAAAGTAATATGTGCGCCACGCAGCGACGATGAGCTTAAACAAGTTCTTCGAAGCACTCGCAAGAGGCGTATGGTGAGGTGGCCGAGAGGCTGAAGGCGCTCCCCTGCTAAGGGAGTATGCGGTCAAAAGCTGCATCCGGGGTTCGAATCCCCGCCTCACCGCCATTTGCATCCGTAGCTCAGCTGGATAGAGTACTCGGCTACGAACCGAGCGGTCGGAGGTTCGAATCCTCCCGGATGCACCATATTATACGAGATGACAGCCAGGCTGTTGTTTCATGGCATGCGAGTTTATCGCAAGCGCCAGGGAGGAAAACGTTGCTTTAGCAACGGCCCGAAGGGCGAGGCGTAGCCGAGTAATCCTCCCGGATGCACCATCTTCTTCTTTCAATAACGGTGGCAAAGTTGTTGAGTGGTCTGAAACCTCAGGTTCAGCGCCAGGGAAGAGAACGCTGCTTAAGCAGCGGCCCATAAGACAGAAAGTCGTCTTATGCATTGCAGTGATATCAGCAGTACATCAGTTTCCCGATGCATCCGTAGCTCAGCTGGATAGAGTACTCGGCTACGAACCGAGCGGTCGGAGGTTCGAATCCTCCCGGATGCACCATCTTCTCCGAGATAACAGCTAAACTGTTGTTTCATGGTCTGCGAGATTATCGCAAGCACCAGGGAGGATAACGTTGCTTCAGCAACGGCCCGCAGGGCGAGGCGCAGCCGAGTAATCCTCCCGGATGCACCATCTACGCGTCACGCGGTATCAGCAGTACATCAGTTTTTCCAATGCATCCGTAGCTCAGCTGGATAGAGTACTCGGCTACGAACCGAGCGGTCGGAGGTTCGAATCCTCCCGGATGCACCATCTTCTCCGAGATAACAGCTAAGCTGTTGTTTCATGGTCTGCGGCATTATCGCAAGCACCAGGGAGGATAACGTTGCTTCAGCAACGGCCCGCAGGGCGAGGCGCAGCCGAGTAATCCTCCCGGATGCACCATCTTCTCCGAGATAACAGCTAAACTGTTGTTTCATGGTTTGCGGGTCTATCGCAAGCACCCTCTTCCCTGAGAACACCATCCCCCTTCAGTCAATAATCCCCTGTACTACCACTTGTTTTGATGGCTAATTCTGCCCATCTTCAATCCGCTTCTGTTTGCACATTTACGCTTGCATCTTTCTGATTTACGTCTAATTTATAGCAGTCAGACTCTATTTTTAGATAGCAAGGAGAGAAATCCATGAAATGGTTTAAATCGGCTTGTACATTTGGCGCCGCCGCCATTGTTGCAGTCTCCCTGGCGGGCTGCGCGGGTTCTTCCACCAAGGAGAGCACCGGCGGTTACATTGATGATTCAGTCATTACCACCAAAGTAAAATCCCAGCTGCTGGCCGATAAAGACGTGAAATCCTCTGAAATTAAAGTGGTCACGTTCAAGGGGCGCGTTCAGCTGAGCGGCTTTGTCTCTTCCCAGAAGATTGCTAACCGGGCTATTGAGATCACCCGCAACATCAACGGCGTTCGCATCGTTGAGAACGACATGCAGATAAAATAACCCATTCTGCGCCAGCAAAGGCACCGTCAGGTGCCTTTGCTGTTTTTGGCGGCAGCGACAAGTTCCCCGGTTTGAGCTAAAGTAACTTCCTTATATATTGCTGGCGGAGACCTAATGTACGATCGTTATGCAGGGCTGATTTTCGACATGGATGGCACCATCCTTGATACCGAACCCACACACCGCCAGGCCTGGCGGGATGTGCTCGGTCGTTACGATATGCATTTTGACGAGCAGGCCATTGTTGGCCTGAACGGCTCACCCACCTGGCGCATTGCGCAGGCAATCATTGAACTCAACCGGGCGACGCTCGATCCGCATCAGCTGGCGCTGGAAAAAACGCAGGCGGTAAAAGCCATGCTGCTGGACACTGTCCGCCCGCTGCCGCTGATTGACGTTGTTAAAGCGTGGCACGGCCGCCGCCCGATGTCTGTCGGTACCGGCAGCGAAAGCGCGATTGCCGAAGCGCTGCTTAACCACCTTGGCCTGCGCCAGTATTTCAGTGCGGTAGTTGCCGCCGACGACGTGCAGAATCATAAACCGGCGCCGGATACCTTCCTGCTCTGCGCCGAGCGGATGGGCGTTGCGCCGGAAAAATGTGTGGTATTCGAAGACGCCGACTTTGGCCTTGAGGCCGCCCGCCGGGCCGGCATGGATGCCGTAGACGTGCGCCTGCTGTGACCGATGCGCTGCCGCTGGCCTCTTTATTGGCCAGCAGCTTTCTCAGCGCCACGCTGCTGCCGGGCAATTCCGAACTGGTATTAACCGGCATGCTGCTCGGCGGCGTCAGCAAGCCGTGGCTGCTGGCGTTAACCGCAACAATCGGTAATAGCGCTGGAGGGGTAACTAACGTTATTCTTGGGCGCCTGTTTCCCATGCGAAGCACTTCCCGCTGGCGGGACAGGGCCGCGGGCTGGCTAAGCCGCTACGGCGCCGCCGCGCTACTGCTCAGCTGGCTGCCGGTCATCGGCGACCTGCTGTGTGTGCTGGCCGGCTGGATGCGCGTCGCCTGGGGACCCGTGCTCTTTTTTTTATGCCTTGGCAAGGCGTTACGCTATATGCTTATTACAGTCGTAACGCTGCAGGGTATGACGTGGTGGCAATAATTGGACTGATTGTGACCCAGGAGCCTGCTGCATCAGGCGATTTCCCTGCCGGTTTAGCCCCGGGCTGCGCCCGACCAGGATCCAGTGGATTTTGAACGCCCTGCGGGGCGGCGCGAGCTTTTCATTGGCGCGTCGGTTTATCCGCGCTGCCCGTGGCTAAAATGACTGCGAAAATAACGCCTGCTGGGGCAGACTCTTACTCGTCAACGATGGCAATTATGCTTAATAAAATAATTTCGACAGGCGGGAGGTCAATTTGATCCCGGACGTATCACAGGCGCTGACCTGGCTGGAAAAACATCCTCAGGCATTAAAGGGGATCCAGCGCGGTCTCGAGCGCGAAACGCTGCGCGTAAACGCGGATGGCTCACTGGCAACAACCGGGCACCCCGCTGCGCTCGGTTCAGCACTGACCCACAAATGGATAACTACCGATTTTGCCGAAGCGCTGCTGGAGTTTATTACTCCGGTCGACGGCGATATCGATCACATGCTCACGCTGCTGCGCGACGTTCACCGCTTTGCCGCCCGCAATATAGGTGACGAGCGCATGTGGCCGCTCAGCATGCCGTGCTATATCGCACCGGGTCAGGATATTGAGCTGGCGCAGTACGGCACCTCAAATATCGGTCGGCTAAAAACGCTGTACCGGGAAGGGCTTAAAAATCGCTACGGCGCGCTGATGCACGCCGGAAATAGCCTGCA
>NZ_CAJYMB010000028.1 GCF_913775985.1 uncultured Pluralibacter sp. | reverse complement strand
CCACCAGATAATTCTTGAGCTTCGCAGGCGTAATCAGCGCCTTGGTTTCCTGAGAGAGATAGGTTTTGTTGGCCGAACCGCCGCCCTTGGCGATGCACAGAAACTTATATTCGCTGCCATCGACGCTGTAGAGATCAATCTGCGCCGGCAGGTTGGTGCCGGTGTTCACCTCTTTATACATGTCCAGCGGCGCGTTCTGGGAGTAGCGCAGGTTGTCTTCGGTGTACGTTTCGTACACGCCGCGGGCCAGCGCCGCTTCGTCACCGCCTCCGGTCCAGACGTTCTGCCCTTTTTTACCGACGATGATTGCCGTACCGGTGTCCTGGCAGGTGGGCAGAATGCCCTTCGCGGCAATATCGGAGTTGCGCAGAAACTGCAGCGCGACATATTTGTCGTTTTCACTGGCCTGCGGATCGCTGAGGATATCCGCCACCTGCTGCTGGTGCGCCGGGCGCAGCATAAAGGAAGCATCGTGGAAGGCGTGTTTCGCCAGCAGGGTCAGCGCCTGAGGATCGACCTTCAGGATCTGCTGCCCTTCAAATTCGGTGACGGAGACGTGTTCTTTGCTGAGAAGATAATACTCGGTGTCATCCTTTTTCAGCGGAAAAGGATCCTGATAGACAAACGGTTTATTCGACATTGCTCTCTCACTTACTGCGTTGACTCATTATGTTTTTGGCCGCGCTCACTGCGGTCTGTTAAAAGCGAGTTGGCTTATCCTACACAATTTTTTAACAAAAACTGAGACTGCGGCAGCTTTTTTCTGGATGAGGTTACATCCCTGCCGTTTCTTGGTTTAATAGGCGCAGATAAATAAGGATGAATACAGGGCGTTATCATGCAAAAACTTATTAACTCCGTACAAAATTATGCCTGGGGAAGCAAAACGGCGCTGACCGACCTCTACGGCATTGCCAATCCGGAACATCTTCCAATGGCCGAGCTGTGGATGGGCGCGCACCCGAAAAGCAGCTCTTATATTGAGGACGCCAGCGGCCAGCGCCGCTCCCTGCGCGAGGTCATTGACGCAGACAAAGCCGCGCTGCTGGGTGATAAAGTCGCCGCCCGCTTCGGGGAGCTGCCGTTTTTGTTTAAAGTGCTGTGCGCCGACACGCCGCTCTCCATTCAGGTTCACCCCAACAAGCAGGCTTCCGAGGCGGGATTTGCCAAAGAGAATGCGGCTGGCATTCCGATGGACGCCGCCGAGCGCAACTACAAGGATCCGAACCACAAGCCGGAGCTGGTTTTTGCCTTAACGCCGTTCCTGGCGATGAACGCCTTTCGCGAGTTCGCCGACATTGCCGCGCTGGTCCAGCCGGTGGCCGACGCCCATGCGGCCATTGGCGCATTTTTAAATGCCCCGGACGCGGAGCACCTGAGCGCCCTGTTTGCCGGGCTGCTTAACATGCAGGGCGAAGAAAAATCCCGCGCGCTGGCGATCCTGAATAGTGCGCTGGCAACTCAGAAGGGCGAGCCGTGGGACACTATTCGCTTCATCGCCCGCTTCTATCCCGACGACAGCGGCCTGTTCTCACCGCTGCTGCTTAATGTGGTCAAGCTCAACCCGGGCGAAGCGATGTTCCTGTTTGCCGAAACCCCGCACGCTTATCTTAACGGCGTGGCGCTGGAGGTGATGGCCAACTCGGACAACGTATTGCGCGCGGGCCTGACACCGAAATACATCGATATTCCGGAACTGGTGGCCAATGTTAAATTCGTGCCGAAGCCGGCGGGTGAACTTCTCACCCAGCCGCAGCAACGCGGCAGCGAGCTGGATTTCCCGATCCCGGTCGACGATTTCGCCTTCGCGCTGCATGACCTGAGTGCCGAGACCTGCAAAGTGGCGCAGCAAAGCGCGGCTATCCTGTTCTGCGTCAGCGGCGAAACGGTGGTGCGCAAAGGGGATCAGATCCTGACCCTGCGTCCCGGCGAGTCTGCATTTATTGCCGCCAGCGAATCTCCGGTACTGCTGAGCGGAACCGGCCGCGCAGCGCGCGTCTTCAACACGCTTTAACGAAAAACTGGCGTATTATTTTTCGCTTGTTAAGCTGTGCTACAACCTGATAACTCAACGGGCGGGATCTTCCGCCTGTTTTCATTTATGGATAATCGACATGAAAAAAACGCTGGTCGCAGCAGGAATTATCGTCGCTCTGGGTGTCGCGTGGACAGGCGGCGCCTGGTATACCGGGAAAATGGTTGAGTCTCACCTGGCAGAATTTGTCGGCCAGGCCAACGCGCAGCTGGCGCAGAATTCTCCGGAATCGGGACTCCAGCTGGCAACGCAGGATTACCAGCGCGGCATTTTCAGCAGCCACCTGCGCCTTATTGTTAAATCCGCAGACGGCGCGAAAAGCAGCTGGCTGAAACCCGGCCAGAACGTGGTGCTGGATGAAACCGTCTATCACGGACCGCTCCCGCTGAAAAACTTCAGCCTGATCCCGTCCATGGCAGTGGTCAACTCCACGCTGGTGAATAACGATCTGACCAGGCGGCTGTTTGAGCTCACCAAAGGAAAAACGCCGGCCGAAATCGCTACGCGCATCGCATATTCGGGGGCCACAAACTCGGATATTCTCTTTAACCCCATCGCCTATGAAAACGGCGATGACAAAATTACCTTTGACGGCGGCAAGTTCGAGCTGGAAGCGGACAAAGACGGTAACGCGCTGGCGCTGACCGGCGGTGCGGACAGCGGCCAGCTCAACGTGGTCAACGAGTTCGGCCAGCCGGTACAGTTCTCGTTTAAGAACTTAAAAGCGGATGGCGAAAGCAAGCTGACCGATTTTAAAGAGCGCATCGGCAATCAAAAACTGACGCTGGAAACACTGGCCGTCGCCGTGGCAGGCAAAGAGCTGGCTGTGGTTGACGGAATGACCATCGACGGAAAAGCCGATCTTTCTAAAGACGGCAAAACCATCGACAGCAGCCTCGATTACAGCCTCGACAGCCTCAAGCTGCAGGGCAACGACATGGGCAGCGGCAAGCTGGCGCTGAAGATTAATCACATCGACGGCGAGAGCTGGCACCAGTTCAGCCAGCAGTACAACGGCCAGGTGCAGGCCCTGCTCGGCCAGCCAGAGGTGATGCAGGATCCGGCGTTGTATCAGCAGAAAGTGACCGCCGCGTTCTTCGACGCCCTGCCGCTGCTGCTGAAAGGCGAACCGCAGGTCACCGTTGCGCCGCTGAGCTGGAAAAATGCTAAAGGCGAGTCCACCTTCAATCTGGATCTGGCGCTGAAAGATCCGTCAACCGCCGCCGCGCCGCCGCAGACGTTGGCTGAAGAGGTGGATTCCGGAGTGAAATCTCTCGACGGCAAGCTGACCATTCCCATGGACATGGCCATCGAGCTGATGACCCAGGTCGCGCGCATTGAAGGCTATCAGCAGGATGACGCCCATAAGCTGGCAGAACAGCAGGTCAAAGGCCTGGCGGCGATGGGGCAGATGTTCCGCCTGACCACCGTCCAGGACAACAGCATTCAGGCCAGCCTGCAGTATGGCGCAGGGCAGGTAACGCTCAACGGGCAGAAGATGCCGCTGGCGCAGTTCGTCGGCCTGTTCGGCATGCCGGATATTTTATCTCCGGCGCCGGCCGTGCCGCAGACGTCGCCGGCCGTTCCGCCGCTGCCGCTGGCACCGGTTCAGCCATAATCTTCACCCCCGGCGTCTGCCGGGGTTTTTTCTACTTCACCAGCCGGGGAAGGATCACCTGGTTGTGTACGGTTCCCACGTCCCCGCCAATACGCTGCAATACCCGCTCCGCTACCTGCGTCCCCATCTCCCGGGCC
>NZ_CAJYMB010000027.1 GCF_913775985.1 uncultured Pluralibacter sp. | reverse complement strand
TGCTTAATACCCCTTACGGCGCAGAAGAGGTCTGGAGCCGGCTGCCGCAGGAGGTTCAGGCGGTGCTGAATCAAAAGCAGGCCCGCTTCTTCGTGGTGAACGCAGCGAAAATTGCCCGCGAATGCGGCCTCGGCGCGCGCATTAATACCGTGATGCAGATGGCCTTCTTCGAGCTGACGCGCATTCTGCCCGGCGACAGCGCGCTGGTTGAGCTGCAGAACGCCATCGCGAAAAGCTACAGCAGCAAGGGCCAGGAGCTGGTAGAGCGTAACTGGCAGGCGCTGGCCATGGCGCGGGAATCACTGGCGGAAGTGGCACTGCAGCCGGTAGACGCCGGCAGCGCCTGCCGTCCGCCGGTGGTGTCCGATGCCGCCCCGGACTTTGTGAAAACCGTTACCGCCGCCATGCTGGCCGGACTCGGTGATGCTCTGCCGGTATCGGCGCTGCCGCCGGACGGTACCTGGCCGGTAGGCACCACCCGCTGGGAGAAACGCAATATCGCCGAAGAGATCCCTATCTGGAAAGAGTCCCTCTGCACCCAGTGTAACCACTGCGTTGCCGCCTGCCCGCACTCGGCCATTCGCGCCAAAGTGGTGCCGCCGGAGGCAATGGAAGCCGCGCCCGCCAGCCTGCACGCGCTGGATGTGAAGTCCCGCGACATGCGCGGACAGAAGTATGTTCTGCAGGTAGCACCGGAGGACTGCACCGGCTGCAACCTGTGCGTCGAGGTCTGCCCGGCAAAAGACCGTCAGGATCCGCAAATCAAGGCTATCAACATGATGTCGCGCCTTGAGCACGTGGAGGAAGAGAAGGTCAACTACGACTACTTCCTCGCCCTGCCGGAAATCGAGCGTAGCGCGCTGGAACGTATTGATATTCGCACCTCGCAGCTGCTTACCCCGCTGTTTGAGTACTCCGGCGCCTGCTCCGGCTGCGGCGAAACGCCTTACATCAAGCTGCTTACCCAGCTGTACGGTGACCGGATGCTGATTGCCAACGCCACCGGCTGCTCGTCAATCTACGGCGGTAACCTGCCTTCAACGCCGTACACCACCGACGCCAGCGGGCGCGGGCCGGCATGGGCCAACTCGCTGTTTGAAGATAATGCTGAATTCGGCCTCGGCTTCCGCCTGTCGGTGGACCAGCACCGCAGCCGCGTCATGCGCCTGCTGGCGCGCTTTGCCGACCAGCTACCCGCCGATCTGTATGCGGCACTGCACGCCGATGCCGCACCAGAACTCCGCCGCGAACAGGTGGCGGCCCTGCGTCAGCACCTGGACGGCGTGGAAGGGGCACACGAGCTGCTAACCGATGCCGATGCGCTGGTTGAGAAGTCTGTCTGGCTGATCGGCGGCGACGGCTGGGCCTACGATATTGGTTTCGGCGGTCTCGACCACGTGATGAGCCTGACGGAAAACGTCAATATTCTGGTGCTCGATACCCAGTGCTATTCGAATACCGGCGGCCAGGCATCAAAAGCAACCCCGCTCGGGGCGGTGACCAAGTTTGGCGAGCACGGCAAGCGCAAGGCGCGTAAAGATCTCGGCGTCAGCATGATGATGTACGGCCATGTTTACGTGGCGCAGATCTCGCTGGGCGCCCAGCTTAACCAGACGGTGAAGGCCATTCAGGAAGCGGAAGCCTACCCGGGCCCGTCGCTGATCATTGCCTACAGCCCCTGCGAAGAGCACGGCTACGATCTGGCGCTCAGCCACGATCAGATGCGCCAGCTCACCGCCACCGGCTTCTGGCCGCTGTTCCGCTTCGATCCGCGCCGCGAGGCCGAAGGCAAAGTGCCGATGATGCTGGACTCACGCCCGCCGTCCGACGCGCTGGCCGACACGCTGATGAAAGAGCAGCGCTTCCGTCGCCTTAATGCGCAGCAGCCGGAGGTGGCCGAACAGCTCTGGAAGGATGCGGCAGAGGATCTGCAGAAGCGTTACGACTTCCTGGCCAGGCTGGCCGGAAAAGAAGAAAAGAGCGCCGCCGAATAAGCGGCTGCCGCAGGGATCCCGCTCGGGATATTAGCGAGCGGGATCCAACGCACGATGACCGGCCCGACCCTGCGTCGGGCTTTTTATTACGCCGCGTTTTGCCTGCGTAGCGAGAAGGCGTAGCCCACGGTGGCCGTCAGGCACAGCAGGTAGCCGTACATCTCACAGCCCTCTTCCACCGCGTTTTTCGCCGCCCGAACATAGCCGTCCTGCAGAATAAAGCCCCACAGCTCGCCCATTCCCAGCAGGCGGGAAAAAACCAGAATGGTTATCAGGCCCGCTATCATCATGCCGTAACCCGGCGTGCGGGTGTAATCCTGCAGCTGCGCCGCAGTGGTTTTCCATTTAACAAGCGGACAGACAAGAGTGATTGCGGACGTCGCCAGGGCAAACCAGACCCAGCTGCCGTGGGCGATCATATCGAAGACCGCATCCAGCTCGCGGATAAGCATCGCCAGAAACAGGCCGCCGATCAGAATATTGCACTGTCGAAATGCGGTATAGCGGCGGGCAAAGAGGAAATGCATCACCGCGACGGCGGCCAGCACCGCCTCCTGGACTATCTCGGTCACGGAAAGCTCGCTGACGGTATCGCGAAAGAAATTGAGATCGAGCCAGAGGCACAGCACGGTAATGACCGGCCCGAGACAGGCCGCGACAAAAAAGAGAAAATGTTTAAATAAAGACATTACAACCACATTATTGATGCAAAACACTATTATAAAGTGTGGTTTTGGCTGCATTATTCACTTCGTGCGGGTTGTTAAACACAGCTTAATCCATGAAAAGATCGTGGAATATTTATCCTGCCGGTGAGGCTTATTTTCCCGACCGGTCTGCCATAATCTTATGCCGGGACGGAAATAACCCTGAGCGCTGTGGGGAGCAGATTTTAACGCGAGGCGGAATATGTTGAGGATCCTCTGTTTACTTTTTACATTGGTGATTGTCGGTTGTGCAGATACACAAATAGGCGCTGCGGGCGGCTCTTCCAGCAGCCGCGTAGGCGTCAGTACGGGAATTGGATTTTGAACGGCAGGCCCGAGCGGGCCTGCCTGAATAAAAAAAATCGCAGGCTATGCCGGGAAGTATTTCTCCACCAGCGCATAAAGAATCGCGACAGTTTCAGCATCTGGCGTACCGCCGTAGTCCCGCTGGCGGAAGTGCAGCTGGAAGGCGCGAATCAGCGCCTGATAGCCCTCGTCCGTTTCCGCGCCGTCGGTGCTGTAGCCATAGCGTTTCAGAGCCGCGAGAATTGCTGCTTTGTCCGGTAATCCCTGGCTTGTGAACTGCGCCTGATATTTCTTCACCGTCGTATCATCATACCAGGCGCCAATGCCCGCATCGTACAGCGCCTTCCACGGAAACGCCGCGCCGGGATCGCTTTTGCGCCCGGGGGAAATATCGGAGTGGGCAACAATATTGATCGGCGACATATCGGGATAACGCTGGATAATATTGAGCGCCAGCTGCTTCACGGCTGAAATTTGCTGCGGGTTAAATGGCGGAAAGACAAATTCGCCGTTGGCATCAGAGGCTAAATTCACAATTTCAATACCGATAGCGGTATCGTTCAAATTGCTGCGCCCGGCCCAGCTGCTGACACCGGCATGCCAGGCGCGTTCGCATTCATCGACCAAATTAAAGATGCGCAGGGTGTTAAAACCGGCGTCGATATAGCTTTTTTCGCTCGGGTCCGGGACCAGATAATGCGCGCTGGCCCCGCCGTCGCCGGACAGCAGCTTCACTGAGGTAGCGAAATCAACGGCAGTGTAATGCATGACGAGGAAACGCACCCGGCGGTTAAAGCCTTTCACCGAACGGTAGGTATTGGGGTCTATCTGATACATACAATCTCTCCTGATGGCGCCAGAATTTCGCTACCCGCAGCGCTGCAGCAAGGTGGCTAAAAATCGGGCGGTATGTTTATCCCGCTGCAATTGTGCACCACCCGCTGCGGGTTAAAAACCGACGCTAAGTGTGGAAATTGGCGGAATGAAATAATGAAGAGATGGTAACGCGAAGCGTGGCACTGAAAAGCGTGGTGGGCTGTGAGGGGTTCGAACCCACGACCAATTGATTAAGAGTCAACTGCTCTACCAGCTGAGCTAACAGCCCGTCCCGTTAGTGCGGGAAAGACTTTACGCCTGCGGGATTGCGGGCGCAAGATCGATCGGGCATAAGTAATTGCTTATCATAGCCTGAGGGCATAAAGCCCCTGCGTTGCGTAACATCTCATCATTGAAAGCGGGAGCCGCGCGGGGCCCCCGACTTAATTAGCGTTTTTGATGCAGTTCAATCACGTAGCCGCCGGTGAAGCCCAGCACCGCACTGCGGTCGGACTGCGCCAGAATGGAGACCTGATTCGCCTTCGCCAGCGCAACCCTCTTCGCCAGATCGTCTACCTCAAAATCGGTTTTGATCTCCCGCCAGGGCGCGGCCAGCCGCGCTTTCTGATCGTCAGTCAGAATCACGACGTTGAACAGCCCCGCCGACGACGAAAGCTGTACCCGGCGGAAGTGCTCGCCCGGCAGGCCAATCTCCTCCCCCGGACGATGTCCATCGCGCACAATTACGCCGCCGGTCACCGCAATGAACGCCGAAATAAAGCTGTGGGCCGCGGTGGGGGT
>NZ_CAJYMB010000026.1 GCF_913775985.1 uncultured Pluralibacter sp. | reverse complement strand
TAAAGCTGTGGGCCGCGGTGGGGGTAAGGATGTAGCGAGTATTGGAAACAGACTCGCGAATGGCCATCTCCGGCGCGCTGCCGGCATAGGCATAGAACTGAATGCGCAGACCGTCCACCCATTCGGTCATCGCCTCCTGGTTGCCCACGACCTCCCAGCGGGCCAGGATTTTGACGCCGTGCGCCTGCGCTTTGCTGACGGCAGCATCCATATCCTTAACGGCTACCCCAACGCTCTCCTGGCCCATCGGATACGGCGGCTTGCTATCCTTGTAGGCCTGGGCCGAAAAGGCGCCAATCGCGGTGAACACATCGCTAAAGTGCATTTCACTGGGCACCGGCGCAAGGTTAACGTCGCTGATCGGATCCGCGGTGCCATCAAACACCGCGGTCAGCTGATTAATTAACGTCTGCAGGCTGTCCGGATTAACAAATACGTGGGGCAGCGCATACTGTTTGCCATCGCCGAACGGCGCGTGCGGTACATGATGATTCATAGAAATATCCTCTTTGACGGACTAAAAAAAGAAATAAAAAAAGCCCCGCAGTTGCGGAGCCGGATGATGCTCATAACGATCGTGAATTTTTTTGTTACCTCCTGGTCAGTGTGTCATTTATTATCCGGGTCGCGCCCGGTGCCAAATCGTTTATCCAGATAGAGGGACAAATACCCCCGCAGCTTCCTGACGCCGATAAAGCCAATCAGGCCGCCAATGGCCACCGTCAGCATTTTCGGAATATGCAAGTAATCAATGGCGGAATAGGCGCTCAGCGCCAGCGCGGCGCATAGCAGACTCTCCAGAATAATATCCCGCCGGCGGCGGCCAAAATAACTCATGCGCAATATCGCCATCGCCGCTGCCATAATAACGCCGCCGACGGGAACATCACCCCGCCACCAGCCGAGCAGCATCTCGCCAACGTTATCTAAAAGAGGCGTGCTGGCAAAATAACCCATGGTTCACCTCCTTAGCGCGAGGTTAATAATCAGAAGCAAATGGCGCAGTGTCGCTTATAACCGGGGGCTTCACGCAACCAATAAAAAAACCCGCACGGCGGCGGGTTTAGGTGATTGTTGCTCCGCGATACAGCTTTGCGAAGGATAGAGAGAGTTAAGCAGACACTGGATAAATATACAATAGTTTTTCGATAAATTTATTCGCCGCTGCCGCAGAGCCGGTCAGCATCAAGGCCGAACGCCTCGCACAGCGGCGCGTACAGCTGGGCTTCGGCCATTGCCAGCCAGCTGTCGATACGGTTTCGGCAGGTAGGAAAACTCCACTCGGGATGACGCTGGTGCAGCGTTTGCGCCAGCGCACGCTTGCTCCTGCCTCTGCCATCGTAGCGCTGGTGTAAAAGCTCAATCAGCGCCTGCTGGTGCCCCAGTACCCGTCCCACTACGCGATCGACAATAAGCGCCTCTTCATCGGTGCAGTGTGCCAGCGGGCTGGACTGCCGTTTTTCCAACATTTCCCGCAGGAAGGATGCCAGTTCTGCTTTTCCAACGCCGGCCTCGCGCAGCTGGCGCAACATTGCTTCGGCAGAGCGACGATCCCCCGGTTGGGAAGAAAGCAGCTGGTTGAAGATATTGCCGGGGCGGCCACCGCCGATATAAGACCAGCGCCCCCACATTTTCAAACGGCCCTGAACCAGCGTGCTTTCAAGGGTATTAAGACGGATCAGCGGGTCCATTGTCCCGCTCGCGGTCGGGTAGATCATCAGGTTACCTCCTCACATTACTGTATATACATACAGTATACTCGCAGGGGTAAATGATCAATGTTATCTGTCCCGCTATTGCTTACCCGCATCACGGCCTTTGATAAAAAAGATTACGCGGAATGTGCGCGTTTTCTCATCGCAGCTGCATGATTTTTAATCAAAATCTCAAACCGAAAATTTAATCTGCTTTATTGATATGTAAATTCTGATAATGCCTGTACCAGATATGTTCATTAGTAAATAAACCGTATAGAATCCGACACCTTTGATTTGCTGTATGAGTATCTTCTGGGAAAACCGCGGAATGCAAAAAAACGACAAAGCAATCATAGCCCTTCTTATTGTATGGGCTTTTCTTGTGAATGCTGCCCTTGGTGTTTATTATAATATCGGCTATGCCATTACTAACTTTTTTATTATTCTGATTGTTTTCCGCTATTCAAAACTGCTCGCAAGCGCGCTTGTTATTATCTATTCCGTCATTGCCTGCCTGCTCTTTCCCGTGGTAGCAAATTTTGGCAAGCCCAATATCAATATGGTTTCCTCGCTGCTGTACGCAAACAATGAGGAGATATTTAGTACGATTAAAAGTCTGCATCTGATCTGGATACTGATCGGTATTGCCACACTGGTGCTGGGCCTGTTTCTGGTGAAATTTCGCAGCAGGTGGCCGGTTATCCGGCATAAAACCGCCCTGCTCCTGCTTGTTATTACGGCAGCAGGCATTCTTATTCCCCCTTATCTGGAAGATAACGAGCGCGGCTTTGCCGATGATGTGAAATATCCGCCCTTTATCGCGCTTAAAAAAACGTGGGATGCCTTCGCGGCAATCGACAAGACCAACAAAATGATCGCCCAGGGAGAGATTTCAAAAAGTGATTTTAGCCCTCGATTAATAAACAACCCGCGCTACCACACTTTTATTATGGTGATTGATGAAAGTGTGCGCCGTGACTATATGCAGGTTTACGGCGCACCGGTTGACGACACACCCTTCCTGTCACGCTCCGCCGGCACCTTTTTCAACAACTACGTTTCAGCCGGGTTCTCCACCGTTCCCTCGCTGACACACTCGCTGCTCAGAGTCGGCAGCGGGGGACTGCAGTATCACAATTCGGTAATACGGCTTGCGCAGGCCGCCGGACTCGAAACGAGCTGGATCTCAAATCAGGGATTTTACGGCTACTACGACGCGCCGCTGGCGGTTATCGGCAAACAGGCGGATCGCGCCTATTTTGCCAAGCTCGGCAATGCAGAACTAAAAAAATACACCCCGGATTCGCTGCTGATGCCGGAAATTATGAAGTCCCTCGCGGCTAAAAAACCCAAACTGGTAATTATTCACCTGGTAGGTTCACACCCGGATTTTTGCACGCGCGTGAACGATCGCTATGACATTAAGCTGAAAGATATTCCCCACTCATGCTATGTCCAGAGCATTCGCAATACCGATCGGCTGCTGTCCGACATTACCGCGGCGGCTTCCCACGCGGGAGATAAGTGGTCGATGCTCTATTTCGGCGACCACGGCCTTTCCCACTCTCCTGCTACCGGCGAGTTGCTGCACCGCGACGGGGCGAAAGAGAATTATATGCCGCCCTTTGCCGTCATTGATTACGACAGCCGCGAGAAAAAACATATCGCCGCCCTGCGCAGCGGATTCGATTTCCAGAGAATATTCGCCCAGTGGATCGGCGTGGTAGAGCCGCTGCTCAACGCCGGGTGCGACTATTTCTCTGAGCAGGCATGCCTGAATAAAGCCCGGGTGCTGGATGGCAATATGCAGCTGATGGATTTTTCATCGCTGCCATCCGATCCGCCCCGGGGATGGTAACCCGGAGGGCTTTATGCATTTCGCATAAAGCCCGCTAATGCATTATCCCGCGTGCTTTATTACTTTGCGTATATCAAATGCCGCCAGGCAGCCGTTTATCCCGTCAGATGTTTCTGTAAATCATAGAAAAAGTCGCAAAAATGCCTACAGCTGCCACAATGAGTGACTGTTTGAATCTGTCAGTCTGACTTACATTTATGAGGAAACTAAAATGAAAATCTGGTTTGCGTTATCACTTATCGCCGCAATTAGCTGCTCGCTCATGGCGTGTCAGGGGGGCTTTGATTCAGCCTCTGCACCAGTGGAACACGCAGCACAACCCTGATTTTCAGCATATCTGGCTGCTCGACCGCGGGCTAAAAAGCCCGCTTCCCGCTGTTTGGTCCCGCCCTGCCTCAAAACGTGCTGGTATTCGCCGCCGGAATCCGTACCATACGCGGCATACTTTTACTCGTCGGCGCCTGCCGGCGGGCGTAAATCCGGATTATTGCCAGCCGCAAATGCGGGCTTCGAGGCCATCTGCCGTCACGAATGCGGTGTCAGAGACAGTAAATAATGCAAGAAAATCATCAGGTTAATAAAAAAGAACAATACAATATCAACAAGTTACAAAAGCGCCTGCGTCGTAACGTGGGCGAAGCCATTGCCGATTTCAACATGATTGAAGAAGGCGACCGGATCATGGTTTGCCTTTCCGGCGGCAAAGACAGCTATACCATGCTGGAGATCCTGCGCAATCTGCAGCAGAGCGCGCCGGTAAATTTCAGCCTGGTGGCGGTAAACCTCGATCAGAAGCAGCCCGGTTTTCCGGAGCATATCCTGCCTGCCTATCTGGAGGCGCAGGGTGTTGAGTACAAGATCGTCGAGGAAAACACTTACGGCATCGTCAAAGAGAAGATCCCGGAAGGTAAAACCACCTGCTCGCTGTGCTCGCGCCTGCGCCGCGGTATCCTCTATCGCACCGCGACCGAGCTTGGGGCCACCAAGATTGCGCTGGGGCACCATCGGGACGACATTCTGCAGACGCTGTTTCTGAACATGTTCTACGGCGGGAAAATGAAAGGCATGCCGCCAAAGCTGATGAGCGACGACGGCAAGCATATTGTTATCCGCCCGCTGGCCTACTGCCGCGAGAAGGATATTGAGCGCTTTGCCGAAGCCCGGGAATTCCCTATTATCCCGTGCAACCTCTGCGGCTCACAGCCGAACCTGCAGCGCCAGGTTATCGGCGATATGCTGCGCGACTGGGATAAGCGCTATCCGGGACGCATTGAAACCATGTTCAGCGCCATGCAAAACGTAGTGCCTTCACACATGTGCGATACCGAATTGTTCGATTTTAAAGGCCTGACGCACGGCGCGGAAGTAGTTGACGGTGGCGATCTGGCGTTTGACCGCGAAGAGATCCCGCTGCAGCCCGCCGGCTGGCAGCCTGAGGATGATGAACGTGACCTGATGTCCCAGCGGCTTAACGTTATCGAAATCAAGTAATAGCAGATTCAGAATGAGCCCTCCCACGGAGGGCTTTTTTACGCCTGCTGTTCAGCGATGGGGCGGAGGGTCGATTATCGGATGTGGGTCAGGGTCCGGCGTCGGGTCGGGAATGGGCTGAGGCCGGGGGATCGGATCGGGTACCGGAACAGGATCGCTCGGAAGATCGCTCATCTGTCGTATGGATGTTGTCATTAGTGCCTCCACGCAAGTGTTTACGCCATTTTCATTGCCGCTTCGCCGGCGGTGCCGACGGTATCAGCCTGTAAACGTCTCTCTTAAGGGTAGAAGCTGGACAAAAAAAAGCCGACTTAGTTAAGTCGGCGTCGTACGAATCAATTGTGCTATGCAGTAATTCAAAAAAGGAAGTAAGACAATATGGAGCGCAACGCCCATCGCTTGACGTTGCATTCACCTGCGGGAGAGATATTGCGACTAATCGGGAAATGGTTTCTTGATTTTGCTCAACTTATGCCGTGTTTCATTCGAAATATCTCGTGCAAAGCCTATTTTTTACAACCATTTACTGCGATGTAACCACCAGATAACACCGCCTATCAGCACAACCAGCCCAATACAGAACAGCGAAAAGCCAAAATGCCAGGCGTTACCGGGTATGCCACCGAGGTTAACGCCGAACAGACCGGTCAGAAACGTACTGGGCAGGAACACCATCGCCATCAGCGACATGGTATAGCTCCGGCGGGTCAGCGACTCCTGCATCAGCTGCGCCACTTCATCGGCCATCACGTCCGTACGCGCGATGCAGGAGTCGATTTCATCAAGCCCGCGCCCGAGGCGGTCAGAGATATCCTGCATCCGCCGGCGCTGATCGTCGTTCATCCACGGCAGCCTTTCGCTGGCGATGCGCGAATAGACATCCCGCTGGGGCGCCATGTAGCGGCGCATCACGATCAGCTGCTTGCGCAGCAGCGCCAGCAGCCCGCGCTGGGGCACCTGCTGATCCAGCAAATTATCTTCCAGATCGATAACCTTATCGTGCAGCTTTTCGATAAACTCGCTGGCGTGATCGGTCAGCGCGTCGCACACGTCTACCAGCCAGCCGCCGTTATCCGTCGGTCCGGTGCCCTCTTCCAGATCTTTGACAATATCATCCAGGGCGAGAACTTTGCGCTGGCGCGTTGACACGATCATGCGCTCGTCCATGTACACGCGCATGGCCACCAGCTGGTCGGGACGCTCGTCGGTGCTGCCGTTAATGCAGCGCAGCGTGATTAACGTACCGTCTCCCATCCGCGTCACCCGCGGCCGCATGCTGTCCCCGGCCAGCGCATCGCGAACGACGTTCGGCAGCAGCGGCGTGTTCTGCAGCCAGCGCGCGCTGTCGGCGTGGGTATAGTTGAGATGCAGCCAGCACGGATTGTCTTTGTCGATAGTGTCGCTGTTCTGAAGTGGCTTTACGCCGCCTTTCCCGTCCAGCAGCCACGCAAACACGGCGTCCGGTACATTCACTTCGCTGCCTTTGATGGCTTCCACAGGGCCTCCGTAAAGGTTAAGTCGTGCAATGTAGTCTAGTCCTCCGGGATCAATACGCAACCGGGCGACTATCCATCGCGCTGAATTTATTAATGAAACGGGATTATCTGGCAGGAGGTGGGTTGCGGCAACGGCAATATCGTTAGCGTTAGTTAATGGCGCAGACCGCACGCGACGGCCTGCCGCGGGGATCAGACGGCGCGTTGGAGTCTGGACTGCGGGATTGTTAGTGAACTTGCAGCCGTGATTTCCTCCGCCAGCCTGAAGCTGCGGGTTCGCTGCTGCAGGGCTATAACCTGCTGGCTGAGACTGTCAGATGGCCCTGCAAGATCGTCGACGACCGCCACGTTACTCTGGGTCACTTTTTCCAGTTCGGCCAGCGCCTGCGCAATTTGCGCAATCCCCTTCTCCTGCTGCAGCGTCGAGCAGG
>NZ_CAJYMB010000025.1 GCF_913775985.1 uncultured Pluralibacter sp. | reverse complement strand
ATCGCCCCCCGGGACATCACCAGATCCTGATCCGCCAGCTCGGCGGCGAAATCGTAAAACTGCTCCACCAGCAGGATCGCCATATCGCCCCGACTGGCGAGCTGGCGGATGACCTGACCAATCTCTTTGATTACCGACGGCTGAATGCCCTCCGTCGGCTCATCGAGGATCAGCAGCTGCGGGCGGCTCGCCAGCGCCCGGCCAATCGCCAGCTGCTGCTGCTGTCCGCCGGAAAGGTCGCCCCCCCGGCGCTGCTTCATCTCCCGCAGCACCGGAAACAGCTGGTAAATCTCCTCCGGCACCGCCCGCGCCTCGCGGGCGGAAAAGCGCGACATCCCCAGCAGCAGGTTCTCTTCCACCGTCAGGCGCGGGAAGATGTCGCGGCCCTGGGGCACATAGGCGATCCCCGCCTGCACCCGCTGGTGCGGCCTGCGGTGGGTAATAGCACGGTCCTGCCAGCTGACGCTGCCGCTGCGCACCGGCACCAGCCCCATCAGGGATTTCAGCAGCGTGGTTTTCCCCACGCCGTTGCGCCCCAGCAGGCAGGTTATCTCGCCGATCTTCACCTCGAAACTGACGCCGCGCAAAATGTGGCTGCCGCCGTAATACTGATGCAGTTCCTCTACCTGTAACATAATGGCTCCTCAGCGCCCGAGATAAACGTCAATCACCTGCTCGTTGGCCTGCACCTCGCGCAGGGAACCCTCCGCCAGCACCTGCCCCTGGTGCAGTACGGTCACCTTATCTGCAATGGTTTCCACAAACCCCATATCGTGCTCCACCACCATCAGCGAGTGTTTGCCCGACAGCGTGCGGAACAGCTCGGCGGTCCAGGCGGTTTCCGCATCGGTCATTCCGGCTGCCGGCTCGTCGAGCAGCAGCAGATGCGGCTCCTGCACCAGCAGCATGCCGATTTCCAGAAACTGCTTCTGGCCGTGGGACAGCAGCCCCGCCCGGCGGCGGCGCTCGCCTTCAAGACGCAACAGCAGCAGCACCTCGTCGATTCTGTCGCGCTGTTCGCCGCTGAGGGTGGCCCGCAGGCTGGCCCACACCGACTTATCGGCTTTAATGGCGATATCCAGGTTCTCCTCCACGCTGAGCGCCTCAAATACCGTGGGCTTCTGAAATTTGCGCCCAATGCCCCGGCGGGCGATCGCCACCGGATCGAGGGTCAGCAGATCCACCGACTGGTCGTACAGCGCCCGGCCGCTCTGGGGCCGGGTTTTCCCGGTGATGACGTCCATCAGCGTGGTTTTTCCCGCGCCGTTAGGGCCGATAATGCAGCGCAGCTCCCCCACGCCAATCTGCAGCGAGAGGTTAGTCAGCGCCTGAAAACCATCAAAGTTGACGTTAATATCCTCAAGCTGCAGCACCGGATCGGTCTGCTCGCGGAAACGATCGGTGGGCTGCTGGCGGGTAAAAAGTCCTTCTTCCTGATGCATCACTTCTCTCCTCTGCGCAGCAGGCCAATCACCCCGCGGGGTAAAAACAGGGTGACGACGATAAAAATCAGGCCGAGAAACAGCTGCCAGTACTCCGGCAGCGCCACGGTAAACAGGCTTTTCGCGCCGTTCACCAGCCCGGCCCCGAGCACCGGCCCTATCAGCGTACCGCGCCCGCCCAGCGCCACCCAGATAGCGGCTTCAATGGAGTTGGTGGGCGACATTTCGCCGGGGTTAATAATTCCCACCTGCGGAACGTACAGCGCTCCCGCCAGACCGCACAGCACCGCCGACAGCGTCCACACCAGCAGCTTGAAGCCGCGGGGATCGTAGCCACAGAACATCAGGCGGTTCTCCGCATCGCGCACCGCGGTAAGGATGCGGCCAAACTTGCTGCGCGCGAGGGCAGAGCCGAGCGCCAGGGTCGCCACCAGCAGCAGCACCGTGGCTAAAAACAGCGCCGCGCGGGTGCCGGTGGCGGTAACGGAAAAGCCGAGCAGCGTGGTAAAGCCGGTAAAGCCGTTGTTGCCGCCGAAGCCGGTTTCGTTACGAAAGAACAGCAGCATGCCAGCGTAGGTCAGGGCCTGGGTCATGATCGAGAAGTAAACCCCTTTGATCTTCGAGCGGAAAGCGAACCAGCCGAAGACCAGCGCCAGCAGGCCCGGCACCAGCATCGCCAGGGCCAGCGCCCAGGCAAAGTGCTGAGTGCCCCACCAGAACCACGGCAGATCGCTCCAGGAGAGGAAGGACATAAACGCCGGCAGCCCGTCGCCGGCGGCCTGGCGCATCAGGTACATACCCATCGCATACCCGCCGAGAGCAAAGAACAGCCCGTGCCCCAGCGAAAGCATGCCCGCATAGCCCCACACCAGATCCAGCGCCACTGCCACAATGGCGTAGCACAGGATTTTACCCACCAGGGTCAGCATCCAGGTGGACACATACAGCGGGCTGCTGGCGGGCAGCAGCGCCAGAAACGGCATCACCAGCAGAGCGGCAATAATCAGCCCGCCGATAATCCGCAGCGGGCGCGGCGCGCGGCGGGCCAGGGTCAGAGTCAGTGGCTGGCTCATCAGTCGATAACCCTCCCTTTTAGCGCAAACAATCCCTGGGGCCGCTTCTGAATAAACAGGATGATCAGCACCAGAATGAGGATTTTCCCCAGCACCGCGCCCATCTGCGGTTCGAGGATTTTATTGAAGAAGCCGAGGCCGAACGCCGCGGCAACGCTGCCCGCCAGCTGGCCGACGCCGCCCAGCACCACCACCAGAAATGAATCAATGATGTAGCCCTGGCCCAGCTCCGGCCCGACGTTGCCGAGCTGCGACAGCGCCACGCCGCCCAGTCCGGCAATACCGGAACCGAGGCCGAACGCCAGCATATCCACCCGTCCGGTAGGCACCCCGCAGCAGGCGGCCATTGACCGGTTCTGGGTCACCGCCCGCACGTTGAGTCCGAGGCGGGTTTTATTGAGGATTAGCCAGGTGAAAAACAGCACCAGCAGCGCAAAGACGATGGTGGCAACGCGGTTCCAGGGCAGGATCAGGTTCGGCAGCGCCTGAATACCGCCGGAGAGCCACGCCGGGTTAGCGACCTCGACGTTTTGCGCCCCGAACAGCA
>NZ_CAJYMB010000024.1 GCF_913775985.1 uncultured Pluralibacter sp. | reverse complement strand
TCGCGACCGGGAAACGGCGCAGATTGCGGTGCAGGCCTCGCTGACCGGCCACATGGTGCTGGCGACGCTGCACACCAACACCTCGGTGGGGGCCATTACCCGCCTGCAGGATATGGGCGTCGAGCCTTTTCTGCTGTCGGGCTCCCTGAGCGGCGTGCTGGCCCAGCGGCTGGTGCGGCGGCTGTGCCCCCACTGCCGCCGTCCGGTCACCCTCAGCGAAGAAGAGTGCCACTCCCTCGGCGTGCCCTGGCGTCCCGGCCTGAAGGCGTGGGCGCCCGGCGGCTGCGAGCACTGCCACTCGTCCGGCTACCGCGGGCGCAGCTCGCTGCATGAAATTCTGGTGCTCAACGACGCCATGCGCACCGGCGTGCATCAGAAACTTAACGAAGCCGAACTGATCGCCCTGAGCGACAACTTTATGTCCCTGCGCCAGGACGGCTTTGCCAAAATTCTCGACGGCACCACCAGCGTGGAGGAAGTGCTGCGCGCCACCGGCGAGGTAGAAATCAATGAGATTTAGCTATCTCGCCTCCGACGCGCAGGGCCAGGAGATCCGCGGCTTTCTTGAGGCGGACTCCGAGCCACACCTGCGTGCGCTGCTGCGGGAAAAAAAGCTCACCCTGCTTTCCGCCCGCAAGCGCGAAACCGCCGGCGGCCTGCTACGCCGCCGCCGGATGCGCATCAGCGATACCGATCTGTCGCTGATGACCCGCCAGCTGGCGACTATGGTGGCCTCTTCAATGCCGCTGGACGAGGCACTGCACGCGGTGGCCCAGCAGTCGGAAAAGCCCGCCGTCGCCGATATCGTCCAGCAGCTTCGCGAGAAAGTGGTCTCCGGCCTGAGCTTTGAACAGGCGCTGCTGAGCTTTCCCAACACCTTCGAGCGCTTTTACTGCGCGATGGTCGCCGCCGGCGAGGCCAGCGGCTACCTCAGCATGGTGCTGCTGCGCCTGGCCCAGTACATCGAAAAGCGCCAGACCATGAAGAACAAGCTGGTGCAGGCGCTGCTCTACCCGGCGGTGCTGACCATCGTCACCATCGGGGTGGTGACGATTTTGCTCACTTCGGTGGTGCCGCAGGTGATGAGCCAGTTTATCCAGATGAAAGTCGAGCTGCCGTGGACTACCCGGCTGCTGCTGACCCTCAGTGACGCCATCCGCGACTTCGGCCTGCCGGTGGCGGTGGTGCTCGGAGGCGCGCTCGCCGCGTGGCGCTGGTCGCTGCGCAAGCCGCACAACCTGCTGCGCGCGCACCGGCGGATGCTGCGCATCCCGTTCCTCGGCAGGCTGGTACGGGAGATCAACGCCGCGCGCTATGCCAAAACCCTCGGCATTCTCACCGCCAGCGCCGTGCCGCTGCTGGAGTCGATGCGCATCGCCGCCCGGGTGCTGGCCAACAGCTACGCCCGCCACCAGCTTACCGAAGCCTGCGATCAGGTGTACGAAGGCAAAAGCCTGTATCAGGCGCTGTCCGCCACGCGCCTGTTCTCGCCGATGATGAACCACATGATCGCCTCCGGGGAGCGCAGCGGCGAGCTTAACCAGATGCTGGAGCACGCCGCCGACCTGCAGGATGAAATACTCAACCACCGCCTGACCCTGTCGCTGGGCATTTTCGAGCAGGTGCTGATTATCGTGATGGCCTCGGCGGTGCTGTTCATCATCATGTCGATTCTGCAACCCATTCTTCAACTCAACACCATGGTCGGCTAACGACCTCACAGGAGTACTCTGTATGGCACATTCGCGCTATCTGCGTCGGGGACAAGAAGGTTTCACACTGCTGGAAGTAATGGTGGTGATCGTGATTATCGGGCTGATGGCGACGCTGGTCATTCCCAACATCATGGGCAGCAAGGCGAAGGCCGACCAGCAGAAGGCCAAGGCCGATATCAGCATGCTGGAGAGCTCGCTGGAGATGTACCACCTCGATAATAACCACTACCCGACCACCGAGCAGGGGCTGCAGGCGCTGGTGAAAAAGCCGGAAGAAGATCCGGTTCCGGCCCACTACCGCGACGGCGGCTACATCAAGCGCCTGCCGAAAGATCCGTGGGGCAACGCTTATCAGCTGCTGAACCCGGGCCAGCACGGCAGCATTGACGTCTACTCCATCGGCCCGGACGGTAAAGAAGATACCGAAGACGATATCGGCAACTGGGCCGCGGAGTAACGGCGGCATGATGCTGCGTTCAGCCAGCGTGCACAAGCGAGCCTGCGGCCAGCGCGGGATGGTGCTGCTGGAAATCCTGGTGGCGCTGGTGATCCTCGCGGTCACCGGCAGCGCGGTGATCCGCCTCGCGGCCCAGCAGCTCACCATGCTCGGCCAGCTGAAAGCCACGCTGTACGCCGGCTGGGTTGCGGATAACCAGCTGGTGCAGCTGCACCTCGCCCCGGGCCCTCACGCCCGCCAGTGGGTGCAGGGGCAAAGCCTGATGGGCGGAAGCAGCTGGCGCTGGCGCTACCGCTATACCGACAGCGACGTGCGCGGGACGGACGCGCTGGAAATTGAAGTCTCCCGGCCCGGCGAGCAGGGCTCTCTGGTGTCGCTTACCACCCTGGTGGCCCGCCCGTGAACCGCCAGCGCGGCTTTACTCTGCTCGAGGTTATTCTCGGCATGGCGCTGATCGCCATCGTGTCGCTCAGCGCCTGGTATCTGCTGGCGGGCATGAACCGCAGCCAGCAGATGGTACTGTCTCAGGGCAGCCGCCTTAAGGCGGTGAATCAGGCCTTTACCACCCTGTCCGACGATTTTTCCCACGCCGCGATGCGCACGCCCCAGACAGGGGCCGGCGCGGGCGCGCCGGATCTGCAGCTGCAAACCGGTGATGATTCACGAGTGCGCCTGCTGCGCCAGCAGTCCCGCAGCCCCGGGGTGCAGCTTGAGCAGGTGGAGTGGTATCTGCAGGACGGCGTGCTGTATCGCCGCAGCCGGCTCCTAACGCCCGGCGCGCAGGCCCTTAACCGGCGGCTGCTCTCCGGCGTCAGCGGCTTTCATCTGCGCTTTTATCAAAAAGGGATGTGGCGCCCGCAGCTGCTGAACGCCGATACCCTGCCCCAGGCGGTGGAGATCACCCTTGCCGTGAATTCGCTCGGCGAAGTGCAGCGCCTGATTTTAATGGGGGAGCAGTAATGCGCCCGGCCCCCGCATCCGACCAGCGCGGCATGGTGCTGCTGATCGTCCTGCTGGTGATAAGCCTGATCACGGTGATGGCCGCCAGCCTCTCGCGCACCGGGCAAACCACCCGCCAGAGCGTCAGCGCGGCCCAGCAGCGGCTGCAGGTTAAATGGCAGCTGCTCGGTGCGGAAGCGGCGGTGGCGGCAGATCTGCAGCGTCAGCTGGATGCCAGCGGCGGGATGCTGCCCAACGCCGCGGCCTGGCTTTCGCCGCGCGCGGTGCGGGTGGGCGGCGGCAGCGTCAGCTACGCGCTGAGCGACGTCGGGGCCTGCTTCAATCTGAACTGGCTGCTGGCGGTGCAGAAAAATCAGACGGCCCAGAAAGGCAGCCAGGACGCGCTGCCCGCCCTCGCCTGGTTCCAGCAGCTGCTGGCGCGCGCCGGGATCGGGCAGAACATCAGCCTTCAGGCGCTGCAAAATATGCTGCAGGGCTACCAGTTTCGCGATCCCAGCCAGCTGCTGGCGGTGGCCTCCATTGCCCCGGCGGCGTGGCAGCGGCTGCGCCCGCAGCTGTGTGCGGTGAGCGGGCCGGTGCGCGGACAAAACCTGAATATTAACGGACTGACGGTGGCGCAGATCCCGCTGATCCAGGCGGCGTTGAAAAAGCCGGTCGACGACGACCGGCTGCGCCAGCTGCTGGCCAGCCGGCCTGAGAAGGGCTGGAAAGATCCCGGTCAGATCCCCCCCACTCTCAGCAGCGGGCTACCGGTTGCAACGCTGTTCGGCACCAGCAGTACCGACTATCAGCTGACCCTTGAGAGCGACGCCCCGGGAGGACGCTGGATTTTGCGCACCCGCCTTCATTACGAGAAGAAAAAAATGCACGTGGTTTACCGCCAGTTTGAGGACAACGCAGAATGAAAACGCGCTTTCAGCTCAGGCGCCCGCAGGGAAAGCGTCTCTTTTTACGCCTGCCGCTGGCGGTGGACGGGCCGCTGGGGTGGTGGTTTGGCGATCCGCTCTCGCCGCAGGACGCGCAGTTCGGCGAACTTGCCAGCGTGGCCGACATCGGCACCCTGCCGGAGATCGCGCGCCAGAGCCCGGCGGTGCTGTGGCTGCCCGCCGAGCAGTGCGTGCTGGAACCGGTCGCCTTCAGCGGCAAGGCCCGGCTGCGCCCCGAACAGCTGGCCCAGCTGCTGGCGGAGAACCTCGGCGAAGAGGTGGGCGACTGGCTGTGGTGGCGGCTGCCGAACCGCGAGCCGCGCCCGCTGCTGCTGGGCTGTCCCCGGGAGTGGCTCACCGCAGTGATGACCGCCGTCAACGCCGCCGGCCTGAATATTATCCAGCTGCTGCCGGAGCTAGCGGCCCTGCCCGATGAACCGGCGGTGTTGACCTCCGCCGGCGGGCGCTGGCTGTACCGCGAGCGCGGCGGCCGGGGCGCGTGGCTGCACCCGGACTGGGTAGCGGAGATCCTGCCCCAGTGGCGCGACAGCGACGCCCTGGCGCTGTACGGCCCGGCGCCGTATCCCGACGCCCGCTGGGCCACCCAGTCGGCGGACGGCGGCGAGGCCCTACTGGCCCGCCACAGCGGCGACAGCGGTATTAATCTCCTTTCTCAGCTTCCTGCCGGGCTGCAGCCGCGCAGCGGCACGCGCTACTGGCCGTGGGCCACCGGGCTGCTTGCGGCGGCAATGCTGCTCGCCCTCGCGGGAACCGGCGCCGCCGCGCTGTACCTGCACCTGCAGGCCAGCCGGGACCAGGCGCAGATAGCCGCCCTTTACCAGCGCTGGCTGCCCCAGGACAAGCGCGAAGACGTCGACGCGGTAGATCGCCTGCGCCGCCAGCGCCGCAGCCTGATCCAGCAGTTTGGCAGTGCCAACTTTTTCAACGCTTTCTGGCAGTACGCCCAGCTCCAGCGCCCGTGGTCTGCGCCGCAGATCCAGCGGCTGGCATTCGACAGGGACAAGCGCGCGCTGGTGGTTGACGTCAGCCTGAGCGAGGCCGATGCGAAGCGCGTTCCGGCCCAGGCAAAACAGGCGGGGGCGGCCGTTAAGCTCGCACCCGCCGCGTCCGGGCAGGTGACCGCCACCTTAACCTTGCGGGGGCCCAATGAGAATTGATCTGCTTCGCTGGCGCACGCCGCTGATTGTGCTCGGCGTTTTTATTGTTCTGCAGGGCATCGCGCTGTGGCTGTTCGCAACCGCCAGCGACGAGGCGCACACCGCCCGCCGCCAGCTGGTATGGATGCAAAAGCAGCAGGACGTGGTGAGCTGGATAACCCACAAGCCCGACAGCGCGGCGCTGAATATGCCGCTGGCTCAGGCGGTCACCGAGAGCGCGACCCGGGCGGGCATCGCCCTCTCCTCGCCTCCCGCCGGTGGCGAGACGGTGCAGCTGACCCTGAGCGGCATTGAATTTAACCTGCTGATCGGCTGGCTGCAGCAGATGCAGCAGAGCGCCGGGGTGCTGGTGGTGGCGCTGGAACTGACTCCCGCCGCGCCCGGGGAAGTTAACGTCTCCCGGCTGGTGCTGGGGCGTCCGCCCCGGGCGCAGTAGATGCTGACGGCAAACGCGAGCTGGCTGGCACTGTCGCTGCTCACCGGGCTGTGCCTGGGCAGCGTAATGAATATGGTGGTGTATCGCCTGGCGGCGACTATCCTGCGGGATGAAGACGACCCGGCGCCGGCGCTCAACTTTTTCTGGCCGCCCTCCCACTGTCCGCACTGCGGCAGCGCCATCCGCTGGTATGACAATATTCCCGTGTTCAGCTGGCTGGTGCTGCGCGGGCGCTGCCGCGACTGCGGCGCGCCCATCGGCTGGCGCTACCTGTGGCTGGAGCTGAGCCTCGGCGCGTGGGGGCTGCTCTGCGCGTGGCTGCTGCCCCCCGGCCTCGACTGGGGAGCGTTTATGCTGTTCGGCGCGTGGCTGCTGGCGCTGGCGTGGATCGACGCGCTTCACCGCCTGCTGCCGGATCTGCTTACCCAGTCGCTGCTGTGGCTGGGGCTGCTGTGGCACCTGGTGAGCGACCGGGTAGCGCTGGAGGACGCGGTCATCGGCGCTGCAGCGGGCTACCTGACGCTGGGCCTGCTGTACTGGCTGGGGCGCTGGCGCTACGGTTTTGAGGTGCTGGGCCGGGGGGATATGAAGTGCCTGGCGGCCCTCGGTGCCTGGCTCGGCTGGCAGGCGCTGCCGCCGGTGCTGCTGCTGGCCTCCCTGTTTACGCTGGCCTTCGCCCTGTGGCACATTGTCCGCAGGCGCGCGCACCGGCGCAGCGAGTTTCCGTTCGGTCCCGGCCTGGCGCTGGCGGGGCTGGTTTTTCTCTGTTATCCGCTCCTGCACTAGCGGGCGGAAATAACGTTCATAAGATGAGAGTGTGGCAAGACCTATGCATTGGAAAATAGTTACCGTAATTGGCCTCTCCGCCGCGCTGCTGGGGTGCGGCTCCCGACAGCCGCCGGAAGCGCCGGCCATCGCCGCCGCGCGCATCGCGCCGCCGGTCTCCGAGCAGCAGGAGCAGCTCGCGTCCACCATCGCGGGAGCAACCTATCTGAAAAACTACTGTAACCGCAGCGACCTGGGGGAGAACAAGGAGATCTTCAACGCCATCGTGAGCCTGGCCCAGCGTAAAGGCTGGGACGTCGGGCGGCTGGATCAGTCGCAGCTGACCCAGCGCAGCGTGGCGCTGTACGGCAATCTGGTGAGCAGCCATAACGTAACGGAAAACTGCACCCAGCTGAACCGCGGCCTGGCCGGTATCCTGCGCAGCGCCTACGCTCGCTAAGTATCCCCGTGCTGCCTGGAGCGCAAGACTTCAGGCAGCCCTTCGCGTCCAGCGTCATAACATCTCCTTGTAAACACCCCCCTCCAGACTGCTTTTTTGTTATTAAAACGCTTTGGTTTAGCCCTCGTTGATTTACACTACCCGTTTTTATCGTCAGGACGACGCTGCATGACCTCATATGAAAAACTCAAAGAGTGTATCCATCTGGAAGTGATAGGCCGCGATAATCCGTTTGCCTGGACCCGGGCGCTGCGGCGAACCCGGCGCAACCAGCGTAAGCATTTCCTGTTCTGGTGGCGCATCGCCTCGTGGCTTTATGCCCAAAACCAGCGGGGAAAAAAGCGCCTTGCCCGCCGTATTGATAATCGCCTCAAGCGCCGCCACGGCGTGGATATCGCCCTCGCCTGCCGCATCGGCAAGGGGCTGGATCTCGCGCACCTCAGCTGCATCGTGATCACCGAAAACTGCGTGATTGGCGAAAATGCCCGCATCAAGCAGGGCGTCACCATCGGGCTTAAAACCGAAAGCGACGAGGCGATGATCGTTATCGGCGACAATGTCGATATCGGCTGTAACTCGACGATCCTCGGCGGCAAAGTCTCTATCGGCAATAACGTCACCATCGGCGCGCACTCGCTGGTGCTGCAGGATATTCCCGATAATTCGGTGTATAAAAACAAAATTGAGCCGGTGTTAACGTCTAAAGTATGAACTTCTTCGCTAAAGCCGGTTTTTGCTACGCTTATTGCTCACTTATCTTTAAGGCTGTTATTGGATGACGTCCCTTTCTCACCGTAAAGCACTGCGGCTGCGCATGCTGGCGCTGTTTACCTTCTTCTTTTTGCCCGGGCTACTGATGGCCTCGTGGGCCACCCGCACCCCCGCCATTCGCGATACGCTGTCGGTCTCTACCGCCGGCATGGGTATCGTGCTGTTTGGCCTCTCTATTGGTTCCATGAGCGGCATCCTGTGCTCGGCCTGGCTGGTACGGCGCTTCGGCACCCGCAAGGTTATCCGCGCCACCATGTTCAGCGCGGTGGTGGGCATGCTGATCATGAGTCTTGCCCTGCACGCGGCCTCGTCACTGCTGTTCTCCTTCGGCCTGCTGGTGTTCGGCGGCAGCTTCGGCTCTGCGGAAGTGGCGATTAACGTCGAGGGCGCGGCGGTGGAGCGGGAGATGAACAAAACGGTGCTGCCGATGATGCACGGCTTCTACAGCTTCGGCACCCTGATTGGTGCCGGGATCGGTATCGGACTCACCGCCGCCGGGCTGGCGCCCGCGGTACATACCCTGCTGGCGGCGCTGGTATGCATTGTGCCCATCGCGCTGGCCATTCGCGCCATCCCCGAAGGCAACGGCAAAAGCGAGACCGGCGACGGCCGGCGGGCGGAAAAAGGGCTGCCGTTCTACCGCGACGGCCAGCTGATGCTGATCGGCGTTGTCGTGCTGGCGATGGCGTTTGCCGAAGGTTCGGCCAGCGACTGGCTGCCGCTGCTGATGGTTGACGGCCACGGCTTCAGCCCGACCTCCGGGTCGCTTATCTACTTCGGCTTTACCCTCGGCATGACCGCCGGGCGCTTCTGCGGCGGCTGGTTTATCGACCGCTACAGCCGGGTGGCGGTGGTGCGCGCCAGCGCGATAATGGGCGCGCTGGGCATCGCCCTGATTATTTTTGTCGACGTGGACTGGATTGCCGGCGTCTCGGTGATCCTCTGGGGGCTCGGCGCCTCCCTCGGCTTCCCGCTGACCATTTCCGCCGCCAGCGACACCGGCCCCGATGCCCCCGGCCGCGTCAGCGTGGTGGCAACTACCGGCTATCTGGCCTTTCTGGTGGGCCCGCCGCTGCTCGGCTTCCTCGGCGAGCACTACGGCCTGCGCAGCGCGATGCTGGTAGTGCTGACCCTGGTTCTTATCGCCGCCTGCGTTGCCCGGGCGGTCGCCAAACCTGAAGATCGCCCCGCAATGGAGAATGCCTCATGAGCGTAAAACTTATCGCCGTCGATATGGACGGCACCTTTCTCGATGATGAAAAGCGCTACAACCGCGCGCGGTTCCTGAGCCAGTATCAGCAGATGAAGGCGCAGGGGATCCGCTTTGCGGTCGCCAGCGGCAACCAGTACTGGCAGCTTATCTCCTTCTTCCCGGAAATAGCCCACGAGATCGCCTTCGTGGCGGAAAACGGCGGCTGGGTACGCGACGCGGGCGAGGACGTGTTTAATGCCGATCTCTCCCGGGGGCATTTCGAGCAGGTGCTGGACTTCCTGCACGGCCTGTCGGACGTTGAAATCATCGCCTGCGGCAAGCGCAGCGCCTACACCCTGCGCCGCTACAGCGACGATCTGAAAGCGGTGGTGGCCCGCTACTATCACCGGCTGGAAATTGTTGACGATCTGCGCGCGCCGCAGGACACCTTTCTGAAGTTCGGCCTCAACGTGCCTGACAGTCTGGTGCCGGCGCTGCAGGCGGCCCTTAACGACAGTCTGGGACACATGATGACCGCGGTGACCACCGGCCACGGCAGCATCGACCTGATCATTCCCGGTATTCATAAAGCTAACGGCCTGCGCCTGCTGCAGGAACGCTGGGGCATTGAGGACGGCGACGTGGTGGCCTTCGGCGACAGCGGCAACGATCTGGAGATGCTGCGCCAGGCGCGCTTTGGTTTTGCCATGGCCAACGCCATTCCGGCAGCGAAAGCCGCCGCCCGCTACCGGGCGCCGGAGAATAATCAGGAAGGGGTTTTGCAGATCATCGACGATGTGCTGAACGCCAGAGCGCCCTTCGCGTGAAGGGCCGCGCCGGCTAGCTGTTGCCGCTGCCGGCGCGCTTGTCCCACAGGAAATAGACCGTCAGCGCCAGCCACAGCACCCCGCTTAACAAATTAAACAGGCTGAACAGGCCGCTGCCGCCAATCTGATAGGCGTGCTTGCTGATCTCAATGCCGACGGTAAAGATCAGCATTTGCAGCACGCCCATCGCCGCCGACACCGTCCCCTTGCTCATCTCGCTGGCAAACAGCGTCAGGCGCACCAGGCCAGCGTTGGAGATGCCGATGCCGAAGGCGTACAGGCTGAGCCCGGCGGTCATCCACAGATAGGCGTGAGAAGAAACTACCGTGGCGGCAGCGGCCACCACCAGCCCGAGCACCGCCGGCCAGCCGCCGGCGATAATCAGCCAGCGCACGCTGCGCCGCGAGGTCAGCTTCGCCAGCAGCAGGTTGCCGGCGATCAGCGCGCCAAAAATGGGCACCTGCAGCATGCCGTACTCGTAGCTGCTGGCCTGTTCGCCGCTGATGATGATCACCGGCGACTGGGCAATCCACGCCAGCAGCGGCAGGCTGATAAAGCCGGTCGCCAGCGCCCCGGCGACAAAGCGCAGGTTTTTCAGCACCAGCCCGTAGTCGCGCCCCAGCTCGGCGATGGAGAGTTTTTCCCCGAGCCGGGTGGCGGTTTCCGGCATTGCCCGCTGCAGGCCGAAAAAGGAAATGGCGGCCAGCGCGGCGAACATCACGAACATGCTCTCCCAGGGCGCCACGTGCACCCAGGCGGCGCCCACCAGCGGCCCCAGCAGCGGAGCAATCAGCGCCACGTTGGCCATCAGGGCGGTAATTTTTATGCACACCGCCTCTTCAAACGACTCCTGTATCGCCGCGTACCCTACCGCGCCGATAAAACACAGGCCAATCCCCTGCAGGAAGCGCAGCAGGGTGAACTGCTCAATGTTCTGGGCCAGCAGCGTGGCGAGGCAGGTGAGAATAAACCAGATAATGCCGCCCAGCATCACCGGGCGGCGACCAATGCGGTCCGACAGCGGGCCCAGCAGCCACTGCAAAAACATGCCGCCCGCCAGATAGGCGGTCATGGAGGTCGGCACCCATTCGGTGCCGGCCTGGAACTCCTCGACCACGGTGAGCATACCGGGCTGGATCATGTCGTTGCCGATATAGGTTGAAAACTCGTACAGCACGAGGCAAAGCGGAAACAGCAGCGCCGAGCGGCCGAGGCGTTTTCCGGGAAGGGCGTGATTAGGCATGGGATCTCTTGGATACGGGAAAAACGCGGGAAGTGTAATAAATCATGACCAGCGGAGATAGTTAAATATGGAGGTAACCTTAATAATTTGAGTGGTATGCAGCCGGCGCAGGGGGAACTTAAAGCGAGCAGGCACAAGACCCAGCCCGCGGATCTGCCGCTCGTTTAATATTCGCTTAAGGTGGTCGCCTTAAGCTGATTATCAGTCATCACTTTAATAAGCCAAAGCCGGGGTTATAATTCCGGCCTTCAGACAATTCAGACTACGCCGCTTTTCCTGCCCCCACAGGTTCCCTAAGCTGCCTGTCGTCATCACACTGTAAGAGTCCGCCTGCTATGCTGGAGAATTTGAATTATTCGCTGTTTTACTGGATCAACGCTACCCCTGCGTCTCCGTCGTGGGCGATCCCGCTGGCGACCTTTATCGCCAAAGATCTGATAGCGCTGGTGCCCGTGCTGGCCGCCGCGATGTGGCTGTGGGGACCGCGCGAGCAGGTAAGCGCCCAGCGGCATCTGGTGCTGAAAATGACGATAGCGATGGCGGTCAGTCTGCTGCTCTCCTGGATTGTGGGCCACCTCTTCCCCCACGCCCGGCCCTTTGTGGTCGGCGCGGGCTATAACTTCCTCCACCACGCCGCCGATGATTCGTTCCCTAGCGACCACGGCACTATCGTGTTCACCTTCGCTTTCGCCTTTTTGTTCTGGCACCGGCTGTGGTCCGGCGCGGTGCTGCTGCTGGCGGCCTGCGCCATTGCCTGGTCGCGGGTCTATCTCGGGGTTCACTGGCCTCTGGATATGGTGGGCGGCTTTCTGGCGGGCCTGAGCGGATGCCTCAGCGCCCAGATATTGTGGACGCTGGGCGGCGAGCGGCTCTATCGCCAGCTGCAGCGTCTTTACCGCGTCTGCTTCGCGCTGCCGATTCGCAAAGGCTGGGTGCGTGACTAAGTAAGGCGCTATAAGGTAACATTCTGTTCTACTGCCCGGCCCGCTGCCGGGCGCTTTCAGAGTGATATACATAATGGAAACCAGACGCGACGAGCGCATTGGCCAGCTCGTTCAGGCGCTAAAGGTCAGCGATAAGCTGCACCTGAAAGAGGCCGCCGCGCTGCTCGGCGTCTCGGAGATGACGATTCGCCGGGATCTCAACAGCGCGCCGGGTCCGGTGCTGCTGCTGGGGGGCTACGTGGTGCTCGAACCGCGCAACGCCGGCCACTATCTGCTCAGCGATCAGAAAACCCGGCTGGTAGAGGAAAAGCGCCTCGCGGGCCGCGCTGCCGCCCGCCTGCTGCAGGCGCACCAGATGGCCTTTTTTGACTGCGGCACCACTACACCGTGGATCATTGACGCCATCGACAACGCCCTGCCCTTTACCGGCATCTGCTACTCTCTGAATACCTTTATTGCGCTGCAGGAAAAGCCGCTGTGCCGACCGATCCTGTGCGGCGGAGAGTTTCACGCCAGCAACGCTATCTTCAAGCCACTCAGCGGGCAGGACACCTTAAGCCACCTGTGTCCGGACATCGCCTTTTACTCCGCCGCGGGCGTCCACGAACGCCAGGGCGTCACCTGCTTTAATCTCGACGAGCTGCCGGTGAAGCTGTGGGCGATGGCGCAGTCGCAGTTTCACGTACTGGTGGTGGATCACAGCAAATTTGGCCGGGTCAGGCCTGCGAGGATGGGGGATCTGGCGAAGTTTAACGCGATTGCCTGCGACCGCCGCCCGGAGTGCAAGCTGGCGGCGCAGGTGAAGCAGCACGGTATTACGCTGCTGTCGGAGTAGTTACGAGAACCAGCTGCCGAACCACTGGTGGAATTTCATCAGCACAAAATCCACCATCCGGCCAAACACGCCGCCTTCGTTAACATCTTCCATGACGATAAGCGGGCGCTGTTCGATGGTTTTATCGTTCAGCTTAAAGTCGATGGTGCCGACAACCTGGCCCTTCTTCAGCGGCGCGGTCAGCTGCGGCTGGCTCAGGCTGTAGCTCGCTTTCAGGTTTTTAAGCTGGCCTTTTGGCAGGGTAATTGAACCCGCATCACCTGCTCCGAGCTTAGCCTCGCTGCTGTCGCCGTACCACACCCGCTGCTCGACGAAGGTCGCGTCGGGCTTAATGGGCGTGACGGTTTCAAAGAAGCGAAAGCCCCAGGTGAGCAGCTTTTCCGATTCGCTAAAGCGCACGCGGTCGGTTTTGGTGCCGAGCACTACCGCAATCAGGCGCATATCGCCCTGCTTCGCCGATGAGACCAGGTTGTAGCCCGCCCCGGCCGTGGTGCCGGTTTTCACGCCGTCGGCATTGAGGCTGGCATTCCACAGCAGGCGGTTGCGGTTCTGCTGGCGAATTTTGTTGAAGGTAAACTCTTTCTCTTTATTGACGGCATACTCATCCGGCACGTCGCGGATGCTGGCTTTGGTCAGCAGCGCCATGTCCCGCGCGGTGCTGAACTGGCCTGGCGCGTCGAGGCCGTGTACGGTTTTAAAGGTGGTGTTGGTCAGGCCCATTTTCTGGGCATAGCCGTTCATCAGATTAATGAACGAGTCCTGGCTGCCGGCAACGTAGTCCGCAAGGGCAATACAGGCGTCGTTGCCGGACTGGATGATCACCCCTTTATTGAGGTCTTCCACCGACACCTGCATCCCCGGCTTGAGGAACATCACCGAAGAACCGCGCAGCGCCGGGTTACCCGTCGCCCAGGCATCTTTGCCGATGGTCACCATGTCGGTGAGTTTGATTTTATTGGCCTTCAGGGCCTGGCCGACCACGTAGCTGGTCATGATTTTGGTCAGGCTGGCGGGATCGAGCTTTTCGTCCGCATTGCCTTCACTGAGCACCTTGCCGCTGGCATAGTCCATCAGGATCCAGGCTTTGGCGTCCACCGCCGGGGCGGCGGGCATCGCTACCTGGTCGGCAGCCTGCGCGAGGGGCGCGACAAAAAGAAGTAACAAAGAGCCTGCTGCCAGGCCGCGAAGGGAGATAACGGAACGCGTCATAAGAGCCACCCAAGTATCCATTTCAAAAAACGACGCCACCGGCATCGACGAACCGGCGGTGAGTAATAACGCAGAAATGACCTTAAAGAAACAATGCGTTGGTAAAGTTTCTAAAGTTTACGCAAGAACGTCAGGATGCGCTAAAAACGGCACAATTTTTTTGATCGCCGTTGCCTGAATATTCAATTTCCCTCACCATAGCCTGAACGTTAAACGCTGTTCATCTTATTGCTACCGGGAGTGCTTATGATAACGCTATGGGGACGCAACAACTCAACCAACGTGAAAAAAGTTCGCTGGACGCTGGAGGAGCTGGATCTGCCCTATCAGCAGATCCTCGCCGGGCTGGAGTTTGGCCTCAACCACGATGCGGCGTATCTGGCAAAAAATCCAAACGGCCTGGTGCCGCTGCTGGTAGATGACGAAACTCAGGCTACGCTGTGGGAATCCAATACCATCGTGCGCTATCTTGCCGCCCAGTACGGCATTAACCGCCTGTGGATAGACAACCCGGCCCGGCGCGCGCAGGCGGAAAAGTGGATGGACTGGGCCAATGGCGCGCTCTCCCTGCAGCACCGGATAATCCTTACCGGGCTGGTGAGAACGCCGCCGGAACAGCGGGACAGCGCGGCAATTAACGCGGCTATCGCCGAGGTGGAGAAGCTGCTCGCCATGCTGGACGACGCGCTGGCCGAATCGCCGTGGCTCTCCGGCGAAGAGTTCGGCGTCGGCGACATCGCCGTAGCGCCGTTTGTCTGGAATCTGCTGGGCGCGGTACAAACGTGGCAGCCGCATCCCAACCTGCAGCGCTGGCACCAGCAGCTGTCGCGCCGCCCGGCCTATCAAAACGTGGTGATGATCCCGGTGACCTGAGATCAGGACGCCGGGCTGATTTTCAGCAGCTCGCCGTCCGCTTCGTCGGTCAGCGCGTACAGATAGCCGTCGGGCCCGATCCGCACGTCGCGCACGCGCTGGCCGCGATCTTTCAGAATGCGCATCTCTTCAGTGACGCTGTCGCCATTGACCTTCAGCACGATAATCGACTTATCCTTTAGCGCCCCGATAAACAGACGATGCTGCCACTGGGGGAAGGTCGCGGCATTGTAAAACGCCATTCCGCTCACCGCCGGCGACTGGCGCCAGACGAACAGCGGCGGCTCGGTGCCCGGCACCGTTTCACCTTTCGCCTCCGGAATGGGCTGGCCGCTGTAGTTGATGCCGTAGGTCGCCAGCGGCCAGCCGTAATTTTTCCCTTTCTCCGGGATGTTAATTTCGTCCCCGCCCCGCGGGCCGTGCTCGTTCAGCCACAGCGCGTGACTCCACGGATTCATCGCCAGCCCCTGCGGATTACGGATGCCGTAGGACCAGATTTCAGGCCGTGCGCCGGATCTGCCGACGAAGGGATTATCCTGCGGTACCGCGCCCCGATCGGTCAGACGCACTACTTTTCCCTGCAGCTTGTCCAGCGCCTGGGCGGTGGGGCGCTGGTTGTTTTCCCCGAGGCTGATAAACAGGTAGCCTTTACCGTCAAACACCAGCCTTCCGCCGAAGTGGTTGCCGGTTGAAAGTTTCGGCATCTGGCGGAACACCACGTTAAAATCCGCCAGCTGCCGCAGATCGTCGCTGAGCCGCCCGTAGCCAACGGCGGTGCCCGCCTTGCCGTCCGGGCCCGCTTCGGCGTAGCTCAGCCAGACTCGCCGGGAACGGTCAAAATCTGGCGCCAGCACCACGTCCAGCAGGCCGCCCTGCCCGTGCGCCCAGACCTTCGGCACGCCCTTTATCGGCGCCGAGACGCCTTTCCCCGGCTGCCAGCGCAGCAGCTCCCCGCCGCGCTGGGTGATGAGTGCGCCCTGGCCGCCCGGCAAAAACGCCAGCGACCACGGATGGTTTAGCTTGTCCTGAACAACCTCGACATTCACCGGCTCTACCTGCGGGCGGGCGGCAGCGGCGGCGGTAAACAGCATTCCGAGAAGAACAGCGGCGGTGGAATAGCGCATAGCGGGCTCCTTGTTGTGCGAATGGCTTAAGGGTAGTCAGGGGGCGAAGAGATGAAGAATTTTTTACGAAACCTTAACCAGCGGTGCGCCAACTGTACGCAGCGCCAGGCAATATTGAGCCGGTCTCAACTGCACAGAGCGATAAAAAATGATCCACAGAGGACTGTCCCTGATATTGCTGGTCTGCGCACTCTTTTCCGGCCAGCTGATGGCGAGCGACAACGGCCACCTGTTTTTCCGGGTACACAATCCCGATCACCGCCTGCGCCACGATGCCGACAGCGATGAGCTGCGCGGCCGCAGCCGCGAGGCGGCAGACGATCTGCGGGACGATCATGTTCATATCACCGCCCGCAGGCCGCAAAGCACCCTCCGCTAGGCCGGCTCAGTCGAGGTGGCGCAGGATCTGCCACGCCGCGGCAACACGCTGCGGATTGGGATAATTTTTGTTAGCCAGCATGATCACCCCGGCCTGATGCCCGGGAATGAACGCCGCATAGGCACCGAAGCCGTTGGTGCTGCCGGTTTTGTGCAGCAGGCTGTTCGGGCCGAAAGGACGCGCCGGCGTCTGGCGCACCGCAGGGGCAGGCTTAAGGGCAACCGCGTTGTCACTGGCGGCAATCAACTTATCGGCAGCAACCGGCATCGGCCACGCCTCCCAGCCGAGTCCCTGATACATATCGCCAGTTTTGTAATAGCCGGTCTGGGCAGTAACAATCGCTTTCGCCAGCAGCGGATCGCCGCTGTTCAGCTTTCCGCCGTCGATATTGGCCTGCACAAAGGTCGCCATGTCGCCGATGGTGGTTTTGATGCCGTAGGCTTCGGCATCCAGCATCCCCGGCGAGACGCGCACCGGTTTGCCGTCCCGGTAGCCCCAGGCGTAATTTTTTTCTTCCCGCGCCGGCACGCTGATAAAGGTGTGCGCGAGCTTCAGGGGCGTCAGCACCCGCCGCTGCATATACTGGTCAAAGCTCAGGCCGCTGTTTTTCACCGCCAGCGCGCCAAACAGGCCGATGCTGGCGTTGGAGTACTGGCGCACGCTGCCCGGCGCGTACTCGGGCTTCCAGTGCTGATAGTAGCGCAACAGCGCCGACTCGCTGGTAACGTCATCGGGCAGCTGCAGCGGCAGACCGCCTGCGGTATAGGTGGCCAGCTGCAGCAGGGAGATATTGCGCCACGGCGCCATTTTCAGCTCCGGAGCAACCTCCGCTACCGGCGCGTCCAGCCGGATTTCACTGTTCGCTGCGGCATAGCCGCCGGCTATACCGGTAAATGTCTTACTCAGGGAGCCCAGCTCAAACAGCGTATCGCCGCTGACTGGACGGCGCGCCTGCAGGTCCGCAAGGCCATAGTAAAAATACTGGGTCCGGCCGCGATAGATAACCGCCACCGCCATGCCCGGGATCTGCTGCTGCTTCATCAAGGGCGCAATCACGTTGTTAACCCGCGCTTCCAGCGCCTGCGGCGAAAGCGCCAGCGCGCTAGCGGGCAGGCAGCTTAGGGCTATCAGGGCCGCACCGCTGAGACAGCGGCGAAAGTGTATCGGCATCATTGTGTTCTCCTTAATTTTTGCCGAGTTTACTGCCTCAGCGAGCCGCTGGCGACGAAACGGCGGAAACAACCGGAAAAAGTAAAACGAAACGCCACTGTTTGTCATGTTATTTGTTATGTTATAACATATCTAAATCACGCTTTTCCGGCAGGCTGCCGGACGCCGCTCTCAACGAATATCGTCACACAGTGAGGAATGACAAACATGACAGAGATACTCCCAGCGGGCGGCGATCGCCGCCTGCCCGTTACCGTACTTTCCGGCTTTCTCGGCGCCGGAAAAACCACGCTGCTGAACCACATCCTCAATAACCGGGAAGGCCGCCGGGTTGCGGTGATCGTTAACGATATGTCGGAAGTGAATATTGATGCCGCGCTGGTCAGGGACGGCGGCGCAGAGCTGTCGCGCACCGATGAGAAGCTGGTGGAAATGAGCAACGGCTGCATCTGCTGCACCCTGCGCGAAGATCTGCTGCTGGAAGTTAACCGGCTGGCAAAAGAGAACCGCTTCGATCAGCTGGTGATCGAGTCCACCGGCATTTCCGAACCGCTGCCGGTGGCTGAAACTTTCACTTTTGACGACGAAGAAGGCGAAAGCCTCTCCAAGGTCGCCCGGCTGGATACCATGGTCACGGTGGTGGACGCCTTTAATTTTCTGAAAGATTATGGCTCCGCTGACAGCATTCAATCCCGCGGCGAATCCAACGGCGAAGGCGACGAGCGCAGCGTCGTGGATCTGCTTATTGAGCAGATCGAATTCTGCGACGTGCTGGTGCTGAACAAAGTGGACTTGATTGACGAAGCGCAGAAAGAGACCCTGCTGGCGATGCTGCACAAGCTCAACCCGCGGGCAAAAGTGGTGATTTCGCAGTTTGGCCAGGTGCCGCTCGACAACGTGCTGAACACCGGGCTTTTCGATTTTGACCACGCCGCCCAGGCGCCGGGCTGGCTGAAGGAGCTGCGCGGCGAGCACACGCCGGAAACCGAAGAGTACGGCATCACCAGCTTCGTGTTCCGCGCCCGCCGCCCGTTCCATCCGCAGCGCTTCTGGCAGCTGATGCAGCACGATTTGGCCGGGGTCATTCGATCCAAGGGCTACTTCTGGCTGGCGAGCCGCCCGGAGTACGCCGGCGCCTGGTCGCAGGCGGGCGGCGTCACGCGCCAGGGGCTCGGCGGCATGTGGTGGGCGAGCGTCCCCGAGCACCGCTGGCCGACGGATCCTGAATCGCTGGCCTTTATCGAATCGAAGTGGATCGACGGCATCGGCGACGCGCGCCAGGAGCTGGTGTTTATCGGCATGGAGATGGACGAAGATACCCTGCGCGCCCGGCTCGACTCGGCCCTGCTGACCGATGCGGAGATGTCGAAAGGGCCGAAGAAGTGGAAATACTTTACCGACCCGGTGCCGGCATGGTTTGAATAATTGGTGTTTAGCCGCCTCATAGAGAGGCGGTTTTTTCAGGAAGCGTGGGCAAAAGAGAGGGGCGGCAGGCAGCTGAATAAAGTTACAGATCGCGGAAAGATCTCCCACCAAGGTCTGCACATCACTACCCCTCGCCAGCGTATGAATAAGCCGCAAACATCATGTATACTCCGCCCTTTCCCGAGCAATGTACTGTATAAAAAATGTCTAAAATTGGATTTGTTTCACTGGGCTGCCCAAAAAACCTGGTAGATTCTGAGCGCATCCTCACCGAGCTGCGCACCGAAGGCTATGACGTGGTGTCGAGCTACGACAACGCCGATATGGTTATCGTCAACACCTGCGGCTTTATCGACAGCGCCGTGCAGGAGTCGCTGGAGACCATCGGCGAAGCGCTGAAAGAGAACGGAAAAGTGATCGTCACCGGCTGCCTGGGCGCCAAAGAGGATCAGATCCGCGAAGTGCATCCGAAAGTGCTGGAGATCACTGGCCCGCACAGCTACGAGCAGGTGCTGGAGCACGTGCATCATTACGTGCCGAAGCCGCAGCACAACCCGTTCCTGAGCCTGGTGCCGGAACAGGGCGTTAAGCTGACGCCGCGCCACTACGCCTATCTGAAAATTTCCGAAGGCTGCAACCACCGCTGTACCTTCTGCATCATTCCGTCGATGCGCGGCGATCTCGACAGCCGCCCGATTGGCGAGGTGCTGGACGAAGCCAAACGCCTGGCGGAAGCCGGAGTGAAAGAGCTGCTGGTTATTTCCCAGGACACTTCCGCCTACGGGGTTGACGTGAAGCACCGCACCGGTTTCTGGAACGGCTCGCCGGTGAAAACCAGCATGGTCAGCCTGTGCGAGCAGCTGGCGAAACTCGGCATCTGGGTGCGCCTGCACTATGTCTATCCCTATCCGCACGTGGACGACGTTATTCCGCTGATGGCGGAAGGCAAAATCCTGCCCTATCTGGATATTCCGCTGCAGCACGCCAGCCCGCGCATCCTCAAGCTGATGAAGCGCCCCGGCTCGGTTGATCGCCAGCTGGCGCGCATCAAGCAGTGGCGCGAAATCTGCCCGGAGCTGACCCTGCGATCCACCTTTATCGTCGGCTTCCCCGGCGAAACCGAAGAGGATTTCCAGATGCTGCTGGATTTCCTGAAAGAGGCGCGTCTGGACCGTGTTGGCTGCTTTAAATACAGCCCGGTGGAAGGCGCGACCGCCAATGAGCTGGCGGATCCGGTGCCGGAAGAGGTGAAAGAGGAGCGCTGGAACCGCTTTATGCAGCTGCAGCAGCAGATCTCCGCCGAGCGCCTGCAGGAGAAGATTGGCCGCGAAATCATGGTCATCGTCGATGAAGTGGATGAAGAAGGCGCCATTGGCCGCAGCATGGCGGACGCGCCGGAGATCGACGGCGCGGTGTACCTGAACGGCGAAACCGGCGTCAAGCCCGGCGACGTGCTGCGGGTGAAGGTCGAGCACGCGGACGAATACGATCTGTGGGCCGTTAAAGCCTGATTGAGTCGTTAATCGTCATTAAAAGCATCAGCCGTACTGCGCCTGGTGCTTTTTTTTGCGCGCCAGATAGTCTTTGTCCGCCCGCAGCTTGTCCCATTCGGTTTTGAAAATCGCCGCGCTGGCAGCCTTCTCTTCGTTGATTTCCCGTGGCAGCTCGCTGCCGTCGGCGTGGTATTTTCGCCCGCCCTTGTGGTTGGCGTAGCGCCGGGCGCGGGTGTAACCCATCTGGATAAACTTGCGTGCCATATCCATGCCGACAAAGTCGTCCGCGGCGCGGTAGTCTTCAAAAAGCTGCATGATTTTG
>NZ_CAJYMB010000023.1 GCF_913775985.1 uncultured Pluralibacter sp. | reverse complement strand
TTAAGCAGTAAGCCGGGGTACTAAACCGGTGGTTACAGAAGTATTCGGTGGAGCGGTAGTTCAGTCGGTTAGAATACCTGCCTGTCACGCAGGGGGTCGCGGGTTCGAGTCCCGTCCGTTCCGCCACTTATTAAGAGCCCTGAGCATCTGCTCAGGGCTTTTTCTTTTGTCTAAAACAATAACCCGCCACGTTTCTTTTTGAACGCCCGCACGACATATCCCCTTAAGCCAGATCCAACATGGTGATTGCTGCTGCCCGCTGTGAAGGCAATAAGCGAAAACAGCAATCTCAAAGAAGGGTGATGCAAAAGAAAAGAAGATTATCCCGGCTTTCAGTCACTCAGCATGCTCACCTTAACGGCATTTCTGGGCCTCGTACTCCACCAGAAAATCGATAAAGGCTCTGATGCGGGTACTTACCGCCCGATCGCTGTAATAAACTGCGCTGAAGGGCATTTCTACCGGTAACCTTTTATCTGCCAGCAGCTCCACCAGTTCTCCCCGAGCGATTTCAGCGTCCACCATATAATCAGACAGGCAGGCAATACCGTTTCCGCTAATGCAAAGCTGCTTGAGGGTTTCGCCGCTATTAGAAGATATCCCGCAAGCGATCTCGTGCAGCTGACCGTCGCAGCAGGAAAGTGGCCAGCTATTAAGCGAACTGGGCTCGGTAAAACCGAGGCAGAGATGCTGGCCGAGGGCCTCCACCGTCTCTGGCTCCCCGTATTTTGCGATATACTCCGGCGATGCAACCACCTTCCTAAAGCTAATAAACAGCGTTTTTGCCCGCAGGCTGGAGTCGGACAGCGTCCCCGCGCGAATGGCAATATCCACTTTGCGATCGATCAGATTAATAAAGGTTTCAGACGATACCAGCGACAGCGTAATCTCCGGATAGCGCTCGCGAAAAGGCTTGATCAGCGGCATCAGATAATGAAGCACTACCGGCGTGGCAGCATCAATCCGGAGCAATCCCTTCGGCGTGTGGCGCGCCTCCATCAACTCATTTTCGGCCGCCGCCATCTCCTGCAGCACGCCCTGCATGCGGCGGAAATAGCGCTCTCCTTCTTCAGTCAGATTGAGCTGCCGCGTGGTGCGGTTTAGCAGGCTGACCCCGAGTTTAGATTCGAGTTTTTTTACCGCACGGCTGACGGCGGAGTTTGCCTGACCGAGCTGTTCTGCCGCGCGGCTAAAGCTGCCGCTTTCAACTACGGCGACAAAGATGGCAATCTCTTCTGATGTGGCTCTCATTGGTGCTCCTGAGGCAATATTTTATTGAGACTTTGAATCTTTTTGTTATTTAACCATCCAGGCATACTGCATGTCATCTTAATACTGATGATGTGGAGTACATTATGCCGCTGGCGCTACTTGCCCTGACAATCGGAGCCTTTGCGATTGGCACGACTGAATTTGTCATTGTTGGATTGATTCCGACAATAGCCGAACAACTTTCCGTTTCTTTACCTTCTGCTGGACTGCTGGTCTCTGTTTACGCGCTGGGCGTTGCCGTTGGCGCGCCGGTGCTGACTGCCTTGACCGGACGGATACCGCGCAAACAGCTGCTGCTGGCGCTCATGGCGCTGTTTACCCTTGGTAACCTGCTGGCCTGGCAGGCGCCGGGGTACGGCACGCTGGTTGCCGCTCGCCTGCTGACGGGCCTGGCCCACGGCGTCTTTTTTTCTATCGGTTCGACGATTGCAACCAGCCTGGTGCCAAAAGAGAAAGCGGCCTCGGCTATTGCGATCATGTTTGGCGGCTTAACCGTGGCGCTGGTCACCGGCGTACCGTTGGGAACCTTTATCGGCCAGCACTTCGGCTGGCGTGAAACATTTATGGCTGTATCGCTACTGGGCGCGATTGCCTTTATCAGCAGCCAGATTCTCATCCCGGGCAATATTCCGCAGCGTTCGGCGTCGAGCCTGCGCGAACAACTGCGAGTACTTACTAACTCCCGACTGCTGATGATCTACGCGATTACCGCGCTCGGCTACGGCGGCGTGTTCACCGCATTTACCTTTCTTGCGCCGATGATGCAGACGCTGGCCGGCTTTACTCCAGGCGCCGTTAGCGCGATCCTGCTGGGATACGGTATTTCTGTCGCCGTGGGAAATATGTGGGGCGGCAGGCTGGCTGATAAGCACGGCGCAGTGCCGGCCCTGACGTTCATCTTCGCTGCCCTGGCGACTTTGCTGATGGTCTTTCAGTTCACATCCACAATGCACTATGCCGCGCTGGCCACGGTACTGGTGATGGGGATCTTCGCATTCGGCAACGTGCCCGGCCTGCAGGTCTATGTCGTGCAAAAGGCAGAGCTGTACGTACCTTCCGCCGTCGATGTTGCGTCGGGCCTGAATATTGCGGCGTTTAATATCGGCATCGCGCTGGGCTCGATTATTGGCGGGCAGGTCGTTGAGCGCTACGGTCTGGCGCAGACTCCCTGGATTGGCGCCGTGATTGTCCTGATGGCGCTTGTGCTGCTGATGGTGAGCGGTCGCCTCGATAAGTCCGCGAAAATGGCACTATGCCCACAGCCGTAAGTGGGTGGTCACTAACGGCGCAGCCGCATCTTTATGGTAAATAGCGTTGAAAGTGTAAACAAAAATCCCTATAACAGAAGGACTATTCGCTGATGCGGGTAGTCCTTCTGTTATTGAGGTCTTAAGCCAAAAGTGCGAAAAAATACTTACGCCATGCGCTATATTGCCGGACAGCCCGCGGAGAGGATCCTGCCTCCCGGTTCGTTCTCGACTATCGGTGCTGCATTGCCCGCCGGAGCGCCGCTCAGCAGTGAAGAAAACATTCGCGTACTGGTGTGGAATATCTTCAAACAAAAGCGCGCCGAATGGCAGTCAGTTTTGAAGAACTTTGGCAAAGATGCTCACCTTGTCCTGCTCCAGGAAGCCCAGACAACCCCAGAGCTGGTTAAGTTTGCCACCACCAACTATCTTGCGGCCGATCAGGTACCGGCCTTCGTCCTGCCCCAAAATCCTTCAGGAGTGATGACGCTTGCGTCGGCGCATCCCGTTTACTGCTGCCCGCTGCGCGAGCGCGAGCCCATTTTTCGGCTGGCAAAATCGGCGCTGGTCACCGTCTATCCGCTGCCGGACTCACGGCTGCTGATGGTGGTTAACATTCACGCCGTTAACTTTAGCCTCGGGGTTGATGTCTACAGCAAGCAGCTGCTGGCTATTGGCGATCAGATAGCCCACCACAGCGGGCCGGTTATTATGGCCGGTGATTTCAATACCTGGAGCCGCCCGCGCATGAATGCCCTTTACCGCTTTGCGCGCGAAATGTCCCTGCGCGAAGTCCGCTTCGGCGACGATCAGCGCCGCCGTGCCTTTGGCCGCCCGCTGGATTTTGTTTTTTATCGCGGTCTCGGCGTACAGGATGCTTCCGTGCTGGTAACCCGCGCGTCCGATCACAATCCGCTACTCGTTGAATTCAGTCCCGGCAAGCCTGAACGTTAACGACATCTCAGGTCTGCCACCAGGCAGCCCTGCATTTGCCAGGTACTGCCTTCTTAATAAAATAAGGAAAGTACATGACAAACAGCTCACACCACCACCATGTTGACAGACAGTTCGGCGCTCAGGCCGGCGCGTATTTAACCAGCGCAGTGCACGCTTCCGGGCGCGATTTACAGCGTCTCGGCGAGCGCCTGAGCGCATTTCCCGACGCGCACGTTCTTGATTTAGGATGCGGAGGCGGCCACGCCAGCTATGTTGCCGCCGGGAAGGTGGCGCAGGTGACGGCGTACGATCTTTCTGCCCGGATGCTGGCAGTCGTGGAGCAGGCGGCAAAAGAACGCGGGCTGAAAAACATCGGCACCAGCCAGGGCTATGCCGAAGTGCTGCCGTTTGCCGACGCGTCATTTGAGGTAGTAATTACCCGCTATTCTGCCCACCACTGGCACGATGTCGGCCAGGCGCTGCGTGAAGTCAGGCGCGTGCTCAAGCCCGGCGGCATATTTATCGTTATGGATGTGATGTCGCCGGGTCATCCTCTGCGGGACATCTGGCTGCAGACCGTTGAGGCGCTGCGGGATACCTCTCACGTGCGCGATTACTCAAGCGGCGAATGGCTGGCAATGATCAACGAAGCGGGCCTGGTGAGCGACAGCCTCATCACGGACCGGCTGCCGCTGGAGTTCTCGTCGTGGATAGCGCGAATGCGTACGCCGCAGGCCATGTGTGACGCTATTCGCCTGTATCAGGACAGCGCCTCGCAGGAAGTAAAAGACTATTTTGAGCTGCAGGAAGAGGGGTCGTTTATCACCGATACCATTATGGCCGAGGCGCACAAGCCGGCATAATTCTGTGACTGACAAAAAGAGAAAAGGCACCGTGAAAGGTGCCTTTTCATTTTATTAAGAGAACCGTCAAGCGTCAGGCTTGTCGCTGCTGTTGACGTACAGCGTGATGCGATCGCCGGGCTTCAGGTTGTCAGTGTCGCCATTCCAGCGCACTAAATCCTTGATGTTGATGCCGTGGCTTCTGGCAATGCTGGAGAGGGAATCTCCCTTACGAACGCGATAGGTGATGCTGTCGCTGTTCTTCGCCAGACGTTCTGCGCTGCTGCCTGCACCCACCGTAAGCGACTGCCCAATCTTCAGGTTTGCACCGCGCAGATTGTTCCACTGCTTAAGATCGCTTGCGGTCACACCAAGCCGGGAAGCGATGCCGGAAAGCGTATCTCCGGAGCGTACGCGGTAACTGCGGCTGGTCAGAGGCGTATTATCCGCAACCAGCGTAGGCTGTACTGCCGCGATATCACCAGAGGCCAGCGACTCACGAAGGCGATCGGCATGCTTTTTTGGCACCATCACGTATCTTGGGCCGCTGGCGCCGAGGGTTGAGCCCTTAACGCCGGCATTGAATGCCTTAAGCTTGGTGATCGACATTCCTGCCATATCAGCAACCTGAGATAGCTCGACCGGATTATCCAGGCGAACCCGCGCCAGGGCGCGGCTCTCATCGGCGTTAGGTAACTGGACGCCGTAACGCTTGCTGTTTTTGAGGATGTCGCTCAGCGCGAGCATCTTCGGAACATAGATCTTAGTTTCAGCCGGCAGAGAAAGGGACCAGAAGTCAGCAGGTTTACCCTGCGCTTTGTTCGCCTTAACCGCCTTCATCACCCGGCCTTCGCCGCTATTATAGGCGGCCACCGTCAATAGCCAGTCGCCGTCAAACATCTTGTTCAGACGCTGCATCATATTAAGCGCTGCCGTTGTGCTGGCAACGATATCGCGACGCGCATCATAGCTGCTGGTCTGTTTCAGACCATAATTGCGTCCGGTGCTCGGTATGATCTGCCAGATGCCTGCGGCATTGGCGCCAGACGTCGCATGCGGATCAAAAGCGCTCTCCACTATGGGTAGTAGTACCAGCTCCATTGGCATGTTGCGTTTCTTAACTTGCCCGGCTATCCAGTACATATACGGCTCAGCCCGTACTGTCACATCGTGGAGATAGCTCTTGTTACGTAAATACTTCTGTTTCTGTTCGCGAATCCGGGTATTTTCCGGAATTCCCATCTTTAGCTCGCCGCCGATGAAGCTCCACAAGTCTTTATCCTGCGCATCAAATGTTCCGTCGTCCATCCATCGCGCGTGACTTGCAAACTTCCCTGCTTCCCCTTGACTAGCTGCAGAAAGGCTCTGTGCGTGCTGCTGGACATTGCCGCCGTGATTGGCCTGGCAACCCGCAAGCAGGACAGAGGCGAGTAGTATCGCTCTTACCTTCATGTATATGGTCAATGTAGTTGCTTAAAAGACGAGCGATCATAACGGCGAAAGTGGCAAAAGGCAACCTTGCTTGTTCAGAAAGTATCTTTCTTTGACCTCAACCATGCAAAACGCTGTTCAGGGTGTTGCAAATTTGTTTCTTCTTTAATTTCTTTAAATAAATCAATATCTTTAGTGCGTAAGAATACATTTATTTTACGTTCATTTTTCAGAATTACGGGCAGTGTCATTTGATTTTTAGCACGTAACTCCTTCACTTCGCTGTAATAATCCATAATAGCGCTATCATGGGGAAAAAGTGTGGCTGCAAACTTCATATTTGTTAACGTATATTCATGGGCCGCGCACACAATAGTGTCATCTGGCAGCGCCTGAATTTTCTCAAGGGATTGATACATCTGAGATGGCGTGCCTTCAAACAGGCGCCCGCAGCCGCCGGAAAACAGCGTATCGCCGCAAAATAAGTAAGGCTGGCTGAAGTAACAAATGTGCCCCAGCGTGTGTCCCGGCGTCGAAAATACAGAAAATTCGGATCCGGACAACGTGATGTTATCCCCGTCTTTAACGATGTGCGTGGCGCCTTTGTCCCGTGTCTCTTCCGGGCCGTACACCACCAGGTCTGGAAACTTTTGCACCAGCGCGTTTACTCCACCCACGTGATCGTGGTGATGGTGGGTCAGAAGAATGGCCTGCGGCCGCCACTGGTTTTCTTCTATTGCAGCAAGCACCGGCGCGGCCTCGCCGGGATCGACAATCAGGCAGTCGCCGCTGTCTTCGCTCAGCACCCAGATGTAGTTATCCTGAAAAGCAGAAATACTGTTAAGATTCATTGATTACCTCATTATAAAGCGGGTGTGTTGTGATGAAACCGGCAAGGATAACGCAGGTCGCGGCGGCGCCCGGCCACTGGCGCGAAATGCCCCGGGGCGAATATTACCGCGAGGCTCTGGAAGAGCAGCTCCGGCCCTGGCTGGCTAAGCTTTACGGCTTTCACCTTCTGAAGATTGGCAATCTGAGCGCAGAAATCAATACCGAATCCTGCGCGATATCTCACCAGGTCAACGTTTCTCTGAATGGCGAACCGATGCAGGTCAGGGCGGATCCGCTGCATCTGCCGTTTGCCGAGAAATCAGTAGACGCCTGCCTGCTGGCCCACACCCTTGCCTGGAGTGAAGATCCGCACCGGATGCTGCGCGAGGCAGACCGTGTCCTGATTGATGACGGCTGGCTTATCATCACCGGATTTAATCCCCTGAGCCTGATGGGCATACGCAAGCTGATCCCGTTTGTGCGCAAACGCGTCCCTTACAATAGCAGAATGTTCAGCGCCGGCCGCCAGCTCGACTGGCTCGGGCTGCTGAATTTTGAAGTATTGCACCTCGGGCGCTTTCAGGTGCTGCCCTGGAGCCGGCAGGGTGGTACGCTGCTCAGCACGCACCTGCCGGCGCTGGGCTGCCTGCAAATCATCGTTGCCCGCAAGCGCACCGTGCCGTTAACCCTCAATCCGCTGCGGCATAAAAAGGCCAAAACCCGGATGCGTCAGGCGGTGGGTGCAACGCGCAGCGCCGAACGTAAAAGTAATTAGCCTTCCGGCTTATAACCGACATCGTCCCCGGAAGGGGCCATCGCCGCCGCTCTTGCCAGCTCGTCGCAGCGTTCGTTTTCCGGATGGCCGGCGTGGCCTTTAACCCACTCCCAGCGGATTTTGTGCTGGCCCAGCGCCGCGTCGAGACGCTGCCAGAGGTCAACATTCTTCACCGGCTTTTTGTCTGCCGTTTTCCAGCCGCGTTTTTTCCAGCCGTGGATCCACTGGGTGATCCCCTGGCGGACATACTGGCTGTCTGTGCTGAGCACAATCTCGCACTGTTCTTTTAGCGCCTCCAGCGAGACAATGGCCGCCATCAGCTCCATGCGGTTATTGGTGGTCAGGCGATAGCCCTGGCTGAAGGTTTTTTCATGGCCGCGATAGCGTAAAATAGCACCGTAGCCGCCAGGTCCCGGATTGCCTAGACACGAACCATCGGTGAAAATTTCTACCTGTTTAAGCATCTCTGGTAGACTTCCTGTAATCAAATCGACACGCAAACCACAAGTCTGACATAAATGACCGCGATTAACACTGCTATTACCCGACAGATCGTTCTCGATACCGAAACCACCGGTATGAACCAGATCGGCGCCCACTATGAAGGGCACAAGATCATTGAGATTGGTGCCGTAGAGGTCATTAACCGCCGTCTCACCGGCAACAATTTTCACGTCTATCTCAAACCGGATCGGCTTGTGGATCCGGAAGCCTTTATGGTTCACGGCATTGCGGATGAGTTCCTGCTGGACAAGCCCACCTTTGCCGATGTGGCGGATGAATTTATGGACTACATCCGCGGCGCCGAGCTGGTGATCCACAACGCGTCGTTTGATATCGGCTTTATGGATTACGAGTTCGGCAAGCTGAACCGCGGGATTGGCAAAACGGAAACTTTCTGCAAAATCACCGACAGCCTGGCGATGGCGCGCAAGATGTTCCCCGGTAAAAGGAACAGCCTCGACGCACTCTGCTCGCGCTATGAAATAGACAACACCAAACGTACACTGCACGGCGCGCTGCTCGATGCCCAGATACTGGCCGATGTCTATTTGACGATGACCGGCGGGCAAACCTCATTAAGCTTTTCGATGGAAGGCGAGTCCCAGCAGGCCCAGGGTGAGGGAACCATTCAGCGGATTGTACGGGCGGCCAGCAGGCTGCGGGTAGTTTTAGCCAGCGATGAAGAGCTGGTGGCCCACGAGTCGCGTCTCGATCTGGTACAAAAGAAGGGCGGAAGCTGCCTGTGGCGTGTGGAAAATACCGCGGAAAGTCACGAAAGCTAGCCGTTGGGCGATTTTTGCAGCAAACGGTTCAAAACTGAAGAAAAAAGCGTTGACGGAGATTCACCTTAACCGTACTATTCGCCTCGTTCTCAAGGGAACACAGCGGAGCGGTAGTTCAGTCGGTTAGAATACCTGCCTGTCACGCAGGGGGTCGCGGGTTCGAGTCCCGTCCGTTCCGCCACATTCAGGGCCACGTTATTTATAACGTGGCCCTTTTCTTTTTCTGAACATCACTGCCTTTCTGTTGTTTACTAAAATGTCCCGTGTGCCGATTATCTCTGGCTTATTTCTTATAAATTAAACTGCTAATTTCCAGAAATTGTTTTTCAACCTATACTCCTGCGCTATTCTTTGTAATTATCAATAAAAGTCTGCCGCGCATTGCTATATACCTTTCTGTTTGTCAGGTTATTGCCAGCGCCATTCTGCATCGTTAATCAAAAAGGGAAAATGCCTGAGAGAAGGCATTGTGCTGGCATCACAACAGGTAAAGACATATGAAAAGAAATTCACTGCGCGTTCTGACGATCCCTATATTGGGCGTTGGATTAATGTTATCTGAACAGCAGGCACATGCAGATAACTCACTGGGGCAAAGGGATAATCTTGACGCGAATATTACCGCGCGGCAAAAAGCAGAAGTCAGTATTCCTCCCGGCTTTATTGAAGGCTCCACGATGAAAGGGATTTTACGAAACTCTTTCTTCGACCGTAATAATCACCATACCCCTGACGGTCGCGATCAGCGCGAATGGGTTCAGGGCGGCTGGCTCTCTTTTCGCTCCGGATATACCGATACGCCGGTGGGTTTTGGTTTCGACGTCCACAGCTTTTATGCTCTGAAACTTGACGGCGGCGGCGGGCACGGCGGTGCCGGATTAATGCCGCTGGACTCTACCGGTAAACCTGAATCCAGCTACTCCAATATCGGCGGTGCGCTAAAAATGCGCGGCTTTGACAGCCTGGTGCAGGCCGGCGATCAGCTGCTGGAAAACCCGGTTATCGCCAGCGGCGTAAGCCGCATGTTCCCCCAGACCTATCGCGGGGTGACCATTAAAAATTACAGCGTCGATGACTTGACCCTGGATGCCGGCTGGGTTGACTCCACGCGCCTGCGTAACCAGAGCGGCGAGAGCCATCTGAAAACCAGCTACGGCAGCCGTAACAAGGCCGGCGTGATGGCCGACCGCAACAGCTCACATATGAACTGGGTGGGCGGCAGCTACAGCATTCCGAAGAGCGCGACCGTGACCGCTTACGCCGGCAATCTGCGCGATATCTGGAACCAGTATTACCTTGCCGGCAGCTATCCGTTCCCGGTCGCCGAGGACATTACCCTCACGCCTTACCTGCACTTTTACGATACGCGGGACCAAGGCAGCAGCAAGCTTGGCCGCATCGATAACCAGACCTACACCAGCGGCCTGACGCTGGCCGGCAAAGGGCAGAGCCTGTCGCTGGGCTTTCAGAAAGTCGACGGCAACACGCCGTTTGACTACGTGATTCAAAACGATGGCACCTATCTTTATCTCAATAACTCTCAGCAGTACGCCGACTTTAACGGCCCCGGCGAACAGTCCTGGAAGGTGCAGTATCAAACCAGCCTGGCCTTTATCAATGCGCCAGACTTTAAGCTGAGCACCTCTTATACCCGCGGCAAGGCCGACCTGACCCGGGTTAACCCCAACAGTAAAGGCTACGGCTACATCTATAATCCGGATGGCAAGCACGCGCGCCACTGGGAGCGCGACATCTCCCTGCGCTACGAAGTGCCGGATGGCCAGGCAAAAGGCACCAGCGTAACCCTGCGCTGGGCAATGCACCGTTCCGGTAAAGGCTATACCGCACCGGGTAACACCCGCGGGAATGCCGATGCCGATGAATATCGCATTATTGTCGATTATCCGTTTACGCTTTTCTAAGTTGCTAATTCCCGGGCTGAATATGCTGATATTGATATTAATCGTATGAATATTCGGCCCGGAGCGATCTTCTCCAGTGCATTCGATTTATTTAATAAAGCCGCTTATAGTCAGTAAATACGTTTTAGCGTTAGTCGTGCAGAATCGCTTCTGCGCACTTACCTCGGGTAAATCAAAACAATAAGTTAAGGAGTTAGAGATGAAAGCATTAAAACAGATTGCTATTGGACTCGCCGTAGCCGGTATCTCGCTGAGCGCATTTGCCGCCGAGCAAATAACGCCGCAGATCGCTAAAGAGAAAAACTACCAGCTTATTGGTACGGTAACGTCAAAAAATGAGGCAACATCCCCTTCCGGTCTGGAAGAGGCGCTGTCTAAGAAAGCTGATAAACTGGGCGGCAAATACTTCGTGGTGGTATCGGGTAAAGAGATTGGTCGTTTTGTCGGTACCGCAAAAGTTTATAAATGATGTTTTAAAACAGCGCTCCGCCGGAGCGCTGTTTTATTTAATTAGCCTGCAAACAAAATTCATAAAGTAATAATCAACCAGTCTCGCAGGACTACGCGCGGACCCAGGCGACGTAGTCGGCTAGAAAGGCCCGGTAGCGTTCAATAAATTTCTCATCCACCAGATTTCCCTGCTCGTCAAAAAGCGTGCTGGCGTGGGAAACAATAAGCCTGCCGCCAAACCACGGTTCGGTACCCAGCATCCGCAGCACCGACAGCCAGGCATCCTGCGCCAGAATAGTACCGAATCCGCCGGGGGAGGCACCCACTACCGCGATGCGCTTGCCGCCAAACACCTTCGGAATATCGGACACCGGGCGCGACAGCCAGTCGACGCCGTTTTTAAACACGCCTGGCAGGCCGTTGTTATATTCCGGCGTGGCGAACAGAATCGCGTCGGCGCCGGCCAGCGCGTCTTTAAGATCCGTCACGGCCTGAGGAAGTCCGTTCTGCGCCTCCTCGTCGGCGTTATACAGAGGAATGCCGTGCAGCGTTCTGACGTCAATACTGGCGCCTTCCGGCATCAGCGAGGCGGCGGCGTGGAGCAGGCGCGTATTCAGCGAGGCCTGCCGCAGGCTGCCGGAAACGGCAACTATCTTTGTCATTCCAGATCCTTGAGTCGCGTAATGGAGTCTCGATTAAAGGCGATAACGCTGCCCGATTCAACCTGACGCTCGGTGCGGATTACTCCCCCATCGCCGCGGGCGCGGTGAACCTAACGCCGCGCGCGGCACGCTCGCTTCGCGCCAGCCAGCGGTACACGCCCGCACCCAGCAAGGCACCGATAAACCAGCTGAAGTTAGCCACGTCGCGCAGCGCCGGGGTAAAGCTGATAATCAGACAAATACCGGTCGCGGGCAGCAGCGCCGCGATGGCTTTTGGATTAAAGCCATTTTTATACCAGTAGCGCCCGCGCGGCGAGACGCTGAACAGATCGTCCACCGCCACGCTGCCGCCCTTAATCAGGTAAAAGTCCGCCAGCAGAATGCCGAACAGCGGCCCGATAAACGAACCCAGCACGTCCAGCGTGTAGTGAATCAGCTCCGGCGACTGAAACAGGTTCCACGGCGTGACCAGCACCGAACCCACCGCGGCGATCATGCCGCCGGTGCGGAAGCTGATTTTCTGCGGCGCGCAGTTGGAAAAGTCGAACGCCGGCGAGACGAAGTTAGCCACGATATTAATGCCGATGGTGGCGGTAATCATCGTCAGCAAGCCAATAGCCATCGCCACGCTGCTGCCCACCTGGCTCACGGTCTCAATCGGATCGACGATCATTTTGCCGAAAAGCGACTGGGAGCCGGAAACGATGATCACCGTTACTACCGAGAACAGCAGAAAGTTAAACGGCAGCCCCCAGCGATTGCCCCGGCGGATAGCCTGCATATTTTTGCCGTAGCGCGAGAAGTCGCCAAAATTGAGCAGCGGCCCGGAGAAGTAGGAAACCACCAGCGCGGTGGCGACCAGCATCTCCCAAGCCTGCTGTCCGGTGCTGAGGGATTTGCTGGCAAGCGTAAACGAAATACCGTCAAAGCCGGTCTGCCACAGGATCCAGCCCGCCAGCACCATCATCACCGCGTACACCGCCGGCCCCGCCACATCAATGAAGCGCTTAATGGCGTTCATCCCGTGCCAGAACACCATCGCCTGCAGCGCCCACATTGTCATGAAGCAGATCCAGCCCAGGTAAGAGAGGCCGAGGAAGTGCCCGACGGTCAGCGAGGCGAGGGAGGGCCAGAATTTCAGCCCCACCAGCATCAGCGCGTTGGAGGCGAGGTAGGTCTGGATACCGTACCAGGCGAAAGCGATGAGTCCACGGATCACCGCCGGAATATTGGCGCCGAACACGCCAAACGCCTGGCGGCTGATCACCGCGTAAGGCACGCCCGCCATCTGGCTGGGTTTGGCGATCAGGTTGGCGCAGATCTGTACGATACAGATCCCCGCCAGCAGGCACAGCAGCACCTGCCAGCTGGCGAGCCCGAGGGTAAAAAAGCTCGCCGCCACCACGTAGCCGCCCATGCTGTGCACGTCGGACATCCAGAATGAAAAAATGTTGTACCACGTCCAGGTCTGGTTCCGCGTCGGGGCCAGATCCTCATTAGTCAGCCGCGGGCTGTAACCGGAATTGTTTGCTGTATCGCCTGGCATGAATTCTGCTCCTTCTAAACAGAAACGGTGTCACTCCATGCAGCAGTGCAGGAAGCAGGCCAGCTTTTCGCCCGCGGTCGCAAACCGCCGCGGCGCGGGGGCTGCGGGACTGCCGGAGAGGCAGCACCCTTTACCCGCGCGCGGATCCGTGCTCTTCTGTGGTGCATTAGTTTCAGTGTTGGAGCAAAAGTTTCACCAACGCGGCGCGTTCGCCGCAGCATAATTTCAGGAGCCACCCGATGCAGGAATTTTGTATACAGGTTATTAATCCCAATACCAGCGCGGCCATGACCGAAACCATCGCCAGCGCGGCGCGGGCGGTTGCCTCTCCGGGCACCACCATTCTCGCCAGCTGTCCGACTCAGGGCGTCGAGTCTATTGAGGGCCACTTCGACGAGGCGATTGCCGCCGTCGGCGTGCTGGAACAGGTACGTCTGGGTAAGGCGCAGGGCGCGCAGGGACACGTCATTGCCTGCTTTGGCGATCCGGGACTGCTGGCGGCGCGGGAGCTGGCCGCCGGGCCCACCGTCGGCATTGCCGAGGCGGCAATGCACATGGCGACGCTGGTGGCCACGCGCTTTTCCATTGTCACTACGCTGCCGCGCACCCTGATTATCGCCCGTCACCTGCTGCGCCAGTACGGCTTCGAACATCACTGCGCCGCGCTGCACGCCATCGACCTGCCGGTGCTGGCGCTGGAAGATGGCACGGGTCTTGCTCAGCAGAAGGTACGCGAGCGCTGCATTCAGGCCATGCGGGAAGACAACAGCGGCGCCATTGTGCTCGGCTGCGGCGGCATGGCCAATCTGGCCCACGAACTGACCTGCGAGCTGGGTATTCCGGTGATTGACGGCGTGACCGCCGCCGTCAAAATGGTGGAATCCCTGCTGGCCCTCGGCCTTGGTACCAGCAAGCGCGGCGACCTCGCGTACCCGAATCAAAAGCCGCTGACCGGATGCTTTGCGTCACTGGTTGGCGGCTGACGACCCACTCACAAGAGGCCACAGCATGCAATCAGTCTGGCAGTTTAGCGAAAATTATCCCCGGGAGATGGCGGGCTACGCCGGTCGCCCGCCCCACGCCCGCTGGCCGGGCGGGGCGAAAATTGCCGTTCAGTTCGTTCTTAATTTTGAAGAGGGCGGCGAAAATCACGTCCTGCACGGCGACGCCGGCTCGGAACAGTTTCTGTCGGATATCATCGGCGCGGCCAGCTACCCCGATCGCCACATGTCGATGGACTCTCTCTACGAATACGGCTCCCGGGCCGGGTTCTGGCGTATCCACGACGAATTTCAGCGCCGCGGTCTTCCGCTGACGGTGTTTGGTGTGGCGATGGCGCTGGCGCGCAACCCGGCTATCGTTGAGGCTATAAAAGCGGCGGATTACGATGTGGTGAGCCACGGCTGGCGCTGGATCCACTACCAGCATCTGGATATCCAGACCGAGCGGCAGCACATGCAGCAGGCCGTGGAAGTTCTTACCGCGCTGTTCGGCAAAAAGCCGCTGGGCTGGTACACCGGGCGAGACAGCCCTAATACCCGTAAGCTGGTGGTGGAGCAGGGGGATTTCCTCTACGACAGCGACTACTACGGCGACGACCTGCCGTTCTGGACCACGGTTGACCAGCACCCGCACCTGATCGTGCCCTACACGCTGGACGCCAACGACATGCGCTTTGCCACCGCCCAGGGATTCAACACCGCCGAGCAGTTTTATACCTATCTGAAAGACAGCTTTGACGTGCTTTACGCCGAAGGCGATACCGCGCCGAAAATGATGTCGATCGGCATGCACTGCCGCCTGCTGGGGCGGCCGGGCCGCTTCCGCGCCCTGCAGCGCTTCCTGGACTACGTTCAGCAGCACGATCGGGTCTGGATCTGCCGCCGGCAGGACATCGCGGATCACTGGCTGACGCACCACCCATACTCACCGGCGTAACTGGCCCTCGCCGGGAAGGCAAGAACCAGGCACGCCGGATCGTCCTCTGCCCGCAGCGGGAAAGCCGCGCGGGCTCACTCCATCAGGCTGACGTGCGCCGCCACGATCCGCCAGCCGCCGGCAAACTTCACCCACGTCTGCATCTGCCTGCCCACCCGGGAACTGTTCTCCCGGGTGAACTCGGTGCTGGCGACTGCCGTACTGTCGCCAAAGACGGTGATGGTGGTGTTGCACAGCTGCCGATCCAGTCCCTGCGACGGGCGGCCGCGGCGAAAATCGCGGATCGCCTCAATCCCGTACAGATTTTCAGTTGCGCCGTAGCGCACCGTGCGGTCGTCCTCCCAGAACAGCGCGTCCAGCGCTGCAACGTCGTTGCTTATCAGCGCCTGCTCGTAGCGGTAAAAAGCGGCGGTGACCTCGGCGAGGAGCGCCGGAGAATCAATATTGTCGTGGGTCATAGTCCTTCCTGCGGATAAAGTACGCCCGCCTGCTCAAGCTGCCAGGCGGTCTGTAAACAGCGCGCTTCCTGCCAGGGCGCGCCAATAAGCTGTACGCCAATCGGCAGCCCGCCGCGGCTTTTTAGCGGCACCGTCACCACCGGCAGGCCGAGAAACGAAATGGGCTGGGCCAGCATGCCCATGCTGGCTTTCGTCGGCAGGCGCTCGCCGTTAATCAGGATCTCTGCTTCGCCGATGCGCGTCGCGCAGCACGGGGTGGCGGGGGCAATCAGGATATCGACGTGCTCAAACAGCGGCAGCGTGCTGTCCCGGAACCAGGCCCGAAAGCGCTGGGCCTGGTTGTACCAGGCGGCGGGGGTCATGGCGCCCGCCAGCAGCCGCTCGCGGGAGTTGGGCTCCATGCGCTCCGGCTCGGCGCGCAGCGCCGGCAGGTAGTGGGTCCCGCCCTCGGCGGCAGTTAGCAAAAAGGCCGCGGAGCGGGCAAGGGCCGCGTCGGGAAGCGCCAGCTGGCGATCGGTATTCAGCGCCTGCGCCACCCGCTGCACCGCGTCGCGGGCCTCGGCATCGCTCCAGGTTTCAAACCAGCCGCCCAGCACTGCGCAGCGCGGCGCGGGAGCCCGCTCCAGCGTGGCCGCCGTCGGGCAGGGATCCCGCGGCTGCTGCCAGCGATCGGCGGGATCCCTGCCCTGCATCACGTCGTAGGCCCGGGCCAGGCAGTCCACGGAGCGCGCCAGGGGCCCGATATGATCGAGGCTGGCGACAAACGGGTGGCTGCCGCTGCGGGAGAGGCGGCCGAAGGTGGGTTTCAGGCCGAGTACGCCGCACAGCGACGAGGGCACGCGGATCGAACCGTTGGTGTCGGTGCCGAGGGCGAAATTCACCAGTCCGGCGGCTACTGCAGCCGCCGAACCGCCGGAAGATCCCCCGGCAATGCGGCTGAGATCCCGCGGGTTGCGGGTCGCGCCGTAGTGGCTGTTCTCGGTGGTAAAACCGTAGGCGTAGGCGTCCATGTTTAGCGTTCCGGCAAGGGCCGCGCCCGCGCTATGCAGCTGGCGCACGGCGAACGCATCTGCCTGCGCGGGCGGTGCCGTGCTGAACAGCGCTGCGCCGGCGAGGGTCGTGACGCCGCTGACGTCAAACAGGTTTTTCACCGCGTAGGGCACCCCGGCGAGAGGCGGCAGGCGCTCGCCCCGGGCCACCCGCGCGTCGATAGCGGCGGCTTCATCCCGCATGCGATCGGCGGTGACGCCGGTAAAGGCGTTGATCTGCGGATTATCCCGGGCGATCCGCACCAGCGTCTGTTCCGCCAGCTCGGCGGCGCTGAACTGCTTATTGCGCAGCCCCAGCTGAATATCTCGTATGGTCAGGGTCACAGGCGGTAGACTCCCGCGCCTTCCTGACGCATTGGCAACTCAAACGCCATTAGCGGTCCGGCAATGGCGGCGATCCGCGCCAGCTGCAGCGCCAGTTCTTCCCGGCGCGGCGCGTCCAGCGGTACCTCCAGCAGCTGTGCCATCAGCCCGATGTAGGCGGGCCAGTCTAACGGTGATTCACTCATGTTTGCTCCTTAAAATCCCGCCGCGCTGCCGTTGCTGCGCGGATCGAAAGCCCCTTCCAGCATGCCGTTCGGGTGGCGAACGATCGCTCCCGCGTGGCCCATCACTTCGCTCATGCCCGGCAGCCACTCCACGTCGTGGCCCTTCTCGCGCAGGGCGTTAAAGGTGGCGTCGCTAAAGCCGCCCTCCAGCTTCAGCGAGTCCGTGGACTCGCCCCAGGTACGCCCTAGCAGCCAGCGCGGGGCGCTGACCGCCGCCTGCAGCGGCATGCCCTGGATAATGTGGCGGGTGAAAATCGCCGCCTGAGTCTGCGGCTGCCCGTCGCCGCCCATGCTGCCGTACACCATAGTGCGGCCATCCTTCAGCCGCGCGGCGGCTGGATTCAGGGTATGAAACGGCTGCTTGCCCGGCGCCAGCGCCAGCAGGTGATCGGGATCGAGGCTGAACGCCGCGCCGCGGTTTTGCAGCAGGATCCCGCTTTCCGGCAGTACCACGCCGCTGCCGAACTCGTGATAGATACTCTGGATAAATGAGACCGCCAGCCCGCTGCCGTCGATAACCCCCATCCACACGGTATCGCCCGGGCCTTTGCCGCGCCCCCAGCGGGCGGCGTTATCGTCGCTGATTGCATCGGCCATCGCCTGCAGGGGCGCGTGTTCCAGCAGCGTCTGAACGGGAAGCGTGACGTGGCGCGGATCGGTGATATAGCGATCCCGCAGGGAGAATGCCTGCTTGGTGGCTTCCACGATCCGGTGGATCGTCAGCGCCTCGTCGGCGTCGGCCATCTCCATCCGATCGGTAATGCCGAGGATCGCCAGCGATACCAGGCCCTGCGTCGGCGGCGTCATATTGAAGATCTCGCCCTGCCGGTGGCTGAGCTTCAGCGGCGTCCTGCGGCGCGCGCGGTGACCGGCCAGATCCCGGGCGGTGAGCGGGCAGCCCGTCGCCTGAAACTCCTCCGCCAGTAGCGCCGCCAGCGGGCCGCGGTAGAAACTGTCCAGCCCTTCACTGGCCAGCCTGCTCAGCGTGCGCGCCAGGCGCGGCTGGCAGAAACGGCTGCCGGCGGCGGGGGCTTCACCCCGGTTCAGAAAGGTACCGGCAAAACCGGGCACGGCGGAAAGCTCGTGGTATTTATGACGGGTAGCGGCGGCCTGCGAGGGGGTGACGGGAATACCGTCCGCCGCGTAGCGGATGGCGTCAGCCAGCAGCCGGGAAACGGGCATTCGGCCGCTGCCGAGGCTGGCGGAAAGCGCCAGCGCCTCGTCCCAGCCGCTGACCGTACCGGGCACGGTCAGCGCCGCGCGGGCGCCGCGGTGGGGAATGGCTTTGTGCCCGGAATAGTGCTCAAGGGTTGCCAGCGCGCCCGCCGCGCCGCTGGCGTCGATGGCGACAGGCTCTCCCTGCGGCGGCACGATAAGCCAGAAGCCGTCTCCGCCGATGCCGTTCATGTGCGGGTAGACCACGGCAATGGTAGCCGCAGCGGCGACCATCGCTTCAATGGCGTCGCCGCCGTGGCGCAGAACCGAAAGCGCCGATTCGCTGGCGAGATGGTGGGGGCTGACGACCATTGCCCCGGGGGCCATATTACTGTGCATGATTTTTGCTCCGTACAAAGGGGGCTGCTGCCGCGGTGTAATGAGACTGAGGCAAGATCCGTTCCAGATTGACGGCCCGGCGGCGAGCGGGCACTCTGATATGAAACAAAAGTTGCAGGAGAGGATATGCAGCAGCTGGATGAACGTTTACGCGAGTGTTATGGCCAACTTTCTCCGCAGGAACAGCGGGTTGCGGCTTTTATCATGGATCATTTTGACGATCTGGTGAGCTATAACAGCGCCGAGCTGGCACGCCTGAGCGGCGTATCAAAAGCCACCGTGAGCCGCCTGTTTCGCCATCTCGGCTACGCGCGGTTTCAGGACATGCGCGACGAGCTGCGCACCCTGCGCCAGAGCGGAATGCCGCTCACCGGCGATCGCGATGCGGTGCAGGGTAACACGCTGCTGGCCCGCCACTATAAGCAGGAGATGGCGAACCTGACCCAGTGGGTGAATGCCCTGGAGAGCGAGGCGTTCACCGACGTGGTGGCGGCGCTGGGTGCCGCCAGGCGGGTATTTATTATTGGCCTGCGCAACAGCGCCCCGGTGGCGCTGCACCTGCGCCAGCAGCTGATGCAGAGCCGCGGGAACGTCTGGCTACTGCCCCAGCCCGGGCAGACGCTGGCCGAGGAGCTGGTGGATCTGGGGCCTGAGGATCTGGTGGTGGTGGTGGCATTCCGCCGCCGGCCGCGCATTCTGCGCCCGCTGCTGGAGACGCTGCAGCGTCAGCAGGTGCAGGTGCTGACCCTCAGCGAGCCCCAGGCTTCCGGCGTGCGGGCGCTCAGCCGCTGGCACCTGGCGGCGCCGCTGGACAGCGTCTCGGCATTTGACAGCTACAGCAGCGCCATGAGCATCGTTAACCTGCTGGCCAACGCCCTGCTGCACGATACCCTGCGCAGCGGGCGGCAGCGCATCCACCAGATTGCCGATCTCTATCAGACTCTCGATGAGCTGGAGCAGCTTTAACTGCACTGTATTGGTGCTTTTGCACCGCCGCGGGGTGCTATCGTGAACCTGGTGGTCGTTCTCAGGAGCGATAAACCCTGCGGCGGCACAAAAATAGACACATCGCGACTGGCACAATCGTTGCAAATTAGATATTAAAGAATCAATAGTTTCATATCCGCTACGCCGATTAAGGATTGTTCCATGCCAGAGACTTCGCTGCTGTCCCAGATTAACCCGCCCCACCGCCTGCTGATGGGGCCGGGGCCGATCAATGCCGATCCGCGCGTGCTGCGCGCCATGTCCAGCCAGCTGGTGGGGCAGTACGATCCGGCGATGACCGGCTACATGAATGAAGTGATGGCGCTCTACCGGGAGGTGTTTCGCACCCGCAACCGCTGGACGCTGCTGGTGGACGGTACCTCCCGGGCGGGGATCGAAGCGGTACTGGTATCGGCTATTCGCCCCGGCGACAAAGTGCTGGTGCCGGTGTTTGGCCGCTTTGGCCACCTGCTGTGCGAAATCGCCCGCCGCTGCCGCGCCGAGGTACACACCATTGAGGCCCCCTGGGGTGAGGTATTCACCCCGGACCAGATTGAAGACGCCATCCGGCGGGTCAAGCCGCGCCTGCTGCTGACGGTGCAGGGCGACACTTCTACTACCATGCTCCAGCCGCTTGAGCACCTCGGCGAAATTTGCCGCCGTCACGGGGTACTGTTTTACACCGACGCCACCGCCTCGCTGGGCGGCAACGTGCTCGACACCGACCGCTGGGGGCTGGACGCGGTCTCCGCCGGGCTGCAAAAGTGCCTCGGCGGCCCGTCCGGCAGCTCGCCGGTGACCCTCAGCGAGGCGATGGTTTCCGCCATCGGCGCCCGCCGCCGGGTCGAAGAAGGGATCCGCACCGACGCCCACCAGGACGGCGACGAGGAGATGATCGGATCGAATTATTTCGATCTCGGGATGATCATGGATTACTGGGGGCCGGAACGCCTGAATCACCATACCGAAGCCACCAGCATGCTGTTCGCCGCCCGGGAGTGCGCGCGGATCATGGTGGAAGAGGGCATGGACGCGCTGATTGCCCGCCACGCGCTGCACGGGCGCGCGATGCTCAACGGCATTCGCGGTATGGGCCTTGAGGTGTTTGGTGACGTGAACCACAAGATGAATAACGTTCTCGGGGTAGTGATACCGGCGGGCGTGCACGGCGAAGAGGTGCGCAGGCGCCTGCTGGAAGACTTCCATATTGAAATTGGTACCTCGTTTGGCCCGCTGGCGGGCAAAATCTGGCGCATCGGCACCATGGGCTACAACGCCCGTAAAGACTGCGTGCTGCAAACCCTGACCGCGTTGGAAGCGGTGCTCAACCGTCAGGGCTTTGCCACCGTGCAGGGTGCCGCGATGCAGGCCGCCTGGGACACCTACGAGGGCTAAACCATGATGCAGATGACCTCAGAAGAGGCCCGCGCCGCCGCCGAACGGGTGATGGCCCGCAGCGACGCGCTGGCGGCGATCAGCGAAACGCCGGATGCGCTGACCCGCGTCTATCTCTCGCCCCAACACCTGCAGGCCAACGCGCAGGTCGCGCAGTGGATGGAGGCCGCGGGCATGCTGACCTGGCAGGATGCGGTTGGCAATATCTGTGGCCGCTACGAGGCCGCGACGGCGGACCAGCCCGCGCTGCTGCTGGGTTCGCATCTCGATACCGTGCGCAACGCCGGGCGCTACGACGGCATGCTCGGGGTGCTCACCGCCATTGAAGTTGTTGCCTGGCTCAGCCAGCGCGGCCTGCGCGGCGATCGGGCGATTGAAATTGTCGGCTTCGGCGATGAAGAGGGTACCCGTTTCGGCATTACTCTGCTGGGCAGCCGCGGACTCACCGGCAGCTGGCCGGAGGGCTGGCTGGAAACCCGCGATGCCGACGGCATCAGCGTCGCCCAGGCGATGGTGAGCGCCGGGCTGGATCCGGCCCGCATCGCCAGCGCCGCCCGGCCGCCCGAAGATTTTTGCGGCTATCTGGAGCTGCACATCGAGCAGGGGCCAGTGCTGGAGGAGCAGGACGCCGCGCTTGGCGTCGTGACCGCCATTAACGGCGCCCGGCGGCTTAATTGCCGGTTTGATGGCGAGGCCGGCCACGCCGGCACGGTGCCGATGACCCTCAGGCGCGACGCGCTGGCCGGGGCGGCAGAGTGGATGATGGCGGTTGAAGCGACAACCCGGGCGCGGGATCCGGCGCTGGTGGCAACCATTGGTACGCTCGCCTGCCAGCCCGGCGCGGTCAACGTCATTCCCGGCGCGGTCGCGCTGACCCTGGATATTCGCAGCCCGTCCGACGCGTCCCGGGACGCGCTGCTGGCGGATCTGCTCCGCGCGGGCGAGGAGATTGCCGCCCGGCGCGGCCTGCGCTTTAGCCACGCGGCCTTTTATGATTCGGCGGCCACCCCCTGCGATCCGCAGCTTCAGCAGACCCTTGTCGGGGCCTGCCGCGCCGTGCAGGGGGGCGCGCCGCTGCTGCCCAGCGGTGCCGGGCACGATGCCATGGCGATTGCCGCCCGCTGGCCGGTGGGCATGCTGTTCGTGCGCTGCGCCGGGGGAATAAGCCACCATCCGGCGGAGTCCGTCGCCGTCGAGGACGTGGCGCAGGCCCTGCGGGCGTATACCCTGTCGGTGCAGCAGCTGGCGGGCGCCTCGGCGCTGCGGCAGTTTAATACCGCCAGCCCGGCGCAGGCGCAGGCGATGATTGCGCCCTGCGCGGCAATCGTAGCCTGGCAGCAGGCGCTGGTGGCCGGACGGCCCTACGCCAGCGAGGCGGAACTACTGGCGCAGGCGCGGGAGCTGAGCGAGGCATGGGACGCAGACGCGCTGGCCCAGGCCCTGCAGGCGCATCCGCGTATTGGTGATAAGGCTCGCGGGGATAGCGTCGAATCGGCGCTGTCGCGCCGGGAGCAGTCGGCGGTGAACCCTGGCGATGCTGCGCTGGCCCGGGCGCTGGCCGAGGGTAACGCCCGGTACGAGGCCCGGTTTGGCCGGGTGTTCCTGATCCGCGCCAGCGGGCGCAGCGGCGAGGAGATGCTGGCCACGCTCCACCGGCGGCTGGAAAACGACGAACGTCAGGAAGTGCAGGAGGCCATCGGCCAGCTGCGGGAGATAACGATGCTGCGTTTGCAGGGAGTGTTTACTTCATGAGCCATATTTCAACCCATATTCTGGATACCTCCCTCGGCAAGCCGGGCGCGGGAATTATCGTCCGGCTGGAGCAGGAGAGTGCCGACGGCTGGCGGCTGCTCGGCGAGCACGCCACCAGCGCCGATGGCCGGGTACCGTCCCTGTACGACGCGCCGCTGCCGGCGGGGCGCTACCGGCTTTCGGCATTGATTGGCGAGTGGTTTGCGCGCGGCGGGCGGGAGACGCTTTATCCGGTAGCGCAGATCGACGTTACGCTGCCCCGCAGCGGGGAGCACTACCATCTGCCGTTTTTGATAGCGCCCTGGGGCTGGTCAACCTATCGGGGATCGTGAGCGGCCGACGCTCAGCCCAGCCTAAACGGATCCGCGTCCTGCCAGGCCGGAAACTTCTCGCGATACTCTTGCAGCGCCGCCAGCGACAGCTCGGCATCAAGGCGCGTTGCCTTATGCGCTTCGGCGGCGGCAATAATGTCGCCCTGCGGATTCACGATCCGGCTGTCGCCCCGGTAGTGGTGGCCGTTACCGTCGGTGCCGACGCGATTGCAGCCGACGACCCAGGCTTGGTTTTCAATGGCGCGGGCCAGCAGCAGCGCCTGCCAGTGCAGCGAACGCGGCGCGGGCCAGTTGGCGACATACAGGATCAGATCATAATCATTATGATTGCGGGACCACACCGGGAAACGCAGGTCGTAGCACACCAGCGGCAGGATGCGCCAACCGCGCCAGGTTATTACCACCCGTTCGGTGCCCGCCCGGTAGTGCTGGTGTTCATCGGCCATCCGAAACAGGTGGCGCTTATCGTAGCGGTGGACGATGCCCTCCGGCTCAACCAGCAGGAAGCGGTTCACCGGGCCGCGCTCGCTTTGCAGCGCCGCGCTACCCGCAATCAGCGCGCCGGTCTGGCGCGCCCTGTCGCGCATCCACGCAATCACCTCCTCTTCCGGCAGCGACTGCCCGGCGGCCTCCATGGCAAAGCCGGTGGTAAACATTTCCGGCAGGACGATAACATCGCGCCCGGCGATATCTTCCAGCTGGCGTTCAAAGTGGCGAAGGTTGGCCGGCCCGTCCATCCAGGCCAGGGGCTGCTGTAATACGGTGATTTTCAAACCAGACACGGCTTCGGGCTCCTGAATCTACGAGGTACGTCGGTAACAGTAACACCTTAGCAAATGGACAGAAAAAAGCATTTCCGGAACTTGCTGATTTGCAATTGACCCCTTCCGGGTCCACCCTTAATCGACACTTGAGAACGGGCGATTGCCCCAGGGAGAATGAAATAATGAAGAAAACAATTATTGCCGCAGCCGCACTGCTGATGAGCGCCGGCGCGTTCGCTGCCGATAACCTTACCGTCAGCGATCTGGCAACCAATAAAGACTCCAAAGCGGCGTTCAGCAAAATGGTAAAAGGCCACAAGCTGCCGGCGTGGGTCAGCAAAGGCGGGACCAGCACCCCGGCAAAAACCGTTAAGATTGGCGATACTGAATATCAGGTGCTGAGCGCCTGCAAGCCGCACAACTGCTCCGCAGAGCGCGTGGCGGTGCTGTGGTCCGAGAAGAGCCAGACCATGAGCGGCCTCTTTTCTGCGGTGAATGAGAAGAGCGATAAAGAGACGCTGACCTGGCTCAACGTCGGCGACGCGCTGTCCATCGACGGCAAAACGGTTCTTTATTCCGCGCTGAGCGGCAGCCTGGAAAACCACCCGGACGCGTTCAATTTCTGAATAAAAAAAGCGGAGATACGCTCTCCGCTTTACGCTGTTTCTTATTCTGCGTGATGTTGTGCCGGCCGGGTCATTGCCCGGCCGTATTGTTATTTACGCTGCCTCAATTTTCCGCACGCGCTCCTGCTTCTTTATCGGCTGCGTCGCCAGCGCCTCCGGCGCGAAATCATCCACGTTAATGCTGCGCAGGCGGCTGGTTTCCGCTTTGATCAGCACATCCGCTTCCTGTTGGTTAATCAGGCCTTTCGCCAGGGCGTTGCGCGCCAGCTCGTCCAGACGGGTGAACGGCAGGTTCTTGCCCAGCTCCTTACAGATACGCTGGTGGACAGGATCGGCAGCCATAACGTCAACCAGCGCCTCTTCCAGCAGACCTACCGGGTTGTGCTCGCTGGCGGTCAGGTACTGGCCGCGGCCGATGCGCGAGCGGGTGGCGCCCGGGGTTTGCAGGATCTTCGCTACCGCGTGATCCAGGCGGTCGGACGGCGCCGCGTAGTGGCGGCCGGTCGGGAAGATAGCCGCGCTCAGCAGCCCGGCGACGGCGCGGTTGGGGAAGTTGCGCAGCAGATCGTCAATCGCCTGTTCGGCTTGATTCAGTGCATCCTGCACGCCCCAGTGCACCAGCGATAAATCAGCTTCGTTACGCCCTTCGTCGTCATAGCGCTTCAGCACCGCCGAGGCCAGATACAGCTGGCTCAGCACGTCGCCGAGGCGCGCGGAGATGCGCTCCCGGCGCTTCAGGCTGCCGCCCAGTACCGCCATCGACACGTCCGACAGCAGGGCCAGGTTGGCGCTGAGGCGGTTCAGGTGCTGATAGTAGCGTTTAGTTGCATCGCCGGTCGGCGACGCGCTGGTCAAACCGCGGGTCAGGCCGAGCCAGACGCTGCGCATCAGGTTGCTGCCGACGTGGCCGATGTGCTTAAACAGCAGGCTGTCGAAGGCGTTAAGATCGTTATTCTGCGCGGCGGCCATCTCTTCCAGCACGTACGGATGACAGCGAATAGCGCCCTGGCCGAAGATCATCATGCTGCGGGTCAGGATATTGGCGCCTTCCACAGTAATAGCGATAGGCGCGCCCTGATAGGCGCGGGCGAGGAAGTTGCCTTCGCCGAGCATAATGCCTTTGCCGCCGGTAATATCCATCGCGTCGATAATGGCGCGCTGGCCGCGGTGGGTGCAGTGGTACTTAACAATGGCGGAGAGCACCGCCGGTTTTTCACCGAGCATAATGCCGTAGGTGATAAGTGACGCTGCCGCGTCCATTACGTAGGCGTTGCCGGCAATGCGCGCCAGCGCCTCTTCAATCCCTTCCATTTTACCGATAGAGATTTTGAACTGGCGGCGGATGTGCGCATAGGCGCCGGTAGCCATCGCCACGGATTTCAGACCGCCAGTGGCGTTCGAGGGCAGGGTGATCCCGCGGCCCACCGACAGGCACTCCACCAGCATGCGCCAGCCCTGTCCGGCCATTTTCGGCCCGCCGATGATGTAATCAATCGGTACAAAGATATCCTGGCCGCGGGTCGGGCCGTTCTGGAACGGCACGTTGAGCGGGAAGTGGCGGCGGCCGATTTCCACGCCCGGCGTGCCGGTCGGGATCAGGGCGCAGGTGATGCCCAGCTCTTCGCTGCCGCCCAGCAGTTTTTCCGGGTCGGAGAGCTTAAACGCCAGCCCCAGCACGGTGGCGATAGGCGCCAGCGTGATGTAGCGCTTGTTCCAGGTCAGGCGCATGCCGAGGACCTGCTCGCCTTCCCATTCCCCCATGCACACCACGCCGGTATCCGGAATAGCCCCGGCGTCAGAACCCGCTTCCGGGCTGGTGAGGGCAAAGCAGGGGATCTCCTGCCCGCGCGCCAGGCGCGGCAGATAGTGATTTTTCTGCTCGTCGGTGCCGTAGTGCTGCAGCAGCTCGCCCGGGCCGAGGGAGTTCGGAACGCCAACGGTGATCGCCAGAATCCCGGAGACGCCGGAGAGCTTTTGCAGCACCCGGGACTGGGCGTAGGCGGAAAACTCCAGCCCGCCGTACTCTTTCTTAATGATCATCGCGAAGAAGCGGTGCTCTTTCAGATAGGCCCACAGTTCCGGCGGCAGATCCGCCAGCTCGTGGGTAATCTGGAAATCGTTCGCCATCCGGCAGGCTTCTTCCACCGGGCCGTCAAGAAACGCCTGCTCTTCGGCGGTCAGGCGCGGCTGGGGATAGCTGTGCAGCTTTTTCCAGTCCGGATTGCCCTGAAACAGATCCCCTTCCCACCAGGTGGTACCCGCGTCGATCGCCTCTTTTTCGGTGCGCGACATCGGCGGCATCACTTTGCGGAAGGTGCGGAACATCGGCGCGGAAATCATCGATTTACGCATCGGGGTGAAATTAAACGGCAGCAGGATAATCGCCAGCGGCAGCAGCAGCCAGGCATTCCACAGGCCGGCGGCCGCCATGGCGGCCGTCCACACCAGCAGAATAACGCTACCGAGCAGGAGGCTTACCCGGTGATAAAACAGCGCACCGAGTAATACGACCGTTGCAACAATACTTAAAATCATCATAAAAAAGCTCCCTGTCTCGTAGGAGGTCTGACCACTTGTGATGATATGGTTGTAGTGGATGTTATTTTCTTTAGCAATGTGTTTACAAAATAATTACAACGCAGGTCACAGAGTTGCTCCGTGCCGGGGCCAGAAAACGCAAAAGCGCGCGGGTTAAGCCGGGGTTCAGCTTCTCGCTGCTGGCGCTATCCGTTACACTGCTGGGGTTAACAATCAATACTGAAGGACAGTCCTCATGTACCAGGATCTTATTCGTAGTGAACTGAATGAAGCCGCGGAAACCCTGACGCAATTTCTGGCGGATGAAGCCAACATCCACGCTATCCAGCGTGCGGCGGTGCTGCTGGCGGACAGCTTTAAGGCGGGCGGAAAAGTGCTCTCCTGCGGCAACGGCGGCTCCCACTGCGACGCGATGCACTTTGCGGAAGAGCTGACCGGGCGCTATCGCGAGAATCGTCCGGGCTACCCGGCGATTGCCATTTCCGACGTCAGCCATCTCTCCTGCGTCAGCAACGATTTCGGCTACGAATATGTCTTTTCCCGCTACGTGGAGTCCGTAGGCCGCGCGGGGGATGTGCTGCTCGGTATCTCAACCTCCGGCAACTCCGGCAACGTGATCAAAGCCATTGAAGCCGCGCGCGCCCAGGGGATGAAAGTCATCACCCTGACCGGGAAAGACGGCGGCAAAATGGACGGTTCTGCGGATGTTGAAATACGTGTGCCGCATTTTGGCTATGCAGATCGCATCCAGGAGATCCATATTAAAGTGATCCATATCCTGATCATGCTCATCGAAAAAGAGATGGCGAAGGGCTAGTGGTTGAAACGCTGAGTGGTTGATTGACGCCGGGCGAGTTCCGGCACGATAACGTGACTGAGGTGATGTATGTGCGAACTGCTCGGGATGAGCGCCAATGTGCCAACCGATATCTGCTTTAGTTTCTCCGGGCTGGTACAGCGCGGGGGCGGCACCGGGCCGCATAAAGACGGCTGGGGGATCACCTTTTACGAAGGCAAAGGCTGTCGCACATTTAAGGATCCGCAGCCCAGCTTTCAGTCGCCGATTGCCCGGCTGGTGCAGGAGTATCCGATCAAATCCCACTCGGTGGTGGCCCACATCCGCCAGGCCAACCGCGGCGAAGTGGCGCTGGAAAACACCCATCCGTTTACCCGCGAGCTGTGGGGCCGCAACTGGACCTACGCCCACAACGGGCAGCTGAAAGGCTACAAGGGGCTGGATACCGGCCAGTTTCGCCCGATAGGCGAGACCGACAGCGAAAAGGCGTTCTGCTGGCTGCTGTACAAGCTCACCAGCCGCTATCCGCGCACGCCGGGCAATATGCTGGCGGTGTTTAAATACATAGCCTCGCTGGCGGTAGAGATGCGCGAGAAGGGAGTGTTTAACATGCTGCTGTCGGACGGGCGCTATGTGATGGCGTTCTGCTCGACCAACCTGTACTGGATAACCCGGCGGGCGCCGTTTGGCGTGGCGAAGCTGTTGGATCAGGACGTGGAAATCGACTTTCAGCGCGAGACCACACCGAATGATGTGGTCTCGGTTATTGCCACCCAGCCGCTGACCGGCAACGAAAACTGGCAGCGCATCGCGCCGGGCGAGTGGGCGCTATTTTGCCTGGGGGAGCGCGTAGTTTGATACCAGCAGCGAGCCGTGAACTTCGTGGCTCAGCGGTTTGCTGACCACGTAGCGGCCGTCCTGCACCGTGACCATCGGCGGCTTGTGAGTTTGCTCGAAGTAGTCATAGCCCGGCTTGAGCTGCGCCCAGAAGTCTTTGTAGTACGAGTACTGGTGGCGCTTCATGTTGGCGTCGGTCATGCGGAACGGGTAGATGCTGACCTGCACGCTCGGCTGGCCGAACACCAGCGCGCCGGTGACGAACTGGAAAATCTCGTCAATGCCGGAGTCGGTCATCGCGTAGCAGCCGATAGAGACGCAGGCGCCGTGAATCATCAGGTATTTACCCTGATAGCCGTGCGCCTGATCGAAGGCGTTGGGAAAGCCGATATTAATCGCTTTATAGAAGCGGCTGTCGGGCTTGAGCTGGCTGCGGGTAACGTTATAGAACCCTTCCGGTGATTTGAAATCGCCCTGGCGCTGTTTCGGGCCCAGGCCGCCGGAATAGTTGCAGATTTTGTAGCTGTCGAGCAGGCGGTAGGTTTCGCCCATCTTGACGTACAGATCCAGCGTGCGCTCTTCTTTGAAGATTTGAATATAGACCGGGGAGCCCATCAGTTTCTGCTTGTACTCTTTGCTGACAGTCGGGGTGGTGGGGTTACTGCTCAGCAAACCGGCGAAGGAGACGCACGGGATCAGAAGCATCGCAAGTAAAAATGCGATTTTGCGCATACTGCTTGTTCCTTGATAAAGCGGGATAGAGGCCGGGACGGCGAATTCATTCTAAATCAGAGTTATCCTGATTTGAGCGCTCACATTAGCACCAACAAAGTTTTTCGCAAGCGGCAAGCGACGGGTTTACATATTTGCGGCGCTCAATAGCGCATTTTCTGTTGCGGAGGGCTATTCGCGCGGCTGTACCGGGCATTGAATCAATTTCCCACTTCTCATTATTAACCGGGTAACTGTATACTTAACCAGGTATTTGCCGGGAGAGTATGATGCGCAAAATTATCCATGTCGATATGGACTGCTTTTTTGCCGCGGTTGAGATGCGGGATAATCCGGCCCTGCGCGACATTCCGCTCGCCATTGGCGGCAGCCGCGAGCGGCGGGGCGTCATCAGCACCGCCAACTACCCGGCGCGCAAGTTCGGCGTGCGCAGCGCCATGCCCACTGCCACTGCCCTAAAGCTCTGCCCGCACCTGACGCTGCTTCCCGGGCGCTTTGAAGCTTATAAAGAGGCCTCCAGCCACATCCGCGAAATCTTCTCCCGTTACACCTCGCGCATCGAACCGCTCTCCCTGGATGAAGCCTATCTTGATGTCACCGACAGCGAACACTGCCACGGCTCGGCCACCCTGATTGCCCGGGAGATCCGCCAGACCATCAGCGACGAGCTGCACCTGACCGCCTCCGCCGGTATCGCGCCAATCAAGTTCGCCGCGAAAATTGCCTCCGATCTCAACAAGCCCAACGGCCAGTACGTAATCACCCCGGAAACGCTGCCCGACTTTATTCGAACTCTGCCGCTGGCGAAAATTCCCGGCGTGGGGAAAGTCTCGGCGGCAAAGCTGGAAAGCATGGGCCTGCGCACCTGCGAAGACGTGCAGAACAGCGATCTGGCGATGCTGCTGCGCCGCTTTGGCAAATTTGGCCGCGTGCTGTGGGAGCGCAGCAACGGCATTGACGATCGGGAGATCAACAGCGAGCGGCTGCGCAAATCTGTCGGCGTGGAGCGCACGCTGGCGGAGGATATTCACGACTGGGAAGCCTGCGAAACCATCATTATCGAGCAGCTTTATCCCGAGCTGGAGCGGCGGCTCGGTCAGGTTAAGCCGGATCTGCTGATCGCCCGCCAGGGCGTGAAGCTCAAATTTAACGATTTTCAGCTCACCACCCAGGAGCACGTCTGGCCGAAGCTCAACCGGGACGATCTGATCGCCACGGCGCGCAAAACCTGGGAGGAGCGGCGGGCAGGGCGCGGAGTACGCCTGGTAGGGCTGCACGTGACGCTGCTCGATCCGCAGATAGAGCGGCAGCTGCTGCTGGGGATTTAAGCGATAACACCGTGTTGCAGGTAGCGTAAAGTATGGCGGGCATGAAAGAAGCAGGCCGCGCGTTGCGCGGCCTGAAGGGCGGGATTATTTCGCCGGGATAGATTTCAGCAGTTCAGTCAGCAGCGTCCAGTACTGGCCTACGCTGGCGATGTGAACCTGCTCGTCCGGAGAGTGCGGGCCGGTAATGGTTGGCCCGATGGAGACCATATCCATGTTCGGGTACGGCTTTTTGAACAGGCCGCATTCCAGACCGGCGTGGATCACCTGAATGTTCGGCGTTTTGTCGAACAGGCGCTGGTAGGTTTCACGCACCAGCTGCATTACCGGTGAGTGGGCATCCGGCTGCCAGCCCGGGTAGCCGCCTTTCGGCGTGGTCTGCGCGCCGGCCAGCTTGCCGAGAGATTCCAGCATGCTCACCACGTACTCTTTACCGCTGTCGATCAGGGAGCGGATCAGGCAGTTGATCTCTACTTTATCCTCGTGCATGGTCACCACGCCGATGTTCAGGGAGGTTTCCACCACGCCTTTCGCCACGTCGGAGTTGCGGATCACGCCGTTAGGCGTGGCGTTCAGCAGGCGGACAAACGCGTCGCGGCAGGCGGCAGTCAGCGCGCCGCGGTTTGCTGCGGCTGCTTCCAGCACCAGGTTCAGGTTTTTCTCTTTCTCGGCCAGCTCGTTTTTCAGCACCGCCAGGTAGTCGGCAACCTGCGCTTTCAGCTCGGCGGCTTTGGCGGCAGGCACGGCAAAGGTGGTGAAGGCTTCGCGCGGAATGGCGTTACGCAGGGTACCGCCGTTAAAGTCTACCAGGCGCAGATCCAGCCCGGCGTCGCGGGTTGCCAGAAAGCGCACCAGCAGCTTGTTGGCATTGCCCAGCCCTAAATGGATGTCGCCGCCGGAGTGGCCGCCTTTCAGGCCTTTCAGCGTCAGGGTAAAGGTTTCGAAGCCTGCCGGCACCGCTTCGCGAGAGAGCGACAGAGTGCTGGTAAAGTCGATACCGCCGGCGCAGCCCATGTAGATCTCGCCTTCTTCTTCAGAGTCGGTGTTGATCAGGATGTCGGACTGCAGCCAGTTGGCCTGCAGGCCAAACGCGCCGTCCATGCCGGTCTCTTCGGTCATGGTCAGCAGCACTTCCAGCGGGCCGTGCTCGACGTTGTCGTCTGCCAGCACCGCCAGCGCGGACGCCATCCCGATACCGTTATCGGCGCCCAGCGTCGTGCCGCGCGCTTTTACCCACTCGCCGTCGATGTAGGGCTGAATCGGGTCTTTAGTGAAGTCGTGAACGGTATCGTTATTTTTCTGCGGAACCATGTCGAGGTGCGCCTGCAGCGCTACCGGGGTGAGATTCTCAAAACCTGCGGTCGCCGCTTTGCGGATCAGAATGTTGCCGACCTTATCGCGTTCGGCGTGCAGCCCTTTCTCTTTCGCCCAGCCCATAATGTGTTCGGCAAGCGCCTGTTCGTGGTGGGAAGGATGCGGAATGGAGCAGATTTTGGCAAAAATATCCCACAGCGGCTGGGGGGAAAGCTGAGACAGTTCAGACACGGTAAGTCTCCTTCGGGCTTGCTGCAAAAGCGCTTGCAGCTAATGGGTTAGCAGATACAAACGGGCCTGAAACCCGTTTTGCACGATGGGTTTGAGAATACCACTTTCTGCCCCTTGTTGTAGCCAGAGGGCAGCAAAAACTGCCGGCAAAGCCGTTAAACACTGGTTTTTAGTGCGTCAAATCTCTATAATCTCGCGCAACCTGGAATCACCCCTGAACATTTTTTAAGCCGTTTTAATAAGGCTGGGACACTATCACATGAGCGAAAAATACGTCGTCACCTGGGACATGTTGCAGATTCACGCCCGCAAGCTGGCCGCGCGCCTGCTGCCGGCTGAACAGTGGAAAGGCATTATTGCCGTCAGCCGCGGAGGTCTGGTTCCTGCGGCTCTGCTGGCGCGTGAGCTGGGTATTCGCCACGTTGATACCGTTTGCATCTCCAGCTACGACCACGACAACCAGCGCGAACTGAAAGTGCTCAAGCGTGCGGAAGGCGACGGCGAAGGCTTTATCGTCATTGACGATCTGGTTGATACCGGCGGCACCGCGGTCGCTATCCGCGAAATGTACCCTAAAGCGCACTTCATCACCATCTTCGCCAAGCCGGCCGGCAAGCCGCTGGTGGACGACTACGAAGTGGACATCCCGCAGGATACCTGGATTGAACAGCCGTGGGATATGGGCGTGGTCTTCGTACCGCCTCTGAGCGGTCATTAATCCGCACCGCGTTAAAACAAGCGCCCGGCACTGCCGGGCGTTGTTTTTTTTAGCGCCCGGAAGGGTACAATAGAGTCCCTGTTTTCTTCATGGAGTCCGGACGATGTCGGAAGTTAACCTCAGCGAAGAGCTCTTCAAGCCGCGCTTTAAACACCCGGAAACTTCAACGCTGGTCAGGCGCCTGAGCCACGGCGTCCAGCAGCCCGTTCATTCTGCCCTCGACGGTAAAACTGACAGCTCATGGTACCGGATGCTCAACCGCCTGATGTGGATCAGCCGGGGCGTTACGCCGCAGGAGATCCTCGACGTGCAGGCGCGGATTGTCATGAGCACCGCCGAGCGGACCAACAGCGCGCTGTTTGACACGGTCATCGGCTACCGCAGCGGCAACTGGATCTACGAGTGGTCAAAGCAGGCGGCGCTCTGGCAGCAGAAGGCCGCCGACGAGCAGGATGACACCCTCAGCGGCCGCCGCTGGCTGCACGCCTCTAACCTGTTCAGCATCGCCGCCTATCCGCACCTCAAGGGCGACGAGCTGGCGGATCAGGCCCAGGTGCTGGCCAACCGCGCCTATGAAGAGGCCGCAAAGCGCCTGCCCGGCAGCCTGCGCCAGCTGACGTTCGCGATCCCCGGCGGCGCGCCGGTAACCGGATTCCTCCACACGCCCCCCGGCAATGGCCCGTTCCCGACGGTGCTGATGTGCGGCGGGCTGGACTCGCTGCAGAGCGACTATTACAACCTGTACGAAACCTACTTTGCCCCGCTCGGTATCGCCATGCTGACGCTGGATATGCCCTCCATCGGCATGTCGTCAAAATGGAAGCTCACTCAGGACTCCAGCCTGCTGCACCAGCAGGCGCTGAAGGCGCTGCCGGACATTCCGTGGGTCGATCACACCCGGGTTGCGGCCTTCGGCTTTCGCTTTGGCGCTAACGTGGCGGTGCGGCTGGCCTATCTCGAATCGCCGCGCCTGCGGGCGGTGGCCTGCCTCGGGCCGATGGTACACGCTCTGCTGGTAAACCCGCAGGGGCAGGGCAACGTGCCGGAGATGTACCTCGACGTGCTGGCTTCGCGACTCGGGATGAGCGATGTCTCCGACGCCGCGCTGCGCATGGAGCTGAACTGCTACTCGCTGAAAACTCAGGGCCTGCTGGGCCGCCGCTGTCCGACGCCGATGCTCTCCGGCTGCTGGAAAAACGATCCCTTCAGCCCGGAAAGCGAATCGCAGCTGATCGCCTCTTCATCCGCTGATGGAAAGCAGCTGACTATCCCGTTTAAGCCGGTTTATCGGAACTTTGACAAGGCATTAAGAGAAATTGCAGGGTGGATCAACCATCGCTTTGGTTAATAGTTTGCTAATTTGTATTGATTTGGTAAAACAGTGCATCACCTAAGGAGATCGCAATGACGTTACCAAGTGGACACCCGAAGAGTAAGTTAATCAAGAAGCTCGCTGCGATTGGCCCCTACATCCGCGAGAATCAGTGCGAGGGAAATCGCTTTTTTTTCGATTGCCTGGCGGTATGCGTTAATGTAAAGCCGGCGCCGGAAAAGCGCGAATTCTGGGGCTGGTGGATGGAAATGGAAGCCGAAGAGACGCGCTTTACCTACAGCTATCAGTTTGGCCTGTTTGATAAAGAGGGCGACTGGAAGCCGGTGGAGATTAAAGACCCCGAAGTCAGCGACAAACTCGAACAGACGCTGCGCGACTTTCACGCCCGCGCTCAGGACGTGTTAAAAACCTTCGAGCTGACTCTCGAACCCGCCGATGATTTTGAGCAGCCGGTCCGGCTTACCGCCTGATCGACCGCGCCCGCCGTTTTGCCGCCTCTTCGTGCGAAGAGGCGTTTTAACTTCCCTCTGTGCGTTTTATAACCCCAAATTGCCTTCCTTTCCCTGAGGTTGTTGGCAAGCGGGCTGAGTCCTGCTAAAACGTCTTTTTCCCGTTCTGAAATGGCAAAGAATCATGAGTGATAGCCAGACGCTGGTCGTTAAACTCGGCACCAGTGTATTAACCGCGGGCTCGCGCCGCCTGAACCGCGCCCATATCGTTGAGCTGGTCCGCCAGTGCGCCCAGCTGCACGCCGCCGGACACCGGATTGTGATTGTTACCTCGGGGGCGATCGCCGCCGGGCGTGAACACCTCGGCTATCCCGAGCTGCCAGCCACTATCGCCTCCAAGCAGCTGCTCGCCGCCGTCGGCCAGAGCCGCCTGATCCAGCTCTGGGAGCAGATGTTCTCGATTTACGGCATCCACGTAGGGCAGATGCTGCTGACCCGCGCCGACATGGAAGACCGCGAGCGGTTCCTCAACGCCCGGGACATGCTGCGCGCGCTGCTGGATAACCACATCGTGCCGGTGATCAACGAAAACGACGCCGTCGCCACCAGCGAAATCAAAGTGGGCGATAACGACAACCTCTCGGCGCTGGCGGCGATCCTCGCCGGTGCCGACAAGCTGCTGCTGCTCACCGATCAGCAGGGGCTGTACACCGCCGATCCGCGCAATAACCCGCAGGCGGAGCTGATTCAGGACGTTCACGGCATCGACGACGCGCTGCGCGCCATCGCCGGGGACAGCGTCTCCGGCCTCGGTACCGGCGGTATGGGCACCAAGCTGCAGGCCGCCGACGTCGCCTGCCGGGCCGGTATCGACACCATTATCGCCGCCGGCAGCCGCCCGGGCGTGATTGGCGACGTTATGGAAGGCGTTGCCGTCGGTACCCGCTTCCACGCCCAGACCTCGCCGCTGGAGACCCGCAAGCGCTGGATCTTCGGCGCACCGCCCGCGGGCGAGATCACCATTGACGAAGGGGCAACCCTCGCACTGCTGGAAAAAGGCAGCTCGCTGCTGCCAAAAGGGATCAAAAGCGTGACAGGCAACTTCTCTCGTGGTGAAGTGATCCGCATTCGCACCCTCGACGGGCGCGACATCGCCCACGGCGTGACCCGCTACAACAGCGACGCGCTGCGCCGCATCGCCGGGCAGCACTCGCAGCAGATTGACGCGATCCTCGGCTACGAGTACGGCCCGGTAGCCGTGCATCGCGACGACATGATTACCCGTTAAGGAGCCTCCTCATGCTGGAACAAATGGGCATCGCTGCCAAAGCGGCCTCGTACAAGCTGGCGCTGCTGTCCAGCCGGGAAAAGAACCGGGTGCTGGAGCACATTGCCGACGCGCTGGAAGCGCAGGCGGACGCCATTCTGAGCGCCAACGCGCGGGATCTCGACGACGCGCGGGCCAACGGCCTTAGCGACGCGCTGCTCGACAGGCTAACCCTCACCCCGGCGCGCCTGAGCGCCATCGCCAGCGACGTGCGCCAGGTCTGTAAGCTTGCGGATCCGGTCGGGCAGGTGATTGACGGCGGGCTGCTGGACAGCGGCCTGCGCATCGAGCGCCGCCGCGTGCCCCTCGGCGTGATCGGCGTTATTTACGAAGCGCGCCCCAACGTCACCGTTGACGTCGCGTCCCTGTGCCTGAAAACCGGCAACGCCGCCATCCTGCGCGGCGGCAAAGAGACGTACCGCACCAACGCCGCCACGGTTGGCGTTATCCAGCAGGCGCTGGAAGCCTGCGGCCTCCCCGCGGGCGCGGTGCAGGCCATTGAAAGCCCGGATCGCGCGCTGGTCAGCGAGATGCTGAAGATGGACAAGTATATCGACATGCTGATCCCCCGGGGCGGCGCCGGGCTGCACAAGCTGTGCCGCGAAGAGTCGACGATCCCGGTGATCACCGGCGGTATCGGCGTGTGCCACACCTTCGTGGACGCCAGCGCCGACTTTGCTCCGGCGCTGGAGATCATCGCTAACGCTAAAACTCAGCGCCCGAGCACCTGCAACACCCTGGAAACGCTGCTGGTGCACCGCGACATCGCCGACAGTTTCCTGCCCGCCCTCAGCGAGCGGATGGCGCAATCCGGCGTGACGCTGCACGCCGATGAAAACGCGATCGCGCTGCTGCCCGCAGGCCCGGCGCAGGTGGTACAGATCAACCCGGCGCAGTACGACGACGAGTACCTGTCGCTGGATCTCAACGTCAAGCTGGTGGACGACCTCGATGGTGCTATTGCCCACATCCGCGAGCACGGCACCCAGCACTCGGACGCTATCCTCACCCGTACCCTGAGCAACGCCGACCGCTTTATCAACGAAGTGGACTCCTCGGCGGTATACGTGAATGCCTCCACCCGCTTCACCGACGGCGCGCAGTTCGGCCTCGGCGCCGAAGTGGCGGTCAGCACCCAGAAGCTGCACGCCCGCGGCCCTATGGGCCTTGAGGCGCTGACCACCTACAAGTGGATTGGCATTGGCAAGGACACGATCCGCGCGTAGCTGACCTGCGGGTGATGCAAAAGTAGCCGTTTGATCTTAAAGGCATTGACGTATCACCCGCAGAGTTTTAACCTTCTATCCCGAAGTACACCCCCGCATCAGGGCCGATATAGCTCAGTTGGTAGAGCAGCGCATTCGTAATGCGAAGGTCGTAGGTTCGACTCCTATTATCGGCACCAGTTAAATCAAACACTTACGTAAATCCCTTCTTCTTCAATGTTCCTGATTTTTCTCTCGCGTACTTGCTGGTGTACTTGTTTAACAAGGTATGGCTGGTGACTGAGCATTGTGAGTATTGTGAGCATTTGGTAAGCGATCGGTTGCTGAATCCTTTGCGTTTTTGTCGGTTGCCTGCAGTCACCCGGTACAATGCAATGTATGGCAGAATGTCCTGCGCAATAGGTTGATGAGTGTAAGCAGTGTGAATTTTAATGATGTCATCAAGCAGGAAAGAGAAAAGTAAAGTCGGGTTACCTCAGCGAGCGCGGAATTTATGACTGTGCGGCATCTTTTCAAGGCGCTGGTGGCCCGTTACCCAGATCAGTCGATTGAGACGATAAGTTGGCTACTGTCTGAAGAAGTATTTTTCGGTCAACGCGTTTCGTGTAAAGGGGGTTTGCAGCCAGGTTTAAGCCATAGAGTTGAAAAAAAATTTTAGACAGCTTCATACTCAGATAGACGATATTTATGTTAACTCTCCTGCTGAACGTATTTTGTTCAGTTAAGCTCAAAGGGAGGAGGTCGTCCATCTCATTAACTGGAAGAAAAGTTTGGCGGCATCTACGTGGCAGAACAGCGCCTGCTGGAGGAAGAAAATCCCGGCCTGAAACGACTGATCGTCGATCTCAGTCTGGACAAGGAAATGCTGCAGGACGTCATCCGAAAAAAATTCTGAGGCCGCCGCAGAAACCTGAGGCGGTCGAATACCTGTTGGCGGCGTACCGCATCGGAGTTCGCAGGGGATGCTGGCTTATGATGCAGAGCCGGACGGTCTACAACTACTGCTGCTGCCGTGATGACCGGGCCCTCACGCAGCGAATACGGGAGACACATGAATATAACCAGTACCGTCCACATTCCTCGCTAAATAACTAGACTCCGGCAAAATTTATCCTAAACCTGCAAACAGAGACGAAACTCTGATTTAACTTTCTGAAAATCATGGAGAGTGATCACTTAATGATTAATAACAACACTAATACTGCGTATTTGAATAAACCATAATCTCTTGAAGGAGAAACTAGTAATCAATACCTTGATTAAAATAGCTAAATGTAAAATAATATTTAAATGTATTTGCATAATTTGATCTTTTTGTGCCATTTGACATTACTAATGTATTGCATTAAAAATTAATATTAACTATATTTGATATGAGTTATCTACAAAAACCTTATCTAATGAAAGAAATTAAATTATATAAGCTATATTGCGTTTCAGGTTCAGGAGCTCTCGCTAATACTTTAACAGCTGCTGGAGCTGTAGGTAGTGCTCTAGCTGCCGCCGGTCATGGTGGTATACTTGGGGGAAGCGTGTATTGGATCTCTAAGCAGCGTTATAATTACATCTTTATTTGGTGCATTAGGAGTGTCATTTAGAGGCGTTGGTGGTTCCATTGGTGCTGTAGCAGGCTATCATCTTGGTGCATCGTCAGAGGCTGCAATGAATATATAATTCAGAAAGATATATTTAGTTTATCCATATGGTTTTAAATTCATAATTATAATTAAAAAAATATATCAAAAAATTTTATTTAAATTACCTTCATGTTGTAATATGGCATTTTTTAATTTACAAATGTCTGGCGATCGACTTTAAATATTTTAAAAACTACAAATTAAATAAATCTATAACGTTATAGAAAATATTATTTTTATTAAAAATGGGGTGGTTTGATGGAGTGGAGTGATATTAGAATTTTTCTTGCAGTTGTTCGTGCAGGAAACTATGCTGATGCTGCAAAGCAGTTAAGGATAAGCAGACCAACAGTTGGTCGACGTATTAACGCGCTAGAAGAGGCATTAGGACAAAAGCTGTTTCAGAGAACAGGAAAAGGATTGTTAATCACTGCCGAAGGTGAATCTATTTTAGCATTTGCAGAAAAAATGGATGAAACCGCTTTAGCATTAAATAGGAAAATGGCAATATACGATGAAAAACTTGAAGGTGACTTGAAAATTACTTGTTCTGAATGGTTCGCAGGATATGTAATTCCTAATGTGCTGATGGAATTCTCTTATATGTATTCTAATGTTAGAGTTGAATTGCTTACTTCAGCTCGTATGCTCGATTTATCAAGGCGCGAAGCTGATATTGCAATCAGAAATATCCAATTTAATAAACCAGATATAGTTCAACGTAAATTGATGGATGTTGAATATGCCGTCTATGCAAAACAGACCTACAATTTTACTAATAGTACAGGAAAAGATGTTAACTTAATTTTGATGAATACAGATTTCAATCATTTTGAGGATGTCGCTTGGATCCAGAAAATACTTCCTGAAGCTAACGTAATGCACCGCAGTAATGATCGTGTGATTCACGCTCAGTTATGCGCTGCAGGCCTCGGACTGGCAGTATTACCAACTGCTGTTGGGCAAAAAATATCTCAACTTAAGGTTATCGATTTAGGGATGTCGCCTCCAAGTCAGAAACTCTGGCTTGGTTATCATAAGGATTTGCGTAACGTACCAAGAATAAAAGCCGTCGTGAGTGCTCTGATTAATGCTCAGGCTAATAATTAAAAATTTCAGCTATATTAAAAAATAAAGTATATCCTTAAAAAAGGAAATGAATACCTTACTAAGCTTTATATACATATGAGCATTGATAATATTTTATTTTCCTAGAGCAGAGCTGCATGATGGCACACATAAATTTATTTATCACTGATCAACAGGAAACTAAACTTGAGCTCCTTTACGATGCAACCCGTGAGGGCATAATTGTATGCTTCTGGCTTCCGAAGGCTGGGGCTTGGCCATCATGATCGCTCAGGCTTTACGACTGCATCAGCCTACTGTCGACTACCATATCAACGATTTCCTGAACAAAGGAAAGCTGAAGCTCGAGAACAGGGGGTCTTACAGGAAACACAGTGCGGAACAGAAATTTCTTTTAATCAATAAGTTGCCTTTTAATCTATTTCATTATGCCGATTATATTATCAAGTTTGTCGTTAGGACATGGAACATTTTCTTTAGCGTTCTAGGAATGAATAAGTGGCTGCACCGTATCGATTTAACCTACAATAAATTGTTAGGTTTTCCCAATAAATTCAGTGTAGAGAAAAAATTGATATTAAATTAATTTTTGATTACATATGTAAACTAACTAGTTGAAAAAGAGGTAGCATTGAATGAAAAGAAAAGTATCTAGAGTATTTCTGCTTTTGGCTGGGTTATTTTTTTCTACGGCTATTATGGCTACATCAACACAAAATGATGAAGTGGCTTCATTGATCAACAAGCGTCTATCTTACATGAAGGATGTAGCAGGATATAAAGCGAACAATCATCTTGCCATTGAAGATTTACCTCAGGAAGCTAGAGTGTTATCTAATTCAGTGCTAGAGGCAGAAACATTGGGGTTAGATGGAGAGTCAGTAAAGCCCTTTATACAAGCTGAAATGGATGCTGCTAAGGCAATTCAGTATCGATATCGTGCTGACTGGCTATCTGTGCCAGAAAAGGGCTGGCAACCAGCCAGTCTGGAGCAGACAAGATCGAATATTAGCGTCTTAAATACTGATATTCTTACCGAGGTTAGTCGCAAATTATCAAAAGGTGAGCTATTTATCGACAAAACCAACTTTATCAAAAAGCTTGATCAGGCTCACTTAGAAGATAGCGATAAAGAACGTTTGTGGCATACATTAAAACAAATTACACTTTTATAGAATAAGAGCTATAATTTATTATCTCAAACCTAATCTGACAGTTACCGGTTATTTATATAGGTATCTGTCAGATTACATCTGATTTAAACTATTCTAAACCCAGATGCGTTTTCCACTTTCCATTAGCGTCCTGTCACAGCATATCTTCTCCTGATGGGGGGCTAATTATTATAGTGAGCCTGCCATTCATCAAAATCCGATTGTAATATGTCGAGTTCACCATACGGCCTTTTACGGAACGCCACTTAATCAAACTCTTGTAAAATCGTCTTGTGGAACCACTCGCAGATGTCATTTGTTTATGGTGACATTGTAAGTATCCCAGCTTTAGTTCCACACACTTTTTGAGATTTCCGGTTTCTCAGCCATCAGCCGATATTCTTCCGGTGTCAGGTTATTCAGGGATTCATGAGGCCGCTCGCTGTTGTATTCCGTCAG
>NZ_CAJYMB010000022.1 GCF_913775985.1 uncultured Pluralibacter sp. | reverse complement strand
CATGGCCCCCGCCGCCGGACGCCGCCTGTGGGCGATGGCCGACAACACCCGCGGCGTGTTGGCGGTAGAGTGGCTGGCGGCGGTGCAGGGGCTGGATATGCGCGAGGGTCTCACCGCCAGTCCGCTGCTGGAGCAGGCGCGAACCCTGTTGCGCGCGCGGGTGCCGCACTACGACCAGGACCGCTTCTTCGCCCCGGATATCGAGTGCGCTATCGCGCTGCTGGCCGGGCGCCAGCTGATGGGACTGTTGCCTGCGGTACTGTAACTGGCGGGGAAGGTGAAGGTAAAAGCCGGAGGCGGGGGCGTTTCCGGTTTTTTTGTTTATGCCAATGAATGATAAAGAGATTGAATTCTGCCAATATACTAAATTCCATAATGACTTGAGTGACCCAAACAAGTCGCATTTTATAGATTGGTTTTAAAACGTACTTATGGTAAAAATATTAGGCTTAAACTCTTTTGTTGCGAAAGAACGATATGGGTATGAAATATTTATTATTTTATTGGGCTGTTATTCTTTAATTTATTATTGAAATTAATAAGGGTAATGGCTCATGCTTTAAGCTGTATATGTTTATTAATAATGTAAGTGTTATGGATGGAAGTTAGTAAAGGAGAGAGTAGAATGGTTAAAATATCGTTAGAGGGTAGCTCTCTATTTAATAAAATCCTCATTGAGTTAGCTCAGACATATAAATTGTGGTTGGACGATCGTCCCTCTTTTTTCAATGGAACGCGTCAAGAGGAAAGTATTATACGAGTCATTAATCCTTCTTTTCAGATAAGTAACAGCTTGAGAAATAAATATCGAATCCGTCAATTATATCACTCAGCAGAGTCGTTATCTATTGTTAAAAAGTTAGCGATAATTATCAGGAAATGTTGTAACTTAAAATGCTTAGCTTATGAGTTACACAAGGTTATTGATGAGATATTATATGAGTATGTCAACACAGTGTTTATTGATTTCCTTGATAGTGTGGATCACAATGGAACTTTTTTTAATATTCGAAGTGATATTTTGGAAAAAGTGATAAATGAAAAGGTCACTTTTTTCAAAAATAACTTCTCTAAATACTCATATAAGTTTCCTGTTACAGTTTTTAATTTAAATGAGGAAGTGAGGTTAAGTAAAAACATTTTCTTAAAACCTATAGATTCAGAGGAGTTAAATTGAGATGAGTTAAGCTTATTCAATAAAGACAGAATGTTTAATTGTAATTATTATATTGTGATACATGTACAAGAAAAATGCAGCAAAGAGCTTTCTTTACAATTAGCGGAAAAGACAAAAAATACCACTTTCAATGTATTAAAATTGTTGGCTACACATTTATCGCCGAATACAGTACCTTTATTTACATCTAATGATAAAGTAAATTGTGCGTATGATTTTTATTGCTATGGTAAAAATAATGAAAGCATGGATAGTGTTACGAAATTTCGATTCCCTTATTTTCAATTTGACTCAAAAGCATTTTGGGATATTATTACAAATAAGGGTGAAGAACCTAATCTTATAGATATCGCTTTCCAGTTTGTTGAGTTATTACTGACTCCACATTTTAAAAATGAAAGGGTTGTCGACAGATTAGAACGCTCTCTAATGTGGTATGGAGATTCTGTAACAGACCAAATTAACTACCAGCAAATTCAAAAATTAGTTAGTTCGTTAGAGGCCTTGGTTAACTTCCGGGATGATAATGTTACAGAAGTTTTTAAAAGGAGAGTTGCAAATTTAAATATTACTTACTCTGGAGTTGATTTTGATATTGAGAATAAGGCGAAACAACTTTATGATGCTCGTTCAAAAATTGTCCATGGATCATCACTTGATGTGAAATTAGAATTTTGCCTGATCAAATTTTGTTCTGAAACTATACTTCGTGCAATTTATTATTTCTCTATTTTTGGATTTGGGAAAACCAATTTTAATATAACACTTCCTACATTTCTGGATGACATACCAAAAAATGCCATACTTGAATAACGAGATTTCAAGAATGTCAAATCCATATTTAAATTTAATTAAATATTAAGATTGCTCAAATGGGTGCAGTAATAACTCTATTTTTTTAGCTGTTTTATTTACTGGTTCAGGTAAGAAGTATGATGTTCGCCATGAGTATATGACAAGAGTTACTATATCTAATAGTCAGTTTTCCCAATTATCAGAATAACCGTATATCACTTAAACAGCAGTTATGGAAAATTGTGTTGAGTTTATCAACATAGTTCGAGGTGCCAGGGATGAGCAAGCGTGAGGATATTATTGATGGTAGAGATGCGAACAAAGTCAAATATGGATTAATATACACGGAGGTGTTGGGATGGGTGGACTTAGGCCACGCACAAGGCACCGATGTTCGGGCTCTGTTACAAAGGATTCAGCAAGGGGAGTCTGCGGATAATGAGTTTTATGAAGTGAAGTATGCTCAGGGGATGCCATCACCCTATGGTTTACTTCGTTCAGGTAAATTGATTACCTGGCGCATCCGACGCGGGCGACCGTATTGGGAGCAAAAAAGCATTGCTTTGGCGATGATGATGACGCTGGCCCGCAAGTTTGAGGCATTCCAGGGCGCTTTTCCTAATAACCTCATTACCGACAGCGGATTCAGTGGAGAGGACCTGGTTTCAGATCTGTTAGGATTCTACCGCGTGGTATCGGTTCAGAATCCTTTTGAAATGCTTCGTCCTGTAAGCAAGGCAGATGCCCTTAAACGCTGGGATCATTATGGCAAAATTGGCAAATGGAAAAATGAAACTTTTCAACCGTTGTTGTTTCCCGATCCGGAAAAATCACCGCACTCACGTCCACGGAAGGGTATTTTGCCGCCGTTCATGCGAACGGTCATCCCTTACAACGACTTTCTGTCGGGAAATGTGATTTTGCCAAAACATGATCATACGTTTGTAATACTTGGCACCAACAACGGCAGGATGGGATTATGAAAAAGTCTACGGCCACACTCATTGGATTAGTCACCGCCGCGGCTATCGCATTCGCCTTTGCCTGGCCCTATGTGAGCATGGAGTTTGCCAGCAGCGCGTATTATACCGAGCAAGATAAACGGCAGTACGACTATTACACGCCAGAGCTCTTTATAAAAATGCCGAGAATATCGAGTCATTACGACTTCGGGTTTGGAAGGATCGTCGGTACCGAGGCTAACGTATTTACCGTGAATTTTTATGGCGTGACTGACGTCAGCCGTATTGAGGATTATTTAAAATCAGACGGATATGAACGTCAGGCAATCTGTGATGTGGAGGCGCAATGCTGGAAAAGTCCGGCATCGAATGATGTCGTTACGCTGGGTAACCTCAACTCTCAAGAAGCTGTTTTTGTGCAAATATATCGCCGTTTATAGCCAGACGTTGAGCAATAACAACCCACTGTGAAGTCAAAAGCTCTGCGCCTTACGCAATGAGTGGCCACCCACCCTTTGGGACTAAGCCAGATAAAAGCCCGCAGTAAAAACGTTGTTCACCCCGTCTCCGCCCGCCGCCTGAAGCACTTAAACGGGCGTTTCCCCGCCGGAAGCGTGATAACGGCAAGGCAGGCGACAATCAGCCCCGCGCCAGCCCATCCGGAGAGCGTCAGCCGTTCGCCGACAAACAGTACCGCCAGCACGGCAGCCACCACCGGCTCCAGCAGCGTGATGGTGGTTGCCACGCTGGCGGGCACGCGCGCCAGCCCGAAGCCGTAGCAGAGATAGCCCAGAAACATCGGCACCAGCGCCATATAAATGCCAACAGCGGCGTTATTCCAGTCAGCGAGCAGCGGCGCGCCAGTTAAAAACAGCACCGGCATCAGCAGAAGCCCTCCCGCACCGAAGGTAGCGCCCATCGCCGCGCGGGTCGCCACGCCGCGCTGCATCAGCCGCCGGGCGGACCACGAGTAAAACGCATAGGTAAAACCGGCGAGCAGCCCGAGGAAAATACCGGCGGTGGCCTGGCTGCTGGCGCTGCCCGGTCCGCTGCTCTCCGCCAGGCAGAGCAGCAGCATGCCGGCAATGCCGAGGGCGGCCCCGCAGGCCCAGCGCGCCGTCAGGCGCAGTCCGTCAACAAAATACTCGATCAGGGCAGACAGCAGCGGCGCGGAGCCGATAGATATTACGGTGCCCACCGTAACCCCGGCGTAGCGCATGGAGGCATAGAAGGCGAGGGGATAAACGGCCACCGCCGCGGCGCCGGTCAGTAAAAAACGCCAGTGCCGGGCAATCAGCTGCCGCTGGCGAACGATGGCGGCGGTGGCGATCAGCGCCTGCAGCAATCCGCCGGTGCCCATGGCCACCGCGCCCACCGCCAGCGGGCTCAGCTCCGGGGCGAAGGTTGCCGCCGTTCCGGTGGTTCCCCACAGAATGGCGGCAATCAGCACCCCCGCCGCGCCGCTCAGGCGCTGTCCTGATGAAAGCATGGTTTAAGACTCGATTGTGGCGCGCGCCGGTTAAATATACAGCGCCGTCAGCGACGCGCTGCCGAGGCTGTGGAAGTGGACGTTAAAGCCCACCATCGCGCCGCTGGCCTCTGCATCGACCTCAAGACGTTCTACGTCGAGGGCATGCACCGTAAAGATGTAGCGGTGGCTTTCGCCTTTCGGCGGCGCGGCGCCGCCGTAGCCGGCCTTGCCAAAATCGGTGCGGGTTTCAATCGCCGCGTCGGGCAGTCCACCCGCGCCGGAGCCCGCGCCCTGGGGCAGCTCGCGGGTGCTGGCGGGCAGATTCGCCACTACCCAGTGCCACCAGCCCGAGCCGGTAGGGGCATCGGGATCGTAGCAGGTGACCACAAAACTTTGGGTGCCCGGAGGCACTTCGTCCCAGGCCAGGTGCGGGGAGACGTTGTCGCCGTCGTAGCCCATACCGTTAAAGACATGGCGGGCCGGGAGCCTGTCGCCGTCGTGAAAATCGTTACTCTGTAGCTTCATTGCCTCTCTCCTTGCGCAGCCGCGCGTCGAATCGGGAATAAGCTACAGAGTGTAGCTCAGGCGGTAAAATGCGCGTTATCGTCAAGAGCGGCTTTTACCGCATCGGTGAGACGGGTGAGCTGAGCCGGGCTGATGATGTAGGGCGGCATCAGGTAGATGAGCCTGCCAAACGGGCGGATCCACACTCCGCTGTCGACGAAGAATTTTTGCAGGCGCGCCATGTTAACCGGGCTGCGGGTTTCCACCACGCCGATAGCGCCGAGAACGCGCACGTCGGCCACCTGCGGCGAGCGCGCCGCGTCCGCCAGTTCTGCCTTCAGCTGCGCTTCGATAGCCACCACCTGGCGTTGCCACGCGCCTTCCTCCAGCAGCGCCAGACTCTCAGCCGCCACCGCGCAGGCCAGCGGGTTGCCCATAAAGGTCGGGCCGTGCATAAAGCAGCCCGCCTCGCCGTCGCTGATGGTCTCCGCCACCTGCCGGGTGGTCAGCGTTGCCGACAGGGTCATGGTGCCGCCGGTGAGCGCTTTGCCGAGGCTCAGAATGTCCGGCACGATGCCCGCGTGCTCGCAGGCGAACAGCTTGCCGGTGCGGCCAAAGCCGGTGGCAATCTCATCGGCAATCAGCAGGATGCCTTCCCGATCGCACATCCGGCGGATCTGCCGCAGCCACTCGGGATGGTACATCCGCATCCCGCCCGCACCCTGGACGATGGGTTCAAGGATCACTGCCGCAATTTCTCCCCGGTGGGCGGCCATCAGCCGGGCGAAGGCCACCATATCCCGCTCGTCCCACTCGCCGTCGAAGCGGCTTTGGGGCGCCGGGGCAAACAGATGCTCCGGCAGATAGCCGCGCCACAGGCTGTGCATCGAGTTGTCCGGATCGCACACCGACATCGCGCCGAAGGTATCCCCGTGATAGCCGTTGCGAAAGGTCAGAAAGCGCTGGCGCGGCTCGCCCCGGGCGTGCCAGTACTGCAGCGCCATTTTCATCGCTACTTCCACCGCCACCGACCCGGAATCCGCCAGAAACACGCACTCCAGCGGCGCGGGCGTCATCGCTACCAGCCGGCGGCACAGGGCGACTGCCGGAGGATGGGTAATGCCGCCGAACATCACGTGTGACATCTGCTCTATTTGCCCGCGCAGGGCCGCGTTCAGTTGCGGGTGGTTGTAGCCGTGGATAGCCGCCCACCAGGAGGACATGCCGTCTACCAGCTGCTCGCCGGAGGCCAGCGTCAGCTCGCAGCCTTCGGCGCCGGTGACTGGATACACCGGCAGCGGTGCGGTCATGGAAGTGTATGGATGCCAGATATGCTGGCGGTCAAACGCGAGATCGTCCGGGGTCATAATCGACTTGTAAACCATTTTGAAAACATTTAGGTTTACGATCCTACATTAAGCCGTAAAACAACTGAACCACTTTTGGAGAGACTCATGGCTCACCGCCCGCGCTGGACAATGTCACAGGTTACCGAACTGTTTAATAAGCCGCTGCTGGAACTGCTGTTTGAAGCCCAGCAGATCCACCGCCAGCACTTCGATCCCCGCCAGGTGCAGGTCAGCACGCTGCTGTCGATTAAAACCGGCGCCTGCCCGGAAGACTGTAAGTACTGCCCGCAGAGCGCCCGCTACAAAACCGGGCTGGAGGCTGAAAGGCTGATGGAGGTCGAGGAAGTGCTGGCCTCCGCCCGCAAGGCCAAACAGGCAGGCTCTACGCGCTTTTGCATGGGCGCCGCGTGGAAGAACCCCCACGAGCGCGACATGCCGTACCTCGAGAAAATGGTGCAGGGCGTGAAGGCGATGGGGCTGGAGACTTGCATGACCCTGGGCACCCTGTCCGACGGCCAGGCGAAGCGGCTGGGGGAGGCGGGGCTCGACTACTACAACCATAACCTCGACACCTCGCCGGAGTTCTACGGCAACGTTATCACCACCCGCACCTACCAGGAGCGGCTTGACACCCTCGGCAAGGTGCGCGAGGCCGGCATTAAAGTGTGCTCCGGCGGCATTGTCGGGCTGGGGGAAACCGTTAAAGACCGCGCCGGGCTGTTACTGCAGCTGGCAAACCTGCCGACGCCGCCGGAGAGCGTGCCGATTAACATGCTGGTGAAGGTCAAGGGCACGCCGATGGAAAACAACGAGGATGTCGACCCGTTTGATTTTATCCGCACCATTGCCGTCGCGCGGGTGATGATGCCCACCTCCCACGTGCGCCTCTCCGCCGGACGGGAAAAGATGAACGAGCAGACTCAGGCGATGTGTTTTATGGCCGGGGCCAACTCCATTTTCTACGGCTGCAAGCTGCTGACTACCCCGAACCCGGAAGAGGACAAAGACCTGCAGCTGTTCCGCAAACTCGGCCTTAACCCGCAGCAAACCGAGGTCGACAGCGGCGATATTGAGCAGCAGCAGCGGCTGGAGCAGGCCCTGCTGACGCCGGATACCGACGCTTACTACAACGCGGCGACGGTATGACCTGGCAGACCCGCATTAGTGCAGCGCTGGAGGAGCGCCGCGCCGCCGATGCGTTTCGCCTCCGGCGCCCGGTGTCTCAGGGCGCGGGGCGCTGGCTGATGCAAGGCGATCGCCGCTGGCTCAATTTTTCCGGCAACGACTATCTCGGGCTCAGCCAGCACCCGCAGCTGGTGGAGGCCTGGCAGCAGGGCGCGGCGCGCTACGGCGTCGGCAGCGGCGGCTCCGGCCACGTTACCGGCTACAGCGATGCGCATGCCGGGCTGGAGCAGCAGCTCGCCGACTGGCTGGGCTATCCCCGGGCGCTGCTGTTTATCTCCGGCTTTGCCGCCAACCAGGCGGTGATTGCCGCCCTGATGGGCGAGGAGGACCGGATTGTTGCCGATCGCCTCAGCCACGCCTCGCTGCTGGAGGCCGCCAGCCTCAGCCCGGCCCCGCTGCGCCGCTTTATCCACAACGATGCGCAGCACCTCAGCCGCCTGCTGGCCCGCCCCTGCAGCGGCGAGCAGCTGGCGGTCACCGAGGGTATTTTCAGCATGGACGGCGACAGCGCGCCGCTGGCAGATATTGCCGAAGCGGCCCGCGCCGCCGGGACCTGGCTGATGGTGGACGACGCTCACGGTATTGGCGTCTGCGGCCCGAACGGGCGCGGCAGCTGCGCCGGGCAGGGAGTTGCTCCGGAGATTCTGGTGGTTACCTTCGGTAAGGCCTTCGGCGTCAGCGGCGCGGCGGTGCTGTGCAGCGACGCGCTGGCGGACTACTTCACCCAGTTCGCCCGCCACCTGATCTATAGCACCAGCATGCCTCCCGCCCAGGCGGTGGCGATTAGCCAGGCCCTGACGCTGGTTCGCGGCAGCGAAGGGGAGAGCCTGCGGGCGCGGCTCGGCGAGAACGTAGCCCGCTTTCGCGACGGCGCCCGGCAGCGTAATTTGTCGCTTACCGCCTCCACCAGCGCCATTCAGCCGCTGATCGTTGGCGATAACGCCCGCGCGCTGGCGATGGCGGAGCGGGCGCGGGAGCGGGGCTGCTGGCTGACGGCGATGCGTCCGCCGACGGTGCCGGCGGGCACCGCGCGCCTGCGGATAACCCTCACTGCGGCCCACGCGCCGCAGGATATCGACAGGCTGCTGGAGGTGCTCGATGGCGCACGTTAATAAAGCGGCGGTGGCGGCAGCCTTCGGCCGCGCCGCGGGCGGCTATCACCGCCACGACGAGCTGCAGCGCCTGAGCGCCGCGGCGCTGCTGGATTGCCTGCCGGAAAGAACATTCGGGCGGGTGCTGGACGCGGGCTGCGGCCCGGGCAGCATGAGCCGCTACTGGCGCGAAAAGGGCAGCCGGGTGACCGGTCTGGATCTTTGCGCGCCAATGCTGGCCCGCGCCGCCGAGCAGCAGGCCGCGGACGAGTATGTGCAGGGCGATATCGAAGCTATGCCGCTGGGGGACCGGCAGTTTGACCTGGCGTGGAGCAATCTGGCGGTGCAGTGGTGCCAGTCCCTGTCGGCTGCCGTAAGCGAGCTGTACCGGGTGGTGCGTCCGGGCGGCGCGGTGGCGTTCAGCACGGTTGCCGCGGATTCCCTGCCCGAGCTGCATCAGGCGTGGCGGGTTATCGATCCGCATCCCCGCGCCAACCGCTTTCTCAGCGTGGAGGCGATAACCCGGGCGCTGGCGAATTATCCGCTCCGCCAGCAGCTGCACACCTTTTGCGTGGAGTACGACGATGCCATGAGCGCGATGCGTTCGCTGAAGGGCGTCGGCGCCACCCATCTGCACGCCGGACGCCCGGCGCGAACCCTGACCCGCGGCCAGCTGCAGCAGCTGCAGCTGGCGTGGCCCAAGCGGCAGGGGCGCTGCACCCTGACGTGGCATATTTTTACAGGAGTGATTTTTCGTGACTGAACGCTATTTTGTCACCGGCACCGATACCGAAGTGGGGAAAACCGTCGCCAGCTGCGCACTGCTGCAGGCCGCCGGTCGCCTGGGCCTGCGCACGGCGGGCTACAAGCCGGTGGCCTCCGGCAGCGAGATGACGCCGGAAGGGCTGCGCAACAGCGATGCTCTGGCCCTGCAGCGCAGCGCCAGCATCGCGCTGGAGTACGCCGAGGTGAATCCCTACACCTTTGCCGAACCCACCTCGCCGCACATTGTCAGCGCCGTCGAGCAGCGCCCGATTGAGAGCAGCCGGCTTTCGGCGGGGCTGCGGGCGCTTGAGCAGAAGGCGGACTGGGTGCTGACCGAGGGGGCCGGCGGCTGGTTTACGCCGCTGTCGCCGACGTTCACCTTTGCCGACTGGGTGCAGGCCGAGCGCCTGCCGGTGATTCTGGTGGTGGGCGTGAAGCTCGGCTGCATTAATCACGCGCTGCTCACCGCCCAGGCGGTGCGCCAGGCGGGCCTGCCGCTGGCGGGCTGGGTGGCCAACGACGTGATTGCGCCAGGCAGACGGCACGCGGAGTATATGGCGACGCTGGCGCAGCGGCTTCCGGCGCCCTGCGTCGGGGAGATCCCGTGGCTGGGTGAGGCGGCGGAGACGGCGGATCTCGGCCGCTGGCTGGACCTCGCCAGGCTTACGCCTGCGGCATAAAATTCTGCAGCAGAGTGCCGTCAAGCTGGCTGATGCTGCCCTGGGCTACGTTACGTCCGCGGTGCAGCAGGCAGAAGCGGTCGGCCACCTGGCGAATAAATGACAGGTGCTGCTCGGCCAGCAGCACCGTCATGCCCAGATCGCGGTTGAGGCGCAACATAAACTCGCCCAGCCGCTGCATTCTGCCTTGCCCCATCCCGCGGGTCGGCTCATCAAGAATAAGCAGCTTCGGCTCCGTAACCAGCGCCCTGGCGAGCGCCAGCTGATAGCGCTCGCCCTCAGAAAGTGCCAGACCCTTCACCGCGCGCAGGGAGTAGAGCGTGGGCAGCAGATCGTAAATGTCTTTGCTGATGGCGGAGCGCTGCGGGTTGGCCGCCATCACAGCGATCTGCAGGTTCTCTTCCACCGTCATCTGGGAAAAGATTCGTTTGTCCTGCGGCACGTAGCCAATGCCCATCGCCGCCCGCAGCGGCGGTGTCAGGTTCAGCAGGCTGCACGGGGCGCAGCCCGGCGTCTGCCAGCAGATGCTGCCGCTTTCAATCGCCTGATAGCCGGTAATGCAGTTCACCAGCGTGGTTTTCCCCATTCCCTCAAGCCCCATCAGGCAGGTGCAGACTCCGGGATGCAGCTCGAGATTCACGTTCCATAAGATCTGCTGACTTCCATAATAGTGATTCACTGCGCGCAAACTTAACATTGGCTTCTCCTTCCGTCAGGGCGTCAGCGGCAATAAGATTCTGCAAATCTCTTGCCAGATGGAGGAAATATCGTTGAAAAGCGAAATTTCGCAGATTCTCTGTCATTTATTCCCCGGCGAAATTACCGAAAAAAGGGGGCACGTGCGCTATTGCACCCAGACAGTGCCGATGCGCCTGCAGGTGGTGCAGCCTGAAATGGTTAAAATGTGACCCAAATCACATCGGGCCGCGGCGGGGATTAGCTGATAAAAGTCAAAAATAAGCGATAAATTTTTTTTAACGCACCGGTTTTGGGGCGCCGCGGATTTTTACCAGGAGGCTGGGAATGAGGGCTGGAGACAGTTATCCACCATTCCTGTGGATAACCTTGTGTATTAGAGTTAGAAAACTTGCCGTAGGCGAGAGAATACGCGGCCTGCACGCAAATTGGTGCGAAAGGCGGCTCTCAAATATTTCGTTTATTTTTCAACATGTTTAATAAACGCAATGGCTGTAAGAGAACCGTCATCTGCCGTCAAAAAACTTTCATTACGTCTCTTGACAATGTTAAAAAGCAAAACTTATTTGGGGATAACCCTAACCCGGCTGGCGCTTACCCGAATACTGGCGGTTTTTTGCGCGCTGGCTTTAGCTAAAGGGTGTATACCTGTGCAGCAAGCGTAATGCGGTACTGTGCATTTATCCAGTATTATTTTCTGGCAAAATCCGCCACGCCGGGTAGAATTGGATATCTGCCATTTTCCTTCTAGCTGGTCACCGTTAATGAGTAAATCGTTCAAACTGCACTCCGCCTTCCGTCCCTCCGGCGATCAGCCCGACGCCATCCGGCGCCTGGAAGAGGGGCTTGAAGACGGGCTGGCCCACCAGACGCTGCTGGGGGTTACCGGATCGGGTAAAACCTTTACCGTCGCCAACGTGATTGCCGACCTGCAGCGCCCGACGATGGTGCTGGCGCCGAATAAAACGCTGGCGGCCCAGCTGTACGGCGAGATGAAAGAGTTCTTCCCGGAAAATGCAGTCGAGTATTTCGTCTCTTACTACGACTACTATCAGCCGGAAGCCTATGTCCCCAGCTCCGACACCTTTATCGAAAAAGACGCCTCGGTGAACGAGCATATCGAGCAGATGCGTCTGTCCGCCACCAAAGCGCTGCTGGAGCGCCGGGACGTTATCGTGGTGGCGTCGGTGTCGGCGATTTACGGCCTCGGCGATCCGGACCTGTATCTTAAGATGATGCTGCACCTCACGGTGGGGATGATCATCGACCAGCGCTCGATACTGCACCGCCTCGCGGAGCTGCAGTACGCCCGCAACGATCAGGCGTTCCAGCGCGGCACCTTCCGGGTGCGCGGCGAGGTGATTGATATCTTTCCGGCGGAGTCCGACGATATCGCCCTGCGCGTGGAGCTGTTTGACGAGGAAGTGGAGCGGCTGTCGCTGTTCGATCCGCTTACCGGCCACGTTGAATCCACCATCCAGCGCTTTACCGTGTACCCGAAAACCCACTACGTCACCCCGCGCGAGCGCATCGTGCAGGCGATGGAAGAGATCAAAGACGAGCTGGTGGTGCGGCGTAAGACCCTGATGGACAACAATAAGCTGCTGGAAGAGCAGCGCATCACCCAGCGCACCCAGTTCGATCTCGAAATGATGAACGAGCTGGGCTACTGCTCGGGTATCGAAAACTACTCCCGCTACCTCTCCGGGCGCGGGCCGGGCGAGCCGCCGCCGACGCTGTTCGACTACCTGCCCGCGGACGGCCTGCTGGTGGTGGACGAATCCCACGTTACCATTCCGCAGATTGGCGGCATGTACCGCGGCGACCGGGCGCGCAAAGAGACGCTGGTGGAGTACGGCTTCCGCCTGCCGTCGGCGCTTGACAACCGCCCGCTGAAGTTTGAAGAGTTTGAAGCGCTGGCGCCGCAGACGATTTACGTCTCCGCCACGCCGGGCAACTACGAGATGGAGAAATCCGGCGAGGATGTGGTGGATCAGGTGGTGCGTCCTACTGGCCTGCTGGATCCGATTATCGAGGTGCGCCCGGTCGCCACCCAGGTGGACGACTTGCTGTCGGAGATCCGCATTCGGTCGCAAATCAACGAGCGCGTGCTGGTCACGACCCTGACCAAGCGCATGGCGGAAGATCTGACCGAGTATCTGGAAGAGCACGGCGAGCGGGTGCGCTACCTGCACTCGGACATCGACACCGTGGAGCGCATGGAGATTATCCGCGACCTGCGCCTCGGCGAGTTCGACGTGCTGGTGGGTATCAACCTGCTGAGGGAAGGGCTCGACATGCCGGAAGTGTCGCTGGTAGCGATTCTGGATGCCGATAAAGAGGGCTTCCTGCGTTCAGAGCGCTCTCTGATTCAGACCATTGGCCGCGCGGCGCGTAACGTCAACGGCAAGGCCATTCTCTACGGCGATAAAATTACCGCCTCCATGGCGAAAGCCATCAGCGAGACCGAGCGCCGCCGCGAGAAGCAGCAGAGCTATAACGAAGAGCACGGCATCACGCCGCAGGGCCTGAACAAAAAAGTGGTGGATATTCTGGCGCTGGGCGAAGGGCTGGCGAAAACTAAGGCCAAAGGCCGCGGCAAGTCGAAGTCTGGCGCCCGCGCCGATGCCACCGCCGAGGCGCTGACGCCGAAAGCGCTGGAGCAGAAAATTCAGGCGCTGGAGGCGCAGATGATGCAGCACGCGCGGGATCTGGAGTTCGAAGAGGCCGCCCACGTTCGCGACCAGCTCCAGCACCTGCGCCAGCTGTTTATCGCCGCCTCGTAAAATAAGACCCTGCCCGGCAGGGTCTTAATATTTTGTTAATAATTCCCCGGGATAATCTCCTCAGTTAATGAGGAGAGCCCGTGAATACTAAAAAAATACCGCAGCTTCTGGCCATCGTCTTTTCCCTTCTGACCGTCGCCGCCTTTATCCATAACTGGTTTCAAACCTACTAAGATTTTGTCCTGGGCGAGGGGAATGTCGTCCAGGCCTTCGCCCCGGGGCCGGGTTTTCGGTTGTGTAAAAACAGCTGCGCGTCGTGCAGCTGCGCTATCCGCGTGACAATGCTCAGCCCCAGCCCGAAGCCGCCGTGCCCGCTGTCCATGCGCACGAACGCCTTGCTTAACTCTCCGCTTTTTGACTCGTCAATCCCCGGCCCCTCATCTTCTACCGCCAGAGTGCCTTCTCCGGCGCTGACCGTAATTACCGAGCCCGGCGGGCTGTAGCGGTGCGCGTTTTCCACCAGATTACGCACCAGCAGCCGCAGCAGGGTGGCATCGCCGGAGACCCGGGAGTCCTGTTCGGGCGTTACCACCTTTAGCGTCTGCCCGCGCGACAGCAGCATGGTTTCCAGCTCGTCCCTCAGCGGCTCCACTACGTCGGCAGCCAGCGCCACCTGCTGATAGCTGCCCGCCGAGAACGACTGGCCGACCCGGGCCAGATGCAGCAGCTGGGTGATGCTGCCGGTCATCTGATCGAGGCGCAGCAGCAGCGGATCTACCGGCACGCTGTGGGACTTCGCCAGCAGCTCAAGGTGCAGGCGCAGCCCGGCCAGCGGAGTGCGCAGCTCGTGGGCCACGTCGGCGGTGAATAGGCGCTCGCGCTCCAGGGTCTGGTTGAGCCGCTCCACCAGCTGGTTAATGGCGCCGGTTACCGCCTCGATCTCGCTCACCGACGGCGCAAGCGTTATCGGCTGCAGGTTGGCAGTGGTGCGGGCGTTAAGCTCCTGCTGCAGCGTGCGCAGCGGCCGGGTAATGCGGTTGACTGCGTGCAGGCACAGCCACAGGGCGAGGGCGATAATAATCAGGCTGGGGATCAGCAGGCTGGCGACCGCCTCGTGGACTTCGCGGCGGATATGATTGTGGTTGCTGTGGCGGTGGATAATGCCCTGCACCAGCAGCTGGATCTGCTCTTTGCTTTCGTGCCACAGCCAGAACACGCTGATCAGCTGGCACACCACCAGAATCAGGCCGAGAGTCAGCAGCAGGCGGCGGCGCATTGACCAGCTGGCCGGCGGCGCGGGGATTTTCACTGGCTTCACTCTGTGCCCGCCTGCAGCATATAGCCGAATCCGCGCACCGTGCGGATGCGCGACTTGCCTATTTTTTCCCGCAGGTTGTGGATATGTACCTCCAGCGAGTTGGTGGCGGGCTCGTTATCCCAGCTGTAGATGTCGTTAAACAAAATTTCCCGGTGCACCGGGCTGCCGGGTTTGGCCATCAGGCGCGACAGGAGGGCGTACTCTTTTGGCGTCAGCTCCAGCAGCTCCTCGTTGCGCCACGCCTGGCGGCGGGTGAGATTCAGGCGCAGATTGTCGCAGGTGATTTCGCTGTCGCTTTGGTTGTTATGGCGGCGCAGCAGGGCGCGGACCCGGGCGTTAAGTTCCTCCAGCGCGAAGGGCTTGATCAGATAGTCATCGGCGCCGGTATCGAGTCCGGCAATGCGGTCGCTGACCGTGTCCCGGGCGGTGAGGATCAGCACCGGCAGGCTCTGCTTCTCCCGGCGGATGCGGCGCAGGAACCGCAGGCCGTCTTCGTCCGGCAGGCCCAGGTCGAGAACCATCAGGCTGTAGTGTCCGGCTGCCAGAGAGAGCGCCGCTTCCCGGGCGCTGGTGACGCCGTCGCAGGCGTAGCCTTCGCTCTGCATCGCCAGCGTCAGGCCTTCGCGCAGCAGCGTATCATCTTCCACTACTAGTATTTTCATCTATTTTACTCCCCGGCACGGTGTCAAAATATCATCCTGCTGCTGGTACTCTTTGGTGCTGACGCCGGTCAGCCCCAGCAGCGTTGAGAACAGGTTGTCCTGAGAATAATCGTTGTCCCGGGCCTGCTTTTTCAGGCAGGCGTAGTTAATGCCGTAGCGCGTCTGGTAGTCCTCGGAGAGCCAGATAAGCATCGGAACGTGCTTTTGCTGCTCCGGCGCAATGGACCACGGCAGCCCGTGCAGATAGACGCCATTTTCCCCCAGCGACTCGCCGTGATCCGACAGGTAGACCAGGCTGGTGGTAAATGTGTCCTGCTTCGCCTGCAGCAGCTTGATGGCCTTATCAACAATGAAATCCACGTTGACGATGGTGTTGTCGTAGGTGTTGACCAGCGCATCCCGGCTGCAGGTCTGGATCTCATTGCTGTCGCAGGTGGGCGTAAAGGTGCGCAGGCTGGCCGGATAGCGGTGGTAGTAGGTCGGCCCGTGGCTGCCGATGGTATGCAGGACGATAAGTCCGTCGCCCTTCAGGTTGTTGATGTACTCCTCCACGCCGTGGAACAGCACCGCGTCGTCGCACTCGCCGTCGATGCACTGGCCGGGCAGATCGAGTTTGGTGATGTCCTGATTCGGCACCCGATCGCAGGCGCCTTTACAGCCGCCGTCGTTCTCATTCCACAGCACGTGAATGCCGGCGCGCTGAATGATGTCCAGAACTCCTTCCTGGTGGTGCGCCAGCTGCTCGTCGTAGTGCTCCCGCGGCATATTCGAGAACATGCAGGGCACCGATACTGCGGTGGCGGTGCCGCAGGAGGTGGTTTTCGGGAAATAGACCACGTCATCCTGCGCCAGCCGCGGATTGGTATCGCGTGCGTAGCCGCCCAGCGAGAAGTTTTCCGCCCGCGAGGTTTCGCCCACCACCAGAATCGTCAGGTTGCGGCGCGGGCCGTCTTTCATCTGCGCGCGCTGCGTGGCGTCTTCGCCGATGTGCACCAGCGGCAGGTTGCTGAGGCGGTTATGCTTGTACCAGGAGTTAACCGCCACGATGCTGTTGGACGGGTTGAGGGATTTCACCAGCTCTTTATTGTTGCGAAACAGCGAGGCGTAATCTTTGTAGAACAGCATCGCCACCAGGACAATAACCAGCCCGGAGGCGACGATGCTGACCACGCGCCACGCCGCGCCGCGCAGGCGCGTGCGCGGCTGCCGGTAGCGGATCCACCAAGCAATAATGACCGCCAGCAGGCCGCTCAGCAGCAGGGTTATTACCATGCGCGTTGACAGCAGGGCAAAACTCTCCGCCGGCGTGGTGTCGACGATGTTGTCGATCATCGAACGATCGATCACTACCCCGAAGCTGGTCATAAAATATTGCGCCGCGGCGCTCACCAGCACGAAGACGGTAATCAGCGGCCGCTCAAGCCAGACGAAGGACGCCAGGGTCAAGATGATATTTATCACGCAAAACGCCACCAGCGGCAGGGAGGCAAACACCAGCCCGTTGTGCAGGGAGTTGACCGGCAGCAGGGCGAAGGCCTGACGATAAAAATGCAGATTCAGCCCCAGCGCAATATACAGCGCGAACAGGGTCAGATAGGTCATTCGCCCCAGCGCGGGGCGGGGCAGGCGGGAGTGAACCATGAAACTGACGTCCGAAGAGTGAAGATGGCGCTATCATGGCACAGAAATTTTAAGACAACCTTAAGGCCTTAAGCTTTTGCTAGTCCGGGATGCGGATGGCGCGCTCCAGCGCCGCGCGCAGTAGCGTGCGGTCATGGCGATAGGGAACGTCGGCGGCCTCCAGCGGAGTCTGAATGATGCGCCACGCCTCCAGCCCGGCAATATCTTCCTTCGGTCCGACAATGGCGGCGTCAATCACCGGCTTGCCGATCGCGTGTTCCATAATTCCGAGCTTATCGCACAGCGTCAGGCCGGCGGCGGCGGGGCTCAGTTCGCGGCCGAGATTGGCGATATACACCATCGGCGCGGCGGTGTCGCGCAGCGCCTGAGTCAGCTCCGGCAGCAGCAGAATTGGCATCAGGCTGGTGTAGAAGCTGCCGGGGCCAATCAGAATAAGATCCGCTTCTTCGATAGCCTGCACCCCTTCGCGGGTGGCGGGCACCGCCGGCATCAGCATCAGGGTTTCCGGCGGCCGGGTCAGGCCGTCGATATTTACTTCGCCGTGAATTTCGTGGCCTTCATCGTCAATTGCCATCAGATCCACCGGCACCTCCGACATTGGGATTAGCGCCGCGTCGATATTGAGCAGATTTCTGATTAAGTTAATCGCGTCCAGCGGGCGTACGCTCAGGTGATCGAGGGCCTTAAGCATCAAATTCCCGAGGTTGTGCCCGGAAAGCTCGCCGTTGCCGCCAAAGCGGTATTCAAACATTGCCGAGGCGACGCTCGGCTCGGCAATCAGCTGGTTGAGGCAGTTGCGGGTATCGCCCCAGGCGATGCCGCCTTCCGAGCGGCGAATGCGGCCGGTGGAGCCGCCGTTATCGGTGGTGGTAACAATCCCGGTCAAGCGGGGGCCGAGATCCGAGAGCGAGGACATTACCCGGCCCAGTCCGTGGCCGCCGCCGAGTGCGACAACGCGGTTAAGATCGGCAAAAGTGCGGTTGGGCATACAATTCCTTATCAGCTGAACAGCCAGAGCTTAGCCCAACTGCCGGGAAATGACGACGCCCGCGCCGCGCCGGGATGACGCACGTCAAAGTAAAATGATGAGTTTCGCGTATTCTGTAGCGAAATTGCACGATCGTGACGCTATGTATGGTTTTATATAGCGAATGCTGGGAATGGCGAAAAACGTCATTACCCGCTACTATCGGCATAACCCGCTTCTCATTAAAACGGAAGCTACACTCTAGCCTTTGCACCTGTGTCTGCGGATATGGCGCACTGGCCGTGACGAGAGTCACCAGGGTACAGAAAGAAATGACTGTGCCTCCCGTATTTGGAAAGGTGTATATGGCCACACAGCTTACCGACGCATTTGCGCGCAAGTTTTACTATCTGCGCTTGTCGATTACCGATGTTTGCAACTTTCGCTGCACCTACTGCCTGCCGGACGGCTACAGGCCGGGTGCCGTCAGCAACAACGGTTTCCTCTCTCTCGATGAAGTTCGCCGGGTTACCCGGGCGTTCGCCGCGATGGGCACCGAAAAAGTGCGTCTTACCGGCGGCGAGCCCTCCCTGCGCCGCGACTTCACCGACATCATCGCCGCGGTGCGTGAGAACCCGACCATTCGCCAGATTGCGGTAACCACCAACGGCTACCGGCTGGCCCGGGACGCGCGCGCCTGGCGGGATGCGGGCATGACCAACGTTAACGTCAGCGTCGACAGCCTCGACGCCCGCCAGTTTCACGCCATCACCGGCCAGGATAAGTTCCGCCAGGTGATGGACGGCATTGACGCCGCCTTCGATGCCGGATTCGACAAAGTGAAGGTCAACACCGTGCTGATGCGCGACGTTAACCACCACCAGCTCGACACCTTTCTGGCGTGGATCAAGCCGCGCCCCATCCAGCTGCGCTTTATCGAATTGATGGAGACC
>NZ_CAJYMB010000021.1 GCF_913775985.1 uncultured Pluralibacter sp. | reverse complement strand
ATAAATTGCTCATTGGGAGCCACCTCAATGCGCAGGGCTACCGCGGGGTCCGCTTGCCGATCCGGTTCGAACCCGTCAAGAACGAATGCTTTCATCATAATGTCCGAATTTAGCGATTATCTGTCATTTTACCTTGATTCATCGGCAGTGAAAAACCGCTATGCTGTGCCACCTGCTTTTATTCGAGAAAAACATGAGTACTGCAACAACTGACTCCCGCCAGCAGAACGTGCTGCTGGTTATTGGGATCCTGTTAATCGCCTCCACGCTACGGGTCTGCTTTACCGGCGCGGCGCCGCTGCTGGACAATATTCGCGCCGAGTATGGCCTTACCACGGCCCAGACCGGACTGCTCACCACCCTGCCGCTGCTGGCGTTTGGCCTCGTCTCTCCGCTGGCTGCCGGGATTGCTCGCCGCATCGGCATCGAGCGCAGCCTGGGTCTGGCGATGCTGCTGATCTGCGCCGGGATTGCCGTTCGCTCGCTGCCTTCCGCCGCGCTGCTGTATAGCGGCACCGCAGTTATTGGATGCGGCATCGCACTCGGCAACGTGCTGCTGCCGGGACTGATCAAGCGCAACTTTGCCGGCCACGTGGCGAAGCTTACTGGCGCTTACTCGCTGACCATGGGCGGCGCTGCAGCGCTGGGTTCAGCGCTGGTAGTTCCGCTGGCGCTGGGCGGCCTCGGCTGGCACGGCGCGCTGCTGGCGCTGATGGCGTTCCCGCTGCTGGCCCTGATCCTGTGGCTGCCGCAGCTGCGCAACCGTGCCCCGGGCACCATGACCGGTTCCGGCAACCTCAGCAACCGGGCGCTGTGGCGCTCGTCGCTGGCCTGGCAGGTTACGCTGTTCCTCGGCATTAACTCACTGGTGTATTACGTGGTGGTCGGCTGGTTGCCCGCTATTCTTATCAGCCACGGCTACAGCGAAGCCCAGGCGGGATCTCTGCACGGCCTGCTGCAGCTGGCTACGGCGGCACCGGGCCTGCTGATTCCGCTGATACTGCACAAGCTTAAAGACCAGCGCGGGATCGCGGTTAGCGTGGCGCTGATGTGCGCCGTCAGCGCCGCAGGTTACTGGCTGCTGCCGCAGTTTGCGGTGGTGTGGACGCTGATCTTCGGTTTCGGCGCCGGCGCCACCATGATCCTCGGGCTGATTTTTATCGGACTGCGCGCGGGCAGCGCCCACCAGGCGGCAGCGCTTTCCGGGATGGCGCAAACGGTAGGCTACCTGCTGGCAGCCTGCGGACCGCCGGTCATGGGGAAAATTCACGATGCGACCGGCAGCTGGGGGATCCCGCTTATCGCAGTCGCGGTGATATCGCTGATAATGGCAGTGTTCGGCGGGCTGGCCGGACGCAGCCGTGAAATCCACTGATCGAAAAGGCCCGGCGGCTGCCGGGCCGAATGGCTAGCGGGCGGCGGCGTGCAGGAAAAGCTGCACCAGCGGCGCGGGCCGCCCGGCCAGGGCGTTGCGCTCGTGCTGAAACAGGGTTGCCACAAAGAACGGATGCGTTGTCAGCTCAACAGCCCGCACCTCACCCTCTTCATCCCAGCCGGTGACTTTCAGCGCGCCCTCTTCCAGCGCGGCGGCAAACTCCGGCGAAATACCGTAATTACAGTGGTATCCCTCTTCAATGCTCTCCTTCCCGTAGGCTTTCGCAATCAGCGTATTTGGCCGCAGCTCAATGGCGTCTGATTTCTCCACCAGCGAGCAGGCAAGCGCTGTAATGACCATCCGCCCTTCGGCGTCCGTTTCGGCATGGGCCGCGTCGTGCCAGCCGAGTACATTGCGGGCGTATTCAATCATCGCGTGCTGAAAACCACCGCAGGTGCCGAGAAACGGCGTGCCGCTTTCCCGGGCGTAGCGGATGGCGATAAGCGCACCTTCGGTGTTCTGGTAGGGGCTTGCGGGCACGGTCCAGATGGCGTCGAACTCTGCCAGCGGTTCGGCACTGTTGATATCCCGGGTGGCCAGCCACGTGTACTGTACCGGCTGCTCAAGCACGGCGGCGGCATCGTCGATGGCAAGCGGAATGGCTTTATGAGCGACTACGTCGGGATTGTAATCACCCACGAGGGCGATGCGCAGCGTTTTTTTGGCGGTAGCGTGTTCCATTGGGAGGTCCTTATGCAGAGAAGGTTCAGGCAACATAAGGGACCTCAGATTACCGGGATCGGCGTATAATGGCAATTGGCACTGCCGCGACGCGGCGAATTATTACTCTGTTGAATAAGAAACGGCTGGAATTTATGGGAAATAAAATCCTGATCAGCGCTTGTCTGATGGGCTATAAGGTGCGCTATAACGGCAGTGCGAAAGCGGAGATTGCGGCCAGGCTGGACGCGCTGCAGCGGGCAGGCAGGCTGGTAGTTCACTGCCCGGAACTGGCTGCCGGGCTACCCACGCCTCGCCTGCCCGCTGAAATTGATGGCGGCAGCGGTAGCGGAGTGCTGGCCGGACACGCGCGCATTATTGAAAATAACGGCTGCGATGCCACGCCCCACTACGTGCTGGCCGCGTGGCTTGCCCTTGAGACGGCCAGGAAACATGGATGCAGCGCGGCCCTTCTGACCGACGGCAGCCCAACCTGCGGCAGCCGGGAAATTTACGACGGCAGCTTTAGCAATCAGCTGCGGCCCGGCGAAGGGGTTGCCGCGGCGCTGCTGCGCCAGCACGGCATCAACGTCTTCTCTGATAAAGAGATTCCGGCGCTGCTCGACTGGCTTGCTCACGAGGAGCAAAACAATGATCCAGTGTAAACGCGTCTACGATGATGCAAGTGAAAATGATGGATACAGGTTGCTGGTGGACCGGCTCTGGCCGCGGGGTATTAAAAAAGAGGCGCTGGTGATGGACGAATGGTGCAAAACCCTCGCCCCTTCCTCCGATCTGCGAAAGCAATACCACGCTGAGATAATCGATTTTACGACCTTCAGCCAGCTTTATCGCGCCGAGTTGGATAAAGAGCGCGCCGAGGGTCTGCGCATCGCAAAGCTGGCGCAGGGCCAAAACGTCACCCTGCTGTACGCCGCGAAAGATCGCGACCAGAACCATGCTCTGGTGCTGGCCGCCTGGTTGAGCGCGCTGTAGTTACCTCATTTAGGCTGCGGGTGATCCTCACGAAACAGCGTCCACTCGTCGACGGTTCTGCCGCCGGGCAGCCTGCAGTCTGAGCGCACGCCCTGCGGAGTAGAGACCGGTACCAGCGTTCCGCCCTTCTTCAGGCAATATTCGGACGCCGGATTGGCCATGCCAATTTTCGGCGGCGGGGGCGCATCGTGGGAAGCCGCACAGCCTGCCAGCAGCAGGGGCAAAAGGGATAACACGTATTTGGTCATGTCACTGTCCTGTCTTAAATAAAGCGGGCCATTTTATACCGCCACTCCGCGCGAAAAAAGCAGCTGCGGCTATCACTTTCCAGCTGCCTGCTGGAGAAGGTGCTTCATCCGGTACATATCGAGATCCGCCTGCTGGATGGCGATATCCAGATCGTCTTTGAAAGGCGAAATCCCCCATGACACCGAGAGCGGAATACGCACCTCACCGGCGTTA
>NZ_CAJYMB010000020.1 GCF_913775985.1 uncultured Pluralibacter sp. | reverse complement strand
TGTGTTCGCAGCAGCGGCTGCGCTGCTGCTGGCCGGGTGCCGCTCGCACCCGGAAATTCCGGTAGGCGACAGCCAGTCGCTGGTGATGGAGGCCAACGTTCTTGCCGCAGGGATCACGGCAGAAAATCCCGCCATACAATCGTCTGAAATTCAGGCTACCGCCTCCTCGCGCCTCTATAATGAACGTTCGGCGCCGGTGACTATGCACTACCGCTTTTACTGGTACGACTCTCGCGGGCTGGAAATGCACCCGCTGGAAAAAACGCGCACGCTGACAATCCCGGGCCATTCGGCCGTGACGCTGTACGGCAGCGCCAGCAGCCTCGGGGCGCAAAAAGTCAGGCTTTATCTTTATCTGTAAGGGGTAATATCAATGAACAAACTGAGCCGCTATGCGTTGATGACCGCGTTAGCATTGTTTCTCGCAGGGTGCGTATCAAAACGCGAAGAGCCCGCGCCTGTTGAACAAGGCAAACCCGCCGCGCAGCAGCCGCCAGTCACTACGGTGCCGACGGTGCCCGAGATCCCGAAACAGCCCGGGCCGATTGAGAGCAATAAAGGCACCACTCCCACTACACCTCGGGTGCGCCACTATGACTGGAACGCAGCCGCGCAGCCGCTAATGGGCAAGCTGGTTCAGGCAGAGGGTATTACCCCCGGAAGCATTTTGCTGGTAGACAGCGTCAATAACCGCACCAACGGCTCGCTGAATACCGGCGAAGCGACGTCGGCGCTGAGCGCTGCGCTACAGGGGAACGGTAAATTTACGCTGGTTTCGCCGCAGCAGGTTGCGGTTGCCAAGCAGCAGCTCGGCCTCTCCCCGCAGGATAGCCTCGGCTCGCGCAGTAAAGCCATGGGCCTTGCCCGCAACGTGGGTGCCCAGTACGTGCTGTATTCCAACGCCACCGGCAACGTCAACGCGCCAGGGCTGCAGTCGCAGCTGATGCTGGTGCAGACGGGTGAAATTATCTGGTCAGGTAAAGGTGCCGTCTCCCAGCAGTAGGCTTTCGCGTGAAGCCGTACTCGCACGCTATTTTCCATGCTACCGTCTTGCCGCTCTCCCTGCTTGTGCGGGGCTGAGCGGCGCAAGCTGCGTGATTATCGGGCCCCAGGACAAGCGCCTGGTCCTGCGCCAGCATCATGACGCGTCCGCCGCCGAATATTACTTCCGCAGACAGTACCGGGCGCTGCGCTCGCTGCCGGCGGATCTCGCGCCGCGGCCGATCGCGTATTTTGCGGGCTGGATGGCAATTGAGTATCTTCAGGGCGAGGCCGCATCCGCGTTACCCGCCGTAAGAGATCTGGCCGGGCTGCTTGTCCGCCTGCACCGCCAGCGCCGCTTCGGCTGGCGCGTTGCGCTGCTGCCGCTGCTTGAACACTACTGGCAGCGTTGCGATCCCGGACGCCGCTTTCCGCAGTGGCTGCGGCGCCTGAAGCGGCTGCGCAAGCAGGGCGAGCCGCGTCCTTTACGACTGGCCCCGCTGCATATGGATGTCCACGTGGGCAATATTATCGTCGGTGGCGGCGAGCTGCGCCTTATCGACTGGGAGTATGCCGGAGACGGCGATATCGCCCTTGAGCTGGCGGGAGTCTGGATGCCGCACGAGCTGCAGCGTCAGGCGCTGGTCGGGGAGTACGCCGTGCGGGCTAATATTTCCCCGGCGCTGCTGGCAAAGCATGTCAGACGCTGGCGTCCCTGGATGCTGATGCTGGCGGCGGGATGGTATGAGTATCGCTGGGCGCAAACCGGCGATCGACAGTTTATTGCGCTGGCTGATGACAGCTGGCGCCAGCTAAATGTGAAAAAGTGAGGTTTATGTGGGTCCGGTTATGTTGGATGTTGAAGGCTACGAACTCGATGCCGAAGAGAGGGAGATTCTGGCCCATCCGCTGGTGGGCGGCCTGATTTTGTTTACCCGCAACTACCACGATCCTGAACAGCTGCGCGAGCTGGTGCGCCAGATCCGCAGCGCGTCGAAAAATCATCTGGTCATCGCGGTGGATCAGGAGGGCGGACGGGTGCAGCGCTTTCGTGAAGGCTTCACCAGCCTGCCGGCAGCGCAGTCGTTTGCCGCGCTGCTCGGCCAGGAGGAGGGCGGTCGCCTGGCGGAAGAGGCCGGCTGGCTGATGGCGTCGGAAATGATTGCGATGGACATTGATATCAGCTTCGCGCCGGTTCTCGACGTCGGGCACATCAGCGCGGCCATCGGCGAGCGTTCCTACCATGCCGATCCGACCATTGCACTGACAATGGCGCGCCGCGTTATTGACGGCATGCGCGGTGCCGGAATGAAAGTCACCGGAAAACACTTTCCCGGGCACGGCGCGGTGACCGCCGACTCGCATAAAGAGACGCCGCGCGATCCCCGCAGCGAGACTGAAATTCGCGCCAAAGATATGTCGGTCTTCAGCAGCCTGATAAGCGAAAACCGGCTCGACGCTATTATGCCCGCACACGTTATCTACAGCGACGCGGATCCGCGTCCGGCGAGCGGCTCGCCTTACTGGCTGCAGACCGTGCTGCGCGGCGAGCTGGGATTCGACGGGGTGATTTTCTCGGATGATTTGTCAATGGAAGGTGCGGCAATTATGGGCAGCTACGCCGAGCGCGGGCAGGCTTCGCTCGATGCCGGATGCGACATGATCCTCGTGTGCAATAACCGCGGGGGCGCAGTGAGCGTGCTGGATAACCTGTCGCCGATCAAAGCAGCGCGTGTTACAAAATTGTATCATCAGGGGTCATTTACTCGCCAGATGCTGCGGGACTCAGCGCGCTGGCAGCGTGCCAGCGCCGAGCTTGAGGCGTTACACCAGCGCTGGCAGGAATACAAAGCGACGCACTAATTCACCCTGTCGAAACAGTCAGTATTGTGAGGATCTGATGATTATTTATTTGCACGGTTTTGACTCAAACAGTCCGGGTAATCACGAAAAAGTTCTGCAGCTGCAGTTCATCGATCCGGATGTGCGCCTGATGAGCTACAGCACGCGTCATCCGAAACACGATATGCAGCACCTGCTTAAGGAAGTGGATAAATTGCTGCAGTCCACTACCGATGAACGGCCGCTTATATGCGGCGTCGGGCTCGGCGGCTACTGGGCCGAGCGAATCGGTTTTCTGTGCGGTATTCGCCAGGCGATTTTTAACCCTAACCTGTTTCCCCATGAAAACATGGAGGGCAAAATTGACAGGCCGGAAGAGTACGCCGATATTGCCACCAAATGCGTGAGCAACTTCCGGGAGAAGAACCGCGACCGCTGTCTGGTCATTCTCTCGCGCCAGGATGAGGCGCTGGACAGCCGGCGCTCCGCCGAGCATCTGCATCCCTTCTATGAAATTATCTGGGACGAAACGCAGTCGCATAAATTCAAAAGCATCTCGCCCCATTTACAGCGCCTCAAGGCATTTAAAACCCTCGGTTAAAATTTTCCTCCGGCAGCGTCTGGCTGCCGGAGCGGCAAACTCACGTTTCTGCTGCTACACTCGCTCATCTTTTCTACGGTAAAATTGATTTACATCAATTTTGGTATGACCAATGCACCTCTCATGCTATTCTCAACGCTGAATGGTTTCATGTCAGTAACCTGTTGTTAACTAAGGGTTATCTTTATAACCTTTAATTAACAATCAGTTGCTACTTTTAGGGGGTCGAATTGACTACGCCATTGAAAAAAATTGTGATTGTAGGCGGGGGAGCCGGTGGCCTGGAATTGGCCACGCAGCTGGGCAAAAAACTCGGACGCGGTAAAAAAGCGAAGATAACGCTGGTGGATCGCAACCCCAGCCATCTGTGGAAGCCGCTGCTTCACGAAGTGGCCGCCGGATCGCTCGACGAGGGCGTCGACGCGCTGAGCTACCTGGCGCACGCCCGCAATCACCATTTCCAGTTCCAACTGGGCTCGGTTATCGATCTTAATCGCGAAGCCAAAACCATCACCCTGGACGCGCTGCGCGATGAGAAGGGCGATCTGCTGGTGCCGGAGCGCAAGCTGCCTTATGACACGCTGGTCATGGCGCTTGGCAGCACCTCCAACGATTTCAATACGCCGGGCGTCAAAGAACACTGCATTTTCCTCGACAGCCCGGGCCAGGCGCGGCGCTTCCATCAGGAGATGCTGAATCTGTTCCTGAAACATTCCGGTAATCTTGGCCTGAACGGCATGGTTAATATCGCTATCGTTGGCGGCGGTGCGACCGGCGTTGAGCTGTCTGCCGAACTGCACAATGCGGTGAAAGAGCTGCACAGCTACGGCGTGAAAGGGCTGACCAACTCGGCCCTTAACGTCACGCTGGTTGAAGCAAGCGATCGCATTCTGGCGGCGCTGCCGACGCGCATTTCCAGCGCTGCTAACGAGGAGCTGAGCAAGCTGGGCGTGCGGGTAATGACCGAGACTCGCGTGACCAGCGCCGACAGTAGTGGCCTGAACACCCAGGAAGGGGAGCATATTAATGCCGATCTGATGGTGTGGGCAGCGGGCATTAAAGCGCCGGACTTCCTTAAGGATATTGCCGGGCTGGAAACCAACCGTATTAATCAGCTGGTGGTGGAGCCGACGCTGCAAACCACGCGGGATCCGGATATCTTTGCCATCGGCGACTGCGCTTCCTGCGCCCGCCCTGAAGGTGGCTTCGTACCGCCCCGCGCCCAGGCGGCACACCAGATGGCAAGCTGCGTGCTGAAAAATATTCTGGCGCAGTACAATGACAAGCCGCTGAAAGCGTACGTTTACAAAGATTACGGCTCGCTGGTTTCGCTCTCCAACTACTCTACCGTAGGTAATCTGATGGGCAACCTTATGCGCGGTTCGATGATGGTGGAAGGGCGGATGGCGCGGGTCATGTATATCTCCCTGTACCGGATGCACCAGATCGCGCTGCACGGCTACTTCAAAACCGGCCTGATGATGATTGTCGGCAGAATTAACCGGGTGATCCGCCCGCACCTCAAGCTTCATTAATTCATGTCAAGGCCCGGCAGTCGCCGGGTCTTGTTTATCCCCGCGTCTCTAACTGGCTCTAATTGCTCAGATTTCTCTGAATAGGTTTGTTCTCGCGTTGTTTCCGCATTTTTCATCCTCTGTCTGATTTGCAGGTCAACCCCTCCAGTTGCAAAATTGTTACCAACAGCAACAAGAGGAGGAAGTCCCGTGAATAAATCTATGTTGGCGGGTATTGGTATTGGTGTCGCCGCCGCGCTGGGCGTTGCCGCCGTGGCAAGTCTTAACGTATTCGACAGCTCGCCTAAATACGCCCAGGTTATTTCTGCTACC
>NZ_CAJYMB010000019.1 GCF_913775985.1 uncultured Pluralibacter sp. | reverse complement strand
GGCCTGCTGGTGACCCCGTCGGATCTGCTCACTATCGCTATTCCTGCCCTGCTGCTGTCGGCGTGGATGATTTTTGTCGCCCGCCCGCTGTCGGTCTTCGCCGGGCTGCTGCCGTTTAAAGGGTTTAACTTTCGCGAACGGGTATTTATTAGCTGGGTCGGCCTGCGGGGCGCGGTGCCGATTATTCTGGCGGTCTTTCCGATGATGGCCGGGCTGGAGCATGCCCGGCTGTTCTTCAACGTGGCGTTCTTCGTGGTGCTGGTTTCGCTGCTGCTGCAGGGCACGTCCCTCTCCTGGGCCGCGAAAAAGGCCAAAGTGGTGGTGCCGCCGGTAGGCTGGCCGATATCCCGCGTCGGGCTGGATATTCACCCGGAGAATCCGTGGGAGCAGTTTATCTATCAGCTCAGCGCCGAGAAGTGGTGCGTGGGCGCGGCGCTGCGCGATCTGCACCTGCCGCGCGATACCCGCATTGCAGCGCTGTTTCGCGATAACGTGCTGCTGCATCCGTCCGGCAGCACCCGGCTGCGCGAGGGCGACATCCTGTGCGTAATTGGCCGCGAGCGCGACTTGCCGATGCTCGGCAAGCTGTTCAGCCAGTCGCCGCCGGTGGCGCTGGATCAGCGCTTCTTCGGTGACTTTATTCTGGAAGGCGGCGCGAAGTTCTCCGACGTGGCCACCATTTACGGACTGGACAGCGTCGGGGATAATCTTGATATCAGCCAGTCACTGGGCGAAATCATCCAGCATCTGCTGGGCGCGGCCCCGGTAGTAGGCGATCAGGTTGAGTTTGCCGGCATGGTCTGGACGGTGGCGGAAAAAGAGGATAATGCCGTGCGCAAGGTGGGCGTACGCGTGGCAGAGGAAACCACTGAGTAGCAGCGCTGTTCGATTGCAGGTTATCTCTCAGGCCGGGAGTGCGTTAACACGCGCTCCCGGTTTTTTTAGCGGTGCGGGTGATTAATGATGTGATCTTCCCAGTCAACCACGTCGGACTCTTTCACCGCAATGTGGCGCACGGAGATGCGCTCGCCGTGCATTGCTGCTTTAGAGCCGGTCAGCAGCGGATGCCACGCGGGCAGCGGCTGGCCTTCGGCAATCAGGCGATAGGCGCAGGTCGGCGGCAGCCAGTCAAAAGTCGGCAGGTTATCGCGAGTCAGCTTGATACAGTCCGGCTCGAACTCAAAGCGGCGCTCGTAGTTGCGGCACTGGCAGGTTTTGATGTTCAGCTGCTTACAGGCAACGTTGGTGAAGTAGATTTCATCGCTGTCTTCATCCATCAGCTTATTCAGGCAGCACTGGCCGCAGCCGTCGCACAGGGACTCCCACTCGGCGTCGGTCATTTGTTCAAGAGATTTGGTTTGCCAGAAGGGTGCTGTGGTCATGGATTCATCCGCCGTAAAATAAGGGGCACCTTATAACCAGTCTGGCACGCGGATGCAAGTTTTGCCGCCCGATCGGGGCGGCAAACGCGGATTACAGCACCCGGGTGGAGAGCGCGTAGCGGCTAAATCCCACTTCCAGCTCGTCACCGCCGTGCAGCGGCCCCACACCTTCCGGCGTGCCGGTGAGGATCACATCACCGCTCTTCAGCGTGAAGAAGCGGCTCATGTAGGCAATCAGCGGTACGATTTTATGGATCATGTCCGCGGTACTGCCCTGCTGGCGCACTTCGCCGTTGATTTTCAGGCTCAGGAGGGTGTTCTGCGGATCGTCATCAAATTCGGCGGCGGGAATAAAGCCGGAGATCGGACAGGCGTTATCGAAACCTTTCGCCTTCTCCCACGGGCGGCCCGCTTTTTTAAGCTGGGCCTGTACGTCGCGCAGGGTTAAATCCAGCGCCACGCCGTAGCCGACAATCGCTTTGCGCACGTGCTCCTCGGTAGCCTGGCGCAGGGTTGCGCCAATCAGCACCGCCAGCTCAACCTCGTGGTGGACCGAGCCCAGCCCTTCCGGCAGGGCCAGCGGCTGGCGCAAATCGCACAGCGCGGTTTCCGGCTTAATAAACAGCACCGGCTCTTCCGGCGTGGCGCTGCCCATCTCCTGAATGTGCTTTGCGTAGTTGCTGCCGACGCAAACCACTTTATTCACAGGGTAATCCAGAAGCGCACCCTGCCAGTTATGATGCTGATACATGTCACATCCCTCCGTTGCGTTATTGTTTTCCGCTTCTCTGAAGATGCTGCTTTAATAAATTTTCAGGCGGGGGCGGAAGCTGTAAATAATAGCCCTGCTCGACCAGCGCGGCTTTCACTTTATCCAGATCGGCATTGGCCAGTGTTTTACGCCCGTCCAGCGGCAGCAGCATAGAAAACTGCGGTCGGCCGAAGCTTTTCAGCAATTCTTCCGGCACGCGGGAAAAATCGTCTTTTTTTTCGACGTATAAATAGGTCTGATCACGCTGGCTACTGCGATAAATTGCACAAAACATTACTTTTACTCTTAATTGGACGGTGGTTACTTGCCTCTGTATATCAGGGACTATAACATGCCCGGTAGTCTTCGGAATATCGCCGCAGCGGCGCGGTCGGTAAATTGAAATTGAGTAAGGCCAGGATGTCAAACACGCCCATCGAACTTAAAGGCAGTAGCTTTACCTTATCCGTGGTTCATTTGCATGAAGCAAATCCCGACGTTGTTCGTCAGGCGCTGGAAGACAAAATCGCCGAGGCTCCGGCTTTTTTACGTCACGCGCCGGTGGTAGTGAATATCAGCAGTCTGGCAGGCGTCACGCAGTGGTCTCCGCTTCAGCAGGCCATTGCCGCCACCGGATTGCGCATTATGGGCGTCAGCGGCTGCAAGGACCCGGCGCTTAAAACTGAAATCGACCGGGCAGGAATACCCTTACTCACTGAAGGGAAAGAAAAAGTTGTCCGTCCTGCCCCCGCCCCCGTTTCGACACCCGAGCCTGAGCCAACTGTTACACCGGTCACAAAAACACGATTGATCGACACCCCCGTTCGTTCCGGACAGCGCATTTATGCCCCAAACTGTGATTTGATTGTAACCAGCCACGTCAGCGCTGGCGCAGAGCTTATTGCCGATGGCAATATTCACGTTTACGGCATGATGCGAGGCCGCGCGCTGGCGGGTGCCAGCGGCGATAAAGAAGCACAAATTTTCTGTACCCACCTTACGGCGGAGCTGGTCTCCATCGCAGGGGCATACTGGCTGAGCGATAACATTCCGGCCGACTATTATGGCAAAGCAGTGCGCCTGCGTCTTAGCGACGCTGCTTTGACAATTGAACCGTTAAACTGATCCCTTTTTAACAAGGAATTTCTATGGCACGCATTATTGTTGTGACTTCGGGTAAAGGAGGCGTAGGCAAGACCACCTCCAGCGCGGCCATCGCTACTGGTTTGGCCCAGAAGGGAAAAAAGACAGTCGTCATCGACTTTGATATTGGTCTACGGAATCTGGACCTGATTATGGGCTGCGAGCGCCGGGTGGTTTACGACTTCGTGAACGTTATCCAGGGTGACGCCACGCTGAACCAGGCGCTGATTAAAGATAAGCGTACCGACAATCTCTATATTCTCCCGGCCTCTCAGACGCGCGATAAAGATGCGCTGACCCGCGACGGCGTGGAAAAAGTGCTCGAAGAGCTGAAAAAGATGGAGTTTGACTTCATCGTCTGCGACTCGCCGGCGGGCATTGAAACCGGCGCGCTGATGGCGCTCTATTTCGCCGATGAAGCGATTATTACCACTAACCCGGAAGTCTCTTCCGTGCGCGACTCTGACCGCATTCTCGGCATTCTGGCGTCTAAATCCCGCCGCGCTGAAAATGGCCAGGAGCCGATTAAGGAACACCTGCTGCTGACCCGCTACAACCCGGGCCGTGTAAGCAGAGGCGACATGCTCAGCATGGAAGATGTGCTGGAGATCCTGCGCATCAAGCTGGTTGGCGTGATCCCGGAAGATCAGTCGGTACTGCGCGCATCAAACCAGGGCGAACCCGTCATTCTTGACGCCGACGCCGATGCCGGCAAGGCTTACGCCGACACTGTTGATCGCCTGCTGGGAGAAGAACGCCCTTTCCGCTTCATTGAAGAAGAGAAGAAAGGATTCCTCAAACGCCTGTTCGGAGGATAAGTTATGGCCTTACTCGACTTTTTTCTCTCACGAAAAAAAAGCACAGCCAACATCGCGAAAGAACGCTTACAGATTATTGTCGCGGAACGCCGCCGCAGCGACGCGGAGCCGCACTATCTGCCGCAGCTGCGCAAAGACATTCTGGACGTCATCTGTAAATATGTGCAGATTGACCCGGAGATGGTAAGCGTCCAGCTTGAGCAACGGGATGGCGACATCTCGATTCTTGAACTCAACGTCACGCTTCCGGAAGCGGAAGAGACGAAGTGAGATAAAAAAACCCTGGCGCGCCAGGGTTTTTTATTGCCTCAAACAACCCACATTCAGCGCGGATAGTTTGCCAGCAGCGCCGCAAGCCTGTCGGCCATGATCTTGCCGCGCCAGCCTGAAATCAGTTCCGGCTGCGTGGCCTGCGGCTTGAGCTGCCAGTGGGCGTTCAGCAGCTGGTTAATCTGCCTGCGGGAAGCCAGCAGCTCGGCGCTGACGCCCTGCTCGGTGCTGATCTCCTGCACCAGCGCCTTAATGTCTTTGAACACCTTACGATAGCCCGGCATATCCATCAGATTGAGCAGCGGCGCGGGCAGCGCATCGTCCGGCAGCGCTTTGGCTTTTTCTACCAGGCCCAGCAGGGTGCTGCCGTGAAAGCGTATTTCGCTGCCCGACAGACCGAGGCCGTCCAGCTCGCCAAGGCTGCCCGGCATGTAGCGCGCCACGCTCCACAGGTGCTCTTCACGCACCACAAAGTTCACGGCCATATCACGCTCGCGCGCCTTGCGCAGCCGCCAGTCCGCCAGCAGCTGCAGGCAGGCCAGCTGGCGGGTGCGCAGCTGCCAGGCGTTGGTAATGTCGCGCCAGGCCTCGGCCGGATCGGTAACTTCCTGGCGGCGCTGCTTCATCAGATTACACTCGTCGAGCGCAGCCGGAAGCCAGCCGCTGCCGTCGGCTTCCGCCAGCAGCTTGTGGGCGATGGGCAGCAGATACCAGACGTCCGCCGCCGCGTAGTCGCACTGGCGCTGGGTCAGCGGGCGCGCCAGCCAGTCGGTGCGGGATTCACTCTTGTCGAGGGCGATGCCGGTGTATTCTTCAACCATCGCCGCAAAGCCCCACGACATCGGGCGGCCGCAGAAGGCGGCGAGGATCTGGGTATCCACCAGCGGATCCGGCATGACCCCGAACGTATTGAGAAACACTTCCAGATCTTCGCTGCCGGCGTGCAGGTATTTAGTGACCTCTTTATTCACCAGCAGATCGCGCATTGGCGACCAGTCGTTGATGGTCAGCGGATCAATCAGCACAACATGTTCGCCGTCGAACATCTGAATCAGGCCCAGCTGCGGGTAGTAGGTGCGGGTGCGGACGAACTCGGTGTCCAGCGCGATAGCGGAAACGCGGCCCGCGGCGTCGCAGGCGGCTTTCAGGGCCGCGTCGTCAATAATCATCTGATAATTCAATCTGCTTTCTCTGTCGTTTGCGCCCATAAAAAACGCCGGTTCACCCGGCGTTGTTGGCGGCTTTTAGCGTAGCGTCAGCCTTTATTGTCTACTTTAGCGCGCGCTTCGTCACGCAGTTCTCGCCGTAAAATCTTGCCGACGTTGGATTTCGGCAGCTCGTCGCGGAACTCAACCAGCTTCGGCACCTTGTAGCCGGTGAGCTGGCGGCGGCTGAAGGTGACCAGCGCCTCTTCGGTCAGGGACGGATCTTTTTTCACCACGAAGATTTTCACCGCCTCGCCGCTGCTCTCGGCAGGGACGCCGACGGCGGCAACCTCAAGAACGCCGGGATGCTGCATCACCACGTCCTCAATTTCATTGGGGTAGACGTTGAAGCCGGAGACCAGAATCATATCTTTTTTGCGATCGACGATGCGCATAAAGCCCTCTTCGTCCATCACCGCGATATCGCCGGTGTGCAGCCAGCCGTCTTTGAGGATTTCATCGGTGGCGTCCGGGCGCTGCCAGTAGCCAAGCATCACCTGCGGGCCGCGCACGCACAGCTCGCCCGGCTCGCCGAAGGGCACTTCGTTATCGTCATCGTCCACCATCTTCACTTCGGTGGACGGCACCGGGAGGCCGATACTGCCGGTGTGGCTGTCGATATCCAGCGGGTTAACGCTCACCAGCGGCGCGCACTCGGTCAGGCCGTAGCCTTCCAGCAGGTAGCGGCCCGTAAGCTTAACCCAGCGCTCGGCTACTGCGTGCTGCACCGGCATCCCGCCGCCGGCCGCCAGGCGCAGAGAGGAGAAGTCGAGCTGGGAAAACTCTTTGTTATTTAGCAGCGCGTTAAACAGCGTGTTGACGCCGGTAATGGCGGTGAAGGCATATTTCCCCATCTCTTTTACCAGGCCGGGAATATCGCGCGGGTTGGTGATCAGCACGTTCTGGCCGCCGATTTCAATAAACAGCAGGCAGTTCATGGTGAGAGCAAATATGTGGTACAGCGGCAGCGCGGTGATCACCACCTCTTTGCCCGGAATAAACAGCGCGCCGTAAGTGGCGTGCACCTGAGCCAGGTTGGCGAGCATGTTGCGGTGGGTCAGCATCGCGCCTTTGGCAACGCCGGTGGTTCCGCCGGTATACTGCAGGAAAGCGAGATCTTCTCTTGCGACTTCAGGCCTGACGTACTGCAGGCGGTAGCCTTCATGCAGCGCGCGGCGAAATGAGATGGCGTCCGGCAGATGGTATTTTGGCACCAGCCTCTTAATGTATTTCACCACAAAGTTCACCAGCGTGCCCTTCGTGGACGAGAGCTGATCGCCCATGCGGGTCAAAATAACGTGGCGGACCTGGGTTTTCGCCACCACTTTTTCCAGGGTGTGCGCGAAGTTGGAAACAATCACGATGGCGCTGGCACCGCTGTCGTTGAGCTGATGCTCAAGCTCGCGGGGCGTATACAGCGGGTTAACATTCACTACCGTCATGCCGGCGCGCAAAACCCCGAACAGCGCCACCGGATACTGCAGCAGGTTGGGCATCATCAGGGCCACGCGATCGCCCTTTTGCAGGCCGAGGCCGTTTTGCAGGTAGGCCGCGAAGGCGCGGCTGCGCTCTTCGAGCTTGCGGAAAGTCATGGTCTCGCCCATGTTGACGAACGCGGGCCGGTCGGCAAAGCGGCTGGCGGCCTGCTCAAACAGATCTACCAGGGATTGATAACGGTCGGGATCGATTTCCGCCGGGACATCGGCGGGATAGCGGTTAAGCCAAACCTTTTGCAAAACATCACCTCTGAAATGAGAATTCGTCGTCATCACAGCCCCGCTAATAAACAAGTTGTTAACACTATATTAACTTATCCTACCAGTTTATTAATTAAACGAATTTAAGGCTGAGAAGCGCGTCACTATTTATTTTTCTTATCAGTCGGTTCCATATTCCGACAAAAAAGAAACAGCGGACGCGCCGCTGTTTCTTAAATCACGTTTAACAGTTTACTCTGTCACAATCGACTCTACCCGCGACGGGCCCGGATCGTACCAGCCGCCGTAGCCCCATCCGCCATAGCCCCAGCCGCGGTGCCACGGATACGGGCCCATCCCCCAGAAGGGATCCATGTAGCCCGGCGTATTCATCACCTGCTGCACCACGCGCCAGCGCTTGTAGCCAATAACCTGCATCACCATGTAGTTATATTCGGTGCTGCCGATTTTGCCTTTCTCAGTGCCGGTAATGGGCCCGACAACCGTCACCAGCTGGTTGCGGTAATCCACCGGATCGAGGAAGCCGTTAACATCGGCGTAAATGCGTCCGAGAGACGGCGTCGAAAGCGCGGGGCGCGCCACGTCGTCCAGCGGCACGGTAGCTATCTCCAGCCGGGTTTTGCCGGGCTGGTTGTTGACGCTGATAACCTTACCGCCAAAACGCGCTTCCTGCCCGACATACAGCTCCGGTGCCGCCATTACCCGCACCAGATCCTGCTGCGGCGTTGCGCTGGTGCCCCGGATTGATTCGGGAACCGAGGCACATCCGCTTAATACAGCAATCGCCAGCCCCACCAGTAATCCATTCACTACCTTTGTACGACTCGCCATAGCGGCTCCTTAGACTCTCAATGTTATAACAGTGAGATTCATTCCCGGCCCGGAAGTTTCTTCCACGCCACTTCATTGCGCAAATAAATTGGCTCGGCGTGTTCTACCGCTACCGTTTTACCTTGCGCCAGCAGCTGGCAAGCCGCAGGAAGCATATCTTCGGCCGCCGGTAAAGTTACCTCACCGTCCAGCAGCTCCACCGGCGTATTAAGGGCCATGTCCGGCCAGGCCTGCCAGCCTGTGCCTACAGTAGCCCACTGGCCATCCAGCTGCTTCAACCGGGCATTAACGGCTTCCGGTTTCAGTACCGCCTCGGTCTCTTCGCCGTGCCAGATACCTGACGCGTCGCGCTGGTATTCGGCCCAGTAGACCTCCCCCATTCGCGCGTCGATAGCGGCCAGCACGCGGGTTGCGCCGGTTTTCCGCCACGCGCCCTGCGCCATGGTCATCAGGGTAGAGACGCCGATCATCGGCAGGCCCGCCCCGAGCGCCAGGCCCTGCGCGATGCCGATACCGATACGTACGCCGGTAAAGCTGCCCGGCCCGCGGCCGAACGCCAGCGCGTCGAGATCGGTGAGGCGGACATCGCCGGCGGTGAGAATATCCTGCACCATCGGCAGGATGCGCTGGGTGTGTTCGCGGGGACATAGCTCGAAGTGAGCCGAGACGGCACCGTCATTCCACAGGGCCGCAGAACAGGCCTCCGTGGCGGTATCAATAGCCAGAATTCGCA
>NZ_CAJYMB010000018.1 GCF_913775985.1 uncultured Pluralibacter sp. | reverse complement strand
CTGCCGCCTGCTGCCAGCGCCCGCGGGCCAGCCGCAGGCAGTAAAGGAACGGCACCAGCCCGCCGAGCCACGCGCCCGCGCAGATCAGATGTACGGTGTGATTGAGGCGCTGCACAACGCCGGTGAGCCCATCATGCATCGCGGCGTGCCCGACGCTCGCCAGCAGGATCAGCTGGCCGATGCAGAGCATCAGCAGCAGCGGCGCAAAGCGCGGCGGCTTAATGCAGACTGCTGCAACAGCGATCCACGCCAGAATAATCTGCCAGATCCAGACACTGCCGAAGCGGGTTTGGCACACCGCGAGCCAGATATCCGGGTTCGCGACATCCGCCCAGCCGTTCCCCATCTGTCCGCCCTGCACCATCAGCATCAGCGTGGCGGTGGCAGCGCTGGTCAGCAGCGCGCCGCGCAGAAGATTGTCAAAACGTAAAGACAGCAGCCGGCGCAGCGGACGTGGCGCCCACCAGGCGCCAAACAGCGCATAGCCGAAAGCCGCCATTAGCGCTGCAAAATGGAGCAGCCTCAGTCCGACGTACAGTGAAGCAAGCACGATTATTTTACGCTGAAGCGGTACTGCCCTTTGGTTTTGTGGCCGTCCACCGACACGACGTGCCAGCTGACCGTATAGGTTCCCGCATCCAGCGCCTGCTTGACCGGCACGATCAGCTGAGTGATGTTGTCCGGGCTGCGTTTGGCCTCGCCGGTAGCAACGGCAGAGCCGTTAGGCCCGGTCAGCGTGACGCCGCTGAACTTATCCTCAACCCCTTCGGAGAAGCCCAGCGTCAGCTGCTGCGGCGATACGCTAACTTCCGCGTTCTCGGCGGGCTGCTGCTGTTTAAGATGCGCGTGGGCAAAAGCGCCCGCGGCGGCGGTTAAAGAGACGAGAAAAATTCCGGCGTGCAGGATGCGGCGAGCTGCAGGTTTCATGTTGTCCATTCCTTGTAGGTGTTTATCTGCCAGAGAGAATAACGCTGTATACTGCTGGCGTCGAGATTCGCCGCCCGGGCTTGCTATTTCCGCCCGCTCTCAGTAACGTCTGGCGCAGAAACAGAGGAGTATCTAATGGAAACCAACCTGGCCCGCCTTCCCCAGCAGGAAATGGACAAAATCAACGTCGATCTGGCCGCCGCCGGCGTCGCCTTTAAAGAGCGCTATAACATGCCGATTGTGGCTGAAGTCGTCGAGCGCGAGCAGCCCGCCCACCTGCGCGACTGGTTTCGCGAGCGTCTTATCGCCCACCGGCTGGCCTCCGTTAATCTGTCACGACTGCCGTACGAACCTCGGCAGAAATAATTATTACTGATTGTTACACTTCCTTACGCGTAGCCTGCTAATATCCAAGAATAGTCCTAAGTAACTAAGTGAAAGGAAGCCACGATGCGTGAATGGACCATTGCCGCAGCGCAGTATGAGGACTGCGGCCAGACCCTTGCTGAAAAAATCGCCAACCACCTGCGTTTCGTGCGGGCGGCGGCTTCTCAGCACTGCGACGCCCTGCTGTTCCCCGAATTATCGCTCACCGGAGCCTGCACCGACGCGCTGCCTCCCTCGCCGGACAGGTCACTACTCCAGCCTCTGGCACGGGCCGCGCGCCGTTACGGCATGGCGATTATCGCCGGCGTACCGGTAGACGCGGGCGGCGTGCGCCAGCCCGGGGTCGCCATTTTTTCACCTGACGCGGAAACGGCAACCGCCTTCTACCCGGGACAAAGCGCCTGTCTCAACCCGCAGTCCGGGTGCACCCAGCACTTTCCAACCCCCGACGACCCGAGCGAGCTGCCGGAGCAGGCGTCCCTCCTCGGCATAGGTACCTGCACCTGCGGCTGTCAGCAGCAGCAGTCCGTGCAGAAGCTGCAGCGCGTGGCGCACAAATACGCGATCGCCGTGCTGAAGTCTAACTACGCGGGGGGCAGCGCCCTGTGGGATGAAAACGGGCGGCTGATCGTACGGGCCGACGCCGGCGAGCTGCTGCTGGTTGGCCGCCAGAGCGCCAGCGGCTGGCAGGGTGACCTGATCCCCCTCAGCGCCTGTCCGGCGCCCATTGACGAAATAGCCTGCGGCGCCTAACCTGCTCCTTTTGGCCGGGAGAGCGCCATGCTACGCGTTATCGATACCGAAACCTGCGGTCTTCAGGGAGGCATCGTCGAAATCGCCTCCGTGGATATCGTCGACGGTACTATTACTAATCCAATGAGTCACCTGGTCCGCCCGGACCGGCCTATCTCGCACCAGGCAATGACCATCCACCGCATTACTGAAGAGATGGTGGCCAATCAGCCGTGGATTGAAGAGGTGGTGCCCCACTATCAGGGAAGCCGCTGGTACGTCGCGCACAACGCCAGCTTCGATCGTCGGGTGCTTCCGGAGATGCACGGCGAGTGGATCTGCACCATGAAGCTCGCCCGCCGCCTGTGGCCGGGGATCAAATACAGCAATATGGCGCTCTACAAATCCCGCCGGCTCAGCGTCGAAACGCCCGCCGGGCTCCACCAGCACAGGGCGCTGTACGACTGCTATATTACCGCCGCGCTGCTGCTGGACATTATTCGGGAGTCCGGCTGGACGCCGGAGCAGATGCTCGACATCACCGGCCGTCCCGGGCTGATTACCACCTTCAGCTTCGGTAAATATCGCGGCAAGTCGGTAGAAGAAGTAGCCCAGAAAGATCCGGGCTACCTGCGCTGGCTTAATAACAATCTCACCAGCATGAGCCCGGAACTGCGCCTCACTCTGCGCCACTGGCTTGGGGAGTAGCGTCTGGCGCGCGCGTCTGGCCCGGCAGGATCCCCCGGGCCAGCGCGATCAGAAAGCTGCACTCCATCGCCACATCTTCATATCCCTTAAAACGCCCGGACTTGCCGCCGTGACCTGCATCCATGTCGGTACAGAGCAGCAGCAGGCTATCGTCCGTTTTCAGCTCCCGCAGCTTCGCCACCCACTTGGCCGGCTCCCAGTACTGAACCTGGGAATCATGCAGCCCGGTGGTGACCAGCAGATGCGGGTAGCGTCCGGCAGTGACGTTGTCATAGGGGCTGTAGCTTTTTATATAGCGGTAATACTCGGGATCCTGAGGATTGCCCCACTCCTCGAACTCGCCGGTGGTCAGGGGGATAGATTCATCGAGCATGGTGGTCAGCACGTCAACAAACGGCACCTGCGCCACCACGCCGTGAAACAGCTCAGGGCGCGCGTTAATTGCGGCACCCATCAGCAATCCTCCTGCGCTGCCGCCCATACCGTAGCAGCGCGCCGGGCTGCCGTAGCCCTGCGCCAGCAGCACGTCGCACACGTCGAGATAGTCGTTAAAGGTATTTTTTTTAAGCAGAAATTTGCCGTCTTCATACCACTGCTGCCCCAGCTCGCCGCCGCCGCGCACGTGGGCAATGGCATAGACAAAGCCGCGATCGAGCAGGCTCAGTCGGCTGGCGCTAAAATCGGCATCAATGCTGGAGCCGTAGGAACCGTAGCCATATACCAGCAGCGGGTTCTCTCCGCGGTGAAAGCTGTCCCGGCGGTACACCAGACTTACCGGCACCTGCACGCCGTCCCGGGCGGTAACCCACAGGCGCTCGCTTTTATACAGCGCCGCGTCGAAGCCTTTTACCTCCTGCTGCTTGAGCACCACCCGCTCGCCGGTGTCCATATCCAGCTCGAACAGCGTATCCGGCGTGGTCATGGACGAGTATCCGTAGCGCAGCCGGCGGGTTTCCGCTTCCGGATTCCAGGCAATCCAGGTGACGTAGGTCGGATCGTCAAACGTGATATCCCGCGCTTCGCGGGTGCGGTGATGTATCTGCCGCAGGCGGGTCAGGCCGTTCTCGCGCTCCTGCACCACCAGCCAGTCGGTAAACAGTGAGAAATCCTCCAGCATCACCTCGCCGCGCGCGGGGATAAGCGTCTCCCAGGCCGCTTCGCCGGGCAGCGCAGTGCGGTAGAGGCCAAAATTTTTACCGTCGCGGTTCGAGCGTATATAGAAGTGCTGCTTAAAGTGATCGAGGTTGTACTCCCGGTCTTTTTGCCGCGCCAGAAAGCAGCGCGGCTCGGCCTGCGGATCTTCCGCGTCCAGCAAAAGCATCTCGCTGCTGGTGGCGCTGGAGAGATGAATCACGATGTAGCGCCTTGAGCTGGTTTTGTGCAGGCCGACATAAAAGGTGTCGTCTTGCTCTTCATACACCAGCTGGTCGTCTGACTCCGGCGTACCGGGGCGGTGGCGCCAGACCTGGTAAGGCAGCAGCGTGGTCGGCTCTTTACGCACGTAGTAAAACGCGGAGGAATCATTGGTCCAGACGCTGCCGGGGGAGATATTTTCCAGTACCTCGGGATACCAGCTGTCGTCCGCCAGATTTTTGAGGCGCAGCGCGTACTGCCGGCGGGAGAGAAAATCTTCTGCCACCGCCATCATACGGTTATCCGGGGAGATGCTCAGGCCGCCCAGAGAATAAAACTCGCTGTCCGCCGCCCGCGCGTTACCGTCTATCAGCAGCTCCCAGGGGTCGGTCTCCATCCTGTCGGCGGGCTGGCGCTGGTGCAGGGCATATTCGCACTGCGGCTCGTACACCTGGCGATAGCGATAGCCGTTGATGACGTAAGGAGCAGACACCTCACGCTCGGGGATGCGGGCGATAATTTCTTTCAGCACCTCCGCCTGTAGCGCCTGCTGCGGCATCAACCTCTCCCGGCAGTAGTCGTTTTCCTGGCGCAGGTAATCGATGACTTCCGGCCGCGCGCGGGTATCGTCCCGCAGCCAGTAATAGTTGTCGATGCGAGTGTCGCCGTTGATCGTCATGGTGTGCGGATGCTGAGGTGCTTTAGGTGGCATTAGGCTGTTCTTCTGCTGCTTAAGTTGCTTTCAGGGTGGCAAATGTTGAGAAAGTTGCAAGCAAAAGATGTGCGCACTTGGCTGAGCCGCCTGCTTTTATGGCCCCGCAGCGCGTGAGGTACAGGCTATCTGCATATTTACCGACTGAAGGTTAGCGAGCCCGGGATGCTTCACTATCCGCGAGAAGACACACGCAAACGTTTTCGTATATACTACGGCCGAATTTTTTACGGGGATCGGCTTATGACAATTCTGGGTACCGCGCTGCGTCCGGCGGCGACAAAAGTAATGCTGCTGGGGTCCGGCGAGCTGGGTAAAGAGGTGGCCATCGAGTGCCAGCGTCTGGGGGTTGAGGTTATTGCCGTCGATCGCTACGCCGACGCGCCGGCGATGCACGTGGCGCACCGCAGCTACGTTATCAATATGCTGGATGGCGCAGCGCTGGAAGCGCTGGTGCACCGGGAAAAGCCGGACTACATCGTGCCGGAGATTGAAGCTATCGCCACCGACACGCTGGTGGCGCTGGAGCAGGCCGGGCAAAAAGTCGTTCCTACTGCCAGCGCCGCAAAGTTGACCATGAACCGGGAGGGCATCCGCCGCCTGGCTGCCGAAACGCTCGGGCTGCCCACTTCCCCCTACCGCTTTGCCGACAGCGAAGAAGATTTTCGCGCCGCCGTCAGCGACATTGGCCTGCCCTGCATCGTCAAGCCGGTGATGAGTTCATCAGGCAAGGGCCAGAGCCTGATCCGCAGCGCCGACCAGCTCAGCACCGCCTGGCAGTATGCCCAGCAGGGCGGCCGCGCCGGGGCCGGAAAAGTGATTGTCGAAGGGCTGGTGACGTTTGACGTTGAGATAACCCTGCTCACCGTCAGCGCCTCAGACGGCGTTCACTTCTGCGCGCCCATCGGCCACCGTCAGGAGGACGGCGACTACCGCGAATCGTGGCAGCCGCAGCAGATGAGCCCGCTCGCGCTGCAGCGGGCCGGCGAGATCGCCCGCGAGGTAGTGCTGGCCCTCGGCGGGTACGGCCTGTTTGGCGTGGAGCTGTTTATTTGCGGCGACGAGGTCATTTTCAGCGAAGTGTCCCCCCGCCCGCACGATACCGGGATGGTAACGCTAATTTCTCAGGATCTGTCAGAGTTCGCTCTGCACGTGCGCGCCTTCCTCGGCCTGCCGGTGGGCAGCATTCGCCAGTACGGCCCGTCCGCCTCGGCGGTGATTTTGCCGACGCTGAACAGCGGTAACGTGATTTTTAACCATCTTGACGCGGCGCTGGACGCCGGGATTCAGCTGCGCCTGTTCGGCAAGCCGGACATTGCCGGTTCGCGCCGGCTTGGCGTGGCGCTGGCCGCGGGTGAGAGCGTGGAAGAGGCCGTTGCGCGGGCTAAAAAAGCGGCCGCTGCGGTAGAGGTGACGTCAGGGGATTAATCGAGGCAAAGCGCAGCGCCAGACGGCGCTGCGCTTATAAGGGGCTTACTTCGCGCCTTCAACCGCTTCGCGAGCGATTTTAGTAATGCGATCGTAGTCGCCCGCTTCCAGCGCATCGGCCGGCACCAGCCAGGAGCCGCCAATGCACAGCACGCTTTTCAGCGCCAGGTAGTCGCGGTAGTTAGCCGGGGAGATACCGCCGGTCGGGCAGAAGCGGATGTGGCCGAACGGGCCGGCAATGGCCTGCAGCGCTTTCACGCCACCGTTGGCTTCCGCCGGGAAGAATTTAAACTCTTTCAGGCCGTAGCTCATGCCCAGCATCAGTTCAGACACGGTGCTGATACCCGGGATCAGCGGGATAGTGCCTTCGGTTGCCGCTTTCAGGAGTGAATCGGTCAGGCCCGGGCTGATAGCAAACTGCGCGCCCGCGTCAGTAACGTCTTTCAGCTGCTGTACGTTGGTCACGGTACCCGCACCCACGATAGCATCCGGTACTTCTTTCGCAATGGCGCGGATGGCATCCAGCGCGCACTCGGTGCGCAGGGTCACTTCCAGCACGCGCACGCCGCCGGCTACCAGCGCCTTCGCCATCGGTACCGCATGCTCCAGTTTTTTAACCACGATCACTGGTACGACCGGGCCGGTGGTGAGGATTGCTTCTGCGGTTGTTTTCCAGTTGTTTTTCATCAGAGTGTTCTCTCGCCAAATCGATAGATTAGAATTTGATGCAGGTTGCGCCCTGCTCTGCGCCGGAGAAATTCTCCCGCAGTGCGCCGAACAGTTCGCGGCCGGTACCCACGCGGGAAGCGTGCAGGTCTGGCACGTGCGGCTTGCGCGCCGCCAGCTCGGCGTCATCCACCAGCAGCGTTAGCTCGCCGGTCTGGCCGTTGACGCGAATCATATCGCCATCGCGAACTTTAGCCAGCAGGCCACCGTCGTAAGCCTCCGGGGTGACGTGGATCGCGGAAGGCACTTTACCGGATGCGCCGGAGAGGCGGCCGTCGGTGACCAGCGCAATTTTGAAACGGCGGTCCAATAATACACCCAACGGCGGCATAAGTTTATGTAATTCTGGCATACCGTTGGCTTTCGGGCCCTGGTAGCGCACGACGACTACGCAATCTTTATCCAGCAGGCCGGCCTCAAACGCGGGGACCACGTCGTGCTGGCTTTCAAAAATCACGGCAGGCGCTTCGATAATCTGATTCTCAACCGGCACGGCGGAGGTTTTCATGACCGCGCGGCCAAGATTGCCGCTCAGCACTTTGGTGCCGCCGTGATGGGAGAACGGTTTGTCAAACGAGGCAATCACCGCGTCGTCCAGCGAGGCGGCTGCGCCTTCGCGCCAGTCCAGCTCGCCATTGTTGAGCCACGGCTCCATGGTGTAGCGGGACAGGCCGTGACCGGCAACGGTATCCACATCTTCATGCAGCAGGCCGCCTTTCAGCAGCTCGCGCACCAGCACCGGCACGCCGCCCGCCGCCTGGAAGTGGTTAATGTCCGCCGGGCCGTTCGGATACAGGCGCGCCATCAGCGGAACAATATCGGAAATCTCAGAGAAGTCGTCCCAGTTGATGATGATCCCCGCCGCACGCGCCATCGCCACCAGGTGCATGGTGTGGTTAGTGGAGCCGCCGGTAGCCAGCAGAGCCACAATCCCGTTAACCACCACTTTTTCATTAAACATTTTGCCGAGCGGCATCCATTCATTACCGTTGCCGGTCATGCGGGTGACCTGGCGGGCAGCCGCTTCGGTCAGGGCCTGGCGCAGCGGCGCGTCCGGATGCACGAATGAGGAGCCCGGCAGCTGCATGCCCATAAACTCGATAACCATCTGGTTGGTGTTGGCGGTGCCGTAGAAGGTACAGGTGCCCGGCGCGTGATAGGAAGCCGCTTCAGACTCCAGCAGCGCCATGCGGTCCACTTTCCCTTCCGCGTAGAGCTGGCGAATGCGCACTTTCTCTTTGTTGGCAAGGCCGCTGGCCATCGGGCCTGACGGAATAAACACTGACGGCAGATGACCAAACGACAGCGCGGCCATGGTCAAGCCCGGGACAATTTTGTCGCATACGCCGAGGTACAGCGCGCCGTCAAACATATTGTGGGAAAGGCCAATTGCCGTGGACATGGCAATGATTTCGCGGCTCAGCAGCGACAACTCCATCCCGTCCTGGCCCTGGGTCACACCGTCGCACATCGCCGGAACGCCGCCCGCAACCTGCCCGACCGCATTTACGCTGTGCAGGGCTTTGCGAATGATTTCAGGGTAGTGTTCGTAGGGCTGGTGGGCCGACAGCATGTCGTTATAGGAGGTGATAATCGCAATATTGTTACGCAGCATGCTCTTCAGCGATGCCTTGTCATCAGGCTGGCAGGCGGCAAAACCGTGGGCCAGATTACCGCAGGCCAGGCTTGAGCGCTGAACGGTGGAGGATTTTGCCTGCTCGATGCGGGCCAGATAGGCATTTCGCGTCTCGCGCGAGCGTTCGATGATTCGATTTGTTACCCGTAACAATGCTGGATTCATAGTGGCTCCTTAAATTCATACTGCCCGCACGGCGGATGGCGTTAGCTTCGTGAAAGTGGGAAGGTTCGCTACCGATGCGGGCTGGAGGGCAATTCAACTACAAACAGTGTAGTTAAAAAAGCCCCAAAGGTGAATCCTTGGGGCTTAGAAAGTAGAAATTTAAGAAGAGATAGTGCGTCAGATCATGTTACCGGTAAAATGCGCGCGGTATCACTTTTGATCGTTACTCAAACTCGTTCCAGGAGCGGCCGTCGCGGGTGATCATTGCCACGGAAGCAACCGGGCCCCAGCTGCCGGCCTGATACGGTTTCGGCGCATCCTGATCGGCAGTCCAGGCTTCAGTAATGGAGTCGACCCACTTCCACGCCTCTTCCACCTCGTCGCGGCGCACGAACAGCGCCTGAATGCCGCGCATGCTTTCCAGCAGCAGGCGCTCGTAGGCGTCGGCCAGGTGCGTCTGATTGAAGGTTTCAGACCAGCTCAGATCGAGCTTGGTGGTTTGCAGGTTGTGCTTGTGATCCAGCCCCGGCACTTTGTTGAGGATCTGGATATCGACGCCTTCGTCCGGCTGCAGGCGAATGGTCAGCTTGTTCTGCGGCAGCTCCTGCCAGGAATCTTTAAACAGGTTCAGTTTTGGCGTTTTGAAATAGACCACGACCTCAGAACATTTAGTCGGCAGACGCTTGCCGGTGCGCAGGTAGAACGGCACGCCCGCCCAGCGCCAGTTGTCGATATCCACGCGGATGGCGACGAAAGTTTCGGTGCTGCTACTCTTATTCGCGCCCTCTTCTTCCAGATAGCCCGGCACTTTTTTGCCCTGGGCAAAGCCGGCGGTGTACTGGCCGCGGACGGTTTTCTCGCGCACGTTCGAGCGGTCGATACGGCGAAGGGATTTCAGCACTTTCACTTTGGCATCGCGGATGCTGTCGGCGTTAAGTTCAGACGGCGGAGACATCGCGATCATGCACAGGATCTGCAGAAGGTGATTCTGGATCATGTCACGCATCTGGCCCGCCTGGTCAAAGTAGCCCCAGCGGCCTTCGATGCCCACTTCTTCCGCAACCGTAATCTCAACATGGTCGATAGTGCGCGAATCCCAGTTGTTGACGAACAGCGAGTTAGCAAAGCGCAGCGCCAGCAGGTTGAGTACCGTCTCTTTACCCAGATAGTGGTCGATACGGTAGACCTGGCTCTCTTCGAAGAACTCACCAACCTGGTCATTGATTTCGCGGGATGTTGCAAGAGAGGTGCCGAGCGGTTTTTCCATAATGACGCGAGCCGGCGAGGCATTTAGCTTTGCCGCTCCCAGGCCTTTACAGATAGCGCCGAAGGTTCCCGGCGGCATCGCAAAGTAGTTGATGGTGACGCGGTTTTTCTGATCGAGCATTTTACCCAGCCGGGTAAAGGACTTGGTGTCGTTAACGTCGAGATTGCAGAAATCAAGACGGGCGCTGAGGGCCTCCCATAAACCTTCATCAATTTTTTCTTTCATGAAGGTTTCCAGCGCCTCGCGCACCACTTTGGTGTAGGCCGCTTTGTCCCATTCGGCCCGCCCAACGCCGATGATCCGGGTTTCAGGATTGATTTGTCCTGCCTTCTCCAGCTGATACAGAGAGGGCAGCAGTTTTCGACGCGCCAGGTCGCCCTTCGCGCCGAAAATGACCAGATCGCATGCCTGAGCCGTTTGCGTTACCGCCATGTCATTCTCCTTAAGTTAGCCTGGCCGAACGTAACGTCGGCCGCTCTTTCGTAACTTTATTACAACGCACTGTACTGTGTTTACGTATTTGCTGGAACCCCGATCGTGCGGTGAAAACGATTAAAGGCATTTCTGGAAAAAAAGGCGTTCCCGCAATCGTCAACTGCCTGATTTAAGGCACTTAACACACTTTAATTAATAAAAATAGAAAGTCGACTTCGATCATGTAATGAAAAAAAACAACACAAACTACGTACTTTCTTTCGCTATTCTGTCTGCCGCAAAGGTATATTCTCTCCAGAATGTACGTCGATTTCATCCATTATTGAAATCACTTTTAACCTCAGGTGCCCGCTATCAATGAACATGCTGGAAAAAATTCAGTCCCGTCTTGATGCCCTTAGCAAATCCGAGCGTAAAGTAGCCGAGATTATCCTTGCCGCCCCGGCGCAGGCAATACATGCCAGCATCGCCGCGCTGGCACAGCAGGCCGCCGTCAGTGAACCTACCGTTAACCGCTTCTGTCGCAGCATGGAAACCCGCGGCTTCCCGGACTTTAAGCTCCACCTGGCGCAAAGCCTTGCCAACGGCACGCCGTACGTAAACCGCAACGTTGATGAAAATGACAGCGTAGACGCCTACACCGGAAAAATCTTCGAATCGGCGATGGCGAGCCTTGACCAGGTGCGCCATTCGCTGGATATGGCGGTGGTTAACCGCGCTGTCGATCTGCTGACCCAGGCCAAGCGCGTCGCCTTTTTTGGACTGGGATCGTCCGCTGCAGTGGCCCACGACGCCATGAACAAATTTTTACGCTTTAATGTTCCGGTCATCTATTCAGAGGATATCGTGGTACAGCGCATGAGCTGCATGAACTGTAACGAGAATGACGTGGTGGTCCTTATCTCCCATACCGGCAGGACCAAAAGCCTGGTGGAGCTGGCACAACTGGTGCGGGAAAATGACGCAATGGTGATTGCCCTCACCTCCCCGGATACGCCGCTGGCGCAGGAAGCATCGCTGGCCATTACGCTGAACGTACCGGAAGATACCGACATTTACATGCCAATGGTCTCCCGCCTCGCACAGCTCACGGTCATCGACGTACTGGCAACCGGCTTCACCCTGCGGCGCGGGGCTAAATTCAGGGATAACTTGAAGCGGGTCAAAGAAGCATTGAAGGAATCGCGGTTTGATAAAGCACTAACGTCAGGCGGCAGCCGCGAGTAAATTTTTATAACAATATTGTCACACATTGGTACATTCGGTTAAGTTCCTGAATGGATTTTCGCGAATGGACCTTGCAGATATCTGTTCTTTTGACACCAAATAGTTTCATCAACGGAGTAATACATGTCCAGAAGGCTTCGCAGAACTAAAATCGTCACCACCTTAGGCCCGGCAACCGACCGCGATAACAATCTTGAAAAAGTCATCGCCGCCGGCGCAAACGTGGTTCGCATGAACTTTTCTCACGGCACTGCGGAAGATCATAAGCTGCGCGCCGATAAAGTCCGTGAAATAGCGGCAAAGCTGGGGCGCCACGTGGCTATCCTCGGCGATCTACAGGGACCGAAGATCCGCGTCTCCACCTTCAAAGAAGGTAAAGTGTTCCTCAATGTCGGTGATAAATTCCTGCTCGATGCCAATCTTGAAAAAGGCGAAGGCGATAAAGAGAAAGTCGGTATCGACTATAAGGGCCTGCCTGCAGACGTTGTGCCGGGCGATATCCTGCTGCTCGACGACGGTCGCGTGCAGCTGAAGGTGCTGGAAGTTCAGGGCCTGAAAGTTTTCACTGAAGTCACCGTCGGCGGCCCGCTGTCAAACAACAAGGGCATCAACAAGCTCGGCGGCGGTCTCTCCGCCGAAGCCCTGACCGAAAAAGACAAAGCCGACATCAAAACCGCGGCGCTGATTGGCGTTGACTACCTTGCCGTCTCCTTCCCGCGCTGCGGCGAGGATCTTAACTATGCCCGCCGCCTGGCACAGGAAGCGGGCTGCAATGCCAAAATTGTGGCCAAAGTCGAGCGCGCAGAAGCGGTATGCAGCCAGGACGCGATGGACGATATTATCCTCGCCTCCGACGTGGTGATGGTCGCCCGCGGCGATCTGGGTGTTGAAATCGGCGATCCGGAACTGGTGGGCATTCAGAAAGCGCTGATCCGCCGGGCCCGCCAGCTCAACCGCGCGGTGATCACCGCCACCCAGATGATGGAATCGATGATCACTAACCCGATGCCAACCCGCGCGGAGGTTATGGACGTGGCTAACGCCGTGCTGGACGGCACCGATGCGGTGATGCTCTCCGCAGAAACCGCCGCCGGCCAGTATCCGGCAGAAACCGTGGCGGCCATGGCCCGGGTTTGCCTGGGCGCGGAAAAAATTCCGAGCGTCAACGTCTCCAAGCACCGCCTCGACGTCCAGTTCGACAATGTTGAAGAAGCGCTGGCGATGTCGGCCATGTACGCCGCTAACCACCTGAAAGGCATTACGGCGATCATCACCATGACTGAATCAGGCCGCACCGCGCTGATGACTTCGCGCATTAGCTCCGGCCTGCCGATCTTTGCGATGTCCCGCCACGAAAGTACCCTCAACCTGACGGCGCTGTACCGCGGCGTTACGCCGGTACTGGTGGACAGCGCTACTGACGGCGTTGCTGCGGCTAACGATGCGGTAAACATGCTGCGCGATAAAGGCTATCTGATGTCCGGAGATCTGGTTATCGTGACCCAGGGAGACGTGATGGGCACGGTGGGATCTACCAACACCACCCGCATTCTGACCGTTGAATAATCGACGTTAATTCACGTTAAACCAAAAAGCCCGGTGGCTGATGAATATCAGCACCGGGCTTTTTATTTCTCTGCGGTTGAACGCTGCATCAATACAAAATACGCCCCGTTCAATGCAGAGTACCGCGCTAGCGGTATAAATCTTTGCGCTTGTAGGGCTGGATCTCGCCGGGCTTGCGGGTTTTCAGCAGCTTGAGGATCCAGGTGTACTGCTCGGTATGGGGACCAACAAAAATCTCCACTTCCTCATTCATGCGCCGGGCAATGGTGGCGTCATCGGCGGTCAGCAGATCGTCCATCGGCGGGCGAACCTCAACCGTCAGGCGATGCGTTTCGCCGTTATAAACTGGAAACAGCGGAACCACCCGCGCTTTGCAGACCTTCATCAGCCGACCGACTGCCGGAAGCGTCGCCTTATAGGTGCCAAAAAAGTCCACGAACTCGCTGTGTTCCCTGCCGTGATCCTGGTCGGGCAGATAGTAGCCCCAGTATCCCTGACGCACCGACTGAATAAACGGCTTAATGCCGTCATTGCGGGCGTGCAGGCGTCCGCCAAAGCGGCGGCGCACGCTATTCCAGACGTAGTCTAAAACGGGGTTTCCCTGGTTGTGGAACATGGCCGCCATTTTTTGCCCCCGCGACGCCATCAGCATCGCCGGAATATCCACGCCCCAGCCGTGCGGTACCAGAAAAATAACGCGCTCATTGTTGCGCTCCATCTCCTCGATAATCTCCAGCCCCTGCCAGTCAATGCGCGAAGCCAGTTTCTGCGGATTGCGAAGCGCCAGTTCGGCCATCATCGCCATCGCCTGCGGCGCGGCGGCAAACATGGCATCAATGATTGCTTCACGCTCGCTTTCGCTCTTTTCGGGGAAACAGTAGAGGAGATTGATTTGCGCCCTGCGCCGCGCGCTGCCGGCCCGTCGACCCACCAGGCGGCCCAGTCCGCCCAGCAAGGGGTCACGAAGCGCTGGCGGCATCAGGGCAAGCCCGGCAAAGGCACCTACCCCCAGCCAGGATCCCCAGTAGCGAGGATGAAGAAATGCCTTTTCAAAGCGGGGAATAAATTCATTATTGGTTTTTTTGGTTTCCATGCGCCCAGAATCGTACTTAAAAGAGTGTTGGACAGTGTAGCGATGCGCCGGACATCGCACAAAAGAAAAAGCCGATCCCCCCGGGGAATCGGCTTTGTACGGTCAGCAGTTAGTCAAAACGCAGCTGCGGAGCGACGTCCTTAACCTGCGCCAGGTAATCGCGACGATCCGAGCCGGTGAGACCTTCGGTACGCGGCAGCTTGGCAGTAAGCGGATTCACCGCCTGCTGGTTGATCCACACTTCATAATGCAGATGCGGACCGGTAGAGCGCCCGGTATTGCCTGAAAGCGCAATGCGGTCGCCGCGCTTAATTTTCTGCCCCGGCTGCACCAGAATTTTACGCAGGTGCATATAGCGCGTGGTGTAGGTACGGCCGTGGCGAATAGCAACATAGTAGCCGGCGGCGCCGCTGCGCTTGGCAACCACCACTTCGCCGTCGCCCACCGACAGCACTGGCGTGCCCTGCGGCATGGCGAAGTCAACACCGCGGTGCGGCGCAACGCGTCCGGTAACCGGATTTATGCGGCGCGGATTGAAGTTTGAGGATACGCGGAACTGGCGCGAGGTGGGGAAGCGCAAAAAGCCCTTCGCCAGACCGGTACCGCTCTTATCGTAGAATTTACCGTCTTCCGCGCGGATAGCGTAGTAATCTTTGCCGTCAGCGCGCAGGCGCACGCCGAGAAGCTGGCTCTGCTCGCGCTTGCCGTCGAGCATTTCCCGCGACATCAGCACTGAGAATTGATCGCCTTTCTTCAGCTTGCGGAAATCCATCTGCCACTGCATCGCCTTGATCACCGCGCCGACTTCGGCGCTGGTCAGGCCCGCACTGCGGGCGCTGGCGACAAAGCTCGCGCCGACGGTGCCGTTCATGACGCGGTTCACCCAGTCGCCCTGCTGCACCTCGCTGCTCATTTTAAAGCCGGTGGCAACGCGATCGTAGGTGCGGGTTTCGCGACGGGACATCTCCCAGGTAAGACGCTGCAGATCGCCATCCGCGGTCAGGGTCCAGGAGAGCTGCTGGCCAATTTTAAGGTTGCGCAGCTCTTTATCTGACGCGGCAAGCTTGCTGATTTCGCTCATATCAATGCCGTACTGATTGAGCACGCTGCTGAGAGTATCGCCGGTAGAAACGACATATTCATGGACGCCCGCTTCGTTTTCGGTTTTGTCGTCCAGTTCGTCCTGCGGAATAGCTTCGTCTTCCTGCGCGGACTGATCGATAGGTTCGCTGGCTTCCGGCAGCAGAGAGCGGATCTCTTTCTTTTCAAGCTCGATAGTCCTGATAACAGGCGCCGAGTCGGGATGGTAGATGTAGGGCCGCCAGACGGCGACCGCGAGCGTTAAAACCGTCAGCGACCCCAGCATCACGCGGTGGGGTCGCGGCAAATTATTAAATGCCAGGGCGACAGAGCGGGCTATCTGTTGCACGTATTCACTTCCTCGTTAATCTCCCTTCAGGCAGCTTGAATATTGGTTGGCCAGCTGGGTAAGGAACTGCGAATAGCTCGATTTACCCAGCTTGATATCGGTGCCCAGCGGATCCAGCGTTCCCATTCGAACGGAGGTGCCGCGCGCAACCGCTTCAACCACGGCCGGCCTGAACTGTGGCTCAGCAAAAACGCAAGTCGCTTTATGCTCAACCAGCTGTGTTCTTATTTCATGTAAACGCTGCGCACCAGGCTGTATTTCAGGGTTGACGGTAAAATGCCCCATTGAGGTCAGCCCGTAGTGTTTCTCAAAATAGCCATAAGCATCATGAAAAACGAAGTACCCTTTACCTTTCAGCGGTGCCAGCTCGTGACTAACCTGCGTATCGGTTGAGGCTAATTGTGCCTCAAACGCCTTCAGGTTAGCGTCAAGTTTGGCTCGACTTTGCGGCATAAGTTCCACTAATTTATCGTGGATTGCAACCGCTGAGAGCCGCGCTATCTCTGGCGAAAGCCACAGATGCATGTTGTATTCACCGTGATGGTGATCGTGGTCACTCTTTTCACCTGAAGCATGAGAATGCCCATGCTCCTCTTCGTCATTATCAGCGCCTTTCAGCAACAGCGGCTTCACCCCAGGCAGAGAGGCAATCGTTACCTTTTTGGCTTCCGGAAACTTGCTCGCCGACTTATCCATAAAGGCCTCCATTTCGGGACCTATCCAGACCACTAAGTCGGCGTTTTTTAAGCGTTTTGCATCGGATGGACGGAGGGAGTAATCGTGTTCAGAGGCACCATCAGGCAGTAAAACTTCGGTATCAGTTACGCCATCTGCGATAGCTGAAGCGATAAACCCTACCGGTTTGAGGGAGGCAACAACGGCTGCCCCGGAGTGTGTTACACTTGATGCCCACAGCGCGGTGGAAAGTGCAGCGCAAAGAACCGTATATTTATGTAACATTGTGCGTCAACCCATCGTAATTATTTGAACTGACGTGATATTATAACATTTAACAGCCAATGTAACTCAATAATTGTGATGACCAATCTTGTAACACTTGAAAATATCGCCGTCAGCTTCGGCACGCGGCGCGTGCTGTCCGACATCTCCCTGACGCTCACCTCCGGTAAAATTCTTACGCTGCTCGGCCCCAACGGCGCCGGTAAATCTACCCTGGTGCGGGTTGTGCTCGGACTGGTCGCGCCCGACGAAGGGCGCATCGCGCGCGAGCCAAAACTGCGCATCGGCTATGTGCCGCAGAAACTGCATCTGGACGCTACGCTACCGCTCACCGTAAGCCGCTTTCTGCGCCTGCGTCCCGGCACCCGCAAAGCAGATATCCTGCCCGCCCTCAAGCGCGTGCAGGCCGGCCATCTGCTCGAAGCGCCGATGCAAAAGCTCTCCGGCGGCGAAACCCAGCGCGTGCTTCTGGCCCGGGCGCTGCTGAACGCCCCGCAGCTGCTGGTGCTCGACGAACCAACCCAGGGCGTCGACGTTAATGGTCAGGTGGCGCTGTACGATCTTATCGACCAGCTGCGCCGGGAGCTTAACTGCGGGGTACTGATGGTTTCCCACGATCTGCATCTGGTGATGGCCAAGACCGATGAAGTACTGTGCCTCAATCACCACATCTGCTGCTCCGGCACGCCGGCAGTCGTCGCCCTGCACCCGGAATTTATCTCCATGTTCGGCCCGCGCGGTGCCGAGCAGCTCGGTATCTATCGCCACCAGCACAACCACCGCCATGACTTACAGGGACGCATCGTCCTGCGTCGGGGAAACAACAACTCATGATCGAACTTCTGCTTCCCGGCTGGCTCGCCGGGATGATGCTTGCCTGCGCCGCGGGCCCGCTGGGCTCTTTTGTCGTCTGGCGCCGGATGTCCTATTTTGGCGACACGCTGGCACACGCCTCACTGCTGGGCGTCGCCTTTGGCCTGCTGCTTAACGTTAATCCATTTTACGCGGTGATTGCCGTTACCCTGATCCTCGCGGGAGGACTGGTGTTTCTGGAACGCCGCCCTCACCTGGCAGTGGATACGCTGCTGGGGATTATGGCCCACAGCGCCCTGTCCCTTGGGCTGGTTGTGGTCAGCCTGATGTCAAACGTGCGGGTCGACTTAATGGCCTATCTGTTTGGCGATCTGCTGTCGGTAACGCCCGAGGATCTGATCTCTATCGCCCTCGGCGCGGTGGTGGTGATTGGAATTCTGGTCTGGCAGTGGCGTAATCTGCTGTCGATGACCATCAGCCCGGATCTGGCCTTCGTTGACGGGGTGAAGATCCAGCGCGTCAAGCTGCTGTTGATGCTGGTGACGGCGCTGACGATTGGCGTGGCGATGAAGTTTGTCGGCGCGCTGATTATCACATCTCTGCTGATTATTCCCGCCGCCACCGCGCGACGCTTCGCGCGCACGCCGGAACAGATGGCCGGTCTGGCGGTTATTGTCGGGATGATAGCGGTGACAGGCGGGCTGGTGCTCTCTGCGTTTTACGACACGCCGGCGGGCCCGTCGGTGGTACTCTGCGCGGCAGCGCTGTTTATCTTCAGCATGTGTAAGAAAGCCGCCGCATAGGCTGCCCGATCGCCGGGCGGCCTCGCCCGGTAGGGCTCAGGGCATTTCCGGCGGCGTGATGCCGAAGTGGTCCCAGGCGCGCACCGTCGCCATTCGCCCCCGCGGCGTGCGCTGCAGAAAGCCCTGCTGAATCAGATAGGGCTCCAGCACGTCTTCAATGGTTTCCCGCTCCTCGCCGATGGCCGCCGCCAGGTTATCCAGCCCGACTGGTCCACCGAAGAACTTATCAATGATTGCCAGCAGCAGCTTGCGGTCCATATAGTCAAAGCCTTCCGCGTCCACGTTCAGCATGTCCAGCGCCTTGGCGGCGATGTCGGCAGAAATAGTGCCGTCGTGGCGCACTTCGGAAAAGTCCCGCACCCGGCGCAGCAGCCGGTTAGCAATACGCGGCGTGCCCCGCGAGCGGCGGGCGACTTCCAGCGCGCCATCCTCGCTCATCTCCAGCCCCATAAACCGGGCGCTGCGCCCGACGATATACTGAAGATCGGGCACCTGATAAAACTCCAGGCGCTGCACGATGCCGAAGCGGTCGCGCAGCGGCGAGGTAAGTGAGCCTGCGCGGGTCGTGGCGCCAATCAGGGTAAACGGCGGCAGATCGATTTTTATCGACCGCGCCGCCGGGCCTTCACCAATCATGATATCCAGCTGATAGTCTTCCATTGCCGGATAGAGCACCTCTTCAACCACCGGCGACAGGCGGTGGATCTCATCAATAAACAGCACGTCGTGAGGTTCGAGGTTGGTGAGCATCGCCGCCAGATCCCCCGCCTTCTCCAGCACCGGGCCGGACGTCGTGCGCAGGTTGACGCCCATTTCGTTGGCGACAATATTCGCCAGCGTGGTTTTACCCAGCCCCGGCGGTCCAAAAATCAGCAGATGATCGAGGGCGTCACCGCGCAGCTTCGCCGCCTGGATGAAAATCTCCATCTGGGTGCGCACCTGCGGCTGGCCGATATACTCTTCGAGCAGTTTCGGCCGGATTGCACGGTCAACCCCGTCTTCCGGCGTCACGGTGCCTGCGGATACCAGGCGGTCGGCTTCAATCATCCCTTACCTCACATGGCGGCGCGCAGGGCGTCGCGAATTAACGTTTCACTACTCGCATTTGGCGCGGCAATTTTGCTGATCATTCGGCTGGCTTCCTGAGGTTTATAGCCCAGCGCTACCAGCGCGGCAACCGCCTCCTGCTCCGCGTCGTCGGCGGCCTGGCTTGCCGGTGACGTCAACACCAGATCGGCGGCAGGAGTAAAGAGATCGCCGTGCAGCCCCTTAAAGCGGTCTTTCATTTCTACCACCAGCCGCTCGGCGGTCTTTTTGCCGACGCCCGGTAGCTTAATCAGCGCCGCTGAATCTTCGCGCTCGACCGCGTTGACAAACTGGTGTGCGGACATGCCGGAAAGAATAGCCAGCGCCAGCTTTGGCCCGACGCCGTTGGTCTTGATCAACTCGCGGAACAGGGTACGCTCCTGCTTGTTGTTAAAGCCGAACAGCAGATGGGCGTCTTCGCGCACCACGAAGTGCGTAAACACAACTGCTTCCTGACCAAGTTCGGGCAGCTCGTAGAAACAGGTCATTGGCATATGGACTTCGTAGCCAACGCCACCGGCCTCCAGCAACACCAGCGGGGGTTGTTTTTCAATAATGGTGCCTCTGAGTCTGCCGATCACATACTGCTCCTGTTGTCATATTTCAGCCTGCGCCGGGGCAGATGAAATATCCTGGGGAAATTGGGGATGAAGAACAACGTATCATAAAAAAAGGCTGGATAAATATCCAGCCTGATTTGTCGGTTTAGCGCAATCTGCCGCGGGCCAGGTTTAGCCGCGTCGAGCTCACCTGCATCGCATTTTGACTCACGTGACAGTGGGTGATGGCGATCGCCAGCGCATCGGCGGCATCCGCTTGCGGATTTGCGGGGAGCTTAAGCAGGGTGCGCACCATGTGCTGCACCTGGCTTTTCTCCGCGCTGCCGATGCCGACAACCGTCTGCTTGACCTGCCGGGCCGCGTACTCAAACACTGGCAGATCCTGATTCACCGCCGCGACAATTGCTACGCCGCGCGCCTGGCCGAGCTTCAGCGCCGAGTCGGCATTTTTCGCCATAAACACCTGTTCGATGGCGAAAAAATCCGGCTGGAACTGGGTAATTATTTCCGACACGCCCGCATAGATAAGCTTCAGGCGGGAGGGTAAATCATCCACTTTGGTGCGGATGCAGCCGCTGCCGAGATAGCTAAGCTGCCTGCCGACCTGGCGAATGACGCCGTAGCCGGTAATACGCGAACCTGGATCAATACCGAGAATAATCGCCATCGCGCGCCTCCGCACCGGGGTTTAAGCGCGCCATCAGAGGGTCGCTGCTACCTCGTCAGAGATCTCACCGTTGTGATAAACCTCCTGCACGTCGTCGCAGTCCTCCAGCATATCGATCAGGCGCAGCAGCTTCGGCGCGGTTTCCGCATCCATGTCCGCTTTGGTGGACGGGATCATCGAAACTTCAGCGTTGTCCGCTTTCAGACCGGCTGCTTCCAGCGCGTCGCGTACGGCACCCATCTCTTCCCATGCGGTGAAAACGTCGACCGCGCCGTCATCGTAGCTGACCACGTCTTCCGCGCCTGCTTCCAGCGCCGCTTCCATAATGGTGTCTTCGTCACCGGCTTCGAAAGAGATAACCCCTTTCTTGCTGAACAGATACGCCACGGAGCCGTCGGTACCGAGGTTGCCGCCGGTTTTGGTGAAGGCATGACGCACTTCGGCAACGGTGCGGTTGCGGTTGTCGGACAGGCACTCAACCATGATAGCGGTGCCGCCCGGGCCGTAACCTTCGTAGATGATGGTTTCCATGTTGGCATCATCATCGCCGCCGACGCCGCGCGCGATTGCGCGGTTCAGGGTATCGCGGGTCATGTTGTTAGACAGCGCTTTATCAATCGCCGCGCGCAGGCGCGGGTTTGAGGCCGCGTCACCGCCGCCCAGACGCGCTGCGGTAACCAGCTCGCGAATGATTTTAGTGAAAATTTTACCGCGCTTGGCATCCTGAGCTGCTTTGCGGTGTTTGGTGTTGGCCCATTTACTGTGACCTGCCATAAATTTCTCTCCAAAAGAGCGGCCCGCGGGCCGCTTAAATTACAAACTCTTCAATCGCCTGCCGGTTGCTCCAGGATTTGGTAAGCGCCGCCGCGTCTGCGGCATTCACCCAGCGGTAGGCCAGGTGTTCGCTTATCGTAATCTGGCGCTCGTGGGGCAGCGCAAGACAGAACCAGGATTCGGTATTGCGCTCCACGCCCGGCGCGTAGCGATGACGTAAATGTGAAAAAATTTCAAACTCCACCGTGCGCTGACAGTCAATTAAGGCCAGCTGCCCCTCGGCAACATCAATGGCGACCTCTTCCTTTACTTCGCGCGCGGCGGCCTGCGGCGCGGTTTCGCCCTCTTCCAGGCTGCCGGTTACCGACTGCCAGAAGGCGGAATCATCGCGCCGCTGCAGCATCAGCACCCGCTTCGTATCTTCGGCGTAAATCACCACTAAAACCGAGACGGGACGCTTATATGCCATCTTCGTTAGTCCTTCTTTACCACCTGGATACCCAGCTCGCCCAGCGAGGCCGGATTGGCAAAGCTCGGTGCTTCGGTCATCAGGCAAGCGGCGGCAGTGGTTTTCGGGAAGGCAATAACGTCGCGAATATTATCGGTACCGGTCAGCAGCATCGTCAGGCGATCCAGACCAAATGCCAGGCCCGCGTGCGGCGGCGTACCGTACTTCAGGGCGTCCAGCAGGAAGCCGAACTTCTCGCGCTGTTCCTGCTCGTTGATGCCCAGAATACCGAATACCGTCTGCTGCATGTCGCCATTGTGGATACGCACGGAACCGCCGCCCACTTCATAACCGTTGATCACCATGTCGTAGGCGTTCGCGACGGCTTCTTCCGGCGCGGCTTTCAGCTCGGCGGCGGTCATGTCTTTCGGCGACGTAAACGGATGGTGCATGGCACTCAGGCCGCCTTCACCGTCGTCTTCGAACATCGGGAAGTCGATAACCCACAGCGGCGCCCATTTGTTTTCGTCGGTGAGGCCGAGGTCTTTACCCAGCTTCAGGCGCAGCGCGCCCAGCGCGTCGGCAACCACTTTCTTGCTGTCGGCACCGAAGAAAATCATATCGCCGTCCTGCGCGCCGGTGCGCTCAAGAATCGCTTCCACTATATCGGCGGTAAGGAATTTAGCCACCGGGCTGTTAATGCCCTCGAGGCCTTTTGCACGCTCGTTAACCTTGATATACGCCAGGCCCTTCGCGCCGTAGATCTTCACGAAGTTGCCGTATTCGTCGATGAGTTTACGCGTCAGGGACGCACCGCCCGGCACGCGCAGCGCGGCAACGCGGCCTTTCGGATCGTTGGCCGGACCGGCGAAGACGGCGAACTCAACCGCTTTCAGCAGATCGGCAACGTCCACCAGCTCCATCGGGTTGCGCAGATCCGGCTTATCCGAACCGTAGCGGCGCTCGGCTTCGGCAAAGGTCATTACCGGGAAGTCGCCGAGGTCGACACCGATAATTTCCTGCCACAGTTGACGCACCATCGCTTCCATGATTTCACGCACCTGCGGTGCGGTCATGAAGGAGGTCTCCACATCAATCTGGGTAAATTCCGGCTGGCGGTCGGCGCGCAGGTCTTCGTCGCGGAAGCATTTCACAATCTGATAATAGCGATCGAAACCGGACATCATCAGCAGCTGCTTGAACAGCTGTGGAGACTGCGGCAGCGCGTAAAATTTGCCTTTGTGCACGCGGGACGGCACCAGATAGTCGCGCGCGCCTTCCGGCGTCGCTTTGGTCAGCATCGGCGTTTCGATGTCGAGGAATCCGCTATCGTCCATAAAGCGGCGAACGAAGCTGGTAATTTTTGCACGGGTTTTCAGGCGGGTCGCCATTTCCGGGCGGCGCAGGTCGAGGTAGCGGTACTTAAGGCGCGCTTCCTCAGTGTTCACGTGGTTGGAGTCAAGCGGCAGCGATTCTGCGCGGTTGATGATAACCAGATCCGAGGCCAGCACTTCCACCGCGCCGGTGGCCATGTCGCTGTTGACGTTTTTCTCGTCGCGGGCGCGCACGGTGCCGGTGACCTGGATGCAAAACTCGTTACGCAGTTCAGAAGCCAGCTTCAGGGCGTCCGCGCGATCCGGATCGAAAAATACCTGAACGATCCCTTCGCGGTCGCGCATATCGATAAAGATGAGGCTGCCAAGATCGCGTCGGCGATTGACCCAACCACAAAGAGTCACCTGCTGCCCGACGTGGGTCTGACGCAGCTGCCCGCAATATTCTGTACGCATGAGAGTTCCCTTAACTTAGCCGCAGGCCGATTGTCGCCTGCCTCGCAGGCACTACTGTCGCAGCTTTAGCTGAATGTCACAACTGGATGAAAAAAGGCGGCTATTATACTGGAAATTCTGGCCTACGATAAGTGTATCGCGCACCGGACGCGCGTTTGCTGTACGCTTAGTGCGCGTACTCACAAAAATTAACAAATTCTGCAACGCAATCCGCCCGCGTCCGATCGTATCGTTAGCCTTTCAGCACTCTCTATACAGGAAATCAAGATGTCCGACATTGACCTTAATGCGAAAACAACGGCCCTGGTGATTATCGACCTACAGGAAGGCATTTTGCCTTTCGCCGGCGGGCCGCACCGGGCCGACGAGGTGGTTGACCGCGCGGCGGAGCTTGCCGCCCGCTGCCGCGAGCAGGGCGCACCGGTGATTCTGGTACGGGTGGGCTGGTCTGCCGACTATGCCGAAGCCCTCAAGCAGCCCGTCGATGCCAGCGCGCCCGCGCAGGCGCTGCCGGATAACTGGTGGACTTATCCGCCGGCGCTCGGCAAGCAGGAGAGCGACATTGAAGTCACCAAGCGCCAGTGGGGCGCGTTTTACGGCACCGATCTGGAGCTGCAGCTGCGCCGCCGGGGCATTGATACCATTATCCTGTGCGGGATTTCGACCAACATCGGCGTGGAATCTACCGCCCGCAACGCCTGGGAGCTGGGCTTTAAGCTGGTGATTGCCGAGGACGCCTGCAGCGCCGCCACCGCCGAACAGCATCAGGGCAGCGTCAAAAACATCTTCCCGCGCATTGGCCGGGTGCGCAGCACCGCGCAGATCCTCGACGCGCTATGATCTACATCGGTCTGCCCCAGTGGTCGCATCTCGCGTGGCCCCGGCTCGGCATCAGCGGCCTGGAGGATTACGCCCGCTTCTTCAACTGCGTGGAGGGTAACACCACCCTGTACGCGTTGCCGAAGGCGGACATCGTGGCCCGCTGGCGCTCGCAGACCGATGACAACTTCCGCTTCTGCTTTAAGTTTCCGGCCACCATCAGCCACCAGGCGTCGCTGCGCAGCTGCGGCGACCTGGTGGCTGAGTTTTTCGATCGCCTCGAACCGCTGGCCCCGCGCATTGGCCAGTACTGGCTGCAGCTACCTGCTACCTTTTCTCCCCGGGATCTGCCGGCGCTGTGGGCGTTTTTCGACGCCCTGCCCGCCGCGTTTACCTACGGCGTCGAAGTGCGGCACCCGCTCTTTTTTGCCAAAGGTGAGGAGGAACAGGCGCTGAACCGCGGGCTGCGCGACCGGGGCATCAACCGGGCGATCCTCGACAGCCGCCCGGTGCACGGCGCGCCGGCGCGCAGTGAGGCAATGATTGAGGCCCAGAATAAAAAGCCGAAATTGCCGGTGCACGCGGTCGCCACCGCGCGCAATCCGCTGGTGCGCTTTATCGGCAGCGACGATATGGCCCAGAACCGCGCCCTGTTTGCCCCCTGGCTGACCAAGCTGCCGCAGTGGGTTGAAAGCGCGACGCCGTATCTTTTCCTGCACACCCCGGACATTGCCCATGCGCCGGAGCTGGTGGACACGCTGTGGCCGGATCTGCTGCAGGTGCTGCCGGAAGTGGGCGCGGCACCCGCCATCCCCCGCCAGGAGACGCTGTTCTGAATTATATTCAAAAGCCAACAGCTCCTGCGAAATCATCCATACAGAAATAAATCATTAATCTGCTTTCTTTTATTTTTTTGGTTATAGCGACAGACATTTTGTTATATTGAAAACATAGTCATTATTGCCATTAACAATTGACATAAATGTTTTCACCTACCAATATTTGCTCAGGGTATATTGTGTAACCGCTATTATTTTAAGAAAATACACTCATTAAGGGGAGTTTTAAAATGATTGAATTGACATCTACTGAAGTTGATGCCGTCTCAGGTGCCGGTTTTATTCAAGACTCATTATCCTCGATCGGCGGCAGCCTCGGCAATGCTGGCTATAACCTTATTGGCTCACAGCTAAACGTAACCCTACCTATTATTGGTAATATTTCACTTCCGGGCATCGCACCTAATTTAGGTCGTAATGTTGGTTCTACTGTTGGCAGTGCGATTGGCGGTTCGATTGAATCCACGCTGGCGAAAACGCCATTGATTGGCGGTTTAATTAATAAGTTACTGGGCAACTGATCGACGTAGCCTCTGCGCAAGATTGAATTGTTATACGATATACCCACACAGACTTTCATTTTAAATTAACGCTAAGTAACAGTAAGCGGCCTAAAATAACCCACGACAATATTAGCGTTATCTTGTGTTATTAATTTAACAACACTATGCTCGATCGCGCAGGTCATACCTCACCAAAAGCACTTCCTGTAAACTTCTCTTTTCGCCTTTTCCTACCTATCATAATGTCTGCCATCGGCCAATTTAACAGGGAGTTTGTATGGTAAGCGCGCTGTATGCCGTTCTGGGTGCGTTGGTTTTAATCAAGTTTTCGTTCGACGTGGTGCGCCTGCGCACCCAGTATCGCGTTGCCTACGGCGACGGCGGCTTTAGCGAGCTGCAAAGCGCAATTCGCGTTCACGGCAATGCAGTAGAGTACGTGCCGGTTGGGCTTATCCTGCTGCTGTTTATGGAGATGAACGGTGCCGAAACCTGGATGGTGCACGTCTGCGGGATTTTGCTGATAGCAGGGCGGCTGATGCACTACTACGGCTTTCACCATCATCTCCACCGCTGGCGCCGCTCGGCGATAAGCGCGACCTGGTGCTCGCTGCTGCTGATGGTGCTGGCGAACCTCTGGTATATGCCGTGGGAGTTGGTTTTCTCCCTCCGTTAGCGCACAATACGCCGTTTTTTATTTTCTGGAATACCGTTATGTCCCATCGCGACACGCTTTTTTCTGCGCCTATCGCCCGCCTCGGCGACTGGACTTTTGATGAAAAAGTGGCCGAAGTTTTCCCCGATATGATCCAGCGCTCGGTGCCGGGCTACTCGAATATCATTTCGATGATTGGCATGCTGGCCGAGCGCTTCGTCCAGCCCAATACCCAGGTTTACGATCTTGGATGCTCGCTGGGCGCGGCTACTCTCTCCATTCGCCGCAACATCGCCGCGGCGGGCTGCAAAATCATCGGCGTGGATAACTCCCCCGCGATGGTGGAACGCTGCCGCCGCCACATTGACGCCTATAAGGCGCCGACGCCGGTGGAAATTATCGAAGGCGACATCCGCGACATCCACATTGCAAACGCCTCGATGGTAGTGCTCAACTTCACGCTGCAGTTTATCGAGCCCGAAGAGCGTCAGGCGCTGCTGGCTAAAATCTGCGCCGGGCTGAATCCGGGCGGCGCGCTGGTGCTGTCGGAGAAATTCAGCTTCGAAGACAGCAAGGTCGGCGAACTGCTGTTCAATATGCACCACGACTTTAAGCGCGCCAACGGCTACAGCGAGCTGGAGATAAGCCAGAAGCGCAGCATGCTGGAAAATGTCATGCTCACTGACTCGGTAGAGACCCACAAGGCCCGACTGCGCGCTGCCGGCTTCGCCCACAGCGAACTGTGGTTCCAGTGCTTCAACTTTGGCTCGCTGGTGGCCCTGAAAGCCGGAGCGGACCAATGATCGAGTTCTCAAACTTCTATCAGCTGATTGCCAAAGAGCCGCTGCTGGCCCGCTGGCTGGAAACCCTGCCCGCTCAGGTGGGCGCCTGGCAGCGCGAATCCCTGCACGGCCAGTTCAAACAGTGGGCGCGTTCGGTGGAGTATTTACCGGAGATCCAGCCGTGGAAGCTCGATCTGCTGCACAGCGTTAGCGCCGAGAGTGAAGCACCGCTGGGCGATGGCCAGATGAAGGGCATCGAGCAGCTGCTACGCAACCTGATGCCCTGGCGCAAAGGCCCGTTCTCGCTGTACGGCCTGAATATTGATACCGAGTGGCGCTCCGACTGGAAGTGGGATCGGGTTCTGCCGCATCTCTCCGATCTTGCCGGACGTACCGTGCTGGACGTCGGCTGCGGCAGCGGCTACCACATGTGGCGAATGGTTGGCGCGGGCGCGAGGCTGGCGGTGGGCATCGATCCGACCCAGCTGTTCCTGTGCCAGTTCGAAGCCGTGCGCAAGCTGCTGGGCGGCGACCAGCGCGCGCATCTGCTGCCGCTGGGCATTGAACAAATGCCCGCCCTTAACGCCTTTGATACCGTCTTTTCGATGGGCGTGCTGTACCACCGCCGCTCGCCGCTGGAGCACCTGTGGCAGCTTAAAGATTAGCTGGTCAGCGAAGGCGAACTGGTGCTGGAGACGCTGGTGGTTGAAGGCGACGAAAATACGGTGCTGGTGCCGGGCGACCGCTACGCCCAGATGCGCAACGTATTCTTTATTCCCTCAGCCCCGGCGCTCAAACAGTGGCTGGAGAAGTGCGGGTTCGTGGATGTGCGCATCGTCGATATGAACCGTACCTCAACCGACGAGCAGCGCGGTACCAGCTGGATGACCACCGAGTCCCTCTCCGACTTCCTCGATCCCGATGACAGCAGCAAAACCATCGAAGGTTATCCGGCGCCGCTGCGCGCGGTGCTGGTAGCGAAAAAACCCTAGTCGCGCCGCGCTTTTCAGGATCCTGACTATCCCAAAAAAGCATAAAAAAAGGCCCCTGTTAATGGCAGGGGCCTGGTACAAATAGCACCATGTTGGGCGACATGGTGCGCGGTAAAATCGTTAGCGGGCGCAGCCGGTAATGATCGCTTTCATTTCAGCAACCGCATCGCCGTTGACGGCGTAGCGGGCATACTCATCGGCGTCCGGGTCGGTGGACATCGACAGCCCCGGATTGCGATAGCGCATCGCCGAAGGCAGCCACTGTCCGGCAGAGCTGTGAACTTCCTTGACGCCGGCATCGAGAAACGCCTTCAGATTACTCGCCCGAATGCCAGCACCGGCCATTATACTTGGAGCATCTCCCCGGCGAATAAGTTCCGCAATGCGCAAAAGACCTTTTTCCGCCGTGGGCTGCTGGCCGGAAGTCAGCACCCGCGCGACCCCAAGTTGGGCAAGATTATCAAAGGCCTGCAGCGGATCGGCGCACATATCGAAGGCCCGGTGAAAAGTGACCGCCATCGGCCCGGCGGCGGCCATGATCTGGCGCATGCGCGGCATATCCACCCCGCCATCGGCGTCAAGCACGCCGATAACCAGCCCCGGAAAGCCGAGTTCCCGCACGGCGCTCACGTCATCCAGCATCGCCGCAAACTCGCCTTCGGTGTAGCAAAAGTCGCCGCCGCGCGGGCGAATAATCGGGTGTACCGGGATCGTCACCTCGCGGCGCGCCGACCTTAGTACCCCCGCCGACGGCGTCAGGCCGCCCTCCAGCGGCGCGGCGCACAGCTCAATGCGGTCCGCTCCCCGGCGCTGCGCTTCGCGCGCGCACTCCATGCTGTAACAGCAGACTTCCAGCAATGTCATCTTAATTCTCCTGCACCTGTTCCCGGACATGATGCCACAGCGCGACGCTCCGCACGCCGCGCCGGCTCACGGTCCGGGGTTATCACGCCTCGCTGGCGACAATCTCTTCCAGCGTCCACGGATGAAATTTGATGGTCACCTTGCCGTCCGTGACCGCCAGGGTCGGGTTGGGCAGGCGCTCGCGCTCCCCTTTCGGCGCGCTGGTTTTAACGAAAATGCCGGGCTGGGCCAGCCCCTCGTCGGAGAGCAGGGCCAGCGCCCGCGCGCTGAGGGTTTCCGGATCGCCGGGCAGCACAATCTCAATATGCTCCCAGCCTTCGTGGGGATAGCGCTTCTCGCCTGGCCACGGCAGCTCAACCACGCTAAAACGCCAGTGGGCCACGCACACCGGCTCGCGCAGCTTAAACAAGCAGATGGGCCGGCCGTTAATAATGCTCTGCGACAGCAGCTCGCCGCACTGCTCAAGCCCCGTCCGCCAGCGTTCTGCCGTCGCGTTCTGGTGGCAGCGCAGGGAGATGTGGTCCGCCGCCAGCGGGGCGATGTCCAGCCCCAGCCTCCGGGCCAGACCGTTAAGCGCCTCTCTAAAGCGCGGTAAATCGGCGGCAATATCCGCCAGCTGTTCAATGTGTTGCCAGTTCGCCATGTGCTCTCTCCTGTTTTCGGGCGTTAATTTACTCTGCTTCGCCCGCGCGACCAACTCTCGATTAAGCGCTCAATTGCGAAGAACCAAGTTAGATATCAACTCAGATAGCCAGCTTCAAATTAACTACTTTGTTTCCTGAGGCCATGCAATGCGCGACTTCATGGGATCCCGATAAAGAACACTTAAGGCTGAACGTGTTAGATTTTTGGTTTATACTCCCCGCCTTAATTTGTCCACACTCCGGCGCTGCCCGCATCGCTTTGCAGCCCCACAAACGTAAGGTATTTCGGTGAACATTCAGGCTCTTCTCTCAGAAAAAGTCAGTCAGGCCATGATTGCGGCAGGCGCGCCTGCCGATTGCGAACCGCAGGTTCGTCAGTCAGCAAAGGTACAGTTTGGCGACTATCAGGCTAACGGCATGATGGCAGTTGCAAAAAAACTGGGCATGGCCCCGCGACAGCTCGCAGAGCAGGTACTGACCCATCTTGACCTGAGCGGCATCGCCAGCAAGGTTGAGATCGCCGGACCGGGCTTTATCAACATTTTCCTCGACCCGGCGTTTCTGGCGCAGGGCGTGCGCGACGCGCTGGCTTCCGAGCGCCTCGGCGTGAGCAAGCACGCGCCGCAGACCGTGGTTATCGACTACTCCGCGCCGAACGTGGCGAAAGAGATGCACGTCGGCCACCTGCGCTCCACCATTATCGGCGACGCGTCGGTACGCACCCACGAGTTCCTCGGCCACAAAGTGATCCGCGCTAACCACGTCGGCGACTGGGGTACCCAGTTCGGCATGCTGATCGCCTATCTTGAGCTCAAGCAGCAGGAAAATGCCGGCGACATGGCGCTCGCGGATCTGGAAAACTTCTATCGCGAAGCCAAAAAGCATTACGACGAAGATGCCGCTTTTGCCGAGAAGGCGCGCGGCTACGTGGTGAAGCTGCAGGGCGGCGACGAGTACTGCCGCCAGATGTGGCGCAAGCTGGTGGACATCACTATGTCCCAGAACCAGCTCACCTACGAGCGCCTCAACGTTACCCTGACACGCGATGACGTGATGGGCGAAAGCCTGTATAACCCGATGCTGCCGGGTGTCGTCAGCGACCTGAAATCCCAGGGCCTGGCCACCGAAAGCGAAGGGGCCACCGTGGTGTTCCTTGACGAGTACAAAAACAAGGAAGGCGATCCGATGGGCGTTATCGTCCAGAAAAAGGACGGCGGCTATCTGTACACCACCACCGATATTGCCTGCGCGAAATACCGCTACGAAACGCTGCACGCCGATCGGGTGCTGTACTACATCGACTCCCGCCAGCACCAGCACCTGATGCAGGCGTGGACCATCGTGCGCAAGGCCGGCTACGTACCGGACTCCGTGCCGCTTGAGCACCACATGTTCGGCATGATGCTGGGCAAAGACGGCAAGCCGTTTAAAACCCGCGCCGGCGGCACCGTGAAGCTGTCAGACCTGCTGGACGAAGCGCTGGACCGCGCCCGCCGCCTGGTGGCGGAGAAGAACCCGGACATGCCCGCCGACGAGCTGGAAAAGCTGGCTAACGCCGTCGGCATCGGCGCGGTGAAATATGCCGATCTCTCGAAGAACCGCACCACCGACTACGTCTTCGACTGGGACAACATGCTCGCCTTCGAGGGTAACACCGCGCCGTACATGCAGTACGCTTACTCCCGCGTGCTGTCTGTGTTCCGCAAGGCCGGTCTGGAAGAGAGTGCGGTGGTCAACGCCCCGGTGGTGATTACCGACCCGCGCGAAGCCCAGCTGGCCGCGCGCCTGCTGCAGTTTGAGGAAACGCTGAACGTGGTGGCCCGCGAGGGAACACCGCACGTGATGTGTTCCTACCTGTATGATCTGGCGGGCCTGTTCTCCGGCTTCTACGAGCACTGCCCTATTCTCAGCGCCGAAAGCGAAGAGACCCGCAACAGCCGCCTGAAGCTGGCGCTGCTGACGGCGAAAACCCTGAAGCTGGGTCTTGACACTCTGGGCATTGAAACGGTTGAGCGCATGTAATAATTTTATTGCATAGCACAACATTATTATTTCGCCAGGGACGGCGTAAATAAGTTAATTGTTTTAACGTATTTAAATAAAAGTGGTTATAGCCATATAGGTGCTGTATGGTAGCCGCCATTGCTGGCATTCAGCACCCCTTTAAGGATTTCTCCGGGGGTTTTTTATTCATTACATCCCACTGCATTCCCATCATGCGTAGAGTTGCTTGTGCATTTGCTGCAGGCAACTTGAATAATTCAGGTCTTTAAATAACACCCTACTATTAATCAGTATATTGACAGTTAAAAGATGCGGGCCGCTACGGCACGGAATTAATAACGCCATGATAATATGCGGTTAATAATTCAAATAGCACAACTGTCACTGTATTGCCTAAACAATACATTAGCGTACCTGATTTAAAGTTATCTGCTCGTTCAATTAAAAACGCCACGATACTTTAGATAAATAGAATTAAAAGAAGCCGCATCAGATATTTCAGAAAGGATATCAATTCCCGCGCTCAGCCGTCGCGCAACCTCTTCCCCGGCATTGATGACACGGACGACACGCTATCGCAGCGGATTATGCCCTGGATACTCGTTGCAACATCTCGCAGTCCGATAGCGGCCCCCATCCCGCAGGCCAAAAGAAAGCCCGGCAGGGAATCCCCTGCCGGGCTACGGCGTACTGCACAGCTTAGCGCGCCGGCTAACGCTTATTTGCCCAGGATTTCCCGGCGCACGATCTCTGCCCCGGCGCTCAGCGCGTTCAGCTTGCCGCGCGCCACCTGGCGGGGCAGCGGCGCCATCCCGCAGTTGGTGCACGGATAGAGCTTATCGGCGTCGACATACTGCAGCGCCTTGCGCAGCGTTGCCGCCACCTCTTCCGGGGTTTCAATCGCGTGGGTGGCGACGTCGATGGCGCCTACCATCACTTTTTTGCCGCGGATAAGCTCAATCAGCTCCATCGGCACGTGGGAGTTCTGGCACTCGAGCGACACAATATCAATGCTGGATTTTTGCAGCTTCGGGAAAATCTCCTCGTACTGGCGCCACTCGGATCCGAGGGTCTTCTTCCAGTCGGTATTGGCTTTGATGCCGTAGCCGTAGCAGATATGGACCGCGGTTTCGCACTTCAGCCCTTCGATAGCGCGCTCCAGGGTCGCGATCCCCCAGTCGTTCACTTCGTCAAAGAAGACGTTAAAGGCCGGCTCGTCAAACTGGATAATGTCAACGCCCGCGGCTTCCAGCTCCCGAGCCTCTTCGTTGAGGATTTTGGCAAACTCCCAGGCCAGCTTTTCGCGCCTTTTGTAGTGGCCGTCGTACAGAGTATCAATCATGGTCATCGGCCCCGGCAGCGCCCACTTGATAGGCTGGCTGGTCTGCTGGCGCAGGAACTTAGCGTCCTCCACGAATACCGGCTTCTGGCGCGATACCGCACCGACTACCGACGGCACGCTGGCGTCATAGCGATCGCGGATTTTAACCACTTCGCGTTTGGCAAAATCGACGCCGTCGAGATGCTCAATAAAGGTGGTGACAAAGTGCTGGCGGGTCTGCTCGCCGTCGCTGACGATATCAATGCCCGCGTGCTGCTGTTCCTGCAAAGAGAGGCGCAGCGCGTCCTCTTTGCCTTCTGTTAATTCACGATCTTCCAGTTTCCAGGGCGACCACAGGGTTTCCGGCTGGGCCAGCCAGACCGGTTTTGGCAGGCTGCCGGCGGTGGAAGTAGGTAGCAATGTTTTCATAGCAGGTGACCTTGTCTAATAGGTGTCTTACAGCGCGTCATTCGCAGACCACTGCGCAAGAATGGCTTTGTAGGGTTTGATAAAGTGTTCTTCCGTAAATTTGCCCTGCTCGATAGCCAGCCGGCTGCGCTCTTCGCGATCGTAAACGATGCGCGTCACGGAGTGATCCGGATTGTTCAGGGCCGGCTGATACTCCTCGCCGGCGGGCGAATTGGCGTTATAAATTTCCGGGCGATAGATTTTTTGAAAGGTTTCCATCGTGCTGATGGTGCTCGCCAGCTCAAGGTCGCTGTAATCGGCAAGCAAATCCCCCGAGAAATAGAACGCCAGCGGCGCAACGCTATTTTGCGGCATGAAATAGCGCGCGTGCAGGCCCATCTTATTAAAATAGAGATCCGTCAGAGACGGCGCATCCTGCTGATATTCCGCACCCAGCACCGGATGCTGATAGCCGGTACGGCGGTAGATATTTTTGCTGGAGACGCTCAGGCAAATCACCGGCGCTTTGGCAAAATGCTGGCGGTAGGCTTCTGAGTTAGCAAAGTACTTAAACAGATTGCCGTGCAGGTTGCCAAAATCATCAGGTACGCTGAACTGTTCCCGGTTTTTATTATGCTCCAGCAGACGCACGCTAAAATCATAATCGCGGACATAAGAGGAGAAATTATTGCCAACAATACCGTCCAGACGCTCGCCGCTTTTTTTATCCAGCACGCTGGTCTTCAATACTTCAATAATTGGAAAACCTTCGCCAGTGCCCGCAATATCGATTTCGGCAGAGATAATATCTAACTCGACGGCATAGCGGTCGCCTTTCGGATTATCCTGCTGCACCAGCGAATTAAAGCGGTTGTTCATCATCGTCAGCGCGTTGCGCAGATTCTGCTGGCGCTTCTCGCCCCGGGCCAGGTTCGCGAAGTTAGTGGTAATTCGCGTATTTTCTGAAGGGTTATAGTTCTCATCAAAGCGCAGGCTTTTAATTGACAGTGCGAAGTCTTTATTCATTGCGATCCGGTATCCTGATTTATGCTGTCAACCTGATGTGAAGGGCTTATAAAAATAACCTTCATATTCCTGGGTTTTATCATCAGCACTATTTATATTGTCTTGCTAAATTTATGCCAGAGTCGCCAGTTAAGGAAAAGTGATATAATTTCAGGGAACATGAAGCATCTTCATGTTGCTCGCCAGCACGATACGAAATCTCACGTTCAGACAAAAAAAAGAGCCGATGCTGCCATCGACTCTTGTTTAAAACCTTTTAGTTAAAAATACTTACGCAAATACTCCGTCAGGCACAGCATCGCCATCGCCTGACCGTACGGCATCGACGTGAGCGGGATATGGCGATAAAAATCCAGGTCGCTGCCCATCCCGGTACCGAAGGAGGTCTGCAGCAGCTCGCCTTCCGGCGAGATATTGGCCACGATGCCGCGCACTGCCGCTTCGGCCACCAGCGCATACTCTGCGGACACGTAGCGCTTGCGCACCGCTTTCAGGATCCCATAAGCGAAGCCTGCGGTAGCAGACGCCTCGAGATAAGCGTCCGGGTCGTCAAGCAGGGTGTGCCACAGCCCGCTCGGGTGCTGGCACTGCGCCAGCGCGGCTATCTGCGCGTTAAGCACCTGCACCAGATAGCGGCGCACGGCGCTGGTCTCGGGCAAGTCCACCACCTCGAGGAAATCAGGAATGACGATGGTCAGCCAGCTGTTGCCCCGGGCCCAGCGCGCGTTGGCGAAGTTATGCTTGCCCTCGTAGCTCCAGCCGTGGAACCACAGCCCGGTCTCCCTGTCCATCAGGTTCTGCACGTGGAGCATAAACTGATAGATGGCCTCCTCAACGTAGTGCGGGCGGTTAAGCAGCTTGCCGATTTTCGCCAGCGGCAGCACGGTCATCATCAGCGTGTCGTCCCACATCTGCTGGTGATTTTCCTCTGCCAGAGTGATGTGCTGCATGCCGCCGGCCTCGGTGCGCGGCATCTCGTACATGGCCCACTCCGCCCAGCTGTCGAGCCACGGCAGCAGCGCCGGGTTGCGCGTCTCTTCGTAGCGGTAGGCCAGCGTCAGGAACGGCGCCATGGTGTTGACGTTTTTGGTGGTCGCGCCTTCGGCGAAGCGGTCGCTGAACCACTGGTCGACGATAGCCAGCATTTCGGCCTCGCCGGTCTGCTGGTAATACTGATGAATGCCGTACAGCCCGACGCCGTGGGTCCACTCCCAGCCGGCCCAGCCTTTGGTATCAATTATCCGGCCGTCGTCGAGGCGCAGGAGAAACGCGCCAGTTTCATCGTGAATATTGACCAGATTGTGAATGACTTTGCGGATAAGCCCCTTCAGCTCATCTCTGGCGATAAAGCGCTCCGGCTGGCGCAGCAGCGGACTGTGTTTTACGGGCCAGATTTTCATACGATTAACCTCTGTGATATGTCGAATTCAGTTCCCCGCGCGGCGCCAGGGCCGGCGCGGGAGGATTATGGCGATTCAGGTAACCCACGTTGTTATTGCCCCACAGGGACTCAAACGGCATGCCGGCCAGCATCTCAACGGTGGCGCGGGCCTCGGGGGTGACTGCTTCCGGCGCGGCGCGTCCGCTGGCGCGCATTTTGGCGGTCTCTTCGCGCAGCACGCTGTGGGTAGCGAGATTGAGCTTAAAGCGCAGGGAGACGAGGAAGCCGCAGGCCAGCACCAGCAGGGTGCCGACGCTTAAGATAAGCAGAATGGTATGGCTCACCTGGGCGGGCTGCGTCGCCTGACCAGAGACAAATCCGGACAGCTGCATCACGATGCCCACCAGCATTACCGCCCCGGCCTGAGACGCTTTACGGGTCAGGGTCATGATCCCGGCGAAGATCCCCTCGCGGCGCTGGCCGGTGATAACCTCATCCACATCGGCGATGTAGGTATAGGTGTTCCACGGCACGTAGTTGATCCCGCCGCGGCCAAGACCGGCAACCGCTGAAACCAGCAGCATCAGGGACCAGATATCGCTCAGCCCGGCGTAGTAAAGCAGCGCGTAGGAGAGCGAGCTCAGGCCAAACAGCACCACCACCATCCGGTAGGACGGCGCGGGCCCGAAGCGGATGCACAGCGGGATCATGGCAATCACCGCGATAAACTGGAAAATCGCCATCGTGCCGAGCAGGTTCGACACCGCCGACGCTTCGTGCATCAGCACGAACACCACGTAGTAGGTGAAGACCGCGTTAAATACGTCCTGGGCGATATAGCCCCCGAGGTACATACCCAGGTGCTGGCGGAAGATGCGGATCCGCAGCGTCGAGCCCAGCTCAATAAACAGACGGTTGAGGCTCTGGCTCAGGGACAGCTTTTTCTTCTCCTCTTCGGCGCGCAGGGCGGCTTCGCTCCACTCTTCGCGCGGGCGCTCCCAGGTAAAAATCCAGACGAAAATCAGCATCATGGCGCACAGCACAGAGAAGACGAGGCTGGCGTAAAAGAAAGAGACGGCGTTGTCTTTGCCAAACTGGGTCAGCAGGATGCCGGGCAGGAACGAGGCGAGGATCGCCGACATCTGCGCCATGCCGATGCGCGCCCCGGAAAATTTGGTTTTCTGCTTAAAGTCATCGGTCATTTCCGGTACCAGCGTCTCGTAAGGCACGAGGATCATGGTGTAGACCACATCGAACAGCAGATAAGTCAGCAGGTAGTACCAGAACCCCATGTCCCCGACCCACATCAGCGAGTAGCTGAACACGCAGGGGATCCCCAGCAGGATAAAGAACTTGCGGCGGCCGAAGCGTTTGCCGAGCCAGGTGGAGCCGAAGTTGTCGGTCAAAAAGCCCATCAGCGGGCTGACCACCGCGTCCAGCACCCTGGCGGTGGCAAAAATAAAGGTGGCCTCAATGGGCGTGAGCCCGCAAAAGGTGGTGTAGAAATACAAAAGCCATGCGGCGGTAAGCGCCGTGGTCCCCGCCCCGAGGAAATCTCCCGAGCCGTAGGCGAGGTAGTTCGCGAATCCGATTTTGCGTGTTTTCATTGCCGTAAATCCCGTGTCTGTATTCCCGGAGAGCAGGCTCCGACGCTGCCGGAGCAATCCCTAACACGGCTACAGTAAAACGCGGCCTGAGGGTTAACCTTTCTGTTTCTGCCATCCGCCGCGCGCCCGTGGCAAAAACACAAAGAGCAGGCGTACCGAATTCACTGATTTATAAAACAGTGTTTCAATTCAATCAAAAGGAAGGGTCAGTTTTGAGAAGCCGCCAGCATAAAATGTGGGGGATTAGGCACGGACTAGCGGTAGTTGACGATAACCTGGTTACTTTGCACTTTCAGCGCCGGGATCAGCCGCCCGCCGCCGGGCACGTCCCAGACGAAGCGCAGCGGCTCGGCCGCCGACAGATTCTGCAGCTCGCGGGTAGTGCCGCTCTGGGCGTCAAGCGCGACGCAGCGGGTCTGGGCGCACAGCCGCACCCGCAGCCCGGCAGGTGTCGGACCGTTAAGCACGTAGCGCCAGGCCACCAGGGTGATCAGCCCGTCGGCGGGCATTGCGGCGGCAAGCGGCGGCGAGGAGGCCGCCTGGCCGCGGTAATTAAGGGTTACCCCCGGCCCGCTGGCCTGCCAGGCGCCCTCCCCTGCCGCGTCGACAAACAGCGGCAGGAACAACATCAGTGCGGCCAGCGTGCGCATTACTGACCTCCGATAGTGGCGGTCATGCGGATTTGGCGATTGTCCGCCAGCTCCAGGTTTGAAAGCACCGCCAGCTGTGGCAGCGCGCGGCGCAGGAAGCGCGACAGCAGCGGGCGCAGGGCATGATTGACCAGCAGCACCGGCGGCGCGCCGAGCATCTCCTGGCGGGAGAGCGCCTCCTGGGTCTGGGCCAGCAGCCTGTCCGCCAGTCCCGGCTCCAGGCCACCGCCGTTCTGCAGGGCCTGCAGCAGCAGGCGCTCCAGCGGCGTATCCAGGCCGATAACCTGCACCTCCGCGCCGCCGGGGAACCACTGCTGGGTGATGGCGCGCCCGAGGGCGACCCGCACCACGTTAGTCAACTCATAGGGATCGCTCTGCACCGGAGCATGCTCGGCGAGGGTTTCAATCACCGTGCGCATATCGCGGATCGGTACCTTCTCATCGAGCAGGTTTTGCAGCACCTTGTGCAGCGTGGTCAGGGTCACCACGCCCGGGACCAGATCCTCTGTCAGCTTCGGCATCTCCTGGGTAACGCGCTCCAGCAGCAGCTGCGCCTCCTGGCGGCCAAACAGCTCGGCGGCGTGCAGGCCAATCAGGTGGTTGAGGTGGGTGGCGACCACGGTGCTGGCCTCCACCACCGTATAGCCCTGGATCTGCGCCTGCTCTTTGAGGGCGCTCTCGATCCAGATGGCTTCGAGGCCAAAAGCCGGATCGACGGTCTGTTCGCCGGGCAATGTGCCCGCCGCGGTGCCCGGATTAATTGCCAGCCAGCGCCCGGGATAGGCATCGCCGCTGCCCACCTCAACGCCTTTAAGCAGAATACGGTAGCGGGCCGGGGGCAAATCCATATTGTCGCGAATGTGCACGACCGGCGGCAGGAAACCCATCTCCTGGGCGAATTTCTTACGGATGCTGCGGATGCGCCCGAGCAGCTCTCCGTCCTGCTGGGCGTCCACCATCGGGATCAGCCGGTAGCCCACCTCCATGCCGAGGGTATCTTCCAGCTGAACGTCGCTCCAGCTGGCTTCCAGCGCCTGCGCGCCGGGTGCCACCTGTACCGGCGCAGGCTGTGCGGAGGCACTCTGCTCGCGGCCGCGCAGCCACCAGGCGAGGCCCAGCAGCGCGGCGGTAAACAGCAGAAAGACAAAATTAGGCATCCCGGGCACCATTCCCAGCAGCCCCAGTACCGCGGCGCTGAGCAGCATGACCCGCGGGTTGCTGAACAGCTGGCCCACCATCTGCTCGCCCACGTCCTGATCGGTGGCGACCCGGGTGACAATCACCCCGGCGGCGGTAGAGATAACCAGCGCCGGGATCTGTGCCACCAGCCCGTCGCCGATGGTCAGCAGAGTGTAGGATTCCGCGGCTTTATCCAGCGACAGCCCGTGCTGGAGGACACCCACCAGCAGGCCGCCGATAACGTTAATCACCATAATCAGGATCCCGGCGATGGCGTCGCCGCGCACGAACTTGCTGGCCCCGTCCATCGAGCCGTAGAAGTCCGCCTCCTGCGTCACCTCCGCGCGCCGACGGCGGGCGTCCTCCTCGCCAATCAGCCCGGCGTTGAGATCGGCGTCGATAGCCATCTGCTTGCCCGGCATGCCGTCGAGCACGAAGCGCGCTCCCACCTCGGCGATGCGCCCCGCGCCCTTGGTGATGACCATAAAGTTAATGATCACCAGAATAACGAACACCACGATGCCGATGGCAAAGTTGCCGCCCACCAGGAAGTGGCCGAAGGCCTCCACCACCTTGCCCGCCGCCGCTGCGCCGGTATGTCCGTCCATCAGAATGATGCGGGTCGAGGCCACGTTGAGCGCCAGGCGCAGCAGAGTGGTAAACAGCAGGATGGTGGGAAAGGCGGCGAACTCCAGCGTGCGCTGGGTGAACATTGCCACCAGCAGCACCATGATCGACAGGGCAATATTAAAGGTGAACAGCAGATCGAGCACGAAGGCCGGCAGCGGCAGCACCATCATCGACAGGATCAGCAGGATCAGCACCGGCCCGGCGAGCACCTGCCAGCGGGTGGATTTCAGCGTTGTGGGCAGGCGCAGCATCGCCACCAGATTAGCCATCGCGATTGTTCTCATCGTTCATAAAGTCCAGCCCCTCGGGCACCGGCAGGTTGTCAGGTTTCGGCGGCGCCGTGCCGCCCGCCAGCCGCCAGCGCCGCAGCTGCCAGACCCAGGCCAGCACTTCGGCTACCGCCGCGTACAGCGTGCCGGGGATCTGCTGGCCTATCTCGGCGTGGCGGTACAGGGCGCGAGCCAGCGGCGGCGCCTCCAGCTGCGGGATACGGTGGGTAACGCCCAGCTCGCGGATGCGCAGCGCGACTTCCCCCGCGCCTTTCGCCACCACTTTCGGGGCGCTCATTTTGCCTTCCACGTACTGCAGCGCTACCGCGTAGTGGGTCGGGTTGGTGACGATCACATCGGCCCTGGGTACGTCGCTCATCATCCGCCGCCGCGCCGCCGCGCGCTGCAGCTGGCGAATGCGCCCCTTCACGTGCGGGTCGCCCTCGCTTTGCTTAAATTCATCGCGGATATCCTGGCGGGACATGCGCAGCTTCTTCAGGTGGCTGAATATCTGAAACAGTACGTCAAACGCCACCATGGGGATCGCGCCCAGCGCCACCAGCAGCGCGCACAGCCCGACCATATCCAGGGCGCTGCGCATCCCCACCAGCGGCGGCTCGCTGATAAGGCGCATCATGTCGGGCCAGTGCGACCAGACGAATGCGCCGGTTACGCAGCCCACTAGTACCGACTTAAGCACCGCCTTCACCAGCTCCGCCGCGGTCTGGGCGGAAAACATACGCTTGATGCCCGGCAGCGGATTGAGCTTGTCAAACTTGAAGCCGATCGACTTCGGGCTGAACAGCAGGCCGCCCAGCGCCATCGGTCCCAGCAGGGCCACAATCACCACCCCGGCAATCAGCGGCGTCAGCGCCAGCATCGCCTGCTTAATCAGCAGGATTATCTGGCCGAGGATCAGGTTCGGATCGCTGACAATCTGGTGGTCGAAGCGCAGGCCGGAGGCCAGCAGCGCCGCCAGCCTGCGGGCCAGGGACTCGCCGCCGAACCACAGCACGCAGACGCCCACCAGCAGGATCAGCAGCGAGGTCAGCTCGCGGGATCGCGGGATCTGCCCCTCTTCCCGCGCTTTTTCCAGCCGCTGGGGCGTGGGGGCTTCTGTTTTGTCTTCGCTGTCGCCGCTTTCCGCCACCGGGCTCGTCCTGCCGTAAATTCGTCAGGCATATCATGCCAGCGCCGGCGGCGTCTAATAGGGGGAATATGGGGAAAAGGGAGGGGCTAATTAGGGCTTTAGCGGGCGGGATGGGTGGTCTGTCGCGGGCATTCGCGGCAGCCGGGTTGCGCCGCGGCTGCCGCTGAAAGTATGACGGGTGTTATTATTCAACATCGTCCATGTCGCTGTTCCCCGCGCCAGCCATCAGCGCCTGCGCGGTGACCGCGCTGTCGACGCTGAATATCTGCTCCGGCAGCGTAAACCCGCGCAGCGCCAGCAGCGCCAGCGGGCCGCTCCCCAGCTGGGTGCGCAGCACCCACTGCAGCGTTTTTCCGTCCGGCGCGCTGAAGCTCAGCATCCACTGGCTGCCGTCAAGCCGCTGCCGTTTCCCCTGCTCCAGCCAGCGGATAAAGCCCCAGGTTCCGCTGTAGTCCCCGAACAGGCGCGCTCCGGCGCTGGTGGAGGTCCAGGTCAGCATTGCGCCCGGCTTATACGTCTCTCCCGGCCAGCGGAA
>NZ_CAJYMB010000017.1 GCF_913775985.1 uncultured Pluralibacter sp. | reverse complement strand
AGGGTAAAGAGGCGCTGGCGGAGACGCTCGCCAGCTTCGCCGGCGGCGCGCTGCTGGTGAGCCACGACCGCCAGCTTATTGAGCGCGCCTGCAATCGCTTCTGGCGGGTGGACGGCGGCCGGCTGGAGGAGCTGTACGACGCGCAGGCGCTGTGGGAAAGCATGAGCGAAACACCTGCGGCATCTACCGCGCCGATGCCCACTGCTGAGTCGGCGGCAGTGGAAAGCGACGACGATCTTCTCACCCGGCTGATCGAACTGGAGACGCGGCTGGCGGACGATCTGGCCCGTCGTCCCCGGCACCAGAAGCCGCTACTGCAGGCTCAGTGGCGGCAGCAGATTGCGGAGCTGCTGGCGAAAATATAGTGTTCAGGCACCTGCGGGTGCCTTTTTTATCAACACCTTGCGCAATAAAAACGCATTTACCCATTTTTATAGAAACTACTCATTGAATGTCGCTGAAATACTCACAAAAGGCTTGCGTGAATGGGTAAAAACATTAACCCTTAAAGAGTAATGATAAAGATTACGATTTACCGACCAAAGACGCAGATTCTCATAACACACAAGAGGAAATTCTATGAAGGCTGCCGTAGTGACTCACGATCATCACATTGACGTAACCGATAAAACCCTGCGCGCGCTGGAGCACGGCGAAGCGCTGCTGACCATGGAGTGCTGCGGGGTTTGCCACACTGACCTGCACGTTAAGAACGGCGATTTTGGCGACAAAACCGGCGTGATCCTCGGGCATGAAGGGATCGGAGTCGTAAAAGAAGTCGGACCGGGCGTCACCTCCCTCAAGCCGGGCGATCGCGCCAGCGTTGCGTGGTTCTTCCAGGGCTGCGGCCACTGCGAATACTGCAACAGCGGTAACGAGACCCTGTGCCGCGACGTGAAAAATGCCGGTTACACCGTGGATGGCGGGATGGCGGAAGAGTGCATCGTTGTTGCCGACTATGCGGTGAAAGTGCCGGACGGCCTCGATTCCGCGGCCGCCAGCAGCATCACCTGCGCGGGCGTAACCACCTATAAAGCAGTGAAAGTATCCGGTATCAAGCCCGGCCAGTGGATTGCAATTTACGGCCTGGGCGGCCTGGGTAACCTGGCGCTGCAGTACGCCAAAAACGTGTTTAACGCCAAAGTCATCGCGCTGGACGTTAACGACGCCCAGCTTGAGCTGGCAAAACAGATGGGTGCCGATTTAGCGATCAACTCCCGCAGTGAAGACGCGGCGAAAATCGTGCAGGAGAAAACCGGCGGCGCGCACGCGGCGGTGGTGACTGCTGTAGCGAAAGCGGCGTTTAACTCCGCGGTAGATGCCGTTCGCGCCGGTGGCCGCGTGGTAGCCGTTGGCCTGCCGCCGGAAGCCATGAGCCTCGATATTCCTCGCCTGGTGCTGGACGGTATTCAGGTTGTGGGTTCACTGGTCGGTACCCGTCAGGATCTGACCGAGGCCTTCCAGTTCGCCGCCGAAGGTAAAGTGGTACCGAAAGTGGCGCTGCGTCCGCTGGGCGACATCAACGCGATCTTCAAAGAGATGGAGCAGGGCCAGATCCGCGGCCGCATGGTGATCGACTTCCGTCACTAGTTCCTGACGCGCCGGGCACTGCCCGGCGCTTTTATCAGGCTTGCGCGTGCCCAACCGCCCTTTTGCCTTTCACCACGCCGTAATAGAGCAGGCAAGACATGGCCGAAAACGAGAGCAGCGCCGCGGGCAGCGTGACGTAGCTGTAGCCCAGATTTAAGGTAATCATCAGGCCGCCGCACCAGGCACCCACCGCACTGCCGAGATTAAATGCCATCTGGCCACCCGCCGCCCCAAGCATCTCCCCGCCCTTCGCGTTTTGCAGCAGCATAATCTGCAGCGGCGCCGACAGCGCGAACAGTCCCGCGCAGCAGATAAAGCCGAGCCCCAGCGCCGCCGCCGAATGGTGGCCGAAGACAAACAGCAGCATCAGCGCCAGCACAATAATTAAATCCGTGGTTATGGCGATGCGCAGCGGGCTGAAGCGCCCCGAAATGCGCCCGCTCAGCATATTGCCCAGCACCATTCCCAGCCCCATCAGCGTCATGATCGCCGTCATGCTGCTTTCTGAAAAGCCGGAAATGCCGGTCATAAACGGCTTAACGAAGCTGAACCAGGCGAAAACCCCGGCATTGCCGAACATGGTGGCGGCAAACACCAGCCACGGTTCGGGCTTTCTCAAAAAGTGAAATTGCTCGCGCAGCCGGGTTGGCGCTTTGTCAAATATATGCGGCACCCACATCAGCACCGAGGCAAACACCAGCACGTTGAAGGCGACAATCAATAAAAAGGTGTAGCGCCAGCTGAAGGCGTGGCCTATCCAGGTGCCCAGCGGCACGCCCGCCAGATTGGCTACCGTCATGCCGCCAATCATTCCGGCGACCGCCATGGTAACTTTCCCCGGCGGCGCGATTTTTGACAAGATCACGCCGCCAACGCCGAAAATCGCCCCGTGGGGGAAGCCGGACACCAGCCGGCCCAGCGCCATCATGGGATAAGAGGAAGAAAAGGTGAACAGCGCATTGCCCAGCGCGCACAGCGCCACCAGAAACAGCAGCAGTGATTTTAGCGAGAAGCGGCTGGAAAACAGCGCAATAACCGGCGCGCCGATCACCACGCCGAAGGCGTAGAAGGAGATCATGTTGCCAGCAGCGGGAATAGAGATGTGCATGTCTGCCGCCAGCTCGGTGAGCACGCCCATAATGCCAAACTCCGCCATGCCGAGGCCAAACGTGGCCAGCGCCAGCGAAAATATCGTTTTCTTCATACTGCTCATCAATGGTTAACGGGAAAGCGCCGTATTATCACTGAATCGCCGCTAAGCGGCTATAGCAGGATGGCTTTTATTTATGCAACTATCGGTTACTAACTCGGCAAAAAATAACGTTGGCTTTATAGAAATAACAATTCGAGCTCTTAAAGTTGTCATTTAATAACTAAAAAAGAATAATGTCCGGCGAATATTTTGCGAAATAAATAAAACGAGAAGTTGCTATGAAATTGTTAAAACTAATAAGCATTACCGCCATCGCCTGCTCGCTGTCGGCCTGTATGATGAGCCCGAATGGACGTACTAATGATAACGGATATTCCCGCCCTGCCCATAATTCCCATCACCGCGTCGATCCCCGCTATGGCAAAGACCGCACTGCAGAAAATCCGGCAGGCAACGTCAGCGATGAGCGCCTGAGTGTGCCGGCAGGCAACATCGATTCGGGCTATTCACGCCAGCCAGCGGGAAATAGCACCAACGTCGATCCTGGTTTTTCACGCAAGCCGGCAGGTAACGCAAACAATAATATTGATTCCGGTTTTAGCCGCTCGCCAGCCGCGAATAATAATAATGTCGATGCCGGTTACAGCAAAGGTCAGGCTAATTTAAAACCTGGCGAAACCGTAACTCAGTGAAATAATAAAGGCGTGTAAATTGCGCGATGAATAAATATCCTCCGGCATAGCCGGAGGTTTTTCATATACGCCTGTAAAGTTCTATTGCCAGCTGCGCCCTAACAGGCGTATGCAATCTGACATTTGCATTTTCAACAGTTACTTACCAAAAAAGTTTTTATGTCCGACTCAAAGCTGAAAGCATTACTGAACCACCTGCCCAGCAGGTGGTTTTCTGCATACAAAATGATGTCGATTACAGCAAAGGTCAGACTAATTGGGCTCCGTTTAGTAAGCAAAAAATATTGTATGTTAAGATCAGATCTTGACCACACTGATACTGTGAGTACTCAGCCCAAACGCTCAATGGTTGCCCAGCTTATACACAAACGTCTCACAATTTTTTTCTGTCAAATTCGTCTTTTTTCGCCGGGCGACACGTCGCGAGCAGGAAATAACTTAATCACTTTAACGGGCTGTTCTCCACACAGCGGAACTCCGACCCCCATTCGTTATCTGGCTTGCTTTTTCTGCGGGTTATCGTATAGGAGTCGCCGCCTTCAATAAGGCCACGCCGAACTTTTTTTTCGCCGGATGTTGGCCCTTGCGGATCGTTTTCAGGTGAATGGCTGTAGTAGTTTTTCGCATACCAGTCTTTTACCCAGTCCGCGCCGTTTCCCATCATGTCGTAGAGGCCAAGAGGATTGGGAGGGAAACTGCCGACAGGTTTTTTGTGCATGCTGGAGGTAAAGTTACGGGCGTTGTCGTAATCGTAGTACCAGCGGTTAGTGCTGTTACCGTAAATCAGAAACTGTCCCCGGCTGCGGGCGGCGTACTCCCACTGTGCTTCGGTGGGTAGGTCCATGCTGCGATTACTTACTTTCCCGAGCCACTGACAGTAGCCGCTGGCATCCTGCCAGCTTGCCGTGGCAGGATATGTTTCCCCCAGCGCAGCTTTGTCTTCTTTACTGAAATGTTTTCCCTGCGCTATCGTCTGGTAGATAGTGTTCTTATCCCGCCCCTGAATAACGAGCCAGTTATTAAACTCCCCCCAAGTTACACGGTATTTTCCGATACGGAAGTCGGATAGCGTAACCGGATGAAGGGGGGTGTCCAGATCGAAGTTGTAGGGCAGTTTTTCTGCCACCAAGGGACCAAAATCACCCATCTGAAACTCACCGCCCTTCACTTTTATCAGATTCTCTAGGGAGGTGCGAACCAGTGCGTCCTGGTCAGCTTTTATTTTTTGCTCATCACGACAGCCAGTGATGGCGATCAGTACCAGTGCTGTCAGGGTTAAGCGTGAAAGAGTCTGTCCGGTCATGGTTTATCGTCCGTGCTGGGTGGTGATGTAGGTGGTGCAGCTGTGCAGTAATGACGGTGACACTGGCGTAAAGGGGCGCATGAATTCGTTCGGGTGACCCGGTGAAACGGCGGGTGCATCCGGCAAATGGGTGTAAATGGCATGCAGGTTTTTCGCATAGTGGCTGGGGGTGATGATGATCTTCTGTGCACCCGGAATGAAGCTGGCATTGGCTCCGTATTCGCGTGGTTGCTCACCTTCAGCCAGAAACGCTATAACGCGGGCTTCGTTGGCTTTCCAGTCGCCTTTTTCGCCAATCGTGGTGGACAGGTGCTGCATGATATTCTCATACTCACGTTTTGACTGCACCCAGCGCAGGACGGCAAGAATGGCACGTTTACGGCTGGCAAAGGTGGCGCCACCCTCACAGGCTTCTCCCTGATGGCTGGCAGGGCTGGCAACTTTATCCCAGAAACTGGTTTCAATCAGGGCTGCAATGGCTGCTCCCTTGCTTTCCGGCGGGGCGTATTTCAGATACTCATCATTATCGAGTATTTTTTCCATCAGCCTTACGCGGGCCTCCTTGTCATCCCAGTTGGTTTTAAGGGCGGTACCGATAGCATCTGCTGCATCGAGTGCTCGGTTCAGGTTGTACATGCCGGCAAGCAACGGGATGGCGCAGAAGTAACGATAATCGTCCTCCGCCATGATACTCATCAGGCGTGTATAATCGGCATTGCGCAGCATATAGGCAAGGCAGGGCATAAACTCTTTCATGATTGCCTGCCCATCTACATCAAGGGCTACTGAGCCTTTTGCACCGAGACCAGAGCAGATACCGCCTTTAACCAGGATGCGAACCTTGCCGTCTGTCCAGCTGAATTCCATGCTGCCGCTCATGCCAAAACCTGCCTGTCCGGTCACGCCAATGGCCACTTTCGCCAGTGAGGTGAACTTTTCGCTTCCCTTGCCTTCCTTATCCGGGTTGAGCCAGACCATTTTGCCGGAGAGATTGACCCCGGCTTCCGCGCCGGCAAACAGGCTCAGTTCTGCACCGGGTTTCACCTCTTCAGCGGCTTTTGATATGTCAACATTGCGCCACTGTCCGGGCGTGCCGGTCGGCGTGGCCTTGACGGGAAGGCCTTTCACCACGTCACCGGAGAAGCTGACGCCGGCCTCGATACCCAGACTGGCCCCGATGCTGCCGGACAGGGCCAGCTCGAAATCAAAGCGCAGAACGCCAAGCAGCCCCATGCCACCGCCGGGGATGCGTGCCGGGTCCAGCGGGTAGCAGATACGAGTTCCAGCATGATCAGGCCAGTAAACTTTTGCGGTGCTTTTAGCTTCGGCCAGTGCAAGGCTGGCGTAGGCGCTCAGTTTACCGCTGGCCGTGGCGGTCGGTTTTACCTTACCGGTGCGGATGTCGTATTCAAAAGGGTTCAGGGTGCCTTTGAGGCCGGCACCGTAAGTCCAGCGCATCAACTGAGCCTGCCCGTCAAAAACGATGTTGCCGCTTTCCGATTCAGCATGTTTTTTCAGACTGTCATTCAGTTCTCTGGCCCAATCCGTCAGGACATCGACATGGTCATCAATCAACTCCTGTTCCCAGACGGTCATGGAGGGCTTTACTTTTGCCAGCTGTGATTTCAGCTTCTCTGTATCGATTTCCTGCCGCGTGCGGGTGACGCCATCTTCGCCGGTATGACTGACGGTTTTAATAAAACTCTTTATCGCCGGCTGTTTTTCGCCATCGTTAAGGCAATAGCGTCGCCAGTGGCTGCGGATCTTATCGGAACGGACATAAGTGTAGCGGCCGCCACGGTATCCACCTCCCCGGATTTCAATCATCTCCATGATGCCGATGGCGCTTTTTTTGGTGTTATCGTCCAACAGTGTGGCCTTTGGAAGCTGAACGACCGGCGTCAGGTCCTTGAGCTCATTTCTTAGTGCCGTGACCGCGCCATCGAGCTGCTGATATTCCTGCTCTAGCTGTGATTCGAGGCGATTTCGCTCTGTAACCTGATGCCAGTTCAGACTGGTCATCTGCTTTGTCAGGTCATCAATGCGCAGCTGTGCATCAATACGAGTAGCCAGCAGCTTTTCCAGCCGACTATGCTCTCGTTCAATGGCATCGTTATCACAGCCATCAACGGCAATCAGGGTTTCGCTGTCAGGGTGAAAATAGAGTGCGGGTCCAAAGGTGCAGTATGCCGTGACGCCGGTGGAGTGTAGCCGGGTGAACGTTGTATTGTTCGCTGGCGTTCTCTGACTTGTCATCTATATTAATCCCTCAATATATACGCGGTTATACTTACCGCTATCATACAATAATCACAACTTAACCCAAATCACTCGCTTCTGATTGCCGGCACAGTGCCTGAATGCAGCATCTCTGTTAGGGGCTGTACCCTGTCGCGTCTGCCATTTCGCGGATGCTCAGTTTCTTGACTTGGCGGTAGTACAAAACTTTCTGATGCTGCTCCTGATCTGCTTATTTGCCCCGATATTTCCTAAGTGTATAGGCCCACTAAATCCCCTGTTTTTGCCGCTAGCGGCTCAGCCAGTCCTTATGTGACATTGCGGCTATCAGGTCGATCAGCATGTTATTGATGGCGGTTATCATGGCACGGGTGATTGGGTCAGCCTGCGAAGGGTCTTTATCTGATAATACCTATCATCAGTTGGGCATATCCAAGCTGACAATCAAATCACGGATTCCGGAGCCAGGATTACGGATTCCGACAGATGGCCAAATTTGGCCGGAACAAATCGGAATCCATGGTCGAATTAAATCGGAAAGTGCGATCGGATTACATCGGAGTCAATGATCGGTTTGGGTCGGAATATGCAGAAGCTGGATGAGGGGAAGTATCGTTCTTTACGACCTGTTGATATCAGTCAGTATAAAAAACAACCTTAACGTACAATGTTTTCCGTTTCCCTAACAGACCTCTAATTTAAAACCTGGCGAAACCGTAACTCAGTGAAATAATAAAGGCGTGTAAATTGCGCCTTAAAATATCGGGACTGTAGATTATTCTGACAGTCCCGATATTTATTGGATGTCAGGTAACTATCCCGCCTTCCCGCTCCGGCGTTCGCCGAGCCACGCATTCACTTCTATTGGAAAACTCTCCGGCGCCTTGCGGAACATTACCCGCGACAGATCGAGGATCGTACTGCGTGCCAGCTCCTCTTCCATACGCTGCTGGGCGTTGTCCATCACCGATCGCACGCCGCACGGCCCGTCGCAGACCCAGGCCGGCGGCTTGTCGGCGAACAGGGCCATGCGCTGGCGCACTTCGCGGCATTCAAACAGGGATTTGTCGCCGTCGATGGCGCGCACCACATCGAGCACCGAAATCAGTTCTGCGCCGCGGGCCAGCCGGAATCCGCCGCCCTTCCCTTCGCTGCTGACCACCAGTCCCGCCCGGGACAGGCGGGTGAAGACTTTGGCAAGATAATCGTAGGGCACATTTTGCAGCTCGGCCATCTCTCGCACGCTCATCTCGCGCGCGTTGCCCTTTGCATCAACCATGCTCATCAGGCTGTGGATGCCGTACTCAACTCCCGAACTGTAAAACGCCATGCTCTGCTCCCGCGGTTAATTCGCTGCCGATAATACCTGAGTTACTCGGAAAGATCTTGTCGCAGTAAACTCCGACCAGTATAGTGGCAGTTATTGATTCTGGTTAGCAATGAAAAAGAGAAGGACTAACAATGAAACAACGCATTCTGATTATCGGCAGCGGCTTTGCCGGCATGTGGGCAGCAGTGAGCGCGGCGCGCGTCGCCGACCTTCAGGGCGCCAGCGGGCTGGAGATTGCCGTGATCTCGCCGAAGCCGGAGATGGGCGTGCGCCCGCGCTTTTATGAAGCCAACGTCCGCACGCTGACCGCCGACCTGCGCCCGCTGTTTGCCGCGTTAACTATTCGCCACATCGCCGGCAGCGTGGAAAGCATTGACGCAGCCGGACATAAGGTCGACATAATGAGCGAAACAGGCGAGCGCCAGACGCTGGCATACGACCGGCTGATCGTCGCCGCCGGCAGCCACCTGCGCCCGGCCGGCGCGGCCGGTATCGCCGAATACACCTTTAATATCGACAGTATGGACGCCGCCGCCCGGCTGGAAACGCACTTGCAGCAGCTGACACAGCAGCCCGCGAGCGACGCCCGCAATACAGTCGTGGTTTGCGGCGGCGGCTTTACCGGTATTGAGCTGGCCACCGAGCTGCCCGGACGGCTTCAGTCATTATTCGGTGACGATACTAAGATTAAAGTTATCGTCGTTGAGCGTGGCGACCGCATCGGCGGCCGCTACAGTCAGGCCATGCGCGAGGTTATCAGCGAAGCCAGCGCCGCGCTCGGCGTGGAGTGGCGGCTGAACAGCAGCGTTGAAAGCGTGGACGCCAGCGGTGTGCTGCTTACCAGCGGCGAGCGAATTAATGCCGCCACCGTGGTGTGGACGGCAGGCGTGACCGCCAGCGGGCTGGGCACCGATCTGAAAGGCGAGCGCGACGCCCAGGGCCGCTTTGTCGTGACGCCGCTGCTGCAGCTTCCGGACTATCCGGATATTTACGCCACCGGCGACATGGCGCATGCCAAAACGGACGACCTCGGCAATACCGCGCTGATGACCTGTCAGCACGCCATCCAGCTCGGCAAATTTGCCGGCCACAATGCCGCCGCTAGCCTGCTGGGCGCAGAAACGCTGCCCTACCGTCAGGAAAAATATGTCACCTGCCTGGATCTGGGCACCTGGGGCGCGGTCTATACCGAAGGCTGGGATCAGCAGCTTAAGCTGGTGCGGGACGAGGCGAAAACGCTGAAGACCGCGATTACCCACGAGCTGATTTATCCCCCGGCAGCTAATCGCGAAGCGGCGTTCGCGGCAGCGGATCCGCTGGCGAAATTTGTCTAGGATTGGGATTTAATTGCCGCTGATGGCGGCGTTTTAACGGTATAAAAAAATCCGCAACCGCCTGAGCGGCTGCGGATTTTTAACGGCGGTCAAATCAGTTAATCAATTCGGCCGCCGTCAGACACTGCCCAAATGCGCGTTACTTAATCCCGCGCGAGCTCTCTTCCTGGGCCTCTTTGCGCTCAACCTGCTGATACCAGCGCGGATGGTGCTTTTTCGCCCAGCGGCGGCTGACCTTGCCTTCAACCATCCCCTTAATCGAGCCCTTCACCCAGAACGCCATATACATGTGAATAAGAATGGCGTGGATCAGCACGATAGCGGACGCGGCGTGGATCAGCAGCGCGTAGCGGATCACTTCAATCGGGAAATACTGCGCAAAGTACGGGCGCCAGATGATGACGCCGGTCACCAGCAGCACGAAAATCATGCTCATGATGCTCCAGAACATCATCTTCTGCCCGGCGTTGTATTTGCCGACCTTCGCCACTTTATGCTCATTGCCCTTCAGGACTTCAACAATGCCCTTGATCCAGGGCCAGTCCTGCTTGTCGGGAATGTTGTGCTGCACGAAACGCACGAACATAAACATCAGCGCGACGAAAATCAGCACCCCGAAGAACGGATGCAGAATGCGGCCCATCTGCGGCGTACCGAAGGTTTCGGTCAGCCATTTCAGGGTCGGGAAGAAGAATGAAATCCCCGACAGCGCCACCAGGAAGAAGGCGATAACCACCGTCCAGTGACAGGCTCTGTCGATAAATTTCGTGCGTACGATCATCTTTGATTTACGCATCATGATCCTCCTCTTCCTCGTCATCCACTTCCTTGTTGGGGCCAATACCGATGTAGTGATAGATCAGTCCCGCAAAGGTCGCGATAAAGCCCGCCGCAGACAGCGGCTTGAGGACGCCTTTCCACAGCGATACTGCGGCATCGATCTTCGGTTCTTTCGGCAAATTGTGATACAGCTCCGGCTGGTCGGCATGGTGCAGCACGTACATGACGTGCGTCCCGCCGACACCTTCGGGGTTGTACAGCCCGGCATGCGGATAGCCGCGCGCTTTGAGCTTCTGCACCCGCTGCTCGGCAACGTCGATCATCTCTTTCTTGGTGCCAAAATGGATGGCGCCGGTCGGACAGGTTTTAACGCAGGCAGGCTCCTGGCCGACGCTGACGCGATCGACGCAGAGGGTGCATTTGTAAACCCGGTTATCCTCTTTATTGAGACGCGGCACGTTGAACGGGCAGCCGGCGATGCAGTAGCCGCAGCCGATGCAGTTGTCCTGCTGAAAATCGACGATGCCGTTGGCGTACTGAATAATCGCCCCGGCGGACGGGCACGCCTTCAGGCAGCCCGGATCTTCGCAGTGCATGCAGCCGTCCTTGCGGATCAGCCACTCCAGCTTGCCGTTCTCTTCGGTTTCGCTAAAGCGCATTACCGTCCAGGATTTGGCGCTCAGATCTGCCGGATTATCGTAAACCCCGACGCAGTGTCCCACCTCGTCGCGGATATCGTTCCACTCCGAGCAGGCGACCTGGCAGGCTTTACAGCCCACGCAGGAGGTCACATCGATAAGCTTCGCCACTTCTTCCTTATAGTCCCGCGCGCGGGGCGCGGGCGTTGCGGAGTTAGTCGCAGAGCGTTTGGTGATGTCCAGTGTTTCCATTGACATAGTTCCGCTCCTTACGCTTTCTCAATGTTAACCAGAAACGCCTTGTACTCCGGCGTCTGGGAGTTGGCATCGCCGACGTTTGGCGTCAGGGTGTTCGCGATATACCCCTTCTGCGCAACGCCTTCAAAGCCCCAGTGCAGCGGGATCCCGACGGTTTCGACCTGCTGGCCGTTGACGTTCAGGGTCCGCAGACGGCGGGTGACCACCGCTACCGCGCGAATAAAGCCGCGCTTGCTGCTGACCTTGACCCGATCGCCGTTGGCAATGCCTTTCGCTTTCGCCAGTCCTTCGCTGATTTCCACAAACTGTTCCGGCTGGGCGATGGCGTTAAGCCGCGCGTGCTTGGTCCAGGTGTGGAAATGCTCCGTCAGGCGGTAGGTGGTACCGACGTACGGGAACTTGTCTTTTTTGCCGAGGCGCAGGACGTCGTCTTCGTAAATGCGCACCACCGGGCTGGAGACCACGTTCGGATGCAGCGGGTTGGTGCCGAGCGGCGTTTCCATCGGCTCGTAGTGCTCCGGGAACGGCCCTTCCGCCAGTTTGTTAAGGGCAAACAGGCGGCCCATGCCTTCCGGCTGCATGATGAACGGCCCGGTTTTGCTGCCCGGCGCGGCGGTATTGAAGTCGGGGATGTCGTTGCCGCCCCACTTATTGCCCTGCCACTCAATCAGCATCCGCTTCGGATCCCACGGCTTGCCGTTGATGTCCGCCGAGGCGCGGTTGTACAGCACGCGGCGGTTCAGAGGCCACGCCCACGCCCAGCCGAGGGTATTACCCAGCCCGGACGGATCGGCGTTATCGCGGTTGGCCATCTGGTTACCCTGCTCGGTCCAGCAGCCGGTGTAGATCCAGCAGGAGGACGCGGTGGTGCCGTCATCGCGCAGCAGCGCGAAGCTATTCAGCAGCTGGCCTTTCTTCGCCACCAGCTTGCCGGTCGGATCGTAGAGATCCTCCAGCGCGTAGCCGTTGTTCTCTTTCGCGACTTCTTCCGATTCCGGGCTGTCGGAAAGCTTGTAGTTCCAGCCCATATTCAGCAGCGGCTCGACGCCTTTACCGCCTTCGGTACGGTACATGTCGCGCAGGCGATGGTAGATCCCGGCCAGGATTTCGCCGTCGTTGCGCGCTTCGCCCGGCGGCTGTGCGCCCTTCCAGTGCCACTGCAGCCAGCGGCCGGAGTTGGCGATAGAGCCATCTTCTTCGGCAAAGCAGGTGGACGGCAGGCGGAAGACTTCCGTCTGGATCGCCGCCGGGTCGACGTCGTTAGACTCGCCGTGGTTCTGCCAGAAGGTCGATGTTTCCGTTACCAGCGGATCGATAACCACCATGTACTTCAGCTTGCTGAGGCTGCGCACCACTTTGTTTTTGTCCGGGAAGGACGCTACCGGGTTGAAGCCCTGGCAGATGTAGCCGGTCACTTCGCCTTTATCCATCAGGTTAAAGTACTTGATGACGTCATAGGCCTGGTCCCACTTCGGCAGCCAGTTAAAGCCCCAGTCGTTCTCCTTCTGCGCCTTGTCGCCGTAAAACGACTTCATCAGGCTGACGAAGAATTTCGGGTAGTTGCCCCAGTAGTTCACCTGCTCTTCCCGCGTCGCCTTCGGCGTATTGGCGGTGAGATAGGTTTGCAGATCCGCCTGCTTGTCGCTCGGCAGCGTCAGGTAGCCCGGCAGGCTGGTGGACAGCAGCCCCAGATCCGTCAGGCCCTGGATGTTGGAGTGGCCGCGCAGGGCGTTCACGCCGCCGCCTGCCATCCCCATGTTGCCCAGCAGCAGCTGGATCATCGCCATAGTGCGGATGTTCTGCGCCCCGACGGTGTGCTGCGTCCAGCCCAGCGCGTACAGGAAGGTGGTCGTGCGATCTGCCGCGCTGGTTGAGGCCAGCACTTCACAGACTTTGAGGAAGTCCGCTTTCGGCGTGCCGCAGATGTTTTCCACCACCTCCGGCGTGTAGCGGGAAACGTGCTCTTTGAGCAGGTTCCACACGCAGCGCGGATCGGTCAGGGTTTCATCACGCTTCGCGTAGCCGTTCTCATCGAACTGATAGTTCCAGGAGGACTTGTCGTACTCGCGTTTTTCAGCGTCGTAGCCGCTGAACAGGCCGTCGTCGAAGGAGAAATCATCGCGCACCAGCAGGCCAGCATTGGTGTAATGCTTCACATACTCGGCGTTGATTTTGTTGTTCTGAATCAGATACAGCAGCACGCCGGAGAGGAACGTAATGTCCGTACCGGAGCGGATTGGCGCAT
>NZ_CAJYMB010000016.1 GCF_913775985.1 uncultured Pluralibacter sp. | reverse complement strand
CCTGGAGCCGCAGCCTGTGGCGCGGCAGCAGCTTCAACCTCGCTGCCAGCCGCGACAAGCAGCAGGGCGCGTGGAACCTCGGCCTCTCTTTGCAGGTGCCGCTGGGCGGCAATAATAACGTTGCCTTCAGCACCCGCTCGGCGCCGGGCTCCGGCAGCAGCCAGCGGGTAGACTACAGCCGCAGCATGCCTACCGACGGCGGCTACAGCTGGAATATGGCCTGGGCCCGGCAGTCGCGCACCAGCAACTACCAGCAGGCGTCGCTGGGCTGGCGCAATAGCCACGTTGAGCTGCTGGGCGGCGGCTACGGGGAGACCAACAGCATGAACTGGTGGGGCGAGGCGATGGGATCGCTGGTGATGATGGACGGACAGCTGTTTGCTGCTAACCGTATTGACGATGCTTTCGCAGTAGTCAGCACCAGCGGGCAGGCGGGGATACCGGTGAGCTACGAGCACCAGCCGGTGGGCACCACTAACAGCAGGGGCTATCTGCTGGTCAGCCGCGTCTCAAGCTGGTATCCCGCCAGCTACAGCATCAACGGCATGGATCTGCCCGCCGAAAGTCAGCTTAAGCAGAGCGAGCGCCGGGTGGCCCTGCGCCGCAACAGCGGCTCCCTGATTAACTTTGAAATAGATACTGCCCGGGCGGCGAGCGTTATCCTGCACGACGCGCGCGACCAGCCGCTGCCGGTGTCCAGCCGGGTCAGCCGGCCGGAGCGTCCGGATGTGCTGGTGGGTTACGACGGTATGGCCTGGCTGGAGGACCTGCGCGAGGAGAACCTGCTGACGGTGACTACGCCGCAGGGCGCGCGCTGCCGGGTAACGCTGGTACTGAAGCCTAACCCCGAGCGGCGGATGCAAGCCTACGGCCCGCTGGTTTGTCGGGAGGCTCCGTAATGGGTAAACGCGTCCTGTTTCTGCTGGTGGTGCTGCTGGCAGCGGCCAGCGCGCCGCTGCGCGCGGCCTGCACCTCGGCGATGGAAAACGGATCCTTCGGCACCTTCTCCTCGTTTACGGTGAAAAACAGCGGCGGCGAGCAGCAAACCTCGGCCAATCTTACCGTCACCTGCGACCAGCTGCTGGGCCTGCTCTCCAGCGATAAGGTCACAATGACCATTGTGGGGGCCTCTGCGATATCCGGCACCCGGGCGGCGTTAAAAAACGGCGACAATCCGGCGGAAACGCAGCTTATTCCCCTGCGGGTGTGCGGCGGCACCTCCTGCAACGACGGCACGGAGACCGCCATCGGTAAAAGCATCACCTGGAGCGGCGGATCCCTCATCAGCCTCGGCAGCCGCGCCTACCGCATGCCGGTCTATTTCCGCACCCTGTCGGGGGCCAGCGTCAGCGCCGGGCGCTATCGGGTCACCCTGACCCTCAACATTGAGTACAGCATCTGCCTGGTGAGCCTGGTCGGGCTGTGCGTCGGTTCGCCGGAGGTGAGCAGTGCGATGGTTACGACGCAGCTGGACATGACCATCACCAATGACTGCGTCGCCATTAGCGCGCCGGACCTTAACTTCGGCAGCGCGCCGCTGGCGAACAGCTTCTCGCCGGTGACGCAGGACATTACCGTCAGCTGCACTAAAGGCAGTACCTACAGCGTGGGCATTGATAACGGCGTCAACGCCAGCGGCAGCGTCCGGCGCATGAAAAGCGGCAGCAGTTACCTGAGCTACGATATTTTCAAAGGCAGCACCGCCAGCCGCTGGGGCAGCGTGGGGGCCCAGCGCTGGGAGAGCGCCGCCGCCAGCGGCGTCAGCACCGACGGCACCGTGCGGCGCTATACCTATACGGCCCGCATTCTTACCAGCCGGGCGGATACGCCGCCCGCCGGCACTTACAGCGACACGCTGCTGGTGGATATCACCTTCTGATGCCGCAGCGCCGCTATTTTTAACCCGGGTATAAAGTTCCGCCGCGCCGCGCCGATAACTGCCACATCTCTTATGGATCCAGGAGCTGTCGCTTCTGAACGCTTCGACAGTAGGCCTATGACATCGATTCTGCCCGACGGACACTCGTCACTGCTTACGCAGATGACGCAGCGCCTGGCGCTCTCCGACGCCCAGTTTCAGCGGATAAGCCAGCTCATTTACCAGCGGGCGGGGATCGTGCTGGCGAACCACAAGCGCGATATGGTCTACAACCGGCTGGTGCGCCGCCTGCGCCAGCTGCAGATAGAGGATTTTGGCCGCTATCTCGCCGAGCTTGAGCGGGATCCGCAGAGCCCCGAGTGGCAGGCGTTTATCAACGCCCTTACCACCAACCTGACCGCCTTTTTTCGCGAGGCGCACCACTTTCCGGTGCTCGCCGCCCACGCCAGCGCGCGACGGGGCGAATACCGCGTCTGGAGCGCGGCGGCCTCCACCGGCGAAGAGCCTTATTCGATCGCCATGACCCTTGCCGATACCCTCGGTAGCGTTCCGGGCCGCTGGCGGGTCTTTGCCAGCGATATCGACAGCGAGGTGCTGGACACCGCGCGCGGCGGTATCTACCGCCAGAGCGAGCTGAAAACCCTCTCGGCGCAGCAGCTTTCCCGCTACTTTATGCGCGGCACCGGGCCTCACGACGGCCTGGTCCGGGTGCGCCAGGCGCTGGCGGGCAGCGTCGACTTTGCGCTGCTCAACCTGCTGGATGGGCAGTACGCGCTGCCGGGCCCGTTTGACGCCATTTTCTGCCGCAACGTAATGATCTATTTCGATCGGCCAACCCAGCAGGCCATTTTGCGGCGCTTCGTGCCGCTGCTCAAACCCGGCGGGCTGCTGTTTGCCGGCCACTCGGAGAATTTTAGCCACCTGGTGCCGGAGCTGGTGCTGCGGGGGCAGACGGTATACGCGCTGCAGGAGGCGAAGTAATGGCAAAAATCAGAGTGCTGTCGGTGGACGACTCGGCGCTGATGCGCCAGATCATGAGCGAAATTATTAACGGCCACGCCGACATGGAGATGGTTGCTACCGCCCCGGACCCGCTGGCGGCGCGGGACCTGATTAAAAAGTTTAATCCCGACGTGCTGACCCTCGACGTGGAGATGCCGCGCATGGACGGGCTGGACTTCCTGGAGAAGCTGATGCGCCTGCGCCCGATGCCGGTGGTAATGGTGTCGTCCCTGACCGGCAACGGCTCAGAAGTTACCCTGCGCGCGCTGGAGCTGGGGGCAGTGGACTTTGTGACCAAACCGCAAATGGGGATCCGTGAAGGCATGCTGGCCTACAGCGCGCTGATTGGTGAAAAAGTCCGGGCTGCCGCCGCGGCGCGGATTGGCGCGCACCGCCCGCTGCCCGCGCCCGCGCTGCTGGCTGCCGGGCCGCTGCTCAGCTCGGAGAAGCTGATTGCTATCGGCGCGTCTACCGGCGGCACCGAGGCGATTCGCCACGTGCTCCAGCCGCTGCCGCTGACCAGCCCGGCAATACTCATCACCCAGCACATGCCGCCGGGCTTTACCCGCTCCTTTGCCGATCGCCTTAACAAGCTGTGTCAGATAACGGTGAAAGAGGCCGAGGAGGGCGAGCGGGTGCTGCCCGGCCACGCCTATATCGCCCCCGGCGACCGGCACATGATCCTCGGGCGCAGCGGCGCAAACTACCACATTCAGATCCACGATGGCCCGCCGGTGAACCGCCACCGGCCGTCGGTGGACGAACTCTTTTACTCGGTGGCGAAGTATGCCGGGCGCAACGCGGTCGGCGTCATTCTCACCGGCATGGGTGCCGACGGCGCGCAGGGCCTGAACGCCATGCGCCAGGCCGGTGCCTGGACGCTGGCCCAGAGCGAAGCCAGCTGCGTGGTGTTCGGTATGCCGCGGGAGGCTATCCAGTGCGGCGGCGTCAGCGAGGTTGTCGATCTCAGTCATATCGGCCAGCAGATGCTGGCAAAAATCAGTGCCGGACAGGCAATTCGTATCTAAAAGGAGTGGAAGTGAATGGCGGATAAAGCGCTAAAGTTTCTGGTGGTGGACGACTTTTCTACCATGCGCCGCATTGTGCGTAACCTGCTTAAAGAGCTGGGATTTCATAACGTCGAAGAGGCCGAGGACGGCGTGGATGCGCTTAACAAGCTGCAGGCGGGCGGCTTCGACTTCGTGATTTCCGACTGGAATATGCCGAATATGGACGGCCTGGCGCTGCTGAAAACCATCCGCGCCGGGGCGGCAACAGCTGCGCTGCCAGTGCTGATGGTCACGGCCGAGGCCAAAAAAGAGAACATTATTGCCGCCGCCCAGGCGGGGGCCAGCGGCTACGTGGTGAAGCCGTTTACCGCAGCGACCCTCGAAGAGAAGCTGAACAAGATTTTCGAAAAACTGGGGCTTTAAGGAGGGACAATGACGCAGCCAGCAACGCACGCCGTCGGCGATCCCGCCGCCGACATTATTGCCCGCATCGGCAGCCTGACCCGCATGCTGCGCGACAGCCTGCGCGAACTGGGGCTGGACAAAGCGATTGCCGAAGCGGCAGAAGCCATTCCGGACGCCCGGGACCGGCTCGACTACGTGGTGCAGATGACCGCCAGCGCCGCCGATCGCGCGCTCAACAGCGTCGAGCTTTCCCAGCCGCACCAGGCGAGTCTGGAGCAGGGGGCGAAGGGACTGAGCGAGCGCTGGGACGGCTGGTTTGACAGCCCGCTTGAGCTGGCGGACGCCCGCGAGCTGGTGGTGGATACCCGCCGCTATCTGGCGGAAGTGCCAACCCATACCGCCGCCACCAGCGCCCAGCTGCTGGAGATCATGATGGCGCAGGACTTTCAGGATCTCACCGGCCAGGTGATCAAGCGGATGCTGGACGTGATTCAGGAGATTGAGCGCCAGCTGCTGATGGTGCTGCTGGAGAATATGCCGGAGCAGCCTCCGCGCCAGGCGCCGTCCGGCGGCAGCCTGCTGAACGGCCCGCAGGTGGACGCCAGCCGGGCAGGCGTGGTTGCCAGCCAGGATCAGGTGGACGATTTGCTGGACAGCCTTGGGTTTTAGTGCGGGGAACGAAAACAGCGAACAGGAAGCGGGGCAGGCGCGCGGCGCCCGCCCCGGGTCGGGCTACATGCGGTAGATACCGCCGTTGATATCCAGCGTGGCGCCGGAGATAAAGCCGTCGTATTCCGAGGCGAGGAACCTGATCGCCCGGGCCACGTCGTCGGCGTTGCCGCCGCGGCCCAGCGGGATCTGGCGCACCGTAGCGTCGGCGGACTCTTTGGTGGTGTGGCGGTTGTGGAAGGTGGTGCCGAGGATAAGGCCCGGCGCTACCGCGTTAACGCGGATACCGTGCTCGCCCAGTTCGGCCGCCAGAGAGCGGGTCCAGGTCAGGATCGCCCCTTTGGTGGTGGAGTAGACCAGCGATCCGGAGTGGCCGCCCGCGCGCCCGGCCAGCGAGGCCAGGTTGATCACGCTGGCGCCGTCTTTCGCGGCTTTCAGGAACGGCAGCGCAGTTTGGGTGATGTTCAGCATGCTGGTCATGTTGACATCGATCACCTTGTGCCAGAAGTCGGCGTCAATCTCGCCGAGCCACTTGCGCCCGATGATCCCGCCGACGTTGTTGACCAGAATATCAATTCCGCCGAGGAACTCTGCCGCAGCGTGGACACATTTGCTTGCCTGCTCCTCGGAGGTGAGGTCTCCGTTGAGATAGGCTGCCTTAACGCCGCGAGATTTTGCCAGCTCAACCAGCTCTTTTGGGCCTTCCTCTTTGGTGTGGTAGTGCAGGAACACGTCGCAGCCGGCGTCGATAAGCTGCTCGGCGGTGGCCCGGCCAATGCCCTGTTCGGCACCGGTGATAAACGCTTTTTTACCTGTCAGATTTCCCATAATTAATTCCTCGTTGCGTAATACGGATAAGAGAATCAGGAGTGAATTACGCCTTCCCGCTGCTTCGCGCAGTAGAAGATGCAAACGAGCCCCGTGATGACTAAACACAGTGATAAAAAGATAAGCCCCGGCGTGTTGCTGTGGGTGACATCTTTCAGCACCCCGACGGCGTAAGGGGCGACGAAACCGCCGATGTTGCCAATGCAGTTAACCACGCCCAGCCCGGCGGCGGTGGCGCTGCCCGTAGAGACGTTAGCCGGCATCGACAGGAAGCAGGGGCCGGCGGTGTAGATCCCGATAGCGGCGATGCACAGGAAGCCCAGCGCAATAAAGAGGCTGTAGTGGAAGAAGGCCACCGCGCCCAGCAGGCCAACGGCTGCGGTCACCATACTGATCCCGGCGAACACGGCGATTTTTTTGGTCCTGGTGGCCCACAGGCTCCACGGATAGACCAGGCAGGCGGCCAGGCCATAAGGCAGCAGCGCTATCAGGCTGACGTGGAAAATATCGTCCCCGGAAATGGCGGTCAGGATCGACGGCAGCCACATGCCAAATCCGTAGATGCCGCAAACCATGCCGAAGTTGAGCATCGCGTACAGCAGGTACTTTTTGTTCTTCATTCCCTTCATAAAGTCGGCGAGGGTAATTTTCGAGCCCGAGCGGGTGCGCTCGGTATTCTCAATCAGCCACGACTTCTCTTCGATGTTGAGGTAGTTCACTTCGCGCGGGGAGTTTTTAATGATAAAGGGCAGGAACAGGCCGATCACCAGCGGCGGAATACCTTCCAGAATGAACAGCAGCTGCCACGGCTCAAAGCCAAACCAGGCGTGGTCAATATTGAGAATCAAGCCGGAGATCGGCGAGCCGATGGCGTTCGACAGCGGCTGAACAATAATAAACAGCCCGAGAATTTTGGTGCGGTACTTTTCCGGGAAAAAGACCGTGAAGTAATAGACTACCGACGGAAAGAAGCCGGCCTCGCACACACCGAGCATAAAGCGGCAAATATAGAGTTCGGTCGGGGTGCGGACAAAACCCTGCAGGGTAGCGAATATCCCCCAGGAGATAAGGATCCTCGCAAACCAGATGCGCGGACCGAATTTAATCGTCCCGGCATTGCTGGGGATTTCAAAAATAAAGTAGCCGATAAAGAAAATGCCCGAGGCGAAACCAAACGCCGAAGCGGTCAGACCGAGGCTGCTTTCCAGCGCGGTGGCCGCGTAGGCCATGTTATTTCGATCCAGAAATGCCAGGAAATAGAGCAGGATCATCAGCGGTACAATATTTAGCGTTAGCTTTTTTATGGCGCTGCGTTCAATGGCTTGAACATTATTTGGAGTCATAATTTTTTTCCAATTTACTCAAATGGAATCGTAGGGGAGTGTTCCCTGAGGCAAAATGTCCACAGATGGTAAACGGACGTACTGTTATTTTATTTTTTCAAGGCAGTCGGCAATAACGTCATCAATGGAGTGATTAATATCAATGGTTACAACGTCAGTCTCATCGGCCTGCGGGCGCTCCAGCGTCTCAAACTGCGAGGTCAGCATCGCGCTGCGGAAATAGTGCCCTTTGCGCTGCTTGAGGCGTGCTTCAATAACCTCAAAGCTGCCGTCGAGAAACAGGAAGCGCACGCCGGGGTTGCCTTTCCGCAGGGTATCGCGGTAGCGCCTTTTCAGGGCCGAGCAGATAATCAGCGACGTCGGATTGGTTCTCAGCATCGAGTAGCCGGCGGTGTTGAGCGCCTCCAGCCACGGCTGGCGATCGCTGTCGTCCAGCGCATGGCCGGCCGCCATTTTGTCGACGTTGCTGCGCGGGTGTAAAAAATCCCCGTCGATATACGGAATATCCAGCGCCGCGGCCATCCGCCGGGCCACAACAGATTTTCCGCTGCCCGAAACGCCCATCAGCACCCAAAGGGTATTGGGTTTTACCGCGGTGTCGGACGATGAACCGGACTGGTGACTGTGCATGTTGTTCTTCCTTCTATTCTAATCATCGGGATACAGATGGCCTGATCGACGCGCGGCGTCGGCACAGGGGCAGTGCTGGCGCAGGGTCAGGGGCCCGCTTCGCGAACGGACTGGCGGGCCTCAAGCGACGGAGTAAAAAGAAACTCTTCCGGCGGCGTTCGGGGATCGGCGATGCGCTGCAGCAGCCGCTCCACCATCAGCGAGGCAATATCGCCCAGCGGCGCCATCACGGAACTCATGGCGGGGCGGGTCATCCGGGAGAGCGGAACATTGTCGATGCCGATAACCGAAATCTCTTCCGGCACGGCTGCTCCCGCGTCGCGCAGCCCCGCGATAAGGCCAATACCCAGCGCATCATTGACGGCCACAACGCCGTCGGGGCGCGGGGAGAGCCGCAGAATGCGCGCCGCCAGTGCGTAGCCAAGCTCGCTCATTTCGCTATCGCCGTAGCCGCCTGCGGCTTTCTCTTCAACCACCTGCCCGCGGCTTTCCATCTGGTGCTGGCGCAGGACGGTCTGGAAGCCGTCGATTTTCAGGCTGCGGCCCGGAGTCAGGCTCGCTTCGGTGGCAAAGACGATATTGCGGCACCCGCGCTCCAGCAGGTGGGCGGCGGCGATGCGCCCGGCCTCGGCATTATCCATTGAGATACTGTCGTACAGCCCCGGCAGATCGCTGAAGTTCCAGGCCTGGCGGTTGTCATAATTGATGATGACCATGCCCTGTTCAGCGGCCCTGGCAAAATGGGTTTTGCGCAGGTCGCTGGCGGCGACGATCAGGCCGCGAACGCCCTGGGAGAACAGGTCTTCAATAAATTCTGCTTCTTCCTCTTCCCGGCGTCCGGCGCTGCCGAGCAGCATCCGGTAGTGCTGCTTTCTGGCGGCCAGCTCCACTTCGTGGGCGAGGGCCGCAAAGCTCGGGTTCACAATGGAGGGAACCAGCAGGCCGAATATCCTGGGCTGGCGTTTTTTGGGCTGGGCAATGATGCGGTTAGGCTGATAGTTCAGCTCGCCGATTGCCTGCTCGATGCGGGCCCGGGTCTCGCTGCGCATCTGGTCGACGCGCCCGTTGAGGACGTTGGAGACGCTGCTGATGGACACGCCCGCCAGCGCGGCGACCTCGCGAATATTCGCCATTTTGCTCCTCCTCATCTCAGGGCATACATCAGCATTTGAAGCTTCTGTATCGTTTTAGTGTAACGTTACAGAAGAATTTATCCCTCAAGCAGTCGTACAACAAGCGATAGCGGATTCCAGGGCGGTTTTTTTTACTAAAATGTGAAATCCATCAACTCTTTTGCCTCGGGCTGACTAAAACGTTTAGTGGTTTATCTGCGGTTGAAGAGGAGGGGAAAAGGCTTTCCGAGCGGGTGAAATGCCCGCATAGCGCGGTTTGTCAGGGTTTGTCGCGCTGAAGCCGGCGAGGATTTGCGCCAGCCACTTTGCCGGCAGCGGCGTCCGGCGCGCCTCCGGTGCCCTGGTAAAACGGTAATGTTTCAGTAACGCGGCCATAACACGCGGTCGCTCAGCGCAGGCTGAACTGCGCCCGAAACGTCGCCAGCAGCGCGCTCGCCGCCGCCGACAGCTGCCCGTGGCGGGTGCGGATCACGCCAATCTGCCGCTCGATAACCGGATTGCCCAGCGGCAGACACGCCGCGCCGAGCGCCGTCATCTGCGACTCGCACAGTGCGGGCACCGCGCTGACTCCCAGTCCGCAGGCCACCATGTGGCCGACGGTAACCAGCTGGTGGCTTTCAAAAGCCACTTTCAGCGGATGGCCGTGGGCGTTAAGCCGCTCCTCGAGCAGCAGCCGCACCGCCGAGGGGCGCTGGAGGGTAATAAAGTCGTGGGCCAGCAGCTCCCGCCAGCTCAGCTGTCCCCGCTGCGCCAGGGGACTTTCCCGCGACACCACCGCCACAAAGCGATCGGTGCCCAGCGGCGTAAAGTGCAGGCTGGCAGAGGCCTGCGGCTCGAATGCAACGCCCATCTCCACCCGGCCTTCGGCCACCATCTCGATCACCTGCTCGTTAATCACGTCGTGGACGGTGACGTTAATCCCGCCGTAGCGCTCGCGAAACGCCTTCAGCACCCGGGGCAGGGCGTTGGCTGCAAACGACGGCATCGCCGCCACCGACACCTTGCCGGTTTGCAGGGTAAAACGCTGGCGCATTGCCTCTTCGGTGTTGTCCCAGTCCGCCAGCAGCTGGCGGGCCATCGGGAAAAAGGTGTCGCCTTCCGGCGTAAGCTGCACCCGGCGGGTGGTGCGGGTAAACAGCTGGCCCCCCAGCGCCTCCTCCAGAGTATTGATGGCCAGGCTCATGGCCGGCTGGGACATATTCAGCTTTTCGCTGGCCTGGGCGAAATTCAGAGTGTGAGCTACCGCTAAAAACGCGCGTAACTGTTTGATGCTCATTCTCATTTCAATTTCTTATAACGTTATGAAAACATTGATTTAACAATTTATTCATTTAGAAAACTGATGAATCCTTCACAAATTTAAAATTAACAGATGAGTGTCGCCCCCGGATGATGCCTGCACGACCCACGAGGAGATCAAACAATGGCGGGACTGGACAAGCGCGTCGCCAGCTATCAACAGGCGCTGGAAGGACTGGAGGACGGCATGACGGTGCTGGCGGGCGGATTTGGCCTGTGCGGCATCCCGGAGAATCTGATTGCCGAGGTGCGCCGCCGCGGGGCGCGGGAGCTGACCGTGGTCTCTAACAACTGCGGGGTGGCGGACTTCGGCCTCGGCCTGCTGCTGGAGACGCGGCAGGTCAGCAAAGTGGTGGCCTCCTACGTGGGAGACAACCCGTTGTTTGAGCAGCAACTGCTGGCCGGCGAGCTGGCGGTGGAGCTGACCCCGCAGGGC
>NZ_CAJYMB010000015.1 GCF_913775985.1 uncultured Pluralibacter sp. | reverse complement strand
AACACGTGCAGTGGAAATAAAAACAGATGCCCGTGCGCCACTTCTTCCCCGGTCAGTACCTGCTGCTCCGGCTCGTTGCCTATCCTGACGCCGGTAAAACGCTGTCGCGCCGTCTGCAGCTGCGCCTCCCTGAAGTAATTATCCAGCAGGATATCGTCGTCGCTGAGCAGGTACTGCAGCCGGTCGAGCGCCTCCCCGTAGCTCTTGTAAAACGCGCTCCCCCATCCACGCGCCCGCCGCGAGGGGAATTTTTTCCCGTCAGCCCCGTCGTTTAAAATCTCCCCGCCGTCGTCAACCGTCGTGGTCTTCGGATCCAGAAGCCTCTTTCTTTTTTTGGCGTTAGCAAACGGCCATTTTTTAAGTGATTGGGCGCTGAACTGCCAGACTTCACCGTCCTCATTTTTCAGGTTTGACCCCATCACCCCCGGAAGAAAAATCACCGGGATCACTTTGTCGGCCGGCTTGAGGCAAACCGCCACGTAATTTTTTTCTTTCGCCTGGGGAATGATTTCATAATGAAGTCGCCCGTCGTCATCCCAGACAGGCCGGTGATAAGCTCGATTTTCTTTATCTTCCATGCGTTAAGCTCCTGTTATTGCTGTCTGAAAAAGGCACTTCCCCATCACAAACCAAAACGAATTTAACCAAAGTCATCGCGACGAGGGATTTTGGGTGCGTAGACCCGCCAGTCAGCGGCAGCACTAAACCATAATAATTGCATGGGATTAACGGAAAACCAATTGCTAAACTGAAAAGTGAACAGTACAGGAGCCATCCGGAAAACCCCCGCAGGTTGAAAATTCAAATGTCAGATTGCAATGCGCCTGTTAGGGCGCTGCTGGCAATAGAGCCTTACAGGCACATATGAAAAACCTCCGGCTATGCCGAAGGATATTTATTGCTTTTCAGCACCGTGACACGCTCGGCCGCAAGTTTTTGATCAATCCGATGAGTGCGACAGCACAGGCCGCAGCGCACCATGCTGACCTTTCCATGATGCCGCTTTCAGACAACAAACCCATAGTGGGAGCCGTCCGGCAGCTCGACTTCAAGGCGCAGCTTGCCGCCGGTGGCTTCAACGTAGCGTTTAAGGGTGGAAAGCCTCAGATCCCGCCCGGGCTTTTCCATGCCGGCAACGGTTGGCTGCCGGACGCCCAGCGCCTGCGCCATTTCCACCTGGGTTTTGCGCACTTTCTCACGCAGTTCGGCAAGATGAATGTTGAGCAGGATCTCCTCCGCCATTGCCCTGGCGTCGGCTACCACTTCCGGTTTTTCATCCGCAAGAAGCTGTTCCAGCGTTCTCCCCATCGTATTACTCCTTCTCTTTTAAACCCATAAGCCAGTTCGCGAATTGCCGTTCGGCAACCGGGAGCATCTCATCGTAAAAACGCTTTTCATTGCCAACTTTGTTCCCGGCGCAAAGCACAATGCCGGTGCGGTACGGGTCAAAAGCAAAAAAAACCCGTAGCGGATCGCCCCTGCTTTGAATGCGCAGCTCTTTCATGTTGCTGTAGCGGGAACCTTTTAGGGTATCAGCATAGGGCCTCGGCAAACCCGGCCCCTTTTCCCGCAAAACCAGCAGTGCCGCAAGCACGCAGGCTCGATCGGCATCGTTGAGCACGGTAAACCAGCGATCGAACACATCCGTTGTTTTAATCGTCCACACGGGACCTCCCGGAAAATATAGGCTAAAGATTATATAGGTGTAAAGCTATAAAAATAATTATGGGGAGATTGGACAAAGAACTCACGGGTTAAAAATGGAAAACGGAAGATGGATTCGGAGGTTGCGGTGAATGCTCCGTAGGGCATTCACCGTTTTGCGGGCGGTACTGTAAAAAGCGAGTCAGACTTTCTTACCCGCGGGTTATGCGTTACAAACCCGCGTTAACAGCAGGCGCAGCCGCCCTGCTTCACTGCTGCACCAGGCCAGACTAGGTTTTATCGCCGATCTCGCTCCAGGCGTGCCCGCTTCGGGCAATCATCGCATCGGATGCTACGGGTCCCCAGGTACCGGCCGGATACGGGCGCGGCCGCTCGCCGTCGCTGGCCCAGGCTTCCATGATCGAATCCACCCACGCCCAGGCGGCCTCTACTTCGTCACGGTGCAGGAACTGCATCCGGTCGCCGTTCATTGCCTCCAGCAGCAGGCGCTCGTAGGCATCCGCGGCAGGCGCCTGGTTGAACGCCTTGTTGAAACTCAAATCAAGCTTAGATTTTCCAAGCCGGTGCTTGTGCTCCAGCCCCGGCACCTTATTGAGGATTTCAATATCGATGCCCTCGTCGGGCTGCAGGCGGATAGTCAGCTTGTTGGGCGGCAGCTCCTCGAAAGAGCTGCTGAACAGGTTAATCTGCGGCCTTTTGAAATAGACGACAATCTCCGAGTATTTCACCGGCATGCGCTTGCCGGTGCGCAGGTAAAACGGCACGCCGGCCCAGCGCCAGCTGTCGATATCGACGCGAATGGCGACAAAGGTTTCGGTGGTGCTGTGCGGGTTGGCCCCTTTCTCTTCCAGGTAGCCGGGTACGCTTTTACCCTGAACGAAACCGGATGTGTACTGCCCGCGCACGGTGTTTTCGCGAACGGTGTGTTTATCAATGGGCTTGAGATCCTTCAGCACCCGCACTTTTTCATCGTGAATAGCCTCGGCGGTCAGCTCCACCGGCGGCGACATCGCCACGATAGTCAGGATCTGCAGCAGATGACTCTGGATCATGTCCCGCATCTGTCCGGCCGGGTCAAAATATCCCCAGCGTCCTTCGATCCCGATATCTTCGGAAACGGTAATCTGTACCTGGTCGATGGTGCGGTTATCCCAGTTGCTGAGGAACAGCCCGTTGGCACAGCGCAGGGCAAAGAGGTTTAGCACCGTCTCTTTGCCGAGATAGTGGTCGATGCGGTAAACCTGCGGCTGGGTAAAGTAGCGGCTGACCACGTCGTCAATTTCGCGAAATGACGCCAGCGAGTTGCCGAGCGGCTTCTCCATAATCACCCGGGACAGCGCATGATTCAGCCCGGCCTTACCCAGCCCTTCGCAGGTTACGCTAAAGGTGGAGGGCGGCATCGCAAAATAGTAGAGCGTGGTTCTTTCGCTGCGGCCCAGCTTCTTCGCCAGCTTTTTAAATCCGGCGGTGTCCGTCACATCCAGATTAAAAAAATCGAGGCGGCCGCTGAGGCGCTCCCACACGGCCGGATCGATATCGTCGGACATAAAGGTTTTCAGCGCGTCACGGACCACCTTGAGATAATCCTCGCGGCTCCATTCCACGCGGCCAACGCCGATAACCCGCGTCTGCGGATGTATCAGACCGGCTTTCTCCAGCTGGTAAAGCGAAGGGAGCAGCTTGCGCCTCGCCAAATCCCCCCTGGCGCCGAATATGACAAGATCGCACAGCTGTGCGGATTGCTTCGGTTTCATACCCCGTCCTTTGTTGTGTGTTTAGGTACAGAGTACAACGGTATAGCGCTTTTTGGCTTTAGCTTCCTGCTTATCTGTGCGAAATGCGGGGGAGATGATAAGAGTCTGCTGATGGCGCGGCGGTGGGTAAAGAATGAAAAGGTGCCACAATGCGGTATTTATTTGAGGGCGCGGCTATTTAACGCCACAGCAGGCTGCGCCGGACGCCCTTCCACAAAGCGCCCGGCGCAAATCGTCAAAACGTTACTTAGCCCAGATTCCGCCACAAGAACTCGCTCACCAGCGCGCTGTGAAACGCCGACTGCTTTTTATCCGCCGAGGCGCTGTGGCCGCCGTCGGTATTCTCATAAAAATAGACGTTCTCAATGCCGAGACTCTGCATCCGCGCGGCCATTTTACGGGCGTGCGCTGGATTAACCCGGTCATCGCTGGTGGCGGTGTAAAACAGCACCGGCGGATAGGTCACGCCGGAGTGGAGATTGTGGTAGGGCGAGAAGGTTTTAACGTACTGCCACTGGTCGGGCTTGTCCGGGTCGCCGTATTCGGCAATCCACGAGGCGCCCGCGGAGAGCCGGGTATAGCGCTGCATATCGAGCAGCGGCACTTCGCACACCACGCAGCCAAACAGCTGCGGATAGCGCGTTAGCATATTTCCCACCAGCAGGCCGCCGTTGCTGCCGCCCTCGACACCAAGATGCGCCGGTGTCGTCACGCGGCGGGCGATCAGGTCCTGCGCGACGCTGGCGAAATCTTCATAGGAGCGCAGCTTATGCTGCTGGATGGCCGACTGGTGCCAGTCGGGGCCGAACTCCCCGCCGCCGCGAATATTCGCCACCACATAAACGCCGCCGCGATCGAGCCACGAAATGCCCTTCCCGCCCAGGTACTGCGGCGTCAGGGAGATACCAAATCCGCCGTAACCGTACAGCAGCGTGGGATTTTTTCCATTCAGCGGCAGTTCTTTACGCGCTATCTGAAAATAGGGAATGCGGGTACCGTCTTTTGAGACGGCAAAATGCTGGCTCACGGCATACTTATCCGCGTCAAAATCTGCCGGCGCCTGCTTAATCAGCGTCGGCTCAGCGGTAAAGAGCTCCCCCCGATACAAAGAGGCCGGCTGCAGATAGCTGTTGGACGTGAGCAAGTAGCCGTTGTTCTCGTCGCTGGTGCTGCCCACCATCAGCGTGCTGAAATTGTCCGGTTTAACCAGCGATTCGCGCGTCCAGCGGCCCGCTTTAGGGGTCAGTATCACCAGCTCGCTGGCAACGTTATTCATCACGCTGGCGATCAGGCTATCCCGGGTGCGGGTATAGCGCTGCAGCACCGTACTTTCGCCCGGAATGAACAGCGGATGCAGCGTTTTCTTGCCCGCAATATAGTCGTCAAAATTGGCCGCCAGCAGCGAGCCGGCCACATAGTGTTTACCCTCAACCACCCAGCTGCTGTTGAGCCGGATAATCAGCCACTCCCGAAAGGTACTGAACCTCGCGTCGTCCGGAATATCAATTTTGATTTTTTTATCGTGTTGCGCGAGCAGGAAATATTCACCGTGGAAAAAGTCTTTGATCCTGCCGACAAAATCGCGGGTAAACCCGCCGCCGCTGTCCCGGTAGGCCGCCACCGTCATATCGTCTTCGGCAACCTGATAGACAATCTGCGCGGTATCAAATGGCGTATTTCTCCTCCAGCGCCTGGCGATGCGGGGATAGCCGGAGTGGGTCATCGAACCCGGGCCAGCGTCGGTGGCGACGAAAAGCGTATCTTTATCCACCCAGGAGACATGACTTTTGGCCACCGGAACATAAAAACCGGATTTCACGAACTGCTTCGCGGCTAAATCAAACTCGCGATACTCTGCGGCGTCACCGCCGCCGGGAGAGAGCGCCACCAGGCACAGGTGGTAGTCCGGCTCCAGAGCAGTAAATCCCTGGTAGACCCAGTTTTTGCCCTCGCGGGCGCAGAGCGCATCAATGTCGAGCACTATTTCCCACGGCGGCGCGTCTTTCACATACCCGGCAGGCGTAGTGCGCCGCAGCAGGCCGCGGGGATTCTGTTTATCCTGCCAAAAGTTGTAGTAATAGTCGCCGTATTGCGCCACCTGCGCCAGCCGGGAATCTTTGTTCAGCAGATCCAGCAGCTGCTGGTTCAACCGGGAAAAATCATCTCCCTGGGTAAAGGCCGCTGAGGTGCGCGTGTTTTCAGCGTGTACCCACTCCAGGGCACGCCTGCCGTTCACCTCTTCCAGCCATAAAAAATCATCGTCGCGGGTGGCGGGATCGCCGGCAAAGGCGGGGCGGATAGAATTAAATAATGGCGTCATCGTGAAAAGCACTCCTGCAGTTTTAGCGCACAGTTTAAAAAAGCGGCGCCGGCTCCGGGTAGGCATAATAACATCTCGCTAACGGTATGAGGTGATGGCGCAAAGCCGCACGCCTTCCGCTACAGGCAGCGAAAAGTGTGCGGCTTTACGTATTTGCAGCGGCTTAGAAAGAGGTTGTCACCCCGCCATAGTAAGAGCGCCCGCTTTGGTTATAGGTATTCGCACCTTCCCCGCTGCGCTTGAGAGATTTATCCAGCAGGTTATCCACCCCGAGATTAATGCGCAGGTGTTTATTGATCGCGTAAGTGAAGTTAGTGTCCAGCAGCGAATAGCTGCCCACTTCCCGTCCCGACATTCCCCCGCTATCAGCATTAATTTCCGCCCGGGTGCGCGGCTTCTGCTTGCCGTACATGGTCCAGCCCAGCGACGCGGTGAGCTTCTCCGTCGCCGTCCAGTCCAGCGAGTGGTTAAGGGTGTACTTGGGAATGATTGAGAGCGGGTTGCCGGTGCTCTTCTGCTTCGATTTGATCATGTAGGTGGCGTTGGTGCTCCAGTCCAGCTTATCCGCAATCAGCGGGAAGCCGAAGCTGGCTTCAAACCCTTCAACAATGGCCTTGCCGCCGTTCTCCCACTGCAGCACGTTCTGGCGGGTGGCGGTGGTGCCGACAATCCTGTCGCCGGACACAATTTTATTCTTGTAGTCATTGCGGAAGTAGGTCACGCCGGCATGGACCTCATCGTTATTAAAGTCGAGGCCAACCTCTTTATTCACGCTGGTTTCAGGATCGAGATCCTGATTGCCCAGCATGTAGCAGCCATTCTCGGTACCCAGATCAACCGGGCAGCCGTTGCCGCGGGAGTACATCAAATAGCCTTTGCTGGACTGGTAGAGGTTCGGCGACTTGAAGGCGCGGGCGATCCCGGCCTTAAGCTTGATGCTGTCGCTGAGTTCCTGCGACAGGTTCAGGCTCGGGCTGTAGTTGCCGCCGTAGCGGTTATCATGGTCGAAGCGCAGGCCGGGGATGATCGTGGTTCCGGCCCGGGGCTCAATATTATCTTCGATATACAGGCTGCTGATTTCTGAGTGGATTTTGCTGCTTCTGCCCGTGGGGCTACCGGAGACACTGCCTACTTCCCTATCCCTTGCGCTGTAGCTGGTGGAAGCGGGATCGTTGAGTTTGTCGTGGCTCCATTCGCCGCCCAGCGTCAGAACGTGATCGACCAGCAGGGTGACGGGAATATTCAGCTCGCCGGTGACGCGGCGGTTTTCCAGCCGGCTGGTGGTAAAGTCATCCAGCTCCGCGATCCGCCCCTCTCCCGCGCCGGCCATCCCTTCATTAAGCCGGGTGTTGTGAGTATTTTCCATATACACGCCGACCTTCGACTGGCCCCAGTCCCAGACACCATCGTGGGTGATACCGTAATTCTGGCGGTAGATACGGTTGGTTTCGGCTCCTTTGCGCGCCAGACTCTCGGTCAGGACACTGGGGTTGCTGTTTTGGGTATCGCCGGTGTAGATGTTGCCCTGGCGGCTGAAGCCGAGATCCATGTTGATTATCTGATTCTCGGTGGGCTTCCAGATAAATTTACTGTTGATATCCCGGTTGCGTACCCCCTCCCTGCCGCCCGGCTGGCGGCCCGACGGCGTCTCCGGGTTAATATTCCACTTATCGGCATCGGTTTTATTGATGTTGCCGTAAAGGCGCATCGACAGAACATCTCCCGCCAGCGGCCCGCTCAGGCTAAAGTTGGTGCGTTCGGTACTGCCCTCTTTTTTGCTCTCGGGCTGGTTGGTGAATAAGGAGAGCGAGCTGTGCCATTTATTGGTCGCGGGCTTGGTGATGATATTCACCACCCCGCCCGCGGCGCCGGAACCATAGCGCGCCGCCGCCGGGCCGCGGATAACTTCAATGCGTTCGACCATTTCCACCGGCACCCAGTTGGTATCGCCGCGGGTGTCGCGTTCGCCCCGCCAGCTGTAGCGCACGGCGTTGCGCGAGGTGACCGGAATACCGTCCACCATAATCAGGGTATTTTCCGGGCCCATACCGCGAATATCAATTTGCCGGTTATTTCCCCGGCTTCCGGAGGCGCTGTTGCCGGTTAAATTAACACCGGGCATTTTGCGGATAATATCCGACAGATCGTTTACCGGCGGATGGTTTTGAATATCTTTGGCCGTAATAATCGACACGCCGGGCTGCTGCTTGAGCCGCTCTTGCGCTGTCCCTTCAACAATTAATTTTTCAGATTCCGTTTCGTCGGCCCAGCCCGGCAGGCTGGCGCTTATTGAAGACATGAAGACCGCAGAATAAATAAAAAGCTTTCTTTTCATGTGAGTAATTAACGCCCGGTAACAATATGTTATAACATGTTAACTACATCACAAATGAGAATGCAAACGATTATCATTGATGTTATTTCATATAGAATCCAGTGTGATCATATCTGTCCGATTCCAACGGTGGTAAAAATTTATGCGCACATGGCTGAGCCAGCATTTGCCATTACGTTTACCGCCGCTTCCTTGTCCACATCCCGCTACTCTTTTAGATTGAATATCGCGTACGCTATGCCGCACCCGGCAGCA
>NZ_CAJYMB010000014.1 GCF_913775985.1 uncultured Pluralibacter sp. | reverse complement strand
TGGCCGGCGAGAGCGGGTTGGCAGCAGAATTTGCCTGGCGGCACTAGCGCGGCGGTCCCACCTGACCCCATGCCGAACTCAGAAGTGAAACGCCGTAGCGCCGATGGTAGTGTGGGGTCTCCCCATGCGAGAGTAGGGAACTGCCAGGCATCAAATAAAGCAGAAGGCTCAGTCGAAAGACTGAGCCTTTTTGCGTTTACGAACAACCTGTCCACCGAGTTATCCACAAGCCTAAATGCCGCGAATACGGTAAACTAGCCGGGTTTTTACATCCGGAAGCCACTATGAATCTCTCCTTAAAGCCCTGGAATACCTTCGGTATTGACCGCCGCGCAGAGCGCATTATTCGTATTGATGCCGCAGAGCAGCTCCTTGATGCCTGGCAGCACGCTATCGCCGACGGCCTGCCGGCAATCATTCTCGGGGAAGGGAGTAACATCCTGTTTCTGGAAGACTATGCAGGTGCGGTTATCATTAACCGCATCAAGGGCATAGAGATAAATGAGACACCGGATGCGTGGCTTCTGCACGTGGGCGCCGGAGAGAACTGGCACCAGCTGGTCAGCCTGGCTCTGGAAAAGGGGATCGCGGGACTGGAAAATCTGGCACTGATCCCCGGCTGCGCAGGTTCGTCCCCCATTCAGAATATCGGCGCCTATGGCGTTGAGCTAAAACAGGTCTGCGACTATGTGGACTGCATCGAGCTTGCCACGGGCACAACTAAACGGCTGATGGCCGACGAGTGCCGCTTTGGCTACCGGGACAGCATCTTCAAGCATGAATATCAGGATCGCTACGCCATCGTGGCCGTTGGCTTCCGGCTGGCCAAAAAGTGGCAGCCGGTACTGAGCTACGGCGATCTCACCCGGCTCGATCCCGCTACAGTCACGCCGCGTCAGGTATTTGATGCCGTCTGCCAGATGCGCAAGAGCAAGCTGCCGGATCCTAAAGTGAACGGTAACGCAGGCAGTTTTTTCAAAAATCCCGTTATCAGCGCCGCCAGGGCGGATGCCCTGCTGGCACAGTTCCCGAACGCGCCGCATTATCCCCAGCCCGGCGGGGAAGTGAAGCTCGCCGCCGGCTGGCTTATCGACCAGTGCCAGCTTAAGGGTACCGCCATGGGCGGTGCCGCCGTGCATCGCCATCAGGCGCTGGTGCTGATTAATGAAAATCACGCCACCAGTGGCGATGTCGTCGGCCTGGCACGCTACATTCGCCAGCAGGTGGGCGAGAAATTCGACGTCTGGCTGGAGCCCGAAGTACGCTTTATGGGTAAAACCGGTGAAGTTAACGCCGTGGAGGCCATTTCGTGAAGGACAACACGGTACCGCTGACGCTCATTTCGATTCTCTCCGACGGCGAGTTTCACTCTGGCGAACAGCTGGGCGAAATGCTCGGCATGAGCCGCGCGGCCATCAACAAACATATCCACACTCTGCGGGACTGGGGCATCGATGTTTTCACCGTGCCCGGAAAAGGCTACAGCCTACCGGAGCCCATCCAGCTGCTGGACAGCGAATTTATCCGCGGGCAAATCAGCGACGACTCCGTCACCGTTTTGCCGGTTATCGATTCTACCAACCAGTATCTGATGGACCGCATCGCCACCCTCCGATCCGGTGACGCCTGCATTGCCGAATATCAGCAGGCCGGCCGCGGACGCCGCGGCAGAAAATGGTTTTCCCCTTTTGGTGCCAACCTCTATCTCTCCATGTACTGGCGCCTTGAGCAGGGCCCGGCCGCCGCAATCGGCCTGAGCCTGGTGATCGGAATTGTGATGGCCGAGGTATTGCAGAGCCTCGGCGCGCAAGATGTTCGGGTGAAGTGGCCTAACGATCTCTATCTTAACGATCGTAAACTTGCGGGTATCCTGGTGGAATTGACTGGAAAAACCGGCGATACCGCGCAGATCGTGATTGGCGCGGGCATTAACCTGGCCATGCGTCGGGTCGAGTCGGATATCGTCAATCAGGGCTGGATCAACCTGCAGGAAGCGGGTATTGCCATTGACCGCAACACTCTGGCGGTACGGTTAATTAATGAGCTGCGCGCCGCGCTGCGTCTTTTCGAGCAGGAAGGCCTCGCGCCTTACCTGTCACGCTGGGAAAAGCTGGACAACTTTATTAACCGCCCGGTCAAATTGATCATCGGTGATAAAGAGATCTACGGTATTTCCCGCGGTATTGGCTCACAGGGCGCGCTGCTGCTTGAGCAAAACGGTGAAACAAAACCGTGGGTTGGCGGCGAAATCTCTCTGCGCAGCGCCGAGTAACACCGCGCTACCGGCCTGGATCCACATGCGCATCCAGGCCTGTTTTTCATCATTTTTGATGAAACTTTCCAAAATCTCCTTCAGTTCTCTTTCCTTCCCTGAACGCGCTATTTTGTGACAGATTCCATTGTATTTTTTTATATTACATTGGTATTTATTTGGCGTTACTTATGGCTAAGCCCAGCATTTTCCCCTGTCGACATTCATATTCACACCATGAATCGTTTATATAATCATCATTTCGCAATAATTTTTTATCTTCGTATAAATTTGTTAATCACTGGTTATTTCAACGTATCAAGTAGATTGTGCTGGCATTGAGCCGCTAGCATAAATTTCTCTGCTGATAAGGAGCGCCTGAGGTTTTTTTAATCTTTGCCTGCCGATTCTCAACGCGGTTGTAAATCCCGGTTGTCTGTATTGACGTATTCACATTCTGTTGACAGATTGTAGGGCACGAGGGGCATTTCAGGGAGAATCTGCGCTGCAACTCTGCTGTTCTCCTGAAAGGAATCTCCACGCCTCCCGGTGCCTGCGGGCACAACTGCCGAGACCGGTCAAAACATAAATAAAGGTCCGGCGGCTAATACAACAACAACATCACATTTGGAGCAGAATAATGAGTATTTCCTTGAAAAAGTCAGGGATGCTGAAGCTTGGTCTAAGCCTGGTGGCCCTGACCGTTGCAGCCAGCGTTCAGGCGAAAACCCTGGTGTACTGTTCTGAAGGCTCGCCGGAAGGCTTTAACCCACAGCTCTTTACCTCTGGTACCACCTATGACGCCAGCTCGGTGCCGATTTATAGCCGACTGGTTGAGTTCAAAACAGGAACTACCGAAATCATTCCGGGCCTGGCTGAGAAGTGGGAAATCAGCGACGACGGCAAAACCTACACTTTCCACCTGCGCAAAGGCGTGAAGTGGCAGGACAATAAAGATTTCAAACCGACCCGCGACCTGAACGCCGATGACGTGGTATTCAGCTTCGATCGTCAGAAAAACGACAAAAACCCCTACCACAAAATTTCCGGCGGCAGCTACGAATACTTTGAAGGTATGGGCCTGCCTGACCTGATCAGCGAAGTGAAAAAAGTCGACGACAGCACCGTTCAGTTCGTACTGACCCGCCCGGAATCGCCGTTCCTCGCGGATCTGGCGATGGACTTTGCCTCTATCCTTTCCAAAGAGTATGCCGACAACATGCTGAAAGCCGGCACGCCGGATAAAGTGGATCTCAACCCGATCGGTACCGGTCCGTTCCAGCTGCTGCAGTATCAGAAAGACTCCCGCATTCTCTATAAAGCCTTCCCGGGCTACTACGGTACCAAGCCGAAAATCGATCGCCTGGTCTTCTCCATCACGCCAGATGCCTCCGTGCGCTATGCCAAGCTGCAGAAAAACGAATGTCAGATTATGCCGTATCCGAATCCGGCCGACATCGAACGCATGAAGCAGGATAAGAGCATTACCCTGATGCAGCAGGCGGGGCTCAACGTGGGCTATCTCTCCTTCAACACCGAGAAAAAGCCGCTGGATAACGTCAAAGTTCGCCAGGCGCTGACCTACGCGGTCAACAAAGAAGCCATCATCAAAGCGGTCTATCAGGGCGCCGGTGTTGCCGCGAAAAACCTGATCCCGCCAACCATGTGGGGCTACAACGACGACATCAAGGACTACTCCTACGATCCGGAAAAAGCCAAACAGCTGCTGAAAGAAGCGGGCATGGATAAAGGCTTCACTGTCGATCTGTGGGCGATGCCGGTTCAGCGTCCGTATAACCCGAACGCGCGCCGCATGGCGGAAATGATCCAGGCCGACTGGGCGAAAGTGGGCGTTAAAGCCAACATCGTCACCTACGAATGGGGTGAATATCTCAAGCGTGCGAAAGCGGGCGAACACCAGACGGTGATGATGGGCTGGACCGGCGACAACGGGGATCCGGATAACTTCTTCGCCACCCTGTTCAGCTGCGACGCGGCAAAAGACGGCTCCAACTACTCACGCTGGTGCTACAAGCCGTTTGAAGATCTGATTCAGCCGGCCCGCGCTACCGATGACCACAACAAGCGTATCGAACTCTACAAACAGGCCCAGGTCGTGATGCACGACCAGGCGCCGGCGCTAATCATCGCGCACTCCACGGTGTACGAGCCGGTACGTAAAGAGGTCAAAGGCTACGTGGTGGATCCGTTAGGCAAGCACCACTTCGATACCGTCTCTTTCGAATAACAACAGGCACGGCGCTTTATTCCCTCTCCCGTTCGGGAGCAGGCCAGGGTGAAAGGCAGTACGCCGCTTCACCCTGGCCTTTCTTTACGGGAGCGGAAAAGCATTTGAGCAATTAAAGACGCTGGCGCCAGGCCAGTCGTCACTATAGAGAATCCGGGTTATGTTGCAGTTCATCTTCCGACGTCTGGGGCTGGTTATCCCGACGTTTATCGGTATTACCCTGCTTACCTTTGCCTTCGTTCATATGATCCCCGGTGACCCGGTTATGATTATGGCCGGCGAGCGCGGTATCTCACCCGAGCGCCACGCGCAGCTCCTGGCGGAGCTGGGCCTCGATAAGCCCATGTGGCAGCAATATCTGCACTATATCTGGGGCGTCCTGCACGGCGACCTGGGCATTTCATTAAAAAGCCGCCTGCCGGTGTGGGAAGAGTTCGTCCCGCGCTTCCAGGCGACGCTGGAGCTTGGCGTCTGCGCCATGATCTTTGCCGTTGCGGTCGGTATTCCGGTCGGCGTGCTGGCGGCGGTAAAACGCGGCTCAATCTTCGATCACACCGCGGTGGGCCTCGCGCTGACCGGCTACTCCATGCCCATCTTCTGGTGGGGCATGATGCTGATCATGCTGGTCTCGGTGCAGCTCAACCTTGCCCCGGTGTCCGGGCGCATCAGCGATTCGGTGTTCCTTGACGATACCCTGCCGCTGACCGGTTTTATGCTGATTGATACCGCCATCTGGGGTGAACCCGGCGACTTCACCGACGCGCTGGCGCACATGGTGCTGCCGGCGGTGGTGCTGGGCACTATCCCGCTGGCGGTGATCGTGCGCATGACTCGCTCGGCGATGCTGGAAGTGCTGGGCGAGGACTATATCCGCACCGCGCGCGCGAAAGGCCTGACCCGGATGCGGGTGATCATTGTTCACGCGCTGCGCAACGCCATGCTGCCGGTGGTGACGGTTATTGGCCTGCAGGTGGGAACCCTGCTGGCGGGGGCGATTTTGACGGAGACCATCTTCTCCTGGCCGGGCCTCGGGCGCTGGCTGATTGACGCGCTGCAGCGCCGCGATTATCCGGTGGTGCAGGGCGGCGTGCTGCTGGTGGCGACGATGATCATCCTCGTCAACCTGCTGGTCGATCTGCTGTACGGCGTGGTGAACCCGCGTATCCGACACAAGAAGTAAGGGGCCGTCATGTCACAAGTCACTGAAAATAAAATTGCAGCGCCGGTGCCGATGACCCCGCTGCAGGAGTTCTGGCACTACTTTAAGCGCAACAAAGGCGCGGTTGTTGGGCTGGTCTATGTCGTGGTGGTGATGCTTATCGCCATCTTTGCCAACTTTATCGCGCCGCACAACCCGGCAGAGCAGTTTCGCGACGCGCTGCTGGCGCCGCCGGTCTGGCAGGACGGCGGGACCTTAACGCACCTGCTCGGCACTGACGATGTGGGCCGCGACGTACTGTCGCGCCTGATGTACGGCGCCCGCCTGTCGCTGCTGGTGGGCTGTCTGGTGGTGGTGCTGTCGCTGGCGCTGGGCATCGTGCTCGGCCTGGTAGCGGGCTACTTCGGCGGCCTGGTGGACAATATCATCATGCGTGTTGTCGATATCATGCTGGCCCTGCCGAGCCTGCTGCTGGCGCTGGTACTGGTGGCAGTCTTCGGCCCGTCAATCAGCAACGCCGCGCTGGCGCTCACCTTCGTGGCGCTGCCGCACTACGTGCGCCTGACCCGCGCGGCGGTGCTGGTGGAGGTCAACCGCGACTACGTCACCGCCTCCCGGGTTGCGGGCGCGGGCGCGATGCGCCAGATGTTCATCAACATTTTCCCCAACTGCCTCGCGCCGCTGATAGTCCAGGCGTCGCTCGGCTTCTCAAACGCCATTCTTGATATGGCTGCTCTTGGCTTTCTGGGCATGGGCGCGCAGCCGCCAACGCCGGAGTGGGGCACGATGCTCTCCGACGTGCTGCAGTTTGCGCAAAGCGCCTGGTGGGTGGTGACCTTCCCGGGTCTCACTATCCTGCTGACGGTGCTGGCATTTAACCTGATGGGCGACGGTCTTCGCGACGCGCTCGATCCCAAGCTGAAGCAGTAAGAGGCATGCAATGGCGTTATTAAATTTAGATAAACTCTCCGTGCACTTCGGTGACGAAGGCACACCGTTTCGCGCCGTCGACCGCATCAGCTACAGCGTCAATCAGGGTGAAGTGGTCGGCATCGTCGGCGAATCCGGCTCCGGAAAATCCGTCAGCTCGCTGGCGATCATGGGGCTGATTGATTATCCCGGCCGGGTGATGGCGGAAAAGCTTGAGTTCAACGGCCGCGATCTGCAGCGCATCTCCGAAAGAGAGCGCCGCCAGCTGGTAGGTGCCGAGGTGGCGATGATCTTCCAGGATCCGATGACCAGCCTCAATCCCTGCTACACCGTGGGTTTCCAGATTATGGAAGCCATTAAAGTGCATCAGGGCGGTAACCGGAAGACCCGCCGCCAGCGGGCTATCGATCTGCTCGATCAGGTCGGCATTCCCGATCCGGCCTCGCGTCTCGACGTCTACCCTCACCAGCTTTCCGGCGGTATGAGCCAGCGGGTGATGATTGCGATGGCGATCGCCTGCCGGCCGAAGCTGCTGATTGCCGATGAACCGACCACCGCGCTGGACGTGACCATTCAGGCGCAAATCATCGAGCTGCTGCTGGAGCTGCAGCAGCAGGAGAACATGGCGCTGGTGCTGATTACGCACGATCTGGCGCTGGTAGCCGAAGCCGCGCACAAAATCATCGTGATGTACGCCGGTCAGGTGGTTGAGACCGGCGCGGCGCAGGAGATCTTCCGCGCGCCCCGCCATCCCTACACGCAGGCGCTGCTGCGCGCCCTGCCGGAGTTCGCCCAGGACAAGGCTCGGCTCGCCTCGCTGCCGGGCGTGGTGCCGGGCAAGTACGATCGCCCCACCGGCTGCCTGCTCAATCCGCGCTGCCCCTACGCTAACGACAAGTGCCGCGCCCAGGAGCCGGAGCTGAATACCCTCAGCGGCGGACGCCAGTCCAAATGCCACTATCCCCTCGATGATGCCGGGAGGCCCACACTATGAGTACGAAAGAGGCTATTGGGCAGCAGCCGCTGCTGCTGAAGGCTATCGATCTGAAAAAACACTACCCGGTCAAGAAGGGCATTTTCGCTCCCGAGCGGCTGGTAAAAGCGCTGGACGGCGTGTCGTTCACGCTGGAGCGCGGTAAAACCCTGGCGGTGGTCGGCGAGTCCGGCTGCGGCAAGTCCACGCTGGGCCGCCTGCTGACCATGATCGAAACCCCGACCGGCGGCGAGCTGTATTATCAGGGACAGGATCTGCTCAAGCACGATCCCCAGGCCCAGAAGCTGCGCCGCCAGAAGATCCAGATCGTGTTCCAGAATCCCTACGGATCGCTTAATCCGCGCAAGAAGGTCGGGCAGATCCTCGAAGAGCCGCTGCTGATCAATACCGAACTCAGCAAAGCGCAGCGCCGGGAAAAAGCGCTGGCGATGATGGCGAAAGTGGGGCTCAAAACCGAGCACTACGACCGCTATCCGCACATGTTCTCCGGCGGCCAGCGCCAGCGTATCGCCATTGCCCGCGGGCTGATGCTTGACCCCGATGTGGTGATTGCCGACGAGCCGGTATCCGCGCTGGACGTGTCGGTGCGGGCGCAGGTGCTAAACCTGATGATGGATCTCCAGCAGGAGATGGGGCTCTCTTACGTGTTTATCTCCCACGATTTGTCGGTGGTGGAGCACATTGCCGATGAAGTAATGGTGATGTATCTCGGACGCTGCGTGGAGAAGGGCACCAAAGAGGAGATTTTCAGCAACCCGCGTCATCCTTATACCCAGGCGCTGCTTTCGGCTACGCCGCGTCTGAATCCGGACGACCGCCGCGAGCGCATTAAGCTTACCGGCGAGCTGCCCAGCCCGCTGAACCCGCCGCCGGGCTGTGCGTTTAGCGCCCGCTGCCGCCGCCGATTTGGGCCGTGCACTCAGCTTCAGCCGCAGCTGAAATCTTACGGCGGCCAGCTGGTGGCCTGTTTTGCCGTGGAGCAAGATGAAAACGTTGAAAAGCCTACCGCATAGTCATTAAATCATTAAAAAAGCCGGAGCATATTGCTCCGGCTTATTGGCGTAACACCCTGCCATTATTCTTATCTGCTTCGTTAATTAGTATTAATTGTTATGTTACCGTCACTGGAAACGGCTAAATATATAATATTGCATTAATCACTCTACGGATTTATTCAGCCAAACATAGTTCCCGCGCGCACCTACAAAAATTGATGTTATTGGCGCTAAACTACAGATTCTCCTGGCATTACATACCAAAAATTATTTACACTCAGACACGTCTTAACAAAGCCCGCGATTTTTCCTACAGCATTACTTATCAACTCTGGTTATCCAGCCCCGCAGACAAGCGACAGTACCGCTGAGGTTTTATACTCAATCGGGAAAAATACACTATGCTGTAGGGAAGAGATGTAACAATAAAAAACAATCTGTGATTACTTTTAATCTTTTCCAAATCATGGGGTTAGAATGAACCGTTATGATGATTTGCAGCGATTCAAGGATAAGACGCATACGCAAAGTTTGACCTTTAAGGACCTTTCAGGCCAGTCCTCCGCCGCCGAGCGCGGAGACTGGGCTATTGTGAACCAGCTCTCTCCCTCCGCCGATGGCGATGAGAAGAAAGCTCTCGGTTCAGGCGGCTCCGTTGGCCAGGCAATCCCCCAGCCGGTTTCCAGCGACACATTCGCTTATAGCGGGCCGCCGCCGGCACCGGTACGCCCGGCGATCCCCGAAAGCCGCGTTACTGCACCCCAGGTGCCAGCCAGCCAGCCCACCGTTGCCGAACAGCCCGCGCCCGCTGCAGCCCAGCCGGCTGCGCCAGCCGCTCCCAGCGTTGTACCGGCTCAGGCCCCGCGCCCGGCCGCAGCCGCAGGACCGCTAAATTATTCGCAGCTCTTTGCTGCTCAAAAAGACTCCGCTGCGGACATTGCGGAGAAACAGGCAAAAGATCTGCCACTGAAATCTCTTCTGGAAAGGATTGCTTCATGCCGTTAATTTGCGTCTGCTCTCCCAAAGGAGGCGTTGGTAAAACGACTCTTACGGCCAATTTAACCTATGCCCTGGCCCGTACCGGCAGCAAAGTGCTGGCGCTGGATTTTGACGTGCAAAACGCGCTCAGGCTGCAGTTTGGCGTACCGCTTGCCGACGAGCGCGGCTACGTCGCTGCCTCCTCCGAGTCTTCGGACTGGAGTCAGAGCGTACTGAGCGCCACGAGTAATATTTTTGTCCTGCCTTACGGTGAAGTGAGCGAATCCCAGCGGCTGGAGTTTGAAGACAAGCTGGCCCACGACGAGCATTTCGTCAGCCGCGGCCTGAACGCGCTGCTGAACTATCCCGGCCTGATTATCATTGCCGACTTTCCTCCTGGCCCGTCGCCGGCGCTGAAGGCCCTCTCGCCGCTGGCGGATCTGCACGTGGTCACCCTGCTGGCGGACTCTGCCTCAATGGCGGTGCTGCCGCATGTGGAAAACCATCGTCTGACCGGCGCGCCCCTCAACCAGCGCCAGGGCGAATATTTTGTGATCAACCAGACCGACAACCGCCGGCAGGTGAGCCGCGATATTGCCGCCTTTATGGAAGAGCGATTAGGCGATCGTCTGCTGGGCGTCGTCCACCGGGATGAAAGCGTGATTGAAGCGAACGCCTCGCAAAAATCGATTTTCGATTTTAACCCCAATTCCGCGGCGGCATTTGATATCGAAATTATCGCTAAAAAAATTGCGGCAAAACTGGGCATTCAGGTAGGAGACGGTACGGTTCACGCCATGCCGCGCATGTCCGGGCTTTAATCTATTCAGGGCCACATATGAAAAAGTTACTTTTCTGGATGCTGCTACTGGCACTGTCGCCGGTCGCCTTGCTGATCATCACGACGCCGATGGATAGCCAAAAACAATTTATCTTTGGCGCGCTCAGTATTGTTATTTTGCTGTTACTGGGTTTCAGTAAAAAACGCAGCATTTCCGTTATTATGGTGGTGACATCGCTGCTGATGTCCACCCGCTATATGTATTTCCGACTGACCCAAACCCTGCATTTCAATTCCGAAATTGAAACTATTCTCGGGCTGGGCCTTTTTGTCGCCGAAGTTTATATCTGGGTCATGCTGCTGCTGAACTATTTGCAGACCGTCTGGCCGCTCAACCGCGGCATCGTGCCGATGCCGGACGACATGTCCAAATGGCCGACGGTAGATGTTTATATTCCGACCTATAACGAGCCGCTGGACGTGGTGCGCGACACGGTGCTGGCCGCGCAGTGCATCGACTATCCCAGCGACAAGATGAAAATCTACATTCTCGATGACGGCTCGCGCAGCGAATTTGCGGTGTTCGCCGCGGATGTCGGCGTAGGCTACATCACCCGCGCTGAGCACAACCATGCGAAGGCGGGCAACCTCAACCACGCGATGACCATCACCAAAGGCGAGCTTATCTGCGTCTTTGACTGCGATCACGTCGCCACCCGCATGTTCCTTCAGTCCACCGTCGGCGGCTTCCTCGAAGATCCGATGCTGGCGCTGGTGCAGACGCCGCACTACTTCTATTCGCCGGACCCGTTCGAGCGCAACCTGTCGGCGGGACGTGATATTCCCAACGAAGGGATGCTGTTCTACGGCCCGATTCAGAAAGGCAACGATAACTGGAACTCCACCTTCTTCTGCGGCTCGTGCGCCGTGATTCGCCGCGCCGCGCTGGATGAGATCGGCGGCTTCGCGGTTGAGACAGTAACCGAAGATGCCCACACCGCGCTGAAAATGCAGCGCCTGGGCTGGAAATCGGCGTTTCTGGCGATCCCGCTGGCGGCAGGTCTTGCCACCGAGCGGCTGGTGGTTCACGTTATCCAGCGTAACCGCTGGGCGCGCGGCATGACGCAGATATTCCGCGTTGATAATCCGATGTTTGGCCGCGGGCTTACTTTCCAGCAGCGCTGCTGCTACCTCAGCGCGATGCTCTACTATCAGTTTGCCCTGCCGCGCGTGGTGTTTGTCACCGCGCCGCTGGCCTACCTGCTGTTTAACCTCAACATTATCCACGCCTCGGCGAGTCAGATTCTGGCCTATTCCCTGCCGCACCTGTTCCTCGCAATTTACGTGGGGTCGAGAATGAACGGCCGCTACCGCTACAGCTTCTGGGGTGAAATCTACGATATCGTGCTGGCGTTCCACCTGGTGCTGCCGACCATGATCACCATGATTTTCCCCAAGCGCGGCAAGTTTAACGTGACCGACAAAGGCGCGCTGCTGGACGTCGGCTTCTTCGATTTCCGCGTGGTGCGCCCGCACATCATCGTCGCCGTTCTGCTGGCGATAGCGATTATTGCCGGTATTACCCGCGCCGTGGGCTATCAATACTTCGATGTCGATCCGTGGGTTATTGCGCTCAACGTCGGCTGGGGGCTGTACAGCCTTATCTTCCTGCTGGCGGCGATTGCCGTTGCCCGGGAAACCCGCCAGGTGCGTAAAACCATCCGTATTGACGTCGATGTACCGGTACTTATTCACTACGCCAGCGGCGTGGTTTCCCGCAGCTCGAGCGTTGACCTGTCGATGGGCGGCTGCCGCATTCTGGCCCCGGACGATCGCCACAAAACCGATGAAGTGGAAGAAGTTGAGCTGATGCTGGCCTCCGGTTCTATCTCGATTCCGGCCAAAATGATCTCCTTTGACGACCGCTACATTCGCCTGATGTTTGCCGAGGATATTCCTCTTGGCCGCCGCCGGGAGCTGGTGCGCGTAGTGCTGGCCCGCGCCGACGCGTGGATCCAGCCGACCCGCCCGCAGGATAACCCCCTGCGCTCCTTCGGTATCATCCTGAAATCTGTATTTGAACTGTTTTGGCTAAGCTGGAAGTCACGCAAAGAGAACCGGCGCCTGCGGCGCGCGGCCGCCGTTGCTGCCGCGACAGCAGGTGAAGAGGACGGCAATCTATGAAGCGCGTGACCATGTTAACGCTGGTGGTGGGCAGTTTACTGACCCCGCCTCTGCACAGCGAAGAGGCACAGCCCCAGGAGCAGCGCACCCTGAGCTTCCCGTCGCTGGTGCCGGATAACGCGGGCGACGCGCCCGCCACCTCCGCGGCACCGGCAGGAGCTTCAGCTGCGCCGGCTGGCAATTCATCCACAGCAGGCACGTCTGCCGCGACAGCGCCTGGCGCGCAGGCGGGCACGCCCGCTGAGCCGGCAGCCTCGGCGCCCGCAGCGGCTTCTCCTGCTGCGCAAACTCCTGCCGCGTCTGCGCCGACTGCATCGTCAACGCCAGCGGTGCCCGACGCGGCGGCCAACCCGACAGTCTCTGCCCCGGCTGATGCTTCAGCCGCACCCGCTTCGGATACTGTAAACGCCGCTGCTGACGCCACTCAGCCCGACGGCGCGGACGCGCTGGCGGGCATGGCACCGACCGTGGTCAGTAGCCTGACCTTCGCCCAGATGGGGATGCCAAAAGGCGTCTCCCTCAGCGGCGGCCAGCTGCTGGGCGGCGCGAACTTCACGCTGCCCGGCGATCAGGTGGTCACCAGCGCCCAGCTGCGGCTGGACGTTAAAGTCACGCCGGAGATGGCTGCCCGCAATGCCACCCTTGAGCTGATGCTTAACGGCCAGTCCCTCGGCAGCCTGCCGCTCGGTGCGGAAGGCGAGGACGTCTCCCACTACCAGCTCGATGTCCCCGGCCAGCTGATGGTGTCGAGCAACAACCTGAGCTTTCGCATTAGCGACGGCGAGGCGCAGCAGTGCATCCGCGATCTGAACAACCGCTATGGCGTCACCATTCTTCCCGAATCCCGCTTCTCGTGGGAAGGGCAGCAGCTCGACGTTGGCGACGATCTCAGCCACTTCCCGCGGCCGTTCTTCGACAGCATGCAGATGACGCCGGCCAGCATCGCCATGAGCTTCCCGGCGAAAATGAGCAACGACGAAGTCAGCGCCGCAGCGCTGGTCTCCTCGTGGTTCGGTATCCAGACCGACTATCGCGGCATCTCCTTTGATGCCCTGCGCGATAAACTGCCGGAAAAACACGGGATCGTCATCGGCCATCCCGGCGAGCAGGTGGGGGAGCTGACGCTGCCGCAAACCGCGAAGCCGCTGCTGAAAATCGTCGATAACCCGAACAATCCGGTCTACAAGCTGCTGCTGATTGTCGGTCGCGACGACAGCGCGCTGCGCGCCGCCGCCTGGCGCCTGACCCGGGGCGGCTTCACGCCGCAGACCGGCAGCGCGGAGGTGGCCGCCCAGAGCATTCCGCTCAGCAAGCCGTACGACGCGCCGCGCTGGATAAGCACCGATCGTCCGATAAAAATCAGCGAGCTGCTGCGTAAAGATCAGAGCATGACCGTGAGCGGCGTCTGGCACGATCCGCTGCGGGTGGCGTTTCGCGCCGCGCCGGATCTCTATCTGTGGGACGGCGAGAGCATCCCGCTGCAGATAAGCTACCGCTTCCCGTCAGAGAGCTGGATCAACGAGCAGAAAACCCAGCTCAGCGTCACGCTAAACAACACCTTCCTGCGCAATCTGCCGATGAACAAGCAGGGCCTGCTGGAGTCGCTGTGGCACCATCTCGGCGGCGATGCGCGGCAGGAGAAAATGATGCTGCCGCTGGAGCCGTACCTGATTTACGGCGACAACCAGCTGCAGCTCTATTTCAACGTAGTGCCGAAAGACAACGCGCCGTGCGCCGTGCTGCTGAACAACAACATCAAGAGCCGAATTGCGGATGACTCATGGATAGACCTGAGCCACACCCGCCACTTCTCGATGCTGCCAAACCTGGCGTATTTTGTCGGCGCCTCGTTCCCGTTCAGCCGCCTGGCAGACTACTCGCAGACGCTGCTGCTGCTGCCTGACCAGCCGTCAGACACCGAAGTGGCGACGCTGCTGAATATGGCCGCGCGCTCCGGCACCGCCACCGGCACCGTGCTCGGCAATAACCGCGTGGCGATGGGCATTCCGTCCGGCGGCGCCAGCCTGGATCTGCTGCGCCACCGCGATGTGCTGGCGGTGAGCGGCCTCGAGCAGCGCCTGTTTAACCAAAGCCTGCTGGCGGATTCGCCGTACTACGTTAATGACAACACGCTTGGCGTACGTTCGCAGAGCCTGTGGCAGAAGGCGCAGCGCTGGCTGCTGGGGGACTGGAACGTGGACAGCCTCGACGCCGACCGTTATCTCTCGTCCAACAACGCCTGGCGCGGCTTTATCAGCTACCGCTCGCCGTGGAATAACGAGCGGGTCGTGGTGGTGGCGCTCGGCAGCGATGACGACCAGCTCGGGCGCCTGAATGGCGACTTAAGCTCGGCGCGCATCAACGCCAGCATTCGCGGCGATACCGCGATTATCACTAACGATAATATGCGCAGCTTCCAGGTCGCCCCGCAGTTCCCGAGCGGACAAATGCCCTGGTATCAAATGATCATCTGGTATGCCAACCAGCACTCCGGATTCCTCGCCATACTGGCGCTGCTGATGACCAGCGCGATTGGTATCGCACTGACCGCTATGTTTAAACAGCATGCCCGTAAGCGTTTAAATCCGGGGGAAGACAAATAATGAAAAATAACCATACCCGCAGATTATCGACGCTGTGCCTCTCTTTGGGGCTGGCGCTGGGAACCACGGACGTCGCGCTGGCCGGTCCTAACGACGCGGCGCTGAAAGCGCTGTTTGACCAGGCCAACTACTGGCACGGCAAGTCTCACGACGAGCTTGCCGCCCAGTCGCTGCAGAAGGTGCTGATGGTCGAGCCGAACAACGCCCAGGCGCTGTACCTGCTCTCCCTCTGGGCGCAGCAGAACGGCAATATGCAGGAAGCGGCGAAGTGGCGCGAGCAGCTCACTAAGGCGGCGCCGAACAGTAGCGGCCTGCAGGAGCTGGAGAACGCCCGCAAGCTGTCTCAGGTGCCGCAGGGGCAGTTAACCCTCGCGCGCCAGCAGGCGCGACGCGGCAACGTGCCGGCCGCGCTGGAGACCTGGCGCGGCATGTTCAACGGTAACGTCCCGCCCGCCGGGCTTGCCGCCGAATACTACATGACGATGGCCAGCGACAAATCTCTCTATCCACAGGCCGTGAGCGATATTCAGGGATTTATTGCCAGAAATCCGCAGGACACCGCCTCCCGGGTGGCGCTGGGCAAAATGCTGACCTGGCGCGAAGAGACGCGCCGGGAAGGGATCGACATGCTTGAGCAGATGGCCAGCGGCAGCAAAGACGCCGATGCCGGGCTGCGCCAGGCGCTGCTGTGGCTGGGGCCTAAAGAGGGCGACCAGCAGTATTACAACCTGTGGATGCAGCGCCATCCGCAGGATAACGCCGTGCTGGCCTACTACCGCGAGCACGTCGGCGGTCAGGCCAAAGGGCAGGGCTACAGCGATCTGAACAGCGGCAACACCGCCGCCGCGAAGCGCCAGTTTGAGCAGGTGCTGCAGGCTAATCCGAACGATGCTGACGCGCTGGCGGGCCTGGGCTACGCCGCCCAGCGCAGCGGCGACTATCAGGCCGCGGCGGACTATCTCCAGCGCGCCGCCAGCCAGGGTGGAAGCGCCTCCGCCGAGCGCGGCGAGCAGGCGGCCGATGCGCAGTTCTACGGCCAGCTGGCCCAGGCTCAGGCGGCGTTTAAGCAGGGTAATACCCAGCAGGCGCTGGCGCTTTCCGAGTCGCTGGCGGCCCAGAGCGGCAAGCGCGGTGCGGCGGCCAAGCTGTTCCGCGCCGACGTGCTGCGCCAGAGCAAAGACTATCCGCAGGCGGAGCAGACGCTGCGCGCCCTGTTAGAAGAAGAGCCTGACAACGGCGCGGCGCGGGAAAACCTCTACTACGTGCTGCGCTCGCAGAATAAAACCGCCGAAGCGCAGGAGATGCTGCAGACGCTGCCGCAGGGCCTGCAAAACCGCCTCCAGCCGCGCCCCGGCGCCACGGGCGCGCCCGGCGACAGCATTCGTCGTCTGGCCCAGCAGCAGGTAAGCAGCGGCAATACTACTCAGGCTATTGGCACCCTTCGCCAGGGCGTGATGCGCTATCCGGATGATGTCTGGATGCGCCTTGACCTGGCGCGGCTGCTGCAAAAATCCGGTGCCACTAACGAAGCCTCCGCGCTGATGGCGCAGGCCTGGCGCCCCGGCGCCGGCAGCAGCTCCCTGTACGCCGCCGCGCTGTTCGCCAGTGAAAACAAAGGCTGGCAGCAGGCGCAGACGTTACTGGCGCGTATCCCCGCCGGCAGCCAGACCGCGCAGATGCGCGCCCTGCGCCAGCGGGTTAACTTCAACCTGCAAATGGCCACCGCTGAAAGCTATCTTGCTCAGGGCAACAGCATTGCCGCGGCGAACACCCTGAAAGCCCTTTCCGGCACGCCGCCGGAAGATCCGGCCGACGTGGGCAAGCTGGCGCGCCTGCTGGCGGACAGCGGCGATATCAACACCGCCGTCTCGCTGGTGCACGGCAATATCAGCCGCGGCGTCAAGGGCAACGTTGGCGACTATGCCGATCAGATAACTGTCCTCAATCAGGCCGGGCTGACCAGCGAAGCGCAGATGCTGGTCTCTAACCCGACGCTGCAGGCGGACAGTACGCCGACCCAACTGGCAGGGATCCGCAACGGCTATGTTATTCAGGAGGCGGACAGCCTGCGCGAGCAGGGCAACTACGCCACCGCCTACGACAAGCTGATGGCCGCGCTGCAAAACGATCCGCAGAATACCGACCTGATGTTTGCCATGGCGCGCCTGTACCAGAGCGGCAAAATGAACAAAGAGGCGGGCGTGGTCTACGACTACCTGATGACCCGCGATACGCAGGATCAGGCCGCGCGCTCCGGCGCTATCGACGTCGCGCTCTCCGCGGGCGACAACGACAAGGCCGAGGCGCTGGCGAAAGGACTGCGTAACGACAACACGCCGGATCGGCTGCTGCTGCTGGCCCGCGTCGAAGAGGCGCAGGGCAACCACCAGCAGGCGATGACCTACCTGCGCAACGCCCGCGGCAGGCTGGTGGGCCTCTCTTCCAGCAACGGTGCCGGTACACCGAGCATCGGTGGTCTGCTGATGGCCGATAACCCGTTCATGAGCACCTCCCGCACGCCGCCGCCGCGCCGCACTGTTTCCCAGTACGGGGCAACTATGCCGTGGCAGGTGTCGCAGGTTTCTGCTGATGGTAACGTGTTGCCGGGCATTCAGCGCACGGATCTGCCGGTTGAAACGGTGCAGAGCCGCACGCTGCGCCAGGTGGACACCATGATCGAGCAGATGGAAGAGAAGACCGGTACCTGGCTGCAGGCGGGTACCATGGCGCGCAGCCGCGACGGCGAGTCCGGCAACAGCAAGCTCAGAGAGCTGAAAGCGCCGCTGACCTGGTCATCATCGCCGTTCGGTGAATCGCGTCTCGACTTCACGGTGACGCCAATCACCCTCAATGCGGGCAGCGCCAAGGGCGACGCCTGGCGCCGCAGCGGCAGTAACCCGCTGGCCAACGCCGCCTCAAATATTGCCTCCACGGTCAATAACGAGCAGAAAGCGATTGCCGCCATGACCGACGATCAGCGCAAGCAGTACTTTGCTGCTAATCCGGGGGCGGAAGCGCTGTCGAAAATGGGGCCGGTTAACGGCGCCGATCTGAACCCGCTGACCGATGTGGGGATGGAGAACCTGGCCAAGCTGGGGCGCTATGACAGCGGTCGGGTAGGTGCGTTCCTCGCGGCGTCGAACAATAAGCCGAACGTGGATGAACCCGGCGATGTCTCCACCGGTTCACAGAAAGGCAACGGCGTTGAAGTGAATATGGCCCTGAGCGGCGACAGCTATAAAGCCGATATCGGCAGTACGCCGCTCGGCGAAGATCTCAGCACGCTGGTGGGCGGGGTAAAATGGTCGCCGAAGCTGACCAACTACCTGACGCTGATCCTCACCGGCGAGCGCCGCTCGCTGACCGACAGCCTGCTCTCCTATGTCGGCATCAAGGATGACTACTCCGGCAAGCGCTGGGGCCAGGTCACCAAGAACGGCGGGATGGCGCAGCTCAGCTACGATGACGGCGATGCCGGTTTCTACTTTGGCGCGGGCGGCTACAGCTACAACGGTAAAAACGTGAAGAGCAACAACAGCGTCAACGCCAGTGCCGGGCTGTATATGCGCCCGTGGCACGATGACTACCGCACGCTGCAGGCCGGGCTCAACATGAGCTATATGGACTTCTCGAAAAACCTGAGCTACTTCACCTACGGCCAGGGCGGCTACTTCAGCCCGCAGAACTACGTCAGCGTCTCGCTGCCGGTGGATCTGACCGAGAAGTACAACAACTGGACCATGCGCCTCGGCGGTTCGGTGGGCTATCAGTCCTACACTCAGGATAAGAGCCCGTACTTCCCGACCCGTCCGGACTGGCAGAACTCGTTGGAAAGCGCGGTGGCGGGCGGCTTTGCCAAAGAGGCCTACTACGACAGCAGCAGCGAAAGCGGTATCGGCTACACCGTTCGCGCCGGTGCCGATTATAAAGTGAATAAACAAGTGACCATTGGCGGCCAGGTCGGCTATGACACCTTTGGCGATTACAATGAAAGCACGGCGGGACTCTATTTCCGCTACATGTTGGGAGATAAATAATATGACGGATCGCGCCACCTCAACCGCGATGGCCTGGTTTCAGCAGCAGCAGAGCGCTGCCGGTTGGTTTGATCTGTTAACCGTGATGGTTGATGGCATGGTGCGCAACGCGGGCGAAGCCGAGAGCGCGCCCTTTTTGCGCCAGATGGGCGAGTCGCTGGCGCAGGAGTGGCCGCTGCCGGCGTCGGAAACCGTTGGTGAACTTGAAGCCAACATCAACCATTTTTTAACCCTGTTTAAGTGGGGCGTAGTGACCTTTAGCCCCACTGAGTCAGGCATTGAGCTGCGCCACCAGGCCATCCCGGTCAGCCGCGATCCCGAGCGCCAGATGCGCTGGTGCAATGCCTTTTGTGCAATACTTGAAGGCATGTACTCACGCTGGCTGCTGACCCAGGGCGGCGACGTTCGGCTGGCGGTGACGCGAGAACGCCTGTTCTCCACCGCCGACGTGCTATTTCGATACAACTAATCCACAGTGAGTTCGCCATGCTGATGCGCATCCTGATAACAATAACCTTAATTTTTTCATCTTTTGCCCACGCCGATATGGCCTGGGAGAGTTATAAATCGCGCTTTTTGCAGCCGGAAGGCCGCATTGTCGATACCGGAAACGGCGGCGTTTCACACACCGAAGGCCAGGGCTTTGCGATGCTGATGGCGGTGGAAAATAACGATCGCCAGACCTTTGATAAGCTCTGGCAGTGGACGGATAAAACCCTGCGCAACAAGCAGAACGGCCTGTTTTACTGGCGCTACACGCCGGGCGCGGCCAATCCCATTGCCGACCGTAACGACGCCACCGACGGTGATACCTTCATCGCCTGGGCGCTGCTGCGCGCCGAACAGCGCTGGCAAGAGCCCGCTTACGGCAAAGCCTCTGATGCCATCACCCGCGCCCTGCTCAAGCATACGGTGATCTCTTTTGCCGGCTATCACGTCATGATGCCCGGCGCGCAGGGCTTCAACCTGAGCGACAAAGTAAACCTTAACCCGTCCTACTTTATCTTTCCGGCCTGGCAGGCCTTTTACGAGCGCTCGCACCTCGCCGCGTGGCGCGATCTCTCCGCCGATGCGAAAAAGCTGCTCGCCAAAATGGACTGGGGCAGCTCGCACTTGCCCAGCGACTGGGTGGCCCTCAGCGCCGACGGTAAGTTAACCCCTGCCCAGGGCTGGCCGCCGCGCATGAGCTACGACGCGATCCGCATCCCGATGTACATCTACTGGCAGGATCCGAAGAGCCCGCTGCTGTCGCCGTGGCGCACCTGGTGGCAGGGCTTCTCCCGGGATAAAACCCCGGCGTGGGTCAATGTCTACACCAGCGATATGTCGCCGTACTCGATGAACGAAGGCCTGCTGGCGGTGCGCGATCTGGTGCTGGGCAGCAACGTTAAAAATCCTTACGTTACCGCGAAAGATGATTACTACTCGGCGAGTCTGAAAATTCTGGCCTCACTGGCGCAAAAAATGGCGCCGCAGTAAGAGCCTGTGCCATTCGGCAGGTTTAACGTCGGGTGGGAAAGGCTAACAGCCTGAACATACGATGAGGATCCGGAGGTGTTGCCACCTCCGGATTTTTTTTGCCTGCTACTGCGGGTAGGGCACCCAGTCGCCGCCGTTGAGGCGCACGTAAGGCTTGCCCTGATACTGGACCACAACCGCGTTGGCGTTTTCAGAGACCGGCGCGGTCTGCGGCAGGCCGCGGGTATACGCACTCCAGTCAACGCTGTCGGCACTGAACATCTTGCCGTCGACGGCGCGTGCCACCAGCTCGGATACCGCCAGATAGCTTGCCGGCGTCGCTATCTCTATGGCGCTGCCCTGGTGCGGCGCTTTCATGCCGAAGAACTTCACCGCGGCCGGAACGTTGGTGATGGAAGGGGAAGGAATATCGCGCAGGCCGGAGACCTGCATCTTGTCGCCCCGCAGCGCCGCGCCGTGCTCGGGCACGATAACCACCATCACCCGGCGGCCGGATTTCTCAAGCGTGGTAAAGAAGGCGTCCAGCTCGTCAAACAGCTTCTGGCCTCGGGCCTTGTAGTCCGCCGTTTTGCTCTGGCCGACGTTGTGGTTGCCGTCGTGTAGGGAGAGCACGTTGAAGAAGGTCGCGCTGCGCCCGCCCGCCTCGCCGTCATTCCAGCGGTTGAGCACCGCCAGGTTGTCGTAGACCGGTGAATTATCGAAAGCCTGCAAATCCTGCCTGAGTCCTTGCTGATCCATTAGCGGCGCCTGAATGCCGCCGTCGTTGCGCAGCTCCTTGAGGAAGTCCCCGAACACGCCGTTATGGTCCATCATCAGCTGGGTCCTGAAGCCCAGCGCGGCCAGATTATCAAACAGGTAGCACTGCTTGCCCGCCGGTGCGTAGAGATTGGTGTGCGAAGGCTGGCCGCAGCTGGCGCGCAGCAGACGAATAGCCGCCGGGCCGCTGTAGGAGGTAGCCGAGTTGAAATTTTTAAACAGAATATCGAAGTGCGACCACAGCGGATGCTGCGCCAGCCCCGCCGCGCTGATGTCGTCCCAGGAGAGGGAGCAGATATTTATCACCAGCAGCTCGAAAGGCTCGGCGTCCGCGGGCAGCGCGGCGGGAAATGCCGTTTGACGCTGGGATTCGGCGCTGTAGAACGATGTCAGCCAGCCGCTAATGCCGGCGGTGGTCGGCGGCGCGCTTTGCGCTGCGCTGCTGCCCGATGCGGTACTGGCCGCAGCCTGCGCCGGTGCCGTATCAGCAGCCGGCTGGCGCTGCGCGGTCAGCAGCGCGCTCTGCTCAACCAGCGGAGCGACGTTCAGCCACGCCAGGATCGCCACCACGAATGCCGTGACGCGCACCCAGCGGGCGATAAACAGCCACGCCACCAGCAGGACAAAAAACAGGCCCACCATCTGCCAGTTGATGAAGCGGGAAACCAGATCCAGCAGATAGTCGGCGCTAAAGCCTGCCAGCTGCGATCCTTCGCTGAGCAGGCTCTGCGGGCCCGGCAGCCAGGTGTCGTGCCAGAACAGCGCTATCCCGGGGACTATAGCGATTGCGTTACGCCAGGCGTGCAGCCGCGGGCCGGGCACCGGCAGCAGTAAAAATGCCAGAAACACCAGGTTCGGCAGCGGATGAAAGTTGAGATACCCCGCCCACAGCAGGGCGAACTTCAGCAGAAAGTAGAAATTCCAGGCGGAGAGTCCGCGCCAGACGGTGGCGCGGGAAGAAGACGCGAGCGGTGCGCTGTTCATTTTTTATTTTTGCCTTGCCGGTAGAGAACGCCCGCGGGTTTGACATAGCGAGGGCGGGAAAACAGTAACCTGAGGATGGTTTCGATGCGTCGGGCATATTTGCGGATCAGGTAGCCCAGCGGTACGAACAGCAGGGCGCAAATCGCCATCAGCTCAATAATATCGGCGAGCGACATCATTCTTGCTTCTCCTTACCGGCGCTGAGCAGGCGGTGCGGGGTCGGCGTGCGCCGCCAGCCGCGCCCGTCGTGAACGACATTAAGCGCTTTGCTTTTTACCACTTCCGGCGGCTGCCCCGGCGTCCAGAACTCCGCTTCGCGCGTCTGCATATCGAGAAGCTCCGCGCGGATCTGGCGGTCTTCGTGCCACACCTTGCGGTGGGTAAAAAGATCGCTGATGGGCAGGGGGAAAATATGACCGAGCGCGATCTCAAGATCGTTAATGCGGCAGAAGGTGAGGAACAGCACCAGCGCGCGGTTGTTGAGGGTGACAATGTCGCCGATGCGGCCCGGACGGCACAGCGTCAGCGCCTGTTCGGGGCGCAGGCCGGGCGCGGGACGCAGGGCCACCAGCACGCCGCGGGCGTCCGGGGTCATCAGAGGATGATCCATCACGCCGGTAACGGCATCGCAGAACGTCTGCCATTTCTGGAATCCGCGCAGCTTCAGCGGGCGGCTCATGTCGAGCAGCGGCCTCGGATCGTCCGGGACGTGGCGCTGAAAAATTTGCTTTTGCACGCTCTCAATCAGCGTCAGGGCGCGGGAGAGCGGGGCGTTCCACGGGATCACCAGATTCGCGCCGCAGCCGAGCAGCAGCCGCTCGTCCGGGGTGCGCAGGCAGGCGGACATTTCGCGAACCACGATTTTCAGGGCGCTGCCGCGCTGGCGGCGCAGGGCGTGAATGTGGCGAGCGAGGGGCTCAATCTGGCTGATTTGCTCGGCGGAAAAGAGCAGGGTTGCCGCCTGAGCTTCCCGGGCGGCGTGAAAGAGCGCTTCGTTGGAGTCGAACACCGACCAGTACTGGGACAGCAGCGGAGTGCCTTCCAGCGCGGCGGCGGTGCAAAGCACCTGATTCTCATCGCTGCGCGGCTGGACGGCAACCGTTTCCTGCGCCGACATCAGCCAGCGCCCATCGGTATGGCTCACCGCCAGCTGCTGCCCGGCGCTGACGCCCTGCTCGTTGCGCCAGAAGGTAATGTCAAAGCGGTGGCCGTCGCCGGTATCCCGCAGGCCGGCAAGGCCGGACAGGGACTGGTGCTGGTTAAACAGGGAGGCCTGGCGGGCGTCAATATTATTACCGGCGTTCAAAATGAGCAGCGTACAGTGATAATCGGTTACCCACTGCTTAATTTTATTTAGCCAGCTAACTAAATTTGCCGTCGACGTTTTTTCCCAGACGCTATCGTTAGTTAAAAGTATAAAAAGATAATCATTTGGGTTAACGGAACAAAGTAAATCGCGGGATAAAAAGTATAGACTATTTTCATTTTTCGGCATTGAAAATAAAGATATTTTTTGTGGTCCGCGATCGGCATCTAATTTAATAATACGATGCGGGTCTTCTCCCATTGTAATAATTGCAACATTAGCATTATCAACTTGTGACGCAATGGTTTGATTTAACAAACTTATAGCATCCTGACGTTTATCTATGTTGATCCACCAGACGCCGCAGGGCGGCATGTGGCTTACTTCGCTCCATAAAGACTGGATTCCGAATGAAAATACAGGCGTCACCTTACCCTCTACCCACGAATCTATCTGAAACTAAGTTTACTCGTAAAATGTACAATTGGGGACTATTATTGAAATTAAACCACGACAGTCCTAGAATGATTTTGAATTCCACTGATGCCGCGTTTATTTATTGAGACTTAATCTCATTTACCTGCGTTAATGGGATGGCTTCTTATTTCTTTAATATTAATTAAAGGCCTGCATAAAATGTCTGAGGAACAACTCAGAGTATCGGCAGATTATTATTCTTTGCAGAATGACTTTAAGGCGTTATGTCAGGTGTTTTCATTGCCTGAAATAAACTATCGCGATATATCGCAGGATGAGCATTTAGCGTCGGCGCTTAAACGCTGGCCGCTGCTGGCCGACTTTGCCGCGCCCGGCGCGGCGTCCCGTAAGGATGACTGAATGCCTGTCCTCGGAATACAAGGCCTACGGGGCGGCGTCGGCGCCACCTCGCTAACCGCCGCGCTTGGCTGGGCGCTGCAGGCGCTGGAACAGTCGGTCATTATCGTGGATGCCTGCGCGGATAATATGCTGCGCCTTTTCTTTAATGATGCCACCGACAGCGCTAACGGCTGGGCGCGGGCGCTCATTGACCAGCAACCGTGGCAGGATGCAGGAATGCGCTACTGTTCGCGGCTTGATTTTCTGCCTTTCGGGCAGCTTACCGCCGCCGAGCGCCTGGATCTGCCGTCTCTCGCGCCGGTCTGTGGGCGGCTTAACGCGCTGGTGGAGGCGCTGCATCAGCAGGGCGGCTATCAGTGGATATTGCTCGATCTTCCCCACCAGAATGCGCCCTGGACGGCACCGCTGATTGACGCCTGCGATGAACACCTCACCGTCGCGGTGCCGGACGCCAACTGCCACATCCGCCTGCATCAGCAGCCTTTACCCACCCGCGGCCGGCTGCTGGTCAATACGCTGCAAACCGCCAGCCAGCTGCAGGAAGACATTTATCAGCTGTGGGTCAAAAGCCAGCCGCGCCTGCTGCCCGTTGTGGTTCACCGCGATGAAGCCATGGCGGAGTGCCTGGCGGCGAAGCAGCCCCTCGGCGAGTATCGCCCGGATGCCCTGTCCACTGAAGAGGTGCTCATTCTGGCGAACTGGTATCTGCTGCGCGCGGCCGGTGCTGCGGAAACGGAGCATCAGCCGTGAGCCGGTTTATTTCGCCCGACATGGTGCGCAGCCTGCGCGCGCCTTATGACGCCTGGCGCAGCGGCTATATTTCGCTGATAGCAATGCTGCTCGGCAGCATCTGGGTGGCCGCGGCGTGGATTATTTTTTCGCTGGAGCAGGCGAGCTGGCGTCGGGTTCGCGCCCGCCAGCGGGCGCTGTTCCCGCACATCAATCCCCGCCGCCCGCGGCCGCTCGATCCGCTGCGCTATCTGCTGCAGGCCCTGTGGCTGGTTGTTACCCGCCAGCCCGCAGCCATAAACCGGATAAGCCCGCCGCGCCTGAAAAAAGCCGCCGCTCTTGCCGCCCGCTGCCTCCGCGGGCTGGATAACGCTGGTGAACGGCTGAGCGGCAGCGTAATCCCGCTCGCGGATAAAAACGCCTTTGCCGCCGCGAGCCCACGCCTGCGCAGGATTTGCCTCGGCCTGACGGTAGCCGGCGCGCTGGTGCTGGCGCTGATGTGCGTCACCCAGCCGTTCAATCCCCTGTCGCAGTTTATTTTCCTGCTGCTGCTGTGGGGCGTGGCGCTGCTGGTCAGGCGCATTCCCGGGCGCTTTGCGGTGCTGATGCTGGTGGTGCTGTCGCTCACCGTCTCCTGCCGCTATATCTGGTGGCGCTACACCGCCACCCTGAACTGGGACGATCCAGTGAGCCTCACCTGCGGCCTGACTCTACTGTTCGCCGAAACCTATGCCTGGCTGGTGCTGGTGTTCGGCTACTTCCAGGTTATCTGGCCGCTCAACCGCAAGCCCGCGCCGCTGCCGGAGGATACCGCCAGCTGGCCCACGCTGGATATCTTTATTCCGACCTACAACGAAGAGCTTAACGTTGTAAAAAATACCGTTTACGCCTCCCTCGGGCTCGACTGGCCGAAAGACAAGCTCAACATCTGGATCCTTGACGACGGCGGGCGCGATCTTTTCCGCGAGTTTGCCGGTGACGTTGGTGTGCGCTACATCGCCCGCGAAACCCACGAACATGCCAAAGCGGGGAACATAAACCACGCCCTGCGCTACGCAACCGGCGAATACGTGGCCATTTTCGACTGCGACCACGTGCCTACCCGCTCGTTCTTGCAGACCACCATGGGCTGGTTTTTAAAAGACAAAAAGCTGGCGGTGCTGCAAACCCCGCACCACTTCTTCTCGCCGGACCCGTTTGAGCGCAACCTCGGACGGTTTCGTAAAACCCCCAACGAAGGCACGCTGTTTTACGGTCTGGTGCAGGATGGCAACGACATGTGGAACGCGACCTTCTTCTGCGGTTCCTGCGCCATTATCCGCCGCAGCGCGCTTGACGAGATTGGCGGCATCGCCGTGGAGACCGTCACCGAAGACGCCCACACCTCGCTGCGCCTGCACCGCAAAGGCTACTCGTCGGCCTATATCCGCATTCCCCAGGCCGCCGGGCTTGCCACCGAGAGCCTCTCTGCGCATATCGGGCAGCGCATCCGCTGGGCGCGGGGCATGGTGCAGATATTCCGCATGGACAATCCGCTGCTGGGCAAGGGACTGACGCTCGCCCAGCGCATCTGCTACGCCAACGCGATGCTGCACTTCCTGTCCGGCATTCCGCGGCTGATCTTCCTCACCGCGCCGCTGGCCTTCCTGCTGCTGCATGCCTACATCATTTACGCCCCGGCGCTGATGATCGCCCTGTTCGTGCTGCCGCACATGATCCACGGCAGCATCACCTCGTCGCGCATTCAGGGGCGCTATCGCTACTCCTTCTGGAGCGAAATCTACGAAACGGTGCTGGCCTGGTATATCGCTCCGCCCACGGTGATGGCGCTGATTAACCCCAAAATCGGCAAATTTAACGTGACCGCCAAGGGCGGGCTGGTGAAAGAGGAGTACGTGGACTGGGTGATTTCCCGTCCCTATCTGGGCCTGGTTCTGCTCAACCTGCTGGGCGTTGCCTTCGGCATCTGGCGCTGCTTCTCCGGCCCGGCGACGGAGGTGCCCACCGTCTGGGTGAGCCTGGTGTGGGTGCTCTACAACCTGATCGTGCTCGGCGGCGCGGTGGCGGTTTCCGTCGAGAGCAAACAGATCCGCCGCGCGCACCGGGTTGAGATCAAGCTCCCGGCGGCGATAGCGCGTCCTGACGGGCACCTCTTCTCCTGCACCCTGCATGATTTTTCCGACGGCGGCGTCGGGCTGCACACCGCCGGCAACAGCCAGGTGGTGGAAGGGCAGCAGGTGCAGCTGCTGCTCAAGCGCGGCCAGCAGGAGTTTATGTTCCCGGCCAGAGTGATGCGGGTGATGGGCCGCGAGCTGGGCCTGAGCCTGCTGCCGATGACCACCCGCCAGCATATCGATTTTGTGCAGTGCACCTTTGCCCGCGCCGATACCTGGGCGCGCTGGCAGAACAGTTTCCCGGAAGACAAACCGGTCGAGAGCCTGATTGACGTGCTCAGGCTGGGCTTTCACGGCTACCGGCACCTGGCGGAATTTACCCCGCCGGCGGTGAAATACCTTTTCCGCTTCCTTCTCACCGCCACCGCGTGGATTGCCTCGTTTGTTCCGCGCCCTCCGGTGCAGCCGGAAGCGATACGCTCCTCGGGGCAGACGTTAGCTTAATAATGACGATAAGACGATGAATAATAGATACTTCTGGAAGTATGCTGTGGCAGCGACGATAGGCGGATTGCTCCCGCTGTCGACCTGGTCTGAAACGGTGCCGCCCGAGAGCGCCCCGACGGCGACTGCCGCCGTCGCCAGCCCGCCGGTGACGCTAGCCAACGCGCCGTTCCGGGACGTGAAGCTCAGCTTCGCGCAGATTGCGCCGGCGCCCGGCAGTATGGCGCTGCGCGGGGCCAATCCCGACGGCAACGTGCAGTTCGGTACCCGCAGCGATGAGGTGGTGTCGAGCGCGGTGCTGAACCTGGTATACACACCGTCGCCCTCGCTGCTGCCGGTAGAGTCCCAGCTGAAGGTCTACCTCAACGACGAGTTGATGGGCGTGCTGCCGGTAACCAAAGAGCAGCTCGGCAAAAAAGTGATGGCCCAGGTGCCCATTGACCCGCTGTACATCACCGATCTGAATAACGTGCGCCTTGAGTTTGTCGGCCACTATCGCGACGTCTGCGAAAATCAGGCCAGCACCACCTTGTGGCTGGACGTGGCGCGCTCCACCTCGCTCGACATGAGCGTGCAGAAGCTGAACGTTAAAAACGATCTGTCGCACTTCCCGGTGCCGTTTTTCGACGCCCGGGACAGCCGCCCGCTGAATCTGCCGTTCGTGTTTGCTGCGGTGCCGGATCCGGCGCAGCAAAAAGCCGCGGCGATCGTCGCCTCGTGGTTTGGCTCGCAGGCGGCGTGGCGCGGGCAGACCTTCCCGGTACTGCTCAACGCGGTGCCCGCCAGCAACGCTATCGTGTTTGCCACCAACGATCGGCGGCCCGACTTCCTGCGCGACCGCGCGCCGGTGAACGGCCCGACTATCGAGATGATCGACAGCCCCAGCGATCCTTACGTTAAGCTGCTGGTTATCCTCGGCCGCGATGATAAGGATCTGCTGCTGGCGGCGCAGGGCATTGCCGCCGGCAATATTCTGTTTCGCGGCAGCAGCGTGACGGTGGATGCGGTGAAGCCGCTCCAGCCGCGAGTGCCTTACGATGCACCAAACTGGGTAAGCACCCGCCGGGCGGTGACCTTTGGCGAGCTGAAGACCTATGACCAGCAGCTCCAGTCCTCCGGGCTGGAACCGGCGTCGATCAATCTCAATCTCAACCTGCCGCCGGATCTTTACCTGCTGCGCAGCAGCGGCATTGATATGGATCTGAAATACCGCTACACCATGCCGGCTATCAAAGACAGTTCGCGGATGGACATCCATCTTAACGATCAGTTTCTGGAATCCTGGAGCCTGAGCTCGACCCAGGACACCAAAAGCCTGCTGCTGCATCTGCCTATCGTGCAGGGGCTGCTCGACGGCAAAAATCAGGTCACTATTCCGGCGCTGCGCCTGGGTGCCGCCAACCAGATCCGCTTTGATTTTCAGTACATGAACCCGATGCCCGGCGGCTCGATTGAGAACTGCGTTACCTTCCAGCCGGTGAAGAATTACGTGGTGATAAGCGACGACTCCACCATCGATTTCTCCCACTACTATCACTTTATGGCGATGCCGGATCTGCGCGCCTTCGCCAACGCTGGTTTCCCCTTTAGCCGGATGGCGGACCTGTCCGAAACGCTGATCGTGATGCCGCCGGCGCCGACTGCTAATCAGGTAAGCACCTTGCTGAACGTGGCGGCGACTGTCGGTGGCCAGACCGGCCTTGCCGGCTCGCGCCTGACAATCACCAGCGACGGCACGCAGATGCAGCAGCGGGATGCCGATATTCTGCTGATCGGCACGATCCCGCCGGCGCTGAAAGACGACAAGCATATCGATCTGCTGGTGGATGCCGCGAAGAGCTGGGTCAAAACGCCGACCCGCCATCACGCGCTGGCCAACAGCGTGCCCGAGGACGGGCAGCGCCAGGCGATGACCCAGACGACCGTCAGCTCCTCCGGCCCGATGGCGGCGGTAGTCGGATTCCAGTCGCCCTACAACAGCCAGCGCAGCGTCATCGCCTTTATGGCCGACAGCCCGCGCGGCTTCGAGCTGCTGAACGGCGCACTTAACGACAGCGGCAAGCGGGCGGCGATGTTCGGCTCGGTGGCGGTTATCCGCGAGTCTGGCGTCAACAGCCTGCGGGTGGGGGACGTTTATTATGTAGGCCATCTGCCGTGGTACGAGCGGGTCTGGTTTGCGCTCTCGACCCATCCGGTGCTGCTGGCGATCCTCGCCGCCCTGAGCGTGGTGCTGCTGGCCTGGGTGCTGTGGCGCCTGCTGCGGGTGCTCGGCAGCCGCCGCCTGCGCCCGGACGATGAGTAAAGACCATGAAGGATGTTAACAAACAGCACCGCTGCGGCGCTTTTCCGGGGGCCTGCGCGTTTTCCCTGCAGGCGCTGACGCTGGCGCTGGGCCTTGCCGCCGCGCCCGCGGGCTACACCGCGCCGTCGGCCCAGCAGCAGCTGCTGGATCAGGTACGCCTCGGCGAGGCCAGCAAGCGCGAAGATCTGGTGCGCCAGTCACTCTACCGGCTGGAGCTTATTGCCCCGGACGATCCGCAGGTTATCGCCGCCCGAATGCGCTACCTGCAGCGGCGGGGCGATACCGCGGGCGCGCAGAAGCAGCTGGAGCGCCTGCGGCACGCGTCAGCGGGCCCCGAAGCCTATCGCGCCGCACAGGTTGAGTTGCAGATTGCCAGCCCCGAAGGTCGGCAGGCGCTGCAGCAGGCGCGGCTGCAAATTGCCGGTGGACACCTTCCCGAAGGGATTGCGCTGTACGACCAGCTGCTGAATGGCGCCGCCCCGCAGGGGGATCTGGCTATTGAGTACTGGACGGCGGTGGCGCAGATCCCGGCGCGCCACGAAGAGGCGGTCGGCAAGCTGCAGGCGCTGAATGCGCAGGCACCCGTCAACGTGCAGCTGCAGGCGACGCTGGCAAAAATGCTGTTCCGCGACGGCCGCGATGCCCGGGCTTACGCCGTGCTGGAGCAGATGTCGCGCTCAAGCGGCGGGCGCAATACCGCGGCGGACATCTGGTACGACCGCATTAAAAACCGGGGCGCGAGCAGCGATAGCGTTAGCGCCCTGCAGCGCTTTTTACAGATATTCAGCAGCGGTGAGCAGGCGGACGATGCCCGCCAGCAGCTGGTGGACTGGCAAAGGCAGCTCGCCGATCCGCAGTTTCGCGCGGCCGCCGACCGCCGGGAGCAGCAGGCGCGCATTGCCCAGGCGGCGGCGAACGCTCCCCAGACCTGGCAGATTTACTGGCCGCTGATCCGCAAAGGAGATGCGGCGCTGAAAGCCGGTAATCCCGACGCCGCGCAGCGCTTTTATCAGCAGGCCCGGCGGGTCGATCCCGGCAACAGCTATGCGGTGCTCGGGCTGGGTGACGTTGCTCTCGCGCGCGGGGACAGCGCCGGCGCGGAGCGTGATTTTCTGCAGACCCTGCGCCTTGACGGCGGCAACAGCAGCGCCGTGCGCCGGCTGGCAAATCTCTATCGCCAGCAGTCGCCGGAGAGAGCCGAGGCCTTTATCAGCGGCCTGACGCCGCGCCAGCGCCGCAGTATCGACGATATCGAACGCAGCCTGGCCAGCGACCGGCTCGCCGCCCGGGCGGCGTCTTTTGAAAGTGAAGGGCGCTGGGCCCAGGCCGCAGAAGTACAGCGCCGCCGGCTGGCGCTCGATCCCGACAGCGTCTGGATCGTTTACCGGCTGGCAAAAGATTTGCAGCAGGGCGGCGAGCGCGCCGAAGCGGATACCCTGATGCGCAATCTGGCGCGCCGCCAGCCCGACTCGCCTCAGCAGGTGTACGCGGTAGGGCTGTATCTCGCCGCCGACGACGAGGACGCGGCGGCCCTTGCTCATCTCCGCACGCTGCCGGAAAGCCGCTGGGATGACGATATCCGGGCGCTAAACCAGCGCCTGCAGGAGAGCAGCCTTTTGCGCAAGGCTAACCAGCTGCGCGACGGCGGCAGCGAAGCGCAGGCAATCGCGCTGCTGCGCCGCTGGCCATCGGCGCGAAGCGATATAACTCTTGCCGACTGGGCGCAGCAGCAGGGAGACGACGCGGCGGCGATCCGCAGCTATCGACAGGCGCTGGATAAAGAGCCGGACAACGGCGACGCGCATCTTGGCCTGGCCGAGCTGTACGCGGGTGAAGGCGAGGCCGCTGACGCTGCCGCTTCCCTTGCCCGCATGAACACCGCAGACGCGTCGCTGAATATGCAGCGGCGCATGGCGCGGGTGAAATCGCAGATTGGCGACGACGCCGGCGCAGAACAGATCTACAGCCGCATCCTGCCGCAGGCGAAAGCCGCGCCGCCGTCGATGGAAAGCGCGATGGTGCTGCGCGACGGCGCCCGCTGGCGGGCGCAGCAGGGCAATCCGGCGCAGTCGTTTGAGGATTACAAAGACGCCATGGTCGCCGCCGGCATCGCGCCGGTACGGCCGCAGGATAACGACGCCTTTACCCGCTTGACGCGCAATGAGGCTAAAGACGACTGGCTGCGGCGCGGCATCCGCAGCGACGCTGCCGATCTCTACCGCCAGCAGGATCTGAACGTCACCCTGGAGCACAACTACTGGGGCTCCAGCGGCACCGGCGGCTATTCCGACCTTAAAGCGCACACCACGATGCTGCAGGTGGACGCGCCGCTGGCGGACGGGCGCATGTTCTTTCGCAGCGACGTGGTCAGCATGAACGCCGGTCGCTTCGCCACCGAAGAGGACGGCCGCTATTCGCCGAAGTGGGGCACCTGTAAAGATCTCGACTGCCGCGGCGGCCGGCTGCGCCAGCGCGATACCGGTACCAGCGTGGCGGTGGGCTGGCAGAACGCGACCTGGGCGATGGACGTGGGTACCACGCCGCTGGGATTTGAGGTAACTGACGTGGTCGGCGGCCTGAGCTACAGCAGCAGCGCCGGGCCGATTGGCTATACCGTTGAAGGGCACCGCCGGCCGGTCTCCAGCTCGCTGCTGGCCTTTGGCGGCCAGAAAGACACCCGCACCGGCACCACCTGGGGCGGCGTGCGCGCCGACGGCGGCAGCGTAAGCATGAGCTACGATCGGGGCGGGCGTAGCGGGGTCTGGGCCTCCCTCGGCGGGGACACGCTGACCGGCAAAAACGTCGCCGACAACTGGCGCGCCCGCTGGATGGCTGGCTACTATTATAAGCTGATTAACGACAGCAACCGGCGGGTCACCGTCGGCCTGAATAACATGCTCTGGCACTACGACCGGGATCTCAGCCACTACACGCTGGGACAGGGCGGCTACTACAGTCCCCAGCAGTATCTGTCGTTCGCGGTGCCGGTAAACTGGCGCCAGCGCACGGAGAACTGGTCCTGGGAGCTGGGCGGCTCGGCGTCCTGGTCGCACTCGAAAACCCGCGACGAGCGGCGCTATCCCCAGGCCGGCCTGCTGCCGGACACTTTTCGCAGCGCGGGCCGGGAGATTATCGAGAGCGGCAGCAGTTCGTCCGGCGTGGGCTACACCGCGCACGCGCTGGTGGAGCGCCGCATTACCGGCCACTGGTTTGTGGGCGCGGCGGTGGATATTCAGCAGGCCAAAGACTATACCCCGAGCCACGCGCTGCTGTACGTCCGCTACTCGGCTGCGGGCTGGCAGGGGGATATGGATATGCCGCCGAAGCCGCTCGTTCCTTACGCTGACTGGTAACAGAATAGGCTTAATTGCGCGCGCTGATGTCTCCCTCAGCGCGTGATTAACGTATAATGTGCCAAAAATCACTGAATACCGGGTTAATTTGTGTTAATCCGGCCTGACTGTGCTGCGCTCGCGGGCGCGTGGTATTACTCCAGGGAGAGTCCTTTTGCGCGTTAGCCGCTCACTTACAATCAAGCAAATGGCCGCGGTGGCAGGCGTCACCGCGGTGTTTGTCTTTGTGTTTTGCTCTATTTTACTGTTCCACTTCGTCAAGCAGCACCGCTATCTGGTGGCGACCCAGCTTGAGACGGTGGCGCGATCGGTTCGCGAACCGCTCTCGTCGGCGATTCTGAAGGGCGATATTCCGGAGGCGGAAGCCATTCTGGCACGCATCAAGCCGGCAGGGATTGCCAGCCGCGCCGACGTGGTGCTGCCGAATCAGTTTCAGGCGCTGAGAATGCGCTTCGTGCAGGAGCGTCCGGTGCCGGTGACCATGACCCGCCTGTTCGAACTGCCGGTGCAAATCTCGCTGCCGATCTATTCTCTGCAGCGCCCGGCCAACCCCCAGCCGCTGGCCTATCTGGTGCTGCAATCGGACTCTTACCGCACCTATAAGTTCGTCATGAGCGCGCTCTCAACGCTAGTGACCACTTACTTTCTTTTAGTGCTGATATTAACAGTGGCGATCACCTGGTGCATCAGTCGGCTGATTGTCCGCCCGCTGCGCGCCATTGCCCGGGAGATCAACGACGTTTCCCCGGAGGCGCGGGTCGGCCATCAGCTGGCGCTGCCCCGGCTGCACCACGATGACGAACTGGGGATGCTGGTGCGCAGCTATAATCGCAACCAGCTGATTTTGCAGGAGGCGCTGACAAATCCCGAACGGCGTCACGCCATTTCGGCGCTGCCGGATGAAGCATTCCTGCTGCTGCGCCTTGCGCAGACCGTGCGCGAGCAGAAAACCACCGCGCTGCTGCTGGTAAGCTGCGAAACGCTGCTGGAGACGGCGGGCGCGCTGTCGGACAGCCAGCACGCGACCCTGCTGCTGACGCTGACGGGTAAAATCGCCTCGGCGCTCTCGCCGCGCATGCTGCTGTGCCAGACCGGCCTCGGTGAATTCGCCATTCTGGCCGACGGCGTCAAGGAGCCGGGGCATGCGATGGCGTTAAGTCAGCAAGTACTCACTTTAATTAACGAGTGCCGCCTGCCGGGCGAGCTTCAGCTGCGTCCCGCCGCCAGCATCGGCATTGCGATGTTTCACGGCGGCCTGAGCGCCGGCCAGCTCTATCACCGCGCCTGCTCGGCGGCGCATGCCGCGCGCGGCAGAGGTAAAAATCACATCGCTTTCTTTGATGATGAGCTTGCCCACAATGCCCGCCAGCGCCTGGCCGAAGAGAGCGATATTCTGGCCGCCCTTGAGGATCGCCGGTTCGCCCTGTGGCTGCAGCCGCAGATGAGCGCCGAAACCGGCAGGCTCGCCGGTGCCGAAGCGCTGCTGCGCGTGCGCCAGCCGGACGGCAGCTGGACGCTGCCGGCGGATCTTATTGAGCGTATCGAAGTCTCCGGGCTGATGGTGCCCGTCGGCCACTGGGTGCTGGAAGAGGCCTGCCGCCTGCTTGCCGGCTGGCAGAGCCGGGGCATTATGCTGCCGCTGTCGGTGAACCTCTCCGCGCTGCAGCTGATGCACTACGACATGCTTTCGGCCACCCTCGAGCTGCTCAACCGCTACCGGATAGCGCCGGGCACCCTGACGCTGGAGGTTACGGAGAGCCGCCGGCTCGACGATCGCGAGGCAATGATGGTTACGCTGCGCCCGTTGCGTAAAGCCGGAGTGAAAATTGCGCTCGATGATTTTGGCATGGGCTACGCCGGGCTGAGCCAGCTCCAGCAGATTAAATCGCTGCCGGTGGACGTGCTCAAAATCGACAAGCTGTTCGTGGACGCGCTGCCGGAGGATTCCACCGTTATTGCGGCGATTGTGTCGCTGGCGCGCGCCATCGGGCTGAATATCGTTGCTGAGGGGGTTGAAACCCAGGAGCAGCACGACTGGCTGCGCGACGCGGGTATTGATGTCCTGCAGGGCTTCTTCTACGGGCGGGCGCTGCCGCCGGCGCTTTTTGAGCAGGACTACTTCCCGGTTTACGAAAATAGCGAAAACCGCTGACCGCGAAACTGCTTTCGCGAGTCAGCTCAAAGTTTTTGATACTTTGTATCTGAAAATGTTTACAGGATGTTATTTTAAGGCCGCGGGCAAATAAAAACCTCATTCAGCCCGTGGTTTTATTTCAAGGACATCCTATGAAAACCTCACTGTTTAAAAGTCTCTATTTTCAGGTCCTGACGGCGATTGCCATCGGTATTTTGCTCGGCCATTTCTATCCGGAACTGGGCGCGCAAATGAAACCGCTGGGTGACGCATTTGTTAAGCTCATTAAGATGGTGATCGCTCCGGTCATCTTCTGTACGGTCGTGACCGGCATTGCCGGCATGGAAAGCATGAAGGCGGTAGGCCGCACCGGGGCGGTGGCGCTGCTTTACTTTGAAATTGTCAGCACCATTGCGCTGATTATCGGCCTGATTATCGTTAACGTGGTGCAGCCGGGCGCCGGGATGAACGTCGATCCCTCAACGCTGGACGCGCAGGCCGTGGCGGTTTATGCCGAGCAGGCGAAAGATCAGGGCATTACCGCCTTCCTGCTCGATATTATCCCCGGCAGCGTTATCGGCGCCTTCGCCAGCGGCAACATCCTGCAGGTGCTGCTGTTTGCAGTGCTGTTCGGCTTTGCGCTGCATCGTCTGGGCAATAAAGGCCAGCTGATTTTTAACGTTATCGAAAGCTTCTCGCAGGTGATTTTCGGCATCATCAATATGATCATGCGTCTGGCACCCATTGGCGCGTTCGGCGCGATGGCGTTCACCATCGGTAAGTACGGCGTCGGCACGCTGGTGCAGCTGGGTCAGCTGATCGTCTGCTTCTATATCACCTGTATTCTGTTCGTGGTGGTGGTGCTGGGCTCTATTGCCCGCGCCACCGGCTTTAGCATCTTTAAGTTTATTCGCTACATTCGCGAAGAGCTGCTGATCGTGCTCGGCACCTCCTCGTCGGAATCGGCGCTGCCGCGGATGCTCGATAAAATGGAAAAGCTCGGCTGCCGCAAGTCGGTGGTCGGCCTGGTTATTCCCACCGGCTACTCGTTTAACCTCGACGGTACCTCCATTTATCTGACAATGGCGGCGGTGTTTATCGCCCAGGCCACCAACAGCCACATGGATATTTTCCATCAGATAACCCTGCTGGTGGTGCTGCTGCTGTCGTCGAAAGGCGCGGCAGGCGTAACGGGCAGCGGCTTTATCGTGCTGGCGGCCACCATTTCTGCGGTCGGGCATCTGCCGGTTGCCGGGCTGGCGCTGATTCTGGGCATCGACCGTTTTATGTCCGAAGCCCGCGCCCTGACGAACCTGGTGGGTAACGGCGTGGCGACCATCGTTGTTGCCAAATGGGTGAAAGAGCTCGACAGCAAACAGCTGGACGACACCCTCAATAACCGCGTATCTGACGCAAATCCGCGCGAAGTTTAATTAAATATCCCTAACTTCAGTTCCTGTTTGCCCGCCGTCCTTGAAGGACGGCGGGCACCTGCGCATAATTGGCCTTAATTTTTTTCAAACATGTGACTTTTCAGCATTTATACGGTCTATACCCTAAATCATTCGCGCTATTTACCGGGCATTTGCTCAAATCAGAGACCGGCATGTGGACAACTCGCCAGCGCGCGCCGCTTTATGCAGGATGATTTAGCCAATGTATTTAATGTATTCAGTGAGTCGTTCACATAACCGGGATTGTTTTAGGGGTTGATATGCAGGGCACAAAAATTCGACTCGTAGCGGGCGGGATGCTGTTACTGGCAGCGGCTGGCTATGTGCAGGCAGAAACACTCCAGCCGGATCAGGCCTGGCAGCAGGGCACCCTGGCGAACGGCTTCCAGTGGCAGATATTAGCCACCCCGCAGCGCCCCAGCGACCGCATCGAAATTCGCCTGCAGATTAATACAGGCTCGCTTAGCGAAAATACCCAGCAAACGGGCTTTAGCCACCTCCTGCCGCGCCTCGCCCTGAGCCAGAGCGGCAGCCTGCAGGCGACCCAGGCCCGCTCGCTGTGGCAGCAGAGCATCGCTCACCAGCATCCGATGCCGCCGGCCACCGTTTCCTACGACTACACCCAGTTCAGCCTCAGCCTGCCGAATAACCGCAGCGATCTGCTGAAAGAAGCCCTGACCTGGCTGGCAGATACCGGCGGCAGTCTGATCATTACCCCGGCGACGATTAACCGCGCGCTGAGCGGCGAAGATCCGGTGGCCACCGAGCCCCAGGATCCGAAAGACGGCTGGTGGCGCTATCGCCTGAAGGGATCGGGCATGCTGGGGCACGATCCTTCCGATCCCGTTGCGCGTCCGGTCAATATCGAACAGCTACAGGGCTTCTACCACAAGTGGTACACCCCGGACGCCATGCAGCTGGTTATCGTCGGCAATATTGACAGCCGCAGCGTCTCCGAGCAGATCGGCAAAACCTTCGGCGAGCTGAAGGGCAAGCGCGAAACCCCGGCGCCGATGCCGACGCTTTCGCCGCTGCCTGCCGCCCCGGTGAGCATCATGACCGATAAAGTTAGCCAGCCGCGGCTGGCGATTATGTGGGACGTGCCGTGGACGCCGATCCGCGACTCCGCGGCGCTGGAGCGCTACTGGCGTGAAGATTTAGCACGCGAGGCCCTGTTCTGGCACATCCAGCAGCGGTTGAGCAAAAACAACCTGAAAAATACCGGGCTGGGATTCGACTGCCGGGTTGTCTGGCTGCGCGCCCAGTGCGGCATCAACCTGGATTCCCCGTATGACAGCCTGAACGGCAACCTGGCGCTGCTGGGCAAGGCCCTGGCGGAAGTGCGCGACAGCGGGCTGCAGCAGGAGGAGTTTGACGCGCTGGTGGCGCAGAAAAACCTCGAGCTGCAGAAGCTGTTTGCTACCTACGCCCGGACTGACACCAGCGTGCTGATGAGCCAGCGCCTGCGCTCGCTGCAAAATCAGGTGGTGGATATTGCCCCGGAGCAGTACCAGAAGCTGCGCGAGGCGTTCCTGAATTCGCTGACGCTGTCGATGCTCAATCGCGATCTGCGCCAGCAGCTCTCCCAGGATATGTCGCTGGTGCTGCACCAGCCGAAAGGCGAACCGGAGTTCAACATGAAGGAGCTGCAGGCGACGTGGGATAAAGAGCTGGCGCCGGCCGCCGATGCAAAAGCTCCGGCGGCGGATGCCGGGCGGCAGGACGTGGTAAGCGATATTCCCGCCGCACAGCAGTAATTTTCAGAGACCCTCTCCCGGGCGGGAGAGGGTATTGCGCATCAGGCAGGCATGGCGTCGCGGGGAATGATCGCCCCGCGGTGTTGAATCACCGTGCTGGCGGTCAGATGGCCGCGCCGGGCGGCCTCTTCGGCGCTGCCGCCGGTCAGGCGCACGGAGAGATAGCCCGCGCTAAAAGAATCTCCCGCGGCAGTGGTGTCCACCACGTTCTCTTTCGCCAGCTTCACCGCCGGCACTTCTACCTGCGGTTCACCGTCAACCGCCACCAGACAGGCGTCCGCGCCGCGTTTGATAACCACTTCGCTTACCCCTGCGGAACGGGTGCGGGCAATCACCTCCTCCACCGGTTTCGCGCCCCAGAGCGCGTCTTCGTCATCCAGCGTCAGGAAGGCGATATCGGTGCAGGCGAGCATCTGCTGGTAAACCTGCTGTGTCTCTTCGCGGCTGCTCCACAGGCGCGGGCGATAGTTGTTATCGAAGATAACTTTTCCGCCGTTGGCGCGGCACTCGTGCAGCAGCGAAAACAGTTTGTCCCGGCTGGACGGGCTGAGGATCGCCAGGCTGATGCCGCTGAGGTACAGATAGTCGAAGGTCGCCAGCTCTTCGCAGATGGCGGCAGACTGCGCGCTGTCGAGCCAGAATTTTGCCGCCGCCTCGCTGCGCCAGTAGTAGAAGGTGCGCTCGCCGGCGTCGTCGGTTTCGATGTAGTACAGGCCGGGCAGGCGGTTTTCCATGCGCTGTATCAGCGAGATATCGACGTTTTCGCTTTCCCAGGATGCCAGCATCTGCTGGCTGAACGTGTCGCAGCCCAGCGCGGTCACATAGCTCACCCGCAGCGCATCAGCATCTACCTGGCGGGCAAGATATACCGAGGTATTCAGCGTATCGCCGCCAAAGCCGCGGTTTACCGCAGAGCCTTTTTCTGACAGCTCAATCATGCATTCGCCGATGACGGCAATATTTTTAGACATCGTCTTAACACCTGCTCCGGAATCGAAATAAGCGCTAGTTTGCGCCGGGGGTAGAAGAGGGTCAATTATATTAAAACAACGTTCCATTATTCTTTGAGCTGGCGCGTATTACGGTGCAAAAGCTGAAATCCGGGCGCGGCGGCCATCAAACTTGCCTGAGCAGCGGGCCTTTCTGTCAGCCTCAACTATATTTATGAAAAGTGAGGTAAAAAGGAGAGCACCAGGCATGACAAAAACGAAAAAGGCCATCAGCATCGCGTCGGGCGCGCTGGTGCTGCTGATCGTTGCGGCCATTATCATTATCGCCACCTTCGACTGGAACCGTCTCAAGCCAACCATTAACAAGAAAGTCTCGGCGGAGCTGAACCGGCCCTTTGCTATTCGCGGCGATCTTGGCGTGGTCTGGGAGCGTCAGCCTTCCGAGCGCGGCTGGCGCAGCTGGGTGCCGTGGCCGCACGTTCACGCCGACGACGTGATGCTCGGCAACCCGCCGGATATCCCGGAAGTGACGATGGTGCACCTGCCGCGGGTGGAAGCCACGCTGGCGCCGCTGTCCCTGCTGAGCAAAACCGTCTATCTGCCGTGGATAAAGCTGGTGCAGCCCGATGCCCGCATTATTCGCCTGTCGGAAAAAACCAACAACTGGACCTTCAATCTGGCCTCCGACAAGGACGCTGACAAAAACAAGCAGCCTTCGGCGTGGTCATTTAAGCTCGACAACATTCTGTTCGATCGCGGGCGGATCGCCGTTGACGATCGTGTCTCCCGTGCCAACATCGAGATCCTCGTCGATCCGCTCGGCAAGCCGCTGCCGTTTAGCGAAGTGACCGGCGACAAAGGCAAAAGCGACGCTAAGGCCGGGGACTTCGTCTTCGGCCTGAAAGCCAGCGGGCGCTACAACGGCGCGCCCCTGACCGGCACCGGTAAAATCGGCGGCATGCTGGCGCTGAAAAGCGAAGGCACGCCGTTCCCGGTGCAGGCGGATTTCCGCTCGGGCAATACCCGGGTGATGTTCAGCGGCACCGTTAACGATCCGATGAAAATGGGCGGGGTTAACCTGCGCCTTAAGTTCTCCGGCGACTCGCTCGGCAACCTTTACGATTTGACCGGCGTACTGCTGCCGGACACTCCGCCGTTTGAAACCGACGGCCGGCTGGTGGCCAAAATCGACGCCGATAAAGGCTCGGTGTTTAACTACCGCGATTTTAACGGCCGCATCGGCGACAGCGATATTCACGGCACGCTGCAGTACAGCACCGGCAAACCGCGGCCGAAGCTGGAAGGCGATCTGGTGTCGAAGCAGCTGAGGCTGGCGGATTTAGGGCCGCTTATCGGCGTTGATTCCGGGAAGGGAACCAAACCCAAAGCGGGGCAGAAAAATATTCAGCCCGCCGATAAAGTGCTGCCCTACGATCGTTTTGAAACCGACAAGTGGGACGTGATGGACGCGGACGTGCGTTTTAAAGGCCAACGTATCGAGCACGGCAGCTCGCTGCCGCTCAATAACCTGACCACGCACGTCATTCTGCAAAAGGGCGATCTGCAGCTGAAGCCGCTCAAGTTCGGCATGGCCAGCGGCACCATCAGCGCTACGATCCACCTGGCGGGAAACAAAAAACCGATGCAGGGCGAAGCGGATATTCAGGCCCGGCGGCTGCGTCTCAAGGAGCTGATGCCGAAAGCCGAGATGATGCAAAAAACCATTGGCGAGGTTAACGGCGACGCGAAGCTGCGGGGCACCGGTAATTCTGTAGCGGCACTGCTCGGCACCAGCAACGGCAACCTGAAGCTGCTGATGAACGACGGCGTGGTCAGCCGCAACCTGATGGAGATCCTCGGCCTGAACGTCGGTAACTTTATCGTCGGCCAGATTTTTGGCGACGAAGAGGCGCGGGTGAACTGCGCGGCGGCGAATCTGGATATTAATAACGGCGTGGTGCGCCCGCAGATCTTCGCCTTTGATACCCAGAACGCGTTGATTAATGTTACCGGCAACCTGCGCTTTGCCTCCGAGCAGATGGATTTAACCATCGACCCGGAGAGCAAGGGTCTGCGCATTATCACCCTGCGCTCGCCGCTGTACGTGCGCGGCACCTTTAAGCATCCCGATTACGGCGTGAAGCCCGGCCCGCTTATTGTGCGCGGCGCGGTGGCCGCCGCGCTGGCGACGCTGGTCACGCCTGCGGCGGCGCTGCTGGCGCTGATCTCCCCGTCAGAAGGCGAGGCCAATCAGTGTCAGGTAATTCTGTCGCAGCTGAAAAAGTAGCGGAGCGCGCCCTCTCCCGGACGGGAGAGGGCAAGAGGTAAAATTACAGGGACTGGTGGCGGGTTTCGTGGGTCAGCAGCAGGGCAATCAGCGTCAGCGCCGCCATTGCCGTCAGGTAGTAGCCGACGTAGGCCAGCCCGAAGTTGCCGGTCAACCATGCGGCGATATAGGGCGCCACGGATGCGCCGAGAATGGAGGCGAGGTTATAAGAGAACGACGCCCCGGTATAGCGTACTTCCGTCGGGAACAGCTCCGGCAGCAGGGCGCCCATCGGGCCGAATGTTAGCCCCATCAGGCTCAGGCCCAGCAGCAGGAAGACCATGATCAGCGCCGGGCTGCCGGAGCCGAGCAGCGGCTGAAACAGGAACAGGCCAAACAGAATAATCAGCGTGGTGATGGTTATCATGCTTTTGCGGCGGCCGTAGTGGTCCGCCAGCACGCCGGCAATCGGCACCATCACGCCAAAACCAATCACCGCCATCATCAGCATCCACAGCACTTCATTGCGCGGCAGGCCGAGACCAACCGGCGCCGCCGCCGTGCTGTAGGTCATGGAATAGACCGTCATGATGTAAAACAGCGTGTAGGTTGCCAGCATGATAAAGGTGCCGAGAATGGTCAGGCGCAGGTGCTGGCTGAGCAGCGTGCCCAGCGGGATTTTTACCTGCTTTTTCGCCGCGGCGACTTTGGCGAACACCGGCGTTTCGTGCAAAGAGACGCGCACGTACAGGCCGATAATCACCAGCACCGCCGAGAAGATAAACGGCACGCGCCAGCCCCAGCTCATAAACTGTTCGTCCGTCAGCAGCCACGAGAGCAGCAGGAAGGTGCCGTTAGCGAAAAAGAAGCCGATCGGCGCTCCGAGCTGCGGGAAGGAGCCGTACAGGGCGCGTTTTTTCGGCGGCGCGTTTTCCGTCGCCAGCAGCGCCGCGCCGCCCCATTCGCCGCCGAGGCCGAGCCCCTGGCCGAAGCGCGCCAGCGCCAGCAGCAGCGGCGCCATAATGCCGATACTCTGATAGCCCGGCAGCAGGCCAATCACCACCGTGGAAATGCCCATCGTCAGCAGCGAGGCCACCAGCGTGACCTTGCGGCCTACCCGGTCGCCGAAGTGGCCAAACAGCGCCGAGCCAATGGGGCGGGCGACGAAAGCGATGGCAAAGGTTGCCAGCGACTGGAGCGTGGCGGCGGCGGCATCGCCCTGCGGGAAGAAGATGTGCGGGAAAACAATCACCGCGGCGGTGGCGTAAATGTAGAAGTCAAAAAACTCGATGGCGGTGCCGATAAGAGAGGCGACCACCACTTTATTGCGGGAGTTCACCGGCGCGGCGTCCTGGGCGGTGTCGAGCGTTGTGGCGGCTGTTTGCATAATATTTATTTCTTATTTTTGACAAGCGAACCGCCATATTACGCACAGCAAAAGTCATATTTCAATGTGTTACAAAAGCGCGATTCGGGCAGAAAATGCGCGAAAAGTGAATAATGTGTGCTGGTGGAGTTTCACATCTATGAAATGCTTCACAGAAGAGAGAATAAGGCAGATAAAACCAGTTTAGAGTTAAATAAAAGTTACCAACTGGTTTTATCTGCTGAGGTACTGCGGGGGATAAGTCAGTTATGCGAGCGGCCCGGCATCTGGGCATCGTCTTTATACTCGGCGGTGGCGATCCATGCGGCGCAGAACAGCGTCAGGCGGGCAAAGAAGTAGAAGAACGCCATCAGGCCGAGCACCGAGCCAAAGGCGGCCCCGGAAGGGGATTTCATCAGCGACGGCAGGGTCCAGGTCATGACGATCTTAATCACTTCAAAGCCGATAGCGGCGATAAAGGTGCCGCGCACCAGCGCTTTTTTACGCGGGCGGTGGCGGGGCAGGCGCCAGAAAATCCAGAAGAACAGCAGATAGTTAGCAAAAATAGAGATCGCCAGGCCAATCAGCTGCCAGGCAGGCTTCAGCCATTCAATGCTATCAAGATGCAGGGCGGAGATGATCAGCTGCTGCGCCGCCCCCGCCGCCGAGGTTATCGACAGCGTAATCACCAGCGCCACCAGCAGGCCGATCAGCGAAATCAGATCGCGGAAGTATTTGATCCAGATTTTCTCCTGATCCTGTTCGGTGCGCTCCCAGACGTCCCGCGACTGGGCGCGGATCGCCTCGCGGAGGTTGCCCATCCAGTTGATGCCGGAGTAGAGCGCCACCAGCAGACCGACGATACCGACGGTGGTGCGCTGCTGAACGGCGGTACTGATGGTGCTTTTCAGGGTGCTTGCCAGCGTGGGATCGCTGACGTTAACCAGGATTTTATCGAAGATATCCTGCAGCAGCGTCGGGTGCGACGCCAGCACGAAGCCCGCGGCGGCGAACGACACCATCAGAATCGGGATCATCGACAGAAACGAGAAGTAGGTGATCGCCGCGCCAAACTGGTTGCCGAGGCGATCGTTAAACCGCTCGATGGCCCGCAGCAGGTGCGCGATCATCGGCTGGCGCTGCACTTTCTGCGCGGTGTCGGTGGCGACTTTGATTGCCTCGCTGGCCTTCTTCGTCACCGTTGAGGTATCCGCTTCTTCGTTTTCGGCCTGCGGCGCTTCGGGCGCAATTTTTTTGACCGGCTGGTAATCCAGATCCCGGGTCGGGCGTACCGCGTCATTATCCTGCGTCATAAGAGGGTTATTCCTTTATTTTTACAACGTAAATTCCATTATAGCCTAATGCTCGTCAACCCAGCCCGCCAGCCGCGATGTTAGCCATTCCATAACCAGATGCACCCGCCGGGAGAGATTGCGCCGGGGTGGGTACACCAGCGCCACCGGTAGCGGCGCGGCCCGATATCCGGGCAGGATCTCTACCAGCCTGCCGCTGCGCAAATCCGCTTTCACGCTGGCGCGCGGCGTCTGGATGATGCCCAGTCCGGCGAGGCCGGCGGCGAGATAGTTTTCCATGTTGTTGACCGTCAGCATACCTCCCGCGCGTATCCGGCGGTTCTGTCCTTCCGCCTGCAGGGCGAAGCCTTCGGGGCGGCCGCCGGGCGTATCGACGCAGTGGATCAAGGCATGATCCGCCAGACATTCCGGAGTTTGCGGATAGCCGAACCGCGCCAGGTAATCCGGACTGGCGCAGTTAATCACCGTGAGGCTGCCGACCGGGCGGACGGTCAGACCGCTTTCGCCGCGCGGCCCGAGCCGCACTGCGCAGTCAATATCTTCCCGCAGGATATCCATCCGGCGATCGCTGCTGTTGAGATCGAGCGCGATACCGGGATACTGCTGGAGAAAGGGAGAGAGCGCCGGCAGCACCAGGCCGCGGGCTATCCAGCCGGGCATATCGACCCGCACCAGGCCGCTGACGCTGGCGGCATCGGGCTGAAACAGGTGGTCCAGCTCCTCAATGTTGCTGAGCAGGTCTTTTGCCCGCTCGTAATAAATAATCCCTTCCTGCGTCAGCGTAACCCGCCGGGTGGTGCGGTGCAGCAGGCGGGCGCCGAGCGCCTCCTCCAGGGCCTGGATCTGGCGCGATACGCTGGCTTTTGGCAACGACAGGGCCTGCGCCGCCAGGGAGAAGCTTTCCAGATCCGCGACGCGCAAAAACAGCTTCATTGCGTGAATTTTATCCATCCGCAGCGCCTTCTGTTGTCCATGTTGGAACAATGTAAATAATCAATCCTCGATTGTTGTTTTTATAGCAATCAATCAGGGTGAAATCATCAGGCGAGGGCGCAGAAAGTGATTTTTCAGCGACAGAGGCAAAGATTTAAAGGTCAGCGGCTGCGGTATTCGCGAGAAAGCAGGCCAAAAAGCCAGTCGTTATGCCATTCTCCCGCCAGCTGAAAGCTCTCGCGCAGCTCCCCTTCAAGCCGGAAGCCGACTTTTTCCAGCGCGCCGCGCGAGGCAAAATTGCCGGCGGTAACTGTGGCACTCAGGCGGCGAAGCTCCCCGCTGCTGAAGGCGAAATCGCATACCGCCCGCAGGGATTCGGTGCCGTAGCCTCTGCCCTGGGCAGCGGGAAAAAACAGAAATCCCACTTCGCCCGCGTCCGGCTCCCGCTGAATATAGCCGGTCACCCCCAGCGCGCGGCCACTCTCTTTTTCCCGCACCATCAGGCACAGCCAGTGGGCGCAGCCCGGCGACCACCGCGGGAGGCGGGATTCAAAGGCGGCGCGGATTTCCTCTTCGCTGCGGGGATCGGACACGTAGCGCATGACGGTGCTGTCCTGCTGGAGGGCGAGGAACAGCGGCCAGTCGGCTTCGCTGAGGGGGCTGAGACAAAGGCGGGATGTTTGAAGCGCGTTCATGGCATTTTCCCTGCGGGCTGCGGTGATAGTGGTGGGTGGACAGAGGCCAGTAAAGCGCAGTGCGATAAAAACGGCCAGGCGCGGGCGACATGTTTTTCCGGACAAAAAATAGCCGACGCGAAGGTTGGCTATTTATTGTACAGTTCGCGAGATCACGGTTCGCCGTACAGGCCAATTAATCTGCGCACCACGCCGTTGGTCCAGCCGAAGCCGTCCTGCAGCGGATATTCGCCGCCGCCGCCTTCCCGGGCGGTGCTGCACGAGATGTGGTATTTCTCAATCAGCTTGTGGTGCTGCTGGTAAAAGTTGTTGACCATTTTCAGCCAGCTGTGGGCAATCTCATTTCCGAGCGCGTCGTTACCGTAGAGCTTGAAGCCCTGAATTGCCATCCACTGCAGCGGCGCCCAGCCGTTGGGGTAATCCCACTGCTCGCCGCTGTCGTATTCGGTGGCCATAATCCCGCCCGGCGTCAGCAGGCGAGTACGTATTGCGGTGTCGAGCTTGTCAGCCTGCTCATGGGTGGCGAGGCCCACATACAGCGGCACCACGCTTGCCGCAGAAAACAGCGCCATCTCCTCGCGCCGCCAGTCGTAGTCGCGGTAGCAGCCCTGCTCGTCGTCCCACAGATAGCGGGTAATCGCCGCCCGGCGCTCGCTGGCCCGGTGGCGGAAATCGGCCTCGGTTTCGCGATCGCCGTTTAATGCCGAAATATTGGCGATGGTACTTTCCAGCTTGAACATCAGGGCATTGAGATCCACCGGTACAAACTGGGTGGTGCGGATACTCGCCAGCCGGTTGCCGTCCCGCAGCCAGCGCGAGGTATAGTCCCAGCCGGATTCCGCACCGGCGCGCAGGTCGCGGTAGACCTCGTTCGGCGGGCGGCCCGAGTGGCGGGCGGTTTCCACGTCTTCAAACCAGGATTCGTCCCGGGGCGTGTCGCGGTCGTCCCAGTAGCGGTTGAGCAGTGAGCCGTCCTGCATTCTGACTACCCGGCGATAGGCCTGGTTGGGCAGCAGGGAACCGGCGCCGTCCATCCAGAAGGCGTACTCCATTTTCAGATGCTCAAGGTAGCGCCGCGCACCGCGCACGCCGTCCTCTTCGAACAGCTCCACCATCAGCGCGAACACCGGCGGCTGGGAGCGGCTCAGGTAATAGGTGCGGTTGCCGTTGGGAATATGGCCGTAGCGCTCGATCATCCACGCGAAATTGTCCGCCATACACTTCATCAGGTCGCTGCGCCCGCTTTCTGCCAGCCCCAGCATGGTGAAGTAGGAGTCCCAGTAGTAAGTCTCGGTAAAGCGGCCGCCGGGCACGATGTAGGCCTGGGGCAGCGCCAGCAGCGACGACCACGGAATGTGGTCCTGCGGCTCACGGGTCAGCACCGGCCACAGGTTATCAATGTGTTCTTTGAGCGAGCTGTTGGGATCGGAAACGTAGTTATCGTCAGTATTGTCGGGCAGCCAGAAGTGCGACACCACGAACTTGCGCAGATCGAAACCCGGCAGATTTTTCAGCCGGCGGTAGCGGATCAGAATATCCAGCGGCTCGATACGCGGGGCGCAGTCCGGAAAGGTTTTGCTGTCGGTAAAGATGCGCGACGCCTGTACCTCTTCGAACAGTTCGAGATAGCGGTCTGAAGGCGTCAGGGCATCGGATGCGGGCAGGCCCTCGATGATCTCCGGCTCCGGTTCGACCTCCAGCATCTCATCCAGCTTCAGCTCGCAGGGATCCGTAAGATAACCGGGCTCGGCCTGTTCAATTTGCAGGATATCCTCTGGTGGGAAACGTAATTTTTGGCTGATCTGGCTCGGCATACAATCGCAACCTCCGGTAGTGTCGGGCGCTCATTTTTTTGACAAACGTCTATAAGCATAGCCATTGTGCCGCCAGACGATGAGCAAAATATGCGCAGGATCACATTTTTGAGTGAATTCTGAACTGTATCAGCGCATCCACAGTCGGCGAATTAACCACGCGGATCCGCCCACGCCACACAGGCAAAGCAGCACCGGGATCACCGGAATGCCGAACAGCGTCCAGTGCAGCCGGATGAGCCACGGCGTCAGCGCCAGCACGGTGGCGGCAAGCACGATAGCCAGCGCCAGCGTCGAGGCGGCCCGCTCCAGCGATTTTCCCAGCTGGCTGATGTTTTCTACGTTGATATCGGCGTGAAGACGCCCGTGGCGCAGGCGTTGTATCACCAGCCGCAAGGTTTGCGGCAGGGTATCACCGCTGTCCAGCAGGCGGTTGCCGAGCATCACCATCCGCCGGCGGCTGGCAAAGCCCGCGTAGCGCTGGAGCATCTGTTTTTTCAGGATCGGCTGCAGAATGGCGATGATATCGAACTGCGGATCCATGCTCTGCAGCACGCCGTCTGCGGTGATCAGCGCCTTGAACAGCAGTACCAGATCCGGCGGCAGCGGCAGGCGGAACTCGCGGGCGGTAGCGAGCATGTCCGTCAGCGCTTTGCCAAGCTGCAGCGTGCGGCTGCCCTGCTTTTGCAGGAAGTAGTTGGCGGCCAGCTCCAGCTCGGTGATATTGAGCGCGTCGCCGTCGCTCCAGGCGATCAGCGCGTCGGCAATGCCGCTCGCGTCGCGTTCGCTGATGGCGTACAGCAGGGAGAGCAGCTCGCTGCGGCGGGTTTCGCTGAGATAGCCCACCATGCCGAAGTCAATAAATCCCACCCGGTTGCCCGCCAGCGCCATCACGTTGCCCGGATGGGGGTCGGCGTGATAAATGCGAAAATCGAACAGCATCTTAATAAAGGCTTCGGCGCCGCGCCGTGCCAGCACGCTGCCGTCCAGCCCGGCGGAGGCCAGCTGCCGGCTCTCCAGCGGCGCGGCGGCGCGCAGAAATGCCTGCACCATCAGGCGCGGGCGGGTCCAGGCCTGGTAAATCTGCGGGATAACCACCTCTTCGCTGTCGGCAAAGTTCTGGAACATCTTCTCGCCGTTGGCGGCTTCATAGCTGAAGTCCAGCTCCTGGTGCAGGGCATTTTCCAGATAGCGCACCAGCATCGCCGGGCGAAAGCGGGCCAGCGAGGCGCTCTGCTGTTCAATCGTTTCTGCCAGATAGTGCAGCAGCCGGAGATCCGCGCGAATGGTGGGTTCGATGCCGGGACGCTGAATTTTAACCACCACCTCGTCGCCTTCGGCGAGGCGCGCGCGGTGGATCTGCGCCATTGAGCCGCTGGCGAGCGGCGCTTCATCAAACCAGGCGAACAGGTTGTGGGGCGCGTCGCCGAGGGTGGCGACCACCTGCGCTTCCAGGGATGACCAGGGCAGCGGGCTGGCGCTGGTGTTCAGCTGGCCGAGAGCATCGGTCCACTCCGGGCCGAGCAGATCGCTGCGGGTAGAGAGGATCTGGCCCAGCTTAACGAAGGCGGGCCCGAGCTCTTCCAGCGCCGAGCACAGCCGCTCGGGCAGCGGGCGCGCGTCCTGGGTTTTACCGACGCTAAATTTGTCGAACAGGGCAGAGAGGCCCAGCAGGCGCAGCAGATCCTGCAGCCCGTAGCGCACCAGCACACCGGTTATTTCCTGTAAACGCGCCCGATCGCGGGCGGTGGCCATTATTGCTTTTAGCATTTTGCCGGAACTCCATGTTTTCGGACTCAGCGGGGAAATAAAAAAGGGTTCTCTAACGTTAGCAGCAATTGAAATTCAAACCCGTGCGGATAGCTAGCGGTAAGTTCTGTAAATGATGCGGAGAGGATAAATTGTCAAAAAGGGCCCGAACGCGGTCGGGGCCCTGGTGATCTAAATGCCAATATTAAGGCGCAAAATAGCGGGAGATTTGCGAGAACACGCCGCTAAAATCGGAGAAGTAGTCATAGCGGTCGGCTGTAGAAACGCGGCAGCTTGATGGGCCGCCAAACAGTCCGCCGCGCAGTTGATAGTTGCCGCTGTTGGATACGGTAAGCAGCCCCGAGCCAGAAGAGCCGCCTTCTACTACGGCAGCAGGCCACTGCACGCGGATGAGATGTGTAAAGCCCTGGTAGGGTTTATCTACCGCGGTAACCAGACCTTTAGAGTATTTCAGCGCATCGCCCTGCGGATGGTGAAGATCGTCAATATCAACGCCATTGGCAATTTGTTGCGCGTTCCAGCCTTGATAAAAGGTGCCTGCCGGCGGGGTGCGTTTCAGCTCCAGCAGCAGGGTATCGCGGCTGGCATTGCGGAACAGCAGCGTCGCGCCGCCGGTCAGGACGGTAACGCGCGGATCCAGCGTCGAAACATCGCCGGCGCACTGGGTCGTGCGGAAAAGCCAGACCGTCTGCAGCGTGTCCGCTTCTTCCTGATCCGCCAGGCAGTGCGCCGCTGACCAGAACAGCTGCCGCTTCGGCGAGTTGCTGTTGTTAAGCAGCGAGCCGGTGCAGATATAGCTAAAGCCATCGTGCTTGGTATAAATCATTTTTGCTACCGCCCGGGTAGCGTCATCGTAGGCCGGCGTGCCGCTCTGGGCGGCGCACACCTCATCAACCTGGCAGGAGCCACTGTCGCCAAAACCATTGCTGTAGCCGCCTGCTTTCGCACCTTTAATGGATTCCGGGAAATAGGAAAGCAGCGGTACCGAAACCTGCAGATCCTGCGGCGTCAGGCCTGCGGGCAGCACCAGCTCCACCGTGAGCCGATCGCCGACCACTGCCGGGCTCCAGTAGAGCTGATTGTTTTTCAGTTCGCTGCCGGTGGTTTCAAAAATGTCGCCGTCCTCGCCCTTAAAATGCAGGATCAGGTTGTCGGGGATCTGGCCGCTGAGGGTTTTGATAATCAGCCCCGCGCGAACCGACTCCGCGCCGAGGGATTTGATGCTGAAGTGCGCGGCGCGGCGCTGGCCGGTAATATTGACCCAGCGCAGGGTGCTCAAATCTACATCGGGTGCATCGTTTTTCAGGCTTATCCCCACCTGTAACGGCGTGGCGGCTTTGGCATCGCTTTCAGGCGGCTTCACGCGCTTTTGCTCCTCCGTCGGCGGCGCAAACGTGACCGTGGGCTCGCCCCCTGATTTTGACGTGTCAGGGCTGGCGAAGTGCGCTTTACCGGTGCTGCCCGGTGCGGCTTCTTTTACCGCCGGATCGCCATCCATTTCCGTAATATTCGAAGCGGCGCTGCTGGCCCCGGCGCTGATTAATAATGCGAAAGTTAATCCGGATAATAACGCGAGTCTTTTCTTCTTCTGCATATCTACCTTTCTCCTGTGGCAGGAAAATATCTGTTCATCGCCCAGCGATAACAGCAGAGGTTTATTGGTATGCGGCCGCGTGGCTATGGATGATATTCACCCGTCATATTTCAGGCTGCATGCAGCTTGAAATGCTCAGGATGTACGCCGCAGCGCGTTGCTCCGCATTCTGGTAATACAAGTTACATTTAGTGATTGGCGGAAATATTCTGTAGGACATTTAATAGATAATGTGAGGGAGGAGTAATGTCAAGGAGGGTTAATTATTATTCTGATTAGAGGGTGATATAGTGGAAAATACGGTTACTCAGGAAGTGTGTGTATTAATTTTTTCTTATAATCAGTGGGTTAAGTTCTTATTTGTGAGCAGTTTCATTCAAAGGGCATGTTCTTATCTGTCAGGTCTGTCATAGGTATCGTATTGAATTTAAGGTTTTATTTAATCTTTCATATTTCAGCTGAAATATAATTTATTATGCGAGTTAGTGTCTGCAGTAACTTATTCTATAAAATTATAATATAGTCTTTTTAATTATGTTGTTGATAAAATAGTATTATTAAATGGAAATAAAGAGGTAGGTATTGCCATTCTTTTTTCATGGGGATAGTGAATTTTCTTGGTGAAAAGTGCGTTGTTGCTGCGCGGTTTTTATACCCTTATGAACATTGTGTGTCTGGTGTTATCTGAAATATATAAGCATTCATTGTAACACATTTTAACTTCATTGAAGTGGAATGATAACCATTTGCATTTATACTTTAGCTCTCCTGACATTGTGTTATTGTTTAAATATAACTCCATGAAATTATTAAATTAAAAAATGCGTTCTTGAGTTTGGCGTTGTATCTCAACCCTTCATCTCATTTATCTGGAATTTAGAGCGAGCAAGATGACCTGCAGTGCCGTACCTGCAGGATTTCTCAGAACTAAATAAACAGGAATGGAAAATGGCGACACAATTGTTCGCACCATCAGTATCAGAATTATCGAATCCTTTTGAGGGCGTTAGCTCAGCCGACTGGCTTTTCAATGATCAACAGCTTGGATTATGGCAGCAGCAGAGTCAGAAGGTGCTGGATCTACTTGCTGATACGGTTAAGAAGGTAGAAAAGCCTTTCAGCGGAATACTGCCTGAAGAACTGGCGGGCCAGTTCAGAAGCGTCGATTTGAATCACCCTTTGGGTGACAGCGATAAAGCATTTTCCGAGCTTTATAACCTCTACCTTCGTGATGCCATCTGGTTCCATCACCCTAAATATCTTGCGCATTTAAACTGTCCAGTGGTCCTGCCGTCGCTGGCGGCTGAGCAAATCCTCTCGGCGGTGAATACCTCGGTGGATACCTGGGATCAGAGCGCTGGCGGGACGCTTATTGAACAAAAGGTCATTGACTGGACGCTGCAGCGTATCGGGCTGCCGCCCTGTTCTGACGGTATTTTTACCAGTGGAGGAACCCAGTCAAACCTGATGGCAATGCTGCTTGCCCGCGACAGCTGGTGTGAATCTCATCATCCGGGGCACCTTGTTAAATATCGTGGTTTGCCGCCGGATGCAGGCAAATGGCGTATTTTCGCTTCATCGCTGAGCCACTTCAGTATTCAGAAGTCCATGGCAATCCTCGGGCTGGGCTACGATGCCGTGGTGGCGGTGGACTGCGATGCGCGCTACCGCATGGATGTTAAAGTGCTTGAGCGTGAGATACAGCGCTCTCGCGATGAGGGGCTGATCCCGATAGCGATCGTTGCTACTGGCGGTACAACTGACTTCGGCAGTATCGATCCGCTGGAGGAGATCGCCGACTTGTGCCAGCGCAGCAATTTATGGATGCACGTAGATGCCGCCTACGGCTGCGGTTTGCTGGTTTCAGAGCAACATCGCCAGCGCCTGCGCGGGATTGAACGGGCCGATTCTGTCACCGTGGATTACCACAAATCCTTCTTTCAGACCGTTAGCTGCGGCGCTTTTTTTGTACGGGATAAACAGAATCTGAAACACGTCACGCACCATGCTGACTACCTCAATCCGCTTAGCGCCCAGCAGGAAGGCACGCCAAATCTTGTGAATAAAAGTATCCAGACGACCCGGCGCTTTGATGCCTTAAAAATGTGGCTGACGCTGCGCATTATGGGCCCGGTTGCGTTAGGTAACGCTTTCGATTCGGTGCTGCATCTGGCGCAGATCGCACACCGGCTGTTAAGCGATCATCCTGAGATTGAGGTATTACACGCGCCGGAGCTCTCCACTCAGGTTTTCCGCTTCAGGCCCGATCGGATGCTCAGCGATACCCAAATTGATGAGATGAATGCAGCGATTCGCAAAGCCATATTCCGTTCCGGGAGGGCTATCATCGCCGGCACCCGAGTAGATGGGCGGCAGTATCTAAAATTTACCCTGCTTAATCCAACGACCACCAGCGCCGACCTGGACGAAGTTATCAGCCTGATAGCGCACTACGGACGGGAATATCTCCGCACCTCTTCGGTAACTCAATGAGAACTCCGATATGAATCATACAATTTACGATTTTGTGGGTATTGGGATCGGCCCATTTAACCTGGGCCTGGCCTGCCTCAGTGAACCCATCGAGGATCTGAACGGTATTTTTCTCGATCGGAATGCCGGATTTGACTGGCATACCGGGATGATGCTTGAGAGCGCCCATCTTCAGACGCCTTTTATTGCCGATCTGGTTACGCTTGCCGACCCAACCAGCCCGTATAGTTTGCTTAATTATATGAAAAAAAAGGGAAAGCTTTATTCTTTTTATATTAGAGAGAACTTTTTTCTGATGCGCAAAGAGTATAACCAGTACTGCCAGTGGGTTTGCTCTCGCCTTAGCAATTTACGCTGGAACAGGCGCGTGGATTATGTCAGCTATGACGAGAAAAAGTCTGCCTGGTGTGTACGCGCTACCGATACTCTTAATGGGCAAACGCAAGAGTATTATGCCCGTCAGCTTGTCCTCGGTACTGGCCCTACGGCATGGGTACCGGAGTGTAGCTTGCCGCTGCGCCCGTATTTTACCCACTCCAGCGATTACCTTGAAAATAAAGATCAGCTGCAGCAAAAGCGCTCAATTACCGTACTGGGGAGCGGACAGAGCGCAGCCGAAATTTATTATGATCTGCTCAATGATATCGACAAATTTGGCTACCAGCTTAACTGGATCACCCGCGCGCCGCGCTTCTACCCGCTTGAATACACCAGGCTGACGCTAGAGATGACCTCTCCAGAATGGGTGGATTATTTTCATGACCTGGCTCCTGCTAAGCGAGACCAGTTAAATGCCAGCCACAAAAGCCTTTATAAGGGCATTAATAGTAGTTTAATCAACGATATCTATGACCTGATGTACGTTAAACAGCTCGATGGGGAACTGAACGTTAATCTCTTCACCCATTCTGCATTGACAGGTATGCGACGGCTGCCCAACGGGGAGCTTGAACTCTCGCTCTATCAGCAGGAGCAGGAACGCGCATTTACCCGCCGTACTGAAGGGCTGGTCATGGCAACGGGATATCACTCCAGCCCGCCAGCGTTTCTTGAAGGTGTTACCCGGCGCTTGCGCTGGGACGAGCAAGGGCGCTACGACGTGCAGCGTAACTACAGCATTGATTTCTACAATCGCGTCTTTGTTCAAAATGCCGAGCTGCATACTCACGGTTTCGTTACGCCCGATCTCGGTATGGCAAGCTACCGTAACTCCGTCATTCTGCGCGAACTTACCGGAAGGGAGGTGTATCCGGTCGAACGTCAGATTGCATTTCAGACTTTCCCGGCCAAAACGGAACATTGATATGTCTTCACAATCTATTTTTAGCGCCGTGCGTCCGGCGGGGAGCTTTACTCTGCGTCCTGTGCAGGCCGATGATGCTGTGCTTATCCATCAGTGGGTGACGCGCGACTATGCCCTTTTCTGGGGTATGCAGAATGACACTCTTGAGCAGGTGAGCGCATTTTATCAAACGCTGACGGCATCCGATCCGCACGCGGCACTCATCGGCTGCTGCGATGAAAAACCGGTTTTCCTGATCGAGTGCTATCACGCCTGTAGCGACGCGGTGGCGCAATTTTATCCTGCCGAGTTGGGTGATTACGGCATGCATATCCTTCTTGCTCCAGCGACAGCACCGGTCAGACAGTTCAGCTGGCAGGTATTTACTGTTGTGATGGATTATCTGTTTAGTCTGCCGCAGGTCGCGCGAGTGGTGGTCGAGCCCGATGTGCGCAATGAAAAGATTCATCGCCTGAATAAGCGAGCGGGTTTTCGCTATCAGCACACAATTGAAATGGAAAATAAAACGGCCTGGCTGGCTTTCTGCCGGCGAGAAGATTACCAATATGCTCTTAATCAGGATTCACTGCCCATGGATAACACTAACACACTTCTTACCGGCGCCCATTTGACGGGTGATAACTGGGCGCAGGCGAACCGTATGCTTATCCGCAAGGCCATCGCCGAGTTTGCCCATGAAAAAATTGTGTCTCCACAAGAAACTGACGTCGGCTGTTTTAGTCTGGCCGTGCCGGGTAAGGAGGTGGTCTATCAATTTCGTGCGCAGCGCCTGGCCTTGGATCACTGGGATATCGATATCACCTCTTTGACGCGGCAGGAGAATGGCCAGACCCTGATGCTGGACGCGCTGCAGTTTATTGTGGAATTTAATGAGCAGATAGGTATCCCGCAGGCGCTGTTAGCGACCTATATGGAAGAAATCAGCAGTACGCTGTGCAGCAGCGTATTTAAACTTCAGAAACAGAATCCGGACAGCGCAGCTCTGGTGCGTGCGGATTTCCAGGCCGTTGAGGCGGCAATGACTGAAGGACATCCGTGTTTTGTCGCTAATAACGGGCGTATCGGGTTTGATGCTGCTGATTATCTTGCTTATGCGCCTGAAGCCGCTGCATCCGTACACCTCGTCTGGGTGGCGGTACATAAACGCAATGCGCATTTTTCCAGCCTGAGCAGCCTGGACTATAAGCAGCTGATGTGCGAAGAGCTGGGAGAGGCGACGCTTGAGCACTTTCACCGCCAGCTGGAAGACAGAGGATTACTGGCCAATAGCTATCTGCTGATGCCGGTTCACCCGTGGCAATGGCAGAATAAGCTGCTGACCGTTTTTGCCGCCGACATTGCCAATAACGACATTGTTTATCTCGGTCGCGGGGAAGATGGCTATCAGGCTCAGCAGTCTATTCGTACCTTCTTTAACCGCTCCCGGCCCGACAGGCGCTATGTCAAAACGGCGCTATCGGTACTCAATATGGGCTTTATGCGGGGCCTGTCGCCTTACTATATGGCGACCACGCCGGCAATAAATGAGTGGCTCGCGCAGCTGGTGGCGGGCGATGAGTGGCTGCAGCGCTGCGGCTTTCGTATCCTGCGTGAGGTTGCCGCAGTGGGCTATCATAACCGCCATTACGAGCAGGCTCTCAGCGGTGATTCTGCCTATAAAAAGATGTTTGCCGCGCTTTGGCGGGATAATCCGGCGGTCAACCTGCAACCGGGGCAGCGTTTGATGACAATGGCGTCGTTTTTGCACATTGACCACCATCAGAAGGCGCTGCTTCCCGCGCTGATTGCGGACTCCGGTCTGCCGGCAGAGGAGTGGGTGGCCCGCTATCTCCGCTGCTATTTGAGTCCGTTGCTGCACTGCTTCTACCAGCATGACCTGGTGTTTATGCCGCACGGCGAAAACCTGATTATGTTGCTGGAAAATAATGCTCCGGTCAGCGCCTTTATGAAAGATATTGGTGAAGAGATAGCGGTGATGAATCCAGACGCTGTATTGCCAGAGAAAGCAAAGCGGCTGGCAGTCGAGGTACCGGAAGAGCTCAAGCTGCTGTCGATTTTTACTGACGTGTTTGACTGTATCTTCCGCTTTATCAGCGCGATTCTGCACAGTTCGGGCACGCTGACACAGGAGCGGTTCTGGCAGACGGTTGCGCAGTGTGTAACAGAGTATCAGCAGGCACATCCGCATCTGGCGAGTAAATTTGCGCGCTACGACTTGTTTACCCCGGAGTTTATCCGTTCCTGCCTTAACCGCCTGCAGCTGGCAAATAATCAGCAGATGATTAATCTGGCTGACCCGGCAGAGAATCTGAAGTTTGCCGGTACGCTGAAGAATCCGCTTTCCGCATGGCGATAAGGATCCGATCATGGCGCTGTACGACCCCGTATCGCAGCTGACGCAACGTCATATTATTTTTCCGCTATCCCTGGTTTTATTTGAATTTGCTACCTATATCGCCCATGACATGATCCAGCCGGGCATGCTGCTGGTAACCCGCGAATTCAATGTGGGGCCGGAGTGGGTGTCCACTTCGCTAACGGCCTATCTGACGGGAGGCATTGTATTACAATGGCTGCTTGGCCCGCTGTCCGATCGAATAGGGCGGCGGCCTGTAATGCTCTTCGGCACGGCTTTCTTCATGTTGGGCTGCATCGCCATGCTCTGGGTGCAAAATATTGAACAATTCGTTTTACTGCGCTTTTTGCAGGGTATCAGCCTCTGTTTTATCGGCGCAGTAGGTTATGCCGCCATTCAGGAGGCATTCAATGAAGCGCTGAGTATTAAAATTATGGCGCTGATGGCGAATGTTGCTTTGGTCGCGCCCCTGGCAGGACCGCTGGCTGGCGCCGCATTACTGAGCATATGCGGATGGCGCACTCTGTTTTGGCTCTTTGGCGCAGTGACGGCTGTGGCGCTGGCAGGTCTCTGGTATGGCATGCCGGAAACCTCGGGCGATCGTGCTAAATCCTTATCGCTGACGTCACTTGCCAAGGGATATTATCGGCTGCTGGGAGAGCGCCAGGTTATTCGCGGATCGCTGGCGATTGGGCTGGTGACGGTGCCCTGTCTTGCGTGGGTGGCGCTCTCGCCGGTCATCATTATTCATGATGCGGGTCAAAGCCGCATGTACTACGCGCTGCTGCAGCTTCCTGTTTTTCTGGCCATGATTATCGGTAACCTGACGCTGGGACGTCTTGCCAGCCGAATGCCTGTCGAGCAGCCGGTGCGTCTGGGTGCCTGGCCGGTAGTAGGAGGCCTGGCCGCTGCCGCAGCAGGAACCCTTTTTAATCCTCACGGCTATCTGTGGCTCACCGCCGGGCTCAGCCTCTACGGCTTTGGTACTGGCCTGGTCAGCGCGGGGCTCTATCGCATGACGCTATTTTCCAGCCGGGCAGGTAAAGGCAGCGTTGCTGCAATGCTTGGCATGATAAGCATTCTGGTTTTTGCGCTGGGAATTGAGGCTGCTAAAGCCGCGTATTTCAGTATGGCCAGCACAGGCTTAAGCATGGTTAATCTATGCTGCGGCCTGCTCTGGCTGTGGCTAATATGCGCATTTCTGCGTGAAAACGGGAGCCGGCAGCGTAACTCAGGCGACGCTTAAGCGCTGGACAAGCGCCAATTAATTTTTCTTCAGAAATATCAATCCATCTGGCTGATTAACAAAAGCTAATTCAGTTGCGAGTCTGATTCGCAATAAATTAAAAATTGAATAGTTATTATTCGTACTCGCATTTAAACTAGGCGCTTTTTATATCCATCGGCTCGAGGCCTGCAGGGCTAAATGAGCGATTTTATAAGGAATCAACAATGAAAATGCCCTTCCTCCTGAAGCGCTCGGCCTGGCTTTGCTCAATGGCCCTTGTCGCCTCACCCCTGACTCACGCGGCGGAGACCCTGGTGGTAACCGCGCGCGCTGACGACAGCGCGACTTCGCCGACCACGGGCTATACGGCCAGGACCAGCACGGGCGCGACCAAAACCGATCGGCCGCTTATTACCACGGGCCAGGCAGTATCGGTAGTGACGCGCCAGCAGATGGAAGATCAGGGGGCGATGGATGTTAACCAGGCCCTGAACTACACCGCCGGCGTATTCACTAACTTCGCCGGTGCCGCAACGCGTTATGACACCGTTTCCCTGCGCGGCTTCCACGGCGGCGACGTGGATAATATCTTCCTCGACGGTCTGCGCCTGATGAGCGATGCCGGCAGCTATAACGTCCTGCAGGTCGATCCCTGGTTCCTTGAGCGTCTGGATGTCATTAAAGGCCCTTCCTCCGCGCTGTACGGTCAGACCGTGCCCGGCGGGCTGGTGATGGAAACCTCGAAGCGTCCGCAGTTTCGCCAGGAAGGGCACTTCCGCCTGTCCGGCGGTACTAATGACACCAGCGCAGCGGCGTTTGACTACACCGATGCCATTAACGACACGCTGGCCTTTCGCCTGACCGGGATTGGCCGCAACAGCGACACTCAGTATGATCACACCCGGGAAGAGAAGTACGCGATTTCGCCTTCGCTGCTCTGGCAGCCTTCGGGTGATACTTCGCTGCTGCTGCGCGCCTACCTGCAAAAAGATCCCTCCGGCGGCTACCACGGCGCGGTGCCGGGCGACGGCAGCATCACCGCCCACAACGGCTACAAGCTGAGTAAAGGTTTTTACGATGGCGACACCTCGCTGGACCAGTTTAAGCGGCGGGAGCAGATGTACACCGCGCAGTTCTCGCACCGCTTCAACGATACCTGGGCTTTTCGCTCCAATGCCAGCTATTCCCACTCCAACGTCAATCTTGACCAGGTATATCAAATTGGCTGGGCGGGACCGCAGAGCGACCTGCTCAATCGCTACTATTCCGGAGAGCGTTCCTCACTTAACGCCTACGCTATTGATAACCAGCTCGAAGCGGACTTTGCGACCGGCATCGTTGATCACAGGGTGGTGCTAGGGGCGGAATATCACCAGTACAAAAACGATCTGAAAGACGCCAGCGGCTCAGCCAGCCAGCTAAATGCGGTTACCGGCGAGGCGGTGGGCGCTAACCCGCCCTATAACTTCCTGAGTTCACAGCGCTACTACTATCAGACCGGGGTTTATCTGCAGGATGAGATGACGCTGGATAAGTGGCATCTGGATCTTTCCAGCCGCTACGACAGGATTGTTTCGCGTACCCATAATTACGATCTGGAAACTAAATCGCGCCGCCAGGACGATCGCGTCGGCGGGCGCGCGGCGCTGCTTTACGCGTTCGACAGCGGCATTTCGCCCTATATCAGCTACAGCCAGGCGATCACCCCGCAGTCTCTTTCCGATCAAGGCGGCAACCTTCTTAAACCTATGACGGCAGAACAGTATGAGGCGGGCGTCAAATACCAGCCCCCGGGGAGTTCTGATCTTTACACTGCTGCCGTCTATGACCTGACGCAGAAGAACGTTGCCAACCGGGTGGTCAATGGGACCTATTACGTGCCTGCCGGTAAGATACATTCACAAGGGCTGGAGCTGGAGGCACGGAGCCAGATAACGTCCCGCCTGAGCACCATCGCCAACTACACCCTCAACCGCATCCGCTACCGTGATGCTATCGACGGCAACGGCGGGAATACGCCCTATATAACGCCGAAGTCGATGGCCTCGCTGTGGAGCAAATACCAGCTTAATAATGGCCTGAGCGTCGGCGGCGGCGTTCGCTATATCGGCAGGCAGTGGGCGGATAATGAAAATACCACCCGACTGGCTTCCGCCACGCTGTTTGATGCGTTAATCCGGGCCGATCTCGGCGCGTGGAACAGCAAGCTGAAAGGCGCGTTTGTGCAGGTGAATGCTAACAACCTTGCTAATCGCAAATACGTTTCTGCCTGCTACGGCACCGGGTACTGCTACTGGGGCGCAGAGCGCTCTGTCGTGGCGACGGTGGGATATGACTTCTGATTCGACATTGGATATAGAAAAGGGGAGCGGTTCATCTAACCGCGCCGGGTAAAGCCATCAACAACCCGGAAGGCAGCGTGCGCCAGCGCTTTATCAGGAAGATCTGAGGCTGGCGCTGCTGCTTACCTATACCCGTCATCCTTCAGACTGGCTGAAGGATAACGGGTTACTCTTCTGGCATCTTTCCTTAGCGCTAAGCGCAATCAGATACTCCGCGCTGACCATATTAGTTTTAGCCACGAAAGCCCCCGAGCTGCACTCTACGCTGATGGTGACGTGATGGTTGTGCTCAACACCAACGCCCTCATTGGCATACTTAACGCTCTCTTTAATGTTGACGACGTGATTTAAAAACGACACTTTTTTGATATCCCGGTAGGGAAGCAAAAACGTTTTTTTGGCTAAGCCGTCTCTTGTAAAAACATACTCACCTTTTGGAATGGAGCCATCCAGGACGCGCATGTTGGATCCTTATTTCGTCAGTGTGTTGAGCCTGTCAAAGATAGCCGCAGCAGAGTCGCTGTAGCGTTCATCACTAAAGTTGTCGAGAACGTAGCGCCTGCCATTTTCGCCACAGTGCTCAAGAGACTCCGGGTTATTAAAAACGTGCTCTAAGACGCGGGGCAAAGAAACATTCAGATCGCCGTTCAGTATATAACCCGTTTCGCCCTCTTTTACGGCATCGCTAATTTCGCCGACCGGCGTCGCAATCACCGGCAGCGCCACATTCATGGCTTCATGGACCGACAGGCACAGGCCTTCATAGCGGGAGGTTTGAACGTAGACATGCTGTTTTGACAGGAACCCCCCGACATCGGCCGAAAAGCCGGGCAGGGATACCACGCTGTTTAAATCGAGGCTCGAGATTTGACGCTCAAGCGCAGCCCGCTCCGGGCCTTCGCCGAGGATGGTTAAGTGCAGGCGCGATTTTAGCTGCGGATGCGCCGTTAAAAAGGTCGCGAGCGCGTCGATGAGGCCGGCATAGTTCTTAACATCGTGCAGTCGGCCTACGCTTCCTATCTGCAAAACCTCTTTCCCGTCCCAGCGCGCGGCGGTTGGGAAATCCGGAATGCTTTTATACAGCGGCCAGGCCAGCACTTTTTCTGCGGGAATGCTCCATTCATTGCGCAGATACCCGGCGACAGACGTTGAGTCGCCCACCCACAGGTTCGGTTCTTGACGTACTTTAAACAGGCCCTTACGGGTACTCATACTGTGCTTGAAGGCGATGGTCGGGATACGCAGCAGGCGGCTGGCACGAATGCCAATTCGCGTAGCCCAGCTAAATGAGGACCAGATAACATCCGGGCGATCCTTCCGGGTTTTAATCAGATAGAGTGCCAGAATAACACTGAGGGGCCGGCGCTTCTTCGACAGGACGGTGTAGGATAATCCTGCTTCTGTTAGCCGTATTGCGCCACCCATATCTCGCGGTTCGCAGGCATAAATAGAGACTTCGTGTCCGAGGCTTTGCAACGTTCTGACGATTTCCGGAATAACAAAGATGCCCCCGCCGCTTTCCAGGCTGGTGACAAGATAGTGAATCTTCAATTTATAACCCCATTAAATGTATCTGTTTGACAGTGTTAACTATCAAAAAAGTTATTAACGCTGGCGTCGTGCTGATGACTATTTTTATGGCCTTAACTTTATTCCGCGCCGGCTTACCCTCAGGCACCTTTGTCTCCGGGGCCTGATTTCAATGCCGTAGCGAGTGGCACCCTGGCAATATGCAAAGTGAGAGAGTTTTATGTTTAGCCAGGAAATTTAGAACTGCTGATATAACTACTTTGTTAGTGTGGAAATTATTCTCGCCGCCATCTGTATTCTGCTGATTAATAAAGATTGCAAAAACGTTATTACAAAGCTGCGCCGGGCATTATGCGTCATCATTTTTTGTTTTACATCTTTTTACCGTAAAAATTTCAATCAAAATTCTCATCGACCGCAGCAATATCACAAGTATTTTGAACGGAATTGATAGATGAACCTTCGCGTAGATGAGATTCAGTATTTTGCACATAAATTTCAGTGAGGTAAGTCAAAAATCCAGTATTTTTAAACTGTCATTTATTGAGGGAGAATATATTTTTATTGATTCCGGTATGGAAACAGTTCTGGAAAAGGTGGGCCAGGCGGTGCGTATCAGTTAAAGACGATCAATAATGGCTTATTAAGATAGTGGTTATTTAATGTGGAAGTATTCATTACAGCGATAAATGTATTGTCGCTGTAACATTGATCGATATTGAGGCTGTAGTTAACTACACCCGTTATTGAGCGCAATTCAGCGCTGGCGCAAGAGGACCATACTTTTTTCGCCAGGATACGGTGGTGTACTTTTAGGGGAATTGCACAGAAGTCGCTTTATTGCCGCGCCTGCCCGCTAATCACGCTTGAGACAAAAAGCAAAAAACTGGCTTTTCAGGGCCAGTTTTTTATCACTAAAACGGTAAATTTCACTTCCCGCGACAGTTACCGCATCGTCACAAACTCTTCCGAACCGGTCGGGTGAATGGCGACGGTATTATCAAAGTCTTTTTTGGTCGCGCCCATCTTCAGCGCCACCGCAAAGCCCTGCAGCATTTCGTCCATGCCGTAGCCGATACCGTGAATGCCGACAATTTTCTCTTCCGGCCCGACGCACACCAGCTTCATGCGGCACGGCTGGCGGTGGGCGGTGACAGCGGTGTACATGGCAGTGAATGAAGACTTATACACTTTTACCGCGTCGTCGCCGTACTGCTCGCGGGCGGCGGGCTCGCTCAGGCCGACGGTGCCGATAGGCGGATGGCTGAACACCACTGTCGGGATGTTGCTGTAATCCAGATGCTCGTCCGGCTTGTTGTTAAACAGGCGCTCGGAGAGACGGCGGCCTGCGGCAACCGCAACCGGCGTTAATTCAACCGCGCCGGTAATGTTATCGCCCACGGCGTAGATGCCCGGCACGCTGGTGTTCTGGAACTTGTCCACTACGATGTGTCCGCTGTCGCTGGTTTTTACCCCGGCGGCGGCAAGGTTGATGTTGTCGGTGGACGGCTCGCGGCCAATAGCCCAGATCAGGCAGTCAATAGTCTGACTGCGGCCATCTTCCAGGGTAAGCGTCAGGCTGCCGTCGGCATTTTTCACTACCGACGCCGGCGTGGCATTGGTGTGCAGCGTCGGGCCTTCGCTTTCCATCACTTCAACCAGCGTCTCGACAATCAGCGGATCGAAGCTGCGCAGCGGGGCGTGCTTGCGCACGAACAGGTGCGCTTCGGCACCGAGTCCGTTAATCACGCCTGCCAGCTCCACCGCAATGTAGCCCGCGCCGACAATTGCCACGCGCTTTGGCAGGGCAGGCAGCTCGAAGAAGCCGTCCGAGTCGATGCCGTATTCAGCGCCCGGGATCGACGGATGCACCGGGCGGCCGCCGGTGGCGATCAGAATATGATCCGCCGTCAGGGTTTCGCCGTTGACCTCAACGGTGTGCGCATCCACAAAGCGGGCGAAGCCTTTGATCACGTCGACTTTATTTTTACCCAGCACGTTATCGTACGACGTGTGAATGCGGTCGATGTAGGCGCTGCGGCTGGCAACCAGCTTGTCCCAGTCAAAACGATTCAGGGTAGTATCAAAACCGTAGTCCGGGCCGTACAGCTCGATGGCCTCACGGATTTGAGCCGCATGCCACATCACTTTTTTCGGCACGCAGCCGACGTTGACGCAGGTACCGCCCAGCTCTTTGGCTTCGATCAGGGCGCACTTCTGACCGTACATGGCCGCACGATTGATGGAGGCGATGCCGCCGCTGCCGCCGCCGATGGCGATGTAGTCGTAATGCTTGCTCATATCACTGATTCCTTAATCGTTTAATGCCGTAATAGTATACCCGGCAGGAATAGATTCCACCGATGCCTGCAATTACTCCGGCACTATCCAGCTCACGGTGGCGTGCCCGGTGCCGGAGGGCACCAGCGTGCGGTGCAGCCACGGCAGAACCGCGTTCATCTGCTGTTCCAGCTTCCACGGCGGGTTAATGACGATCATCCCCGAGGCGGTCATGCCCCGGCGATCGCTATCCGGCAGCACGCCCAGCTCAATCTGCAGAATGCGGCGAATGCCGGTGGCTTCCAGCTCTTTGATCATCCGCTTGATCTGCGCGCGCAGCACCACCGGATACCACAGGGCATAGGTGCCGGTGGCAAAACGCTTGTAGCCTTCGCTGATGCCGGCCACCACCGCCTGATAGTCTGTTTTCATTTCATACGGCGGGTCGATGAGAATAAGCCCGCGGCGCGAAACCGGCGGCAGTTTGGCTTTCAGCTGCTGGTAGCCGTCACGCTTTTCGACGCGGGCGCGCTCGTCTTTCTGAAACTCTGAGCGCAGCAGCGGGAAGTCGCTCGGGTGCAGCTCGGTAAGATGAATGCTGTCCTGCTCGCGCAGCAGCTGGCGGGCGATAAGCGGTGAGCCCGGATAGTAGCGCAGCTGGCCGCTGCGGTTGAAATGCTTAATCACGCTGATATAGGGGGCCAGCTCGGCGGGCAGGTCTTCCTGCTGCCAGAGGCGGGCAATACCTTCAAGATACTCGCCGGTGCGCTCCGCGTGCTCGCCGCTCAGCTGATAGCGTCCGGCGCCCGCGTGGGTGTCGAGATAGAGAAACGGCTTATCTTTCTCTTTCATTGACTCAATGATCAGGCTCTGGACGGTATGTTTAAGGACGTCGGCGTGATTGCCGGCGTGAAAGCTGTGGCGATAGCTAAGCATGAAGCGGGAGTTCCGAAATAATTAACATTCCCGACAGTTTACCGCAGTTTGGCCCGGATTACCGCCCGATGCGCCGCGCTTCGCGCTGCAGCGGGCTGTCATCTTACTGTCAAGCGCGTGCGCTAGCGTTGCCGTTATGTTGGTAATCCGTTGAATACAGGAATAATAAATGATGAAACGTTTCTCTCTGCTGGCGCTGGCCGTGACCTTTACGCTGTCGGCGGCGGCCCAGGAAATCGCGCTGCCCGACGCCGGGCGCGCGGCGGCCAGTCCGGTATTCGATGCGCTGGAAGCCGATTCCCTGCGGGCGCTGCGCCAGCAGCTTCAGGGCGCGGACGGCGTTCTGAGCCGCGACAGGCTTGAAGATGCCCGGCAATCTGCCCGCCAGGCCGACAAAGAGTGGCTGAAGGCCAGCGACTACGATTTTGCTAAAAAAGCGCGTCAGCAGGCGGGAATTGCGCTGCTGTCCGGCTTTAGCTCGCTTTCGCCAGCGGTGCTGGCGCAAAACCTGGAGACGGTTACCGACATTAACCGCGATGCGCCAGCCGCGATGCGGCACCAGGCGCTGGCTGACGCCGAAGGCATTGATTTCCTCTACTTCCTCAGCGACGCGCTCGGGCCGCGGCTCGGCAAGGCGTTTATTACCGCCTACGACAAAGGCGAACTGAGCAAGGCGGCGGCGCTGATCAAGGCCAGCGAAGTGAGCACCAGCGCGGCGAAAAAGCACTTCCACTACGATCGTCCCTTCCTGACCCCGGACAACACCATTCACCTGGTGCCCGATGACGTGGTGGTAAAAGATAATCAGCCCTACACCGCCGACGGCGGCTCGTTCCCCAGCGGACACACCAACACCGGCGTCACCGACGCGCTGCTGCTGGCGCAGATGATCCCGGAGCGCTACGACGCGCTGGTGATCCGCGGCGCGCGCTACGGCTATTCGCGGCTGGTGCTCGGGGTACACTATCCGCTGGACGTGATGGGATCGCGGATGGTGGCCCAGAGTAACGTGGCGGCCTATCTCAATGACGCGAAGTACCGGCTGCTGTTCAGCCAGGCCCGGGACCAGCTGCGCGCCGCGCTGGAGAAGGAGTGCGGCACATCGCTGGCGCAGTGCGCGCAGCCGCAGGGCAGCGACGATCCCTACAGCAGCCCGGCGATGACACAGTTCTACGGCTTCACCATGACCTACGGATTCCCGGCTCAGCCGGGGGCGGGCAGCGATAAGGTGGAGGTACCGCCGGGTGCCGAAGTGCTGCTGGAGAGCGCGCTTCCCAAACTTTCTGCCGCCCAGCGGCGGGCGCTGATGGTCAGCACCGCGCTGCCGGCGGGCTATCCGCTTTCCGGCAGCACGCCCGAGCAGCAGTTCTGGCAGCGCCTGAACCTGGTGGCGGCGCAGCAGGCCGCCGCACGGCTTTAGCCCCCCGGGCCCGGTGAATGCCGGGCCCCATAAAGCTTGTCGCAAGATGCCTTTCCCCGCCCGGCGCTATTGAAATCCTCTACACTTATCCCCATTCTTGCTCCTATCGCCTAATGCGCCGGAGCGTGCGCTTCGACATTCACTTTTCAAAGGACCGCGCTGATGACTAATCCATTATTGACCTCATTTAACCTGCCGCCGTTTTCCAGAATTCAGCCGGAGCACGTGGTGCCTGCCGTGACTAAAGCGCTGGACGACTGCCGGGCGGCGGTAGAGCGCGCGGTGGCGCAGGGTGCGCCCTACAGCTGGGAGAACCTTTGCCAGCCGCTGGCGGAAGTGGACGACGCGCTGGGCCGCATTTTCTCCCCGGTGAGCCACCTTAATTCCGTGAAAAACAGCCCCGAGCTGCGCGAAGCCTACGAGCAGACCCTGCCGCTGCTGTCGGAGTACAGCACCTGGGTCGGGCAGCATGAAGGGCTGTATCAGGCCTACCGCGATCTGCGCGACGGCAGCAGCTACGCCAGTCTGAACACCGCGCAGCAGAAAGCGGTGGATAACGCCCTGCGCGATTTCGAACTGTCCGGCATCGGCCTGCCGAAAGAGAAACAGAAGCGCTATGGCGAAATCGCCGCACGCCTCTCCGAGCTGGGCAACCAGTACAGCAACAACGTGCTCGATGCGACGATGGGCTGGTCGAAGCTGATTACCGATGAAGCCGAGCTGGCGGGGATGCCGGAAAGCGCGCTGGCCGCGGCAAAAGCCCAGGCGCAGGCCAAAGAGCAGGAAGGCTATCTGCTGACGCTGGATATCCCGAGCTATCTGCCGGTGATGACCTATTGCGACAACCAGGCGCTGCGCGAAGAGATGTATCGCGCCTACGTGACCCGCGCCTCCGATCAGGGGCCGAACGCCGGCAAGTGGGACAACAGCCCGGTGATGGCGGAAATTCTGGCCCTGCGCCACGAGCTGGCGCAGCTGCTGGGCTTTGAAAGCTATGCCTTTAAATCACTGGCCACCAAAATGGCGGAAAACCCGCAGCAGGTGCTCGACTTCCTGACCGATCTGGCGAAGCGCGCCCGCCCGCAGGGTGAGAAAGAGCTGGCCCAGCTGCGCGCCTACGCGAAATCCGAGTTCGGCGTTGACGAGCTGCAGCCCTGGGATATCGCCTACTACAGCGAGAAGCAGAAGCAGCACCTTTACAGCATCAGCGATGAGCAGCTGCGCCCTTATTTCCCGGAAAACAAAGCCGTTAACGGCCTGTTTGAGGTGGTTAAGCGCATTTACGGTATTACTGCTAAAGAACGCACCGATATTAACGTCTGGAATCCGGACGTGCGCTTCTTCGAGCTGTATGACGAGAAAAATGAACTGCGCGGCAGCTTCTATCTCGATCTGTACGCCCGCGAGCACAAGCGCGGCGGGGCGTGGATGGACGACTGCGTCGGCCAGATGCGCAAAGCCGACGGCTCGCTGCAAAAGCCGGTGGCCTACCTGACCTGCAACTTTAACCGCCCGGTCAGCGGCAAGCCCGCGCTGTTTACCCACGACGAAGTGATTACCCTGTTCCACGAGTTCGGCCACGGCCTGCACCATATGCTGACCCGCATCGAAACTGCCGGCGTATCCGGCATTAGCGGCGTGCCGTGGGATGCGGTCGAGCTGCCGAGCCAGTTTATGGAAAACTGGTGCTGGGAGCCGGAAGCGCTGGCGTTTATCTCCGGCCACTATGAAACCGGCGAGCCGCTGCCGAAAGCGCTGCTGGATAAAATGCTGGCGGCGAAAAATTACCAGGCGGCGATGTTTATCCTGCGCCAGTTGGAGTTTGGCCTGTTCGATTTCCGCTTGCACGCCGAGTTCAGCCCGGAGCAGGGCGCGAAGATCCTCGACACGTTGGCCGAGATCAAAAAGCAGGTTGCCGTGGTGCCGGGCCCGAGCTGGGGCCGCTTCCCGCACGCCTTCAGCCACATTTTCGCCGGCGGCTACGCGGCGGGCTACTACAGCTACCTGTGGGCCGATGTGCTGGCGGCGGACGCCTACTCCCGCTTCGAGGAGGAGGGGATCTTTAACCGCGAAACCGGTAAATCGTTCCTCGATAACATCCTCAGCCGCGGCGGTTCCGAAGAGCCGATGACTCTGTTCAAACGCTTCCGCGGCCGCGAGCCGCAGCTGGACGCGATGCTTGAGCACTACGGCATTAAGGGCTGATCCCGCTGGTGAAAATCTGTTTAGTAGATGAATCAGGCGCCGGAGACGGCGCCTTATCTGTTCTGGCGGCCCGCTGGCAGCTGGAACACGATGCGGACAATCTGATGGCGCTGGTGCTCACCGCCGAACGTCTGGAGCTGCGCAAGCGCGACGAGCCGAAGCTCGGCGGCATCAGCGTGGATTTCGCTGGCGGCGCGATGGCACACCGGCGCAAATTTGGCGGCGGCCGCGGCGAAGCAGTGGCGAAAGCGGTCGGCATCAAAGGCGACTACCTGCCGGACGTGGTGGACGCTACCGCGGGGCTCGGGCGGGATGCGTTTGTGCTGGCGTCCGTCGGCTGCCGGGTGCGGATGCTTGAACGCAATCCGGTGGTTGCCGCGCTGCTGGACGACGGCCTGCGTCGCGGCTACGCCGATGCGGAGATCGGCGGCTGGCTGCGGGAGCGCCTGACGCTAATCCACGCCTCCAGCCTGAACTCGCTGGCGGAGATCGCGCCGCGCCCGCAGGTGGTTTATCTCGACCCAATGTTTCCCCACCGGCAGAAAAGTGCGCTGGTGAAAAAAGAGATGCGGGTCTTTCAGTCGCTGGTGGGCCCGGATCTGGACGCCGACGGCCTGCTGGCCCCCGCCAGGCTTCTTGCCACCAAGCGGGTGGTAGTGAAGCGCCCGGACTACGCGCCGCCGCTGGCGGGCCTTGAAACGCCTAACGCGGTGATCACCAAAGGGCACCGCTTTGACATCTATTCAGGTACCGCGGAGTAGATAAAAGAAAACCCGATGGGGCTATACGCCGCATCGGGTTTTTTATGCACAACGAATAGCTTAGCTGGCCTGAGGCTGCGCCTGTCCGGCGTAACCGTAGCCTGCAGACGCCATGTAATCAGCGACCGCTTTTTCCGCGTCGGCAATCACGTCTTTCAGCGGCTGGTTGGCATCAATATTGACGATATGCGCGCCGTTAAAGGTCAGCTGCGGCGTGATGGCGATTTTCTTCTCCAGCGCTTCGCGGCGGTGGTCCGGCTTGCGGGCGCAGGCCACGTCGAGATCGACATTCAGCTTGATCACCAGGTCCGGCTTAACGCTTGCCATCCAGTGGAAGGCTTTCTGCTCCTGCTTGCGCATCCAGGAAACCAGCGCGTTGCCCGGCACGTCGCGCGGGAAAACGGTGCCGTCATAGGCGCCTGGGATCTGCTCCTGCGGATAGCGGTCGGTCAGGATGATATTGCCCTGGCGACGGCAGGAGAGCATATGGCGAAAGCGCAGCAGGCGGCGCAGGACAAAGAACATCACGACAAGGGCAGGGCCGAGGCCCGGCAGCTCTTTTGCCGTTTTGACCTTGTGCTTTTCAATGGATTTTCCAACCTTCTTCCCCATCAGAGGAAGGTTGCTGATGGCGCGGCCAACGTTGCCCGCCTGTTTACCCAGATGCACCTGCGCAACCGGGCCATATTTTTCTACGTAGGGGAGGAGATTTTCGCAGACCGTTGATTTTCCAGAACCATCGCTACCAATTACCGCGATAAGTGGTGGGAGTTTAGAAGGCATAAAAATACTCACATCATAAAATATTGTAAGAAAATACTCCCTTATTCAGATATCCTCAAGGCAGCGCGCATTAAATGGCAATAAGGTGTATAACCTAGCCTGAAATAAAGGGGCCACGGCACGCGGCGCAAATATTCTGAACTCAGAATCAATTAATATACAGCAAATTTTTCAAAGCAGGTTTTTTCGTGAGTCGACAGATTAATCCAGGAACCAGTCATCCGCCAGTGCGGGTGATCGCCATAACAGGTTGTGACGGCTCGGGGAAATCAACCCTGACAACCAATCTGTTTAATCGCCTGTCCCCGGAATATCCGGTTGAGATGATCTATCTCGGGCAGTCGTCAGGCCGCATTGGCGAATGGATTAGCGAACTGCCGATTATCGGCGCGCCCTTTGGCCGCTATCTGCGCAAAAAAGCCGATAACGTTAACGAGAAGCCCTCCACGCCGCCGGGCGCGGTCACCGCGCTGGTTATTTACCTGCTCTCCTGCTGGCGAACCTGGAAGTTTCGCCGCATGCTGCGGCGCAGCGCGCAGGGTAAGCTGCTGATCACCGATCGCTGGCCACAGGCCGAAGTGGCGGGATTCCGCTTTGACGGCCCGCAGCTGGCCAAAACCAACGGCGGCAGCGGCTGGGTGCAGATGCTCAGAAAGCGTGAAGCAGCGCTGTATGACTGGATGGCCTCGTATCCGCCCGCGCTGCTTATCCGCCTGAACATCGACGCGGAAACGGCCCACGCGCGCAAGCCCGACCACAAGCTGTCGGCGCTGCGTGAAAAAGTGGCGGTGATCCCCGGCCTGCACTTCAACGGCGCCAATATCCTCGATCTTGACGGTCGCGATCCTGCAGAACAGGTCGTTGATGAATCGCTGCGCGCGATCCGGGCCGCTCTGGTATAACTCCGCATCACGACGCGTGATTGCCTGGTAAGACGAAAGTAAATGCAAACAGATAAACTGAATACTCAGCACGATCCCTCCCTGCCTTATATTCCCGGCCTCGTGGCGGTTGTCGGCTGTGACGGCACCGGTAAATCCACCCTGACCGCAGATCTGGTGAAGCACCTTAACGCGCGCTGGGCTACCGAGCGCCGCTACCTGGGGCTCGTTTCCGGCGAAACCGGCGATAAAATCAAGCGCTGGCCGATCATCGGTGTCTGGCTGGAGCGCCGGCTGGCGAAGAAAACCTCCAAAGCGCAGAGCATGAGCTCCAAAGGCCCCGCGCTGTGGGCGGCGCTTATCATGTACGGCTTCTCACTGTGGCGCATGTCGAACCTGCACAAGGTGAAGCAGCTGGCAGACAGCGGCGTGTTGGTAATTAGCGATCGCTTCCCGCAGTCGGAGATTACCGGTTTTTACTACGACGGCCCCGGCATCGGCGTCGAGCGCGTGACCGGCAGGCTGAAACGCTGGCTGGCGGCGCGCGAGCAGCGTCTCTACCAGCGCGAGATGAAAAAGTATCGCCCGGAGCTGCTGATCCGCCTCGATATCGACGTGGAAACCGCGTTTTCCCGCAAGCCGGACCACGACTATGAAGAGCTGCGCGATAAAATCGGCATCATGTCGCAGATCCAGTACAGCGGGACCCGCATTTACGAGCTGGATTCCAGAATGCCCTACGCCGAGGTGCTGGAAAAAGCGCTGGAGGTGGTCTCTGCGGTCGCTGCATCGTCGCATCGTAACGGGCCGCTGCCGGAAGCGCAGCGGGCAGGGCAAGAGGCTTAAGATGCCTTATCGTCTTTATCCCCGTCATACTTCAAGCTGCTTGTGCGTTGGCTGCGTGAGCTCACCCCGGTCACTTACTCCAGTAAGCTCCCGGGGATTCTCTCTCTTGCCGCCTGCAAGCAACCCGAATTATTTAGGGTATAGATTAGCGTGCTTTTAGTTTATCCTGAGCCCGCCTTCTGCCTGCCCGGGGCGCATATCGCATCCGGGCACCCTCATCAATAAAGTGCATCCGTTTTAGCTTTAATCTACGGTGAACAGAAGCGCCTCAAAACTCAGACCATTAATATTGACGAGTCTGATGTATATGCCGGGGGAGTAATCTCCGCTGAGCGATCGATAACCTGGTCTACTGGTTTTTAGCATGAAAAGTTGGTTCTCTGACGGTGCGTTCCGCACCATTATCCGCAACACCGCTTATCTGGGCTCCAGCAACGTGGTGAGCGCCCTGCTGGGCCTGATTGCGCTCTCCTGCGCCGGTAAGGGCATGACGCCGGAGATGTTCGGGGTGCTGGTGGTGGTGCAATCCTACGCAAAAGCCATTAGCGACTTCATTAAGTTTCAGACCTGGCAGCTGGTGGTGCAGTACGGTACGCCGGCGCTGCACAGTAAAAACATCCAGCGCTTTCGCGACGTTATTTCGCTCTCCTTCGGCCTTGATATTGTTAGCGGCGCGGTCGCCGTTGCCGGGGGCATGATCCTGCTGCCGTTCCTCTCCCATTCGATGGGGCTGACGTCCGACGATTTCTGGCTGGCCATGCTTTACTGCACCCTGATCCCGTCGATGGCGGCCTCGACACCGACCGGCATCCTGCGCGCCGTTGACCGCTTCGATCTTATTGCCATTCAGCAGGCAACCAAGCCTTTCCTGCGGGCGCTGGGCAGCGTCATTGCCTGGTATTTCGATTTAGGCTTTGCCGGCTTTGTGGTCGCCTGGTACCTCTCAAACCTGGTCGGCGGGACCATGTACTGGTGGTTCGCCGCTAAAGAGCTGCGCCGTCTGAATATCCACAACGCCCTGCGCCCGAGCATTTTGAAAGCGGGACGCAAGCTGGAAGACGCCTGGAACTTCGTCTGGACCACTAACTTTGCCCACTCCATCTGGGCAGCGCGTAACTCCTGTACCACCGTGCTGGTGGGGATCGTGCTCGGGCCGGCGGCAGCGGGCCTGTTTAAAATCGCCATGACCTTCTTTGACGCAGCCGGTACTCCGGCGGGCCTGCTTGAAAAAAGCTTTTACCCGGAAATCATGCGTATGGATCCGCGCACCAAAAAACCGTGGAAGCTGGCGATCAAGTCGGCAGCTCTCGCCGGCGGCCTCGGTATAGTCGTGGCTGCTGCGGTTCTGCTGATTGGTAAACCGCTTATTTCGGTGGTGTTCGGCCACAAATACCTTGAGGCTTACGACCTGATTCAGGTGATGCTCGGCGCGATTGTGATTTCGATGATCGGCTTCCCGCAGGAGTCGCTGCTGTTTATGGCGGGGAAACAGCGTATTTTCCTCGTGATGCAAACCGTGGCCTCGGTGTCGTACATTATTCTGCTGGTGGTACTGTCGCATTTCTTCGGCGTAATTGGCGCCGCGTGGGCCTATTTTGGCGGCCAGTTCCTGGATGTGCTAACGTCCTTTTTCCCGACGATTCAGGCCTATTTCCGCCGCGAAAGATTAACGTTTAAAGGCTCCAGCGAGAGTAACTCATGACCCAAAAATGGACTCACTTTTCGGCAGAAGCCGAGCAGCGTCTTTTTAACGCCATTGACGAAGATGACGTAATCGACGCGAACGTCAGCCTGCCGCCAGTAATTGATCTACGCTGCTCAGAACAGCAGATCCGCGACAATTACGCGCTGTGCCTGCAGCACTGGGAAGACGGATTTACCCGCACGGAGATGCTGCGCCTGGTGCTCAAGCAGCTCAGGAACGGTGATTTATCGAAGCAGGAGCGCCAGCAGTTTAAATACATCCGCTCGCGCTACAAGCACCTGCGCTTTGCCCTGCGCCTGTACAGCCACAATCACGAAGGCCGCTATCTGTTTGGCAAAGTGACAGTTTATCTTGGCCGCTTTCAGGACGCGTTTCGCAACCGGAATAAAGAAGGCGTGGCCCACTACGGCAAGCTGTTGCGCATGCATTTAAGCATGCCGTTCTGGATGATGGTACGTTACTCGCTGCGCCACATTCGACTGGCCGGGGCGGACGAGTTTATGGCCTATCGCCAGCAGCAAATGCGCGCACTGAAGCAGATGATGAGTAAACCGGAGCTGACCGGGCGCGAGTTCCACGACGTGCGCAAAATTATCAGCCAGCAGGTCTCTTTCTACGACACGCTGCGCTCGATTAATCCCGGCGACGAGCAGGCGCTGCAGATCTCCCGCTTTATGGCGGCTATCAACGGCATCATGGGCGACAAGCACGACGAGCTGGTTGCTGACGATCTGAGCGGCGCGAAGCCCTACAGCGCTACTGCGCCGCTGGACCCGGATCTGCGCGCGCGTCTTGAGCTGCTGCTCGAGCGCTATCCGCTGTAAAGCACAGCGGCGGTCGCGGTGGATGCCGCGCCTGCCGCCTGCGCTGCCGGCTTCCGCAACCCCGCCATTTTCGTATCGCTGTTTCCCCTTGGTCTATCGTTATAGTGAACAGGGTTGATTACCTGAAAGGAAACAACATGAAGCTTCTGAAATCACTGCTGCTGGCGCTGTGCCTCTCTCCCCTGATGGCGTCGGCGCATAACTTTGTCATTGGCCAGCCCGTGCCACCTGTTGCCATTAGCGACAGCGGCGAGATGCTGCTCAATGACGACGGTTCTTTCAGCTACCGGCCGTGGAAAAGCGCGCAGTTTGCCGGGAAAATCCGCATTGTGCAGTACATCGCCGGCCGCACCTCGGCCAAAAAGAAAAACTCGTTTCTGATCAAAGCCGTTAAGGCCGCGGACTTCCCTGAAGACCGCTTTCAGCCGACCACGATGGTCAATACGGACGATGCGATCCCGGGCTCCGGTTTTTTTGTCCGCGGCAAGCTTGAGAAGAACAAGCGGCGCTACGCATGGTCCCAGTTTATCGTCGACAATCAGGGCATCGGTCAGCGGACGTGGCATCTGAAAGAAGAGAGCTCGACGATCCTGGTTCTGGATAAGGCCGGGCGCGTGCGCTGGGCGAAAGATGGGGCCCTGACCGATGACGAAGTCTATCAGGTGCTGGATATGGTGCGTGATATGCTGCGTGAAGAGAGTAAAGCGTCGTAAGCCCTTATGCTTACAACCCTTTGTTATGCTGCGGGATAGTTAAAATATATGTTTCTGATTGAGCGCTATATCGTGGGTCAGACTCACAAGCTGGTTCTGACTATTGTGGGCTTTCTGATCTTCATTTTTGCCAGCTACTCTGCCCAGCGCTATCTCACCGAGGCGGCCAACGGCACGCTGGCCCTCGAAGTCGTGATGAGCGTGGTCTTCTATAAAGTGCTGATTGCCCTTGAGATGCTGCTGCCTGTCGGGCTGTACGTATCGGTGGGCATTGCGCTTGGCCAGCTGTATAACGATTCGGAAATGACGGCGATGTTCGCCACCGGCGCGAGCCCCGCCAAAATCTATAAGGCGGTGCTGTGGCTGGCCATTCCGCTGGGGATCCTGGTGACGCTGCTGTCTATGTACGGGCGACCCTGGGCCTACGCACAAATGTATAAGCTGCAGCAGCAGTCCCAGTCAGAACTGGACGTTCATCATCTTATTCCGGGCAAGTTCAACGTCAACGACGATGGCCGCATGGTGCTGGCCTCGCAAATCGATGATGGCACCAGCCGCCTGACGGACGCGCTTATCTACACCGCATCGGACGTTAAAACCAGCCTCTACCGGGCGCAGATGGTGCAGGTCACCAACCCTTCACCCAAAACGCCGTCGGTGATGCTGAAAGCGGGCACAACCTACACGCTCGATCATAACGGCAGCGCCGATAACGAGCAGGTCTACAAGAATCTCAGCCTGCACTTAAAGCCGATGCTGCAGGGGTTGAATATCAAGCGCAAGGCGGAGTCCGCGCTGGCGCTGTCGCATTCCCCGGAAGCGGCGGATAAAGCCGAGCTGCAGTGGCGCCAGAGCCGCGGCGTCAGCGCCGTACTGATGGCGCTGATGGCTATCTCGCTGAGCCGCACCCGGCCGCGCCAGGGGCGTTTCGCCACGCTACTTCCGCTTACGGTGCTTTTTGTGATTATCTTCTACGGCGGCAACGTCTGCCGCACGCTGGTGGCTAATGGCGCTATTCCGGTGGTGCCCGGAATGTGGCTGGTGCCTTTACTGATGTTGATCGGAGTATTGCTGCTGATCGCCCGCGACTTTTCATTACTGCAGAAGTTTTCCCGATGAACATATTCAGCCGCTATCTTATTCGCAACATTTTCCTCGGCTTCGCCGCCGCCGCTGCGCTACTGATCCCGCTGTTTACCACCTTTAACCTGATTAACGAGCTGGACGACGTGAGTCCGGCGGGCTACCACTGGACGCAGGCGGTTCAAGTGGTGGTGATGACAACCCCGCGCAGCCTGATCGATCTGGCACCGTTTATCGCCCTGCTGGGCGGCATCGTCGGCATGGGGCAGTTGGCGAAGAATCTGGAGCTGACCGCCATCCGCACTGTCGGCTTTTCTATTTTCCGTATTGGGCTGGTGGTGCTGGTCGCCGGCGTGCTGATTTCCGTGCCGCTGGGGGCGCTGGACGAATGGGTTGCTTCGCCGCTGCAGCAGCGCGCCCTGCAGCTCAAAAATATCGCGATGGCGAAGGATAAAGACAATACCAATCCCAGCAACGCGCTGTGGGCCAGGAAGGGCGATACCTTCGTGACGGTCAGGCAGCTCGATGCAAAACAGCAGCCTCAGGGCGTTGAGATTTTCACTTACGCGCCAGATATGTCGCTGAACAGCTATATCTATGCCCGCAGCGCTACGGTGGAGAAAGACGGCAAGTGGCTGCTGCAGGGCGTAAACCAGAAGCACTGGCTGGATCGCGAGAAGAAAGTCGAGACGGTCGATACGCTGGAGTGGCAGTCGATTTTTACCGGCATGTCGCTGGAAGAGCTCACCATGCCCGCCGACAGCTTTTCCATTCGCCAGCTTAACCGCTATATCGGCTATCTGAACGACACCGGGCAGCCCAGCATCCAGTATCGGATTGCGCTGTGGCAAAAGCTCGGACGGCCGATTCTGATGCTGGCGATGATCCTGCTGGCGATCCCGTTTACTTTTGTCGCGCCGCGCTCTCCTGGCGTTGGCAGCCGGCTAGCCGTCGGCGTGATTGTCGGCCTGTTGACCTATGTCAGCTACCAGATCGTGGTGAATCTGGGGCTGCTGCTGGCGCTAAACGTTCAGCTCGTGACGCTGCTGCCGCCGGTGCTGCTGCTGCTGCTGGCTCTGTGGCTGGTTTTCCGCTTCGACAAGCATCACTAAACGCTAGCTTCCCGCGGCGGCAGGCGGATCCTGGTGATTGCCGCAGATGAACGCTATTTGCCCACGGACAGCGGAAAATTGTTCTCCACCGGTAATCATCCCGTTGAGACGCTGCTGCCGATGTATCATCTGCACAAAGCGGGGTTTGAATTTGATATCGCCACCGTTTCGGGGCTGATGACCAAGTTTGAATACTGGGCCATGCCGCACGAGGATAAAGAGATAGTGCCGTTCTTTAACCAGTTTCAGGCGCAGTTCCGCAGCCCGAAGACGCTGGCGGACGTTGTGGCAGAACTTGATGAGAAGAGCAGCTACGCGGCGGTGTTTATTCCCGGCGGGCACGGCGCGCTGATTGGCCTGCCGGAGAGCGGCGCGGTGGCGGAGGCCCTGCGCTGGGCGATGAAAAACGATCGCTTTGTGATCTCTCTCTGCCACGGCCCGGCGGCATTTCTGTCCCTGCGCGGGGGCGACAATCCTCTGAACGGATATGCTATCTGCGCTTTCCCGGACTCCGCCGACAAGCAGACGCCGGATATCGGCTACATGCCGGGCAATCTGACGTGGTTCTTTGGCGAAGAGCTGAAGGCGATGGGGATGAAAATCATCAACGATGATATTAAAGGCAGCGTGCATAAAGATCGCAAGGTGCTGACCGGAGACAGCCCATTTGCCGCCAACGCCCTCGGCAAGCTGGCGGCGCAGGAGCTGCTCGCAGTATACGGCGGTGAGTAAGTTAAAGTAGCTATAAACAAAGCGGCCCGGCAGTTTCCTGCCGGGCCGCTTTTATGTCGGGCGTACTTTACTGAGATTTCATCTCGGCAAAGACCCGAATGATGGTGTCGATCTGCTCGTCGCTGTGCGCGGCGTTGACGCTGCAGCGCAGCAGCGTGATGCCGGCCGGGGCTGCCGGAGGCAGAACCAGGTTGACGTACACGCCGTGAGCGATCAGCTCGCGCCAGAAGCGCAGGCCTTCTTCTTTCGAACCAATCACCACCGGCACAACCGGGCTGATGTTCGGACCCAGCTCGTAACCCAGCCCTTTCAGGCCTTCGTACAGGCGGTGTGCGTTGCTCCACAGCTTGTCGCGCAGTTCCGGGTGTTCAGCAATGGTTTTCAGCGAAGAGCGGACAGAGGCGATGCTGGAAGGCGATGGTGAGGCGGTGAAGATATACGGGCGGCTGGCGTAGCGCAGCACGTCCATCTCTTTATTGCCGACCGCAAAGCCGCCGATAGCGGCCAGGCTTTTGCTGAAGGTGCCGACGATGATATCGACATCCGCTTCAACACCGACTTCTTCAGCCAGACCGCGGCCGGTTTTACCCAGCACGCCGAACGAGTGGGCTTCGTCGACGATCAGGTAGCCGCCCAGGCGGCGCTTGATGTCAACGATTTCCGCCAGCGGCGCAACGTCGCCGAGCATGCTGTAGATGCCTTCGACAATGATAATGGCGTCGCGGGCGCGTTCGCCCAGGCGCTCCATCCGGCGCTCCAGATCTTTCGCATCGTTGTGGCGGAAGCGGATGATCTCCGCGCCGCCCAGCGTGCAGGCATCGTAAATACTCGCGTGGCTGTCTGCATCAAGCAGAACAACGGCGCCCGGCACGGCCAGGGCGCTGATCACGCCGAGGTTAGCGGTATAGCCGGTAGAGAACACAATGGCGGAGGGACGATCGAAGAACGCGGCAATTTCATGCTCGAGCTGCAGGTGCGGGCCGTAGCTGCCGTTCGCCATGCGTGAGCCGGTGGTACCGGTGCCCTGTTCGGCCAGCGCCGCCTGACCATCGGCAATTGCCTGCGGATTGAAGGTCAGACCAAGGTAGTTGTTGGTGCCGGCCAGAATAATTTTCTGGTTGCCGATGCGGCCTTCGGTTGCAGAGTAGATCTCGTCGATGCAGGTACCAAACGGATTGATGCCGGATGATTGAAACTGCTCGCGGTCATTCGCAAGGCGCGTAAACCTATCATAGAGGCCCATAGGTTTTCTCCAGGTGAGGGAGTAAGGCAGCCAGCAGCTGTGCGGGAGTTCTTACATCCAGCAAAATATTGATTGGAATGGAAATGTCAAAGCGGTCTTCTAACATCATCAGCAAGTCCATTACCTTGATGGATTCCAGCCCGAGCTCGTTTACGAGATCGCTGTCTGGCTCAATTTCCACTCCATTTGTAACCATACCCTGTAAACATTCGAGGATATAGTCCATCACTATTTCACGATTTAGCATAGAAACTTTGACGCACCTATAGTCAGATTATCAGAATAACCGCTCACGCAGAGCGTGCTCGAGGCTAATCCTGGGGAACCAGTTTATCTCTTCACACAAGCCATTGTTGCTTGCGGACCAGTTCTGATGTGTTAATTCATGGATTTTACTGCGGGTGAGCATCGGCTCTTTACCTGCCAGTCGGCAGGACAACACGCTGATGTCCGCCAGTAGTTTTAACACAGGTAGCGGGACGCCGACTAATCGGACCCGGCCATTACGCACTTTTTCACCAATATCGCGCACGCGCTGCCAATTGTATCCGGCAGCATCGCCGTCGCACAGCTCGCAAGGGCGCGCGGGCGGCTGCTCGCTGACCAGCCACTGGCCAACGGCTTCGGCCAGATCGCTGACGTGCAGAAACGAAAGTTTTGCGTCTGAATCACCCAGTCGGGGGAGTATACCACGCAGCATCCAGTCAAACAGCGGCTTCATCTCTTTGTCGCCGGGACCGTAAACCGCGGTGGGGCGAAAAATACCGAGCGTGACTGGCGATGGCGCTGCCAGCGCGTCCAGCTTCTGCTCGGCGGTGCGTTTTGATTTGGCGTACCAGGAGAGATCGGGATGGCGGGCTGCGAGGGAGGACATAAACAAAAAGCGCCGACAGCGCTTATTTTCAAGCGCGGCCTGCATCAAGTTGAGGCTGCCGGTCACGTTGCTGTCGACAAAGATCTCTTCGCTGTGCCCACGGACCTGGCCGGCGCAGTGAACCACGTAATCTGCCGTGCTAACCAGCTCGGCAAGGGAGGCTTTATCTTCCAGCGCGCCGCGAACCCAGGTGAGGTTTTCAGGCGAGTGTTGGCGGAGAGTGCGGGTCAATGCTCGCACGCGGAAGCCGCGTGCGAGCAGGTTGTCAGCGATATGCTTGCCAATGAAACCGGTCACACCCGTGATTGCGACCGTTTCGTCATTGAGCATAGCCTGCCACTTGCTGCATATGCTGCGTGTCGAGGGATTCAGTCAGCGCGGTGAGATAGCGTTTTTTCGCCTCTGCACGCGCTGGTTTACCTGAGGAGGTGCGCGGGATGCTGTGCGGTGGTAGCAGTTCGATATCAACGGCAACGCTGAATTCGCTCTGAATGCGCGCGGTCAGCGAGTGCACGATCTGCGCCCGGCGCTCTTCGGAGCTGACGCGGCACTGAATCTGCAGCACAATGCGGCCGCTTTCATCTTTGTCCTGCGGGGTGACGAAGGCGATAGCGTCGCCAGGATGAATTTCCGGCTCCATTTCGGCAACGTACTCAATATCCTGCGGCCAGATATTACGCCCGCGGATAATAATCAGATCTTTTTTACGGCCGGTGACGTACAGGTAGCCATCCAGCAGATAGCCTAAGTCGCCCGTATCCATCCAGCCGGTTTTCTGAATCTCTTTTTGCGACGCTGCATCGTGGAAGTAGCCGCTCATCAGGCTCGGGCCTGAAATGAAGATCCGGCCCACTTCGCGCTCCGGCAGCGCAATACCGGTTTCGCTACGCACTTCGATGCGGTGGCCCGGCAGGGCTTTACCGCAGTTAACGAAGCTGGACACTGCGCGGGTATCTTTAGTCGGCACCACGGCTTTGCCCTGGTACTCGAGGATATCGCGGTCGACCTCGTTAACTTTAAAACCTTCGTTTTCATCGGAGAAGCTGACCGCCAGCGCGTTTTCTGCCAGGCCGTAGCAGGGCATAAAGGCGTTGCTGTTAAAGCCCACGGTAGCGAAGCGTTCAGCAAACTGTTCGAGCTGTTCGGCGGAGATTGGCTCTGCGCCGACGCCGGCAACGCGCCAGCTGGAGAGATCCAGCTCGGCCATGTCTTTTTCGGTGCTGCGGCGCAGGCTTAAGTCATAGCCAAACGGCGGCGCTACAGAAACGGTGCCGCGGTTTTTGCTGATGAGCTTCAGCCACAGCATCGGGCGCATGGCGAAATCCTGCGTGCTCATGTAGTCAACGGAAAGCTGAGTGGCTACCGGCGTCAGCAGAAAGCCGACCAGGCCCATATCGTGATAAAACGGCAGCCAGGAGACGCAGCGGTCGCCCGGACGTAATTTGATGCCGTCGTGGCTGATAACCTGCAGGTTAGCCATCACAGAGCTGTGAGTAATGATAACGCCGCGCGGGAAGCGAGTGCTGCCGGAGGTGTATTGCAGATAGGCAATATCTTCCGGGGAGGGCAGCGGGAGACCGATCTCTTTTTCCGGCAGGGCATTTAAATCGGCATGGCTGAGGATGCGCAGTTCTGGCGTATCGGTGCTGACAGAGTCAATCAGCGGCAGCCACTCTTCGCTGCTGACAATCGCAGCAGGTTTGCAGCTGGCAATGAGACCCTGGAGTTTGCTCATGTAAGAATCACGCTGGCCAACCCCCATAGGAATGGCAAGCGGCACGGCGATTAATCCGGCATACTGGCAGGCAAAGAACGCTTCGACAAAACCAACGCTGGTTTCAGCGATAAGTGCGACGCGATCGCCTTTTTTCAGATTGAGCGAGAGCAGCCGGCGGGCGTTAGCCATCGCGCGACGCTTCAGATCGCTATATTCCAGTACGGCTACGAGTTGATTACGCCGATCGTAGAAATTCATCCCTGTGTTTCCCTGAGCGGCATAGTCTAACGCCTCTACCAGGGTTGGAAAGTCAGCATAGCGCATGGGGATTGATTGGGTTGAACTTGTTTCAGACATATGCAAAGCAGCCATAGATTCAAAATCACCGAATGATACAGATATTCACTTGGGGGGAAGATGGTGTATTTTGTAAAAATTTATTTATAATATTGTAATAATAAATTTTCATTCTACCATATCTTATACTAATAAACCCACGCTCGTCAACATAAACGGTGAAAAAGTAGACACTCATATTCGTGAGGCAATTCCACATCAGGCTTGTACGCGGCATTCTTAGCAACTGCACGAGCGATCCTGTGGTGATTGACCCAGAAAGATGGATATAACTCGACCAGTATGACGGAAGATTTTAAAAAGTGTACGCTTAGTTTGCGATTCCGCCCGACAACAGCATCAAGTGCTAAAAAATAGTCCTGAAGCAGTCAATCTGTTTAGCAATTAATTGCATTTGCTGTAATAACGCTCAATAAAGCAATTTCAATTAACGCTGAAAAGGTATAATCATCGCCTTGCATACTTTTTTACACTCAATATTTTTCACAAACGGTAAAGCGAGTGATGAACTGTAATATAGTTGTTGTATTCGCATCGCATTTTACTAAACCTGCAGTAAAGACAAATATTGCATTATCCTACCTCTAGTGGATTGATCGCATTTTCTAACTCTGATGGATTAGTAATGATGCAGCTAAATAGCCGTGCATCTGATAATTCGTGGTGTCTTAATGCGCATTTTTTTCTGTCATTTTATCAAGTTTAAGGCTGGTTATGATTCGTATCGAAAAAGTCCAGGATAAGAAAAAACTTAAGGAATTCATCGCTTTTCCCTCTACGCTATTTCGCGATGATCCCAACTGGATCGATCCCCTCATTATTGAGCGAGAAGAACACCTTTCGAAGAAAAACCCCGGTACGGACCACATTACCTGGCAGGCCTGGGTGGCAATAAAAGAGGAAAAGATTGTCGGTCGCATAACCGCGCAAATCGACACCCTGCACCGCGAGCTACACGGTGCGGATACCGGCCACTTCGGTATGATTGACGCTATCGACGATCCGGAAGTGTTCAGCGCGCTGTTTGCCGCCGCCGAAGAGTGGCTGCGGGCGCAGGGCGCGCGCAAAATTACCGGCCCATTCAGCCTGAACATTAACCAGGAAAGCGGCCTGCTGATCGAAGGATTCAACACGCCGCCGTCGGTGATGATGCCCCACGCCAAGCCTTACTATGCAACAGCCGTTGAGCAACAGGGCTACACCAAAGGTGTCGACCTTATCGCGTACTGGATGAAGCGCACCGATCTGCACTTTAATCCGTCGCTGGCCAAGCTGATGGAGCGGGTGCGTCCCCAGGTGACCATCCGCCGCCTCAACCGCAAGAAGTTCGCCGAAGAGATGCAGGTATTACGCGAGATTTTCAACTCCGGCTGGCAGCATAACTGGGGATTCGTGCCCTTTACCGAGCGTGAGTTCGCCACCATGGGCGATCAGCTGAAGTTCCTGGTTCCCGATGACATGATTCACATCGCTGAAATCGACGGCAAACCCTGCGCCTTTATCGTCGGAATGCCTAACATCAATGAGGCTGCCGCGGATCTTCACGGCCGTCTGCTGCCGCTGGGCTGGGCCAAGCTGCTATGGCGTCTGAAAGTGAGCGGCGTGCGCACCGCCCGCGTGCCTTTAATGGGCGTGCGCGCCGAGTACCAGTTCAGCCGCATTGGGCCAATTATCGCGCTGCTGCTGATTGAAGCCCTGCGCGACCCGTTCAAAAAGCGCGGCATCGACGCGCTGGAGATGTCCTGGATCCTCGAAACCAATACCGGGATGAACAACATTCTGAAGAAAATCGGTGCCGAGCCCTACAAGCACTATCGCCTGTACGAAAAGCAGCTTTAAGTGACTTAAACCTCCCGGCGCGCCGGGAGGTCTCTTTCAGGCAGGAAAAATGGGTGGGGAAAACGGCTTATTCGTCTTCTTCGTCGCGCAGCGGAACAATCAGCATGTCCACGTGAACGGTGTTAATCAGCTGGCGGGCAGAAGACATCAGCTTGCTCCAGAAATCCTGATGATGACCGCAAACCACCAAATCCATATCGTATTTCTTAATTGCGTCCACCAGCACCTGGCCCAGATCGCCGCTGCCGCTGAGGGTTTCCGCAATCGGGTAGCCCGCATTGGTGGACAGCTCGGTCAGCGCGTGGTGAGTCTCCTGTGAAATGCGCTTTTGCATATCGCCCAGGTTTACATCGATAAGCCCCGTGTAGAGGTCGGAGTAATTCACATCGACATGGATCAGGGACACTTTCGCGTTGTACGGGCGCGCCATAGAGACCGCTTTCTCTACCAGCATCTTGCTTTCCGGGGAGAGATCGACCGCGATAAGAATATGTTTGTAAGCCATAGTGTTACTCCTTCCTGAAGTGATTGAGCTTTCTATCAATTATAGACAATCTAACCATAAAACGACGGGGTAACCCGCGTCAATAAACCTTGCTCGCCCGCGCCGGTTTGCGCATCAATACGCGATTTCTTCATCAGCTTATCGTTTTAACAGCGTAACGATGTGGCAAAAAATTTCATCGATCTCCTACACTATTAAAAGAGTCGGTCGGCCGATTAGTGTGACCGCACTCGCACTCTTTCACAGATCATCTGTTGAGTTTCGGGGAGCGGTAGTCCCGGAGGGAGTCTCCGTGGGCGGGTCGCCGGGGGGTAATAATGATAAGCACTGTCGCGCTGTTTTGGGCTCTGTGTTTTGTGTGTGCGGTAAATATGGCGCGCTATTTCTCTTCTCTGCGCGCCCTGCTGGTGGTGCTGCGCGGCTGCGATCCGCTTCTTTATCAGTATGTTGACGGCGGCGGATTCTTTACTTCTCACGGCCAGCCGGGAAAACAGGTGCGCCTGGTCTGGTACATCTGGGCGCAGCGCTATCGCGATCATCATGACGACGAGTTTATTCGCCGCTGCGAGCGGGTGCGCGGCCAGTTTATCTTAACCAGCGCGCTGTGTGGGCTGGTGCTGGTGAGCATGATTGCACTGATAATCTGGCATTAGCCGAGTAAACATAAAAAAACGGGTCCGCTTGCGCAGACCCGTTTTTTATTGCGTCCGGATAACCGGATTAGATGAGCTTCAGGCTCAGCCAGTAAAGCACGCCGGACAAAATAATCGCTGCGGGAAGGGTCAGCACCCAGGCCATCAGGATATTGGTCACGGTTTTGCGCTGCAGGCCGCCGCCGTCCACGATCATGGTCCCCGCCACGGAGGAGGAGAGCACGTGGGTGGTAGAAACCGGCATCCCGGTATAGCTCGCCAGACCGATAGACAGGGCAGTGGTCATCTGCGCGGAAACACCCTGCGCGTAGGTCATGCCCTTCTTACCAATCTTTTCACCAATGGTGGTAGCCACACGCTTCCAGCCAATCATCGTACCGACGCCCAGCGCAAACGCGACGGCCATGATTATCCAGATAGGCGCATACTCAATGGTGCTCAACATATCGCTTTTCAGCTTCTTCAGCAGGCGCTGATCGTCGCTGTTTACTTCCGGCAGCTTCACGGTTTTATCGATAGTGTCGGAGATGCAGAGCATGATGCGGCGCATCTGGCTGCGCTGCTCCATCGACAGGGAGTCGTAGGTATCGATATTGCCGAGAATACCCTTCACGAAGTGCAGCGCATTGATGGTATTCGACGGATGGCAGTGGAAATCAACCGGCTGGTCAGAAACCTCGTCCGGCGGTGGTATGAGCTGATTCACGCCGGTAGCTGTCTTCAGCAGGTTGCTGTTGTGCTCGTAGAAGATTTCGACGTTGTTGACTGCATCGCGGGTGCGGGTTATCTCATAGCCGGAGGCGTTCATATTAAGAACGAATCCCGCCGGAGCAACGCCGATAAGTACCAGCATCACCAGACCGATGCCTTTCTGCCCGTCGTTGGCGCCGTGGGAGAATGCCACGCCCGCCGCCGAGAGAATAAGTGCAATACGCGTCCAGAACGGCGGCTTTTTCTTACCGTCTTTCTTGGTACGCTGGGTTGGTGTCAGGTGGGTACGACGGCGTTTCTTCGTCCCGCTCCAGTAGCGGCGCAGCACGAAAATCAGGCCGCCTGCGACCACCAGGCCGACAATCGGTGAGACGATCAGCGAAGCAAAAATCCCGGCAACTTTCGGCAGGTTCAGCGCATCCACCACTGAGGTATCGGTCATCAGCGCGTGCGTTAAGCCGATGCCGATGATGGCACCGATTAGCGTGTGCGAGCTAGAGGCCGGCAGGCCAAAATACCAGGTGCCGAGGTTCCAGATAATCGCCGCCAGCAGCATGGAAAAGACCATCGCCAGACCGTGCGCGGAACTCATATTGAGCAGCAGATCCGTTGGCAGCATATGCACAATGGCATAGGCAACGCTCAGACCGCCCAGCAGGACGCCAAAGAAGTTGAATACGGCGGCCATCAGCACAGCCAGCTGCGAACGCATCGCGCGGGTGTAGATAACCGTTGCTACTGCGTTTGCCGTATCGTGGAAGCCGTTGATCGCTTCGTAAAACAGAACAAAGACCAGAGCAAGCAAAAGTAAAAGCCCGGTATGTAAATCCAGGCCGGCAAATAAATGTAGCATAGGACGTTACGCCATTTTGAGGACATGAACGCGGCGCATTATCGTGGACAAACGCGGCGCGGGCAAAGAGAAATATAGACTTTTATTGATTAGGGTAAGGAATTTTAACCATTCACTTGGGAATTATATTATATCTTTCAAGGATATGTTCTGTTCTCGCAAAATAGAGGCTGGTCGTAGCCCCGGGGAAAATTTACAATTCCCGACACTATAAACTGTGGGGTGAAGATGTGGAAAGGTTTGATGCCATCGTAGTCGGCGCGGGCGCGGCGGGAATGTTTTGTGCAGCGCAGGCGGGGCAGGCCGGGGCGAAGGTGCTGCTGTTGGACAACGGCAAAAAGCCGGGGCGCAAGATCCTGATGTCCGGCGGGGGCCGCTGCAACTTCACCAACCTGTACGTAGAGCCTGCGGCCTACCTCAGCGAGAATCCGCATTTCTGCAAATCGGCGCTGGCGCGCTACACCCAGTGGGACTTTATCGCGCTGGTAGACAAATACCGCATCGCCTGGCACGAAAAGACCCTCGGCCAGCTCTTCTGCGATGACTCGGCGGAGCAAATCGTCGCGCTGCTGGTGGACGAGTGCGCAAAGGGTGGCGTCGTGACGCGCCTGCGCACTGAAATTATCAGCGTTGAGCGCAATGATGAAGGCTATGTCCTGCAGCTTAATGGCGAAACTGTCGCAGCGAAAAAGCTGGTGATTGCCAGCGGCGGCCTGTCTATGCCGGGCCTGGGCGCGTCGCCTTTTGGTTATAAAGTGGCGGAGCAGTTTGGCCTGAAGGTGCTGCCTACCCGCGCCGGGCTGGTGCCGTTTACCCTGCACAAGCCGCTGCTGGAGCAGCTGCAGGCGCTGTCCGGCGTCTCGGTGCCCGCGGTGATCGCTGCCGATGACGGTACGGTGTTTCGCGAAAACCTGCTGTTTACCCACCGCGGCCTCTCCGGGCCGGCGGTGCTGCAAATTTCCAGCTACTGGCAGCCGGGGGAGTTCGTCAGCATTAACCTGCTGCCGGAGTGCGACCTGGCGGCGTTCCTCGACGAGCAGCGCGCGGCGCATCCTAATCAGAGCCTGAAAAACACGCTGGCGATGCAGCTGCCGAAGCGGCTGGTGGAGTGCCTGCAGCTGCTCGGGCAGATCCCGGACGTGCAGCTTAAGCAGCTGAACGCGAAAGATCAGCAGCAGCTGGTCGCAACCCTTACCGAATGGCGGGTCCAGCCTAACGGTACGGAAGGCTACCGCACGGCGGAAGTCACGCTCGGCGGCGTTGATACTCGCGAGCTGTCGTCCCGCACCATGGAAGCGCGCAGTGTTCCCGGCCTCTTCTTTATTGGTGAAGTGATGGACGTTACCGGCTGGCTCGGGGGCTACAACTTCCAGTGGGCGTGGTCGTCGGCTTGGGCGTGTGCTCAGGCGCTGGCTGAGGCCCCGACGCCTTAAACAGCGCCAGCAGCCGCTCAACCGCCTCGTCCGGCGGCGCGGGGCTGCGCCGTACCACCAGATGCAGCGGCGTGGCGCGGCGGACGCCGTGGCGCAGCGGCAGAATTTTCAGCTCGCCGCGTTCCAGCAGGGCGGCAACCCGCTCCTCCGGCAGCCAGCCGTAGCCAACCTGTGCCGCCACCGCCTCTACGGCGGCATCGAGGGTTGAGAAGGCCCAGGCATCCTGGCCCGACAGCGTTTCCCGATCGCCGGTGGCAATGCGGATCAGCGGCCACTGGCGCAGGCTTTCCTCTTCTACCGGCGCGGGCAGCTGCAGCAGCGGATGATCCCGGTGGGCGACGGCGACAAAATCTACGTTCACCAGCCACTCTCCGCGCCCGCTGGCCTGCTGGCGTTTTGTCAGTACCATCACATCGGCTTCTGCCAGCACCGGTGCATCATCCTCAATACTCTCCAGCACCTCAGAAAGCCGCACCTGCGTCTGGGGATACTGCTGCTGGAAATCACGCAGGATGGCGAACAGGCGGGCGCGGGGGAAGATGCTGTCCACCACCACGTCGAGCTGCACCCGGGCGCCGTCGCGTAGCGTAGCCGCCCGGGTTTCGAGCCGGGAGAAGGCCTGCAGCAGAGGTTTGACCTGCGCCAGCAGCAGTTCACCCTCCGCAGTCAGCACCGCCCGCCGTCCTTCCGGGCGCAGCAGCGTTATGTCCAGCCGTTCCTGCAGCAGCGACAGGTTATAGCTTACCGATGACTGGCTGCGGTGCGCCTCTTCGGCGGCCCGCGCGAAGCTGCCCAGCGCCACTACTCTTTCGAGCAGGGCCCACTGTTCCAGGGTTGTTTTATGCATGACTGTTCGATTTTTTGAATGTATATCATCCAAAAATAGCGTTATTCATTCAATTTTTGAAGCGGTAATCTGTGCTCATCGACACAACCGGAGAAGAATGATGAGTACATTTGATAAACACAATCTGAGTGGCGTGGTGGGCAAACACCTGGTTTACACCTACGACAACGGCTGGAACTACGAGCTGTATATTAAGAATGAAAATACCGTGGACTACCGCATCCACAGCGGCATGGTGGGAAACCGCTGGGTCAAAAATCAGCAGGCGTTTATCGTCCGTATTGCCGATGCAGTCTATAAAATCTCCTGGACTGAGCCGACCGGCACTGACGTTAGCCTGGTGGTTAATTTCACCGACCGCCTGTTTCATGGCACGATCTTTTTCCCTCGCTGGGTAATGAATACCCCGGAAAAAACAGTCTGCTTCCAGAACGATCACATTCCGCTGATGGAGTCCTATCGCGATGCCGGCCCGGCTTATCCGACCGAAGTTATTGACGAATTTGCCACCATCACCTTTGTACGCGACTGCGGTGCAAACAATGAAACCGTGATTGATCGCCCGGCCAGCGAACTGCCGCATGATTTCCCCGCCGGACTGTAATCGTCAATGGCGCGGCGCTAGTCCGCTGCCACCATAAAACGCTCCACCTCTTTTCTCTCCAGCAGCGGCGTAATCACGCTTACGCCGATCTGCTGAAAGTGCGCCGTTTGCCGGTGCTTCTCCAGCCCATTTTCCGTGCTGTACCTTTCCAGAATCACAAAGTGCTGCGGCTCTTCGGGCGACTGAAAAAATTCATAGGAGAGATTCTCCTCTTCGGTACGGGAGGCTTTTGCCAGCGCGCCCAGCGCCCGGATGACGTCGTCAACGGCGTCGGGTTTAACGTAATAGTGGGCAATAACCTGCAGCACGTTTGCCATTGTTGTTCTCCGGCGGAGGTGGATAAAGATGTCAGGGGATGATCCATTCAATCCCGTCAGGCGCGGGGCTAAACGGGCTCGACGTACAGGTCGCGATGCTCAGGCCTTCGTGCTGTAAGTCGCTGACGTGGCGATGCAGCGGTGCGGTGCTGTCGACGCTGACAATTTGCCAGACGCTGCCGCCGCTGTGCTTCACCATCGCTTCTTTGCGCGTCCAGATGCGCCAGAAGGCGCGGAGCCTGTTGGCCGGAGCTTCCTGCTCGAGCAGGGCATGTTCAGCCGAGGTAAATACCGCGTTGGCCAGCTGCTGCCAGCTTGCGTGCGGGCGCAGCGCTTCGATATCGCAGCCCACCGGTCCTTCATCGCTCAGCAGCAGGACAATGCTGCCCGCGCTGTGGCTGAGGTTAAACCACAGCCCGTGTGTGGCGTCAAATTCCGGTTTACCCTGCTCGCCGTAACGGATCTCGGGCAGCGGCGACACGGCGCGGGACAGCATCGCCCGCCCGGCAAGCCACACGCTGCGGCGCGGGCCTTGGGGGGCGTTTCGTACGAGATCGGGCTCAAGGGCAAGCTGAGAAAGGGATGAGATGCGTCCCAGAAACAGGCGGTACATTGTGACTCCTGACGAACGATGTTCTATGGAAAATACATTAATCTTTTATCGCCGGGACTTTCCCACAATGTGCCGTCGATTGCTACTCCGTTTACGGCCCTTTGCTACCCCGGCAGCCGACTCTTAGGCCGCCCGGGCCCCAGCAGGATCGCCAGCTTGCTGCCGCCTTTGGTGGTCTCCATCCAGATTTTGCAGACGCTGGTGAGCGGCACCGAGAGCAGCATGCCGACGGGCCCTAGCAGCCAGCCCCAGACCAGCAGGGAGAGGAACACCACCAGCGTCGACATACCCAGCCGACTTCCCATCAGACGCGGCTCGACAATGTTGCCGAGCACCATATGGACCACCAGAAACAGCGCACCCACCATGACGCATTCAAATCCGCCGTTAAACAGCAGGGCCTGGATCATCGGCGGTATCGCCGAGATAACCGAGCCGATGTTGGGAACGTAGTTAAGCAGAAATGCCAGCACGCCCCACATCAGCGCAAACTGCACGCCGAGCAGCAGCAGCCCGAGCCAGACGATCAGTCCGGTGAGCAGGCTTATTAAGGTTTTCAGCGCTAGATAGTGGGATACGCCCTTCAGCGCCCGGTGCAGGCCGGCGATATGGATCTGAGGATTAACCAGAGCGAAGCGCAGCTTGTAGGGGATGTGGCGGGCTTCAAACAGCATAAACACCACGGTCATCACCAGCAGCACCACGCTGACCATCGCGCCGGAGAGCTGGGTCATTAATGCGGTAGCCCAGGTCATCATTCTGTCGCCGTCAATGCGCTGCAGCAGGCGCTCCGGCGAAAGGTGCATATGTAAAAACGGCACCATATTCTGCAGCTCCAGTACCTTGCGGGTCAGCTCCCGGTTAAAGGTCGGCAGCAGGGCGGAGAAGTCGCTCATTGACGCCGCCAGCACGCCGATGAGCGCGATCAGCACGCAGAGCATCACGAAGACCACAATGGCAATGGCCATTGGCCGCGAGACGCGGCGGCGAACGAACCAGGTAACCAGCGGATTGAGAACAATGGCGAAGAACAGCGCCAGCAGCAGCTGAACGATAATATCGGCAGCGGCGTGAATGCCGGCGAGTATAACCACCAGGCACGCCAGCTTTAAAAGTATATGCAGGCCCGCTTTATCCGGGGCAGGTGTTGTCATTAGGGAAGATCCTGAGAGGAAGTTATCCCTTAGTGTAGTGGGTGTTTATCAGATGACTATCAGAAAGTTAGACGATTTTTCCTGCCCGGCAGACGATTATGTTGCCGGGCAGGCGCTTTGTCAGGAGGCCAGGCTCAGCTTGCCGTTGTTGACGTTCTGCAGCAGCCACTGGGAGATGCGCGACTGCTGTTCAGCGTTGAGCCACATGCCCTCTTTAGTACGGCGCCAGATGGCGTCGTCCAGGCGGCGAACCCACTCGTGCTCGACCTGGTAGCGCAGTTCGGCTTCGTAAAACTCGTGGCCGAAGTTCTCGCCCAGATCCGCAAGCGATTTAGCATCACCGAGCAGGCGCTCGCTGTTGCTGCCGTAGGTGCGCGCGTAGTGGCGGGCCAGGCTTTCGCTGATAAACGGATACTGACGACGCAGTTTAGCCGCATAATCTTCGCGGCTGCCGCCGATCTCGCCGCCGGGCAGCACGGCGTCTTTGGTCCAGGCCGGGCCGATATTGCTGTAGTAGGACGCCAGTTTTTCCATCGCGTGCTCGGCCAGCTTGCGGTAGGTGGTCAGCTTGCCGCCGAATACCGACAGCAGCGGCGCGTTGCCGTTTTCATCATGCACGTCCAGCGTGTAGTCGCGGGTGATTGCCTGCGGAGAGTCGGACTCGTCGTCGCACAGCGGACGCACGCCGGAATAGGTCCAGACGATGTCGTCGCGCTTGAGCTGCTTTTTAAAGTGCTCGTTATAGACGTTCAGCAGGTAGTTGATTTCCCCTTCGTCAATTTCGACATTCTTCGGATCGCCTTTGTACTCCTGGTCGGTGGTGCCGATGATGGAGAACTCGTCCATCCACGGGATCACAAACACGATGCGCTTATCTTCGTTCTGCAGAATGTAGGCCTGCTTCTGGGTGTGCACCCGCGGCACCACAATGTGGCTGCCCTTAATCAGGCGAATGCCGTACGGCGACGGCAGATGCATGCCTTCATCAAAGAAGTGTTTTACCCACGGGCCGGTGGCGTTGACCAGACCGCGCGCCTGCCAGGTGTATTTTTTCCCGGTATCGATATCTTCCGCTTCCACGATCCACAGGCCGTTTTCCCGGCGGGCAGAGGTGGCGCGGGTGCGGGTCAGCACCTCGCCGCCTTTTTTCACCACCATCTGGGCGTTGGCGAGCACCATGCGTGCATCGTCCACCCAGCAGTCGGAGTATTCAAAACCGCGGGTGATTTCAGGTTTGAGCACGGAGTCCTGGCCGAAGCGCAGGCCGGTGGAGGAGGGCAGGCTGGTGCGCTTGCCGAGGTGATCGTACATAAACAGCCCGATGCGGATCATCCACGCGGGGCGCAGGTGCGGGCGGTGCGGCAGGCGAAAGCGCATCGGGAAGGCGATGTGCGGCGCCATTTTCAGCAGCACTTCACGTTCGGCCAGCGCCTCGCCGACCAGGCGGAATTCATAATGTTCGAGATAGCGCAGGCCGCCGTGGATCAGCTTGGAGCTGGCGCTGGACGTGGCGCACGCCAGATCCTGCGCTTCCAGCATCAGAACGGATAACCCGCGTCCGGCGGCATCTGCCGCGATACCGGCACCGTTGATGCCACCGCCTATCACAATCAGATCTTTGGTTTCCATTTACTGTCCTCTGCGCTTTCGTTTTAGCTCAAAAATGTTCGTTATCGCTCAATATAGCAAAAAAACGAGCACCTGGTAACATCAAAAAAACATTTCGGAGTGATGCACGTAACAAATTCGCGTTTACCTGCCGCCAGGCAGTACACTTGTCGGTAAAATGCCCTGCGCTTTCTCCGGTCGGGGCGGTCACTCTTCGCGCTGGCGAATTAATCTTTCAGGAAAGAGATCACCATGGATCAGTTTGAATGTATCAATGTAGAAGAAGCCCACCAGAAACTGCACCAGGGCCTGGCGGTGATGGTCGATATTCGCGATCCGCAAAGCTACGCCCTCGGGCACGTTGAGGGCGCGTTTCACCTGACTAACGATACCCTGGGCGCGTTTATGCGCGAAAATGATGTTGAACAGCCGGTGATGGTGATGTGCTATCACGGCAACAGCAGCAAAGGCGCAGCGCAGTATCTGCTCACTCAGGGATTTGACCAGGTTTACAGCGTAGACGGCGGCTTTGACGCCTGGCACCGCCATTTTCCGGCGGAAGTGGCGCACGGTAGCTAAGACGGTATACTGTCCCCTTTTGTGTGGAATAAGCGACAACCCCGTATGTTGATGATTACCTCTTTTGCCAATCCGCGCGTGGCCCAGGCGTTTGTCGATTATATGGCTACGCAGGGTGTTGTCCTGACCATCCAGCAGCCGCACCCGGCGCAAACCGACGTCTGGCTGGCCAATGAAAGCCAGGCCGACTATGTGCAGGATGAGCTGGACCTGTTCCTGGAAAACCCTGCCGATCCGCGCTATATGGCCGCGAGCTGGCAGTCGGGCGGCACCCACAGCGGCCTGCACTACCAGCGCTATCCCTTTCTCGCCACCCTTAAAAGCAACGCTGGTCCGCTGACCTGGGCGGTGACCATCGCCTGTATCGCGGTGTTTATTCTGATGAATATCGTGGGTGAGCAGGCGGTGATGATCTGGCTGGCGTGGCCGTATGATTCAGAACTGCAGTTTGAAGGCTGGCGCTACTTTACCCACGCGCTGATGCACTTTTCGCTGATGCATATCCTGTTTAATCTGCTGTGGTGGTGGTATCTCGGCGGCATGGTAGAAAAGCGCCTCGGCAGCGGGAAGCTGCTGGTTATCACCGTGATCAGCGCCCTGCTCAGTGGATTCATTCAGCACAAGTTTGCCGGGCCGTGGTTTGGCGGGCTCTCCGGCGTGGTGTATGCCCTGATGGGTTATGCCTGGCTGCGCGGCGAGCGCGATCCCCAGAGCGGCATCTTCCTGCAGCGCGGGCTGATTATCTTTTCGCTCATCTGGCTCATTGCCGGGCTGTTTAATATTTTTGGCCTCTCCATGGCCAACGGCGCGCACTTTGCCGGGCTGCTGGTAGGGCTGGCGATGGCCTTTACCGACACGCTAAATGTGCGAAAGCGAACATAAAATTCAGGGATCCTTGATGAAACAAACGCAGCGTCATGACGCAATAATCGACCTGGTTAAAAAGCAGGGCTACGTCAGTACGGAAGAGCTGGTGGAGCAATTTGCCGTCAGCCCGCAGACTATCCGCCGGGACCTGAACGACCTGGCCGATCAGAAGATGATCCTGCGCCACCACGGCGGCGCGGCGCTGCCGTCCAGCTCGGTGAATACCTCATGGCAGGATCGTAAAGCCAATCAGGCGACAGAGAAAGAGCGCATTGCCCGCAAGGTGGCCAGCCAGATCCCCAACGGCTCGGCGCTGTTTATTGATATAGGCACCACGCCGGAAGCGGTCGCCCACGCGCTGCTCAATCATGAAGATCTGCGCGTGGTGACCAACAATCTCAACGTGGCCAACACGCTAATGGCGAAAGAGGATTTTCGCGTGATCCTCGCCGGCGGCGAGCTGCGCAGCCGCGACGGCGGTATTATCGGCGAAGCCACGATGGACTTTATCTCTCAGTTCCGCCTCGACTACGGCATTTTAGGCATCAGCGGCATCGACAACGACGGCTCGCTGCTGGAGTTTGACTACCACGAAGTGCGCACCAAGCGGGCGATCATTGAAAACTCGCGCCACGTGATCCTGGTGGTGGACCACACCAAGTTCGGACGTAACGCGATGGTCAACATGGGCAGCATCAGCATGGTGGATGCGGTGTATACCGACGCGATGCCGCCGGCGGGCGTGATGCAGGTGATTACCGAGAATAAGATCCAGCTCGAGCTGTGCTAGCAGCCGGGTTATACCCCGTATCCCATCATTTTTAACAGCTGCTGGGCGTGCTGAACCGCATCCTGGCGGTGCGCCACGCCGAGCTTCTGATACAGATTGCGAATGTGGGTTTTGATCGTCGTGGCCGCCACGTCCAGCTCGCCGGCAATCTGATCGTTGCTGTAACCTGAGTAAATCAGCCCCAGCACCTGCCACTCGCGCTGGGTCAGGGGGCTGGTGCGGATAAGCTCCGGCACCTGCGGATGGTTGAGCAGCCGCTCGACAAAATTCTCATCAAAGTGGGCAAACTTGTGCCGGTGGTGCTGGTTTATCTTGCGCAGTATCCGCAGGGCGCGCTGCTGCTCCAGCTCCGGCAGGGTGTTCAGCTGCAGCAGCTGGCGCAGCTGCTGGGCCATTGATTCCCCTTCAATCACAAAATGGCTGACGAACCCGGTGCGGTTCGCCAGGGTCAACGCTTCCATCAGCGTGCGCTGGGCGTCGCCACGGCGGTCCGCCTGCCAGTACAGCTGATTGAGCAGCAGCAGGTTGCGGTTGAGATCGCTCATCAGGCGCAGGGCGCTGGCGTTCTCGTTCAGCTCCTCCAGCACCATTTCCGCAGCGTCAAACTCGCCGAGCAGGATCTGCGCCCGGGCGATGTTGCGCCACTGGGTCTGCAAAAAGTGATTATTGGCAAAGGCAGGCTTCGGCGTCTGGCGCAGCCAGTTTGCCGCCGACTTCACGTCGCCGGTCATCTGCCAGTAAATCACCCGCACTTTGTCGGCGTTGGACACCCAGTCGCTGTGGTACTGGCCGTTGCCGAGCAGATTCTCTAGGCGATTGAGGTGGTTGCGGGCGTTGTCCAGATTACCCCGCGCCAGCGAGGTTTGCACCAGCAGGGCCAGGCACTGCAGCTGCTGCTGCGGCTGATAGGTGGCGAGCACCGACATGCCGTGGCGGGCGCTGTGCTCTGCCTCATCGAGTCTCGACCACGCCCACAGCAGCTGGGCGCGAATACGCAGCAGGAACTCGTGCATCGGCAGCTGCTCCAGATGCTGCTCGCGGATCAGCTGAAAACCTTTTTCCTGGGACTCCCACGCGGCCTGTAAAAAGCCCTGGGCAAACAGGATTTCGCTTTGCTGAATCAGGCTCCACAGCGCGTAGTGCCAGACTTCGTGCCGGCGCGCCATCTGCTCAGTTTGCTGCATTACTGCCAGCGACTTGCTCAGGGTGCCGCGGCAGTGCAGCACTTCGCCGTGGACGGAGGTGGCCACGATGCGGCTGTAGTAGCTCGCCAGCGGCAGCTCGGCAAGGGCCACCATCGCCAGCCGGTCCGCCTCTTCCTGGTTACCGTCGTTGATGGCAACCTGAGCACGCAGGGCGTTGAAATCGGCGTGCAGCGCCGGCTCCAGCTCGCCCTGAATCTCCTCTTCGGCGCGGGCGAGCAGGGTATTCACTTCGCTGTAGCGGTGCTGGCTCTGCATCAGCCACGCCTGCAGCAGGATCAGCCGCGGGTTTTCCAGCAGGCTCTGCCAGGGCAGGGCGGCCAGGGACGCCTCCAGCAGCGACAGCTCGCTATGGTGGAACAGCCCCCAGGCGTGATTAAGCAGAATATCCCGCAGCATGGCGGCATCGCCTGCCGCCAGCGCGTGGTGGATGGCCTCGCTGGGATAGCCCTGCGCCATCCAGCTCTCCGCCGCGGCGCGGTGAATATCGGGCAGCTCGGCGGCCAGTTCCCACTGGCAGCGCTGGCGCAGGAAATTGCCAAACAGCGGGTGGTAGCAGAACCACTCGCCGGAATTGTCCATCCGCTGGATAAACAGCCCCTGGCGCTCCACCTCTTCCAGCCGCATCTGGCCGTTCTCTTCCCCGGTGACCCGGACGATCAGCGCGTCATTCATCGAGCGTAGCAGGGCGCTTTTGAGCAGGAAATTGCGGGTGGGTGCATCGACGTTATCCAGCACTTCGTCCACCAGATAGTCCGACAAGTGGCTGGCGTTAATGCCTGAAAGGCGGCGGGCGGACTGATGCACGGCGCCGCTGTTCTGGCGCGCGGAGAGGGCAATCAGCTGCAGCGCCGTGGCCCACCCGGCAACGTCGTCGCATACCCGGCGGCTCTCTTCATCTTCAATGGGGGAGGCGAGGCGGCAGTCGAAGAACTGCTTCACCTCCAGAGGGTTGAACGCCAGCTGCTGGCTGCCGATCTCCAGCAGCTGATCCCGTACCCGCAAGTTGGCGATACCGAGCTGGGGCAGGTTGCGCGACAGCACCACCAGGGTCATGTTTTCCGGCTGGTGGCGCAGGAAAAAGCGCATCGCGTCGTGGATGACCGGGTTGACGATCAGGTGATAGTCGTCAATCACCAGATAAAGCGCGCTCTGCCACGTGTTGAGCTCGATAAACAGCTGGGCAAACAGCGAGGTCAGGCTGGCGTACTGGCGCTTTTGCACCATATTTTCGCTGGCGATGCAGTGGCCGCCGGTGGCCTGCTGAATAGCGGCGACCAGATAGCTGGCAAACCGCTCCTGCTGGTTATCGCTATCGTCCAGTGAGAACCAGCCTAAATCCTTTTTGTCCGCCGCCCACTGTGAAATAAGCGTGGTTTTCCCGTAACCGGCCGGGCTGGTGATCAGCGCCAGGCGATAGTTGTTGGCGCCGGAAAGCTTCGCCAGCAGCCTATCGCGGATCACCGTGTGATCCAGGCGCACCGGGCGACTTAATTTTGACGGAATCAACATAGGTATATCACTTCACTGTGAGAGTAAAAGCCTGTCTGAAACCAAACTGGCTGCGCCAACAACGATTGGGAAAGAGGCTTGAGGTTTATTTTGGGCTTCGTAATTAATGGCTCATAAATTCGGATATCTACTGAGGTATTGCAAGTTATGTCCGAGTTTGATGTCCGTGAATTTGCGCTCTGTCACAAATATTAACGAATCGTAAACAAAATCATGAAACCGGTGCCAGCCCCCGCAGCAGCTGAGGTTTTTGCGGCTGGAAACCTGGCTATAGCGAGCCGATAAAGGGCAGTAAGTGCCCGCAGAGGAGTGCGAATTTTGCTTCTTTCTGTTGCAAAATTGCGCAGGATTATCCGGAGCAGCTAACGTTATAGTGGCGAAGATCACACTTTACGCTCATCCCTGCTGCTCCTCCCCGGCTAATCCCGGACGGGAGGAGGACGGCATGGGATTAGCCCGGCACACTAGCGCCAGTGTTTTAGCTAACAGGATTGAGGCTTATGTCACAGACGACTTTCAAGAAAGAACAGTTCCAGGCTGCGCTGACCCGTCAGTGGCAGCATTTTGGTTTACGCGAAGCCAGTGAGATGACGCCGCGCCAGTGGTGGCAGGCGGTGAGCGGCGCGCTGGCAGAGATGCTGGCGGCGCAGCCGGCGGCGAAATCCGCGAAAGGACAGCGCCACGTTAACTACATTTCGATGGAATTTTTGATTGGCCGCCTGACCGGCAACAACCTGCTGAACCTCGGCTGGTATCAGGACGTCAGCGCCGCGCTGGAAGAGCACGACGTCAACCTGACCGATCTGCTGGAGGCGGAAACCGACCCGGCGCTGGGCAACGGCGGACTCGGGCGCCTGGCCGCCTGCTTTCTTGACTCAATGGCTACCGTTGGCCAGTCGGCGACCGGTTACGGCCTGAACTACCAGTACGGCCTGTTCCGCCAGTCTTTTGAAGACGGGCAGCAGATGGAAGCGCCGGATAACTGGCATCGCGGCAGCTACCCGTGGTTTCGCCATAATGAAGCGCTGGACGTGCAGGTGGGCGTTGGCGGCAAAGTGGTGAAAGGACGCTGGGAGCCGGCGTTTACCTTTACCGGCCAGGCCTGGGATCTGCCGGTGCTTGGCTACCGCAACGGCGTGGCCCAGCCGCTGCGCCTGTGGCAGGCGACCCACGCGCATCCGTTCGATCTCACCAAATTCAACGACGGCGACTTCCTGCGCGCCGAACAGCAGGGCATTGATGCTGAAAAGCTGACCAAAGTGCTCTACCCCAACGACAACCACCTGGCCGGGAAAAAGCTGCGCCTGATGCAGCAGTACTTCCAGTGCGCCTGCTCGGTGGCCGACATTCTGCGCCGCCACCACCTGGCCGGCCGCAAGATCCACGAGCTGGCGAAGTACGAAGTGATCCAGCTTAACGATACCCACCCGACCATTGCCATTCCGGAGCTGCTGCGGGTGCTTATTGACGAGCACCAGATGAGCTGGGACGACGCCTGGGCTATCACCAGCAACACCTTCGCCTACACCAACCACACCCTGATGCCTGAAGCGCTGGAGTGCTGGGACGAGAAGCTGGTGAAGACGCTGCTGCCGCGCCATATGCAGATCATTACCGAGATCAATACCCGATTCCACGCGCTGGTGGAGAAAACCTGGCCCGGCGACGAGGCGGTCTGGGCGAAGCTGGCGGTGGTACACAACAAGCAGGTGCGCATGGCAAACATGTGCGTGGTCAGCGGTTTTGCCGTCAACGGCGTGGCGGCCCTGCATTCGGATCTGGTAGTGAAAGATCTGTTCCCGGAATATCACCAGCTGTGGCCGAACAAGTTCCACAACGTCACTAACGGCATTACCCCGCGCCGCTGGATCAAACAGTGCAACCCGGCGCTTGCCGCGCTGCTGGATAAGAGCCTGAAGAAAGAGTGGGCCAACGATCTGGATCAGCTGATCGGTCTGGAAAAGTTCGCCGACGACGCGAAATTTCGCAAGACATACCGCGATATCAAACGGGCGAACAAGCAGCGCCTGGCGGCGTTCGTGAAGCAGCGCACCGGTATTGAGATCAATCCCGAGGCTATCTTCGACATTCAGATCAAGCGCCTGCACGAGTACAAGCGCCAGCACCTGAACCTGCTGCACATTCTGGCGCTGTATAAAGAGATCCGCGAAAACCCGAAAGCAGACCGCGTGCCGCGCGTATTTCTTTTCGGTGCCAAAGCCGCGCCGGGCTACTACCTGGCGAAAAATATTATCTTCGCCATTAACAAAGTGGCCGAGGTCATCAACAGCGATCCGGCAGTGGGCGACAAGCTGAAAGTGGTATTCCTGCCGGACTACTGCGTCTCGGCGGCGGAAGTGATGATCCCGGCGGCCGATGTGTCCGAGCAGATCTCCACCGCGGGTAAAGAGGCGTCCGGCACCGGCAACATGAAGCTGGCGCTCAACGGCGCGCTCACCGTCGGTACTCTCGACGGCGCGAACGTTGAAATCGCCGAGCAGGTGGGTGAAGAGAACATCTTTATCTTCGGCCACACGGTGGAGGAGGTGAAAGACCTCAAGGCCAAAGGCTACGATCCGCTCAAGTGGCGGAAAAAAGATAAGCTGCTGGACGCGGTGCTTAAAGAGCTTGAGAGCGGCAAATACAGCGGTGGCGATAAGCACGCATTCGATCAGATGCTGCACAGCATCGGCAAGCAAGGCGGCGATCCGTACCTGGTGCTGGCGGACTTTGCCGCCTATGTCGAGGCGCAAAAGCTGGTAGATGCGCTGTACCGCGACCAGGAGGCCTGGACCCGCGCGGCGATCCTGAATACCGCCCGCTGCGGAATGTTCAGCTCCGACCGCTCAATTCGCGACTATCAGGCCCGCATCTGGCAGGCAAAACGCTAAAGGAGCGCTATGGAGAGCAAACGTCTTGATAAAGAGGCGCAGGCGGCGGGCATCAGCCCAAAGTTCATCAACGCGCACGGCAAGCCGCAGTCGATTGACGCGGACACCAAGCGCCGCCTGCTGGAGGCGATGCACAGCCTCCCCAATACCGGAGCGCCGGTGCCCGGCGTGAAAGTCTTTACCCACGGTAAAGCCATGACCCTGCCTGTTGAAGGCCGTGGGGAATACCGCTGGCTGCTGACCACCGAAGAGGGCGATCGCCATGACGGCAGTGTCGCCGGCGGAAGCGCCCTGACGCTGCCGAAGCGGCTGCCGGAAGGGTATCACTCGCTGACGCTGGTGCACGGCGACAAGCGCTGGCACTGCCGGATCATCGTGGCTCCGGTGCGCTGCTACGAGCCGCCGGCGCTGAAAGAAGGCGAAAAGCTGTGGGGCAGCTGCGTGCAGCTCTACACCTTGCGCTCGGAGAAGAACTGGGGCATCGGCGACTTTGGTGATTTAAAAGCGATGCTGCCGGAGATTGCCCGGCGGGGCGGATCGTTTATTGGCCTCAATCCGATTCACGCGCTCTATCCCGCCAATCCCGAGAGCGCCAGCCCGTACAGCCCGTCCTCCCGGCGCTGGCTGAACGTGCTCTACATCGACGTGAACAGCGTTGAGGACTTTCGCCTCAGCGAGGAGGCGCAGGCCTGGTGGCAGCTGCCGGATACCCAACAGCTGCTGACGGCAGCCCGGCAGGCCGAATGGGTGGACTACACCAGCGTCACCACCCTGAAAATGGCCGCGCTGCGTCTGGCGTGGAAAACCTTCTCTGCCCGCGACGACGAGCAGATGGCGGAATTTCGTGCTTTCGTGAAGCAGGAGGGCGACAGCCTCTACTGGCAGGCCGCGTTTGACGCCCTGCACGCGTATCAGGTGAAAGAGGATGCGCAGCGCTGGGGCTGGCCCGCCTGGCCTGAAGCGTATCGGGATACCGAAAGCAAAGAGGTGCTGCGCTTTTGCCAGCAGCACGCCGATGACGTGGATTTCTTCCTCTGGCTGCAGTGGCTGGCGCACAGCCAGTTTGCCGCCTGCTGGCAGGTGAGCCAGCAGCACCAGATGCCGATTGGCCTGTATCGCGATCTGGCGGTAGGGGTTGCCGAGGGCGGAGCGGAAACCTGGCGCAACCGCGATCTGTACTGCCTCAAGGCCTCCGTCGGCGCGCCGCCGGATATTCTCGGCCCGCTGGGTCAGAACTGGGGCCTGCCGCCGATGGATCCGCACGTCATGGCCGACCGCGCCTACGAGCCGTTTATCGATCTGCTGCGCGGCAACATGCAAGACTGCGGGGCGCTGCGCATCGATCACGTCATGTCGGTGCTGCGCCTGTGGTGGATCCCCTACGGTGAAACTGCCGATCGCGGCGCCTACGTTCACTATCCCGTTGACGATCTGCTGTCGATCCTGGCGCTGGAGAGCAAGCGTCACCGCTGTATGGTGATCGGCGAAGATCTCGGTACGGTGCCGGAGGAGATCGTCGGCAAGCTGCGCAAAAGTGGGGTTTACTCTTACAAGGTGCTCTATTTCGAAAACGAGCCGAAAAAGGGGTTCCGCAAGCCCTCCGCGTGGCTTGAGCAGGCGATGGCGGTGGCGACCACCCACGATCTGCCGACCCTGCGCGGCTGGTGGGACAGCGGCGATCTGTCGCTGGGTAAAACTCTCGGCCTCTATCCTGACGAAGAGGTACTGCGCGGGCTGTATCAGGAGCGCGAGCGGGCGAAGCAGGCGCTGCTGGATGCGCTGCACGCGGCGGGCTGCCTGCCGAAGCGCGCAGGGCATAACGCCTCGCTGATGGGAATGACGGCCGCGCTCAACCGCGGGATGCAGCGCTATATCGCCGACAGCCGCAGCGCGCTGCTGGGCCTGCAGCCGGAAGACTGGCTGGATATGGCCTCGCCGGTGAATGTGCCGGGCACCAGCAACCAGTACAAGAACTGGCGGCGCAAGCTCTCCACCAGCCTCGAGGCGATGTTTGCCGACGCCTCGGTGAATAAGCTCATCAAGGATCTGGACAAGCGGCGCCGGGCGGTGAATAACGCGAAATAAGCGTACTGCTTTTCTCTGCCTCACAAAGTAAAGAACCCGCCGTCGGCGGGTTCTTTTTTACTGCAATGCATCTACCAGATCTGCTTAAACCACCATGCCCAGCAGCAGACAGCCGATCAGGCCGCACAGGGAAATAATGGTTTCCAGCATCGACCACGACTTGATGGTTTCGCCGATAGTCAGGTTGAAGTACTCCTTGAACAGCCAGAAGCCCGGATCGTTCACGTGGGAGAAAATCACGCTGCCGGAACCGACGGCAATCACCATCAGCTCCGGGCTTACGCCGGTCGTGGCGATAAGCGGTGCGGCGATCCCGCCGGCGGTAATGGCCGCCACGGTCGCCGAGCCCAGCGCGATACGCAGAACGGCGGCGATAGACCACGCCATAAACAGCGGAGAGACGTTAGTTTCGTGCATGATCGAGGCGATGTACTTATCGACGCCGCTGTCCACCAGCACCTGCTTGAACGCGCCGCCGCCGCCGATAATCAGCAGCATCATGGCGATGATTTTGATGGATGAACCGAGGGTTTCGTTAATCTGATCCATCGAGCGGCCGCGGTTGAGGCCGAAGGTGAACACCGCAATCAGCACCGCAATCAGCGTCGCCATCACCGGATCGCCGAAGAACTCCGCCACCGGCAGCAGGGCGTGGCCTTTCGGCAGCACCATCTCGGCGACCGCGCGCAGCGCCATCAGCACCACCGGCACCAGCGATGTCCAGACGCTGACGCCGAAGCTCGGCATCTCGGCTTCGGTAAAGGTTTTGGCGTTGTACAGGCCTTCCGGGATCGGCTTGTCGATGCCTTTCAGCACGCGGGCATAAACCGGCCCGGCCAGGATCACGGTCGGGATGGCCAGAATGGTGCCAAACAGCAGGGTTTTACCCATATCCGCGTGGAAAATGGTGGCAATGGCGGTCGGGCCCGGATGCGGCGGCAGGAAGCCGTGGGTCACAGACAGCGCGGCGGCCATCGGCACGCCGACGTACAGCAGCGGAATGTTGGCCGCGGCGGCGATGGTAAATACCAGTGGCAGCATCAGCACGAAGCCCACTTCGTAGAACAGGGCAAAGCCGACGGTGAACCCGGTCAGCACCACTGCCCACTGAATATGCTTCTTGCCGAATTTGGCAATCAGGGTAGTGGCGATGCGCTGCGCGCCGCCGCAGTCCGCCAGCATTTTGCCCAGCATGGCGCCGAAGCCCATGATCAGCGCCAGACTGCCCAGCGTTCCGCCAACCCCGGCTTTAATGGAGGCAATGACTTTATCCAGCGGCATGCCCTGCATTAAACCGACGGCCAGCGCCACCAGCACCAGCGCGATAAAGCCGTTTAATTTAAAGCGGATCATCAGCAAGAGTAATAAAGCGACACCGATAGCAACGATGACTAATGGCATAATTTAAAAGGCCTTTTTGTTATTGGTAACATCAATATGGGATAGCAAATAAAAGCGTATTTTTAGTGCGGGAATAGCGGCATCACGCGCGGCTTTCATGGCCTGAGCTTCTCACAGCATAGCTGGCTAATTTTTGCCCACAACTCCCACAGAGGATGATACGGGTAACACCGCAAGATTGAACATCACCCGGGCGGACAAAATATTAATTATGAGAACCAGGTCAAACTATCAGAAGGGATTAACGGATGGGGGAAAGCCGGCAGCGGGCGCTGCCGGCGGGGGAAATCAGTAGTAGGAGTGCTCGCCGCGCTGGTGTTCGGTCAGATCGCGCACGCCTTTCAGCTCCGGGAATTCGTTCAGCAGCTGCTTCTCGATACCTTCTTTGAGCGTGACATCTACCATTGAGCAGCCGTTACAGCCGCCGCCGAACTGCAGAATTGCCAGCCCGTCGTCGGTAATTTCCATCAGCGAAACGCGACCGCCGTGGCCGGCCAGCTGCGGGTTAATCTGCGACTGCAGCAGGTATTCAACGCGCTCCATCAGCGGCGCGTCGTCGGAGACTTTACGCATTTTGGCGTTTGGCGCCTTCAGCGTCAGCTGTGAACCCAGCTGATCGGTAACAAAGTCGATTTCCGCATCTTCGAGATACGGCGCGCTCAGCTCGTCGACATACGCCGTCAGCTGATCGAATTTCAGCGCGGTGTCGGACGCTTCAACCGCGTCCGGCGGGCAGTAGGAAACGCCGCATTCAGCATTCGGCGTGCCGGGGTTGATCACAAATACGCGGATTTGTGTCCCTTCTTCCTGATTTGCGAGCAGTTTGGCGAAGTGCGATTGTGCGGTATCAGAGATACGGATCATAGCGTTGGCCTAATAGTTGACTATTTTAGTTGGTTATAATACGCCCATCTTTGGGGGGCTACAAGGTACGACACAGGCACCATACCTGAACTGACGCGGCGCCGTTTTGCAAAAGCAGGCGGGAAAGTTCGGCGGCGGTAGCGCCAGTGGTGACGACATCGTCCACGAGGGCGATATGGAGCCCGGCAACCGGAAAATCAAGGCAGAAGGCGTTTTTGAGGTTTTTTCTGCGCTGGTTGGCGGTCAGCCGGTGCTGGATGCGCGTGGCGCGGATGCGGCGTATTGCCTCCGGCCGGTAGCCGCAGCCCAGCCAGCGTGAGAGGCAGCGGCACAGTAAATCTGCCTGATTGTAGCCCCGCCGCCACTGGCGAAAACGCCAGAGCGGCACGGCGATCAGCAGGTCCGGCTTTTGCGGCATCGCCACTAGCTTGAGTAGCAGCAGCCTCGCCAGCGCCGGGGCGATTTCGGGACGGCCGCTGAACTTGAGTTTTCTAATCAACCCCGACAGCGGCGGCGCATAGTCGTTTACCGCGACCAGCCGCTGCCACGGCGGCGGTTTCTGCAGACAGCGCCCGCACGGCAGGCGCGCGTGCGCCGCCGGCAGCCCGCAGCGCGGACAGAGCGGTACGCTGAGGGCAAGCGCCGCGCTGCAGCGGGAACAGATCCCCCAGTGGGATAGAGCGAGGGGCATCTGGCACAGCCAGCACAGGCTATGAATGGACAGGTGCACGATTACCCCGCTACCGGCCCGGCGGCGGCATGTTTCGCCGCGCTGGCGTAATGCGCCCTGCGGGATTTTGGGTATAACATAGCGATCCTCCGGATTAATAAACGAGACAATAGCTGATGAACGACATCTGGTGGCAAACCGCCGGCGAGGGAAATACGCATCTTGTGCTGCTGCACGGATGGGGGCTGAACGCGGAAGTGTGGGATTGCATCGTGCCCCAGCTGAGCGCGCATTTCACGCTGCACCGGGTAGACCTGCCGGGCTTCGGGCGCAGCCGGGGATTTGGCGCGATGGCGCTGGAGGCGATGGCGGAGAGGGTGCTGGAGAAGGCACCGCCGAAAGCCATCTGGCTCGGCTGGAGCCTCGGCGGGCTGGTGGCGAGCCAGATAGCGCTGAGCGCGCCCGAGCGGGTTGAGGCGCTGGTCACTGTTGCATCGTCGCCGTGCTTTGCCGCCCGCGACGGCTGGCCGGGGATCAAACCGGAAGCGCTGGCCGGCTTTCAGCGCCAGCTGAGCGAGGATTTTCAGAAAACCGTCGAGCGCTTCCTGGCGCTGCAAACTCTGGGAACCGAAAGCGCCCGTCAGGACGCGCGCAAGCTGAAGAGCGCGGTGCTGGCCCTGCCAATGCCGCCGGAAGCGGTACTCAACGGCGGGCTGGAGATCCTTAAAACCGCCGACCTCCGCGAGCCGCTGCGCGCGTTAGAGGTGCCGTTCTTGCGTATTTACGGCTATCTCGACGGCCTGGTCCCGCGCAAAATTGCGCTGCTGTTGGATGAGCTGTGGCCTAACAGCCGCTCGCTGATTCTGGATAAGGCGGCCCACGCGCCATTTGTCTCACATCCCGAGGCGTTTTGCGAGACGCTGCTGGCGCTCAAACCGCAGGCGAAAAAAAGCGGGCCGCAGCCCGCGTGATTCATACCAGCGTCCATAGCTCGCGCCGGCAGGCTTTTCCCTCCGGGCAGCTTTTACAGCTGCCGGTCAGGCACGACTGCGGATCGTCAATAATCCGCTTCGCTTTTCCCATCGCCTCCAGACGCAGCAGCATGGCGTCAACCATTGGCTGCGGCGCGTGCAGGGCGCGGCTGAGCTGGCTGGCCTCCATTCGTCCCTGAAGCGCCAGCGTATCGCGCAGCGCAATCATTGAAGTCACGGTTGCCTCCTGTTAATGGCAGTCGCCGGCGCTGCTGCTGCAGCAGCTGTGGACCGTTTTATGGGTTGCGGCCAGGTTGACCTCAACCCGGCTACGGGCCCGGCGCAGCAGGCCCAGCACGATAATGTTAAACAGCACCACCGCAAGGATACACACCAGGCTATAGCGCGGGTGCTGGCTGTAGCTGGAGACCTGATAGAACAGCGTTGACAGCGAATAGGCGATATTGAGCCCCCACAGAATCGAGAAGCCCATCCAGCCGCGGCTGGATTCGCGCGCGATCGCGCCCATTACCGAGATGCACGGAATATAGAGCAGGACGAAAATCAGGTAGCTGTAGGCCGCCGCCGGGCTGCCGAACTTGCTGCTCATTACGCCCATTGAACCGGTGGCCATTTCGCCATCGCCCTTGCTGGCTTCAATCGGGTTCGCCAGCACGCTGAGGCTGAAGGTGTCCTTCAGGCTCTGCCAGGTTTCGCTGGCCGCTTCGCCAAGTTCTCCCGTGAGGCTGAACTCGGCCGGGTTGAATGCTTCTTCCTGAATATTTTCGGCGGTATACAGCGTGTTGAGCGTGCCGACCACCACTTCTTTCGCCATTGCGCCGGTAAACAGGCCGACGGTGGCCTGCCAGTTATCCTCATGGACCCCAATGGGTTTGAATATCGGAGTGATCACCCGGCTGACGGAGGCCAGCGCCGAGTCGTTGATGCTGTCGGCGGCTTTGCCGCTGAGGGTAAAGCTGTTCAGGGCGCTGAGGAAGATACTGACAATGACAATCACCTTACCGGCGCGCAGCACGAAGCCTTTCAGGCGCTGCCAGGTCTGGATCACCAGGCTTTTCAGATGCGGAACGTGATAGACCGGCAGCTCCATCACGAACGGCGACGCTTCTCCACGCATGATGGTGTGCTTCAGCATCAGCCCGGTCAGGATCGCCATCACAATGCCCAGCACGTACAGGGAGAAGACCGCCAGCGCGCCGTTCTGACCGAAGAAAGCCGCGGCGAAGACGGCGAAAATCGCCAGCCGCGCGCCGCAGGACATAAACGGCGCCATCATGATGGTCATCAGCCGCTCGCGCGGCGCGTCCAGCGTGCGTGCGCCCATCACCGACGGTACGTTGCAGCCGAAGCCGACGATCAGCGGCACGAAGGATTTGCCCGGCAGACCCAGGGCCTGCATCAGACGGTCCATCACGAATGCGGCGCGGGCCATGTAGCCAGAGTCCTCAAGGAAGGAGAGGAACAGATACATCATGCCAATCTGCGGTACCAGCGGCAGGACGGTATTGATGCCGCCGCCGATCCCCTGGGCGAGGAAAATGGTCAGCCAGTCAGGGAAGTGCAGCACGGCGCCCAGCCACTGAATGCCGTGGATGAAAATCGCCACCGAGCCGCCGTCGAAAATGGGCTGCAGCGCGCCGCCGATGTTAATGGCGAGCAGGAACATCAGGTACATCACGAACAGAAAAACCGGCAGCCCGAGGAAGCGATTGAGGATGATTTTATCCACGGCGGTGGTAAAGCGGCTCGGCTCGGCGGTCAGGGTATTGCTGACCGCATCGCATACGGCAGCGATAGTCTGGTAGCGGGCGTCGGCAATGTGCAGAGCCGGATCGTCTATTTCGTTTTCGAGCCGGGCCAGCGAGGCCTCAAGATTGTGCGTCGCGTCGCCGGCGTAGGCGCGGCTGTAGATATCACCTTCGAGCATTTGCAGCCCCAGCCAGCGGCGCTGCTGCATCGGCATATCCGCCGGCGTGGCCTGGGCCAGTACGTCGGCTTCGCGCAGCAGCGGCTTTGGATAGTGCACCAGATCCACCGCCTGGTTACCCCGGTGGCGGTCAATGGCCATTTTCAGCGCTTCGATGCCGCGACCGCGGGTGGACACCAGCGGCACTACCGGGCATCCCAGCCGGGTAGCCAGCGCGTCTACATCAATGTGGATCTGCTGCTTTTCGGCAATATCCAGCATGTTCAGCGCCACGATGCAGGGAATGCCGAGTTCCAGCAGCTGCAGCGTCAGATAGAGGTTGCGCTCCAGATTTGAGGCGTCTACCACGTTGATAAGCAGGTCTGCACTGCCGCTGAGAATGTAGTGGCAGGCAATCTGCTCATCAAGAGAGGTCTGGGAGGAGATGGTGGTGAGCGAGTAGGTGCCGGGCAGATCCACCAGCGTGACCTGATGATCGGTGGTGGCAAACTGGCCTTCTTTGCGCTCAACGGTGACGCCTGCCCAGTTGCCCACGCGCTGGCGCGCGCCGGTCAGTTGATTAAAGAGCGTGGTTTTACCGGAATTCGGATTGCCAATTAAGCCGATGGTTAATTTTTTCATTTTATTGGACTCGTTTTACAGGCAGGGATTAACGGTCGAGAGCTTCTATTTCAATCAGCGCCAGATCTTTTTTGCGCAGTACCAGGCTTACGCGCCGGGTTTCAATATGCACCGGATCGCCGAGGGGCGCGACGCGTACCACGTGAAATGACGATCCCGGCAGCATGCCGAGGGAGAGTAGCTTTTGCCGGTATGCCGGGCTGATATCGCGTGAAAACCCGATGATTTTCCAGGTACTGTCAGGGGTAAATTGCATAAGACCTGCTTCGTTCGCTTCGCGGAAACTCTCTGTATGCGGGTAGGCGGCATACAGAACCAACGTGGTGCCAAAGGCGAAAGGATAAAAATATCAACGCCTACGATGATAATGAGAATAATTACTGCCTTCAATCAATACTGGGAGGTAAAGCGCGGTACAGGCAATTAATTTAGCCTGGCTTTGACTTTGCTCAATATTTATTCGGCGACGAATGTTTCACCAATGAATTAAATGTTGCTGATATGAAAAATGATATGACGTTATTTTTTTAAGCCGTCAAAATAAGGTTTAAGCCAGCAAATCGCGTGCGAAAAATATATTCCTTAATATATGGAGCCTACTGTCGAAGATAAAAAGGTTCGTTTTATGAGATAGCGGTAGAAAAGCGGGCACAGGCAATGATAACCATGCTTACAGAGCGTTAATGGACGCCGGAGCTGCGTTTGGCGACTGCATAAAAAGGACCGTACTGCTCAATTCAGCGCCGCTTATCTCTGTGGATTTGCCGGGTAATATGGCAGCTGCGCCGTTTCACGCGGGATTCAGTAAAAATGATCTGTTTTGGGTATAAAAAAGCCAGCCCGTGGGGGCTGGCCTTGAGTGTCGGCACTGTTTAAAACCCTATTGAGGTTCTATCAGAGCTACTTCTTCTTAAACGCCGCCGCCAGCGCGTCCATCATCGCGCTGTTGCCTGCCGGGCTCGCTTCGCGACCTCGCGGTTTAGCGGGTTTCGCCGCCGGGCGATTGCCGCTGCTGTTCGCACCGCCGCGCCGGGAGCCGCTTTCGCCGGGCTGCTCGTCAAGGCGCATGGTCAGCGCGATGCGCTTGCGCTGAAGATCGACGTCCAGCACCTTCACTTTGACGATATCGCCCGCTTTCACCACGGTATGCGGATCTTCGACGAACTTGTCCGCCAGAGAAGAGATGTGGACCAGCCCGTCCTGATGCACGCCGATATCCACAAACGCGCCGAAGTTGGTGACGTTGGTGACCGCACCTTCCAGTACCATGCCGGGCAGCAGATCCTTCATGGTTTCTACGCCGTCGGCGAATTGTGCGGTTTTAAACTCAGGGCGCGGGTCGCGTCCGGGTTTTTCCAGCTCCTTGATGATGTCGGTTACCGTCGGCAGGCCGAAGCGCTCGTCGGTGAAATCCACTGCCCTGACGTTGCGCAGGCTGCTGCTGTTGCCCATTAAATCCTGCAGCGCCTGCTCGGTCGCCGCCAGAATGCGCTCTACCACCGGATAGGCTTCCGGGTGAACGGTGGAGGCGTCGAGCGGGTTGTCACCGTGATTGATGCGCAGGAAGCCCGCACACTGCTCGAAGGCTTTTGGCCCCAGGCGGCTCACTTTCAGCAGCTGCTGGCGGTTCTGGAACTGGCCGTTCTCATCGCGCCAGGCCACGATATTCTGCGCCATCATGCGGGTCAGGCCGGCGACGCGGGTGAGCAGCGGCACTGAGGCGGTGTTGAGATCCACACCGACGGCGTTCACGCAGTCTTCCACTACCGCGTCCAGCTTGCGGGCCAGCTGGCTCTGGCTGACGTCGTGCTGATACTGGCCGACGCCGATGGATTTCGGGTCAATTTTCACCAGCTCCGCCAGCGGATCCTGCAGGCGGCGGGCAATAGAGACTGCCCCGCGCAGGGAAACATCCAGATCCGGGAACTCCAGCGCCGCCAGCTCGGAGGCGGAGTAAACGGACGCTCCCGCTTCGCTGACGATAACCTTCTGCGCGGTCACTTTCGGGAACTGCTTCTGCACGTCGAGGTAGAAACGTTCGGTTTCGCGCGAGGCGGTGCCGTTGCCGATGGCCACCAGCTCTACGTTATGCTTCTCGCACAGGGCGGCCACGGCCACCGCTGCTTTTGCCGCCTGGCCGGTGTGCGGATAAATAGTATCGGTTGCCACCAGCTTGCCGGTGGCGTCCACCACCGCCACTTTTACGCCGGTGCGCAGGCCCGGATCGAGGCCCATGGTGGCGCGCAGGCCCGCCGGTGCGGCCATCAGTAGATCGTGCAAGTTGCGGGCGAACACGTTAATTGCTTCATCTTCGGCGCGCTCGCGCACGGTGCCCATCAGCTCCGTTTCCAGGTGCATCAGCACCTTAATGCGCCAGGTCCAGCTCACCACGCCTTTGCGCCAGGCATCCGCCGGCGCGCCGTTCAGGCGCAGGCCGAGATGGTCGATAATAATCTGTTCGCAGTGGCTCTCTTTTGGCGGCTCGTCGAACTGCGGATCGGGATTAAGCGCCAGCTGGAGAATACCTTCGTTGCGGCCGCGGAACATCGCCAGCGCGCGGTGGGACGGCACGGTGGAAAGCGGTTCGTGGTGATCGAAGTAGTCGCGGAATTTCGCCCCTTCTTCCTCTTTGCCGCTGACCACCGCGGAAACCAGGTGGGCATTGCGCCACAGGTAATCGCGCACTTTCGCCAGCAGCCCGGCGTCTTCGGCAAAGCGCTCCATCAGGATATAGCGCGCGCCGTCGAGGGCGGCTTTCACGTCGGCAACGCCTTTATCCGCGTCGATGTACTTTTCGGCTTCCGCCTCGGGTGAGTGCGACGGTTCATTCCACAGCAGATCCGCCAGCGGCTCCAGCCCGGCTTCAATGGCAATCTGCCCGCGGGTGCGGCGCTTGGGTTTGTAGGGAAGATAGAGGTCTTCCAGCTCGGTTTTGCTGAGGGTGCCGTTAATGGCGTTCGCCAGCGCGTCGCTCAGCTTGCCCTGCTCGGTGATGGATTTAAGGATTGCCTGGCGGCGATCCTCCAGTTCACGCAGGTAGCCCAGTCGCGTCTCAAGCTGGCGAAGCTGGGTATCATCCAGCCCGCCGGTGACTTCCTTACGATAGCGCGCGATAAACGGCACGGTATTCCCTTCATCAAGCAGGCGAACGGCAGCTTCTACCTGCTCGTTTCGTGCCTGAAGTTCACCCGCAATGATGCGGCAGAGCGAATTATTCATGGTGGCTATTTTTTGTCTGGTGGATAGAAAAACAGGGGGACAGTTATACGGACTGACCGGCAAAAATGCCAGCCGTCCGCCTGCCAATCGGAGTTTTCGGGCGGCTCATTTGACGTAAACAATCTCGTTCACGTACCAGCTGGCTTCCCCGACGGGGGTTTGCACCACTGCCAGATCGCCGACCTCTTTTTTCAGCAGCGCCCGGGCCATCGGCGAGTCGATGGAGATGTAGTCGTTGCGGCCAAAAATTTCGTCATAGCCGACAATGCGAAAGCGCTTGCTGTCGCCATCGTCGTTTTCAATCTCGACCCACGCGCCGAAGAAGACTTTTCCCTCCTGCTGCGGGGAGTAATCGACGATTTTCAGCCGTTCGAGGCACTTGGTGAGGTAGCGCACCCGGCGGTCAATTTCCCGCAGGCGCTTTTTGTTGTACTGGTAATCGGCGTTTTCGCTGCGGTCGCCGAGGCTTGCCGCCCAGGTCACTTTTTTAGTGACTTCAGGACGCTCTTCCCGCCAGAGATAGTCCATCTCTTTCTTTAACTTCTCGTACCCTTCGCGGGTGATAAGCGGCGTTTTCATTTGCAGATCTTCCCAGGTCATCTTTCACCGCAGTACCTTAACCAGCGAACGCGGCAAATGAAAGCCCGGACGAGAAAACGCGCGGGGGAGGGGAGCAGGATGAAGAGACCTTGGCTCTTCATCCTGTGCAAGCAGAGGCGGGCCGCTAGTTTTGCGTGCGGCTGTTGAGATACTCCTTGGCAACGGTATTGATGCCGTCTTTCATTCTGCAGGTTTCGCCGATCACCAGCGCGCGTGCGGCATCGGTGGGCAATACTGCCGCGCCCCAGCCGTTTCCGCCCTGCGGCGGCCTTTGCAGGCTATCCACCAATGTCTGCACCCGCGCCTTATTGTCGGCAGAGAGCGTCATCAGGTATTTGGCTTTATTGATGTCGCGGATCCCCTCTTTCAGCCTTTCAAATCTCGGGGATGAGCGGAAATAGGTGTCTGTCCATCTGTCGCCCGGATAGATAAAGAGCGGATCGCCGGCCTCCCAGTATTTATAATTCACGTTGTCGAGGGGATTCTGCGTCCAGCCATCGTATGACCAGCGCATAAACCCTGACAGATGCTGGCTCATTGAGTACCAGAGCACCCAGTCGCTTTCTACAGGCATGCTGATGGTATTGCTGTTTGGCGCATCGCCGGTCGCGGTATAAACCGTGGTCAGCAGCCCTTTTTCTTGCCGGTGCTCGGCTAATTTTCTTACCGCGTCGTTATTTTTTAAGTGTACTAAATCAATCGAGATATCATCGATCTTATCGAGAAAATCATAATCGCTGATCGCCTCGAAGTTCATTGCCGAGGAGATCTTAAATTTCTTGCCGCTGTTAGACTCAATGGATTGAATCAGGCTTACCGCAGGCTGCAGCTGCGAAATAGGTCTTTCATCCATTGAGATGTAGGTGATGCCGAGCCACCCTTTTTGGTCGACGTGCTCAATAAAGTGACTTAACACGCTGGTCCACTGCTTTTTCCACGCGTCAGAGCCGGGGGTTAATTTTTCTTTTTTAGTCTGGCCGCTGGCCTCGTCAAAATAAGTGATCTGATTTTCCCACGGGACAATACTGTATGACTTTATTTGACCATACCCGGTTTCCGGATCCAGCACGCCGGCATCAATATTTAACTGTATCCACTTGTCGAACAGATCGTAGTTATAGGTAAAGGTACCGTCTTTTTTCTTTGTCCATTTCACCATCGAGGGATCGTTATCATAAGACTGATGATTCCAGGCCTCTTCAACGATAGTGGCGACCACTCCCCGCCCGCCAATCGCCGCATACTCTTTCATCATCGCATTGAGATAGGTGCGGTGCTCTTCATTAAACCAGTTGCTGTTATTTACGTCGTTTAGCCGGGATATTCCATAATATCTTGCGCTGACGAACGGGTGTTGCCAAAGCTCAATCTGCGTATCCGCCTCCCTGACATCCGGCAGCGTTAAATCAAGAACTTCATAGGTATAGGTAAAGTTGATCGGCGCGGTCATCTCACTGGCTTTTACCGATAATGTGCCGGTATAGGTGCCGGGTTTGGCGTCTCGCGGGATTTGGACATTAATCCACGCGGCATTAACCTTTTTAGCATCAGCGTTAATGGGCTGGGTGGTATAGAGCACATCCGGGAAGGCTTCGCTGGGCGCAGAATTGAGCTGCCCGCGACCGAGGTTGGCTTGAATATCCTTTAGCCAGGTCACTTTTACGTTATTACTGCTGATTTTATCCTGCTGCCCGTTCACAAAGTCAGAGGCAGTGATGGTCAGGTTGTGTACTCTTTTATCTTTAGTCAGTACCACGATTTTTGAATTTAATACATCGCCCTTCCAGGCGACGGATTCATAAAACTCATTTTTTCCGCTCAGGTAGCTATTGTAATTTTTTTGCTGATGGTGAATATCGGTGGAGCCAATAAATGCCACAATGGGCTGCGTCTGAGGAGGCGAGTCTTCGGTAGCCGCAGTTACTCTGCTTATTTGCGTCAATAACGCTAATGCCAGCGTTATCTGTATAAATACATTAAATATGCGGTTATTCTTCATCGTGTATTTCCCGATTCCTGGTGTTTAAACAAAATGTTCAACCAATCTTATTTCGTTTAACATTCCACCAGGGGGAAAGCAATGCGGGTCCTGAAGGTATAAGCAGACAATATTATTTTGTTTTTTGTGGGCATTACATTTTATCCATCATACTTGACGCTGCCCGCGTGCAGGCTTTGTTATCGGGTTCATTCATTAGCCTTGGCCTGAGGACCGCCGCGCTGCGACATTCAAAACGCTTTCAGGCAGATTTGTCGCTTAACCTGGTCACTTGTGCAAGACCGCTCCCGGGGATCCGCTCACTTGCCGCGTTTTGCGCCTCCGGTGTCAGTTTTTACCGTGCAAACTAGACATAAACTGCTGTTAAATATGCTTTGTAACAATTTCGGCTATAATTTATACCAGATTTTGCTGGAGCAAAATGTATGCTTTTTTAAGAATATGCACTCACAATTGTTGCGAGTCTTCTGGGAGTAAAACAATGCAAGAGAATTATAAGATTCTTGTTGTAGATGACGACATGCGCCTGCGCGCGCTACTGGAACGTTATCTGACCGAACAGGGCTTCCAGGTTCGAAGCGTGGCGAACGCTGAACAAATGGATCGCCTGCTGACCCGTGAATCCTTCCACCTGATGGTGCTGGATCTGATGCTGCCGGGTGAAGATGGCCTCTCTATCTGCCGCCGGCTGCGCAGCCAGAGTAACCCGATGCCTATCATTATGGTGACGGCGAAAGGCGAAGAGGTAGACCGCATCGTCGGCCTCGAAATCGGCGCCGATGACTACATTCCTAAACCCTTTAACCCGCGCGAGCTGCTGGCCCGCATCCGCGCCGTGCTGCGCCGCCAGGCGAACGAACTGCCGGGCGCGCCGTCCCAGGAAGAAGCCGTTATCGCCTTCGGCAAGTTCAAGCTTAACCTCGGCACTCGCGAAATGTTCCGCGAAGATGAGCCGATGCCGCTCACCAGCGGTGAATTCGCCGTGCTTAAAGCGCTGGTCAGCCACCCGCGCGAGCCGCTTTCCCGCGATAAACTGATGAACCTCGCCCGCGGCCGCGAATACTCCGCGATGGAGCGCTCCATCGACGTTCAGATCTCCCGCCTGCGCCGCATGGTGGAAGAGGATCCGGCGCATCCGCGCTATATCCAGACCGTTTGGGGTCTTGGCTACGTCTTTGTGCCGGACGGTTCTAAGGCATGAGGCGAGTGCGTTTCTCGCCGCGAAGCTCGTTTGCCCGCACCCTGCTGCTTATCGTCACCCTGCTGTTTGTCAGCCTGGTGACGACGTACCTTGTGGTGCTGAACTTCGCGATCATGCCGAGCCTCCAGCAGTTTAATAAGGTGCTGGCATATGAAGTACGTATGCTGATGACCGATAAACTGCAGCTGGAAGACGGCACGCAGCTGGTGGTGCCTCCGGCGTTTCGCCGCGAGATTTACCGCGAGCTGGGCATTTCGCTTTATTCGGATGAAGCGGCGGAAGACGCAGGGCTGCGCTGGGCGCAGCATTATGAGTTTCTTAGCCAGCAGATGGCACAGCAGCTGGGCGGCCCGACGGAAGTGCGGGTTGAAGTGAATAAAAGCTCGCCCGTTGTCTGGCTGAAAACCTGGCTCTCTCCCAACATCTGGGTGCGGGTGCCGCTGACGGAAATCCACCAGGGAGACTTCTCGCCGCTGTTTCGCTATACGCTGGCGATTATGCTGCTGGCTATCGGCGGCGCATGGCTCTTTATCCGCATCCAGAACCGGCCGCTGGTAGATCTGGAACACGCGGCACTGCAGGTGGGGAAAGGCATTATTCCGCCGCCGCTGCGCGAATACGGCGCATCGGAAGTGCGTTCGGTGACTCGCGCCTTCAACCATATGGCCGCGGGGGTGAAGCAGCTTGCCGATGACCGAACGCTGCTGATGGCCGGCGTCAGCCACGATCTGCGCACGCCGCTGACCCGCATTCGCCTGGCGACGGAGATGATGGGCGAGCAGGATGGCTATCTGGCGGAGTCCATTAACAAGGACATCGAAGAGTGCAACGCCATCATCGAGCAGTTTATCGACTACCTGCGCACCGGGCAGGAGATGCCGATGGAGCTGGCAGATCTCAACTCGGTGCTGGGCGAAGTGGTGGCCGCCGAAAGCGGCTACGAGCGGGAAATTGAAACCCAGCTGCAGCCTGGTGAGATCCCGGTGCGCATGCATCCGCTCTCTATCAAGCGCGCGCTGGCCAATATGGTGGTGAACGCCGCCCGCTACGGTAACGGTTGGATCAAGGTCAGCAGCGGCAGCGAGCAGAATCGCGTCTGGTTCCAGGTGGAAGACGACGGCCCCGGCATCAAGCCCGAGCAGCGTCAATATTTGTTCCAGCCGTTCGTACGTGGCGACAGCGCCCGCAGCACCAGCGGTACCGGCCTTGGGCTGGCGATCGTCCAGCGTATCGTCGATAACCACAACGGCATGCTGGAGATCAACACCAGCAAGCGCGGCGGGCTGCTGATCCGCGCCTGGCTGCCGGTGCCGGTAGTGCGGATCCAGGGCCAGAGTAAGGACGCTTAGGGCAACCCTCTGACAAAGTGTTATCAATCAAATCATGGAGAGTTGATTGATAATGCATGGATTTTGTTGAATCAACAGCAGCAGTTTCCGTGGGGCGCCGGTGGGCTGGCGCCGCTTTGTTTCCCAGCTTTTTACCAGCTCATAGCTAACGCCAACGGCAAGTGCAAAATCTTGCTGGCATAAACCGGTGGTTTCACGAATAGCTTTTACATCGATCTCACTAAAGGTATGGACGCGTTCAGGTTTTGGCTCTATCTCGCCTTTTTCAATCTTTACCATCTCTTCTGCACTGGCCAGCAGATCGGCAAATAGCTCGTCTTTCATCAGTTTCTTATCTCTTCCGGCGCTAAATTGGGTGATTCTGTCTGTAGAGGGTTAAAGCTTTTAAACACGCTGCATGTTCTTCTGAGCACAAAAAAACCTCTTTCCCCGGAGGAAAAGAGGTTAGCAATAGTTTGCGTTTGCTACTTACAGCTTCGGACCTGCCGCTACCAGCGCTGCGCCTGCCGGCGTGTCGGTGTACTTTTCAAAATTATTCACGAACAGTTTTGCCAGAGACTCGGCTTTTTCCTGCCACTGCTCCGGCGAGCCGTAGGTGCTGCGCGGATCGAGAATGCGGGTATCGACGCCCGGGAGTTCGGTTGGGATCTGCAGATCGAACATCGGCAGAGTAAAGGTTTCCGCATCGTCGAGCGATCCGTTGAGGATGGCGTCAATGATAGCGCGGGTATCCTTAATGGAGATGCGCTTGCCGGTGCCGTTCCAGCCGGTGTTGACCAGATAAGCCTGCGCGCCCGCGGCCTTCATGCGTTTGACCAGCACTTCGGCGTACTGCGTCGGGTGCAGCGTCAGGAACGCGGCGCCAAAGCAGGCGGAGAAGGTCGGCGTCGGTTCGGTCACGCCGCGCTCGGTGCCCGCCAGCTTGGCGGTAAAGCCGGACAGGAAGTGATACTGGGTCTGATCGGCCGTCAGGCGGGAAACCGGCGGCAGAACCCCGAAGGCATCGGCGGTCAGGAAGATAACTTTGGTGGCGTGGCCCGCTTTTGACACCGGCTTAACGATGTTGTCGATGTGGTAAATCGGGTAGGACACGCGGGTGTTTTCGGTTCTGGAGGCATCGTCAAAATCAATGCTGCCGTCGTCGCGTACGGTGACGTTTTCCAGCAGCGCATCGCGGCGGATAGCCTGGTAGATTTCCGGCTCGGCCTCTTTGGACAGCCGAATGGTTTTGGCGTAGCAGCCGCCTTCGAAGTTAAATACGCCGTCGTCGTCCCATCCGTGCTCGTCATCGCCAATCAGGCGGCGCTTCGGATCGGTGGACAGCGTGGTTTTCCCGGTACCGGAGAGACCAAAGAACACCGCAACATCGCCTTTTTCACCAACGTTCGCCGAACAGTGCATGGAGGCGATGCCCTTCAGCGGCAGAAGATAGTTCATGATCGAGAACATACCCTTTTTCATTTCGCCGCCGTACCAGGTGCCGCCAATCAGCTGCACGCGCTCGGTCAGGTTAAAAGCCACGAAGTTTTCAGAGTTGAGGCCCTGCGATTGCCAGTCCGGGTTAGTGCATTTCGCGCCGTTCATTACCACGAAGTCTGGCGTAAAGCTGGCCAGCTCTTCATCGGACGGGCGGATAAACATGTTTTTAACGAAGTGGGCCTGCCAGGCGACTTCGGTAATAAAACGCACGCACAGGCGGGTATCGGCGTTTGCGCCGCAGTAAGCGTCGATGATGAACAGACGCTTACCGGAAAGCTGACGGGTGACGAGCCCTTTAAGATGCTGCCAGGTCTCCTGTGAGAGCGGCTTATTGTCATTTTTGCCTTTGCCTTTATCGGACCACCACACGGTATCGCGGGTCGTATCATCGCGAACGATATACTTATCCTTCGGCGAGCGGCCGGTGAAAATGCCGGTATCGACATTGACAGCACCGAGATTGGTCAGTACGCCGCGCTCGTATCCTTCCAGAGCGGGATTAAGCTCCTCTTCAAATAAGGTGTCGTAATCCGGATTGTAGACGATGTCCTGGACACCGCTAATACCATAAGCTTCGAGATCCTGCGGGGTTAGACGATTAACGCGCATATCACTGCTCCTTAGCCAAGTGTACTGCCAGAGATTGTAGGGTTTTCTGAGGGTTTTTGACCGCGACGAGGCTCATAGATTTACGTATATCCTGACAATGTCGTACTTACGAAATGTGGTGACTCCTGTCACGAGGCGACAGGGATTATGGCAGGAATTGTTTTTGAGTTAAGGAAAATGTTCTTATTTGGTTAAAAGTTGGTTTAACAAACTGGCTTAATGTGAATGTAATCGCATTCATGAAACAAAATTACGAAAGAGTTACATGCAGGCGTTTGAATTCGATCGTCCGGGCGGGCAGGGGAACTGAATGCCCTCGTCCCGCGCAGAGGGCGGGCGAGGGCTGTGCTGTTGCCGGTCGGCTTAGTGGATCTGCGGATCGGCCGGGCTGGCGTTGTTGCGGATCTCCGCGATATCCATCGCGTTGAACAGATAGTGGCTGCCGCAGTAATCGCAGTGCATATCAATTTCGCCCTCTTCCGCGAGGATGCTGTCCACTTCTTCCTCTGGCAGGGTTTTCAGGGCTCCGGCGCAGCGTTCGCGCGAGCAGGTGCACTTAAACACCACCGGCTGCGGATCGTAAACCGTCACTTCTTCTTCGTGGTACAGGCGCCACAGCACGTCGTTGGCGGGCAGCGAGAACAGCTCGTCAGACTTGATGGTTTCCGTCAGGGTGGCCAGATGCTCGAAATCTTCGGTCTGGGCATCCTGGGCAGGCATGACCTGCAGCAGCATACCGGCTGCCGCCGGCTTGCCGGCATGCTCGCCGGTGCGGATGAACAGGCGGGTTGGCAGCTGCTCGGAGCGCATAAAATAATCTTCGAGGCACGCCGCCAGGGTATCGCCTTCCAGACCGACCACACCCTGATAGCGTTCGCCCTCAGCCGGCGCGATGGTGATCACCAGGTAGCCGTTGCCGACCAGCGTTTTCAAATCCGCGTCTTCCGGCACGTCGCCCTGCACGCGCGCGACGCCGCGCAGCTGCTGCTGGTTGTTGCCGTTGATTACCGCCAGCGTCATCGGGCCATCGCCCTGCAGCTGGACGGTAATATCGCCATCAAACTTGAGGGTGGCAGTCAGCAGGCTGGTGGCGACCAGCAGCTCAGACAGCACCTTTTGTACCGGCAGCGGATAGTCGTGCCCGGACAGCACTTCGTCCAGCGTCTCAGAAACGGTAACCAGCTCGCCGCGGACGGCAACGTTTTCAAACAGATAGCGGTGTAATTGATCGTGTTGAATCATCATTTTCTCTCTCAGGGCGCCGGCTATTCGCTGTCGCCGTGTTTAAATCTCATCAGATCGCGGCGCTCTTTTTTATCAGGGCGGCGATCGGGGTGGGGCATGGTGAGCGCATTCATCTTGCGGGCCAGCGCCGTTTTCTCACGCTTCTCAATGCTCTCTGCCGTTTCTTCGTATAGCAGCGCGGCCTCTGCCGCCGGCCTGCGCTGCTCGGTAATGGCTTTAATAATCACGGTGCGTTCATCATTGCCCTGGCGCAGGGTCAGGGTCGCGTTCAGCTCGACGATTTTACTCGGCTTGCTGCGCTGGCCGCTGTAGTGAACTTTGCCGCCTTCAATCATCTCCCGCGCCAGCGCGCGGGTTTTATAAAACCGGGCCGCCCACAGCCACTTGTCCAGCCGGACGCCCTGGGTAGGCTTCTCTTTCATTGCCATTGTGCATCCTTCATGTGATGGCCGGGATGAGGCTGCGGTAGTCATTCACCGCCGGATGGCGTTCATAGCGCTTCTCCGGCTGGCCGGAGTCAGGATTGGCCACGCCGAGACAGTAGCGAATGCCAAACCGGGCCGCGGCATCGAGGATCGGCTCGCTGTCGTCGATGAACAGCGTCTTATCCACGCTCAGGCCCGTCTCTTCGGCGACCGCCTGCCACAGGCGGCGATCTTCTTTCGGATACCCAAATGTGTGGGTGGAAAGTAATAAATCAAGGTGCGCGTCGAGGCCGGTGTTCGCCAGCTTCACCGCCAGATTGTATGGATGGGCGTTGGTCAGCAGAATGCGCCGCTTGCCGCGGGACGCCAGCGCATCGAGAAACGGGACGGTATCTTCGCGCATCGCCGCCTTCGGCCCTTCGGCTTCGGTCATGGCGCGGATATCCAGCCCGAGGCGCTCGCTCCAGTAGTCCAGACAGTACCAGTTTAGCGTATGCTGCACGGCCCGGTACTCCTGTTCCATCGCCGTTCTGGCCTCCTCGAGGCTCAGGCCGTTCTGCGCCCCCCAGGTGTGCGGCACCAGATGCTGCCAGAAATAGCTGTCGAAGGCGAGGTCGAGAAGCGTGCCGTCCATATCCAGCAGGACGGTGTCTACCGCCTGCCAGTCGATATAAAAATGCATGGGAGCTCCAGCCAGAAGAGGGCGCGACAGATTAGCATACCTGCCGCACTTGCGGACGATGCGGGATCAGCGATCTTTTGCGTTTGGCGGCGTTGTCGAAGGGATCAGCCCTGCGTTCAGGCAGCTCTCATAGTATTTATGAATGCTGTCCATCCGCACCCGGTGCAGGTGATAGCGGCGCAGCGCCTGAATGCCGTTCCACAGCGTACAGATAACCATCCCCAGCATCAGCAAGGAAGTGGCGATGTAGCGCCACAGTCCGGCGTTATCCGGCATCCGGTGCAGGTTAACGTGCGTCGTGCCGTTAGCATCCACAAAGACGTTGGTCACTATCCCCTGCGCAATGAACGGCGTGTGCATCAGCATGCTCGCCAGACGCTGGAATTCGACCCACTGTTCGTGGGCCGGATAGTCGTACAGCGACACGGAAGGCCACGGCTGGGAAACCATATCGTTACCCTCATCGCTGGCGAGCAGGAAGCCGCCCGGTGCCGGGCTGTTGAGCGCCTGCGCAGCGCGGGCCGTTTCCCGCAGCATGAATGGCGCCGTTGATGTGGTCACCAGGTTATCCAGCGACTCGGCGCTCACCGGGCGCAACAGGACGTTGACGCCGTTCAGCTTGCCGGCGCTGGCGCGGCGGATCAGGGTATCCCAGTCCCCGGTATTGCCCAGGTTGACCAGCGCGTTCTTTAAACGTACGCAGTCGCTGCCGGCGGCGCACAAATCCTGGGTTTTCTGCACGATATCGGCAAAATCATCCAGCAGCACCATTCCCGATTTTTGGATCGCCGAGCGCAGGGCCGGGCTGACCCGGGAGTCATCGTCGGCGCTGGGGTGCAGCTGGCGGCTTACCGCCTGCATCAGCGCCGTGGCTTTGGTCACCACTTCCGATTCCGGTAGCGGCAGGGCGGGGGCGTCGTTCCAGATAATCTGCGAGCAGTCGAAAGGCATAAACGGTGAACTGCTTTGCGCCGTCCAGGTGCCCGGCGAGTGGATGTTGCACATGCCGGTGCCCTTGATGCTGAGCGTGTCGCCGACGCGCACGCCGGTCTGCTCAAGCTGGGTAACGGTCGTGGCTTCAACGGTCTGCGCGCCTTTAAGCCAGGAGAGCGTAAATTTAAACGGCATGCCCAGCGGCACGCTGATCCACAGCATTAGTGCAATAATCAGCGCGCCGCCGGCCATGACTGCGCTGCGCAGCCACGGCTGGAGCGGAAAGTTGCATACTTCATCGTGCAGGGAAAGAAAGCGGCCCTGGCGGGCGACGCGGCGGTCGAGATAGATATCGATATCGGTCTTCTGACCCAGATCCTGAGTTATCCAGGGCTGCCAGTGGCGGGGATAGATAAGATCGATAATGCCGAGGGAGATATTGTTGATGTGCTCATGGTCGTTCTCGCCAAAGAGTCCCCAGTGCTTGGGGGTTCCGCGCAGGCAGTGGATCTCTTTGAGGGCGCTTTTTAGCGGTGAGCCGAACCAGATCCACAGGCCGCAGGCCAGCAGCAGCGCGCCGCCGCCGAGGGTCCAGGGCACAAAAACGTCCGGGACCATCAGTCCAAAATAGAACAGCAGGAAGGCGGCCACGATGAACAGGGCTTCCCGCAGGCCGTCCGGGCGCCCGAGAGCGTACTCTTCCGGGGTTTCCTGGCGAATACTCAGCAGCTCGACCTGCTCGCTCTCTTCCCCGCGAATTGAGGCCTGTGGCGTGGACTGCGGTTGCAGCGCATAGTTTTGCGCGTCCTGGCCGTGAGCGCGCAGGGTATGGCCGTTGAGGGCGATAACCAGCGGCAGCGAATCGGTATAGATGAGTTCAACCTCGTTCTCATCGTTAATGTACTGCTCCCAGGCTGGAGGAAGATGTACTTCAACGGAGTCGAGGAAATAACGCCATTTATTAAGATCGTCGGTGGTGATCCCGTAGCGCGTAATTGCGCGGGTAAGGATATATACGGTATTGCTCTGGGCGTTAAGGGTAAGTGCGGAGGGAGCCACGCTCGAGCCCGATACAGGGATAGTCAGCGTGCGGTTAACGGCATCGAGATAGCGCTCTACGGCAGAGAGCTCATCGTCGCTTAATTTGCGGGTGGTCGCGCCACTAAAAGTTGTTTGCAGCCATGATAGTCCCCGATGCTGCCTGCGCTGGCGCAGGTACCACGCGGCCAGCAAAATGCAGATCAGCACTGCAAGGAGAATCAAAAAGGTGCTCATGCTTTTCCCATCATCGTTTTTATAATTACAGGTTGCGTTGATTGCCAGGTGATATTGCCGCTGTCCAGCTGCGTTAGGGTATATGATATTGATTGTCACCGGACGCAACTTTTGAACATATCAAAAACCATTGCAAGCAAATATCGGCGGAATCTCAATTTGCCCCATGGGCTTGACCTCTCAGTATCGGGGTTACAAACCGGTTAAAGTTACAAAAATGTAAATGACGGACGACAGCAATTGCCTAAACTGTGCTATGTGTCGCACAATTACCCGATAACCACTGCAAAGACTCGCGATCATGGATAAACCCTTAAAAAAACCCATCATTCACCAGGTCGAAACCGTTGCCCGCTCGCAGCTGTTTACCGTTGAAAGTGTTGACCTGGAGTTCAGCAACGGCGAACGGCGAATCTATGAGCGCATGCGCCCCTCGAACCGGGAAGCGGTGATGATTGTGCCCGTGGTTGACGATCACCTGATCCTGATCCGCGAATATGCGGTGGGCACCGAAAGCTACGAGCTGGGGTTTTCCAAGGGGCTTATCGATCCCGGGGAAAGCATTCTTGAGGCCGCTAACCGCGAGCTGAAAGAGGAAGTGGGATTCGGCGCAAACCAGCTCACTTTCCTGAAAAAGCTCGGCATGGCGCCGTCCTATTTCTCCAGCAAGATGAATATTCTGGTGGCCGAAGATCTCTATCCCGAGTCGCTACCCGGCGATGAGCCTGAACCGCTGCCCCAGGTGCGCTGGCCGCTCGCCAACATGATGGCGCTGCTGGACGAGCCCGACTTTAACGAAGCCCGCAACGTGAGCGCCCTGTTCCTGGTGCGCGAATGGCTTAAAGCGCAGGGAAGGCTGTAGCATTTAGTTCAGCCATAAAAAAAGGCGCCGCGCGGCGCCTTTTTCGTCAGAAGAGTTCGTGACTCTCCCCGTTATCAATAATCGTCGTCCCCACTTCGTGCACCGCCTGTGTAGTCGGCTGGGTGCCATCAATGAAGTACTCCGGTCGGCTGTTGCCGCCGTTGGCCAGCTGGCCGGTGCTGCGGTCAATATTAACCGTAACAATGCCCTGCGGCGGCGTGAGCGGCTGCTCGGGCACGCCGTTTAGCACTACCTTCATGAACGCATCCCAGGCTGGCTGGGCGCTCTTCGCTCCGCCTTCGTAGCCGGAAATCTGATTCTTGATGGCGCCGGAGGCGCTGGTGCGGCCCAAATCGCGACGGTGATCGTCAAAGCCAATCCACACCGAGGTCACGACGTTGGCGCCGTATCCCGAGAACCACGCATCTTTCGAGCTGTTGGTGGTCCCGGTTTTACCGCCGATGTCGTGGCGCTGCAGGTCGCGGCCCGCGCGCCAGCCGGTGCCCATCCAGCCCGGCTCGCCGAAGATATTGGTGTTCAGCGCGCTCTTTATCAGGAACGACAGCGGGGTGGAGATCACGTGCGGAGCGTACTCCTCGGCGCCGGTGCGGGCTACCAGCGCCTGGTTAGCCTGCTCCAGATTCGGCATTGGCGTCTGGGCGGTTTGCGGCTCCTCTGACGTCGCCACATCTTCCACGTCTTTATTTTCCAGCACGTTCGACTTCGGCGTATCGCCATAAATCACCGGAATATTGCAATCCGCGCAGGCGACCCGGGGTTTTGCTTCAAACAGCACGCCGCCCGCGTCGTTCTCAATCTTGCTGATAAAGAACGGGTCCACCAGGAAGCCGCCGTTGGCCAGCACCGAGTAGCCGCGCGCAACCTGCAGCGGCGTAAAGGCGGCGGAGCCCAGCGCCAGCGATTCTGTATGAACAATGTTATCTGCCGGGAAGCCGAAGCGCTGCAGATACTCAGCGGCATAATCGACGCCCATCGCGCGCATCGCGCGGACCATCACTACGTTCTTTGACTGTCCCAGCCCCTGGCGCAGTCGAATCGGACCCGCGTACTGCGGCGGCGAGTTTTTCGGCCGCCAGTCGGAACCGGCGCCCGCATCCCAGCGTGAAATAGGCACATCATTGAGGATGCTGGCGAGCGTCAGGCCTTTATCCATCGCTGCGGTATAAAGGAACGGCTTGATGTTCGAGCCGAGCTGGCGCAGCGCCTGCGTGGCGCGGTTAAACTTGCTCAGGTTGAAGTCGAAGCCGCCGACCAGCGCGATAATTGCGCCATTGTGCGGATTGATAGAGACCAGCGAAGAGTTAACGTCCGGCACCTGACTCAGCCACCAGCTATCCTGCACCTGTCGCACCCAGATTTGCTGTCCCGCCTGCACCACATCGGTGACTTTACGCGGCGTGGCGCCCTGCTGGGTGTCTGAGCGGAACGGCCGCGCCCAGCGCATGCCTTCCATCGTTAGCGAAACGGAGGTGCCGTCCGCCATCAGCGCCGTGGCTTCGTCGAAGCGCGCGGAGGTCACTACCGCGGGGCGCAGCGGCCCGTAGAAAGGCAGTTTCTTCAGGACGTCGATAATTTTTTTGCTATCCAGCGGTGTTTCACCCACTCGCCACAGCACGCTGGCCGGGCCGCGATAGCCGTGGCGCATGTCGTAATCCATGATATTGGTACGCACGGCATCCTGCGCGGCCTGCTGATCTTTGCGGGTGACGGTGGTGTAAACCCGATAGCCGTCTTCGTAGGCGTTCTCGCCGTAGCGCTTAATCATCTCCTGGCGCACCATTTCCGTAAGATACGGAGCCGAGAAGGCGATTTCCGGCGCGTGGTAGCTGGCGTCAATGGGCTGGCGGCTGGCGTCGTCATACTGCGCCTGCGTAATGTAGTTTTCGCTCAGCATACGCGACAGCACCACATTGCGGCGCGCCAGCGCACGCTTCATAGAATAGAGCGGGTTGAAGGTCGATGGCGCTTTAGGCAGGCCGGCAATCACCGCGATTTCGCTGAGCGTCAGCTGATCTATCGACTTGCCGAAGTAGACCTGCGCCGCGGCACCTACGCCGTAGGCGCGATAGCCGAGATAAATCTTATTAAGGTACAGCTCGAGGATCTCATCCTTGCTCAGCAGCTGCTCAATGCGAATAGCCAGAAAAACTTCTTTGATTTTACGCGTGAGGGTTTTTTCCGGACTCAGGAAGAAGTTACGCGCCAGCTGCTGGGTAATGGTGCTGGCCCCCTGCGACGCGTGGCCGGAAAAAAGTGCAATGCTGGCGGCGCGGAAAATACCGACCGGGTCAACGCCGTGGTGCTCGTAGAAGCGGCTGTCTTCCGTGGCGATAAACGCTTTCACCAGCGCCGGCGGCATTTGCGCGAGGGTAACCGGAATGCGCCGCTTCTCACCATATTGCGCAATAAGCTCGCCGTCGGCGCTGTAAACCTGCATCGGGATTTGCAGGCGCACGTCTTTGAGCGTCGCCACGTCGGGCAGCTGGGGCTCAATAAACTTGTAGAGGCCGTAGATCGAGCCTGCTCCCAGCAGAATGCAACAGACTGCAAGGATGAATAAATACTTTACGAACTTCACCGGGAATTTCTCACATCGTGTCAATTGGGCAGTTTATAAACAAGCGGGCGGTAGTATAAAGGCAAGCCAGGAGCATTGATACAGCCGGAATGGTTTGAAGGATAAGGAGATCGTAATAATGACTTACCGCTACTGGCAGGCAGGTTTACATATTCAGGATGACGCAATGGTTTGCATCGCATTGCAGCAGGCGCGCGGCGGCTGGGCGCTGCGCCGATGGTGGCAGCAGGCGCTGACGCCGGACTCGACCGATGCTGACAGAACCGCGACGCTGCGCAAGTGGCGGCGGGAAATGCCCGTCCAGCATCGGATAGCGGTTGCGCTTCCGGCAGGTGGAACGCTCAGGAAAGTGCTGCCGGCGCCCGGGCTTGTCCTGCGGGACAGCGAGCAGGCGCAGTGGATAATCAGCAGCATGGCGCAGCAGCTTGAAATGGCGGAGGCGTCTCTGGCGTTTGACTATTGCCAGGCGACCAGGGGTGGTTTTCAGGTGACCGCCGCCCGGCAGCAGGACGTGCTGCGGCTGCGGAAAATGGCAAAAGATGCCGGACTTAATCTTGCCGCCGTAACGCCGGATGCCAGCGCGCTGCTGGCATTTTTGCCCTGGCTGCCGGACGGCGCTGGCGGGGTGAGCTGGTTCGACGGGGATCGCTGGCTGTGGGCCGCCGGAGAAGAGTGGGGCTGCGCAGATCATCCGGCGCCAGGCTCGGTAGTCTGCGGCAGCGGCATTAACGACTTCGATCCCTGGCACTGCCTGAGCCAGCTTCAGCCACCGCTGCCGGTAAACGGCGACACATTTACCATTGCCCTGGCGCTGGCGCTCGGAGGGCACCGCGATGCCGCCGCCGGTTAATCTGCTGCCCTGGCGGCAAATCCAGCGCCTGAAGGCCCTGCGTTTCTGGGGAGTGATGTTTGCCGCGCTGCCGCTGCTGTCGCTGGTCTTGCTGCTGCGCGGTCACGCGGCGCGGGTGCAGGGTCAGGCGCTGTCTGAGATTTACAGCCTCGCCGACGCGGCGCGCCTGCAGGCGTTTGCCGGGCGCGAACGCCTGCTGCGGGAAAGTCTCAAGCAGCAGGAGAGCCTGCAGCTGCGCCTGCAGCAGCGCGTGTGGACCGGGCGCTGGCAGGCCGGACTTACCGCCCTGGCGCAGGCGCTTCCCGAGGATGCCTGGCTGACCGCGCTGCGATGGCAGGGGAGCACGCTGGAACTTCACGGTCTGACCGCGCGGGTCGTCACGCTGTCGGCGCTTGAAGATGCCCTGAAAGCGCTGCCTGGATACCGCACCATCACCGCGGGCCCCGTGCGGCGGGATACCGAAGGGCGATGGGCATTCAACTATCGGCTGGAAGAGGCGCCCCGTGAGCCTGGCGCTGATTGACCGCTGGTGCGGACTCTCCGCAGCGGCCCGCTGGGCCTGCTGGATAGCTGTGCTGCTGGCGACGCTGTTCGCCGGGCTGGCGTCATATTCTGTTCCGCCGGCTGCGAAGCCTGAATCCAGGCCCGAATGGCGTCAGCTTTTAACGCTGCGCAGTCAGCTGGCACCTGTTGCGTTACCGGGCGCTGAGTCTTTTTCGCCGCTGAATATGCAGGCGGCAGGTGCTCAGCTGGTGAGCTGGCAGCCGGACGCGCGGGGCGGAGAGCTGAAGCTGGAGAGCGGATGGGCGAGTATTCCAGGACTGTTTCCCCTGCTGGCGCGCAGCGATACCGCGATCTTCGCGTTCAGTATTGCGCCGCAGTCGGAAAAGCTCGGCATCAGCCTGCAGCTGGAGATCGCCGATGACCGCTGAACGGCGTATTGCGCTGCTGCTGATGCTGCTGCTCCCGACGCTCACCGCCATGCGCGATCCTTTTCGCCCGCCGGAAGACCGCTGCCGTAAAGCAGAGCTTTCCCGCTGGCGCTACGGCGGTGCGCTGGGAATGGCGCCGCAGCAGACGGGATTCGTGCAAAACGCCGCCGGGCAGTGGCGCAGAGTAAAGGAAGGAATGCCGCTGGAGGGCGGGCGAAAAGTGCTGAAGATAGCTCCGGATCGGCTGGAGATAGCGCTTAACGAGGGTTGCGAAACGCCGTCGTGGCACTGGCAAAAAGAGGGACCGAAACGCAATGAACAGAAAAGTGCTGGCGGGCGTGCTGCTGCTCGTCTCATTTATGACGATAGCGAAAGAGAAAGCGAAACCCGTGACGCTGAGCGTTGATGAGGTTCCCGTAGTCCAGGTGCTGCAGGCGCTGGCGGACTTAGCCGACAGAAACATCATTATTGCGCCAGAGGTACGGGGCAACCTCTCGCTGCAGCTGAATAATCTGCCCTGGCCGCTGGCGCTGCAGGCCGTTTTAAATAGCGCCGGGCTCATTTCGGAAAACCAGGGCCAGGTACTCTATATCTACAGCAGCGCCAGGCTGGCGGAAAAAGAGGCCCGCCGTGAAGAAGCGCGGCAGAAGCAGCAGAAGTCCCGGCCGCTTAAAGCGCAAAGCGTGCCGCTGCACCATGCGGACGCGGCCGAGCTGGCAAAGGCGGGTGAAAAGTTGCTGGGCCCAAGAGGCACGCTGACGGCGGACTTGCGCACTAACCGGCTGCTTATCCGCGACGACGCCCGGCATCTGCCCGAGCTGCTGGCCTGGATCCAGGAGATGGATCTCCCGGTGGGTCAGGTAGCCCTTAGCGCCTTTATCGTGACCATTAATGAGAAAAGCCTGCGCGAACTCGGCGTTAAATGGGCGCTCGGGGATGCGCAGTCGGCTCCGGGAAAAGGTCAGCCCTCGTCTCTGGACGTCAATCTTGCGGTACCCGATGCGCAGACGCGAACAGGATTCACATTGGGCAGGCTGGGCGGGCGTCTGCTTGAGCTGGAGCTGAGCGCGCTGGAACGCAAGCATCAGCTGGAGATTATTGCCAGCCCGCGCCTGATTGCCTCGCATCTGCAGCCCGCCAGCATCAAGCAGGGTAGCGAAATTCCCTACCAGGTTTCCAGCGGCGAGAGCGGCGCCACGTCCGTGCAGTTCAAAGAAGCTGTTTTAGGTATGGAAGTTACGCCGACCGTGCTACAGCGTAACCGCGTTCGCCTCAAGCTGCGCATCACCGAGGATATGCCCGGACAAATGCTGCAGCAGGCGGGCGGGGAAGTGCTTGCTATTGATAAACAAGAGATTGAAACACAGGTTGAGCTTAACAGCGGCGAAACGCTGGCATTGGGCGGTATCTTCTCGCAAAAGAACAAACTTTCCCGCGACAGCGTCCCGCTGCTGGGAAACATTCCGCTGCTGGGGGCGCTGTTTCGTCACGATGGTAAAGACCGGGAAAGGCGGGAACTGGTGGTGTTCATTACCCCGCGCATTATTTCCGCCCAATAGCCTCTGAGGCGGTGATTTTTCTGGCTTAACTCGTTTCAGGAGTTTGACGTGACGCCAGATTTAGCATACAAGGAGTACCGATTTGAGAGTCGGTGCTCTCGTAGGGTCGTGATGAATAAAGTTGCCAAACCCGGCGGACTACTGAGATAATTTCCGATCTGACTCTCGCACTATCGCAAATGAGGTTTCAGTTCATGTCCGGCGTCGCTCGCATGTCTACGGCGCGGATGTATTATTAACAAATCGTCTTAGTAGTACCTAAAAAATGGCAGAGAAACGCAATATCTTTCTGGTTGGGCCTATGGGTGCCGGCAAAAGCACCATTGGGCGCCAGCTGGCCCAGCAGCTCAACATGGAATTCTACGATTCTGATCAAGAAATAGAAAAACGCACGGGCGCAGACGTGGGCTGGGTCTTCGATGTTGAAGGCGAAGACGGTTTCCGCGATCGTGAAGAAAAAATCATCAACGAGCTGACGGAAAAGCAGGGTATTGTTCTGGCTACCGGCGGCGGCTCAGTGAAATCCCGCGAAACGCGTAACCGCCTCTCCGCCCGCGGCGTTGTGGTGTATCTGGAAACTACTATCGAAAAACAGCTGGCGCGTACCCAGCGTGATAAGAAGCGTCCGCTGCTTCAGGTGGAAACGCCGCCGCGCGAAGTGCTCGAAGCACTGGCCGGCGAACGCAATCCGCTCTATGAAGAGATTGCAGATGTGACTATTCGTACCGACGATCAAAGTGCAAAAGTGGTGGCGAACCAGATTATTCATATGCTGGAAAGCAACTGATTCTGGCAGCATCGGGGTACGTCAGCGAATTCAAGTAACCAAGGTGGATGTTGCGTTATGGAGAGGCTCACAGTAACTCTCGGGGAACGTAGTTACCCGATTACTATCGCCGCTGGTTTGTTTGACGATCCGGCTTCCTTTCAGCCCCTGAAGTCCGGCGAACAGGTGATGCTGGTTACCAACGAAACGCTGGCGCCGATCTACCTTGATAAGGTTAAGTCCCGGCTTGAACAGGCTGGCGTCATTGTTGACAGCGTAATCCTTCCTGATGGCGAGCAGTATAAAACGCTGTCGGTGATGGATAACGTCTTCACCGCCCTGCTTAAAAAACCCCACGGCCGGGATACCACGCTTATCGCGCTTGGTGGCGGCGTTATCGGTGATTTAACCGGTTTTGCTGCTGCGAGCTACCAGCGCGGGGTGCGCTTTATTCAGGTGCCGACCACGCTGCTCTCACAGGTTGACTCTTCTGTAGGCGGCAAAACAGCGGTTAATCATCCGCTGGGCAAAAATATGATTGGCGCGTTCTGGCAGCCGGTCTCGGTGGTGGTCGATCTCGACTGCCTCAAAACGCTGCCCGCCCGCGAGCTCTCCTCCGGCCTCGCCGAGGTTATCAAATACGGCATCATCCTTGATGCCCGCTTCTTCGAATGGCTTGAAAACAACATTGATGCTCTTTTAGCGCTGGATGAGAAAGCGATGGCTTACTGCATTCGCCGCTGCTGCGAGCTGAAAGCCGATGTTGTTGCCGCAGACGAGCGCGAAACCGGCGTGCGTGCTTTACTCAATCTGGGGCACACCTTCGGTCACGCCATTGAAGCAGAGATGGGATACGGTAACTGGCTGCACGGTGAAGCCGTTGCGGCCGGTATGGTAATGGCTGCCCGGGCCGCAGAGCGGCTGGGGCAGTTTTCGTCTCAGGATACTCAGCGCATTATTACCCTGCTTGAGCGGGCGAAGCTGCCCGTCGCGGGCCCGCGCGAGATGTCCGCAGAGGCGTATATTCCGCACATGATGCGCGATAAAAAGGTTCTGGCCGGGAAGATGCGTCTGGTGCTTCCGTTAGCAATTGGCAAAAGTGAGGTACGCGGCGGCGTGGCACATGATGTGGTGCTGGGCGCGATCAACGATTGTCAGCAGAAGTAATCAACCCGGACGCCGCCACGCCCGTCGTGTGGCGATGCGCAAAAAAAGGTCAGGCCGCATTCTTTGCGGCAATACAGATTCAGGCGATATGCAACCGTAACCGGCATAAGCCTTTTAGTGGGGTGTTAAATGGATGAATTTAAACCAGAAGACGAGATGAAACCCGATCCCAGCGATCGCCGCACGGGTCGTTCTCGTCAATCCAACGATCGCGACAACGATCGGCAAATCAATTTTGACGACGTCGATCTTGATGACGATCGCCGTCCGGCCCGCGGCAGTAAAGCCAGCGATGTGCAGGACGAAGAGAGTTACGATGCCGACGACGAGCAGGTAGAGCGTCGTCCGCGCAAGCGCAAAAAAGCGCCGGCAGCCAAGCCCGCTTCGCGCCAGTATCTGATGATGGGCCTGGGGATCCTGGTCCTGCTGGTTCTTATCATCGGTATCGGTTCTGCGCTGAAATCACCTTCTGCACCGTCCAGCAGCAATCAGGCATCCGGCGGCGAGCGTAATATCGACCTTAACAACGGCGGTGATGCGGCTGCTAATCAGGCCAACGGCGCCCAGCCGGCACCGGGCAGCACCCCGGCAAACCAGACGCAGGATGCTAACGGCCAGACGGCGAGCAATCAGCCGCAGGACGTTTCCGTACCGCCGATTGCCTCCACGCCTGCGGACGGTAGCCAGAGCGCGGCAGCGCCTCAGGGCCAGCAGCGTGTAGAGGTGCAGGGCGACCTGAACAATGCGCTGACCCAGCAGCAGGGTCAGGTGGACAGCGCGGTAGCCAACTCCACGCTGCCGACTGAGCCGGCTACCGTTGCGCCGATTCTCGGCGGCAGCGCGCAGCATCAGCCTGCCCGCAATACTGAAACCGCAGAAGCCGCACCGCGTACCGAGCGCAGGCATTCAGTTGTCGAGTCTAAACCGCAGAGCAAGCCGCAGGCTGTCACCAGAACCGAGCCTAAGCGCACCGAGCCGCAGAAGCGCGTCGAGCAGCCTAAGCGCAGCGAGCCCGCCGCGGTAGTCCACACGCCGGCTAAAGTGGAAGCAGCGAAACCGACCCAAACTGCGAAAGCGGCGGAGGCGGCTAAGCCAGCAGAAACGACTAAACCGGCGGCGACCAGCCAGGCGAAAGCAGCCCAGCCGGCGGCAACTTCTACCGCAGCGGCATCTACTGCCAGCAAAGGTACCGGCGATATCGGCGCGCTGAAGTCTGCGCCGTCAAGCCACTACACCCTGCAGCTGAGCAGCTCGTCAAACTATGACAACCTGAACGGCTGGGCGAAGAAAGAGAACGTGAAAAACTACGTTGTCTATCAGACCACCCGCAACGGTCAGCCGTGGTATGTCCTGGTCAGCGGCGTTTATGCCACCAAGGATGACGCCAAGCGCGCTGTCTCTTCACTGCCGGCCGACGTGCAGGCGAAGAACCCGTGGGCCAAGCCGGTTCGCCAGGTTCAGTCCGATCTTAAGTAATTAACACCGCCGCCCGGCTGCCGGGCGGCTTTGTGTTTTAAGCGCAGGATGCTGTCGGAGCCATTTCTTCGCAGCCAGAGAAAGTGTAAGCAGTCAGACAGCATGAAAAAAAATCGCGCTTTTTTGAAATGGGCAGGGGGAAAATTTCCGCTGCTTAACGATATTGAAAAACATCTGCCGAAAGGCGAGTGTCTTATCGAGCCCTTCGTCGGGGCCGGTTCCGTATTCCTCAATACCCGCTATTCCCGCTACATTCTCGCGGATATTAATAGCGATCTGATCGATTTGTATAACATCGTCAAAACCCGTACTGCAGAATACATCGGCGCCGCCAGCGCAATGTTTGTCGCCGAAAATAACTGCGCCGAAGCCTATTATCTGCTGCGGGACGAATTTAACCAGTGCCGGGAGCCGCTCAGGCGCGCGGTGCTGTTTTTGTACCTCAACCGCCACGGGTACAACGGCCTGTGCCGCTATAACCTGAAAGGGGAGTTTAACGTGCCGTTTGGCCGTTATAAGAAGCCTTACTTCCCGGAGGCGGAGCTTAACCATTTTGCCGAAAGGGCGCAGCACGCCGAGTTCCACTGCATGTCCTATGAGGAGTGCATGGCGCTGGCGGATGATGGTTCGGTAGTGTATTGCGATCCGCCCTACGCGCCGCTTTCCGCGACCGCGAATTTCACGGCCTACCACACCAACAGCTTCAGCCCTAAACAGCAGGCACATCTGGCGGAGCTTGCGGAAAAGCTGGTAAGCCAGCAGATCCCGGTGTTAATTTCGAATCACGACACGCCGGATACCCGCGAGTGGTACAAAGCGGCTGATAAGCAGGTCAAAGTTAAAGTTCGCCGCAGCATCAGCAGCAACGGCGGCACGCGTAAAAAGGTGGATGAACTGCTGGCGCTCTATCGCCCCGCCACCAAATAATCGTTTTCAAGGAGATGCGGATGAAACAGTATTTGATTGCCCCTTCAATTCTGTCGGCCGATTTTGCCCGCTTGGGTGAAGATACCGCGAAAGCGCTGGCCGCAGGCGGCGACGTCGTTCACTTCGACGTCATGGACAACCACTATGTACCGAATCTGACCATGGGCCCGATGGTGCTGAAGGCGCTGCGCGGCTACGGCATTACCGCGCCGATTGACGTACACCTGATGGTAAAACCTGTCGATCGCATCATTCCGGACTTTGCCGCCGCCGGCGCCAGCATTATCACTTTCCATCCCGAAGCCTCCGAGCACATTGACCGCTCACTGCAGCTGATTAAAGAGCACGGCTGTAAGGCCGGGCTGGTCTTCAACCCGGCAACGCCCCTGAGCTATCTCGATTACGTGATGGACAAGCTCGACGTCATTCTGCTGATGTCGGTTAACCCGGGCTTCGGCGGACAGTCATTTATCCCGCACACGCTGGACAAGCTGCGCGAAGTCCGCCGCCGCATTGACGCTTCTGGCTACGACATTCGCCTGGAAGTGGACGGCGGCGTGAAGGTCAGCAACATTCACGATATTGCCGCGGCGGGCGCGGATATGTTCGTGGCCGGCTCGGCCATCTTCGACCAGCCGGACTACAAAACTGTGATTGACGAAATGCGCAGCGAGCTGGCGAAGGTGAGCCATGACTGATTTAACCACCACTCGCGGCGTAGCTTTTGATCTCGACGGTACGCTGGTGGACAGCGCGCCGGGCCTGACGGCGGCAGTAGACAGCGCGCTGTACGCCCTGGAACTGCCCACAGCCGGGGAAGATCGCGTCGTGACCTGGATTGGCAACGGTGCCGACGTGCTGATGCAGCGGGCCCTGAGCTGGTCTCTGCAGGAGCGGGCCAGCCAGCGTGCGGCGTCCGGCAAGCCTGCCGTTGATACCGCGGATATCCCGCAGGAAGAGCAGCAGCGCATGCTGCGCAGGCTGTTCGACAAGTACTACGCGGAGTTCGCCGAAGAGGGCAGCTATCTGTTCCCGGCAGTGGCGGATACTCTCGCGGCCCTGCACGATAAAGGCATTCCGCTCGGCGTGGTAACCAACAAGCCGACGCCGTTCGTTGCACCTATTCTGGCTGCTCTCGGTATTGACCATTATTTTTCCGTGGTTATCGGCGGCGATGACGTGCAGAATAAAAAACCGCATCCGGAGCCGCTGCTTCTGATGGCCGAACGCCTTTCCGTCGCGCCGGACGCGCTGCTGTTTGTGGGTGATTCCCGCAATGACATTCAGGCGGCGGCGGCGGCGGGATGCCGCTCCGTGGGACTGACCTACGGCTATAACTATGGCGAAGCGATTGCCGACAGCAATCCGGACGTCGTTTTCGATCGATTTGATGACTTAATGCCCGCGCTCGGGCTCGCGAAAAGTGAAACTCAGGAAGTGAATCATGACTAAACCCATCGTTTTCAGTGGCGCACAGCCGTCCGGTGAATTAACCATTGGCAACTACATGGGTGCGCTGCGTCAGTGGGTGAGCATGCAGGATGACTATCACTGCATTTACTGCATCGTCGACCAGCACGCCATCACCGTGCGTCAGGATCCCGTCGCGCTGCGTAAAGCAACGCTGGATACGCTGGCGCTGTACCTGGCCTGTGGTATCGATCCTGAGAAGAGCACCATTTTCGTACAGTCGCACGTGCCCGAGCACGCGCAGCTCGGCTGGGCGCTGAACTGCTATACCTACTTCGGCGAGCTGAGCCGTATGACCCAGTTCAAAGACAAATCCTCCCGCTACGCGGAAAACATCAACGCCGGCCTGTTTGACTATCCGGTGCTGATGGCGGCAGATATTCTGCTGTACCAGACCACGCAGGTACCGGTTGGTGAAGATCAGAAGCAGCACCTGGAGCTGAGCCGCGATATCGCCCAGCGCTTTAACGCCATCTACGGTGATATTTTCACAGTGCCGGAACCGTTCATTCCGAAATCCGGCGCGCGCGTAATGTCCCTGCTTGAGCCGACCAAGAAGATGTCCAAGTCCGACGATAACCGCAACAACGTTATCGGCCTGCTGGAAGATCCGAAAGCGGTGGTGAAGAAAATTAAGCGTGCGGTGACTGATTCCGACGAGCCGCCGGTGGTGCGCTACGATCTGAAAAACAAAGCGGGCGTTTCTAACCTGCTGGATATCCTCTCCGGCGTTACCGGCCAGAGCATTGCGGAACTTGAGCAGCACTTCGACGGCAAGATGTACGGCCACCTGAAGGGTGAAGTCGCCGAGGCGGTTGCCGGCATGCTGACGGATATTCAGGAGCGCTTTAACCGCTATCGCGGCGATGAAGCTTTCCTGCAGAAGGTGATGAAAGAGGGGGCGGAAAAAGCCAGCGCGCAGGCGTCGAAAACCCTGAGCGCGGTGTACGAGGCCATCGGTTTCGTGGCCCGTCCGTAATCCTGTTAAGCTGCCGGACGGCTCTCGCCCGGCAGCGCATTTCCTGAAACTGCTCGCTAGTGGTTTGAAAACCAGTTCAGCTTATCCCGCAGGGCCACTACCGGCCCGACAATAATCAGCGACGGACTCTCTACCTGCTGCGCCAGCGCGCCCAGCTCCCGTAACGTGCCCGCCACCACGCGCTGCTTTATCGCCGTGCCGTTTTCCACCAGCGCTACCGGCATCTCCGCCGACATACCGTGCTCCATCAGCTTTTCGGCGATGGTCGTTGCCTGGTTAAGCCCCATATAGAACACCAGCGTCTGCTTATCGGCGGCCAGATTTTGCCAGCCCAGCTCGCTGCCGGTTTTCAAGTGGCCGGTAACCAGCCGCACGCTCTGGGCATAATCCCGGTGGGTCAGGGGAATACCCGCGTAGGCGGAGCAGCCGGAGGCTGCGGTGATACCCGGGACCACGGAGAAGGGAATGCCCGCCTCGCATAAGGTCTCCAGCTCCTCGCCGCCCCGCCCGAAGATAAACGGATCGCCGCCCTTCAGACGTACCACGCGCTTGCCCTTCTGCGCTTCCCGCAGCAGGATCTGGTTAATCTCCTCCTGGGGCACGCAGTGGTAGCCGGCACGCTTGCCGACGAAAACCCGGTCAGCGTCGCGGCGCACCAGGTTCATGATCTCATCGGAAACCAGACGATCGTAGACCACGATGTCGGCCTGCTGAATTTGCTGCAGCCCTTTTAGCGTCAGCAGCCCGGCATCTCCCGGCCCGGCGCCTACCAGCACCACTTCGCCGCGGTGTTCCAGCGGCTCGCTAAGTAGCTGCTCGGTAGTGTCAGTAACTGCCTGCGCGTCCTGGTTCGCCAGCGACTGGGCAAGCCGGTCGTTAACGAAGAACTTTTCCCAGAAGCGGCGGCGCTCGCTGACGCTGGCGAAGGTCTGCTTCACCCGCGCCCGCAGCTTGCCGGCGTAAGCGGCCACCTGCCCGAGATGCTGAGGCAAAATCGCCTCCAGCTTTTCGCGCAGCAGGCGCGCCAGCACCGGCGAGGTGCCACCGGAAGAGACGGCCACCATCAGCGGCGAACGGTCAATGATTGACGGCATGATAAAGCTGGCCTGCTTCGGCGCGTCCACCACGTTGCAGAAGATGCGCCGCCGCTCGGCGGCCTCGCTCACCCGGTTGTTGACCCCGTCGTCATCGGTGGCGGCAATCACCAGCCAGCTTTTATCCAGCAGCGCCTCGTCGAAGGCCCCTTCCACCAGCGTTAGCATACCGGCGCTGGCCCAGACCTGAAACTGCGGCGCGAACGCCAGCGCGTTAACCGTCAGGCGAGCGCCGGCATCCAGCAGCAGGCGGGCTTTGCGCTCGGCGACATCACCGCCGCCGACGAGCAGGCAGTCGCGGTTGCGCAGCTGGCAGAAAATGGGAAGGTGGTCCATGGGAAGCGTTCTCTCAGGCGGTGGAAGCAACGCCGGCGGCAGAGCGCCGCCGGCGGGGGATCAGGCTTTTAATTGTACCTGACCGTCCTTAACGCGCACATCGAAATGTGACACGGAGTGGCTGGCGTCTTCCATGCACAGGCCGTCGCTCAGGCGAAAGCGCTGTTTCTTCAGCGGGCTGGCAACCCACAGCTCGCCGTCGTGTTCGGCGATCAGCCCGCGGGAAAGCACGCTGGATTCAAAGAACGGATCGACGTTGCTGATGGCGTACACCCGATCGTCGTGATAGGGCCGGAAGATGGCCACCTGCTTATTGCCAAGCAGGGCGCAGACGCCCGTTGCCGGTAAAATCGCATCGATGTTGCAGATATCTACCCACTGGTTCATACGTTTTCCTCCACCAGCGTCACCGGGATACGCTCGTAGGGCGTGGCCGGGCGATGCTGTTCACGTTCAGGGACGATCTGCACGTTGGGATCGCGCTGGTCGCTGTTGATAAAGTGTTTGAAGCGTCCCTGCGCTGCCGGATGATTCACGGTTTCGGTCCACTCGCAGGCGAAGGCGGCGCGCAGGCGGGCCATCTCTTCTTCCAGCTGAGCGTTAAGACCAAGCTTATCGTCGATAATGACCGCTTTCAGATAGTCGATGCCGCCCTCCAGGTTTTCCAGCCACGGCGCGGTGCGGGTGAGTTTATCGGCGGTGCGGATGTAGAACATCATGAAGCGGTCGAGATAGGCGATAAGCGTATCGCGATCCAGATCGGCCGCCAGCAGGTCGGCGTGGCGCGGCTTCATCCCGCCGTTGCCGCACACATACAGGTTCCAGCCTTTCTCGGTAGCGATAATGCCGACGTCTTTACCCTGCGCTTCGGCACATTCACGGGTGCAGCCCGAAACGCCGAACTTCATTTTGTGCGGCGTGCGGATGCCCTTGTAGCGGTTTTCCAGCTCGACGCCGAAGCCCACGCTGTCGCCCACGCCGTAGCGGCACCAGGTGCTGCCGACGCAGGTTTTCGCCATCCGCAGCGCTTTGGCATAGGCGTGTCCGGTTTCAAAACCGGCATCAATAAGCTGGCGCCAGATTTCCGGCAGATCGTCTTTCTGCGCGCCGAACAGGCCGATACGCTGGGAGCCGGTGATTTTGGTGTACAGATTAAACTCGCGCGCGATGCGCCCCACGGTCATCAGCCCTTCCGGGGTAATTTCACCCCCCGCCGAGCGCGGGATCACCGAATAGGTGCCGTCTTTCTGGATATTGGCGAGGAAGTTATCGTTGGTATCCTGCAGCGCCACATTTTCCGGCTTCAGAACATATTCGTTCCAGCAGGAGGCCAGCAGCGAACCCACGGTAGGTTTACAGACTTCACAGCCGTAGCCCTGGCCGTGCTTTTGCAGCAGCTCGTCAAAGGTTTTAATGCCCTCGACGCGGATCAGGTGGTACAGCTCCTGGCGCGACCAGGCAAAGTGTTCGCACAGGTTGCTGTTAACTTCGATGCCCTGTTTTGCCAGCTCGGCGTTCAGTACCTGGGTTACCAGCGGGATGCAGCCGCCGCAGCCGGTGCCGGCTTTGGTTTCGGCTTTCAGCGCCGCGACGGTGTGGCAGCCCTTGTTGATGGCGCTAATCAGATCGCCTTTGGTCACGTCAAAACAGGAGCAGATCTGCGCGCTGTCCGGCAGTTTGTCGACGCCAATCGCCGGTTTACCGCCCGCCGCATGGGCAGGCAGGATCAGCGAGTCCGGGTTCTCCGGCAGCTCAATGGCGTTCAGCACCAGCTGCAGCAGGTTACCGAAGTCGGTGGTGTCGCCTACCAGTACGGCGCCGAGCAGCGTTTTGTTGTCGGCGCTAACGATCAGGCGCTTGTAGGTTTCGCTTCTTTCATCAAGATAGACGTAGCTGCGCGCGCCCGGCGTGCGGCCGTGCGCGTCGCCGATACCGCCTACGTCCACGCCCAACAGCTTCAGCTTGGCGCTGAGATCGGCACCTTCAAAGACGTTTTCATTGCCGAGAATGTGGTCGACGGCAACCTGCGCCATTTTGTAGCCCGGTGCGACAAGACCGTATACGTGGTTGTTCCAGTTGGCGCACTCGCCGATGGCGTAGATGTCAGGGTCGGACGTCTGGCAGCGGTCGTTAACCATAATCCCGCCGCGCTGGCCGGTGGCCAGTCCGCACTGGGTAGCCAGCTTATCGCGCGGGCGGATGCCGGTTGAGAAGACGATGAAGTCCACTTCCAGCTCGCTGCCGTCGGCAAAGCGCATGGTTTTGCGCGCTTCGCTGCCCTGCTGGACAATCTCTTGCGTGTTTTTGCGGGTGTGTACCCGCACGCCCATGCTTTCAATTTTGCGCTTGAGCTGCTCGCCACCCATCTGGTCCAGCTGTTCGGCCATCAGCATCGGCGCGAATTCGATAACGTGGGTTTCTACACCGAGGTTTTTCAGGGCACCCGCGGCTTCAAGGCCCAGCAGGCCGCCGCCGACCACCGCGCCGCGCTTGCTGCGGCGGGCGCAGGCTTCAATGGCGTTGAGATCTTCAATGGTGCGGTAAACGAAGCAGTCCTGCGTGTCAGAGCCTTTAATTGGCGGGATCCACGGATAGGATCCGGTTGCCATGATCAATTTGTCGTAGAATACGGTCCGCCCGGCGCTGGAGTGGATAACCTTCTCCTGGCGGTTGATGGTGATAGCGCGCTCGCCCACCAGCACTTTGATGCCGTGCTTTTCGTAAAAACCTTCCCGTACCAGGGAGAGCTCTTCTGCGGTATGGTGAGAGAAGTAGGATGACAGATGCACGCGGTCATAGGCGATGCGGGGTTCTTCACAAAAAACGGTAATATCGAACCCATCGGCAGGCGCTTTATCGATAAGATCTTCAATAAAGCGGTGGCCGACCATGCCGTTACCGATAATAGCGAGTCTGACTTTGCTCATTTTTGCCTCGATTTCTTTTCTATTACTGCTTACCTTAACGATTCAGCTACGGGGTTTATTGATGTGCATCAATTTCGACCAGACCTACCACTTAATGAGTATATGATTGATTTAGAAGTGTTTTTGTAACTTACGGAATTAACACCACTTTTATTTCTGACGCTTTTTTAGACAAATTGAGCGCTTTGAGCTGCACGAGCGTCAGCGCTGAGATTGAAAGAGACTGGAGACAAATAATGAGTTCGACACCACTTTGGTTTATTGAAAACGTCCGGCTGCCGGGACGCGAAGGTTTATGGCAGCTCGGTATCGAGGAAGGGCGTTTTCACAGCATCGCGCCAATGGGTGAAAGCCGTCATGAGAGTGCCGAAATCCTCAACGCCCGCGGTGGTCTGGCGATCCCGCCGTTTATCGAGCCCCATATTCACCTGGACACCACTCAGACCGCCGGTGAGCCGAACTGGAACCAGTCCGGCACGCTGTTTGAGGGTATTGAACGCTGGGCCGAGCGCAAGGCGATGCTCACCCACGAGGATGTGAAGGCGCGGGCGTGGAAAACCCTGAAGTGGCAAATCGCCAACGGTATTCAGTTTGTGCGTACCCACGTCGACGTGTCGGATCCGACGCTGACCGCGCTAAAAGCGATGCTGGAGGTGAAAGCCGAAGTGGCGCCGTGGGTTGAACTACAGATTGTGGCGTTTCCGCAGGAGGGCATTCTCTCCTATCCGAACGGCGCGGCGCTGCTGGAGAAAGCGCTGGAGCTCGGCGCGGACGTGGTCGGCGCGATCCCGCACTTTGAATTCACCCGCGAGTACGGCGTTGAGTCGCTGCATATCGCGTTTGCGCTGGCGAAAAAGTACGACCGCCCGCTGGACATCCACTGCGATGAGATCGACGACGAGCAGTCGCGTTTTGTGGAAACCGTTGCGGCGCTGGCGCTGAAAGAGGGTATCGGCCACCGGGTCACCGCCAGCCACACTACCGCCATGCACTCCTATAACGGCGCCTACACGTCGCGTCTTTTCCGCTTGCTGAAGATGTCGGGCATCAACTTTGTCGCTAACCCGCTGGTGAATATCCACTTGCAGGGTCGCTTTGACGATTATCCAAAGCGCCGCGGCATTACCCGGGTGAAAGAGCTGATGAATGCCGGGATTAACGTCTGCTTCGGCCACGATGATGTGTTCGATCCCTGGTATCCGCTCGGTACCGGCAACATGCTGCAAGTGCTGCATATGGGGCTGCACGTGTGCCAGCTGATGGGTTATCAGCAGATTAACGACGGTCTGAACCTGATTACCCACAACAGCGCCCGTACCTTCGGCGTGGACGACTACGGTATTGAGGAAGGGAAAGTGGCGAACCTGGTGATCCTGCCGGCGGAGAACGGTTTCGAAGCGGTGCGCTGCCAGGTGCCGGTGCGCTGGTCAATTCGTCAGGGCCGGGTTATCGCCACCACCCAACTGGCCCAGACGTGGGTACAGACGGATAGCGGCGGCGAGGAGCTTTTCTTCACCCGCAATAGCCCCTTCACGCAGGAGTAAAGGGGCCCGGGTATTTAGTGTGCCGCTGGCGCCGCGTTATGCTGGCGGTGGCGGCTCACAAAGCCCAGCGCGAAGCACATCACGAAGACCACGGCATACAGGCCGTTGGCGGTCATCAGGGCGGGTTTGGTGCCGTAAGCGGCCACAATGGGCGCGGTAACCACAAAGGTCAGCATGGTGCCGATGGTCCCGCAGGTCAGGACGAAGTTAACCAGCTTCGGCGAGGCCACGCGGGTTTGCAGCGAGCCCAGCGTGATGATTGAGGTATAAATGGCGCTGGAAAAGAAGCCCAGCGCCAGAATGTACCACGCCATGTGCTCCGGCGCGCCGTGAATAAACAGGTACATCAGCACGGCGGCCAGTCCCGCCAGCCCGGTCAAAATGCGCTGCAGATCGAAGAAGCGCAGCGCGAAGCTGAACACCCACATCCCCACCATGTAAGACATCCAGAAGTCGCTTACCAGCTTGCCGGCGTCGCCGAGGCTCATGCCCAGTCCCTGTGCGTACTGCGGTACCCAGGAGATAAAGCCCAGCTGGCCGAGGATGTAGCACAGCGCGGCAACGGACAGGAACAGTACGCCAACGCCCCACTTTTCTTTCACCTGCGGCACATCCGGCTGCGCGGCTTTTTTGCCCAGCAGCGGAAATTCACAGCCGAAGGTGAGGATAAAGATAGCCAGGTAAATGATGCCAATGCAGGCGTAGACCCAGTACCACTCAATGGTGCGCGCCAGCAGCCAGGCCGCCACCATCGGAAAGATCATGCCGGCCATGCTGAAAAACGAGTCGGTAAACAGCAGCCGCGCGCCGCGCTGCCGCCCCTCGTACATATGGGTAATAAGAAAAGTGCCGATGGACATGGTGATGCCGCTCACCAGCCCCAGCACGAACATGGCGGCGGAGAACAGCGTCAGGCTGTGGCTAAACATCAGCCCGGCGAGGGCCAGTAGCATCAGCACAAAGCCAAACCGTAGCTGGGTTTTCAGCGGCACAATCTCCATCAGCCACGCATTGAGAAAAATTGAGATTAGGATCCCGGCGTTGAGAAAGGTGAAGGTGTTGCTCATGCTTGAGACCGGCATATGGAAATAATCGGCAATATTGCCCATTACCATGCCGGTGACGATCACCAGCGCGCCGGTAAGCGCGTACGAGAAGAAGCTGATCCATGTGAGCTTAATACGGTTGCTGTTAGTCATGACTGGCCTGTTTGCAAGGAAGAACGCGGTACCGCCGCGCGGGTGGGCAGATTTTATGCATTCGAGTGACGCGGTGAAATGTTTATTATGAAATTCGTGAAATCATTAATCCTTTTGTGTGATTTGAATCACAAATAAGGCTTCGCAGTGATAAGTAAAAACTGTGTCTGCTAAGTAAACTTTAGTAAAAGGCTGGTTTGAAAAACAAACGCCTTTTAGAATCAGGCAATTCGCGATCTTATCCGCACTGTCTAAGGAATTTACATGTTCAAATTAACCCTCGCTGCAGCCGCGGCTGTACTGACTATGTCGGCCGTTACGCCTGCGGCGCTGGCGGCGAAAGCGGACCCCCACGTGCTGCTCACTACCTCTGCCGGCAACATCGAGCTGGAACTGAATAGCCAGAAAGCTCCTGTATCCGTTGAGAATTTCGTCAGCTACGTTAACAGCGGGTTCTACAACAACACGACCTTCCATCGCGTCATTCCGGGCTTTATGATCCAGGGCGGCGGCTTTAACACCGACATGCAGCAGAAGAAGCCGAACCCGCCTATCAAGAACGAAGCCGATAACGGTCTGCGCAACACCCGCGGCACCATCTCCATGGCGCGCACCGCCGACAAAGACAGCGCCACCAGCCAGTTCTTTATCAACGTTGCGGACAACGCTTTCCTCGACCACGGCCAGCGTGATTTTGGCTATGCGGTATTTGGCAAGGTGGTCAAAGGTATGGAAGTGGCCGATAAGATCTCTCAGGTTGCCACTCATGATGTCGGCCCGTTCCAGAATGTGCCGTCCAAGCCGGTTGTTATCCTCTCCGCAAAAGTTCTGCCGTAGTTCTTCTCATGCGGGCGTCTTCGCCCGCACTGTCTGGCTCTCCCTGCGTAACCTGCAATTGCTGCTTATACTTGGGCAACAGAAACCGTCAGGGAGGTCCAATGAAAAAGCTCACCGATAAGCAAAAATCCCGCCTGTGGGAGCAAACCCGCAGCGCCAACTTTCAGGCCAGCCGCCGGCTGGAAGGGACAGAGACTCCGCTGATTACCCTCGACAGCGAGCAGGCGCTGGCGCGCCTTGAGGCGTTAAGGGGCCAGTATGAGCGATAAATACGGCAACGATCGTGACCCCTACCTCTATAACGGCATCGACGTACTGAGAAACCAGCTTGGGATCCGCCAGATGCAGCGCCTGGAGCAGGCCGCCTACGAAATTACCGCTCTGCGGGCTGCGACCCTGCCGCTGGGGCCGCAGGTGCGCGGCCTCCCGTACCTGTGCGCGATTCATCACGCGCTGTACCAGGATATTTTTAGCTGGGCGGGGAAAATTCGCGAAATCGATATTTATCAGGGCGACACCCGCTTCTGCCACTTCCCGCGTATTGAGGAAGAAGGCAACGCGCTGATGCAGGACCTCGAAGAGGAAGCCTATCTCGCCGGACTGGAGCAGCCGGAGTTTATCGCCCGGCTGGCGCACTACTACTGCGAAATTAATATGTTGCATCCTTTCCGTATCGGCAATGGTATAGCGCAGCGCATCTTTTTCGAACAGCTGGCAATCCACGCCGGCTACCTGCTGAGCTGGGACGGCATCGATCCGCAGCTCTGGAGCGAGGCGAATCAGAGCGGGGCGATGGGCGATCTGGAGCCGCTGGTGGCGCTGTTCACTAAAGTGGTGAGACCGGCAGCAGAAACAGAGTAACATAGCGCGGTTTGCCGTTACGGAGCCGCCATGATCCTGCTTATTGATAATTACGATTCATTCACCTGGAATCTTTACCAGTACTTCTGCGAGCTGGGTGCCGACGTGCTGGTGCGCCGCAACGATGAGATAACCCTTGCGGACATTGCCGCGCTGGCCCCGGCGAAAATCGTTATTTCTCCCGGCCCCTGCACGCCGGACGATGCCGGCATTTCGCTGGAGGTGATTCGCCGCTATAGCGGAAAAACGCCGATTCTGGGGGTTTGCCTCGGGCATCAGGCGATTGCCCAGGCGATGGGTGCACGGGTGGTGCGGGCGACAAAGGTGATGCACGGCAAAACCTCGCCGGTTACCCACTGCGGGCGCGGCGTGTTTCACGGCCTCAATAATCCCCTGATCGTTACCCGCTACCATTCGCTGATTGTCGATCCCGACACGCTTCCCGACTGTCTTGAAATTACCGCCCGCGCCGACAGCGGCGAGATCATGGGGCTTCGCCATCGCGAGTGGGATCTGGAGGGCGTTCAGTTTCATCCGGAGAGCATTCTCAGCGAACAGGGGCACGCGCTGTTAAGAAACTTTCTCGAACGGTAAATTGCCTGTTGCCATAATTTGATTTTTTATGCATATTTTGTGATTAATTTCTCACAAAGAAAATGCAAGAGGATTGTTATGGCTATCCCGCAGGCTGAAATTACCCGTGCGACCTTTGATGAAGTGATCCTGCCCATTTATGCACCGGCGGAGTTTATTCCGGTGAAGGGCAAGGGGAGCCGAATCTGGGACCAGCAGGGCAACGAGTATATTGATTTTGCCGGCGGGATCGCCGTCACCGCGCTGGGCCACTGCCATCCGGCGCTGGTTGAGGCGTTAAAAACCCAGGGTGAGACCTTATGGCATACCAGTAACGTCTTCACCAATGAACCGGCCCTGCGCCTCGGGCGCAAGCTGGTGGACGCCACCTTCGCCGAGCGGGTGGTGTTTATGAACTCCGGCACCGAAGCTAACGAAACGGCTTTTAAGCTGGCGCGCCACTATGCCGCAACTCGCCACAGTCCTTACAAAAGCAAAATTATCGCTTTCCACAATGCGTTTCATGGACGTTCGCTGTTCACCGTCTCCGTCGGCGGCCAGCCGAAATATTCTGACGGCTTCGGGCCCAAGCCTGCCGACATCGTCCACGTGCCTTTTAACGATCTGCACGCAGTGAAGGCGGTCATGGACGATCACACCTGCGCGGTGGTGGTTGAGCCCATTCAGGGCGAAGGCGGCGTAACTGCGGCAACCCCCGAGTTCCTGCAGGGACTGCGCGCGCTGTGCGACCAGCACCAGGCGCTGCTGGTGTTCGACGAAGTGCAGTGCGGCATGGGCCGCACCGGCGAGCTATTTGCCTACATGCGCTACGGCGTGACGCCGGATATTCTCACCAGCGCCAAAGCGCTGGGCGGTGGATTCCCGGTGAGCGCCGTGCTGACTACCCAGGAGATAGCCAGCGCGTTTCATCCGGGCTCTCACGGCTCGACCTACGGCGGTAATCCGCTGGCCTGCGCAGTGGCGGGCGCGGCGTTTGACGTTATCAATACGGCGGAAGTGCTGGAAGGCGTGAGCGCGAAGCGCGAGCGGTTTGTCGCGCACCTGCGCCAGATTAACGAACAGTACGGCATCTTCAGCGATATCCGCGGCATGGGGCTGCTGGTGGGAGCCGAGCTCGCGCCGCAATATGCCGGACGCGCCCGGGATTTCCTGCACGCCGGCGCGAGGGAAGGGGTGATGGTACTCAATGCCGGGCCGGACGTGATGCGCTTTGCGCCGTCGCTGGTGGTGAGCGATGAGGATATTGACGAAGGCATGAGTCGCTTTGCCCGCGCCGTGGCGGGAGTGGTTAACGCTCTCTAAGACGCCTGCTGAGCCAGATGCCGTGATGCGGCCTCTGGCGCCAGGCCACGGACGATATCGTATACATGGAGTTCAGGTGCCCGAGAATGCGGTGCAGATGAATTTCCATCGGACTTAGCGGCCCCTGCGGCCGCCCTTCCAGTGATTCCATCACATTATTCTCGCCATTCACGCCCGGATCGTCGTACTCCAGCCGCTGCTGGCAGCGCTGCAGGGCAATTTCGCAAGACTCCAGATAGCGCTGAGCCAGATTCTCCGTCAGCATATTGTGTTCCCTCGCCAGAATAGTCATCGCATTAATATGCTCGACGATAAACTGGCTGTGGGTGACCCACAGCTTCATGTCCGCCAGATAATTATTATTAAATCCCGGCTCCTGCATCGCCTGATTGAGCGAGTTATACAGCGTGTTGTGCGCCTGGTTGACCCGCATGCGCTGGTAGGCCATGGCGGGAGCTTCATGATCGGCGCTCAGCAGCAGGCGAAGGGCATTTTGGTCAGCCTCCAGCGCGTCGTGTGCGTTCTGGCGCAGCAGGCCGCTCTGCCACTGCGGCCACAGCCAGACCATTCCGGCAAAGGCAATCAGGCAGCCAATCAGCGTATCAATCAGTCGCGCAAAGATAAACTGGTCGCCGTGCAGGGTGAGCAGCTGGAGCGTATACACCGCCGTCACCGTGAAGCCGACGGTGGCCCAGCCGTAGCTTTTACGCACGATGAGATAGCTAATCAGGGTAACCAGCAGCATGCCCGAAAGGGTATAGCTCTCCGGGACGCGGAAATGCAGGGTTGCTCCAGCGATAAACAGCCCGGCCAGCGTGCCCGCCGCCCGGTGGAAAATACGCACCCGGGTGGCACCGTAGCCGTTTTGGGTGACCAGCAGCACGGTCATCAGGATCCAGTAAGGCTTGGGCAGGTTGAGCGCGGCGCCCGCCAGGCTTGCAGCGCTGAGCATCACGCTCAGCCGCGCGGCGTTGCGTAGAGCCGGGGATTTCAGCGACAGGTAGCTTTTCAGCGCCGGCAGCAGCGGCAGGCGGCGCTCGCTGTCGGCCATCAGATTGCGGGAGTAGAGCGGACGGTGCGACTGGAGCACCCGCGCGATGCGGTTAAAGTGCCAGGCGCAGAACTGGCCTACCGGATTATCCGGATGCTGGCGGGCGATTTTTTCCAGCGCGCCGGTCTGCTTGTCCATATTGAAGCGCGTGGGAAGCCGGTGATAGAGAATGTCATCCGCCATCACCCGCAGGCGGGCGGATACCGTCTGCGCGTTCCAGCGGATCACCGCTTCGGCGTGGCTTTGCTCGACCAGCTTCTGGACTTCGGCGGGCTGGTGCAGGCTGACGGAGATATGCTCCTGCAGATCCAGTCCCATCTGGAAGATGCGCAGCAGCCGCTTGTATTCGCCGTTACGGTTGAGCGAAAGCATGTGCAGCTGCTGGTAGCACTGGGTAATCAGATCCACGGCTTTCTGCTGGCGGGTCAGCAGCGGCGGCAGGGCAGTTTCCGGGTCGGCGTGCTGGGTCAGCATGCTGTATTTCGCTTCGCAGTAGTCGGCGAGATTGCGGTACAGCAGGCTGAGGGATTCCCGCAGCGGCTGCTCCCGCCACAGCCAGAACCAGAGCCAGTTGAACAGGCCGTACCACAGCGTGCCGAGGGCATAAATCAGCAGCGGCTGCCAGACGGGCATATTTCCCGCGAGGCTGAGCGTGAATATTGCGGCGATGAGCGAGGCCGGAAGCAGGCGCGCGTGCAGGGAGCTTATCTCGGCGGTTACGCCGAGGATCATCGCCAGACCGGTCAGGATCAGCGGCAGCGGCACCGCGTTGAACAGCAGCAGCTGAACCGCCAGGCTGCAGCCGGCGAACAGGCTTCCGCCGACGATCAGGCGTTTAAAAAAACGTTTGTGGGGCGTATCGAGCCCGGCAATGTTGCAGCAGGCGGGCACCAGCGAGAATAGCAGGCCGTTTTGCAGATGTCCCAGCAGGATACCGACGGCAACAGGCAGGCAGAGCACCAGGGTTTGACGCAGTGCGTAGTTGATTTCCGGATGGTAAATGAGCCTGCGCCACATAGCGTAGAGACAAAAACGGCGTACTGCGAGCGCAATACGCCGTCAATGCTGTCTTAGCGGGTGCCGTAAACGACGATGGTTTTACCGTGAGCAGAGATCAGATTTTGATCTTCAAGCATTTTCAGGATACGACCAACGGTTTCGCGCGAGCAGCCGACGATCTGGCCAATTTCCTGGCGGGTAATTTTAATTTGCATGCCGTCAGGATGGGTCATGGCGTCAGGCTGTTTGGCCAGGTTCAGCAGCGTCTGGGCGATGCGTCCGGTAACGTCGAGGAACGCCAGGTTGCCCACTTTCTCAGAGGTCACCTGCAGGCGGCGCGCCATCTGGGAGGAGAGGCGCATTAGAATGTCAGGGTTCACCTGAATCAGCTGGCGGAATTTTTTATAGGAGATTTCAGCAACTTCACAGGCGGTTTTCGCCCGCACCCATGCGCTACGCTCCTGGCCTTCTTCAAATAAGCCAAGCTCACCAATGAAATCGCCCTGGTTGAGGTAAGAGAGGATCATCTCTTTACCTTCTTCGTCCTTAATGAGTACGGCGACTGAACCTTTCACGATGTAGTACAGCGTTTCGGCTTTTTCACCCTGGTGGATCAGGGTGCTTTTGGATGGGTACTTATGAATGTGGCAATGAGACAAGAACCATTCAAGGGTAGGGTCTGTTTGCGGTTTGCCAAGCACCATGCGCGGTTTTCCTCTGTTATAAGCTATATCCAGCGGCAGAAACGACACCGCCACTGGCGTTGCATTTATATCCTTCCCCGTGTCCGGGAAGTCGGCTGTCGGGTTTGATTGCAGCCTGTAATACTTTCTGCGTAGGCGCAGACTATTAACGTATTATCCTTGTTGTTTTAGCATAGCTTTAGACGCATGTCTCGCGGTGTCTCGCTTCAGCATGACGTGGATCGCCTTACATTGCGGGAAATGTTATGTGCGCGTAATCTGTAAAGAAAATTGTTCAGTAGGAGTTAACTATTATGCAAGCACGCGTGAAATGGGTAGAAGGATTAACCTTTCTGGGTGAGTCAGCTTCCGGCCACCAGATCCTGATGGACGGCAACTCGGGCGATAAAGCCCCGAGCCCGATGGAAATGGTGCTAATGGCGGCCGGTGGCTGCAGCGCTATCGACGTGGTATCGATTCTGCAAAAAGGGCGTCATGATGTGACCGACTGTGAAGTGAAGCTGACGTCAGAGCGCCGGGATGAAGCGCCGCGCTATTTTACCCATATCAATTTGCACTTTATCGTTACTGGCAAGGCACTGAAAGACGCGGCAGTGGCGCGTGCCGTCGAGCTGTCGGCGGAGAAGTACTGCTCGGTGGCGCTGATGCTGGAAAAAGCGGTCAACGTTACCCACTCTTTCGAGGTTGTGGAAATCTAGCGCGCCGCGTCCGCTAGCCCGGCGGTTAGCGGACCTCAGCCGATTTTTCGCCCTTCCATAAGCCGCTCCACCAGCGGCGCCATAATCAGCTCCATCGCCAGCCCCATCTTGCCGCCCGGCACCACCAGCGTGTTCATGTGTGAGATAAACGAACCCTGCAGCATCGCCAGCAGCCACGGGAAATCGATATTGCCCAGATTGCGGAAGTGGATCACCACGAAGCTCTCATCGAGAGAGGGGATCTCTTTTGCCGCGAAAGGATTTGACGTGTCCACCGTCGGCACGCGCTGGAAGTTGATGTGGGTGCGCGAGAACTGCGGGGTAATGAAGTTGATGTAGTCGTCCATCGAGCGGACGACGGAATCCATCACCGCCTCCCGGGAGTGACCGCGCTCGCTGGTATCGCGGATAAGCTTCTGGATCCACTCCAGGTTCACGATAGGCACCACGCCAACCAGCAGGTCTACGTGCTTCGCCACATCGTGCTGCGGCGTGACCACCCCGCCGTGCAGCCCTTCATAAAACAGCACGTCGGTGGGTTCCGGTAGCGGCTGCCACGGCGTAAAGGTGCCCGGCACCTGGTTCCAGGGCACGGCTTCATCGTAAGTGTGCAGGTATTTGCGCGACTGGCCTTTACCGTGTTCGCCGTATTGCACAAAAGTGCGCTCAAGCAGGCTGAAATCGTTAGCGTCCGGGCCAAAATAGCTGATGTGCTTACCCATATCGCGCGCTTTGCGAATCGCCATATCCATTTCGGGGCGGGTGTAGCGATGGAAGCTGTCGCCTTCCACCTCTGCGGCAGTCAGATTGAGCTGGGCAAAGATTTTACGGAAGGCGAGGCTGGTGGTCGTGGTGCCGGCTCCGCTCGAGCCGGTCACGGCGATTACCGGGTGTCTGGCAGACATAGCTACTCCCTGAGATGTGCGCTGAATCAGCCGCGAAATTGGGTGCGGGGCATAATGTTTACTGTTTCGTGTAGTTCGGACCACACCAGCAGGGCTTCCCCGTTTTTTAACTGCAGTTTGACGTCGGCAACTTTATCGTCGAGCGAGCGTTCATGTTCACCATAATCAGTGCCTTCGCGCAAGACAAAGCTTTCAATCAGGTTATGGAGCGTTTCAGGATCGACATCCTGCCAGGGAATGATCATTGTTCTATCCGCTTTATCGAAGATTGCTATCAGTTTACGCGCTGGAAAGGGTTTGCGCCCGCCGCCGGCAGCGCGCAATTGCAGAAGCAGAAGTGGAGGGCGGCTCAAACCCGCCAGCCCTGAGGTAGTACTTAGACCGCGCCGCTGAGGAATCGCGTCAGCCAGTCCGGGATCCGCTGCTCCAGCCACATTTCAGGATGGCGCATCGTGCCGCCAACGAAGCCCACATGCCCGCCGTGCTCGGTAAGCTGGTACTCGATGTTGGCCGGTAACTCTTCCTGGGCCGGAATCGAGTGGTGATCCATAAACGGATCGTCTTTCGCATGGATAATGAGCGTTGGTTTAGTTATCTGGCTCAGCACCGGCATTGCGCTGCACTGCCGATAGTAGTCGATAGCGTCGGCGAAGCCGTGGATTTTAGAGGTAATGAGATCGTCGAACTCGCGAATGCGCCGCACGCTTTTCAGGCGCTTGAGATCCACCGGCAGCGTGCCGGGATAGGCCTTCAACTTGCGCGAGGCATTGGCTTTAAGCAGATTGAGCAGGTAGCGCTGATAGATGCGGGAAAAGCCCTTATCCATGTGATAGCAGCACGCTTCCAGCATAAACGGCGCGGAGACGATCGCTGCGGCATCCAGCGGCACGTTCTCTTTCTCTTTCGCCAGCAGGCAGGCAAGCATATTGCCGCCCAGCGAGTAGCCAACCGCCGCCGTAGGCGCATCGCCGTGCTCGCGACGAAGCCACGACAGAAACCAGCTGCCGTCTTCCGTTTCGCCCGAATGATAGATGCGGCGGGCGCGGTTAGGTTCGCCGCTGCAGCCGCGGAAATGCATCACGACGCCCAGCCAGCCGCGCTGCATGGCAGCGTGAACCAGACCGTGTGCGTAAGGGCTGTGCAGGCTTCCTTCCAGCCCGTGAAAGACCACCAGCCGCGGCTTGTGGCGGGCCTGAAGCGGATCTTCACTCCACGCAAGATCGATAAAATCGCCGTCGGGGAGATCCAGCCGCTGCCAGTGCGGCTGAAACTGCACGCGGCGGCGAATAAGACGTGGCAGCATGGTTTGCAAATGACGATTTGCCACGCCGCGCATGGGATGGAACTCGCGGGAGTCGGCGTCAAAAGCGGTCATTTCTGCGGGGGTAATTTCAACCATAGCACCAGAATACATTAAGAAATGTTGAGAAACTATACAGCGCATTGTGCGCGCAGTTTAGTCAATACGTGATTTTATAACTCGTCTGCCAGCAGGTTACGCGTGAACAGATGCATATCGACGCCGGGCCTGCGGCGCCACAGGCGCGCTTTCCGCGCCCCGGTTGCGAGGCTCTCGCCTGTCTCTTCAAACATACCGGAGGCTTCTACGCGGCGGATCAGGCTTTTGCGCTGAACAGGCTTGCCGAGAACAATCTCCGTTGCCTCCTGCAGCTGGCCGAGAGTGAAGCTTTCCGGCAGGCAGTAGACCGGCAGCAGCGAGTACATGGTTTTCTGCCGCAGGCGGGCCAGCGCGGTATGAATGATTTCCGCATGATCAAAGGCCAGTTGTTGTTCCTCAAGCCGGGCTACCGGTACCCAGCGGGCGTCACTCACGCTGGCAATACCCGGCTGGCAGTCGGCCCAGGCGATCAGCGCAAACCAGGTGACCGTCAGGCTCCAGCCGCGCGGATCGCGTTCGGGGCCGGAGACCGTGCCCAGCGGTTCAAGCCACGGTGGCACAACGCCGGTTTTTTCCGTGAGCTTGCGCAGGGCGGTGGCGCGGGTGGATTCATCCTGCTGCATATCAATAAAACCGCCCGGCAGCCCCCAGCGGCCCTGCTGCGGCGGGCTGGCGCGCTCCACGAGCAGGACACACAGCGACTGCTGATGCAGCGTAAAAAGCACGCTGTCTACGGTTACCAGCGGCGAGGGAAAGCAGCTGGCATCGTAGTGTTTCAGGTAATCAGCATCAGTGGTCATTACAGGCTCGCGGACAGAAGATAACCGGCCAATTTTACCAGCGCACCCGATCCCGGCAAGGTTAAATTTTTGTTCTTAAAAAACAGGTCATTATACCGTTATCTAAAAGGTGTGCAAAATTTACACTTGCACTAATTGTGTCCTTGAGACATTATTAAATTGTCTTAGGGACATTAATTAAACCGGAGGGCACCATGACCGTGAAACTGACTCTTGAGCTGGATGACAAACCCGTTGCGCTGAGCAGCGGCGTTTTCCCTGATGGCGCCGGATGGCTAAAAGTAACCGATCCGCTACCGGCCTCGGCGCGCCTGATGCGTATCCGCGCCGCAGCGCTTCGGGACATGAATGATTTCATGCTGCTGGCGCAGCTGGTTGAGGCAGTACGCCATGTTACAAACATTGCGTTCAGCCATCTTGAGCTGCCGTGGCTGCCCTGGGCGCGTCAGGATCGCCACATGGTGCCCGGCGACAGCTTCGCGCTGAAGGTTTTCGCCCGCCAGCTTAACGCGCTGGCATTTGACAAGGTTATCGTGCTGGATCCGCACAGCGATGCCGCGGCGGCGGCAATAGATAACATGTTGGCAGTCGCGCAGCAGGCGTGCCTGTTGCAGAGCGAGACGCTGCGCGAGGCCGTTGGTACAGGCCGCTTGATGCTGGTGGCGCCGGATGCCGGGGCGCTTAAAAAAATCGACGCGGTAGTTAAGGCCACCGGTGCGGCAGAGTACGCCATTCTGAGCAAGGTTCGGGATGTTGCCAGCGGAGCCCTGACCGGATTCTCCCTGCTGGCGGGCGACGTTAAAGGTAAGGATGTGCTGATCGTGGACGACCTGTGCGATGCGGGCGGGACATTTATCGGCTCGGCGCAGGTACTGCGCGAAGCGGGGGCCCGCAGCGTCAGACTGTATGTTACCCACGGGATCTTCTCCAAAGGTATTGAGCATCTGCTAAATAACGGGATTGATGCGGTTTACACCACCACCTCACTGGCTTCCGCTGCGCTGCGTCACCCGCAGCTGGAGCTCATTGACATTGATGCTATCTACAGCGCGAGCGGGAGATAAAAAAATGAAAATGAATCCGATTCTGGCTATCGACGGCTATAAGGTTTCTCACCGGGCGCAGTATCCCCAGGGCACTACCCGGGTCTATTCGAACTTTACTCCGCGCAGCGATCGCTTTTTCCAGTCGCCGCTGGCGGACGGCAAAATGGTGTTTTTCGGCCTGCAGGGTTTTCTGCAGTGGTTTTTGGTGGACCTGTTTAATGATGCGTTTTTTGCCCGTCCGGAAGAGGAGGTGGTAAACGAGTACAAGCAGGTAATGGACAGCTATCTCGGCCCCGACGCGGTTGCGGTAGACCACATCCGCGACCTGCACCGGCTGGGCTATTTGCCGCTGCATATCAAGGCGCTGGACGAGGGAACGAAAGTGCCGATGAAAGTACCGGTGCTGACCATCACCAATACGCAACCGGCGTTTTTCTGGCTGGTGAACTATCTGGAGACTGTACTTTCAGCAGAGCTGTGGAAGGCCTCCACTAACGCTACTATCGCCCACCACTACCGTAAAATTTGCGCCCGCTGGGCGGAAAAAACTTGCAGCGACCTGTCTCACCTCGACTTCCAGTGCCACGACTTCTCGTTTCGCGGGATGTCCGGGCTGCAGGACACTATGCAGGCGGGCTGCGGCCACCTGATAAGCTTCAAAGGCACGGACAGTATTCCGTCTCTGCTGTACGCCCGTGATTACTACACTGACGGCAAGCCCTGCTTTATCGGCGCGTCCATTCCCGCCACCGAGCACAGCGTAATGTGCATGGGCGAGCGCGACAGCGAGATTGACACTTTCCGCCGGCTGATTGCCGATCTTTATCCTCAGGGGTTCGTGTCAATCGTGTCCGATACCTGGGACTACTGGCAGGTGCTGACCGACTATACCCGGGAGCTGAAAGAGACCATTATGCAGCGCGAAGGCCGCGTAGTGTTCCGCCCGGACAGCGGCGATCCGGTAGAGATCCTGTGCGGCACCGGCGCGGACGACGATACGCGGCCGCAACGTACCCCGGAAGAGAAAGGCTCGGTGGAGGTGCTGTGGGAGATTTTCGGCGGGACCCTCAACGAGAAGGGCTATAAAGTCCTCGATCCGCACGTCGGCCTGATCTACGGCGATTCAATCACTCTCGCCCGCGCTAACGAGATCCTGCGCCGCCTGGAGGCAAAAGGCTTCGCCAGCTCGAACGTGGTGTTCGGCGTCGGCTCATTTACCTACCAGTACAATACCCGGGATACCTTCGGCTTTGCGATGAAAGCCACCTGGGGCGAGGTCAATGGCGAAGGACGGATGATCTTTAAAGAGCCAAAAACGGATAATGGCCTGAAGCGCTCCGCGCGCGGCCTGCTGCGGGTTGAACGGGACGAACGGGGGGAGCTTGTACTGTTTGACGGACAAACTGAGGAGCAGGAGCAGCAGGGCGAACTTAAAACGCGTTTCCTGGACGGCCGGCTTTACCGCACGGAGCACCTGGAGCAGATCCGCGCCCGGCTGGCGGCGCAGGATTAATGTTTCGCCCCGCGCCGCTTTCATATCTCTCAGCAGCGCGGGGCCGGAGTTTACGATTCGCCCTGCAGCATCTGCTCCAGCTGTTCCTGGGCATCAAGCCAGGCCATTTCGCACTCCTCCAGCCCGGATTTAGCGCTGGCCTGCTGCTGGAGGCACTCTGTGAGTTCCGCCTTGCGGGACTGATCGTACAGGCCGCTGTCTCCGAGTTTCTCTTCCGCTACCGCCAGTCGGGCGTTCAGCTTTTCCATCTCTTTTTCAAGACGGGCGATCTCTTTGCGCAGCGGTTGGGTTTGCGTGCGGAGTTCGGCTTCGCGGCGCTTCTGATCCTTACGGGACTGGGCGCTGTTGGCATTGTCTTTTGACGTATCGGCAGGCTGGTTCTCCTGGCGGCTCACGTCGCTCAGCCACTGCTGGTAGTCCTCAAGATCGCCGTCGAAAGGCTCGACTTTGGCATCGTGCACCAGATAGAGATCGTCGGTGGTGGAGCGCAGCAGGTGCCTGTCATGGGAAACCACCACCAGCGCGCCTTCGAACTCAATCAGCGCTTCGGTCAGGGCCTGGCGCATATCGAGATCGAGGTGGTTAGTCGGTTCATCGAGCAACAGCAGGTTCGGACGCTGCCAGACGATCAGCGCCAGCACCAGGCGCGCTTTTTCACCGCCGGAGAAGCGACGCGTCTCTTCGGTGACTTTATCGCCCTGAAAGCCAAAGCCGCCCAGATAGTCGCGCAGCTGCTGCTCCAGCACCTGCGGCGCGAGGCGCGCCAGATGCTGGAGCGGAGATTCGTCGGCGCGTAAAAATTCCAGCTGGTGCTGGGCGAAGTAGCCAAGCTTAATGCCCTTAGCGAGGCCAATCTCACCGTGCAGCGGAGCAAGCTCGCCGGCCAGCAGCTTAATCAGGGTTGATTTACCCGCGCCGTTGCGCCCCAGCAGGCCAATGCGCGAGCCGGGCACCAGATTGAGCTTGATGGAGTCGAGGATCGTGCGGTCGCCGTAGCCGGCGCTCACTTTTTCCATTTTTAGCAGCGGATTCGGCAGACTCTCCGGGGCTCTGAAGCTGAAATGAAACGGGTTATCAACGTGGGCCGGCGCAATCAGCTCCATGCGCTCCAGCATCTTCACGCGGCTCTGGGCCTGTTTGGCCTTGGAGGCTTTAGCTTTGAAGCGATCGATAAAACCCTGCAGGTGGGCAACCCGCTGCTGCTGGCTTTCGTACATCGACTGCTGCTGAGCGAGGCGGGTGGCGCGCTGTAGCTCGAACGAGGTGTAGTTGCCGGTGTATTCGAACAGGCTCTGCTGTTCGATATGAATAATTTTGCCCACTACCGGATCGAGGAAGTCGCGGTCGTGGGAGATCAGGATCAGGGTACCCTGATAGCTCTTCAGCCACTTCTCCAGCCAGATAACCGCGTCGAGATCGAGGTGGTTAGTCGGTTCATCGAGCAGCAGCAGGTCAGAACGGCAGATCAGCGCCTGAGCCAGGTTGAGGCGCATGCGCCAGCCGCCGGAAAAATCGCTTACCGGGCGTTCGAGCTGTTCGTTGCTAAAGCCCAGACCGTGCAGCAGGCTTGACGCGCGGGCGCGGATTGTCCAGGCGTCAATAGCATCGAGCTTGCCGTGAACCGTGGCGATGGCGTTACCGTCGTTGCGCTCGTTGGCGGCGTTGAGCTCGGCTTCCAGCTGCCGGTATTCGCGGTCGCCGTCGATAACATAGTCGAGAGCCGGTTCCGCCAGGGCGGGCGTCTCCTGGTTGACCCAGGCCAGCTGCCAGTTTCCGGGGTAAGTAAAGCTACCGGCATCGGCGCTTATCTCGTTTTTCAGCAGCGACAGCAGGGTGGATTTCCCGCAGCCGTTTTTACCCACCAGCCCCACTTTTTGGCCCGGGTTAATGGTGGCGGTTGCGTTATCCAGCAGGACGCGCACGCCGCGACGAATTTGTAACGAGGAGAAAACAATCATAAGGCGCCGTATGTTCAGACTATGTTAAATTATCATTATGCTAATGTAGTGTTGCCAGCCGAGCGCGACACAGGGCGGCCATAGTAGCCCAAAATAGCCGCGATACACAAAGCATCCAGGCCAGAGCCTGTTTCACCATTTTAGTTACCCTACCGGGAGGGATGAATGCCTGACCCAGCAAAAGTGCTGCTGCTGTATGCCCATCCTGAATCTCAGGATTCTGTGGCAAATCGGGTATTGCTGAAACCGGCCCGACAGCTGGAAAACGTCACTGTCCACGACCTTTACGCCCACTATCCCGACTTCTTTATTGATATTCCCCACGAGCAGGCACTGCTGGAACAACATGACGTTATTGTCTTTCAGCACCCGCTCTATACTTACAGCTGTCCGGCACTGCTCAAAGAGTGGCTGGACAGAGTGCTGAGCCGCGGCTTTGCCAGCGGGCCCGGGGGCAATCATCTGGCGGGAAAGTACTGGCGCAGCGTGATCACCACCGGCGAGCCGGAGAGCGCCTACCGTCATGATGCGCTAAACCGCTATCCCATGAGCGATGTGCTGCGCCCGTTCGAACTGACGGCCGCTATGTGCCGGATGCACTGGATGAGCCCGATTGTAGTCTATTGGGCGCGCCGACAGCCGGCCGCCGAGCTTGCCAGCCACGCCCGCGATTACGGCGACTGGCTGGCAAATCCAGTTTTCACGGGGAGCCGCTGATGGAAGGATCGGATTTACTGTTAGCGGGGGTTTTGTTTCTCTTCGCCGCGGTGGTCGCCGTGCCGCTGGCCGCGCGGCTCGGTATTGGGCCGGTGCTGGGTTATCTGCTGGCGGGTATTGCCATTGGCCCCTGGGGCCTGGGTTTTATCAGCGACGTTGAGGAGATCCTGCATTTCTCCGAACTGGGCGTCGTCTTTCTGATGTTTATTATTGGCCTGGAGCTCAACCCGGCCAAGCTCTGGCAGCTGCGGCGCTCTATTTTCGGCGTCGGCGCAGCGCAGGTGCTGCTGAGCGCGGCGATTCTGGCCGGGCTGCTGATGCTCACAGATTTTGCGTGGCAGGCGGCAGTGGTCGGCGGCATCGGACTGGCGATGTCTTCAACGGCGATGGCGCTGCAGCTGATGCGCGAAAAGGGGATGAACCGCAGCGAGGCAGGGCAGCTGGGCTTCTCGGTCCTGCTGTTTCAGGATCTGGCGGTGATCCCGGCGCTGGCGCTGGTGCCGCTGCTGGCCGGCAACGGCGACGATCATCCTGACTGGATTAAAATCGGCCTCAAGGTGCTGGCATTTGCCGGAATGCTGATCGGCGGGCGCTACCTGCTGCGCCCGGTCTTTCGCTATATTGCCGGTTCTGGCGTGCGGGAAGTGTTTACTGCGGCAACCCTGCTTCTGGTGCTGGGATCGGCGCTGTTTATGGATGCGCTGGGCCTGTCGATGGCGCTGGGCACCTTTATCGCCGGTATCCTGCTGGCGGAGAGCGAGTACCGCCACGAGCTGGAAATTGCCATCGAGCCATTTAAAGGGCTGTTGCTGGGGCTGTTCTTTATTTCTGTCGGCATGGCGCTCAATCTCGGCGTGCTTTATACCCACCTGCTGTGGGTAGCCGCCAGCGTCATTATTCTGGTGGCAGTTAAGATGCTGGTGCTGTATGTGCTGGCGAGGATTTACGGCCTGCGCAGCGCGGAGCGAATGCAGTTTGCCGGCGTATTGAGCCAGGGCGGCGAGTTTGCCTTCGTGCTCTTCTCATCCGCTTCATCTCAGCGCCTGTTCCACAACGACCAGATGGCGCTGCTGTTGGTCACCGTAACCCTGTCGATGATGACCACGCCGCTGTTATTGAAAGCGATTGACCGCATGCTTTCGCGCCGCCTTAACGGCGCGGAAGAGGGGGATGAAGAGCACTGGGTGGAGGACGACAAGCCGCAGGTTATTGTCGTCGGTTTCGGCCGCTTTGGCCAGGTGATTGGCCGCCTGCTGATGGCCAACACGATGCGGGTCACGGTTCTTGAGCGCGATATCAGCGTCGTTAACCTGATGCGTAAATATGGCTATAAAGTCTATTACGGCGACGCCACGCAGATTGACCTGCTGCGCTCGGCGGGAGCTGATCAGGCGCAATCCATCGTGATCACCTGTAACGCCCCGGAAAACACCATGAAAGTGGTGGAAATCTGCCAGCAGCACTTTCCACATCTCCATATTCTGGCCCGCGCGCGGGGCCGCGTTGAAGCCCATGAGCTGCTGCAGGCGGGCGTGAAGCAGTTTTCACGCGAGACATTTTCCAGCGCGCTGGAGCTTGGCCGCAAGGCGTTAATTACGCTGGGGATGCATCCGCACCAGGCCCAGCGCGCGCAGCTGCACTTTCGCCGGCTCGATATGCGCATGCTGCGGGAGCTAATGCCGGTACACTCCGACACGCAGCAGATTTCCCGCGTCCGGGAAGCCCGGCGCGAGCTTGAAGAGATTTTTCAGCGCGAAATGCAGCAGGAACGGCGCCAGCTCGACGGCTGGGATGAATTTGAATAAGAAGGTGAACCATGGCAGTGCGTAAACGTTTTATTGCCGGCGCAAAATGCCCGGCGTGCCAGGCACAGGATTCCCTGGCGATGTGGCGCGAGAACAATGTTGATATTGTTGAATGTGTTAAGTGCGGCCACCAGATGCGCGAGGCTGACAAAGAAGCGCGCGAGCACGTGCGCAAGGATGAGCAGGTGATCGGTATTTTTCATCCCGAGTAGCGATCCGGGCCGTCTTTTTTTAAGCTAAAGGGTACAGGCGTGCAGAATTCCGCTACAATCTGCGGCACTATTTTTCCTATGTTCAGGAGATTTCATGAAAGTAGCAAAAGACCTGGTGGTCAGCCTGGCTTACCAGGTACGTACAGAAGACGGTGTGTTGGTTGATGAGTCTCCGGTAAGCGCACCGCTCGACTATCTGCACGGTCACGGTTCCCTGATCTCAGGCCTTGAAAAAGCGCTTGAAGGTCACGAAGCTGGCGATAAGTTTGACGTTGAGGTTGCCTCTAACGACGCTTACGGCCAGTACGATGAAAATCTGGTTCAGCGCGTACCAAAAGATGTATTTATGGGCGTTGACGAGCTGCAGGTTGGCATGCGTTTCCTGGCTGAAACCGACCAGGGCCCGGTGCCGGTTGAGATCACTGAAGTGGGTGATGACTACGTCGTGGTTGACGGTAACCACATGCTGGCTGGTCAGAACCTGAAGTTCCACGTTGAAGTTGTGGCACTCCGCGAAGCGACCGAAGAAGAGCTGGCCCACGGCCACGTTCACGGTGCTGACGGCCATCATCATGACCACGATCACGAGCATGGCCACGATGGCTGCTGCGGCGGTCACGGTCACGAAGAGAGTGGTAAAGGCGGATGCGGCGGCAACGGCGGCTGCGGTTGCCACTAATTGCTCGCAATTAGCGGTTAATAAAAAAGCGTGCTCTGCACGCTTTTTTTATCTCTATCTCCCGCACTCAATAGTGAGGTGGCGGTGTCTCTTCGGCCTGCGACGCAATCTGCGACGGCTGGCTCGCTTTTAGCTTTTCCACTACCAGACGCATATTATCGCGCATCTTTGCCATCTCAATCTCGTGGGCAGTGACTGTGCGGTTGAGGTCCTCAATAGTGATCTCCTGAAACGCCAGCCTGCTTTCAAGCTCTGCCAGACGCGTCTCTAACGCGGTATCGCTCATGATTAACCCCTTAGTTATTGTTGCTGCGGATTCTACTCAACTTTTCGAATTCACGCAGTCAGAACGCGGTAAAGGGAAATTAATTTACACAAAATAGTCTGAAAAGACTCAACATTCAGGTTCATTCGTATGTAGATTTGTTCTGCAACGATTTATAGTACGTAGCTCATTTACGTAAACCCTGGGGCGAGAGGCCCTGGCTCTGGAGAGATGGATGAAATCACTGTTTAAAGTAACGCTTCTGGCGACAACAATGGCCGTTGCCCTGAATGCACCGCTGACCTTCGCTGCTGACGCTACTGCGGCGAAATCTGCTCCGGCTGCTGCGGACAGCAAAGCTGCATTCAAGAACGATGACCAGAAAGCAGCCTATGCGCTGGGCGCCTCGCTGGGCCGTTACATGGAAAATTCCCTGAAAGAGCAGGAAAAGCTGGGCGTTAAGCTGGATAAAAACGAGCTCATTACCGGCGTCCAGGACGCGTTTGCTGATAAGAGCAAGCTGAGCGATCAGGAGATCGAGCAGACGCTGCAGGCTTTCGAAACCCGCGTTAAAACCGCAGCCCAGCAGAAAATGGAAAAAGACGCTGCTGAAAACGAAGCCAAAGGTAAAACCTACCGCGATACTTTCGCCAAAGAGAAAGGCGTTAAAACGTCCAAATCTGGCCTGATGTACAAGATTGAGAAAGAAGGCACCGGCGACGCGCCGAAAGACAGCGACACTGTCGTGGTTAACTACAAAGGTACGCTGACCGACGGTAAAGAGTTTGATAACTCTTACAAGCGCGGCGAGCCTCTCTCTTTCCGCCTGGACGGCGTTATCCCGGGCTGGACCGAAGGCCTGAAGAACATTAAGAAAGGCGGCAAAATAACGCTCGTCATCCCGCCTGAACTGGCCTACGGTAAAACAGGCGTTCCGGGGATCCCGGCGAACTCCACGCTGGTCTTTGACGTAGAGCTGCTGGACATTAAGCCAGCGCCGAAAGATGAGCCTAAGGCTGACGCGCCGGCTGGCGACAAAGCCGCTGCGGATGCAGCGAAGAAGTAAGTGCTGATAAAAGCCGCCGCCTGTAAGGGCGGCGGCTTTTTTAATGGGTGCAATATAATTAACGCTGGTAAGCATTTGATGCGCGTATTACCTTAGATGCCTTAGTTTTAATGATGATATGAGCCTGCCCCTACAGCCTAACGACAGGTTCCTGAAAAAGGAGTGTTTTTTTTCATGTCCAGGTCGCTTTTAACCAACGAAACCAGTGAGCTTGATTTACTGGATCAACGTCCCTTCGACCAGACCGACTTCGATATTCTCAAATCCTACGAAGCCGTTGTGGACGGGTTAGCGATGCTCATCGGCTCACACTGTGAAATCGTGCTGCACTCCCTGCAGGATCTTAAATGTTCGGCAATCCGCATTGCTAACGGCGAACACACCGGGCGTAAAATAGGCTCGCCAATCACCGATCTGGCGCTGCGCATGCTCCATGATATGACCGGGGCGGACAGCAGCGTATCCAAGTGCTATTTCACCCGCGCCAAAAGTGGCGTGCTGATGAAATCGGTCACCATCGCCATTCGCAATCGCGAGCAGCGGGTTATCGGGCTGCTGTGCATTAATATGAACCTCGACGTGCCGTTCTCGCAGATCATGAGCACCTTCTCACCGCCGGAAATGCCGGAGGTGAACTCGCAGGTAAACTTCGCTTCATCTGTTGAAGATCTGGTGACTCAGACCCTCGAGTTCACTATCGAAGAGGTCAACGCGGACCGCAACGTTTCGAATAACGCCAAGAATCGTCAGATCGTGCTCAACCTGTATGAGAAAGGTATTTTCGACATTAAAGATGCCATCAACCAGGTGGCTGACCGCCTGAATATCTCTAAACACACGGTCTATCTCTACATTCGCCAGTTCAAGAGCGGCGATTTCCAGGGGCAGGATAAGTAATGCGCTATGCCCTGCTGGTCACCGGACCGGCATACGGCACGCAGCAGGCCAGCAGCGCCCTGCAGTTTGCCCGCGCGTTGCTGGATGAGGGACACGAGCTTATCAGCATTTTCTTCTACCGCGAGGGTGTGTATAACGCCAATCAGCTGACGGCGCCCGCCAGCGACGAGTTCGATCTGGTCCGCGCCTGGCAGTCTCTGCGTCAGCAGTATCACGTTGCCCTGCATATTTGTGTGGCGGCGGCGCTGCGCCGCGGGGTGACCGATGAGGCCGAGGCCGGGCGGCTCGGGCTGGCAGGGTTTAATCTCCAGCCCGGCTTTTCACTGAGCGGACTGGGCGCCCTGGCGGAAGCAGCGCTCACCTGCGACCGAATGGTGCAGTTTTGATGAAGCGTGTGGCCTGGGTATTTTCAAGCGCGCCGCACGGGAGTGCTGCGGGCAGGGAAGGGCTGGACGCGCTGCTGGCAACGTCTGCATTGAGCGAAGAACTCGGCGTCTTTTTTATCGGAGACGGCGTGCTGCAGCTGCTTGCGGATCAGAACCCGCAGGCGATTCTGGCCCGTAACTATATTCCAGCCTTTAAGCTGATGGCGCTTTACGATATTGAACGCTGCTGGGTTTGCGCGGCTTCGCTTCGCGAGCGCGGGCTGGAAGAGGCCGAACGGATTATTGACGCGGAGATCGTTGCCGCAGATGCGTTACGTACGCTGCTTGACGACTACGACGTTATCCTGCGTTTTTGAGGCCCTCTATGTTACATACATTGAATCAATCGCCCTGGCATTACGATCTCAGCGCGCCGCTCAGGCTGGTGCGTGAAGGAGACGACTTGCTGCTGCTTTCCGATGGCGTACTTGCCGGACTGAAAGGCAGCCGCTTCCTTGATCTTTTGCTGGATGCCCCCATAACCCTCTACGCGCTGGAAGATGATATTGTGGCGCGCGGGCTTGCTGCTCAAATTTCAGACAGTATCGTCAGGATTAGCTATACTGAGTTCGTCAGACTTACCGTAAAACACGGCAGTCAGCTGAGCTGGTAATTGCACTATCGTTGTATATTTCTTGACACCCTTTCATCGTGGCCCTAAAATTTCGCGTCCTCATATTATATGAGGCGATTTATTACGTGTTTACGAAGCAAAAGCTAAAACCAGGAGCTATTTAATGGCAACAGTTAACCAGCTGGTACGCAAACCACGCACTCGCAAAGTTGCTAAGAGCAACGTGCCGGCGCTGGAAGCATGCCCGCAAAAACGTGGCGTATGTACTCGTGTATATACCACCACCCCGAAAAAACCGAACTCCGCACTGCGTAAAGTATGCCGTGTTCGTCTGACAAACGGTTTCGAAGTGACTTCCTACATTGGTGGTGAAGGTCACAACCTGCAGGAGCACTCCGTGATCCTGATCCGCGGCGGTCGTGTTAAAGACCTCCCGGGTGTTCGTTACCACACCGTTCGTGGTGCGCTCGACTGCTCCGGCGTTAAAGACCGTAAGCAATCTCGCTCTAAGTATGGCGTGAAACGTCCTAAGGCTTAATGGTTCTCCGTTAAGTAAGGCCAAACTGTTTTAACTAAATGTCAATTAAACTCGTAGAGTTTTGGACAATCCTGAATTAACAACGGAGTATTTCCATGCCACGTCGTCGCGTCATTGGTCAGCGTAAAATTCTGCCGGATCCGAAGTTCGGATCAGAACTGCTGGCTAAATTTGTGAACATCCTGATGGTAGATGGTAAAAAATCTACTGCTGAAGCTATCGTATACAGCGCGCTTGAGACCCTGGCTCAGCGCTCTGGCAAAAACGAACTGGAAGCTTTCGAAGTCGCTCTGGACAACGTCCGTCCGACCGTCGAAGTTAAGTCCCGCCGCGTAGGTGGTTCTACTTATCAGGTTCCAGTTGAAGTACGTCCGGTTCGTCGTAATGCCCTGGCAATGCGTTGGATCGTTGAAGCTGCTCGTAAACGCGGTGATAAATCTATGGCTCTGCGTCTGGCGAACGAACTCACTGATGCTGCAGACAACAAAGGTACTGCAGTTAAGAAACGTGAAGACGTTCACCGTATGGCAGAAGCCAACAAGGCGTTCGCTCACTACCGTTGGTAATCCCTTCGGTGTGTTAGTCACCAGGCGGGCGCTTCAGGTAAGCCGCCCGCTCTGGGTCACTTAAACTGAACGTCTCAAGAAACAAACGAGGAATAACATGGCTCGTACAACACCCATCGCACGCTACCGTAACATTGGTATCAGTGCGCACATCGACGCCGGTAAAACCACTACTACAGAACGTATTCTGTTCTACACCGGTGTAAACCATAAAATCGGTGAAGTTCATGACGGCGCCGCAACCATGGACTGGATGGAGCAGGAGCAGGAGCGTGGTATCACTATCACTTCCGCAGCGACTACTGCATTCTGGTCAGGTATGGCTAAACAGTATGAACCGCACCGCGTAAACATCATCGACACCCCGGGGCACGTTGACTTCACTATCGAAGTAGAACGTTCCATGCGTGTGCTTGATGGTGCGGTAATGGTTTACTGCGCAGTCGGTGGTGTTCAGCCGCAGTCTGAAACTGTATGGCGTCAGGCAAACAAATATAAAGTTCCGCGTATTGCGTTCGTTAACAAAATGGACCGCATGGGCGCGAACTTCCTGAAAGTTGTTGGTCAGATCAAATCCCGTCTGGGCGCGAACCCTGTTCCGCTGCAGCTGGCAATTGGTGCTGAAGAAGGTTTCACCGGTGTTGTTGACCTGGTGAAAATGAAAGCCATCAACTGGAACGAAGCTGACGCAGGTGTAACCTTCACTTACGAAGATATTCCGGCTGACATGCAGGACCTGGCTGACGAATGGCACCAGAACCTGATCGAGTCCGCAGCGGAAGCATCTGAAGAGCTGATGGAAAAATACCTCGGTGGTGATGAACTGACTGAAGAAGAGATTAAAAAAGCTCTGCGTCAGCGTGTTCTGAACAACGAAATCATCCTGGTAACCTGCGGTTCTGCGTTTAAGAACAAAGGTGTTCAGGCGATGCTGGATGCGGTAATTGATTACCTGCCGGCGCCGACTGACGTTCCTGCGATCAACGGTATTCTGGACGACGGTAAAGATACTCCGGCTGAGCGTCACGCTGATGACAACGAGCCGTTTGCTGCTCTGGCGTTCAAAATCGCGACTGACCCGTTTGTGGGTAACCTGACCTTCTTCCGCGTGTACTCTGGTGTGGTTAACTCCGGTGATACCGTACTGAACTCCGTTAAATCGGCGCGTGAGCGTTTTGGCCGTATCGTACAGATGCACGCCAACAAACGTGAAGAGATCAAAGAAGTTCGCGCAGGCGATATCGCGGCTGCAATCGGTCTGAAAGACGTAACTACCGGTGACACTCTGTGCGATCCGGATGCGCCGATCATTCTGGAGCGTATGGAATTCCCGGAACCGGTAATCTCCATCGCTGTAGAACCGAAAACCAAAGCTGACCAGGAAAAAATGGGTCTGGCTCTGGGCCGTCTGGCTAAAGAAGACCCGTCATTCCGCGTATGGACTGATGAAGAATCTAACCAGACCATCATCGCCGGTATGGGTGAGCTGCACCTCGACATCATCGTTGACCGCATGAAGCGTGAATTCAACGTTGAAGCGAACGTCGGTAAACCTCAGGTTGCTTACCGTGAAGCGATTCGCGCGAAAGTTACCGATATCGAAGGTAAGCACGCCAAGCAGTCTGGTGGCCGTGGTCAGTACGGTCATGTTGTTATCGACATGTACCCGCTGGAGCCGGGCTCTAACCCGAAAGGTTACGAGTTCATCAACGACATTAAAGGTGGTGTAATTCCTGGCGAATACATCCCTGCCGTTGATAAAGGTATCCAGGAGCAGCTGAAATCTGGTCCGCTGGCGGGTTACCCGGTAGTTGACCTCGGTGTGCGCCTGCACTTCGGTTCTTACCATGACGTTGACTCCTCTGAGCTGGCGTTTAAACTGGCTGCTTCTATCGCCTTTAAAGATGGCTTTAAGAAAGCAAAACCTGTTCTGCTTGAGCCGATCATGAAGGTTGAAGTAGAAACGCCGGAAGAGAACACTGGTGACGTTATCGGTGACTTGAGCCGTCGTCGCGGTATGCTGCGCGGTCAGGAATCTGAAGTGACTGGCGTTAAGATCCACGCTGAAGTTCCGCTGTCCGAAATGTTCGGTTATGCAACTCAGCTGCGTTCTCTGACCAAAGGTCGCGCATCATATACGATGGAATTCCTGAAGTATGATGATGCCCCGAACAACGTTGCTCAGGCCGTTATTGAAGCTCGTGGCAAATAAGCCGCAGAGTTAAAACCAAAGTCCCGTGCTCTCTCCCAAGGGGGAGAGCACTATAGTAAGGAATATAGCCGTGTCTAAAGAAAAATTTGAACGTACAAAACCGCACGTCAACGTTGGTACTATCGGCCACGTTGACCATGGTAAAACTACTCTGACCGCTGCAATCACTACCGTACTGGCTAAAACCTACGGCGGTGCTGCTCGCGCATTCGACCAGATCGATAACGCGCCGGAAGAAAAAGCTCGTGGTATCACCATCAACACCTCTCACGTTGAAT
>NZ_CAJYMB010000013.1 GCF_913775985.1 uncultured Pluralibacter sp. | reverse complement strand
GGTTTCAACCATCTCACTCTCTCTCCATGTTTAGCGGAAAATGGCAGGCGAAGAGATGGTTCCTGGCCCCGGTCAGGCGCGGGGTTTCGATACACTCCCGCTGGGCGTAGGGACAGCGCGGCCCCAGGCGGCAGCCGATGGGCAACGATTCCAGCAGCGGAATGGCCCCCGGCAGCGTGTTCAGGCGGCTTTTGTGCGGCATCGGACTGCCAAAATCGGGAATGGCGCGGATCAGCGCCTGGGTATAAGGGTGGTGCGGCACGGTCACCAAATCTTCGCTGAGCGCACTTTCTACCGTCTGCCCGCAGTACATAACGTTAATTTTGTCCGCCCAGTGGCTGAGCATCTGCAGATCGTGGCTTATCAGCAAAATGGTGGTGTTGTTATTCTGGTTGAGACGCGACAGCAGGCGGAATATTTGTGCCTGGGTGGTCGGCTCCATCGCGTTAGTCGGCTCGTCGGCAATCAGCAGGCGCGGCTTATTGGCCAGCGCAATAGCAATCATCACCTTCTGGCATTCCCCTTCGGTCAGCTCGTAGGGGAAGCTGCGCAGAATATCTCGGTGGTCTTTAATGCCGACGCGGTGCAGCAGTTCAATGGCGCGGCGCTTGCGCCAGCCAAAGCGTTGCCACCAGCGGCCTTTATAGGTCCAGCCGGGGATACTTTGCAGCAGTTGGCGCTTGATGCGCTCGGAGGGATCGAGGCAGGACTGCGGCTCCTGAAAAATCATCGATACATTGTGGCCCACCAGCTTGCGGCGCTCGCGATTCGAAAGACGCAGCAGGTCAACATCGTCAAAGCGCATGCGGTCAGCGGTGATCCGCCAGTTATCTTTGGTCACCCCGCAGATTGCTTTTGCGATAAGGCTCTTGCCCGATCCCGATTCGCCCACCAGACCGCGGATTTCCCCCTCGTTCAGGGTCATGCTCACGCGGTCTACGGCTTTAACCCAGCCGCCGCTGGTGCGAAATTCGATGGTCAGATTGCGGATATCCAGTAGCGGCATTATTGCACCCCGGCATCGATGGCGCGGCGAATCCCGTCGCCGAGCAGGTTAATAAACAGCACGCTTATCATGATTGCCCCGCCGGGCAGCATCACGGTCCAGGGCGCAACGTAGATAAGCTCCAGCGCGTCACCCAGCATCGCGCCCCATTCCGGCGAGGGGAGCTGGGCACCGAGATCGAGAAAGCCCAGCGCGGCGATGTCGAGGATCGCCATCGACAGGGCGCGGGTGATTTCCGTCACCGTTCCGGCTGCAATATTCGGCATAATCGCAAACCACAAAATATTCAGCGTGGTCGCCCCGTCCAGGCGCGCAGCGACCACGTAATCCTTCTCCAGCTCGTCATGAACCATGCTGTATACCGAACGCACCATGCGCGGCAGCAGCGCCAGCCAGACCGCAAACATTGCGTGGCCGAGCTGTGGCCCGGCAAACGCCACCACGATAATAGCCAGCAGCAGGGAGGGAATAGACAGCAGCGTATCCAGAATATGGTTAAGTACTGCCGAGCGCAGCCCGTGGGACGCGCCGGCGACGACGCCAAGCACCAGTCCGCAGACCGTCGCCGCGAAAGTGACCAGAAACGCGCCGCCCACGGTAGGGGCGGCGCCGCTCAGCAGGCGGCTCAGCACGTCGCGGCCCAGATCGTCAGTGCCGAGGAAGAATGAAACCTCCCCGTAGCGCGACCAGGAAGGCGGCAGCAGCTGGTAGCCGAGGAACTGCTGATCGATACCGTAAGGCGCGAACCAGCCGCCCAAAACGCACAGCAGCACCAGCGCGGCGCAACCGTACAGGCCGATCATCGCCACCGCATCGCCATAGAATTTCCGCCATACGGTGCGAATAACGCCCGCCGGGCGCTTCTCCTGATAGACGCTATCGTAAGGCATAAGAGTCCGTTTTATTGTTGTTGAACATGATTTACTTCTTTTGCTTTTTTCACTTGTATAAACAGTGGCTTACGTTTTTTAAAGCTGTTTAATCTTAATCATTGTGTGGATTTTTCATATACCGACTTTGTAGGCACTGCTGTGCATATCTTCTCGCGGAGTGTAAACATCGCTCAGAGACAAAATCGAGGTTATTACCGCTACACACATACCGAGCGTACGGCTCTAAACTTCCGGCAGTATAACATTCTTTTACTGCGACAGATGGGATGGCAAGGCCGCCTAACTCACGATCGGCGATTATCCAACCGTATCACTGACGTCTGCAAGGGAACGTTAGATACTGCTGCAGATCGTGGCGTATCGCGCGCTTAGACCCGCGGCAGCAGAGGCTGCTTGAGAAGCAGAAAATAAAGGGCCCGCGGACAGTAATTTATGCGTTCATTTTATGGTGGAGGCTTTACTGCTCGAATAAATAGCACGATGTCTGGCAGGGGGCATCTAAATTATCCCCAGAAAGTGAGAGTATTTAGTATTTTTTTTGGGACTATATACTTTTCAGTAATAACGCTATTATTAATGTGTTTTTGCTGGCGGGGTCTTTATAAGGTTATATAAATTGAAAGGGTGATTTCAATGAGTTAAATAGAGGTGTGCAGGATATAAGATGGATACCGAATGTTTTGTCAGGAGTTGATTGTAAAGGAATGTGTTTTATCAGTTTACAAATCATTTTTACCTCTTAAACTAAAATTATAGAATTGTGATAATGCCATGCATTTGGTCTACCTTTTATATAGTTACTGCCTTTGAGAAATGTTTTTTATTTTGGGTTTTAATATGTCGTTTGGCTATATTGTATATGCGAATCAATAAATTTCCTTGCTTTTATTATGCTTAAAAGATGGGACTTAATTACATTCACAAGCCACAAGCCACAAGCCACAAGCCACAAGCCACAACTCATTGAAATGGGGATCTAATGTTAAAATCAACGATGCAACGAATCGCACTTTCAACTTCTGCTCTATCTGTAGCCAGTCTTTTATTCACAAGCTTAAGTTCGTTTGCAGCGCCGCCACCCTCTGGAAAAATGTGGGCAGGTTCGACTTATTTCAACTGGATTATTACTCAACAACAGGATGGTTCAGCAGCACCAGCCTCAGTGTCTGAACTCACGTTTCCTTTTACGATTAATGATTCAACAGCCAGATCTACCGGTGTTTATCTTGCACAACAATATTATTTTGAAAATCAGGCTAATGGCGGCTATCTGGGCTTGCAACCACAAAATGATGCAGGCGGTAAACAACGCATTCGTGCTGTTTTTTCAAGTTTTATTCCTGGCTCGGTGTCAACAGACAAGAATTGTTCTTCAGGGGCTGATGGCGGTGCTGGCGTGAGCTGTGGCGTTATATTCGAAACGAATTACGGAAGTACTTATAATATTACCATTCGTCAGACGAGCGAAGATGAATGGTCTGGGGATCTTGTTGATAGTTCAACGGGTAAAACCGTCCACGTCGGAAGTTATCAATTACCTGCAAAAAGTGGTGGATTGAAACTTTCTGGTTCTGGATTCGTTGAATACTTCTCAGGTAACCCTGAGTGGACCACATCAAGTTGTGGCGATCTGTTAAAAATATCAGGCGTTATCGGTCCGGTTTACACCAGCCAAAATGGTGGAGCAATTGGTGTTATTGATGCTCCTTACGAGCAGGATAGTGAAGGTGGGACTGTTTGCCGCAGCCCTGATAGCGGCTTTAGTTCTTCTCCTCAGAACTTTGACATTAATCTTAATGGGAACACCGTTGCCGCGACGGGGCGAACTATTGAGCGTGGTTTCACCTCTGGCGTCTGATCATTACGTTAAATACTGATTAGAGTAACGTGCTATTACAACAGGTACCTTTTAGTGTGCCTGTTGTAACATGCTCGCAAGAAGGAATGGTGACCATGAACGCCGGCGGTAACAGGAAAGTGCTCCGGCTTTCATACTTGAACCATGAAAACCCGGAGCTGACGTCCAAAAAAACGCTACATTAATGCCCTCGCAATAATAAAATTGCATTTTTTTATGTAGCAACCTCTATCGCAGGGCATACCATTCCTTATGCTTCAGCGGGTTAGCCATTGCACCCAAAATATCAGAAATCACGTTGATAATGATGACCAGCGCGCCGATCACCATCACGCCCGCCGAAATAGCCGCGTAGTCCTGCTGGCGGATGGCGTTGATGATCCAGCGCCCGAGGCCCGGCCAGTTAAATACCATTTCGGTGATCATCGCCAGCGTCAGCATGGTGGAGAACTGCAGGCCGAGGCGCGGAATAACCGGCGGCAGGGCGTTGTGCAGTACGTGGCGGCGCAAAATCGTCAGGCGTGAGATCCCGCGGGTAGCGGCCGCTTTCACATAATTGGTGTCGTATACCTCAATGGTGCTGAGGCGCATCAGGCGAATCACTTCGGTGGTGGGCGCCACTGCCAGAGTCAGCACCGGCAGCACCATGTGCTGCAGCACGCTGACGATCATCTCGGTGCGCCAGGGCGAGTGAGAAAGCCAGGCGTCAATCAGCGCAAAGCCGGTGACTTTTTTCACTTCGTACAGCAGATCGTAACGCCCGGAAACCGGCAGCCAGCCCAGAGTTAACGAGAAAAACAGCGTCAGCAGCAGCGCCAGCCAGAATACCGGCACGGAAAAACCCACCAGGGCAATGGCGCTGATGAGCTTATCCTGCCACTTATAGCGGCTGATGCCCGCCAGCATCCCCACCGGAATCCCCACCAGCAGTGCGAAACCAAATGCAAGGATGCACAGTTCCATGGTGGCGGGAAAAACCTCCCTGAGCTGTTCAGAGATCGGCTGTCCGTTAATGCTGGAGACGCCAAAATCCCAGTGCAGCAGCCCTTCAAACCAGAACAGCCAGGCGTTGATCACCGAGGCGCCCTGCAGCGGGGCGTGCGGCGTGAAATAGCTCAGGCTGAAGGCGACAAAGGTCAGAAAAAAGAGCGTTACCAGCAGCAGCAGCAGGCGGCGCAGGGTAAAGATAATCATGGTTTTTTCACCTCGTCCGGCAGTTCGCGCGACACGCCTGCAAAAGAGGAGTTGCCAAACGGGCTCAGCACCAGACCTTTCATGTCGTAACGGTAGGCCTGCAGGCGCAGGGATGACGCCAGCGGCAGCACCGGCAGCTCGCGGGAAAGAATATGCTGCGCTTCGCTGTAGGCCTCGACGCGTGAGGCGAGCTGCTGGGACAGCAGCGCTTTTTGCAGCACTGCGTCAAATTCCGGATTACACCAGTGGGCGTAGTTGGTCTGCGAGCCGATGGCGGCGCAGCTCAGCAGCGGCCGGAAGAAGCTATCCGGATCGTTACTGTCCGTCGCCCAGCCGGTGAGGGTCAAATCGTGATTCATGGCATTGAGCCTTGCTTCCTGGAAGCGGCCTTCTACCGGCACGATAATCACCTTCACGCCAACCTGCGCCATATCAGCCTGGATCAGCTCGGCGGTTTTCAGCGGACTGGGGTTCCAGGCCTGGGAGCTGCTCGGCACCCACAAGTGCAGCGTCAGATTTTCAATGCCCAGCGCTTTAAGCTGCTGGCGGGATTTCTGCGGGTTGTACTCGGTAATTTTGGCTTCGTTATCGTAAGCCCACGAGGCCCGCGGCAGAATTGAGGCCGCGGTTTCCGCGGTACCGTAATAGATGGACTGCATCAGGCGCTGGTTGTTGATCGCCAGCGACAGCGCGTGGCGCACCTGCGGGTTATTCAGCGGCGGTTTGTCGGTGTTAAACGCCAGATAGGCGATATTCATCCCCGGACGCAGAGTCAGGCGCAGGCGCGGATCGTCGCGCAATATGGTGAGCTGGCTGGCGGCGGGCCAGGCCAGCACGTCGCACTCGCCGGTCAGCAGCTTCGAGAGCCGGCCGGTACCGCC
>NZ_CAJYMB010000012.1 GCF_913775985.1 uncultured Pluralibacter sp. | reverse complement strand
GCTACCAGTGGGACCGCGCGGACCAGATAGTGCGGCAGATGCAGACGGACGGGACGCCGGCGCTGCCGGAGGAGAAGTACCGTCAGGCGCAGTGGGGGTACGACGCGGCGGGAAGGATGACGCGCAGCGTGCAGCCGGAGGCGGACGAGCGGTTCTGGTGGGGCGCGGCGGACAACCGGACGACGGCGGAGCGGCTGCCGGTGTGGAACAACATGCTGCGGCGCCTCGACGGGGTGGCGCGGGAGTACGACGGTTTTGGCCGGATGACGGTGCGCCGCGACACTCACCGGGACGTAACCCAGCGCTATTCCTGGGACGACGAGGACCGCATCAGCGCTTTAGGTTTCCTGCAGATAAAAGAAGTTTCGACCGAGTGAATAGTCGTCCGTGGTCAAAGACAGGAAAACAAGTTAATTTTGAAACTAAAAATGTAGATGGCGATGTTATTGCTAACGTTCATTTAGATGTCGGGAATTTTTAATTATGCAAAAAAAACAAACCAAAACTGATTTTATATGACATTTCTTCAACGATTTTTGATCCTCTCATTGAGTGGCAACCTGCCTCTCTTGAAGAGACATATGTAGCGATTGACTTATGTATTGGTATGGGCGATGGTGAAAAAGGGAGTAATTATTTCTATGTAACAATTGCCACTCCAGAAGCTTTGAGAAAGCGCGCTCGTAATTTCTTAATAGTAGAGAATAGAGTCATTGTCATTGATTATTTTGACTACTTTTCACTTGTGAAAATAATTGGGGATATACTTGAAAAGTTTATCAAGGAGAGCTGGGATGAATCTTGTTGCATGTTGCAACGTTATTTTTCCTAGGAGTATGAAGACTATCATCATGAAAAATAATGGTTAAGCTGCGGAGCTGAACGGCCTGCCGGAGATGATGACCGACGCGCAGGGCGAAACGGTGTGGCAGGGGGCTGAACACGTATGGGTATGTGGTGGAGCCGCTGACGTGGATGGATCCTCTGGGGTTTATAGATGTTCTAATTTCGTAGATAAAGGTAAATTAACTTCTCACTTTAATAAACATGATGGAGAATTTAGAACAAAAACTGAAGCTAATTATCTGAATATAGGTCGAGACATAATAAATCATGGACATAAAAATCAATATAATTATAAAGGCGAGTTAGGGACCGATTTATGTTCCTTTAATGGATAATACATTTAAAGATGCTACAAAAGTAGATTTTATCGGGGCTAATTCTGAAGGTTATATCACGACTATCCATACTAAAAGTGGGAAGGATATCTGGAAAATTCTTAATGGAGATCCTAAGGATACCGTTAGCAAAACTGTTACAAGAAATATAGATGGATTATAAATATGAAATGCTATGCTAGATTAATATCTTTAAATGATGACATCGAAGAAGAGGCTGTTATATCTTTGGGTGATAGAGAAATATATTGCTTTATTGATAGCGCTCCATATCCATTAATTGAAGGTGTTATATACTTAGTAGATATAGGTTTATCCTTCCTCGACGAAGAGCTGTTGAGTGAGACTGAGGATGCGCACCTTTCTCTCAGAAGGATTAGTGATACGTTTTCATATGAAATTGTTGGTTTTTTGTCTAACAACCAGCTAATCACCGACGGTGTTATTTTCCAAGATGAAATTTTTTTAGAGGGGTTTTCATTTCTCAATTCTAAGTATGTAGCGCTAAAGCCTAATAGAATTAATATTTCTTTTTTATAAATTTATCCGCTGAACACATTCTATGTGGCTGATGTTTTTTTGAGAGAAGTACAACTGGAGTAAAGTTTAATTTCACTTATTCTTTTGTTTTATAAGTCTTATGAATGAACACGCATGATTTTTCTGCTGTGTAATGTGATATTGCTAGCTATTTACGTTACTAACCAATTTTAATTTTATTTAATAACGCTTTTTGACTATGAAAAATATATTATTTAGCCTTGTGAAGGCTGAAATTCTTCATGATCTTCCCAACATTAAAACCAGATAATAAAAGTGTTCATATTAATTCTATGGGGACATGAGGTTCTTAAAATTTATAGGCGTGCTGTCTATGATCTAAAAAGGATATTAAATGGTTTTTATATATGAAGAATAGCATTGAAAAAATAATTTATTTAGAGTGAATGCAACTAATCACACGGTGCCGAAATGCTAACTATTTGCCACATTCATAATTATCCTGAACACCATTTTATATCCACCGTATTAAGCCGGGTGAATTGCAACGACATTGATTGTAAGTTAGTTAAGGTTATAATTTACAAGGTTGAGGATGGCGAATGTATAAACAATTATACCTATTATGCGACAGGCGCGGAAATTGAGGCTATCATACCTGATAACCAAAGTATTGATATTGTCCTTTATGATAGAGATAAAAAGAGAAGAAATAATAATGACAGATTTATTGTTTTAAAGATTAGATCTATTATGACGAAAATGATATGTAAATATTGCCTGGATAATATACTGTGTCGCTTTAGTCATAAGGTTTAACTACTTGAATTAATATTCTGCCTCCCACCACCTCAAAATCCCTACCCGCCACGTCACAATTACCGGCAATCCCCCTCCCCCCACACCAAAAAAATCAACACCCACCCTCTATGTGTCTTTCGATAAATTCGCTAGCCTGTCTGAAGCCAATGGGGATCCTTCCACACCTTTTCCCCGTTTTGCGCGACCCGCCACGATCCCCCGTGGCAATAAAAACGACAGAGGAGGCAACCGTGAGCCCAGCATCCACTTCACCGCACGCGTTAGCGCAGCGCGTGCTTGAGACAGAACCCCAATACATTGATGCGCCGATGACGCCCGCCGCCGCGTTTCTGGTTGTGAAAGTCAAAGACGACAGCGCATCCCTCGACACGGTTCGCTCGGTTATCGCCAGCACTGAGGACCTGATTAAAAATGTTCAGATACGCTCCATTGCGGCGGGCTTCAACTGTAATGTCGGTATTGGCTATCGCGTCTGGCAGAGCCTGACCGGCAAGCCAATGCCCAAAGAGCTGAGGCCGTTTCAGGAGGTGAAAGGCGCGCAGCATACGGCGGTGGCGACCGAGGGCGATTTGCTGTTCCACATCCGCGCCGGCGCGACGGATCTGATTATCGAGTTCGAGAAAATCCTGCTGGATGCCTTTGGTGATGCGATTACCGTCGTTGACGAGGTGGCGGGGTTCCGCTACTTCGACGGGCGCGACCTGCTCGAATTTGTTGACGGTACCGCGAACCCGGTTGGGCATTCACTACCGCAGGCAACCATCGTCGGCGATGAGGATCCCGATTACGCGGGCGGCAGCTATGTGGTTATCCAGAAATACCTGCATAACCTGGCCGCCTGGCGCGCGCAGAAGGTGGAGACTCAGGAGGCGATTATTGGGCGTACCAAGTACGACAACGTCGAGCTGCCGGATGCGGAGGAGGGACAAAAATCCCATAAGACGCTGTGTACGATAGAGGACGAGCAGGGGGAGCACGATATTTTACGCAACAATATGCCCTTTGCGTCACCGGGGCGCGGGGAATACGGCACCTATTTTATCGGCTATTCCCGCCATCTGTGGGTTATTGAGAAGATGCTTGAGCGGATGTTTATTGGCAACCCGCCGCCGCTGCACGATCGGATCCTGGATTTTTCCACGGCGGTGGCGGGGGTGACCTTTTTTGTTCCCGCCCGCAAATTCCTGAGCGATCTGGCCGACTGAGCGCTTATCGCTGCTCTCGTATCTTAGGGCCGGGCGGTATTTCCCGGCTTTAATATCCGGGCGTGAGTCATAACGAGCAGTAAAATCAGGTGATCACCATCGGCCATTCCGGCGGGGTCTGCTGCATGACCTGTACCATCACGTCTTTGATGTTGTTCCACACCGCGGCGAGTTCCACGAGGGTGATGCCGAGCAGGCCGGTGGCGAACCAACAGGCGGCAGCGAGACCGGCGAGGCTGGTGAGCACCGCCAGTCCGGCAAGATCGGATTTACGCAGCTTGATATTCAGGGTACTGGCTAAAAACATCAGCACGGCGCTTACGAGCGGCCAGCGGAGCAGGGCTACGCCGGTAGTGACAGAAACCATGACAAGATCCTCAGAGTGTGCAATTCCCTGGATAGCTCGGCGTTGCGGTATAGCTGCAGGCAATCTGGCTATCGGCGGGCGATAATGTAATACAAAATAGCAGCAGAGCTGACGCTCAATAGTGTGAACTATATCACATTTGTTCTTTTATTCACCAGAGGTGTGCTTAAGGCCTGGCCGCGTTTTTATATGCGGAAAATTACGCTGAAAAGAACAGGTGGGTAAGGTAATACCATTAATAATTCAGGCAGTTATGTGTTCAGGTATTCAGGCGTTGCGCTGCACGATCCGCCGCCGGAAAGGGGTTTCGCAATTAAAGTAACGCCAGCGGCGCTGTATTCATCGTATGATTAAAAAATCGTCCACAAAAATTTACGTTATCGTCAACTCAGCAGACCAGTTTTTTCATTGCAATCCTGCGCAATTAACCGCCGATTGTGCCGCAGTCCGAATCTCCCCGATGTTGGCTAAAAGCGCAAATACCCGGCACGCCGCTATTAAGTGTGTTGCCTGCGGGGAATTATTAATGCAATTTACGTGTCTGTCTGCCGGGTTCAGACTGCATAACAGAGACTTTTAACAGGGATATCCGCTGAGTATGGCAGGCCGTTCGCGATGTAATGCGCTAAATTGTATAGCTATTGTGGTACTGGCCGCGATGCCGGTGCTGTGCGCCTTGTGGCTGGCGCAGGTGCGGGCGGTGACGGAAACCCATAATCAGCACAGCGTGTTGGGGCAGCTGATTCTTAATAAGTCAGAGCGGGTTATTCAACAGATTGGGCTGGCTATCGACAGCGCGTCGGCCTGGCGCGGCCCCGCCTGTTCGCCGCAGCATCAGCAGGATATGCTGAACATCGTGCGCGGTCGGCTGTATGTTGAAGATCTTATTTACGCCCGCGGCCGCCAGTTTATGTGCTCCACCGCCGTTCATCCCGCCGGCCCCTGGACGATGGCGCCCCCCAACTATCACCGGCAGCCTGAAATCTCCATCTACTATTATCGCGACACGCCATTTTATCCCGGCTACCGCATGACCTATATGCAGGTGGGTAACTACGTAGCGGTGGTTAATCCGCTCGCCTACAGCCAGGTGGAGTCGGAAGATGCTTCCCTGATTTTTGGCCTGTACGATACCCGGGCCGACTCCTTTTTTACCCTCAGCGACCGGGCCGACCCGGCGCTGCTGAAATCGCTGGTGCGCGATGACGTGCCGCGGTTTACCCACGACGGTCGCTTCTACACTATTGTCCACTCCGCGAAGCGCCACATCGCTATAATTCTTTCGTCATCCGCCGCGCGCTGCGCGCAGAACTTCCGCTATCAGCTGGCGCTCACGCTGCCGGCGGGCATCATTGTCAGCATCATTCTCCTGCTGCTGTGGGGGCGCATTCGCCAGCGGCTGGCCTCGCCGGAGCGCCTGCTCCAGCGGGCGATCAACAAACGCCAGCTGGCGCTGTACTATCAGCCGATTATCAATATTAAAAATCAGCAGTGCGCGGGCGTGGAGGCGCTGCTGCGCTGGCCCGGCGGGGCCGGGCAGGTGATGACGCCGGACGAGTTTATTCCGCTGGCGGAGCGCGTGGGGCTTATCGAGCAGATTACGGACTACGTCATTAAAGAGGTGTTTATCGATCTCGGCGATTTCCTGCACCGCAATCCGCAGATGTACGTCTCCGTTAATCTGGCGGCTAGCGATTTTCTCTCGTCGCGGCTAATCGCCGTTATTGATGAAAAAACGCGGCGCTACCGGGTCAATCCGCAGCAGATCAAAATTGAAGTTACCGAGCGGGCGTTTATCGACGTGCCGAAAGCGTCGCCGGTTATTCAGGCCTTCCGTCAGGGCGGCTACGAAATCGCGATTGATGATTTTGGCACCGGCTATTCCAACCTTTATAACCTTTACTCCCTCAACGTCGATATCCTCAAAATCGACAAATCCTTTGTGGATACCCTGAGTAACAACAGCAGCCACCTGATTGTCGAGCACATTATTGAGATGGCGCAGAGCCTGCGGCTGAGGATCATTGCAGAGGGCGTGGAAAACGGCGAGCAGGTGAAATGGCTCTACAAGCGCGGGGTGCAGTGCTGTCAGGGGTGGTACTTCGCGAAGGCGATGCCGCGCCAGGAGTTTATTCACTGGCAGCGGCAGTCGGCATCCTGGGTGGCATCGAAAATGGATCAGGCAGAGATCTGATGCCGGTAGTCGCTCGGAGTGCGGTCAAACTCGCGGCGGAAGACGCGGGAAAACGTCTGCTGCGATACGTAGCCTAAATCCATCGCGATATCAAAGATCGGGCGGCGCGTGTTGCGCAGCTCTTCAGCCGCCAGCAGCAGCCGGCGCTGGCGGATGTATTCGCCCAGCGTCTGGTGCGTTACGGTGCGGAACATCCGTTGCAGATACCACTTCGAATAGCCAGATTTCCTGGCGACAACGTCAATATTTAGGGGTTGATCGATATGTTCATCAATCCATTCAACCAGAGTCTGAATAATTTGCTGATGGGACATAAGCGGCCTCTCTCACAATTCTGATTCGTCGTTTCGTCTGCGGGCGAGTATAATTCCTCAAGTTAACTTGAGGTAAAGCGCTTTATGGAAAAGAAATCAACTCGCGTAAAAACGCTGCTCACGCCGGGTGAAGTGGCCCGCCGCAGCGGCGTTGCCGTATCGGCCCTGCATTTTTATGAGAGCAAAGGGCTTATCCAGAGTACCCGCAACGCCGGCAACCAGCGGCGCTACCGCCGCGACGTGCTGCGCTTCGTGGCGATCATCAAGATTGCCCAGCGCATCGGCATCCCGCTCTCTACTATCAGCGACGCGCTCGGCGTGCTGCCGGAAGGGCATAGCCTGAGCCCGAAGGCGTGGAAGCAGCTCTCTTCCCAGTGGCGCGAGGAGCTGGACAGCCGCATTCACACGCTGGTGGCGCTGCGCGACCAGCTCGACGGCTGCATTGGCTGCGGCTGCCTGTCGCACCGCGACTGTCCGCTGCGTAACCCCGGCGATATGCTGGGCGAGAAGGGGCCGGGGGCGCACTTCCCGGAGGAGGAGAGTAAAGGCTGAGCCGCGCCGTGGCGATTATGCTGAAAAATCTCCCGCTCTGTGCTGCGGTTCTATAGTTAGGATTGAAACCAACGGGAGACAGACATGCTGACGCTGCACCACCTTAACCTTTCCCGCTCCCAGCGCGTGCTGTGGGCGCTGGAAGAGCTGCATTTGCCTTACGAGATTGTTCACTACCAGCGCGAGCCCACCATGCTCGCCCCGGCGGCGCTGAAAAAGGTGCATCCGCTGGGTAAGTCGCCGGTGCTGGAAGACGACGGGCAGGTGCTCGCCGAGTCCGGGGCGATCCTTGAGTATTTGCAGGAGAACTACGATCCGGACAGCCGGCTAAAACCCGCTTCAGCGGCAGACAGGATCCAGTACCGCTTCTGGCTGCACTACGCGGAAGGATCGCTGATGCCGCTGCTGCTGATGAAGCTGGTATTTAGCCAACTCGGCAAGCGGCCGGTGCCGGTAGGCCTGCGCACCGTGGGTAAAGTTCTGGGAAAGGGGATACAAAAAGCCTGGCTTGATAAGCAGCTGGCGACCCACGCCGGATTTATTGAAGCGCATCTGGCGGAGCATATCTGGTTTGCGGGGGAGCAAATGAGCATGGCGGATATTCAGATGATCTATCCGGCGTTTGCCCTGCTGGCCCGGGGAGAGCAGGGGCCGCTGCCGCATCTCGAACGCTGGAAGCAGCGGGTCGAAGCGCTGCCGGCCTGGCAAAAGGCGATTGCCCAGGGCGGGCCGCTGGACTTTCCGGGGAGTTAAGCGGGTTGCCTTGAGACGTGGAGAGTGCCACCGGCGCTCTCCACGGGCGACTAGTGCTTGAAGCTGCCGAAGAAGCCGTGCAGGCCGCCTTCAATTAGTGCGCCGATGGTGTGGCCCGCTACGGTGCCGATGCCCGTACCGGCGACACCGCCGACCACGCCGCCGAGTCCGGCGCCAGCGCCGCCGCCGATAATATTACCCGCGACCGGGATCACGGTCCCGATAGCCGCGCCAACGGTGCCGGCAGCGGCTGAGCCGACGCTGGTGCCGATAACGCCGCCGAGCGCCGCGCCGCCAAAGGTCAGAGCGTCCTGAATAAAGCCCGCGCCGCTGACGTCTTCTACTTCATGAACAGTTAATTCCCGCATGATTATTTCCTCATTAATCCATCAATCCCTGCCACGATCAGTGGCTTTTGAAAATGCCGCCGACCAGAGACGTTACGCCGTGCCATACGCCGCCAATGGCGTTTGCGACGCCGTGGACGCCGCTCTGGAGCGTATTGCCAATAAAGCTGCCGATCGCATCGCCGGTATTACGCGCCGGCGCGTCAAGCTTATCGTTGATAAAGCCCGTGATGGCATCGGAAATAAACCCGGCGCCGCTAACGTGCTGAACTTCTGTTTCGCTTAATTCTTTCATACCTGTCTCCTCATAAGAATCGAGAATATAACCCTAAAGGGTTAATACCATAGTCCATTACACAGCTGGGTAGGATATAGCGCAGCAGGGATGTTGAAAATATATCCTGGACAGGCGTGAAGCCTGTCTTTTTGATATCTCTCCCTGGTACGATGAGTTAAGTTTAAAACATATTTGGCACATTGCGACAAGTTAAATTTTTAAATTTTGAGCCTGTCTAAAAATAGGGTTATAAAACATTGGTTTTATTCCCCACTTTCATTGTGAACTGTGCAGAGCGAAGCCTTTTTATTTTTACGGGTATAAACAGGAATAATATATAATCAAATGGAATTAACCTCTGGTCAATTTACAGCACCGCTAAGGTATTATACTCTCAGCAGAATCTCTCAGGTGGAGCGCCGTCTATGTTTCGCAAGGAAGCTCTTGAAAACAGAAAAATGAAATGGAAAGGCCGGGCGATCCTGCTGCCCGGTGTGCCTTTCTGGCTGGTGAGCTCGCTGTGCCTGCTATTTATCATTGCGTTCATCACCTTTATTATTAGCGGAACCTACACCCGGCGGGTCAGCGTTAGCGGCGAAATCAGCAGCTTACCGCGCCCGGTTAAAATATTCTCTCCCGAGCAGGGCTTTATTACCCGCCAGTTTGTGACTGAATCCCGGCACGTTAAGAAAGGGGACCCGCTCTATCAGATTGACGTCAGCAAAAGCACCCGCAACGGCGTCGTTAGCGATAATCAGCAGGAGAATATACGAAATCAGCTTAAGCGCGTTGATGATATTATCGCCAGGTTGAAAGAAAGTAAGAATATTACCCTCGCCTCGCTGGAGAAACAGCGCGCGCTATATAGCGATGCGCTGAAAAACTCTGCCGATATTCTGGCGAAAGCCAAAGAGGGGATCCGGATCATGAAAAATAACATGACCAATTATCAGGATTACCAGCTACGGGGCTTAATCAATAAAGATCAGCTTACGAATCAGGTGGCTATTTACTATCAGCAGCAAAATAATTTGCTGGGGCTCAACGGACAAAATGAGCAGAACGCGCTGCAGATAACCACCCTGGAGAGCCAGATCCTCACCCAGTCGGCGGATTTTGATAACCGTATTTACCAGATGGAGTTCCAGCGCTACGAGCTGGAAAAAGAGATGGCCAATGCCGATGCCAGCGGCGAGATAATTATTCGCGCGCTTTCAGATGGCAGAATCGATTCATTGAGCGTTACTCCCGGCCAGATGGTCAGCCCTGGCAGCAGCCTGCTGCAAATTATTCCTGAAGATATCAGCGGCTATTATTTCGTGCTGTGGGTGCCTAACGACGCGGTGCCTTATATCTCGGTGGGCGATAAGATTAACCTGCGCTATGAAGCTTTCCCTTCCGCCAAGTTTGGCCAGTTCGCCGCCACCATCACTCTGATATCCCGCACGCCGGCCTCTCCGCAGGAGATGCAAACCTACCAGGGCGCGCCGGGCAGCGAGCAGGGCGCGTCGGTGCCCTATTACAAAGTGCTGGCCAGGCCCGCGCTGCAGCATATTCGCTATAACGACAAGCAGATGCCGCTGGAAAACGGCATGAAGGGGCAGGCGACGCTGTTTCTCGAAAAGCGCCGCATCTACCAGTGGATGCTCTCTCCCTTCTACGACATGAAACAGAGCGCGACGGGGCCGGTACATGACCAATAAAACGCCATTTAAACGCCTGCTGTCGCAGCTGGAAACCAGCATTCGCCAGCGCATACCGATGGTGCACCAGACTGAAGCCTCGGAGTGCGGCCTGGCCTGCATGGCGATGGTGTGCGGCCACTTCGGCAAGAATATCGACCTGATTGCCCTGCGCCAGCAGTTCAATCTCTCGGCGCGGGGGGCGACGCTCGCCGGGATTAAAGGTATCGCCGGGCAGCTGGGCATGGAGACTCGCGCCCTGTCGCTGGACATGGATGAAATCAGCGCCCTGAAAACGCCCTGCATCCTGCACTGGGACTTTAACCACTTCGTGGTGCTGGTCAGCGTCAGAGGCAACCGCTTCGTGCTCCACGATCCGGCCCGCGGCCGGCGGGTGGTCGGACAGGCGGAGATGTCGCAGTACTTCACCGGCGTGGCGCTGGAAGTGTGGCCCGGCAGCGAGTTCACTCAGGAAGTGGTGCAGAACCGCCTCAACCTGCGCTCGCTGGTGCGCAGCGTCCACGGCCTGAAAAAGACGCTGGGCAAGATCTTCTGCCTCGCGGTGGTGGTGGAGGTGATCAACCTGATGCTGCCGGTGGGCACCCAGCTGGTGATGGACCACGCGCTGCCCGCCGGGGATCGCGGGCTTCTGACGCTTATCTGCCTCGGACTGCTGTTTTTCATTTTGCTGCGATCGGCGCTTGGCACCCTGCGGGCCTGGACCTCGCTGGTGATGGCCACGCTTATCAACGTTCAGTGGCAGTCCGGCCTGTTTAAGCACCTGCTGCAGCTGCCGCTGGGCTATTTCGAGCGGCGCAAGCTGGGGGATATTCAGTCGCGGTTCGGATCGCTGGATACCCTGCGGGAAACCTTCACTACCAGTATTGTCGGGGCGATCATGGACGGCATTATGGTGGCGGGCCTGCTGGTGATGCTGGTGCTGTACGGCGGCTGGCTGACCTGGGTGGTGCTCGGGTTCACCGCCGTATACGTGGTGCTGCGACTCGTAAGTTACAACTACTATCGCCAGCTGTCAGAAGAGTCGCTGGTGCGCAACGCCCGGGCCAGCTCCTATTTTATGGAGACGCTGTATGGTATCGGCACCGTAAAGATGCAGGGAATGGGCGAGCGGCGCGGCACCCACTGGCTCAACCTGAAGATCGACGCCATTAACTCGGGGATCAAAGTCACCAAAATGGATCTGCTGTTCGGCGGGATCAACACCTTTGTCTCCACCTGCGATCAGGTGGCGATCCTGTGGCTCGGCACCAGCCTGGTGATCGATAACCAGCTGACCATCGGCATGTTCGTGGCTTTCGGCGCGTATCGCGGCCAGTTCTCAGAGCGGGTGGCGTCGCTCACCAACTTTATGCTGCAGCTGCGGATGATGAGCCTGCACAACGAGCGTATTGCCGACATCGCCCTCCACGACCGGGAGCCGAAAAAGCCCGACTTGCCCGGCGCGGCGGCCGGTACCATGCAGCCGCTGTCGCTGGTGACCGAAGGGCTCAGCTTCCGCTACGACAGCCAGTCGCCGCCCATTTTTAGCGCCGTCGATCTGCACATTGCCGCCGGGGAAAGCGTGGCGATCACCGGCGCATCCGGCAGCGGAAAAACCACCCTGATGAAAGTGCTGTGCGGCCTGTTCGAGCCGGACAGCGGCAAAGTCTTCGTGGAGGGCAGCGATATCCAGCTGATGGGCCTGAACAATTACCAGAAGATGATTGGCTGTGTGATGCAGGACGATAAGCTCTTTTCCGGCTCGATCCGCGAAAATATCAGCGGCTTCGCCGAAGAAGTGGACGAGGCGTGGCTGGTGGAGTGCGCGAAAGCCAGCTACATCCACGACACCATCGGCAAAATGCCGATGGGCTATGAAACCCTGATCGGCGAGCTGGGCGAAGGGCTCTCCGGCGGCCAGAAGCAGCGGCTGTTTATTGCCCGGGCGCTGTACCGGCGGCCGGGGATCCTGTTTATGGACGAGGCCACCAGCGCCCTTGACGCGGATAGCGAACGCTTCGTCAATCAGGCCATCCGCCAGCTGCGCATCACCCGCATTATTATTGCGCACCGGGAGTCCACTATCGCCTCGGCGGACAAAGTACTGACCCTGAATGTTGCCAGCTAGTTTAGCGCCTGTTTCATTCTTCTTGATGAGTGGTGAATTTTAGCCAAATGACGCAATCATCGGTTGAAATACCCCTGCCAAAAGCCAGATAATCGTTTGCCTTTTTTGCCGAAGCCTTTCGGCCGCCGGTTTTTATGCCGTTCATGCCGGACGAGGTTTGCTTTGAATACCGTTTTACCTGCGCGGAGCTAAACGTTTGCTTTTTGCGGCACCCCTCGCCGCAATACGGCACATGGAGATGACGTTTAACTGGCAGTGGAGTGTCCACCACGCGGGTAGGGCAACGATAATAACGCTTAGGGGAAGTTTTTATGTCAGTGCCTTCAGCACGCAGCGGCGGTTCGTTAGACGCCTTATTCAAGATTTCAGCGCGCGGCAGCAGCGTGCGTCAGGAAGTGCTCGCCGGGTTAACCACCTTTCTGGCGATGGTCTATTCCGTGATTGTGGTGCCGGGTATGCTCGGCAAAGCGGGCTTCCCGCCCGCCGCCGTTTTCGTCGCCACCTGCCTGGTGGCCGGGGTCGGCTCCATCGCGATGGGCCTGTGGGCAAACCTGCCGCTGGCCATCGGCTGCGCCATCTCGCTGACGGCATTTACCGCCTTTAGCCTGGTGCTGGGCCAGCACATCAGCATTCCGGTAGCGCTCGGCGCGGTGTTCCTGATGGGCGTGCTGTTCACCATTATTTCCGCCACCGGTATCCGCAGCTGGATCCTGCGCAACCTGCCCCAGGGCGTCGCCCAGGGCACCGGTATCGGCATCGGCCTGTTTCTGCTGCTGATTGCCGCCAACGGCGTGGGGCTGGTGATCAAAAACCCGCTGGACGGGCTCCCGGTAGCGCTCGGCCACTTCGCCAGCTTCCCGGTGATCATGTCCCTGATTGGCCTGGCGGCCATTATCGGCCTTGAGAAGCTCAAAGTGCCCGGCGGCATTCTGCTGACCATTATCGCTATCTCGATTGTCGGGCTGATTTTCGATCCGGCGGTGCACTTTACCGGCATTTTCGCCATGCCGTCCCTCAGCGACGGGCACGGCAACTCGCTGATTGGCAGCCTCGACATCGTCGGCGCGCTCAATCCGCTGGTGCTGCCGAGCGTGCTGGCGCTGGTGATGACCGCGGTGTTTGACGCCACCGGCACCATTCGCGCGGTGGCCGGGCAGGCCAACCTGCTGGATAAAGACGGTCAGATCATCAGCGGCGGCAAGGCGCTGACCACTGACTCCCTTAGCAGCGTATTTTCAAGCCTGGTGGGCGCGTCTCCTGCCGCGGTGTATATCGAATCCGCCGCCGGCACCGCCGCGGGCGGCAAAACTGGCCTGACGGCGATTGTGGTCGGCCTGCTGTTCCTGCTGATCCTGTTCCTTTCGCCGCTCTCCTACCTGGTGCCCGCCTACGCTACCGCGCCTGCGCTGATGTACGTGGGTCTGCTGATGCTGAGCAACGTGGCGAAAATCGACTTCGGCGATTTCGTGGACGCGATGGCCGGGCTGATTACCGCCGTGTTTATCGTCCTGACCTGCAACATCGTCACCGGTATCATGATTGGTTTTGCGACGCTGGTGATTGGCCGCATCGTCTCCGGTGAGTGGCGCAAGCTGAATATCGGCACGGTGGTAATTGCGCTGGCGCTGGTGGCGTTTTACGCCGGCGGCTGGGCGATTTAAGCTTTTACAGTGAGTCAGTAAACGGGCGGCCCTGGCCGCCCGTTTTGTTTTTTAGGGCACATCCTGTTGCGTCTGTGCCGCGGGCGCGAGAGTATTATTGCGGAACAACACAGGTTTAACATCGCATACAGGGATAGCATGGAAATCTTCTTCACAATCTTGATTATGACCCTTGTGGTCTCGCTCTCCGGAGTTCTCACCCGCGTTTTGCCGTTCCAGGTGCCTCTGCCGCTGATGCAGATCCTGATTGGCGCCGTGCTGGCCTGGCCGACGTTCGGCCTGCACGTTGAATTCGACCCCGAACTGTTCCTGGTTCTCTTTATCCCGCCGCTGCTGTTCGCCGACGGCTGGAAAACCCCCACCCGGGAATTTATCGAGCACGGCCGCGAAATTCTCGGCCTGGCGCTGGCGCTGGTGCTGGTCACGGTGATCGGCATCGGCTTCCTGATTTACTGGACCGTGCCGGGCATCCCGCTGGTGCCGGCGTTTGCGCTGGCGGCGGTGCTGTCGCCGACGGATGCCGTGGCGCTGTCGGGTATCGTCGGGGAAGGACGGATACCGAAAAAAATCATGGGCATCCTGCAGGGCGAGGCGCTGATGAATGACGCGTCCGGCCTGGTGTCGCTGAAGTTCGCGGTGGCGGTGGTGATGGGCACCATGATCTTCACCGTCGGCGGCGCGAGCCTTGAATTTCTCAAGGTCGCTATCGGCGGTATCCTGGCCGGGTTTGTGGTCAGCTGGCTCTACGGCCGCTCGCTGCGCTTTCTCAGCCGTTGGGGCGGCGACGAGCCGGCGACGCAGATCGTGCTGCTGTTCCTGCTGCCGTTTGCTTCCTATCTGATTGCTGAACACCTCGGCGTTTCCGGCATCCTGGCGGCGGTGGCCGCGGGCATGACCATTACCCGTTCCGGCGTGATGCGCAGCGCGCCCCTGGCGATGCGCCTGCGCGCCAACAGTACCTGGGCGATGCTGGAGTTTGTGTTTAACGGCATGGTGTTCCTGCTGCTGGGTCTGCAAATGCCGGGCATCCTTGAGACGTCGCTGGTGGCCGCCGAGGCCGATCCGAATGTCGAAACCTGGATGCTGTTCATGGACATCGGCCTTATCTACCTCGCCCTGATGGTGGTGCGCTTCGGCTGGCTGTGGACCATGAAGCGTCTGAGCCTGCGTTTCCTCAAGAACAAGCCGATGGAATTCGGCAGCTGGAGCACCCGCGAGCTGCTTATCTCCACCTTTGCCGGGGTGCGCGGGGCGATTACCCTCGCCGGTGTGCTCTCGATTCCTCTGCTGCTGCCGAGCGGTGACGTCTTTCCGGCGCGCTACGAGCTGGTGTTCCTGGCGGGCGGGGTGATCCTGCTGTCGTTGGTGGTGGGCGTGCTGGTGCTGCCGATGCTGCTGCGCCATATGGAAGTGGGCGATCACTCACAGCAGCAGAAAGAGGAGCGCCTGGCGCGTTCCGCCACCGCCGACGTGGCGATTGTCGCCATCCAGAAAATGGAAGAGCGCCTGGCGGCGGACACCAAAGAGAACATCGACAACCAGCTGCTGACCGAGGTCAGCTCGCGGGTTATCGGTAACCTGCGCCGCCGCGCCGACGGGCGTAACGACGTGGAAACGTCGATGCTGGAAGAGAGCCTCGAGCGCCGCTTCCGCCTGGCGGCGCTGCGCTCCGAGCGCGGGGAGCTGTACCACCTGCGCGCCACCCGCCAGATAAGTAATGAGACCCTGCAGAAGCTGCTGCACGATCTCGATCTGCTGGAGGCGCTGCTGATCGATAAGCAGTAATCGCCGCTAATTGTCTGCACTAATGAAAAAGCCTTCTCAGCGAGAAGGCTTTTTTTTCAGGTACCGGCGGGCTAGGAGAGATCGACGTTGCGGCTGCCGAACAGCCAGGTCAGCGCAAACCCCGCGCCGTAGGCAATCAGCAGCCCCGCCGCGTAGACCAGCATTCCGGCGAAGATCCCCTGCCCCGAGGTCATCAGCGGCAGCGACACCAGCCCGGACGGGCCGAACACGGTGTTGAGACCAACGGGCAGCCCCAGCCACGACACCAGCCCGATAAAAAAGCCCCCTGCGGCGCCGCCGATGCAGGCGGTAATAAACGGCTTGAGGCGCGGCAGCGTCACGCCGTAAATCAGCGGCTCGCCGATGCCCAGCAGCCCCGGAATAATCGCCCCTTTGATCTGAGTGCGCAGCACCGCGCCTTTCCTGGCCCGGACGTACAGCGCCAGCGAGGCACCTACCTGGCCCGCGCCGGCCATCGCCAGGATCGGGAACAGCGAGTTAAAGCCCTGGGCGTCCATCAGCGCGAAATAGACCGGCACAAAGCCCTGGTGAATGCCGAACACTACCGCGATCAGGAACAGCCCCGCCAGCAGCGCCGTGCCGAACGGATTGCCGTTAAGGTGCAGGAATAGCCACGACATTCCGCGGAACAGCTCGCCGCCGATGGGCATAATCGCCGTGAAGGTGACGGCGCCGGTAATCAGCAGGGTGATGGCGGAGGTGAGGATCATATCGAGGTCATCAGGGATAATGCGTCGCACCCGGCGCTCGATCCACGCCCCGAGCATGCAGGCCAGCAGCACGCCGATAATATTGCCGCGCGGGTCGATGGCCAGCCCGAAGAAATCCGGCATCCCGGCGTAGTAACCCACGGTGCCGTCCGGCACGTAGCGCAGCACGAACAGCGAGGCAATAATCGCCCCGTTGACCCCGGAGCCGCCGAACGCCTTTTGGGTGTTAAAGCCAATCAGGATGCTGAGAAAGGTAAACAGCCCGGTGCTGAACAGCTTCATGTAGGCAATCAGGCTGCCGAGCCAGCGTGCCTGCACCGCGCCGTCGACGGCGAATATCTGCTGCAGCAGGGTGGCGACGCCCAGCAGCAGGCCCGCGGCGATAAAGCCCGGGATCAGCGGAGTAAAAATGGTGGCGAATTTAGTCAGAAAGTTATGCACGGCGCTGTTCTGCCGGCCTTTCATTTTGGCTTTTTGCTCGCTGGCCTGCGCCTTCAGGCTGGCGCTGGCAGGTGCGGTTTCTGCCCCGGTATCACCATCTTCCAGTAGCGCGCTCATCATCTCGCTGGCGGTCTGGGCTTTCCCCGGCCCGAGAATGATTTGCAGCTGATCGTCGCCGTTAATCACCCCCAGCACGCCGGGCGCGGCTTTCAGCCCCGCGATGTCGGCGGCGTTACGGTCAACCAGCGTCAGGCGCAGGCGGGTCATGCAGTGGCCGCAGAGGCGGATATTATCTTTGCCACCCGAGAGGCGCAGCAGCTGCGCGACGGTGGCCGGGGTGAGCTTTGCCATCGTTAGCGGCTCCCGATGTCCTGAATAGCCTGGCGGATAAAGCCGCGGCTGCTTGAGAGCAGGGCGCGGGCGTCGTCGGCGCTTACGTCCGCCAGCAGCATCACGATAGCGGTTTTGCAGTGGCGATCGCAGGCGTTCAGCGCCGCTTCGGCCTGCGCCGGCGTACACTCGGTGGCCTGCACCACAATATTCACCTGGCGCTGCAGCAGCTTGGCGTTGGTGGCTTCCACGTCAACCATCAGGTTACCGAACACTTTGCCGGATCGGATCATCGCCCCGGTGGTCAGCATGTTGAGGATCAGCTTCTGGGCGGTGCCCGCCTTCATGCGCGAGGAGCCGGTCACCACTTCCGGGCCCACCAGCGGTTCGATGGCGAAGTCCGCCAGCTTGCCAATTTCGCTGCCGCGGTTGCAGGCCACGGCGGCCGTTTTTGCCCCGACGCTGCGGGCGTAGGTCAGCGCGCCAATCACGTACGGCGTGCGCCCGCTGGCGGCAATGCCCACCACCACGTCGCGCTCGCTGAGGGCCAGGTTGCGCAGATCTTGCTCGCCCATTTCCCGGCTGTCTTCGGCGTTTTCTACCGCCTGCAGAATGGCGGTTTTACCGCCGGCAATCAGGCCAACCACCTGTTCACGTGGGGTTCCGAAAGTTGGTGGGCACTCACTCGCATCCAGGATGCCGAGGCGGCCAGAGGTACCCGCACCGCAGTAAATCAGGCGTCCGCCAGCGGCGAACGCGGCGGTAATCGCATCCACCGCGCCGGCGATCGCCGGCAGCTCGGCCTCGACGGCCAGCGCCACTTTCTGGTCTTCGGCGTTAATCACCTTCAGCATCTCCAGCGTTGATAAGGTATCGATATTTTCGCTGGCGGCGTTACGGCTTTCGGTGGTCAGGGCGGATAAATCAATTTTCATGGCAGTCTCGGTCATGGTGGTTGGTTGGAATAATATATTCCAAAACTGGGAGTGTTTAAGTAATTTTTTATGAATATGGCGAGATCTGCGATCCCGGTAGCGGATTGGATACCGTCAGGCCGGCGGCTGCCAGAAGCCTTCGCAGCACTCCAGCCACGCCCGGGCGCTGTGGGAAAGGTAGGCGCCGTCGCGCCAGATCATGCCCAGCGACCAGTGCAGCTCGCTGTTGAGGGGCAGCCAGCGCAGGGTTTTCTTGTCGAGCCGCTCGCAAATAGGCTCCGGCAGCACCGCCACCCCGATACCGGCCTGCACCATTGCCGCCAGGAAGTCCCACTGGCCGCTGCGAACCGCGATGCGCGGAGTAATACCGCGGGCCTGAAACAGCTGCATCAGCTGGCGGTTAAGGGCGAAATCTTCGTTGTAAATCAGTAGCGGATGGGCGGCGAGCTGCTCGGGATCGAGGGTTTTAACCTTCAGCCACTCGCCGGAGCGCGGCACCAGCACGCACAGGGGATGACTGAACAGCGGCAGGGTAGCAAGGCCGCTCTCTTCGTCACCGGGCAGCACGGTCATCGCTACGTCCAGATCGCCATTCATTACCGCCTGCTGCACCGTCAGGCCGCCAAATTCAGAAATTTTTAATTCCACGCCGGGATAGCGCTGGCGAAACAGGCTAATGGGGCCGGCCATCATCATTCCGACCATTGGCGGGATGCCGAGGCGCAGCAGGCCCTTGTGCAAATGGTTGATATCGCTGAGCTCCGCTTCGAGCTGGCGAAACTCGCCGAGAATGGCGAGGCCCCGCTCAAACACTACCCGGCCGGTATCGGTCAGCAGCAGCTTGCGCCCGTCGCGAATAAGCAGGGTACAGTTGAGTTCATCCTCGAGGTTTTTCAGCATTTTGCTGATGGTCGGCTGGGTGACGAACAGCTTCCCCGCCGCGCGGGTAAAGCTCTGCTGGCGTACCACTTCGACGAAATAGCGCAGCGTTCTGATATCCATAATTATTCCTCGGGACTATACCTTTAATGATTTTAATTCATTTCTGCCGCAGCTGGCGCGTCCCTATAATGAAACCCTCCCATCTTTTCAGGAACTCCCGATATGGCCGTGGCCCTGAGGCGCATTGCGCCCGCCTTGCTGCACCGTTTGCTGGTGCCGATTCAGGTTGTGCTGTACGCCGGATTATTTATTTTTGCGCAGCATTTAGTGGACTGGGGACATCTGCCGCTGCCCGCCAATCTGGTGGGGATGCTGCTGATGCTGCTGCTTATTGTTCTTCGCATCGTGCCGCTGGCCTGGGTGCGGGCGGGCTCCCGCTGGCTGCTGGCGGAGATGCTGCTGTTTTTCGTTCCTGCGGTGGTGGCGGTGGTGAACTACGCCCAGCTGCTGATGATCGACGGCTGGCGCATCTTTGCCGTGATTGCTATCAGCACTCTGCTGGTGCTCGGCAGCACGGCGTGGGTGGTGGATAAAGTGTACCGCTATGAAGTGCGCAGGATGAACCGTGAATAATTTTCAGCTCAGTATTCTTTGCCTGGCGATCACCCTCGGGCTCTATTATGCCAACAAGCGCCTCTACCGCCGCTTTCACAAGCTGCCGCTGATGCCGCTGGTCTTTACGCCGCTGCTGCTGGTGCTGCTGCTGGTGTTCGGCCACATCTCCTACCAGAACTATATGGGAGAGGCGCACTGGCTGCTGTGGCTGCTGGGCCCGGCCACCATTGCATTCGCGGTGCCGGTGTATGACAACCTGGCGGTGATCCGCCGCCACTGGATGTCCCTGAGCGCGGGCGTGGTCACCGCGACCGTTGTTGCAGTCACCAGCTCGGTGTGGCTGGCGCGGCTGTTTACCCTGCCCGATGAGATCCAGCGCAGCCTCGCGGTACGTTCGGTAACCACGCCGTTTGCGCTGGCCGCCGCCGGACCGCTGGGCGGCCAGCCGGAGCTGGTGGCGCTGTTTGTGGTGATCACCGGGGTATTCGGCATGGCGGTAGGGGACGTGCTGTTTATGCGGCTGGCTATCCGGGAAGGGATGGCAAAAGGAGCCGGGTTTGGCGCGGCCTCCCACGGCGCGGGCACCGCCCACTCCTACGAGCTGGGGCCCCAGGAGGGGATGGTTGCCAGCCTGGTGATGATGCTGTCCGGGATTGTCACCGTGCTGGCAGCACCGCTGGTGTCGCTGGTTATGTTTTAGCGGATCCGCTGCTTATTTTTAGCTGTCAGTATTTAAATATCCCCATGTTGGGGATATATTAACATCTGGAACAGTGACGAGATAAGCTCATGGATGCGCTCTTCATAGAACTGCCGGCGTTTGAACGCTACCGCGCCGAATACCTTAGTGATGATGACTTTAAAGCGCTACAGCAATTGCTGCTTAAAGATCCTTATTGTGGTGATGTGATTCAGCACACGGGAGGCCTGCGGAAGTTACGATTTGCCGATCCGCGCAGGCACAAAGGTAAGCGGGGAGGTATTCGAATCATCTATTACTGGTACCCTGCTTTGTCTCACTTTCTGCTTTTTACGCTTTACGATAAAGATCAGCAGGATGATTTAACTATCCGGCAGCGTGAAATATTGCACCAGCTTCTGCAGCAGGCAAAACGGAGGACTCGCGATGACTAAGCGCGATATTTTCAGTGAACTACAGGAAGGTATGGAGGCGTGGGATACGTTCAGCGCGGGTAAAAAAACACTGCGCACGCACCGTATCAGCGCTACGGTTCCGGCTATCTCACCGGGCGAACTGATTAAAGTCCGCGAACAGCTTAATTTATCGCAGGCCGTTTTTGCGGGCTACCTGCGCGCAGGCCTCAAAACGTACCAAAACTGGGAGCAGGGTCTTGCCCGGCCTAACCGGCAGGCGGTGCTGCTGATTCGAATGATTGAAAAGAGCCCGTCGGTTTTGTCTCAGCTTGCGGCTATATAAATCACCGCAAGCTGTCTCCTCATCGTCATTCCCCGGCCCCCAGGTCGGGGATAATCTTTCTCTAGTGCGAATGCCCTTTATCAATCCCGATGCCGGTCTGAGAGCGGATAAACTGCGCGCGGAACTGCTCCCGCTCGCGGCGTCCGTCCGCCGTGTTATCGGTGATGGAGAACAGCCAGATGCCGATAAAGGCGATGGCGATGGAGAACAGCGCCGGATACTCGTAAGGGAAAATGGCTTTTTCGTGGCCGAGGATCTGCACCCAGATGGTCGGGCCCAGAATCATCAGGATGATTGCCGTCAGTAATCCCAGCCAGCCGCCGAGCATCGCGCCGCGGGTGGTCAGCTTCGACCAGTACATGGAGAGCAGGATAATCGGGAAGTTGCAGCTGGCGGCGATGGAGAAGGCCAGCCCCACCATAAAGGCGATGTTCTGATTCTCAAACAGAATGCCCAGCAGGATCGCCACGACACCCAGCACCAGCACGGTAATTTTTGACACCCGCAGCTCTTCTTTCTCGGTGGTGCCCTTTTTAAAGACGTTGGCGTACAGATCGTGCGACACCGCCGAAGCGCCCGCCAGGGTCAGCCCGGCCACCACCGCGAGGATCGTCGCGAAGGCCACCGCCGATATAAAGCCGAGGAACAGGTTGCCGCCCACCGCGTCTGCCAGATGTACCGCCGCCATGTTGTTGCCGCCGATAAGCTGGCCTGCCGCGTCTTTAAACGCCGGGTTGGCCCCCACCAGCATGATGGCACCAAAGCCGATGATAAAGGTCAGGATGTAGAAGTAACCCATAAAGCCGGTGGCGTAGAACACGCTCTTGCGCGCCTCTTTGGCGTCGCTCACGGTGAAGAAGCGCATCAGGATATGCGGCAGCCCGGCGGTGCCGAACATCAGCCCGAGCCCGAGGGAGAGCGCCGAGATCGGATCTTTCACCATCCCGCCGGGGCTCATGATCGCCGCGCCTTTCGGGTGAACCGCCATGGCTTCGGCGAAGAAGCGGTTGAAGCTAAACCCGACGTGCTTCATCACCATGAAAGCCATAAAGCTTGCGCCGAACAGCAGCAGCACCGCTTTGATAATCTGTACCCAGGTGGTGGCCAGCATGCCGCCAAACAGCACGTACATCACCATCAGCACGCCCACCAGCACTACCGCAACGTGGTAGTTGAGGCCGAACAGCAGTTCGATAAGTTTGCCGGCGCCCACCATCTGCGCAATCAGATACAGCGCGACCACCACCAGCGATCCGCAGGCAGAGAGCATGCGGATCGGCCCCTGCTTGAGACGGTAGGAGGCCACGTCGGCGAAGGTGTAGCGGCCCAGGTTACGCAGGCGCTCGGCGATCAGAAACAGAATGATCGGCCAGCCCACCAGGAAGCCCAGAGAGTAGATAAGCCCGTCGTAGCCGGAGGTGTATACCAGCGCCGAGATGCCGAGAAACGAGGCGGCGGACATAAAGTCGCCGGAGATGGCCAGTCCGTTCTGGAAGCCGGTGATATTGCCGCCGGCGGTGTAGTAGTCGCTGCGCGAGCGCACCCGGCGCGAGGCCCAGTAAGTGATATACAGCGTCATGGCGACGAAAATCAGGAACATGATGATCGCCTGCCAGTTGGTGGGCTGGCGCTGAACGTCACCGGTGATGGCGTCGGCGGCGCTGGCCGCCAAAGGAAGCGTGGCGACAAGCGCCGTCAGGATCTTTCTCATGGTACTTTCACCTCGCGCAGTACCGCCCGGGTCAGGCGGTCAAACTCCCCGTTGGCCCGCCAGACGTACACGCCGGTCAGGAGAAATGAAATGACGATAACGCCCATGCCGATGGGAATACCGCGGGTGACGCTGGTACCAGGATACAGCGGCGTGCCGAGCCAGCCTGGCGCAAAGGCAATCAGCAAAATAAAGCCGACGTAGACGATAAGCATAATGATCGATAGCAGCGCGGCAAACCGTTGCCGCTTTTCCACAAGCTCCCTAAAGTGCGCGTTATTTTCTATCTGCTGACAAATATCTTGATTCATCACAGCATCTCCAGAGGTCAATCCCCTTTTATGCGAACGGCGGGCGCATCGGGCGCGCCCCCGGCCAACATAGCGGGAGGAAGGGTAGGGTAGAGTTTTTAGTCAGAGCACCGTACAGCGTCCTCTCCGTGCCGGAGAGGGTTAGGGGAAAGGGATATTTCGTACGGGGTATCCCTTTCCGGGGCCCCCTTCTGAACAGAAGAGGGGCGCATTAGCGTTATGAAGGCATGGCGATGGACTGCTTCTCTTCGAGCAGTTTTTCCACGACGCCAGGATCCGCAAGCGTTGAGGTATCGCCGAGGTTTCCGGTATCGCCGGCGGCGATTTTGCGCAGGATGCGGCGCATTATCTTGCCGGAGCGGGTTTTCGGCAGCGAGTCGGTCCAGTGCAGCACATCCGGCGTGGCCAGCGGGCCAATCTCTTTACGCACCCAGCTGCGCACTTCCGCGTACAGCTCCGGGCTCGGCTCTTCGCCCTGGTTGAGGGTAACGTAAGCGTAAATCGCCTGGCCCTTGATGTTGTGCGGAATGCCCACCACTGCCGCTTCGGCAATTTTCGGATGCGACACCAGCGCTGATTCGATTTCGGCGGTGCCGAGGCGGTGGCCGGAAACGTTAAGCACGTCGTCCACGCGGCCGGTTATCCAGTAATAGCCGTCTTCGTCCCGGCGCGCGCCGTCGCCGCTGAAATACATGTTTTTGAAGGTCGAGAAGTAGGTCTGCTCGAAGCGCTCGTGATCGCCAAACAGCGTCCGCGCCTGGCCCGGCCACGAGTCGGTAATCACCAGATTACCTTCGGTGGCGCCGTCCAGAATCTGCCCTTCGTTATCCACCAGAGCGGGCTGAACGCCGAAGAACGGCCGGGTGGCGGAGCCGGCTTTTAGCTCGGTTGCGCCGGGAAGCGGGGCGATCATGAAGCCGCCAGTTTCGGTCTGCCACCAGGTGTCCATTACCGGGCACTTCTCGTTGCCGATTTTCTTCCAGAACCACTCCCAGGCTTCCGGGTTGATGGGCTCGCCCACCGAGCCGAGAATGCGCAGCGAGGAGCGGTCGGTGCCTTCAATCGCTTTGTCGCCTTCGGCCATCAGGGCGCGAATGGCGGTCGGCGCAGTGTAGAGGATATTGACCTGATGCTTGTCCACCACCTGGCACATGCGCGCCGGGGTTGGCCAGTTAGGTACGCCCTCGAACATTAAGGTGGTGGCGCCGCAGGCCAGCGGGCCGTACAGCAGGTAGCTGTGGCCGGTAACCCAGCCGACGTCGGCGGTACACCAGTAAATATCGCCGTCGTGGTAATCAAAAACGTATTTGAAGGTGGTGGCCGCATACACCAGATAGCCGCCGGTGGTGTGCAGCACGCCTTTCGGCTTGCCGGTTGAACCGGAGGTGTAGAGGATAAACAGCGGATCTTCGGCGCCCATCTCCACCGGCTGGTGGCTGTCGCTGGCGCCCGCCATCAGATCGCTCCACCACAGGTCGCGATTTTCCTGCCAGCCGATATCGCCGCCGGTGCGCTTGAGTACGATGACGTGTTCAACGGTGGTGACGTTCGGGTTTTTGAGAGCGTCGTCGACGTTTTTCTTCAGCGGGATTGCGCGGCCCGCGCGCAGGCCCTCGTCGGCGGTGATCACCATCCGCGAGCTGGAATCGACAATGCGCCCGGCGACCGCCTCCGGCGAGAAGCCGCCGAAGATAACTGAATGCACGGCGCCGATGCGCGCGCAGGCGAGCATCGCCACCGCTGCTTCCGGCACCATCGGCATGTAGATGGCGACCACGTCGCCTTTTTTAATCCCCAGATCGGTAAGCACGTTGGCGAAACGGCAGACGTCGGCGTGCAGCGCCCGATAGGTAATGTGCTTGCTCTGGCTGGCGTCGTCGCCCTCCCAGATAATGGCGGTCTGGTCGCCACGCTGGGCAAGGTGGCGATCGAGGCAGTTAGCGGCGAGGTTAAGGGTGCCGTCTTCGTACCATTTGATGGAAACATTGCCCGGGGCAAACGAGGTGTTTTTAACTTTCTGGTACGGCGTCATCCAGTCGAGAATTTTGCCCTGCTCGCCCCAAAAGGCGTCAGGGTCGCTTACGGACTGCCGGTAGTCCGTTTTATACTGTTCCGGGTTTATCAGGCAGCGTTCCGCAACAGATGCGGGAATAGGGTGTTTATGGACCTGGCTCATGGCAATTATTCTCCTTGTTAGGATGTTAATAATATGTCACATAAACGTTAATTAAAGGTCTTTTAACGGGTTTGTTTATAATTTGGGCGACAGATCACGCATTGTTTGTGTTGGGTAAAAAATAATCGAACGAACATCAGCGGTGAAATAATCACCATTGGGTATTTATTTAATTTTATTATTTAAAATATATTCTATAACAATAACTTATTTATACTAACTGTATTTAATTCTGGCTAGATCCACTTTTGTCACATTAAAGCCCCGTTATTAAAGGCTTGCGTAGCATAGCGTGCAGATGATACTGATACGGCGCGTTAAAAAATCTATCTATAGACGCCGCACAAGTCACTCCCATTTAGTATTCGTCATATGTATTAGTTATGGCGCCCTGCACAGAGGAAGTTAACTCATGAAAAAGGCTAAAATAAGCCTCGCCTGGCAGATCCTGCTGGCGCTGGTCTTCGGTATTCTCCTTGGAAGCTACCTCCACTACCACAGCGCGGACCGCGACTGGCTGATTGTCAATCTGCTCTCCCCGGCGGGCGATATCTTTATTCACCTGATCAAAATGATCGTCGTCCCGATCGTTATTTCAACCCTGATCGTCGGCATCGCTGGTGTAGGCGATGCGAAATCCCTCGGGCGCATCGGCGCGAAAACCATTATCTATTTCGAAGTGATCACCACGGTGGCTATCGTGGTCGGCATTACGCTGGCTAACGTATTCCAGCCGGGCTCCGGCATTGATATGTCGACGCTGGCAGCGGTGGATATTTCAAAATACCAGAGTACTACTGCGGAAGTGCAGAGCCACGCCCACGGCCTGGTAGGGACGCTGCTTTCGCTGGTGCCGACCAACATCGTGGCGTCGATGGCGAAAGGCGAAATGCTGCCGATCATCTTCTTCTCGGTGCTGTTTGGTCTGGGCCTGGCCTCGCTGCCGGCTAACCACCGCGAGCCGCTGGTGACCGTGTTCCGCTCCATTTCTGAAACCATGTTCAAAGTCACCCATATGATCATGCTCTATGCGCCGATCGGGGTGTTTGCGCTGATCTCGGTCACCGTGGCGAACTTCGGCTTTGCCTCCCTGTGGCCGCTGGCGAAGCTGGTAATTCTGGTGCACTTCGCGATTCTGTTCTTCGCGCTGGTGGTGCTGGGGATCGTGGCGAAAATCTGCAATCTGAATATCTGGACTCTGATCCGCATCCTGAAAGACGAGCTGATCCTGGCGTACTCCACCTCCAGCTCGGAGAGCGTGCTGCCGCGCATCATCGAGAAGATGGAAGCCTACGGCGCGCCGGCGTCGATCACCAGCTTCGTAGTGCCTACCGGCTACTCGTTTAACCTGGACGGCTCCACGCTGTACCAGAGTATTGCCGCTATCTTTATCGCGCAGCTGTACGGCATTGAGCTGTCCCTCGGACAGGAAATCATTCTGGTGCTGACCCTGATGGTGACCTCAAAAGGGATCGCGGGCGTGCCCGGCGTTTCGTTTGTGGTGCTGCTGGCGACCCTTGGCAGCGTCGGTATTCCGCTGGAAGGGCTGGCGTTTATCGCCGGTGTTGACCGTATTCTCGACATGGCGCGTACCGCGCTGAACGTGGTGGGCAACGCGCTGGCGGTGCTGGTTATCTCCAAGTGGGAGCATCAGTTTGACCGTAAGAAAGCGCAGGCTTACGAGCGTGAGGTGTTAGGTAAATTCGACTCGAAAGCTAACTCTTAATCTTCAGGTATAAAAAAGGGGGAACGTTCGTTCCCCCAACAAATCACCCCGGTTACCGTTATCCCAGCGCGCTCTCGCGCAGCCGCGACTTCAGCTTATTATATTCCTCAATGACGAACTGCTCGGCGGCGCGCTGATCGCTGATGCGCTCCACCCGCACGGCGCAGTATTTATACTCCGGCGTTTTGGTTATCGGGCTCAGGTTTTCCGCCACCAGCTCGTTGCAGGCGCCGATCCACCACTGGTAGGTCATGTATACTGCGCCTTTGTTTGGCCGGTTGCTGACCTTCGCCCGGGTGATTATTTTCCCTTTGCGCGAGTTAACCCACACCAGCGCCTCGTCCTCAATACCCAGCCGTTTGGCATCTTCGGTGTTGATCTGGGCGTAGCCCGGCTCGTCCGCCAGCGCCGCCAGCGCGGCGCAGTTGCCGGTCATCGAGCGGCAGGAGTAGTGGCCCACTTCGCGCACCGTGGAGAGCACCATCGGATACTCGTCGCTGAGTTTGTCCATCGGCGCGACCCAGTCGCAGGTGTAGAACTGCGCCAGCCCGTTCGGCGTGTCGAAGCGCTCCTCAAACAGGTACGAGGTGCCCTGGTCGGCGTCGGACTCGTCCCGGCACGGCCACTGGATATAGCCCAGCTCGCCCATCTTCTCGTAGGTGGCACCGAGGAAGTCCGGGCACAGGTGGCGCAGCTCGTCCCAGATTTGCTGGGTGTTGTCATAGCGCATCGGGTAGCCCATCCGGGTGGCGATTTCGCTGATGATTTGCCAGTCGGTTTTCAGATCCCACTTCGGCTCCACCGCCTTGAAGAAGCGCTGGAAGCCGCGGTCTGCCGCGGTGTAAACCCCTTCGTGTTCGCCCCAGGAGGTGGACGGCAGGATGACGTCTGCCGCCGCGGCGGTTTTGGTCATAAAGATATCCTGCACGATGACCAGCTCCAGCTCTTCAAAGGCCTTGCGTACCGCAGACAGCTCGGCGTCGGTCTGAAGCGGATCTTCGCCCATGATATATGCCGCGCGCACTTCGCCGTGTGCCACCCGGTGGGGCAGCTCGCTGATGCGGTAGCCGGTGTGCTCCGGCAGGCTCTCGACGCCCCAGGCTTTAGCGAATTTTTCGCGGTGCTCCGGGAACTTGACGTACTGGTAGCCCGGATAGGTGTCCGGCAGCGCGCCCATGTCGCAGGCGCCCTGCACGTTGTTCTGCCCGCGCACCGGGTTGACCCCGACGCTCGGCTTGCCGAGGTTGCCGGTGAGCATCGCCAGGCTGGTGAGGGAGCGCACGGTTTCCACACCCTGATAGAACTGGGTGACGCCCATGCCCCACAGGATCGCCGCCGATTTCGCCCCGGCGTACATCCGCGCGCAGCGGCGGATCTCCTGGGCGCTGACGCCGGTGATCTCTTCCACCGATTCCGGCGTGTAGCCTTCGACGATTTTGCGGTACTCCTCGAAGCCTTCGGTACGGCTGGCGACAAACCCCTGGTCGTACAGGTTCTCTTCGATGATCACGTGTCCGATAGCGTTCAGCAGCGCAATATTCGAACCGTTTTTCAGCGCGATGTGCATGTCGGCAATGCGCGCGGTTTCGATTTTGCGCGGATCGCAGACGATGATTTTCGCCCCGTTGCGTTTGGCATTGATGACGTGATTCGCCACGATAGGATGGGAATCCGCCGGGTTATAGCCAAAAATAAAGACCAGATCGGTATTATCGATCTCGTTGATAGCATTGCTCATTGCGCCGTTTCCGACCGACTGGTGCAGACCTGCAACCGAAGGGCCGTGTCAGACGCGCGCGCAGCAGTCCACGTTGTTGGTGCCAATCACCGCCCGCGCGAACTTTTGCATAATGTAGTTGGTTTCGTTACCGGTACCGCGTGAGGAGCCGGTGGTCTGGATGGCGTCCGGGCCGTATTTGGCCTTGATTGCGCTAAGGCGCGTCGCCACGTAGTCGAGCGCCTCATCCCAGGAGACGGACTCCAGCTTGCCACCGCGCTGGCGGCGGATCATCGGGCTTTTCAGACGCGGGGTGAGGATCTGGGTATCGTTAATAAAATCCCAGCCGTAGTAGCCTTTCAGACACAGGGTTCCCTGATTGGTTTTGCCCTGCGCCGCCTCCGCCCGGACGATTTTGCCGTTATCCACCACCAGGTTTATCTTGCAGCCCGATGCGCAGTAAGGGCAAACCGTGACGACTTTTTTCATCGGTTGTGCTCCATTCATTCAATACGTAAATGCACTCAGCGCACTTATATGCAGCTTCTATGCCACTTTTAATTGTGTGGGTATATGGGGGCTTGCGGCGGGTTTAGCAATGACGACGCCGGGATTTCGTCAGTTTTGACGTGTCGAACGGAGGGAATAGAAGAGGGTTAATCGACATTATGCATAAAAAGCGAACATGACGATGCGCGGCATTGTGAGTATGATTAAATCCTATCGGACTAAAAGAGGTGCCTGCGATGAGAACCACTCAGCAGATGAGTATCACGCTGCCGAATGAAATGGCCGCACAGGTAAAGGCCAGAGTAGCCAGCGGCGAATATGCCTCGGAAAGTGAGGTTATCCGTGAAGGACTGCGGGCGCTGATGGCCCGGGATAATGCGGTTGAGAAGTGGCTGCGGGAAGAGGTCGTCCCGGAATGGCAGGCTGTGCAAAGGGGGGAAGCGAGTCGCCTCAGCAGTAATGATGTCAGGGACAGACTCAACGCCGCATACGGTAAGGATACTGGAGATGAATAATGGATTACCGGGTAGAGTACTCTTCGGCAGCGGCGGATCGGCTGGTGGCGCTGTATGAATATATTGCTCAAGCGGCCGGGCCAGAAATCGCGCGAAGATTTACCCACAAGTTAGTGGATTACTGTGATTCGCTGGCGCAGTTTCCGCACAGGGGAAACTGCAGGGACGACATTCTGCCGGGTCTTCGAATCACAAACTACCGTAAACGCACGGTAGTTGCGTTTGTTATCCGCGACAAAACAGTCACTATCGTGGGCATATGGCACGGCGGGCAAGACTATGAAGCCGGCCTGCCCGAGCCAACCCTTTACTGAGGATGCCTGGCCGCCGGTGCTGCGGTTTTCCCCGGCTCCCCCATCGCCTGCTGAATAATCGGAATGGGCGTCAGCAGATGCTCGCGCATCAGGTCGCTGGCGCGGGCCGCGTCCCGGGCGAGAATGGCGTCCACCAGCGCCTGGTGCTGAACGTGTTTATCCTCCAGCATCTCCACTGACAGCACCGTTTTGCGCAGCCAGATAAAGCGGTAGCGGGCGGCGAGGTCGAACAGCCGCTCGCGCATTTGCAGCAGATAGCGCGAGCCGCACCCGGCCACGATGGCGGTGTGAAACGCCTGGTGGCGGCGGTCCCACTCGTCGAGCATCTGCTCGCTGGCGTCAACGGCGTCCAGCTTGCCGAGCATGTGCGCCCGGGCGAGGATCTCGGCTTCCCAGTCGTCACCGCCCCGGGCGATGGCCAGCTCCACCAGCATCGCCTCGGTGCTGGCGCGGGCGTCGAAAATATCCAGCAGCTCCTGAACCGACATCGGCGCCACCCGGTAGCCTTTCTGATTGACCACCGTGACCAGCTGTTCGGCCACCAGCTGCGAGAGCGCCTCGCGCAGCGGCCCGACCCCGAGCCGGTAGCGGTCGGTGAGCAGGCTCATGCGCAGCTTTTCGTCGGGCTGGTAGACGCCGCGAATAATATCGTTTTTCAGCCAGCGGTATCCGTCCAGGGCTGTCGGTTGCGCGGTAGCGGTCATGCATCACTCCTGAGCGTCCCGGCTGCTGCCGGGACGGGCATTATCGGGAACTGTTAAGGGCGATTTTGGGCCACAGCGCCAGCTTGTTCCAGCGCGACATGATCGGCACGGTGCAGATAATCGCAATGGCCAGCGCGCCGGTGGACAGCACTTCCAGCTGCTGGGCCGGGCGGAACAGCATTACCACCAGCACCGCGCAGATAAAAGCGATCACAAGCCAGGTCAGCCACGGGAACAGCCACATTTTCAGCGTCAGCTCGCAGCCCTGGGCGCGTAGCAGCTTGCGCATCCGCAGCTGGGAGACGGCAATCACCAGGTAGACCAGCAGGGCAATCGCGCCGGAGCTGTCGATCAGGAATTTGAAGACTTTCGCCGGGGCGTAATAGTTGACGATAACCGTCAGAAACGCCGCGCCGGTGGAGAGCAGCACCGCCACATAGGGCGTTTTGCTGCGGTTAGTTTTACCCATTGCCGCCGGGGCATCGCCGCGGCGGCTCAGGGAGTAGAGCATCCGCGAGGCAGTATACAGCGCCGAGTTCAGGCAGCTGGTAACCGACAGCAGGATAACCCCGTCCATAATCAGCTTCGCGTAGGGAACGTTCAGCAGCTCCAGCACCGAGCGGTAGGAGCCGATGCTTTTCAGCCCCGGCGTGTTCCACGGGATCAGCGCCACCACCACAAAAATCGAACAGAGATAAAAAATCGAGATGCGCCAGATGACCGAGTTCGTTGCCCGGCGGATGTGCTTGTCCGGCGCGTCGGACTCGGCGGCGGCGATGGTGACGATTTCCGCGCCCATAAACGAGAACATGGTAATAAGCATCGCGCTCAGCACCGCGCCGAAACCGTTGGGCATAAAGCCGCCCTGGTCCCACAGCCGCGAGATGCCGCCGACGTCCGCGTAGGGATAAAAGCCGCTAATCGCCGCGGTGCCCAGCCCGATAAACGCCAGAATCGCGATCACTTTGCACAGCGCCAGCCAGAATTCGAATTCGCCGTAGTTTTTGACGCTCAGCAGGTTGCTGCCGGTCAGCGCCAGGGTAATCACCAGCGAGAAGAGCCACACCGGCACGCCCGGCACCCAGCCGTGCAGAATAATGGCGGCGATATTGGCCTCCAGCGGGATAACCAGCACCCAGAACCACCAGTAGAGCCAGCCGATGGTGTAGCCGGCCCAGCGGCCGATAGCCTTGTCGGCGTAGGTGGAAAACGAGCCGGTATCCGGAGTGGCGATGGCCATCTCTCCCAGCATGCGCATGATCATCACCACCAGCAGCCCGGCGAAGAGGTAGGAGAGCAGTACGGCGGGACCGGCCTCGGCAATGGCGACGCTGGAGCCGACAAACAGACTGGCGCCGATGACGCCGGCAATAGACAGCATGGTGACGTGGCGTGATTTCAGCCCGCCGCCGAGCGCGTGCGATGTTGAACGTTGCTCCATAAAAAGCCTCTCAAAGTAAATTACCCGGGAGAGCGCGCCGGCAGTCTGTACGCGGGAGCCGCGCCGGGAAGGGCGGCGGCAGCGTTATTTACCGCCGCCGAGCCAGGTCCTGGCCGAACGTCCCGCGCCGCTTCCTGCGCCGGAGCACGCGTTTTATTGTTTTTTTACGGCATCGCGAATATTTCCCTGGTCACGATTTTTCTCTCTTACGCTTTTTTCGCTTCGTCAAAGCACTCGCCGATAATCGCCAGCCCCTGGTGCACCTGCGCCTCTTCTACCGTCAGCGGGACCAGAATGCGCAGCACGTTGTAGTACGGGCCGCAGGAGAGCAGGATTAAGCCCTTCTCCCGGGCGCGTGATACCACCTCGGCAGTAAGCTTCGCGTTGGGTTTCTCGCGATCGCCGTCTTCAAACAGCTCGACGGCGATCATCGCCCCAAGGCCGCGCACGTCGCCGATTTCCGGATGCTTCTCGGCAATCGCCAGCAGGCCGTCGCGCAGGGATTTACCCAGCGCGTTGGCTTTCTCCAGCAGGTTCTCCTGCTCGAAGGTTTTCAGCACCGCCAGCGCGGCGGCGCAGGCGATCGGGCTTCCGGCGTAGGTGCCGCCGAGACCGCCGGGGCCGACGGCGTCCATGACTCCGGCGCGGCCGGTGACGCCCGCCAGCGGAAAGCCGCCGGCAATGGATTTAGCGAAGGTGGTGAGATCCGGCGCAACGCCCATCTGCTCCATCGCAAACAGGGTGCCGGTGCGGCCCGCGCCGCTCTGCACTTCATCGGCAATCAGCATGATGCCGTGCTCGTCGCACAGGGCGCGCAGGCGTTGCATAAAGGCCGGGCTGGCGGCGTAAAATCCGCCTTCGCCCTGCACCGGCTCGATAATGATGGCGGCCACGTCTTCCGGCGCGGCGTCGTTTTTAAAGATGCGCTGAATGCTGGCGATGGCGTCATCTTCGCTGATGCCGTGCAGCGGGCAGGGGAACAGCGCGCGGTAGACCTGGCCCGGCATCAGGCCCATGCCCGCCGAGTACGGATTTACTTTACCTGTCAGCGAGAGGGTGTAGTGGGTGCGGCCGTGGTACGCGCCGCTGAAGGCGATCACCCCGGCGCGCTTCGTGGCGGCGCGGGCGATTTTAACCGCGTTTTCTACCGCTTCGGAGCCGGTGGTTACCAGCAGGGTCTTCTTGGCAAAGTCTCCCGGCACCTTCTGGTTCATGATTTCGCACAGCTCAAGGTACGGCTCGTAGGCCAGTACCTGGAAGCAGGTATGGGACAGCTTTTTCAGCTGCGCTTCTACCGCGGATACCACGTCCGGGTGCAGGTGGCCGGTGTTCAGTACCGCAATACCGCCGGCAAAGTCGAGATACTCGCGCCCCTCGACGTCCCAGACGCGGCAGTTTTCTGCGCGATCGGCAAAGATCGGGTGGATCTGGCCAACGCCGCGCGGGATAGCGCTTTCGCGGCGCTGCATAAGGTCTTTGTTGCTGCTCATGATCTGTTCTCCGCTTAGATGCCGATACACATGTATTTAATTTCTAAATAATCTTCGATGCCGTACTTAGAACCTTCGCGGCCCAGGCCGGAGGCTTTGATCCCGCCAAACGGCGCGACCTCGGTCGAGATAATCCCGGTATTGATGCCGACAATGCCGTACTCCAGCGCTTCTCCTACCCGGAACACCCGGCCCAGATCCCGGGCGTAGAAGTAGGCGGCGAGGCCAAACTCGGTGTCGTTGGCCCGGGCGATAACGTCCTCTTCATCGGTAAAGCGGAACAGCGGCGCCAGCGGGCCGAACGTTTCCTCTTTCGCCACTTTGGCGTCGTTGGGGACGTCCACCAGAATGGTGGGCTGGAAGAAGTTGCCGCCGAGCGCGTGCGGCTTGCCGCCGGCCACCAGGCGCGCGCCTTTGGCCAGCGCGTCGGCGATGTGTTCTTCCACTTTGGCCACCGCTTTTTCATCAATCATTGGCCCGACGGTAATGCCGGACTCGGTGCCGTTCCCGACGCGCAGCTTCGCCACCGCCTGCTGCAGCTTTTCGGCGAAGCGGTCGTAGATGCCGTCCTGCACGTATAGGCGGTTGGCGCAGACGCAGGTCTGCCCGGCGTTGCGGAATTTGGACGCCAGCGCCCCTTCCACCGCTTTATCGAGATCGGCATCGTCAAAGACGATAAAGGGCGCGTTGCCGCCCAGCTCCAGCGACACTTTTTTAATGTCTTTCGCGCACTGCTCCATTAGCTGGCGGCCAATGTCGGTGGAGCCGGTAAAGGAGAGCTTGCGCACCAGCGGGTTGCTGGTTAGCTCGCCGCCCACGTCGCCGGCAGATCCGGTGACTACGCTGAATACGCCGTCAGGAACCCCCGCGCGCCGGGCCAGCTCCGCCAGCGCCAGGGCCGAGAACGGCGTCTGGCTGGCGGGCTTGACCACCATCGTGCAGCCCGCGGCCAGCGCCGGGCCCGCTTTGCGGGTGATCATCGCCGCCGGGAAGTTCCACGGGGTAATGGCGGCAGTGACGCCGATGGGCTGCTTGATCACCAGCAGGCGCTTGTCCGCCTGGTGGCCGGGAATGGTGTCGCCGTAAACGCGCTTGCCCTCTTCGGCGAACCACTCGATAAACGAGGCGGCGTAGGTGATTTCCCCTTTGGCTTCTGCCAGCGGCTTGCCCTGTTCGAGGGTCATCAGACGGGCGAGATCGTCCTGGTGCTCCACCATCAGATCGAACCAGCGGCGCAAAATGGTGGCGCGCTCTTTGGCGGTCAGGGCGCGCCAGGCGGGCAGGGCGCGGGCGGCAGCGTTAATGGCTTCGCGGGTTTCGCCAGCGCCCATTTTCGGTACGCTGCCGAGCGTGTCGCCGCTGGCCGGGTTGGTAACGCTGAGGGTTTCGCCGCTGTCGGCGTCGCGCCAGTGTCCGTCAATGAAGGCCTGCTGGTGAAAGAGAGTGCTGTCGTTAAGTTGCATGGTGGCTTCCTGTAAAGAGACATCCTGTGAATAAAAAAGTGGTCGGCCTCAGGCGGCGGGCCTGGCCCGCGCGCGGTGACCGGTCTGAGTTTCCAGCAGTTCCTGCACCTTGCTGACGATGTGCGCGCCGATGGGCAGCGCCGAGGTGGCGGCCGGGGACGGAGCGTTGCAGGTGTGAATGGAGCGCCGGGTGGTGACAAACAGAAAATCGTCGATCAGCCTGCCGTCCGGCGAGACCGCCTGCGCCCGCACGCCCGCGGGGTAAGAATGCAGATCGCCGAGCGTCAGGCTCGGGCAGTATTTCTGCACCCGCTTCAGGTAGCCGCTTTTGCACAGCGAGTTTTTCATCTCGTCGAGGCCGGATCGCAGGTTGTTTTGCAGCACCCGGCGAATGCCGGGGGAGGCGGCCATTTCCAGCAGGTCGGCGAAGGAGACGTCGCGCTTGCGGTAGCCCTCCCGGCTGAAGGCCAGAACTGCATTGGGGCCCACGGTAACGCTGCCGTCGATCATCCGGGTCAGGTGGACGCCCAAAAAAGGCATTGCCGGATCCGGGATCGGGTAGATCAGGTGGTTGACAATGCGATCGTGCTGCGGCGAAAGGCGGAAGTATTCGCCGCGAAACGGGCAGATGATGAAGCCCGGCTCGACGCCGAGCATTTTGACCAGTCGGTCGGCCATCAGGCCGGAGCAGGTAATCAGGGTTGCACCTTCGTATTCCTGACCGCCTTTTGTATGGACCACCACGCCAGCAGCGTGCTCTTTCAGGGCGCTGACTTCGGCGCCGTAAACAATCTCGCCCCCGCGCTGGCGGAAGGTGTTCGCCATTGCTTCGGTGACTTCCCGGTAGCTGACGATGCCGCTGGAAGGGACAAAAATGCCGCCGAGGCCGGAGATATTGGGCTCGCGCTCGCGCAGCTCGGCGGCGCTGAGCCACTGGCGCTCGAGGCCGTTGGCGGCGGTGCGCTCCCACAGCGCTTTCATGCGCTCCATCTCCAGCGCGGAGGTGGCGACCAGCATCTTGCCGCAGGTGTCGTAGCGGATGCCGTGCTCGTCGCAGAACGCTTTGGTGGCGCGGTTGCCTTCGAGGCAAAACCGCGCTTTCAGGCTGCCCGGCGTGTAATACACCCCGGCGTGGATCACGCCGCTGTTGTGGCCGGTCTGGTGGCGGGCGGGTCCGGACTCTTTTTCCAGCAGCACCATGCTGGCATCCGGGTAGCGCTCAATAAGCTGCATGGCGGTGGACATGCCGATGATGCCGCCGCCGATAATCACAAAATCATACATCCGCGTTGTTCCCCGGCGCTTACTGATGCGTTTGATAGTGGCTGGTGGCGTAGGCGAAATAGCCGCGCTGGCGCATCAGTTCCCGGCGCAGATCCGGGTGCGGGGTAAAGCGGTCGCGGCCGTGCAGCCAGAACAGGTTGTTGATCAGCAGGAACTTGCCCACCGGCACCGGCACGGAGAGAATGTTTTTGCTGGTTTCAAGCGCGTCAGAGAGCGCGTTGAGCCAGGTGCCCTCTTCGAAATCTTTTGGCTGCACGAACTGGTCAATGTAGCGCATCACCGGGCGGCCCTGCCTGTCGACGTCGAACACCGGGTGAAACACTTCCTGGGCAACGTTTTTGCTCGGCGGTGCGGCAAAGCGCATCGGACGGCGCGCCAGCGGGTGGCTGAAAAAGGTTTCCAGATGCTCCCAGTCGTCGAGGTGCAGCAGCAGCGAATTGCCGCCCTGCATGTTCTGCTCGTCGATTTTCATCATCAGCACGTAGTCGGTGGTTTCTTCCACGTAGGTGCCGTCGTTGTGCAGCTCCATCACCCGGTGCGGCTGGCGCAGGTAGCTGTCTGAGTTATCAACGTTTTTCACCACGAAGCGGGCATAGTACTGGCCGCTCATTGCATCGAAGTTGGATCGCCCCACCAGGTGCGCGACGGCGGTGGCGAGCTTCACCATCTCGTCGGCCTGAGAGACGTGGTTGAGGCCTTCGCCGTCGATCAGCAGCGCGCCGTCGTGGCGATCCAGCAGCGTTTTCAGCAGCAGAGGCTGCAGCTGATTGCCGCACAGGTCATTGAGGATCTTGCCGACCTGGAAGCGCAGGAAGGATTTGTACTCCAGCGCCTGCACCGGCCACTGCGCCACCTGCGCCAGAAATTGTTCCACGGTTTTCGCTGAAAAGTTCAGCTCCAGCAGCCGCGGCGACTGCGCGGAGGGTTTCAGGGAAAAGCCTGTACAAGGAGCAGAGAGGGAAGCGGCATCAGGTTTTACAGCGGTCAGTGCGTTCATCAGAAGATCCTCGGGTGGATTATCGGGAAGACGGCGGTTGCTCGTGTGTAGCCATATTCTAAAAATATCTACATTTTTCGATTCTGTACGCAAAATGGGCAGGTTTGTTTAATTAATGTGATCTGATTAACGAGAAATTAACAATTGAGCGCAGGCAGAGAGGAATGCCGTTTGATTAGACGGGCCAGAGGAGTGTTGCAGTGGGCAAAGAAAGCGATGTGTCGCGGAAGGTAAAATCAATCGCGCCGAATGAAAATCCGACGCTGGGGGCAGGCGGGCCTGCCCGGAGCAGAACCTAGTTCTTTTTCACAAACTCGGATTTGAGCTTCATTGGGCCAAAACCGTCAATTTTGCAGTCGATGTTGTGATCGCCTTCAACAAGGCGGATATTTTTCACTTTGGTGCCGATTTTCAGCATTGAAGAGCTGCCTTTCACCTTCAGGTCTTTAACGACGGTAACGCTGTCGCCGTCGGCCAGCAGGTTGCCGTTGGCGTCTTTGACTACCAGCTCGTCGCTCTCTTCGGCGGCCTGCGCGTCGTTCCATTCGTGGGCGCATTCGGGGCAGACGTACATCTCGCCGTCCTGATAGGTGTATTCAGATCCGCATTTTGGGCAATGTGGCAGGGACATAAAAAACCTCATAATAAGCAAAAAAGCGCCGTTGTCCGTCAGGGAACGGTCAGGGCGCCAAAAGTGCTTTTATTATACGTCATATCCCTGCAGTTGTCGGGACTATTCGCCATGCGGGCGAAACGAGGCTGTGCGGGCGCTGCGGCGGTTTTATCAACAGATAAATTTACCTTTATTAAGAGACCTTTACCGGCGTCGCGCATTTCCGTGAAGTTGATCACACTACTAAACACTGGTAGGGTAAGGGAGATTGTGAAAAAAATAGCCCATTGCTCTGTTTCAGAGTCTTTAAAAGCCGGGCAAGCTAGCGCAGATGCAATTGCTCAGGTTGTAACCAACCCGTAGATGCTTATCTGCTACGCTTAGGTCGGGAGCTTTGTGTTCAACGCTCTCGACCGCATGCAGCGAACCATTCACCTCTCTCTGCGTGTGCTCACGGCGAAAAGTTAACGAGGACAACAATGCTTAAAAGGAAAAAAGTAAAGCCCATTACCCTACGCGATGTAACAATCATTGATGATGCCAAACTGCGTAAAGCAATTACGGCCGCATCGCTTGGTAACGCGATGGAGTGGTTCGATTTTGGCGTGTATGGCTTCGTAGCCTATGCACTTGGTAAGGTCTTTTTCCCCGACGCCAGCCCCGGCGTGCAGATGATTGCCGCACTGGGTACCTTCTCTGTACCGTTCCTGATCCGCCCGCTCGGCGGTCTGTTCTTCGGCATGCTCGGAGACAAATACGGTCGTCAAAAAATTCTGGCGATAACTATCGTCATCATGTCGCTCAGTACCTTCTGTATCGGGCTCATACCTTCGTATGCCTCAATCGGCATCTGGGCACCCATTCTGCTGCTGCTGTGTAAGATGGCGCAGGGCTTTTCGGTGGGGGGCGAGTATACCGGGGCGTCTATCTTCGTGGCGGAGTACTCTCCTGACCGCAAGCGCGGCTTCATGGGGAGCTGGCTCGACTTTGGTTCCATCGCGGGCTTCGTGCTCGGTGCGGGCCTGGTGGTGCTGATCTCGACGATTGTCGGCGAAGATAACTTCCTCGAGTGGGGCTGGCGTATTCCGTTCTTCGTGGCGCTGCCGCTGGGGATAATCGGTCTGTATCTGCGCCATGCGCTTGAAGAGACCCCGGCGTTCCAGCAGCACGTTGATAAGCTGGAGCAGGGCGATCGTCAGGGGCTGCAGCACGGTCCGCAGGTCTCTTTTAAAGAGATTGCCACTAAGCACTGGCGCGCGCTGCTGGTGTGTATCGGTATCGTTATTTCCACTAACGTCACCTACTACATGCTGCTGACCTACATGCCGAGCTACCTGTCGCATAACCTGCACTACTCGGAAGATCACGGCGTGCTGATCATCATCGCCATCATGGTGGGGATGCTGTTCGTGCAGCCGGTCATCGGCATGATGAGTGACCGCGTAGGCCGTCGCCCGTTCATCCTGATAGGTAGTATCCTGCTGTTCGCGCTTTCGATTCCGGCATTTATGATGATCAACAGCGGTTCTACGGGGCTGATTTTTGCCGGCCTGCTGACCCTGGCGATTGTTCTGAACTGCTTTATCGGCGTCATGGCATCCTCGCTGCCGGCGATGTTCCCGACCCACATCCGCTACAGCGCCCTGGCCAGCGCCTTTAACATTTCGGTGTTGATTGCCGGTCTGACCCCGACGCTGGCGGCGTGGCTGGTTGAGTCCACTAACAATCTGATGATGCCGGCTTACTATCTGATGGTTATCGCAGTGGTAGGCTTTATCACCGCGCTTAACATGAAAGAGACGGCGAACCGACCGCTGAAGGGCGCAACCCCTGCGGCATCGGATCTTCAGGAAGCGAAAGAAATCCTGCAGGAGCATCACGATAACATCGAGCACAAAATCGAAGATATCGATGAGAAGATTGAAGAGCTGCAGGCTCAGCGTTCTCGCCTGGTGGATCAGCATCCGCGCATTAACGAATAATTCGCGCGCTTATGCTGGCTGAAACTGAAGCCCCCGCCTGACGGCGGGGGCTTTTTTTAATGGCTGGTAAAGCGGGTGAGTCGCTGTATCAGCTGATGGTTCTCGCGCTGCAGGCGGCGGTTCTCTTCCAGCAGCGTTAGCGTAACGGCGGTCCCCGGCCAGTCCAGCGCCAGCTCGCGGCGCAGGCGCATTGCTTCCTGGACCAGTGCCACTGCGCTGTCGTCGAAGTGCCACGGCGGATTGCGGGTGTCGCAGGGCTCAATCATGCCCAGCCCGACTATTTCGTCTAGCTCCTCTTCGCTGACGCCGGTATACAGACAAAACTCGGTCACGGTAATAGTGATATTAGCCATGTTATTTACCCCACTCTTTGCGCGGATCGTAGCCTGACTGCGCGTCAGCCAGCTGCTGCCACAGCGCCGCGGTTTTCTCATCTCCTTTTGGCGGCATCACCACTTTTATCACGGCGAACAGATCGCCGGTGTGCTGCTTGCTCACCAGACCTTTTCCCTTAATACGCAGTTTTTGCCCGGCCTGAGTACCTGCCGGGAGGGTGATAATCACGCTATCCTTGAGAGTTGGCACGGTGACTTTGGCGCCCAGCGCTGCCTCCCAGGGTGCGACGGGAACCACGATTTCCAGGTTCTGGCCGACAATATCAAACAGCGGATGCGGCGCGATGTGAATAACCAGCCACAAATCGCCCGCCGGCCCGCCGTTCTCGCCGGGCGTACCCTGGCCTTTCAGGCGGATGCGCTGTCCTTCAGTGACGCCAGCCGGGATTTTAACATTGAGGGTTTTAGGGATTTCCTGCTCGACCATGCCGAAAGCGTTGTATACCGGTAGCTTGTAGCTGATAGTGCGGCTGTGGGTATCGAGTGTCTCTTCAAGAAAAACCGCGACTTCAAATTCCACATCGTGGCCGCGGGCGCTGCGCGGCTGCCGGGACTGACGCCCGTGCTGACCGAACATCGAGGAGAAGATGTCTTCAAAATCCTCCTGGCTGTAGGACTGCTGCTGCTGGCCGGCTCCCGCCTGCTGCTGGCGAAACTGCGGATCGTTGCGGTGGGCCCACAGGTTGTCGTATTCGGCACGGCGCTCTTCGTCGCTGAGGACTTCCCAGGCTTCGGCGACTTCTTTGAAGCGCGCCTCAGCATCGGCTTCTTTACTGACATCAGGGTGATATTTGCGCGCGAGTCGGCGATAGGCGGTCTTAATTGTCTTGAGATCGTCCGACGACTTTACGCCCATAATGGCGTAATAATCCTTTAACTCCATGGCGTTATCTCTTCTTAGTCAAACCATCAGAAAAAAATAGTACACCTTTTAGTGTAGAAGGCGCGAGGCCGTTTTGGGCATTCTGTAGTCAGGAAGGGGAAGCAAGCAAAGAGAGGGGCGGCGACGGTCGAGGAAGGCCGATGGCCGTTAAGCGCTCCGCCGCTGGGGCAGTGCTAATGAGCGGGGGGCTATCAGGCGTATTTGGCTTAAATGTTAAGTCTTTTTTTATGTGTTTATTTTCTGAGCCCTCCTGCAGGATTAAGATCGTAGCGTCAGAGTATTGAATCCGACATACCTCAGGTTGCCCGGGCACTCGCGATGTTCCTCTCCTCATCCACGGACCTTGCCCTGCAGGCACGCCGGGCTGATACGGTCAAATCCGTGCCGGAGAGCGGTGCCTTTCAGCGCAATCACACATCCCGTTTTGGTTCTGCGGGTTCACGCACTTGCGCCGGCATGCAGCACAAGTTATTCAGAATATATTCTTTAACGACAATTATGTTTAAAGAGTGTTTATCTTGAGAGTGTTAACATTTTATTTACGCTGATTATTGTTCCATTATTTAAAATAGTCGCTCTCGTGTTTCTGCATCTCTTCTTAATTATTCCTTCCCTAATATTAACTCAGGTGACAATTAGCTCATCTAATATCAGCAGGGCAAGGATAGTGCTGAGCTGGGAGTGTGACTTAGTACTACTACCCTACTAAAGAATGATGATAACCTTATAAAAGTACGAAATATTTTAGCTGTATATTAAGAATTTACTTATCAGCAGATAAAATTCCCCTGGCAGCATGTTGATAATTCGTCCCGGTTATAGCGTGGCGCAGTCTTAAAAGTTAGCCCAGCTCGGTCAGGTATATAAGGACATCCATTCACTATGAAAATCCATTATTTGGTTACCAGCCTTGAAACCGGCGGCGCCGAGTTTGCAATTCCGGATATTGTCAAAACGCTGCAAGATCTCGGGCACGAGGTATCCATTATTGCCTGCGAACCCAGGGACATGGGCGCGGCCATTCGGCTGGACGAGGCGGGGCTAACTTACCAGGTGTTATCCCGCCGGCGCCGGGCGCTGCCGATTATTCTCGCTGCCTACCTGCGAAAAGTGCTTACCGATCGCCCGGATGTTATCTGGACCTCCCTGAGCTGGGGCAATCGCATCGGGCAGTGGGCCGGGCGCATTACCGGCATTCCGGTGATCAGCTTCAAGCACAGCGCCAGCGTCAGGCGCTACACCTACCGCATGCGCGAAATGTCCCGTCTGTGGGTGGGGGATTCGCAAACTGTCGTCCAGTTCTTGCGTGACGAAATGCATATCCCCGAGCAGCAGGTGCTGGCGTGGCCGCTGTTTCAGGGCAATCCTGCTTTGCCCCAGGCCCGCGCCTGGGACGGCGAGTCCGTGCTGCAAATCGGCAGCGTCGGGCGGCTGCATGAAGTGAAAAACTACGCCGGATTAATGGACGCGCTGGCCTTCTTTCTGCAGAAGCATCCTTCCCTGAGGACGCGTTTGCACCTTACGATCCTTGGCGACGGGCCAGAGCGCCAGGCGCTGGAAGCACAGATTGCCCGACTTGGCATTGGCGACGTGGTTTCTCTGCCCGGCTTTTCCGCCGACGTGGCGGATTTCCTCGCCGGGCTGCACGTCTATATCCAAACCTCCCGCTACGAAGGCATGTGCCTGGCCGTACACGAGGCGATGAATGCGGCGCTGCCGGTTATCGCCACGCCGGTGGGTGAGATCCGCGATGCGGTTACCGAAGGTGAAACAGGCTATGTGCTGAACGGTAGCCTGAACGAGGCGCTGACTGACGCGCTGGAGCGCATTTTTGCCGCGCCGCAGCAGCTCGGACGCTTCGGTGAGCAGGCCCGGCACTATGTGCTGAAGAAATTTAGCCGCGAGCGCTATACTCAGGCCGCAGCCCGCATTATCGACAGGCTGAAGGAAAGTGTTCACTCCAACTAGAGCCGTACTGTCATGAATATGTTTGAAACTGAAATCTGGCGTATTGGCGTTGTCCGCGCGCCGATTCAGCAAGTCGCGGCGGCCGGCAGCCTTGAGGGCTTTCCGATCCGCTGGATCGAAGCCGACCGCTCTCTGTGTTTTTTAGCCGATCCCTTCGGCATGTGGCGTGACGATCGCCTGTATCTGTTTGCCGAAGCCTATGACTACCGCACCCGACGCGGGAACATCGTCGCCTACGTGCTGGATGCCGATCTCAACGTGCTGGAGCACCGCACGGTGCTTGATGAGCCGTGGCACCTCTCCTATCCCAACGTCTTCGAGGCTGACGGCGAGATCTGGATGCTGCCGGAAGGCTACAAGTCCGGCAAGCTGACGCTGTATCGTGCGGTTGAGTTTCCCTGGCGCTGGGAGGCGGTTCCTGAATTTACATTCCCCTGTGCCGCCATCGATCCTTCACCGCTCTTTTACCATGACCGCTGGTGGATGTTTTACACGCCGCCCGCGCCGAAAGCCGCACGCACCAGCGCGCTGATGCTGGCGAAGGCCGATCGCCTGACCGGGCCCTGGGAGAACGTCAGCGAGGAAGCGATCCGCGTAGACAAAAGCGGAGCGCGAATGGGCGGTACGCCGTTTTTCCTCGACGACAAGCTGGTGCTGCCTACCCAGGACTGTAGCCAGACCTATGGAGGGGCGCTGCGCCTGCTGACAATGTCGCCGGATACGCTCTCTTCTCCGGCGCTCAGTGCCGGTGCCTACCTGCCCCCGCCGGCCAGCAATGCGCCATTTACGGACGGGCTGCACACGCTTTCCGCCGCGGGCGACGTCACGCTTATCGACACCAAGCGCCATCTGCACGGCTCCCCTGCGCGTATCGCGGTGGACTTAAATCGCAAGCTGCAGAAGCTGCTGGGGCGTCGATAGCCCGGGAGAGTCGGCGCGGTGCAGCCCGCCGCACGCGCCTTCTCTGTGGTTGAATAGCTCCTTACGGGCGGTGAAATGCCGCCGCGCGACCTGTTTTTATTCCTCTCACCAATAATATACCCACTCCCTTTTCGCTCTGATGTTGTAGTCTTGCTAAAAATTCAATAAATATTTGAGCATGCCTTTATCTTATCAATCATAGCGGTCGCGGATCGGCGGCTGGTTATTTTAAAGACTATCGCGATGAGCCTAATTGAGGCCGCAGGTCGGTCGGATGAGATATAATTGTGGTAAATGATACAGGCTGGCAGTTAATGATTTAATGAATTGTTATACTCATTAATGGGTAAATTATTTTAATAATTTATTGTAATTAATGCTGTTGCTTTTTTTACTTAGAATGCGCTTGTCATAAAGTTTATTTTTATCAATAGGTTATATTAATGATTTTGGTTTCTTAAATTACTTAAACACGTAATTAAATCGGGATTAATCGAGATTGATACTCGATGCCGGACGCGGCATTGGCTGCTAAAATTTGTGCTGCTGAATTTTTAGACGTACTGGAGAGCACAGGATACGCACGTCAACATATAGCTGCCGCTCTCAGTTAGCGTATTTGAATATTGCGCTGGCTATGTGCATTAGCAGATAATACGGGCGCTGTCGGCGCCTGTGCAACGAGCGGCTGAGATTTTACCGGTTAATTTCTGAGTAATCTCAGAAATGTTTGCACGTAATACTTAGGATATGACTACATGAAAGGGGTTCAAAATATGCTGGTGCAACACCGGAAAAAAATGAAAATTATGCTGCCCGTACTCGGATGCGTTCTTCTGCTGGCCGGATGCCAGAACCAGGCTAAACGCGCTGATACTAAGTCAGGCACCGCGTCTGCTTCCGTATCGCAGAAAACCTCCGGATCGCTGTCGGCATCTCCTTCCGCCGATCGCGGCCGCGTTGGCCTGTGCCAGAGCGAGCTGTCAGCGCTGCGAAGAATCAATCCTTCCGTTTACGCCACCAAAAAAGCGGCTTTCGACAATCTGGTGAATAACGCGACGGTGTACACCTCCGTGCGCGGCGACATCAACGATGAAACGAAAGATACGCTGGATGCCCTTTACAAGTACAAAACCAATCAGATGTGCGGTGAAATCCAGCGCGCGGTGATGGAAGGGCTGATCAGCCGGGGCGAAAGCATTAAGTAAACGCGCAGGTTTTGAAGAGAGCGGAGCGTTGACTCCGCTTTTTTATGCTCGCAGCTGCTCCCCGCGCTGCTTTCCTATTCGCACGCGGGCAACGCGTTAAGCGAGATCGATGGTGATCAGGGCCAGCGTATTGTTCCCGGCGGAGACGGGATCGTTATCCTTAACCACCACCTGCCGGTTGGCAGGGATCGTCTCGCTGGCGGTATGGACAATGGTTTCACCATCCAGCGACGCCAGCTGGCTCCCCTGAAAGACTTTGCGTACCGTCACGGTATATTTCGTGAAGCCCGCCGGAATATCCGTCACGGTAATGGTGTAGCCCGATGATGAATTGCTGTAATCAGCAGAGTCGGCAGCGAGCTGGTTATTCTGGTTTGACGAGAAGGGCCCCCGCGGTATCTCCCCGCCGTTATAGGTGAACTTGTTATTGTTTCGCGGTGGCACCAGCGTCGTGCCGTACCAGCGATTGGCGTCGATACTTTGCGCCGCAATATTGCTGTCGATATAAAATTGACCGTACAGCGAGACGCCGCCGGGCAGCTTATCCCGGTTATCGTTGCCCACCAGGTCACTGGCCACTTTATAATTCGCCAGCAGTATTTGGATCTGATTTCCTGCCTGGTTTTTAGCCCCGGTGGCGGTAATGCCGGTTTTATCGGTATTGGTATTTTTGACGATGGGCAGCGCTCTTTGCGCGGCAAACGCGTTATATAACCAGAAAGCCTGTGCGGCGTAGGTGGCAAAATTCTTGCCGACGCCATTGTTGGTGTTTTGATCGTTAAACAGGCCAAATTCAGCACCGTCGCCGCGATAGTAATAGGCTTTGTCCACCCCGGCCTGCTCCGCGTCGATAAGGAACGAGACGATGAATGCCGCATTGACCACGCTCTGTAATTTGGTGTTATTTACCTTGCTCGCATATGCCGTCAGGTTCCACTCAGAGATGTAGGTTTTGGCATTAGGAAATCCTTTGCTGTTAAGGGTGTCCCGAACGTATTTCTGGATCTGGAAAATGTTTTTCGAATCGCCGGTCTGGTCGGCATAAAAATGGTAGGAGTAAAAATCCAGCGGCAGACTATTGGCCTTAATATAGTCAATTAAATTATCCACATAGTCTTTATTACCGAATGCGTTTGCCGTACCGCAGGGGCCCACCAGCGCCGTCGAGGCTGCCGCTTTGATCGTACTGGCGACCGCTTTGTAGAACGCGTAGAACTGTGTGACCGAAGTGTCTTCTGAACCCGGTGTTGACCAGAAGAGCCCAAGATCCGGCTCGTTCCAGATTTCATAATTCGTAATGGGCACGGGCAGGCCAATTGATTGATAGTTATTGGTATAGCGGTCAACGATTTCTCTGACGACGTTACAGTAATTGGTAATATTTCTCGGCACGCCACGGCCGCCGTTAATCATCCGGCCAATGCGAAACAGCACGTTGGGTTTCTGCGTGCCTTTATAATATTGATTGGCTAATGTTCTTTTCAAATAGGCATCGGTAGTGACCCAGTTAAATTGCGGCTCAACATTCTGAGCATTTTCAGCAAGATATTCTGCGGCATTGAGTAAAATGGTTCTTCGATTAAAAAAGTCCATGGTAAACGTTTTAATGGCGGCTACTTTATCTGCCGGCGCATTATTGGTTATCTGATCTAAAAAATCGCTGTAGGTCGTGTCGTAGTCAGTATCTATATCGGCAACGCCGTACCAGTCATGTGCCCTGAGATCGACCGCGCCTATTTGCCCAAACTGGTCCTCCAGGTCCGGCAGACCGGGAGAAAGTGAAACCGGCGTTCCGTTCAGCTGGTTTAAATAGGTTCCACCGGGGACGGCGCGCTGCTCTACGCCGTGGGCAGAGGCTGTCGACGTTTTTGCTGAAAAGCTGATTTGTACTGGCATGTTTCTCTCCTGTTATTCAAAGATAACGATCAAAGGAATGTAAAAGCGGTATTCCTCAAATAATTAATATTTTATGAAGATAGTTTTTACTCATGGGCAATGGCTAATAATCGATCCGTATATAAAAAAAGATCCGTCGACCAATCCTTGGCCCTTGCGTTTACTCTATTGCTGCAATCAATTGATTTATTGATTCATTTACGTAAAGAACGGATTGATATATCTTGCGCCAAAAAAGTATCGAGCAATAAGCTTGTCAGCTTTGACCTAACGGAGATTATTTCTGTACTGTTGAGTGGGCGAGGTTATCGCTATTAACGCTTTGCGGAATAAAGGTGCGACTAAATAGGTCGGAATATTAAATTCAATGAATTAATATGGCCGAGTGTGTAATTGATAGCGCGTTAAAACTGACGGAGTGGGTGTGGAATTTTGGGGAGGCCTTGGTGGAATTAGGTATTTGTGCTGGAGAATATACTTATTTCTTTTTTCTTCCATAAAAGGCCAGGACGCCGGGACCTGCCGCTGTGATTATCCGGCAGATACGAACCGAAAAGCACCGCGTCGCCCGCTGCATGTTAGCTGGCGGGATCATGGGGAGAACAGAAGGAGAGGGGATAGATGGCAGAAACGCCAAAAAGCAAAAACCCGCCTTGTGGGCGGGTTCTTTAGAATAGTGGTGCCCGGACTCGGAATCGAACCAAGGACACGGGGATTTTCAATCCCCTGCTCTACCGACTGAGCTATCCGGGCAACGGGGCGCATTAAACCGTAATCCCCTGCACCCGTCAACCTTATTTCCACAAAATCGTGTCATCTGGCTGACTTTTCGACAGTTTGCGCACAACGTCGGCAATCAGGTAAGCGCACCGCCGGCGCGGCACTGGGCGAAGCGCAGAATATCTTCCGCCAGACGCCGGGCTGTGTCCACGTCCTGCTGGCTGCGTTTCACCAGCATGCGGCTCAGGCAGCCCTCCAGCACCAGCTCCATCTGCCTGGCGACCATCTCGGGATCTTCAATTTTTAGTGCGGCCAGCAGATCGTGAGTGTGTTCCCACGCGGCCTGCTTTTGCCGGTCGGCGATCTGGTGGATCGGATGCGTGGCGTCGGGATACAGGGAGCAGGCGGCGATAAACAGGCAGCCGGGATAGCGGTTGTTGCTCACGCACTCGGTTAGCGCGCCGTAGCGGGCCAGCAGCTTCTGCTCTTTGCTCAGATCGTCGTTCATGGTGAGCTGGCGGCGCCAGATATCGACTTTGTCACTCAGATAGCGCAGTACGTCATACAGCAGCGCCTCTTCGTTGGGCCAGAAGCGGGCTAAATCGCTGCGCGGTATGTTAACGCGCTCGGCAACCATCTCCAGCGTGGTATCGGCGATCCCTTTTATTTCAAGCAGCTGTAGCGCCTGTTCCAGAACATCTTCGCGTTGCACGACATTACCCTCCATTTATTTCTGTCAAAGTGTCGCCTACCGGGGGCGATTGTGCAAATGCGCCGCAAAGGCACCGGCATCCATAAATCCGGCAACGCGCATTCCGGTTTGCTGCTGTCCGTCGGGACCGAAAAAGACGATTGTCGGCAGCCCCTGCACCTGCAAATGCCGGAGCAGCGCGCTATCTGTCGCGCTATTGCGGGTGACGTCCGCCTGCAGCAGAACGGTGTTCTGCAGTGCTTTCTGCACCTGCGGATCGCTAAAAGTGTATTTCTCAAACTCTTTACACGCCACGCACCAGTCGGCATAAAGGTCGAGCATCACCGGTTTACCTTTGGCCTGCGCCAGCGCCCGATTAAGGTCGTCCACGCTGGCGATGCGCGTAAAGTTGAGGTGCGCCTGCTGCTGCGGTGCGGCGCTGCCAAAGGCCCAGTCCTGCAGCGGACGAACGCTGATAAGCGCGGCGGCCAGCAGCAGGATCTGCCCCAGGCGCATCCACCCCCGGGTGGCGCTCAGGCTGCTGATAAATGCCCAGCCGAAGAAGGCAACGCCCAGCGCCGACCACAGCCGCAGGCCCCAGGTCTCTCCAGTCAACCGTTCGAGCAGGAACACAGGCAGGGCGAGGATCACAAAGCCGAAGGCGATTTTGACCTTGTCCATCCACGGTCCGCTGCGGGGCAGCAGGCGGTTGCCGAAGACGGTAACCAGCATCAGCGGCAGACCCATACCAAGGGCGTATAGATAGAGCGTGCCGCCGCCGAGCCACAGGTTGCCGCTCTGGGCGATATACAGCAGGATCGCGCTGAGCGGGGCTGTCGTGCACGGAGAGCAGATAAGGCCGGCAATGGCGCCCATCACGAACACGCCGGTTGTGGAGCCGCCCTGCTGGCGGTTGCTCATCAGGGTCAGGCGCGTCTGCAGCGATGACGGCAGCTGCAGGGTGAACACGCCGAACATCGACAGCGCCAGCAGTACAAACACTACAGAGAGCGTTATCAGCACGTACGGGCTTTGCAGCGCCGCCTGAAACTGCATGCCCGCAGCGGCGACCACCAGCCCCAGCGCGGTATATGTCAGCGCCATGCCCTGCACGTAAATAAAGGCCAGCCCCAGCGCGCGGCCGGTAGAGAGCTGCCGGCGGCCGCCGAGCACAATCCCGGCGATCAGCGGATACATCGGCAGCACGCACGGCGTGAAGGCGATACCGATGCCGATCAGCAGCGCCCACAGGGCAGAGAAGGGCAGCACGGCGTTGTCGGCAGGCGGCGCGTCTGGCGATGCGGCGGCAGGCGTGACGGATGTGGCAGGCGCTTCCGGTTGCACCGGTTCGCCCGCCACCGCTTTCAGCGGCACGTCCCGGGTTTCCGGGGGATAGCAGAAGCCCGCTTCGGCACAGCCCTGATAAGTGACTCTCAGCGTCGCGTCTTTATCGGCCTGGGCCACGGGAACCGGCACGCTGAGGCTGCGGCGGTAGATTTCGCTTTTGCCAAAAAACTCGTCTTCGTGCCAGTCGCCTTTGGGCAGGGTAATTGCCCCCAGCGTCGCCCGCTCGGGAATGACTTCAATCTGTTTGCGGTAGAGGTAGTAACCCTCTTTAATCTGCCAGTTAAGTGTAAGATCGCGGCCGTTTTGCTGAAAATCGAACGCAAAGGCCTGGTCGGCAGGCGTGAATTTCGCGCTGCCCGGCGCGTCAAAGAGTCCGGCGAAAGCTGATGAGCTGCACAGCAGCAGGATCAGCGTAATGATGCGTTGAGCCATGAGAGGTAGTCGTTGTCTCCGTGAGATACGGGAAGAACCAGCAGTTCAGGGGTTTGATACGGGTGATGAGATTTCAGGCAGTCCAGCAGCGCCTGCTGCTTTTCCACGTCGGACTTGAGCAGCATCTGCACTTCATACTCCTGCTCGAGTTTGCCTTCCCAGTAATAGAGGGAAGTGGCGCCGGGCAGCAGCGTGGCGCAGGCCGCCAGCTTTTCGGCCAGCACTTTAGCCGCCAGATCCTGGGCGGTAGCTTCATCCGGGGCGGTACAGAGTACAACAACAGCAGAGGGCAGTGTCATCATCAACCTCGTATCGGCGAAAAAAGCACTATACCACGATGCGTCCGGGGGCGAGGAATAAGACGGGCCGCGAAAGCGGCCCGGAGGAGGTTTACCAGCGCTGACTTAGAGGATCAGGCCGCCCAGCACAAAGCCGAAGCAGACGGAGAAAATTACCGCCATAGTGCCGGGAATAAAGAACGGATGGTTGAAGACGAAGCGCCCGATGCGCGTCGTGCCGGTGTCATCCATCTGTACCGCAGCTACCAGCGTCGGGTAGGTCGGCAGGATAAACAGGCCGGAAACAGCGGCAAACGAAGCCACCGCAGTGAGCGGAGAGACGTTCAGCGCCAGCGCCATCGGCATCAGCGCTTTGGCGGTCGCCGCCTGGGAGTAGAGCAGCGCGGAGGCGAAGAAAAAAATCACCGCCAGCAGCCACGGATGGCCCTGAATCACGCTGCCCGCTGTCTCTTTGATCCAGTCGATGTTGGCGGAAACGAAGGTATCGCCGAGCCACGCAACACCAAGAATACAGATACAGGCGCTCATCCCCGCTTTGAAGGTGCTGGAGTTGAGGATGCTGTCGGTATCTACCCGGCACAGCAGCGTGGTCAGCGTCGCCACGCTGAGCATAATGATAAGAATTGCGCTGGTGGTGTTCATCAGCGGCTTCGCCACCAGACCGAGGCTCGGGCTGTTGATAATGGCGTACGCCACGATGCCGAGCACGCCAACCAGGAACAGCAGCACCGAGAATTTAGCCCGCGGTTTAATGGTCACCACGCGCTCGCCGCGCAGCTCAATCAGCCCGTCCTCAAGGCGCTTGCGGTATACCGGATCGTCAGAGAGTTTTGAATTGAAGAACATGGTGACCAAGAAAGACATCAGCAGGATAGCCAGCAGCGTCGAGGGGATCACCACCGACAGCAGGTGAATATAGCTGACGCCGTGCCCTTCCATGACCGAAGACATATAGACCACGGCGGCGGAAATGGGCGAGGCAGTAATGCCAATCTGCGCGGCAACCACCGCGGTGGATAGCGGGCGGCAGGGCTTAACGCCCTGTTCTTTCGCCACTTCAGCAATGACCGGCAGGGTTGCCAGCGAGATGTTGCCGGTACCGGCAAACAGGGTCAGGAAGTAGGTTACCAGAGGGGCAAGAATGGTGATGTAGCGCGGATTTTTACGCAACAGCTTCTCGGTCTGGTTGACCAAGTAGTCGAGGCCGCCGGCGACCTGCATCGCGGAGATCGCCGCGATGACCGCCATGATGATCGAGATAACGTCAAACGGGATATTCCCCGGCTTAACGCCGATGGCCGCCAGCACCAGCACGCCGATACCGCCGGCGTAACCGATGCCGATGCCGCCCAGCCTTGCACCCAGGAATATCGCCGCGAGGACGATGAGCAATTCAATGACTATCATACAGCTATCCTTAATTGTTAGAATTTGGATACATAAAGGTTATGAATTTGATGTCCTTAGAATTAAAAAAGGCACGTCACTGCTGACGTGCCTTAATGTCGGTTAACCGCTGTTACTGTTCGTTTTCATCGGTGTAGCGTTTTGCTTTATAGGCCGGGTGCATCAGGTTCTCCGCAGAGAAAATGTCGTCCAGCTCGCTCTCGGTGAGCAGGCCGCGCTCCAGCACCACCTCACGCACGCTCTTGCCGGTTTCGGCGCAGATCTTGCCGACGATATCGCCGTTGTGGTGGCCAATGAACGGGTTCAGGTAGGTGACGATACCGATGGAGTTGTACACATAGCTTTCGCACACCGCTTTGTTAGCCGTAATGCCGTTAATGCATTTCTCCAGCAGGTTATAGCAGGCGTTAGTCAGAATATGGATGGATTCAAACATCGCCTGGCCAATCACCGGCTCCATCACGTTCAGCTGCAGCTGGCCCGCTTCTGAGGCCATTGTGACGGTGGTGTCGTTACCGATGACTTTAAAGCACACCTGGTTAACCACTTCCGGCACTACCGGGTTAACTTTCGCCGGCATGATAGACGAGCCCGCCTGCAGTTCCGGCAGGTTGATTTCGTTCAGCCCGGCGCGCGGGCCGGAGGAGAGCAGGCGCAGGTCGTTACAAATTTTGGAGAGCTTCACGGCCAGACGCTTGAGGGCGCTGTGTACCATCACGTAGGCGCCGCAGTCGGATGTCGCTTCAATCAGGTCTTCCGCCGGCACAACCGCCAGACCGGAGACTTCCGCCAGCTTCTGTACCGCCAGCTGCTGATAGCCTTCCGGCGTATTCAGGCGCGTGCCGATGGCGGTGGCGCCGAGGTTAACTTCCAGCAGCAGCTCGGAGGTGCGAAGGATGCTGCGGGTTTCTTCGTTCAGCAGGACGTTAAAGGCGTGGAACTCCTGGCCCAGCGTCATTGGGACGGCATCCTGAAGCTGGGTGCGGCCCATCTTCAGGATGTCTTTAAATTCGACGGATTTGCGCTCGAAGCCTTCGCGCAGCTGGTTGATGGCGTCAATCAGCTTAAGTACCGAGGCATAAACGGCGATACGAAAGCCGGTCGGATAGGCGTCGTTGGTGGACTGGCATTTATTGACGTGATCGTTCGGGTTGAGGAACTGATACTCGCCTTTCTGGTGGCCCATCAGCTCAAGGCCAATGTTGGCCAGCACTTCGTTGGTGTTCATGTTGACCGAGGTGCCCGCGCCGCCCTGATAGACGTCCACCGGGAACTGGTCCATGCATTTGCCGTTATTCAACACTTCATCGCAGGCCGCGACAATGGCGCAGGCAACGTCTTTTGGAATGGTGTGAAGCTCTTTGTTCGCCAGCGCAGCGGCTTTTTTTACCATCACCATCCCGCGAACAAATTCCGGGATGTCGCTGATTTTATTGTTGCTGATGTAGAAGTTCTCAATCGCTCTCAGAGTGTGGACACCGTAGTACGCGTCCGCTGGAACTTCCCTGGTGCCCAACAAATCTTCTTCGATACGAATGTTGTTTAACATGTGAACCTTCTTTATGTAGCTGCCAATGAATTCACCATACAGACAGTATGAGTATGGCGTTGCGCGTTTTCTAACCGAATATAATTTCCTTAATCGGCCCGATGCCCACGATCATATGCTGATAGTAGTCAATTGCCGTAATCTGGATCACTTATTGGGCGTGGATATACTCCCGAATAGTTATTATGTGAAACGTGTCACCACGCAAAATGTGCGGGCTAAATCGTGAAAGCCGCAATTGAAAACGCTGATTTTGCCTCCACCTTATAGCAAATGCCACCCGCAAATTTTACAGCGTGCGCCAGGAGCGGCCGCTGCCAGACAGGAGAACCCAGTGCGCTGGATACCGTTTATAGCCTTCTTTCTCTACGTTTATATTGAGATCTCCATTTTCGTCCAGGTCGCCCACGCGCTGGGCGTGCTGTTGACCTTGCTCCTGATCATCGCCACGTCGTTTATCGGCATGTCGCTGGTGCGCAACCGGGGCTTTAAAAACCTGATGCTGATGCAGCAGAAAATGCAGGCGGGCGAAAGCCCGGCGGTTGAGATGGTCAAAAGCGTATCGCTGATCATTGCCGGTCTGCTGCTGATTATTCCCGGCTTCTTTACCGACTTCCTCGGCCTGCTGCTGCTGCTTCCGCCGGTGCAGAAGCACCTGACGCTGAAGCTGCTGCCGTACCTGCGCTTCGGGCGCATGGGCGGGGGCTTTGGCGGCAGTACCGGCGGTGGTGAGACGTTTGACGGCGAGTTTCAGCGCAAAGAGGACGATCGCATCGAATACAAAGACGATCGCAAAGAGTAAAACGTTGGCAGGCCCGGCTTTCGGGCCTGTTTCTATTTTGCAGCCCTGTCCCGGGGCAGCAGCACCCACAGCGCGAGCACCACCGCTGCGGCATACAGGCTTTTACAGCCGATCGTTGCCAGCAGCAGCAGGCACAGCAGGCTGCCGACAACCGCCAGCAGCCGGTAGCGCCCCCGCAGAAGCCGGCATCCCGCCAGCATGCACAGCAGATAGAGCACCACGAAGATGCCGTTGGCATAAACAATCAGCACGTCAAGATTGATATTGAGCAGAGAGATTGCCAGCGTGCAGATAACGCAGCATCCCAGCACGGCGTTCAGCGCCGCGGTGGGGACCTGGCGGGCGGAAAGTGTTGCCAGGCGACTGCCGGGCCGCGCCTGGGACCATACCAGTCGGCCAAAGCTTTGAATATAGATATTCAGGCTGGCGAAGCAGGCGAGATAGCCGATGACGCTTGCCGCCCACAGCGCCTTCACGCCAAAGAGCGTAACCACCATTTCAGGCAGTGAACTCGACGCTGCTTTCTCTGTGCCGAAAGCGTGAAAGTGCAGCACCAGCACGGTACAGGCCCAGTACACCAGCCCGGCCAGCAGCAGGCCAATCAGCAACGCCCGGGGGAAATCCCGCTCGGGCTGCTTGAACTCGGCGGCCATATGTGCAAAAGCTTCCAGGCCGATAAAGCACCAGAACATCACCGCCAGCGCGGCAAACAGCGGTGCCGCGCTTACCTCGCCCGGGGGCGGGAAGGGAATTTCTGCAGGGGTGATATTCCCGGCCCACCACAGCGCGGCGACCAGCGCCACAATCAGCACCGCGACCAGAATTTGCAAATTGGCGCTGGTGCGGGCTCCGCGGCTGCCGAGATACCAGATAGCGCCCAGGGTCGCGAGTTCGACCAGCAGCAGCTGGCTGCCGTGCCAGCCAAACAGCGCCTGGCTGAAGCCTGCCGCAATATGCAGCGCGGCCGGTAAGCCAACCGGAATGGCGGACAGAAACAGCCAGCCGGTCACTTTTGCCAGCCGGGGCCCAAACGCCAGCGACACAAAATGGGCCACGCCGCCCGCGCTGGGATAGTGGCGGCCCAGCGCGGCGAAGACGATGGCGATGGGAAATACCAGCGCAATGAGTATCGGCCACGCCCACAGGCTGTCGTTTCCTGCCACCAGGGCGGCCAGCGCCGGAACAGCAAAAACGCCGGTTCCGAGCAGCGATGTCGACAGCAGCCCCACGCCCTGTGCCAGACCCAGCTCCTGTTTTAAACCGCTCATCAGATCATCCCGTAAATGAAAAAAAAGCATGATAACACAAGGGCTTTTCCGGGGTTTGTTCACGAAACTCACCCATAACGTGCCATTTATAAATTTTTTTTCAAACTGCCCCTTGAAGGGAAAAATCGTGGCCCCATCTCTCTGGTCACTAGCCGGAAAACCATGAAGGATCCGGCGTCACCCATGACTGATAAAGACTTTCTCAAAGGAGAGCTATCAATGAGTATTCGTCCGTTACATGATCGTGTGATCGTCAAACGTAAAGAAGTTGAATCTAAATCTGCTGGCGGCATCGTTCTGACCGGTTCTGCAGCGGGTAAATCAACGCGTGGCGAAATCATCGCTGTCGGTAAAGGCCGCATCCTGGAAAACGGCAACGTACAGCCGCTGGATGTGAAAGTGGGCGATATCGTTATTTTTAACGACGGCTACGGCGTGAAAGCTGAGAAAATCGACAACGAAGAAGTTCTGATCATGTCCGAAAGCGACATTCTGGCCATTGTTGAAGCGTAATCCGCGAACGACACTGAACATACGAATTTAAGGGAAAAAGAAAATGGCAGCTAAAGACGTAAAATTCGGTAACGACGCTCGTGTGAAAATGCTGCGCGGCGTAAACGTACTGGCAGACGCAGTTAAAGTGACCCTGGGCCCGAAAGGCCGCAACGTGGTTCTGGACAAATCCTTCGGTGCACCGACCATCACCAAAGACGGCGTATCCGTTGCGCGTGAAATCGAGCTGGAAGACAAGTTCGAAAACATGGGCGCGCAGATGGTTAAAGAAGTGGCCTCTAAAGCGAATGACGCTGCGGGCGACGGTACCACCACCGCAACCGTACTGGCACAGTCCATCATCACCGAAGGCCTGAAAGCCGTTGCTGCGGGCATGAACCCGATGGATCTGAAACGCGGTATCGACAAAGCTGTCGCCGCTGCCGTTGAAGAGCTGAAAGCGCTGTCCGTACCGTGCTCTGATTCCAAAGCTATCGCTCAGGTAGGTACTATCTCCGCGAACTCTGACGAAACAGTGGGTAAACTGATCGCTGAAGCGATGGATAAAGTCGGTAAAGAAGGCGTTATCACCGTTGAAGACGGCACCGGTCTGCAGGACGAGCTGGACGTGGTTGAAGGTATGCAGTTTGACCGCGGCTACCTGTCCCCGTACTTCATCAACAAGCCGGAAACTGGCGCAATCGAGCTGGACAGCCCGTTCATCCTGCTGGCTGACAAAAAAGTTTCCAACATCCGCGAACTGCTGCCGGTTCTCGAAGCCGTTGCTAAAGCAGGCAAGCCGCTGCTGATCATCGCTGAAGACGTCGAAGGCGAAGCGCTGGCGACCCTGGTGGTTAACACCATGCGCGGCATCGTGAAAGTGGCTGCGGTGAAAGCTCCGGGCTTCGGCGACCGTCGTAAAGCTATGCTGCAGGACATCGCAACCCTGACTGCCGGTACTGTTATCTCTGAAGAGATCGGTATGGAGCTGGAAAAAGCGACTCTGGAAGATCTCGGCCAGGCAAAACGCGTTGTTATCAACAAAGACACCACCACCATCATCGATGGCGTGGGCGAAGAGTCTGCGATTCAGGGCCGCGTAACCCAGATTCGCCAGCAGATCGAAGAAGCAACTTCTGACTACGATCGTGAAAAACTGCAGGAGCGCGTAGCGAAACTGGCAGGCGGCGTAGCGGTAATCAAAGTCGGTGCCGCAACTGAAGTTGAAATGAAAGAGAAGAAAGCCCGCGTTGAAGATGCCCTGCACGCTACCCGCGCAGCGGTTGAAGAAGGCGTGGTTGCCGGCGGTGGCGTTGCGCTGATCCGCGTTGCGAGCAAAATTGTTGACCTGAAAGGCCAGAACGAAGACCAGAACGTGGGTATCAAAGTTGCGCTGCGCGCAATGGAAGCTCCGCTGCGTCAGATCGTCCTGAACTGCGGCGAAGAGCCGTCTGTGGTTGCTAACACCGTGAAAGCGGGCGACGGCAACTACGGCTACAACGCTGCGACCGAAGAATACGGCAACATGATCGACATGGGTATCCTGGATCCAACCAAAGTAACCCGTTCTGCTCTGCAGTACGCGGCTTCCGTGGCTGGCCTGATGATCACCACCGAGTGCATGGTTACCGACCTGCCGAAATCCGACGCGCCTGACTTAGGTGCTGCTGGCGGTATGGGTGGCATGGGCGGTATGGGCGGCATGATGTAATTCACGCTCCCCGCGCGATATAAAGAAACCCCTGTGGCAGATTCTGCCGCAGGGGTTTTTCTTTTGGTCATCTTTTTAGTATAACGTTGAATCGGACAGGTTGTGTCCAGCCCATTGATAATGAGGAATAACATGCGCGTACAAGTCTGTGCAGGGATCGTCGGTGCCGCTTTACTGCTGGCCGGCTGCAGCTCCAGCAATGAACTGACCGCCGGCGGGCAAAGCGTTCGCTTCGTGGAAGACAAACCCGGCAGTGAATGCCAGCTGCTGGGAACGGCAAAGGGTTCGCAGAATAACTGGCTTTCCGGCCAGCGCGGTGAAGAGGGCGGCTCAATGCGCAGCGCGGCCAATGCCCTGCGCAACAACGCCGCGGCAATGGGCGGCAACGTGATCTATGGCGTGAGCAGCCCGACTCAGAGCATGCTCTCAAGCTTTGTGCCGACCGACAGCGAAATGGTTGGCCAGGTTTACAAGTGTAAGAATTAAGTTATGCGGGTGCCCCCTGATACATTCAGCGGGGCATCGCTGTTGGTCAACCACTCTCTTTTCGCCGCAGCCGCGTCTGGCCGAAGCATCACTACATATTCCCGCGCTTACTGCTGTCTCAGCTGCAGATCCAGCGGCGTCTTGCTCGGCTCGCCGCCAATTTCCCGCGCCAGCTTCGGTACCATATAGCCGGAAACCAGCGTCAGCAGCTCGCGCATAATACTTCTGGCTTCGTCATCGCTCACCATAAAGTGCGCCGCGCCCTGCACCTTATCCAGCACGTGCAGGTAGTAGGGCATGACGCCTGCGTCAAACAGGGCATTGCTCAGATCCGCCAGCGCCTGCGCGCTGTCGTTGACGCCGCGCAGCAACACGCTCTGGTTCAGCAGCGTGACGCCGGACCGCTTGAGCATTGCCATCGCCCGGCGAAACGCATCGTCTATTTCCCGGGCGTGGTTGATGTGGTTAACCAGAATCAGCTGCAGGGATGAGCGGGCGAAGCGCCCGGCCAGTTCTTCGGTGATGCGCGCCGGGATCACAATCGGCAGGCGGCTGTGAATGCGCAGGCGCTTGATGTGGGGAATGGCTTCCAGGGCATCCATCAGCCAGGAGAGCTCGCTGTCTTTTGCCATCAGCGGATCGCCGCCGGAGAAAATGATTTCGTCCAGTTCCGGACGCTCAGCGATATAGTCGAGCGCCGCCTGCCAGTTGCGCTTGTTGCCCTGATTTTCCGCATAGGGGAAATGGCGGCGGAAGCAGTAGCGGCAGTTGACCGCGCAGCCGCCTTTAACCAGCAGCAGCGCGCGGTTGCGGTACTTGTGCAGCAGCCCGGGCACTACGCTGTGCTGCTCTTCCAGCGGATCGGTGCTGAACCCGGGCGCGGCGATAAACTCCTGCTGCGAGGTCAGCACCTGGCGCAGAAGCGGGTCGTTCGGATTGCCTTTTTCCATTCGCGCAGCGAAGGCGCGCGGCACCCGCAGGGCAAAAAGGCGCCTGGCGTCGCCGCCGGCGATTAAATCTTCATCAGCGTCTATGTTTAAAAGACGCAGGAGTTCATCAGGATCGGTGATTACATCGCCAAGTTGCGATAACCAATCTTCTCTGGATGGGGTGTTTAGGGTTATAATATGCGCCATTTTGTGGCTTAGCTACCAGTTAACAAATTTAGAGGGCCTTATGGCGACTTATTCTAGCAACGATTTTCGTGCCGGTCTTAAAATCATGATGGACGGCGAACCGTACGCGGTCGAGTCCAGCGAATTCGTAAAACCGGGCAAAGGCCAGGCGTTCGCGCGCGTTAAGCTGCGCCGCCTGCTGACCGGTTCCCGCGTTGAGAAAACCTTCAAATCTACCGACTCTGCCGAAGGCGCAGACGTTGTGGATATGAACCTGACTTACCTGTACAACGACGGTGAGTTCTGGCACTTCATGAATAACGAAACCTTCGAGCAGCTGGCTGCAGATGCCAAAGCCGTTGGCGATAACGAAAAGTGGCTGCTGGATCAGGCCGAGTGCATCGTGACCCTGTGGAACGGCCAGCCGATCTCCGTCACTCCGCCGAACTTCGTTGAGCTGGAAATCGTTGATACCGATCCGGGCCTGAAAGGCGACACTGCCGGGACTGGCGGCAAGCCGGCGACCCTGAGCACCGGCGCAGTGGTTAAGGTTCCGCTGTTCGTGCAGATTGGCGAAGTGATCAAAGTTGACACCCGCTCTGGCGAATACGTTTCCCGCGTTAAGTAATTAATGCAGATGAGTAGCGCAGCATCAACTGCGCTACTTTAACAGGGACGAAACGATGAAACGCCTAATTACCACCTTCTTCCTGCTGCTGCTCTCTGCGGCGCTGCTGACCGGCTGTAATACCTTCCGCGGTATGGGCCAGGACGTCCAGAGCCTCGGACACGCTATCTCGCACGCCGCCAGCTAAGGCGCGTAAAACACTCTGAAAAATGTCTCTTTCCCCTTCTTTTGCGGGGATTTTGTCTATGCTTATTCAGGCAAGATCAACTGTCTGGTAATCAAAGGATGAAATCATGATTAAGAAATCCATTGCAGCGCTCTTTTCCTTACTCGTACTCTCTACCGTACTCACCGGTTGTAACACCACCCGCGGCGTGGGTCAGGATATCTCTGATGGCGGCAACGCGATTTCCGGTGCCGCAACCCGGGCTCAGGAATAATACTCAGCGGCGCGGCCGCCCGGCTGCGCCGTAACTTGAGTTGCAACCTTCGCGACAGCGGTTAAAATACACGCTTCACACAACCTTGCGGGACGACCCGCAGGCGTTTCTATTATTGATCGGGGACGACCCCACGTGGAGTCACTATGTCCTGGTTAATTCTTGTTATTGCAGGTCTTCTCGAAGTGGTCTGGGCCGTTGGCCTTAAATACACCCACGGCTTTACCCGGCTGACGCCGAGCATCATCACCGTCGTGGCGATGGTGACCAGCGTGGCGCTGCTGTCGTGGACCATGAAAACGCTGCCGGTGGGTACCGCCTACGCCATCTGGACCGGAATCGGTGCCGTCGGCGCGGCGGTCACGGGGATTATTCTTCTGGGGGAATCAGCCAGCCCGGCGCGTATCGTCAGCCTGCTGCTGATCGTCTGCGGTATTATCGGCCTGAAGCTCAGCGCCCACTAGCGGCTCTGCCTGACCCAAATCAGCTTGCGGACGTCGAAGCCCTGGCGGGCGGCGGCGTCCAGCAGGTTCTGCCTGACTTCGGCCGGCACGGTGGGGGTGCGCGACAGGATCCACAGATAGTCGCGGTTCGGCCCGCAAATCAGCGCGTGGCGATACTCCTTATCCAGCGCAATCACGTTATAGCCGCCGTAGAACGGGCCAAAAAACGACACTTTCAGCGCGGCCCTGTCCGGCGAGCCGGTAAATTTAGCTACCCCTTCAATGTCCTGCCACATCCCGCGATCGATATTGTAGCCCTTGTTCACCACGGTAATATTGCCATCGCTGCGCTTGCTGTAGGTGGCGGTAACCTGCTCCAGCCCTCTTTCAAACCGGTGATCCAGCCGGGCGATTTCATACCACGTACCGAGGAAGCGATTAACATCAAAAGGCGTGACGACCGTGACGCCTTTCGGCGGCGTGGGCGCGCTGCAGGAAACCACCAGAAGCGCGGCGGCCACGGCGGTAACGGCGGTGACAACGGGAAAAATACGCATACTCGTTCCTTGTAAGGTTTTCTTGTAAGTGTAGAACTTTGTGGAAGAAATGCGTCAGGCAGGCGTAAAAAGAGAAGGCGCCCGGCGGGTGAGTGCCGGGCGCGCGGGCTTTAGATAAAGATGACGCCGATAAGCGTGACCACCGTCAGAATGGCGGCCAGACCGTAAAACACCCATTTGCCGCTCGGCACGTGGATTTTCAGGTCGTGCATCGCGTGGTGGATGCGGTGCAGGCCGCACCACAGGGGCAGCACAATCATCAGGAACAGAAACGCGCGGCCAATAAAACTTTGGGCAAAGCCCAGTACCCGCTCGTAGCTGAACGCGTCGTGCGGCGCAAGGCCCAGCGGCAGGAGGATCCCCACCAGCAGCACCATCACCGGCGCGATAATCGCGCTCCACATGCCGCCTGCGCCAAACAGGCCCCAGAATACCGGTTCATCAGAACGTTTCGGATTCGGATCGATCATCGCGGTCTCCTTACCAGAACAGGGCGACAAACAAGATAATAACGGTGACCAGAATGGTCACTCCCCACAGCCCTTTGATCACCGGCTCCGGGCCCATTTTCTCGCCCTTAACGATGACGTTGGCCGCTTTTGGTGCCAGTTCGAACCAGGTTTTGGTGTGCAGCAGCGCTGCCGCCAGGGCAATCAGGTTAATGATAACCACTACCGGATTTTGCAAAAATCCGACGAAATTCGCCCACGACTCCGGGCCATGTTTTAACGAGAAAAGCCCGCACAGCAGGATGATGCTGAACCATACGGCGGGCACCGCGGTGCCTTCACGCACCATGTAAAAGCGATAAAAGGGCAGTTTTTTCCACCACGTGGACGTCATCGGACGCACGTAGGGCTTGCGTTTAGTGGTCATGATGCACTCCTTAGCGTGGTTTCAGGGTGGCAATCAGAAAGTCTTTCGAGCTCTCTACTTTGCCCTGCTGGATGGCCGCGGCCGGATCGACGTGCTTCGGACACACTTCCGAGCAGAAGCCGACGAAAGTGCAGCTCCAGACGCCGTTTTTGCTGTTCAGCTGCGCCATGCGCTCCTTCTTGCCGCGATCGCGGCTGTCCTCGTTGTAGCGGTGCGCCAGGGTTATCGCCGCCGGGCCAATAAACTCCTTGTTGAGGCCAAACTGCGGGCAGGCGGCGTAGCACAGGCCGCAGTTGATGCAGCCGGAGAACTGGTGATACTTCGCCATCTGCGCCGGCGTCTGAATATTGGTGCCCTGATCCGGCGTGCGCGGATTACCGATGATATACGGCTTGATTGCCTCCAGGCTCTCAATGAAGTGGGTCATATCGACCACCAGATCGCGCTCGATAGGGAAGTTTGCCAGCGCCTCGACCTTCATGCCGGCGGTGTAGTCGCGCAGGAAGGTTTTGCAGGCCAGCTTTGGCACGCTGTTGACCATCATGCCGCAGGAGCCGCAGATGGCCATCCGGCACGACCAGCGGTAGCTGAGATCCGGGGCAAGGTTATCTTTGATGTAACCGAGCGCGTCGAGCAGCGAGGTCTGCTCGTCGTACGGTACCTCGTAGAAGGCGCTGTGCGGGGCGCTGTCCGCTTCCGGGTTATAGCGGACAATCTCGATTTTCAGGTTCTTCATCTCAGCCATTTGCCGTCTCCTTCTTGTCGGCGGCTTCCGCTTCCGCACCGTAGACGCGTTTGGCGGGCGGCAGGGTGGTTATCTTCACGTCGCTGTAGTCCAGGCGGGTGGTGCCGTCCGCGTCGCGGAAGGCCAGCGTATGCTTGAGGAAGTTGACGTCGTCGCGCTCGGTGCAGCCTTCGTCCAGGCGCTGGTGGGCGCCGCGCGACTCTTTGCGCGCCATCGCCGAGTGGGCCATACATTCGGCCACGTTCAGACCGTGGCCCAGCTCGATGGTGTAGAGAAGATCGGTGTTGAACACGCTGGTGGTGTCGGTGATGCGTACCCGCTTGAAGCGCTCCTGCAGCTCTGCCAGCTTGTCGATGGTTTTCTGCATCAGCTCCGGCGTGCGGTAGATGCCGCAGCCTTCCTCCATGGAGAGGCCCATTTCATCGCGGATCTTCGCCCAGTTTTCGTTGCCGTCCTGGTTAACCAGCGCTTTCAGGCGCTTCTCAACGTCGGCAACCTGCGCGTCGAGCGCGGCGCCGTTGGCTTCGCCCGCGGTGGACGCGCGCTCAATAGCCTGTTCGCCCGCCATGCGGCCAAACACGACCAGCTCCGCCAGCGAGTTGGAGCCGAGGCGGTTTGCGCCGTGCAGGCCAACGGAGGAGCATTCGCCCACCGCAAACAGTCCTTTGATGCGGGTTTCGCAGCGCTGGTCGGTTTCAATTCCGCCCATGGTGTAGTGCGCGGTCGGGCGCACCGGGATCGGGTCTTTCACCGGATCGACGCCAACGTAGGCTTTCGCCAGCTCGCAGATAAACGGCAGGCGCTCCAGCAGCTTTTTCTCGCCGAGGTGGCGCAGGTCGAGATACACCACGTCACCGCGCGGCGTGGAAATGGTATTGCCCTTACGCCACTCGTGCCAGAAAGCCTGGGATACTTTGTCGCGCGGGCCGAGCTCCATATATTTGTTTTTCGGCTCGCCCAGCGGCGTTTCCGGACCCATGCCGTAGTCCTGCAGGTAGCGGTAGCCGTTCTTATTCACCAGGATACCGCCTTCGCCGCGGCAGCCTTCGGTCATCAGGATCCCGGAACCCGGCAGGCCGGTGGGATGGTACTGGACGAACTCCATATCGCGCAGCGGCACGCCGTGACGCAGCGCCATGCCCATGCCGTCGCCGGTCACGATGCCGCCGTTGGTGTTATAGCGATAGACGCGGCCCGCGCCGCCGGTCGCCATTACCACTGCGCCGGCACGGATCTGCATCAGCGTGCCTTCCATCATATTCATGGCGACCAGACCGCGCGCCTGGCCGTCGTCGACCAGAATATCGAGCACGAAATGCTCGTCGAAGCGCTGGATCTGCGGGAACTGGAGCGACGTCTGGAAAAGGGTGTGCAGCATGTGGAAGCCGGTTTTGTCGGCGGCGAACCAGGTGCGCTCGATTTTCATGCCGCCGAAGCGGCGCACGTTAACGGAACCGTCCGGGCGGCGACTCCACGGGCAGCCCCAGAGCTCAAGCTGGGTCATTTCGGTGGGGCAGTGGTGAACAAAGTAGTCTACGACGTCCTGCTCGCAAAGCCAGTCGCCGCCGGCAACGGTGTCGTGAAAATGATACTCGAAGCTATCATGATCCTGCGCGACCGCCGCTGAACCGCCTTCGGCGGCAACGGTGTGGCTGCGCATGGGATAGACTTTAGAGATGAGGGCGATTTTAGCGTTGGGATTGGCCTGGGCCGCGGCGATAGCCGCTCGTAATCCGGCACCGCCAGCGCCGATAACAACAAGATCGGCATGAAAGGTTTGCACGACATTCCTCCAGAATAAAAGATTTCCTCAACGGACTACGCTCGATTAACCTCGCCGCGCTTGCACCTGAGGAAGCATTTCCACACATCCTTAACGGGTATAGAAGTATATCCATAAGGAGTAAATGGAAATTTGACGCGTTCGATTTTTTTGCAGATCTGCACACGTACAAATCATCCGATTTGATGAACTGCGTCACGGAACGCACTTTTCACGGCGATGCGCATCTTTTGCCGCCCAAAATTTGTTTCACGCGGGGCTTGCGAGTAGACTTCGTGCCCTTGTTTTGAATCCGGGAGAATCACATGAGCGAAACGGCAAACTGGCAGCCGAGCGCGTCCATTCCAAATCTGTTAAAACGCGCGGCCATCATGGCGGAGATCCGCCGCTTTTTTGCCGACCGCGGCGTGCTGGAAGTGGAAACGCCCTGCATGAGTCAGGCAACCGTCACCGACATTCATATGGTGCCTTTCGAAACGCGCTTCGTCGGCCCGGGTCACGCGCAGGGGATTAACCTGTATCTGATGACCAGCCCGGAATACCACATGAAGCGCCTGCTGGCGGCGGGCTGCGGTCCGGTATACCAGCTGTGTCGCAGCTTCCGTAATGAAGAGATGGGGCGCCATCACAACCCCGAATTCACCATGCTGGAGTGGTATCGCCCCTGCTACGATATGTACCGCCTGATGAACGAGGTGGACGATCTGCTGCAGCAGGTGCTGGAGTGCCAGCCGGCCGAAAGCCTTTCCTATCAGCAGGCGTTCCAGCGCTATCTGGAAATTGATCCGCTCTCTGCGGACAAAACCCAGCTGCGCGACGCGGCGGCAAAACTGGATTTAAGCAACGTGGCGGATACCGAAGAGGATCGCGACACGCTGCTGCAGCTGCTGTTTACCTTCGGCGTGGAGCCGCAGATTGGTAAAGACAAGCCGACCTTTATTTACCACTTCCCCGCTTCGCAGGCGTCGCTGGCGCAGATCAGCACCGAAGACCACCGGGTGGCGGAGCGCTTCGAGGTCTATTTCAAAGGTATCGAGCTGGCGAACGGCTTCCACGAGCTGACCGACGCCCGGGAGCAGCAGCAGCGCTTCGAGCAGGACAACCGCAAGCGCGCGGCCCGCGGTCTGCCGCAGCAGCCGATCGACGTCAATCTGCTGGCGGCCCTGGAGTCCGGCCTGCCCGATTGCTCCGGCGTTGCGCTGGGGGTGGATCGCGTGGTGATGCTGGCGCTGGGCGCGGAAAGCCTCGCCGAGGTGCTGGCCTTCCCGGTAGACCGGGCGTAATAAAAAGCCCGCCGTTGCAGGCGGGCCGTCAGATTCCCTTCTTTAACCGCTCAGGCAGAGCCTTTTACAGGCTCCCCGCCGGACGCCTTCCCGACGACGACAACGTTTTCCCTGTCGGTTTCCCGTTCAGGCTTTCCAGCCGCATCTGGAACGGCGGGAACGGCATTTCGATGCCGTGCTCGCGGAAGCCCGCCAGGATCAGCTGGTGCAGCTCGTGGCGCAGCGGCATCCGGTGCCCCATTTCTGCCGCGTAGATGCGCAGCTCGAAAAGCTGGATACCCTGCTGCAGATCCACCAGAAATGCCTCCGGCGGCGGGTTCTCTATCACGTAGGTGCAGCGCTCCGCGGCGGTAATTAAGATCCGCGTGACCTCCTCGGTGCTGGCTTCCGTCGGCGCGGGTACAGTTAACACCACGCGGGTGACTGCATCCGACAGCGACCAGTTAATAAACTGCTCGGTGATAAAGGCTTTATTCGGAACGATTATCTCTTTGCGGTCCCAGTCGCTGATGGTGGTGGCCCGGGTGTTGATGCGGGTGACGCTGCCGGTCAGGTCGCGAATGGTCACGGTATCGCCGATGCGGATCGGCTTTTCAAACAGGATCATCAGGCCGGAGATAAAGTTAGCGAAAATCTCCTGCAGGCCGAAGCCTAACCCCACGCCGAGAGCGGCCACCAGCCACTGGAGCTTGGCCCACTCAATACCGATCATTGAGAAGCCGACCATTCCGCCGAGCAGCATCAGCATATATTTGGTAATCGTGGTGATGGCGTAGCCGGTGCCCGGTGCCAGACTAAGATGCTGCAGCACCGCCAGCTCCAGCAGGGCGGGAAGGTTGCGCACCAGCTGGAGCGTGATGATAAATACCAGGATAGCAATCAGCACCGCGCCAAGGGTAATCGGCTCCAGGCTTTCAACGCCCTGTATGGTTGAGGTGGCATCCCACAGGGAGATGTTTTCCAGGAAGCTGAACGCCGAATGGATTTCCGACCACAGCACGATAACCGACACCAGGGCGATCAGCATCAGGATCGAGCGCACCAGCCGCAGGGACTGCGCGCTGAGGCTGTCGAGATCCACTTCAGTAATGTCTACTTCCGGCAGTCCTTCAACGCTCGATGCGTGCTGCGATTCATCTTCGCCGCGGGCGCGCTGGGCCAGCATCTCCGCCCGGCGGTGGCGGGCGCGGTCAAACGCGATGCGGCGGCGCTGAATGAACATCCAGCGGCGAATAACGTGATAGATAACCAGCAGCAGGAACCAGATAGCCACAGACGTTTCCAGGCGGGCCAGCAGCGCCTGAGCGGTGGCAAGGTAGCCCACCGCGGCGGCCAGAATCGCTACCAGCGGCGCGCCCATCAGCAAGTTCCACAGCAGGCTGTTGACCATGTTGTCGCCGCTGCCTTCTCTGTCGAGATACAGCGGAAGCCCCGCGCGCTTGAGGCTGAGCGTGACAATCGCCAGCGCCCCGCAGATAAGCACAAAGCACAGGCGCCCGAGCGAGGCGGAGAACTCCCGGTCGTTGAGGTTATCGAACATGATCAGTGCCATGATCAGCGGCACAATCAGCCCGATGCTCATTAAATAGTAACGCATCGCGCGCGCCACCCGGTTGCGCGGCCAGCCGAAATGGGCGATGAACAGACCGTTCTGGCGGGCTAAGGTGGCGCAGATCATTACTACCCACAGCAGCGGTACCGTGGCTGTCACACCGTCGCCGATAGCCACCGCCAGCGGGTAGGGCCAGGCCGCCTGCAGCCCGTAGCCGAGCGTCATCCACAGTACCGGCAGCGGAGAAGCTACCAGAATTGACCAGAACACGGTGCGCATCGTGAGCCAGAAGTGGTCCTGAGTCACTTTGCCGACGCGGCTGCTGGAGCGCTCCAGAAAGCGGGTAAAGTGCTTGCGGGAGCTGATGCTGAAGGCCACCAGCACCAGCGCGGCAAACAGCGGGATCAGCGTCTCTTTGCTGGTCAGCATCATGATGGACGCTTTGCCCAACTGGCTGAAGGTGTTGAGGGAGATCAGGCGGCGCAGATCCTGCACGATCTCCAGCGGCCAGCTCAGACCCATCGGGCTGACGTCCGAGGTCCAGAACAGGTAGCGGTGGGTGGCTTCGTTGATCTCTTTTAGCGCGTCTTCCAGCTGGCCGTTGGCCACTTTAAGCTTGGTCAGCTCCAGGATCAGCGTATCGCCGCCCTGCAGCAGGGAGGTGAGCAGCTCGCGCTGGGTGCGCAGCTGGGCGTCGAGAATGCGTGACTCCTCGGCGGTAAGCGGCTGGCCGTTATTCTGGTGGCTTTCCCGCAGCTGCGACTGCTTATTCAGAAGATCTTCATAGCGCAGGCGATGAACGCGCAGCTGCGCCATCTCGGTGTCCAGCTGCTGCGGCTTCGGCATTTCCGGCAGTCGCGCCACCTGGGCGCGCAGCGCCTCGCCGAGCAGATTAGAGGAGCCCAGCCACTGGGACTGCTCGCGCAGGGTATTCAGCGCCTGGCGCACCTGCAGCGTCTGGCCGGTAGCCTGCCGCTGTTGGGAGGCCACCAAATCCATGCGCTGGGCCTGCTGGTTCAGCGCCTGAGAAAGCTCGCGGTTGACGGAGAATTGCTTCACGATGCCGGCGGGCAGGTTATCGCTGTTTTCCGCCAGCTGTTCGGTGCTCTCCAGCGCTTTTTCCGCTTCGCGCTGGCGCTGGCTGTTGAGCTGGTTGCGCAGGCCCTGCAAGTAAGTATCCAGCTGTTCGCTCTGCTTTTGCGCCAGCTCGGAGCGCATTCTTGCCAGCTCCTGGCGATTGTTGGCTGACAGCTGGGCCAGCTCCAGCTCGTCCACCTGCGCTTTAAGCCGGGCTGACTCGGCCTGCAGGCCGAGATTCTGCGCCTGGGCGTTATTGCCGGTGGCCGAGCCGAGGCGGCGTTCAACCTCATTCAGCTGGCGGCGGGCGTCGGTTTGCTGCTGGGGCAGCTGGCTCAGGGAGTCGGCGATATCCCGGGCGCGCTCCTGCTCCTGCTGGGCCAGGCGGCTTTTTTCCAGCAGCTGGCTGCTGACCTGCAGGATCTCCTGATTCAGCGCATCGGTGGTGAGGGCAGTTGGGATCGGGCGCGGCTCGTCGCTGAGGCTGGCGAGCTGGCTGCGCAGCGTTTGGGAGTATTTGGGAAAGTTGTCGATAACCTGCTGGTACTGCTGGGCGCGCTCGAGGGAGCCTTTACGCTCCTCAAGCGCGTTGAGCGCCGTTTGCAGCGTCTCAACGGTATCAGGCTGCGCGGGCTTGGCGGCTTTCGCCTGCTCCAGCTCGTGGGCTATCTGTTTGGCGTCGGGGGCGCTGGCTGCGTGCGCCCCCAGGCTGAGGCACCAGGCCATCAGAAAAGTGATAATCAGGCGCACTTCAGCGGTCCTTTCTGTTAAGCGTTATCTTGCGGCGTATCGGCCCGCAGCGCGTCAATGACTTCATCGGCCAGGGCTGCAGGCGCCGCTTCCGGCGCGTCCTGCGTTTCGGTAGAAACTGCCAGCGGTTCGCCAATGCGGGTGGCGGACAGGCTGCTCAGCGTTTCGGCCAGCTTCACTTTACCCGGCGCAAACAGGTTGATAACGGTAGAGCCGAGCTTAAAGCGGCCCATCTCCTGGCCCTTCAGCAGCGCAACCGCACCTTCGCTCTCGCCGTCAGGCCAGGTCCAGCGCTTGATGATGCCCTCGCGAGGTGGCGTGACGGTGCCGGACCAGACGGTTTCAATGCTGCCGACAATGGTCGCACCCACCAGAATCTGCGCCATCGGGCCAAATTCTGTATCGAACAGGCAGATAACGCGCTCGTTGCGCGCGAACAGATTTGGCACGTTCTGGGCGGTCAGGTGATTAACGGAGAACAGGTCGCCCGGCACGTAGATCATTTCGCGCAGGATGCCGTTGCACGGCATGTGAACGCGGTGGTAATCGCGCGGCGACAGGTAAGTGGTGGCGAAGCTGCCGTTGCGGAACAGATCCGCCATCAGGTAGTTGCCCGCCAGCAGCGCTTCCAGGCTGTAGTTGTGGCCTTTCGCCTGCAGAATTTTGTCGTCTTCAATGTTGCCAAGCTGGCTGATAACGCCGTCTGCGGGCATCACCAGCACGCTCGGATCGGTATTCAGCGGGCGAACGTCGTCGCGCAGCGGACGCACGAAGAATTCATTAAAGGTGCGGTAGCTGGCCGTATCCGGCTTCTGCGCCTCTTTCATATTCACCTTGTAATACTTTACGAACAGGTCAATCACCAGTTTGGTGAGCCAGCCTGCACGCTTGCTTGCGCCCCAGCCAGCCAGGCGCGTAAGCCACAGTTTTGGCAGAAGATATTGAAGCGAAAGTTTAAATGAATTTAACAAGGTAGCCTCCAGGCTATGTTATTTCTAATGCTGGCCCTAACTGAGCCCCTGCGTAAACGGGGCTGATTTTATCGGCGCTAAGCTTAATTGTCAGTTATCGGTTTCTGAAAAGCCTTTACGCGTTTTTACCTGTGACATGCTTTCCAGTATGCGGTGGTAATTGTCGAAACGGCTGCGGGCAATTTCGCCTTTTTCCACCGCTTCGCGAATGGCGCATCCCGGATCGGTATCGTGCTTGCAGTCGCGGTATTTGCAGGCACCCGCATAGTCGTGAAATTCGACAAATCCGCTAAAGATTTGTTCCGGATCCAGGTGCCAGAGGCCAAATTCGCGCACGCCTGGGGAGTCGATCACGTCGCCGCCCTGCGGGAAGTGATAGAGGCGGGCGGCAGTGGTGGTGTGCTGACCCAGGCCGGAGTTATCGGAGACGTCGTTGGTGAGGATCTCTTTTTGCAGGCCGAGCAGCGTGTTGAGCAGGCTCGACTTGCCGACGCCGGACTGGCCGGCAAAGATGCTGATGCGCCCGGTTAGCGCTTCTTCAAGCGGCTTCAGACCGTCCTGAGCGTGGCTTGACACCATCAGCACCCGATAGCCAATGTTGCGATAAATATCCATCTGCGCGTTCACAACGCGCATGCTTTGGGCGTCGAGCAAGTCTATCTTGTTCAGCACGATCAGCGGCTCGACGTCGAGCACTTCGCAGGCCACCAGATAGCGGTCGATAATATTGAGCGACAGCTCCGGCAGAATGGCAGAAACCACCACGATCTGGTCGATATTGGCGGCAATCGGCTTTACGCCGTCATAAAAGTCCGGGCGGGTCAGCACCGAGGTGCGCTCGTGAACGGCCTCGACAATCCCTTTCACATTAACGCCTTCAGCGGCGGCTTTTCCCGGACGCCAGACGATGCGATCGCCGGTGACCAGCGAGCGAATAGTGCGGCGGATGTTGCAGCGGTGCACGCTGCCGTCGGCGGCTTCAACGTCCGCATGCATGCCAAAGCGGCTGATAACGATGCCTTCCGTCGGCTCGCCAAACAGGTTGTCGTCGAAATCGGGTTTCTCCGCGGTGGTTTTGAGACGGCGCTGATGATTGGCGCTAACGCGGCGCTGTTGACCTTTGGAGAGTTTATTTTTACTCAATCGGAGTGGCTCCTGGTCGCCCGTAGCGGGCAAAACCTCTATGATACACAGACTAATAATACCAGTTAACCCGCTGCGGCGAGTTACGCAAGAAGGGTGGAAAATAGCATGAGTGCAAATGAAAACAACCTCATTTGGATCGATCTTGAAATGACCGGGCTCGATCCCGAGCAGGATCGCATTATTGAGATAGCGACGCTGGTGACCGATGCCAATCTGAATATCCTCGCGGAAGGGCCGACTATCGCGGTGCACCAGTCTGACGCGCAGCTGGCGCTGATGGACGACTGGAACGTGCGCACCCATACCGGCAGCGGGCTTGTGGATCGCGTTAAGGCAAGCCAGATCGGCGATCGCGAGGCTGAACTTGCCACCCTCGAATTCTTAAAGCAGTGGGTTCCGGCGGGGAAATCCCCCATCTGCGGCAACAGCATAGGCCAGGATCGCCGCTTCCTGTTCAAGTATATGCCGGAACTGGAAGCCTACTTCCACTACCGCTACCTCGACGTCAGCACATTAAAAGAGCTGGCCCGCCGCTGGAAACCCGAAATTCTTGCCGGCTTTAAGAAAAAAGGCACTCACCAGGCGATGGACGATATCCGCGAATCGGTGGCGGAACTGGCCTACTACCGCGAACATTTTATTAATCTGTAACTGCCCGTAGCCCGGTTTCCAGGCGGCTTAGACGTAAAAATGGCCAAAGTGCCGAATAAATCGGCACTTGAATCAAAAACAAAAAAAAACGCCGGGCAGGGGGTTGCAGCAGTGTCGAATTCTCGTATAATGCGCCTCCCGTAACGACACGAAATCTTCTTCGTTACGCTGCAAAATTTAATGCGGGAATAGCTCAGTTGGTAGAGCACGACCTTGCCAAGGTCGGGGTCGCGAGTTCGAGTCTCGTTTCCCGCTCCAAAATTTGTAGACAGTACCATCACCAATGCGGGAATAGCTCAGTTGGTAGAGCACGACCTTGCCAAGGTCGGGGTCGCGAGTTCGAGTCTCGTTTCCCGCTCCAAATTTTCACTTCTCTTCCACAGCATCCACAGCGGAAATGCGCCACTGAGGCTATTTGTTACATACGTTACACACTCTTGTGAACAGACTTATCCACAGCCTCATGTCGATAGCGCACGCTAGCAAAAACACAGACTTATTAATGAAATATTTATAACTACTTGTTTTTATGTAATTAAATTTTATTTCAAACTGTTAGCTTTATCGCTTGACGAAATTCTGCACCTTGAATTGCAATGTATTTTTATTTTTATTCACAAGCTGTGAATAGTTCAGGCATCCCGCGCCAGCCCTTTTTCAATCACCCGCACCAGACGCTGCTTCTGCGGCAGTTGCACCTCAATAGTCCCTTTATTTCGTCGTTCGATTTGTTGCGCAATGGCCCAGTTGATGTGCTCATCAAGAAGTGGGTGCTCACCTTTACGGCTTTCCAGCGCGGTTAAATTTTCCGGCTGCCACGGCGCATTACCCAGCGCAACGGCAATATTACGCAGCCAGCGCAAGTGGCCAATGCGGCGGATGGCGGAGCCTTCGGTGACTTTCAGGAAGTATGCTTCGCTCCAGGCAAACAGCTCAATTAGCGGCGGCTGGTGCAGTGCCCGGCGCGGGCTAAAGTCCTCTTCGTCCGTCAGCTGCGAATAGCGGTTCCAGGGACAAATCAGCTGGCAGTCGTCACAGCCGTAGATCCGGTTACCGATCAGCGGGCGAAACTCTTCCGGGATAGCGCCTTCCAGCTCGATGGTGAGATAGGAGATGCAGCGGCGGGCGTCCACCGTGTACGGCTCGACGATAGCGCCGGTAGGGCAGATGGTCATGCAGGCCACGCAGCGGCCGCAGTGCTCCTCCTGTGGCGCATCTACCGGCAGGGGAAGATCGATCAGCAGTTCGCCGAGGAAGAAAAAGGAACCCGCGTCGCGGCTTAAGATAAGTGAGTGCTTACCTGTCCATCCCAGGCCCGCTTTTTCCGCAATTGGGCGCTCGAGGATGGGCGCGGAGTCAACAAAGGGTCTAAAATTGAGCGAGCCGCACCGGGCCTGGATCTTTTCCCCCAGCTTTTTGAGTCGGTTACGCAGCAGCTTGTGGTAATCGCGCCCCAGCGCATAGCGGCTAACGTAGCCGAGGCTGGGATTTTTTAAGGTGCTGGCAAAGGCCGCGCTGGCGGGAAGATAGTTCATCCGCACGCTGATAACGCGCAGCGTGCCGGGCAGCAGCTCGTGGGCGCGCGCGCGCATCATGCCGTGGCGCGCCATCCACGCCATTTCGCCATGGTACTGCTTATCCAGCCACGCCTGCAGCTTAGGCTCCGACGCGCTGAGATCGGTATCGGCAATGCCTACCTGCTGGAAGCCCAGCTCGGTGCCCCACTGTTTAATTTCCTGCGCTAACTGATTGAGATCGAGGGGCTGTGACATGACGGACCATACAATGACGAAAAACCGCGGCAGTATACCACAGGCAATCTGGTCTGCAGATGACCTGCGGCGCGGCGAAAAAGAGGCGGCAGACGCGCTGGGCATTACCCTGTACGAACTGATGCAGCGCGCCGGAGAGGCTGCCTTCCGGGTTATTCGGGAGCGCCATTCCGCCGCACGATGCTGGATTATTCTCTGCGGGCACGGCAACAACGGTGGTGACGGCTACGTGGTGGCGCGGCTGGCGCAGGCTGAAGGCATTGCGGTAATGCTGGTTGCCACAGAGAGCGACAAGCCTCTCCCGGATGAAGCGGCACAGGCGCGGGAGGCCTGGCTCAGCGCCGGCGGCACTGTTCACAGCCCTGACGCGCCCTGGCCAGCAGAGGGCGATCTGATTGTTGACGCGCTGCTCGGTACCGGCCTCAAGAGCGCGCCGCGCCCCGATGTGGCTGACCTGATTGACCGGTCAAACCTCCATCCGGTGGCGAAAGTGGCGCTGGATATTCCCTCTGGCCTGCTGGCGGACACTGGCGCGACCCCCGGCTGCGTAATTAACGCTGCCGATACTGTCACCTTTATCGCCCTCAAGCCGGGTCTGCTGACCGGCAAGGCGCGCGACGTTGTCGGCAAGCTTCACTATCACGCGCTGGGATTGGATAGCTGGCTTGAAGGCCAGCCGGTCACGATGATCCGGCTGGATGCCGGCCAGCTGGCGCGGTGGTTCAGGCCGCGGCGGCCAACGTCAAACAAAGGCGACCACGGCAAGCTGGTGGTTATCGGCGGTGACAGCGGCACCGCAGGCGCTATCCGAATGACCGGCGAAGCGGCGCTGCGGGCCGGGGCCGGGCTGGTGAGGGTGCTGACCCGGGCCGAAAATATTGCGCCGCTGATAACCGCCAGGCCGGAGCTGATGGTGCAGGAGCTGACCAGCGAGGCGCTGGATAAGGCGCTGGCATGGGCGGATACCGTGGTGATTGGTCCCGGCCTCGGACAGCAGGTGTGGGGCAAGCAGGCGCTGCGTAAAGTAGAAAACTTCACTGGTCCGATGCTGTGGGACGCGGACGCGCTCAATCTGCTGGCGGCCGATCCCCACCGCTGTCCGCATCGAATTATTACCCCGCATCCCGGCGAAGCGGCCCGCCTGCTGAACTGCACGGTTGCCGATATTGAGCGCGATCGCCTGCAGGCGGCCCGGGATCTGGTAAAACGTTACGGCGGCGTGGTGGTACTGAAAGGCGCGGGCACGGTGATCGCCAACGAAGAGGGCCAGCTGGCGATTGTCGATGCCGGAAATGCCGGCATGGCCAGCGGCGGTATGGGCGATGTGCTGTCGGGGATCATCGGCGCATTGCCAGGCCAGCATCTGAACCCGTATGATGCAGCCTGCGCCGGCTGCGTGGCGCACGGCGCGGCCGCAGATATTCTGGCGGCCCGCAGCGGAACGCGCGGTATGCTGGCAAGCGATCTCTTTTCCACGCTCAGGCGTGTTGTTAACCCGGATGTAACTGACCTGAACCATGACTAATCGAGCGATTATTCTGCCTGATGAGCAGGCAACCCTGGACCTGGGCAAGCACCTTGCGCAGGCCTGCACTGGCGCAACTGTGATTTATCTGTATGGCGATCTGGGCGCCGGAAAAACGACGTTCAGCCGCGGCTTTCTGCAGGCGCTTGGCCATCAGGGCAACGTTAAAAGCCCGACCTATACCCTGGTAGAGCCCTACGCGCTCGAAAACCTGACGGTATACCACTTCGATTTATACCGCCTTGCGGATCCGGAAGAGCTGGAGTTTATGGGCATTCGGGACTATTTCACCGACGAAGCTATCTGCCTCGTCGAATGGCCGCAGCAGGGTGAAGGCGTGCTGCCGGCGCCGGACATTGAAATACATATGACTTACCAGGATCGGGGGCGAGAAGCGCGCGTTGCGGCGCTCTCACCGCGAGGTGAATCTTTACTGGCGAGATTTGCCGGATAATCAGAGGGATCGAGGATGATTTGTCGCGCTAAATGTATGTTGGCTGCCTGTTTAATGCTGTTCGGACTGCAGGCGATGGCGGCAAGTTTGTCCGACATTCAGGTTTCTAACGGCGATAAGCAGGCCCGCATCACTTTCAGCTTTATGGGCGATCCTGAATATGCCTTTAGCCAGGAAGGCAGGCGCAGCGTGGCGCTCGACATCAAGCAAACCGGGGTTATTCAGGGGCTGCCGCTCAATTTTAGCGGTAACAATCTGGTGCGGGCTATCCGCGCGGGTACGCCGAAAGATGCCCAGACGCTGCGGCTGGTGGTCGATCTCACGGCCAACGGAAAAACCCGCGCCGTTAAGCAGTGCAGCGGTGCCGCCTGTAAAGTGGTGTTCACGATTGACGCAGACGAACCGCCGCCGCCTCCACCGCCGCAGCCGGTTGTGACCCGCCAGGCAGAGGTTCCCGTAGCCGCCGCCCGGCCGTCGCAGCCCGCCAAAAATCCGTTTCGGGCGCAAAACGATCGCATCACCGGCGTCATCAACAGCAATCCCGTTACTCGCCCTGCCGCGCGCCCGCGCCCGGCCAGCGCCGGGAATGGCCAGGTGATTGTTGCCATTGATGCCGGCCACGGCGGTCAGGATCCCGGCGCTATTGGCGCGGGCGGCACCAAAGAAAAGAATGTCACTATCGCTATCGCCCGCAAGCTGCAGGCGCTACTGAATGCCGATCCGATGTTTAAGCCGGTTCTTACCCGTAACGGCGACTATTTTATTTCAGTAATGGGGCGATCGGACGTGGCGCGTAAGCAAAACGCCAACTTTCTGGTGTCGATTCACGCCGACGCCGCGCCGAACCGCGATGCCACCGGCGCCTCGGTGTGGGTACTCTCCAACCGGCGCGCCAACAGCGAAATGGCCGGGTGGCTTGAGCAGCACGAGAAGCAGTCCGAGCTGCTCGGCGGCGCCGGTGACGTGCTGGCGAACAGCCAGTCCGATCCTTATCTGAGCCAGGCGGTGCTGGATTTACAGTTCGGTCATTCCCAGCGGGTCGGGTATGATGTGGCGGTTGACGTTCTCAGGCAGCTGGGTCGCGTGGGCAATATTCACAAGCGCCGCCCGGAACATGCCAGCCTGGGCGTGCTGCGCTCGCCGGATATTCCGTCGATCCTGGTTGAAACGGGCTTTATCAGTAACGGCAGTGAAGAGCGGCTTCTCGCCAGTGATAGCTATCAGCAGGAGATAGCCGACGCCATATACGGCGGCCTGCGTTCTTATTTTTCACGTAATCCTCTGCAGTCCGGCCCGCGAGGCGCAGCCGCACAGACCGCCAGCGCGGGCGGAGTTTTCAGCCAATAAGGAGTATTTCATGCCGATTCAGGTTTTGCCGCCCCAGCTTGCAAACCAGATTGCCGCAGGTGAAGTGGTAGAGCGTCCTGCCTCGGTGGTGAAAGAGCTGGTTGAGAACAGTATCGATGCCGGGGCGACCCGCATCGATATTGATATTGAGCGCGGGGGCGCCAAGCTTATCCGCATTCGCGACAACGGCTGCGGCATTGGCAAAGACGAGCTGGCGCTGGCGCTGACCCGTCACGCCACCAGCAAGATTGCCACGCTCGACGATCTTGAGGCGATTATCAGCCTTGGGTTTCGCGGCGAGGCGCTGGCAAGTATCAGTTCCGTCTCCCGCCTGACGCTGACGTCCCGCACCGAAAGCCAGCAGGAAGCCTGGCAGGCCTACGCGGAAGGCCGCGATATGGCTGTCACCGTGAAACCGGCAGCGCATCCTGTGGGAACCACCCTCGAAGTGCTGGACCTGTTTTACAATACGCCGGCACGGCGCAAGTTTATGCGCACCGAGAAAACCGAATTTACCCATATCGACGAAGTCATTCGCCGCATTGCGCTGGCGCGCTTTGACGTCACCATAAACCTCAGCCACAACGGGAAAATGGTGCGCCAGTATCGCGCCGTCGCGGCTGGCGGACCGCGCGAGCGCCGCCTGGGAGCGATTTGCGGTGTGCCGTTTGTTGAGCATGCGCTGGCGATTGAGTGGCAGCACGGCGATCTGGCTCTGCAGGGTTGGGTGGTCGATCCGCGCTACGCCACGGCGCAGCTGGCGGAGGTGCAGTACAGCTACGTTAATGGGCGGATGATGCGCGATCGGCTTATTGGCCACGCGATTCGTCAGGCGTGCGAGGAAAAGCTCGGCGCGGGCGAGCAGCCGGCGTTCGTGCTTTTTTTAACTATCGATCCGCACCAGGTTGACGTGAACGTGCATCCCGCCAAGCACGAGGTGCGCTTTCACCAGTCGCGTCTGGTTCATGACTTTATTTATCAGGGCGTCGCCAGCGTGCTGAGCGCGCAGCTTGAATCTTCACTGCCGCTAATAAAAGAGAACAATACGCCCGCCCCGCCGTCGCTGCCGGAAAACCGCGCCGCGGCGGGGCGCAACCACTTCGCCGAGCCTTCAGCGGCCCGCGAACCGGCCGCGCCGCGCTACGAATCATCCCGCGCGGGCTCAGGTGCTGCCGGTACCGCCGGCCAAGGCGCGGGCTGGCCGAACGCCCAGCCAGGCTATCAAAAGCAGCAGGGCGCGCTGTATAAAAAACTGCTGCAAACGCCTGAAACGCCGGAGGCCCGAAAACCGCAGGCTCCCGCGCCGGAGGCGCTGGACGGCCACGGTAGCAGCTTCGGGCGCGTGCTGACGATTATTGGCAGCGAATACGCTCTGCTTGAGCGCGGCGGTATCCTCAATTTACTGGCGCTGCCGGTAGCCGAGCGCTGGCTACGGCAGGCGCAGCTTTCTCCCGAAATAACGGAGATCTGCGCCCAGCCGCTACTGATCCCGCTGCGGCTTAAAATTTCCGCCGACGAGCAGCGGGCGCTGGAAAAAGCCCTACCGCAAATGAGCCTGCTGGGCATTGAAATCCACTCGGAAGCGCAACATGTGACCGTCAGAGCGGTGCCTTTACCCTTGCGGCAACAAAATTTACAAAACTTGATTCCTGAACTGATAGGCTACCTGGCGCATCAGGCAAGCTACGATGCCGGCACTATCGCACAGTGGCTCGCGCGTCACCTCGCGAGCGACCACGCGCAGTGGAATATGGCGCAGGCCATCGCCATGCTCGCTGACGTTGAGCGTCTGTGCCCGCAGCTGGTCAAAGCGCCGCCGGGTGGTTTATTGCAACCTGTAGATCTCGCTGCGGCGATGAACGCTCTAAAAGATGAATGATGTGACACCGGCAAGCCTGCCTAAGGCAATATTTTTAATGGGCCCTACGGCCTCAGGGAAAACGGCGCTGGCCATTGAGCTGTGCAAAGTTTTACCCGTAGAGTTGATTAGCGTTGATTCAGCCCTTATTTATCAGGGGATGGATGTCGGTACCGCCAAGCCAGATGCGCAGGAGCTTGCCAGCGCGCCGCACCGGCTTTTGGATATTCTCGATCCGGCGCAGGCGTATTCCGCCGCGGATTTTCGCCGCGATGCGCTGGCCGAGATGGCGGATATCGTTGCGGCGGGGCGTATTCCGCTGCTGGTGGGTGGAACCATGCTCTATTTCAAAGCGCTCCTTGAGGGACTTTCGCCGCTGCCATCAGCGGATCCCGCAATAAGAGCGCAAATAGAGCAGCAGGCGGCAGAGCAGGGATGGGGCGTTTTGCATCAGCAACTTCAGGAGATAGATCCGGTTGCCGCGCAGCGTATTCATCCGAATGATCCGCAAAGACTTTCCCGGGCACTGGAAGTTTTTTTCATTTCGGGTAAAACTTTAACGGAGCTAACGCAAACGTCAGGCGATGCTTTGCCGTACAGGGTGCATCAGTTCGCTATCGCCCCGGCGAGCCGTGAACTGCTCCATCAGCGTATTGAACAGCGTTTTCACCAGATGTTGGCTTCAGGTTTTGAAGCAGAAGTACGGGCGCTTTTTGCCCGCGGAGATTTGCATAAGGATATGCCTTCCATTCGTTGTGTGGGATATCGCCAGATGTGGTCATATTTAGACGGCGAAATTTCTTATGATGAAATGGTTTATCGAGGTATTTGCGCCACGAGACAGCTTGCCAAGCGGCAAATGACCTGGTTACGCGGCTGGGATGACGTAAGCTGGTTAGAGAGTGAACAACCAGAGCGGTCATTGAATGAAGTGTTAAAGGTTGTTGATGCGGGGCTTAGCTGAATGTGTAAAATTAGACCGTATCGTGCGCAATTTTTCAGAACCGTAAGGTTCTAAGTACAAGCCTGAAGGTCACAGGGTTACTCCCTTAAACCGTGGGTAAAACAAGCATATAAGGAAAAGAGAAAATGGCTAAGGGGCAATCTTTACAAGATCCGTTTCTGAACGCACTGCGTCGGGAACGCGTTCCGGTTTCTATTTATTTGGTGAATGGTATTAAGCTGCAAGGGCAAATTGAATCTTTCGATCAGTTCGTGATCCTGCTGAAAAATACGGTTAGCCAGATGGTCTATAAGCACGCTATTTCAACAGTTGTGCCGTCTCGCCCGGTTTCTCATCACAGCAATAATGCGACCGGTGGCGCTGGCAACTATCATCACGGCAGTAACGCCCAGTCTGCGCCGGCGGCGCAAGACAGCGAAGACACCGAATAAGGTTGTTAGCAGTTTGTTTCTTATAACGGGGAGCCAGCTAGTTCGGTTCCCCGCTGACTTTTTGTGAGGGTTTACGCTTGTTTGACCGTTATGATGCCGGTGAGCAGGCGGTGCTGGTACACATCTATTTTTCGCAAGACAAAGATATGGAAGATCTCCAGGAGTTTGAATCTCTGGTCTCTTCCGCCGGTGTCGAAGCAATGCAGGTGATTACCGGTAGCCGTAAAGCACCGCACCCAAAATATTTTGTTGGTGAAGGTAAGGCTGTCGAAATTGCCGAAGCAGTTAAAGCGACAGGCGCCTCCGTCGTTTTATTTGATCACGCGCTCAGCCCGGCTCAGGAACGTAACCTTGAGCACCTCTGTGAATGTCGGGTTATCGACCGTACGGGGCTTATTTTAGATATTTTCGCCCAGCGTGCACGCACCCACGAGGGTAAACTGCAGGTTGAGCTGGCGCAGTTGCGCCATCTGGCCACGCGTCTGGTCCGCGGATGGACCCACCTTGAAAGGCAGAAGGGCGGGATTGGCTTACGCGGGCCGGGTGAAACCCAGCTCGAAACCGACCGCCGCCTGCTGCGTAACCGCATTATGCAGATCCTCTCCCGTCTGGAAAAGGTAGAGAAGCAGCGCGAGCAGGGCCGCCGCTCGCGCATGAAAGCCGATATTCCCACCGTGTCGCTGGTGGGCTACACCAACGCCGGGAAATCCACGCTATTTAACCAAATCACTGAAGCGCAGGTTTATGCTGCCGACCAGCTGTTCGCCACGCTGGATCCGACGCTGCGCCGCATTGACGTCGCCGACGTGGGCGAAACCGTGCTGGCCGATACGGTAGGTTTTATTCGCCATCTGCCGCACGATCTGGTGGCTGCGTTTAAAGCTACGCTGCAAGAGACGCGTCAGGCAACGCTGCTCCTGCACGTTATTGACGCCGCAGATGTCCGGGTACAGGAAAATATTGACGCGGTTAACATCGTCCTTGATGAAATTGACGCCATCGAGATCCCGACGCTGCTGGTGATGAATAAGGTCGATGTGCTGGAAGATTTCGAGCCGCGCATTGACAGAGATGAAGAAAATAAACCGATTCGGGTCTGGCTCTCAGCGCAGACCGGAGCCGGAATACCTCTGCTTTTTCAGGCATTAACGGAACGTCTTTCCGGCGAGGTTGCGCAGCACACGCTGCGCCTGCCGCCGCAGGAAGGGCGTTTACGCAGCCGTTTTTATCAGCTTCAGGCGATAGAAAAAGAGTGGATGGAAGATGACGGCAGCGTTGGCCTTGAGGTTCGAATGCCGATGGTGGACTGGCGTCGTCTTTGTAAACAAGAACCCGCACTCAACGACTATTTAGTTTGAGCGCGCAGCTTGCCTGAAGATATTAGCCTCGTTTGGGGCACCCAAAACTAATATGGAGCATATACATGGCGTGGAATCAGCCCGGTAATAACGGACAGGACCGCGACCCGTGGGGAAGCAGCAATAATCAAGGCGGCAACTCTGGGGGAAATGGAAACAAAGGTGGTCGCGATAAGGGGCCGCCCGATCTGGATGATATCTTCCGCAAGCTGAGCAAAAAGCTCGGCGGCTTTGGCGGCGGAAAAGGAGGCTCCGGCAACTCGTCGCAAGGGCCGCGCGCGCCGATGGGTGGCCGCGTTGTAGGCATTGCAGCCGCCGCGGTTGTCATCATTTGGGCCGCCAGCGGGTTCTATACCATCAAGGAAGCCGAACGCGGCGTGGTGACTCGCTTTGGCAAGTTCAGCCATCTGGTTGAGCCGGGCCTGAACTGGAAGCCGACGTTTATTGACGACGTAAGAGCCGTTAACGTCGAGGCCGTCCGCGAGCTGGCGGCATCCGGCGTGATGCTGACTTCTGACGAAAACGTCGTGCGCGTCGAGATGAACGTTCAGTACCGGATCACCGATCCGCAGAAATACCTCTATAGCGTAACCAGCGCCGACGACAGCCTGCGTCAGGCAACCGACAGCGCCCTGCGCGGCGTTATCGGTAAGTACACCATGGACCGCATCCTGACGGAAGGGCGTACCGTTATTCGTAGCGATACCCAGCGCGAGCTGGAGGAGACCATTCGTCCGTACGATATGGGCATTACGCTGCTGGACGTTAACTTCCAGGCCGCGCGTCCGCCTGAAGAAGTGAAAGCCGCTTTTGATGATGCGATTGCCGCGCGTGAAAACGAGCAGCAGTACATCCGCGAAGCTGAAGCTTATTCCAATGAAGTACAGCCTCAGGCGAACGGTAAAGCGCAGCGCCTGCTGGAAGAAGCTCGCGCCTATAAGACCAAGACCGTGCTGGAAGCACAGGGTGAAGTCTCTCGCTTTGCGCGTATTTTGCCGGAGTATAAAGCCGCGCCGCAGATCACCCGCGAGCGTCTCTATATCGAGACAATGGAGAAGGTGCTGAGCCATACCCGTAAAGTGCTGGTCAATGACAAAGGTGGAAATCTGATGGTGCTGCCGCTCGATCAGATGCTGAAAGGCAATGCCTCTGCGCCAAAGTCGGGCAGCAGTGACACTGGCGACCTGATGCGGATGCCGACATCCTCGGACTCAGGTAGCGAAGCGCGTCGCCGTTCGACCTCGACCGACAGCAATATTATGGACCAGCGCCGCGCTAACGCGCAGCGTAACGACTACCAGCGTCAGGGGGAATAACGATGCGTAAGTCAGTAATTGCGATAATTATCATCGTGCTGGTAGGGCTGTACGCCTCGGTATTTGTGGTAAAAGAAGGCGAGCGCGGTATTACCCTGCGCTTTGGCAAAGTGGTCCGCGATCACGACAACAAGCCGCTGGTGTTTGCGCCGGGCCTGCACTTCAAAGTGCCGTTTATTGAGTCGGTTAAAACGCTCGATGCGCGTATTCAGACGATGGACAACCAGGCCGATCGCTTCGTCACTAAAGAGAAGAAAGACCTGATCGTTGATTCCTACATCAAATGGCGCATCAGCGATTTCAGCCGCTACTATCTGGCAACCGGCGGTGGCGACATCTCCCAGGCCGAAGTGCTGCTCAAGCGTAAATTCTCTGACCGCCTGCGTTCCGAGATTGGTCGCCTGGACGTTAAAGATATCGTTACCGATTCGCGTGGTCGCTTGACCATTGAAGTACGCGATGCGCTGAACGCCGGTTCCTCCGGCGCGGATGATGAAGTCGAAACCCCGGCTGCGGATAATGCCATTGCCAAAGCGGCAGAGCGCATCACTGCAGAGACTAACGGTAAAGTTCCGGTTATCAACCCGAACAGTATGGCCGCGCTGGGTATCGAAGTGGTTGACGTGCGCATCAAGCAGATCAACCTGCCGGCAGAAGTCTCGGACGCTATCTATAACCGCATGCGCGCCGAGCGTGAAGCCGTTGCCCGCCGCCACCGCTCTCAGGGTAAAGAAGAGGCCGAGAAGCTGCGTGCTGCTGCAGACTATGAGGTAACAAAAACGCTGGCAGAAGCCGAGCGCCAGGGCCGTATTGTTCGCGGTGAAGGTGATGGTGAAGCGGCAAAACTGTTTGCCGACGCCTTTAGCCAGGATCCTGACTTCTACGCCTTCATCCGCAGCCTGCGCGCTTACGAGAAGAGCTTCGAGAGCAATCAGGATATTATGGTTCTGAGCCCGGACAGTGATTTCTTCCGCTATATGAAGACGCCGGGCAACGCTAGCCGCTAAAATCCGGTAGCGTTTGACGTGACTAAAACCACCGCCGCGGCGGTGGTTTCTTTTTATCAGGACAAATCATGAACACAACAATCTGGCTGGCGCTTGCGCTGGTTTTGGTACTTGAAGGCCTTGGCCCGATGCTCTATCCCCAGGCGTGGCGCAAAATGGTCGCCGCACTTTCTAACCTCCCGGATACAATGCTGCGCCGCTTTGGCGGTGGTCTAGTGGTCGCTGGTGTGGTTATCTACTATATGTTGAGGAAAACGATTGGCTGAGTGAAAAGTGGTCGGATTTGGTCGTTTTTGAGGGTAGAAAGTGCTGTACCTGAGAAAAAGCGATGGTAGAATCCATTTTTAAGCAAACGGTGATTTTGAAAAAAATGGGTAACAACGTCGTCGTACTGGGCACCCAATGGGGTGACGAAGGTAAAGGGAAGATCGTCGATCTTCTGACCGAAAGGGCTAAATATGTTGTGCGCTATCAGGGCGGTCACAACGCAGGCCACACTCTCGTAATCAACGGTGAAAAAACCGTTCTCCATCTGATTCCATCAGGCATTCTCCGCGATAACGTCACCAGCATCATTGGTAACGGCGTAGTGCTGTCTCCGGCGGCGCTGATGAAAGAGATGAAAGAGCTGGAAGACCGTGGTATCCCGGTTCGCGAACGTCTGCTGCTCTCCGAAGCCTGTCCTCTGATCCTCGACTATCACGTCGCGCTGGACGTGGCGCGTGAAAAAGCGCGCGGTGCGAAGGCTATCGGCACCACCGGTCGCGGCATCGGCCCGGCCTACGAAGATAAAGTTGCCCGCCGCGGCCTGCGCGTTGGCGACCTGTTCGATAAAGAAACCTTTGCGGCCAAGCTGAAAGAAGTGCTGGAATACCACAACTTCCAGCTGGTGAACTTCTATAAAGTCGATGCGGTTGACTACCAGAAAGTGCTGGACGATGTGATGGCTGTCGCCGACATCCTGACCGGCATGGTGGTTGACGTTTCTGACCTGCTGGATCAGGCGCGCAAGCGTGGTGACTTCGTGATGTTCGAAGGTGCCCAGGGCACGCTGCTGGACATCGACCACGGTACTTATCCGTACGTGACCTCTTCCAACACCACTGCAGGCGGCGTTGCCACCGGCTCTGGCCTGGGACCGCGCTACGTTGACTACGTTCTGGGGATCATCAAGGCTTACTCCACGCGCGTGGGTGCAGGTCCGTTCCCGACCGAGCTGTTCGACGAAACCGGCGATTTCCTCTGCAAGCAGGGTAATGAGTACGGTGCCACCACCGGCCGCCGCCGCCGTACCGGCTGGCTGGACGCCGTTGCCGTGCGTCGCGCGGTGCAGATTAACTCCCTGTCCGGCTTCTGCCTGACCAAGCTGGACGTGCTGGACGGCCTGAAAGAAGTGAAAATCTGCGTCGGGTACCGTATGCCCGACGGACGTGAAGTCACTACTACGCCGCTGGCCGCTGACGGCTGGGAAGGTATCGAGCCGCTGTATGAATCGATGCCGGGCTGGTCTGAAAGCACGTTTGGCGTGAAAGAGCGCAGCGGTCTGCCGCAGGCAGCGCTGAACTACATCAAACGTATTGAAGAACTGACCGGCGTGCCGATTGATATCATTTCAACCGGCCCGGACCGTACCGAGACTATGATCCTGCGCGATCCGTTTGACGCATAATCATTCCGGGGGCGCCTTCCTGGCGCCCTCTGTTCCCGCGTTTTTCCCGCCTGCATTAAATTAATTCACCGCTCATCTGTCGGCTGGTTTATCATCAATGGTAGTAAGCTCCCCTTTTTCCCTGCTTTGAGGTTGATGTGCAGTTAACGAGTTTCACCGATTACGGCCTGCGTGCGCTGATTTACATGGCGTCGCTCCCGGCAGACAGAATGACCAGTATTTCCGAGGTCACTGACGTCTACGGCGTATCCCGTAATCACATGGTCAAAATAATTAATCAGTTAAGTCGCGCTGGCTTCGTCGATGCGGTACGCGGTAAGAATGGCGGCATTCGGCTGGGAAAGCCGGCCCGCGCCATTCGCGTCGGGGACGTTGTCCGCGAGCTTGAGCCGCTATCGCTGGTTAACTGCAGCAGCGAGTTTTGCCACATAACCCCCGCCTGCCGCCTTAAGCAGGCACTTTCTAAGGCCGTGAACAGCTTTGTTGAAGAGCTGGATAATTACACGCTGGCCGATTTGGTTGAAGAGAATCAACCGCTTTATAAATTATTGCTGGTGGAGTGACGAATCACTTCACCAGAGCTGACAACGGAGGAACCGCGATGTCACAAGATCCTTTCCAGCAACGCGAAGCAGAAAAATACGCGAACCCTATCCCGAGCCGGGAATTCATCCTCGATTTTATCTCCCAACGTGAAAAACCCGTCAGCCGCGATGAGCTGGGGGCTGCACTCAATATTGAAGGCGATGAGCAAATAGAAGCTCTGCGCCGCCGCCTGCGCGCCATGGAGCGCGATGGCCAGCTGGTCTTTACCCGCCGCCAGTGCTATGCCCTGCCGGAACGCCTCGACCTGGTTAAAGGCGTGGTTATTGGCCACCGCGACGGCTTCGGCTTTCTGCGGGCGGAAGGCCGTAAAGACGACCTTTATCTCTCCAGCGAGCAGATGAAGATGTGCATGCACGGCGATATCATCCTGGCCCAGCCGCTGGGTGCCGATCGTAAAGGCCGCCGGGAAGCGCGCGTCGTGCGCGTGCTGGAGCCGCGCAACGGCCAGATCGTTGGCCGCTACTTTACCGATGCGGGCGTCGGCTTCGTGGTGCCTGACGACAGCCGCCTGAGCTTTGACGTGCTGATCCCGCCGGAAGAAGTGATGGGCGCCAAAATGGGCTTTGTGGTGGTCGTAGAACTGACCCAGCGCCCGACCCGCCGCACCAAAGCCATTGGTAAAATCGTTGAGGTACTGGGAGACAATATGGGCACCGGCATGGCTGTAGACATGGCCCTGCGCACTCATGAGATCCCTTATGTCTGGCCGCCGGAAGTTGAAAAGCAGGTTGCGAACCTGAAAGAACAGGTGCCGGAAGAGGCGAAAGTCGGCCGCGTCGATCTGCGCAAGCTGCCGCTGGTCACCATCGACGGTGAAGACGCCCGCGACTTTGATGATGCGGTCTACTGCGAGAAAAAACGCGGTGGCGGCTGGCGCCTGTGGGTGGCCATTGCTGACGTAAGCTACTACGTGCGCCCGAACACGCCGCTGGACGACGAGGCCCGCAGCCGCGGTACCTCGGTTTACTTCCCGTCGCAGGTCGTGCCGATGCTGCCGGAAGTGCTTTCTAACGGCCTCTGCTCGCTAAACCCGCAGGTCGATCGCCTGTGTATGGTTTGCGAGATGACTATCTCCACCAAAGGCCGCCTCACCGGCTACAAATTCTATGAAGCGGTGATGAGCTCTCATGCGCGCCTGACCTACACCAAAGTGTGGCACATGCTGCAGGGAGACGCGGAGCTGCGCGAGCAGTATGCGCCGCTGGTGAAGCATATCGAAGAGCTGCACAACCTGTATAAAGTGCTGGATACCGCACGCGGCGAGCGCGGCGGCATCTCTTTTGAGAGCGAAGAGGCGAAGTTTATCTTTAACGCCGAACGCCGCATCGAGCGCATTGAGCAGACCCAGCGCAACGACGCCCACAAGCTGATTGAAGAGTGCATGATCCTCGCCAACATCTCGGCGGCGCGCTTCGTTGAGAAAGCCGAAGAGCCGGCGCTGTTCCGCATCCACGATAAGCCGACGGACGATGCGATTACCGCCTTCCGCTCGGTGCTGGCGGAGCTGGGCCTGGAAATGCCGGGCCGCGGAAAGCCGGAGCCGCGCGACTACGCCGAGCTGCTGGCCTCCATCGCCGACCGTCCGGATCACCAGATGCTGCAGACCATGCTGCTGCGCTCTATGAAGCAGGCCATCTACGATCCGGAAAACCGCGGCCACTTCGGCCTGGCGCTGCAGTCCTACGCCCACTTTACCTCGCCTATCCGCCGCTACCCAGATCTTTCCCTGCACCGCGCCATCAAGTATCTGATTGCTAAAGCGGAAGGTAATAAAGGTAATTCAACCCCAACCGGCGGCTGGCACTACAGCGTCGAGGAGATGCTCCAGCTGGGTCAGCACTGCTCCCTCACCGAGCGCCGTGCCGATGAAGCCACCCGCGACGTGTCCGACTGGCTCAAGTGCGACTTTATGCTGGATCAGGTGGGTAACGTGTTTAACGGCGTTATTGCCAGCGTTACCGGCTTCGGCTTCTTCGTGCGCCTGAACGATCTGTTTATCGACGGGCTGGTTCACGTCTCCTCGCTGGACAACGATTACTATCGCTTCGACCAGATTGGCCAGCGGCTGATTGGCGAATCCGGCGGCCAGACCTATCGCCTCGGCGATCGGGTGGAAGTGCGGGTTGAAGCCGTCAATATGGACGAGCGTAAAATCGACTTCTCGCTGATTTCCAGCGAGCGCGGACCGCGCAATGTCGGCAAGACCGCCCGCGACAAAGCGAAAAATGGATCCGGCAGCAAGCCTTCAGGCAGACGGCGTCAGACGGGTAAAAAGGCCAACTTTGAGCCAGACAGCGCGTTTCGCGGTGGCAAAGGCAAGAAGCCCGCTAAAAACCCAAACGCGGCGGGCGATAGCGCCCAGAAGCCGCTGAGTGCCAATAGCGGTTCCGGCGACGGCGCGCAAAAGCCGGCAAAGGCGAAAAAGAGCAAAGCGCAAAAGGTGGCCGGCGGACAGCACGCGTCCGGGGCTAACCCGCAGAAGCCCGCCAGAGCGAAAAAGCCGTCCGGCGCGCAGAACCCGGTGAAGGCGCAAAATGCCTCCGGCGCGGACGCACAAAAGCCGGCAAAAGCGAAAAGCGACACCGGCAGTAAAAAAACCAAAAAGCCGTCGGAAAAAACCCTTAAAATCGCCGCCGCCACCAAAGCCAAGCGCGCCGCGAAAAAGACGTCGGCTGAGTGATTGAAAGCGCCTCCTTATCGGGGGCGCAACACCGTTGAATTAACAGGTAACGAGTATTCTTCATGAGTGAAATGATTTACGGCATCCACGCGGTGCAGGCCCTGCTGGAGCGCGCCCCGGAGCGTTTTCAGGAAGTGTTTATTCTGAAAGGCCGCGAAGATAAACGGCTGATGCCGCTGATCCACGCCCTTGAGGCCCAGGGTGTGGTTATCCAGCTGGCAAACCGCCAGTATCTCGATGAAAAAAGCGAGGGCGCCGTGCATCAGGGGATCATCGCCCGGGTGAAGCCGGGGCGGCAGTACCAGGAGAACGATCTGCCTGATCTGATCGCGACGCTCGACAATCCCTTTTTCCTGATCCTTGACGGGGTAACCGATCCGCACAACCTCGGGGCCTGCCTGCGCAGCGCCGACGCGGCGGGCGTACACGCGGTCATCGTGCCGAGAGATCGCTCCGCCCAGCTCAACGCTACCGCCAAAAAAGTGGCCTGCGGCGCGGCTGAGAACGTGCCGCTGATCCGCGTAACCAACCTGGCGCGCACCATGCGCCTGCTGCAGGAAGAGAATATCTGGATTGTCGGCACCGCCGGCGAGGCCGACCATACGCTGTATCAGAGCAAAATGACTGCCCGCATGGCGCTGGTGATGGGTGCTGAAGGGGAAGGAATGCGCCGCCTGACTCGCGAGCACTGCGATGAACTGATTAGTATTCCGATGGCGGGCAGCGTCTCGTCGCTGAACGTCTCGGTTGCCACTGGCATCTGCCTGTTTGAAGCGGTGCGCCAGCGCGGCTAGCCGTACAGCGGCCTCTCCCGCCGGGAGAAGGCCGCTTCTCTTTACGCCTTCAGATCCCGCCGGTGATCGTCTTTATTCAGGGTCATCAGCGCGGCAATACTCACCGCCGCCGTCACCATCACGTAGTAGGCCGGAATATCCAGGTTGCCGGTGTGCTTAATGAGCCCGGTGATCGTTAGCCCCGCGCAGCCGGAGAACACGGCGTTTGACAGTGAATACGCCAGCCCAAGTCCGGTATAGCGCACCCGCGTCGGAAACATCTCTGCCAGCATCGCCGGGCCCGGCCCTGCCAGCATCCCAACCAGCCCCCCGGCTACCAGCACCACCAGCGCCTTAATCCCCAGCGTGCTGGCGGGCGACTGCAGAATATTGAGCAGCGGCAGGGCCAGAACCAGCAACAATACCGCGGCAGTGACCATTACTGCCCGGCGGCCCCACCGGTCGCTGAGCATACCGGCAGGAAGAATGGTCATGGCAAAGCCGATATTGGAAATAACCGCGATCAGCAGCGCCTGATTGAACCCGGTATTCAGAGACGACTGCAGGTAGGCGGGCATAATAACCAGGTAGGTATAGCCTGCCGCCGACCATACCATCAGGCGACAAATGCCAATCGCGATAGCCCGCAGCGTGCCGGCTGTGCTGGCTTTAACCGGCGCGCTGTTTTGCTGACCCTGAACAAAGCTCGGCGTCTCCTCCAGCTGCAGGCGCAGCCACAGCGCCACGCCGCCCATCGGCAGGGCGATAAAGAAAGGAATGCGCCAGCCCCACTCGTACAGCGCCTGTGGACTGAGCAGCGCGGAAAGCAGTGCCACAACGCCCGCGCCGGCCAGCAGGCCCAGAGCGACGGTGAAGGATTGCCAGGCGCCGTACAGGCCGCGCCTGCCGCGCGGAGCGAACTCGGTCATCAGAGAGACGGCGCCGCCGTATTCACCCCCGGCGAACAGTCCCTGCAGAATGCGCAGTCCCGTCAGCAGCAGCGGCGCGGCCACGCCGATGCTGGCGTATATCGGAACCAGGCCGATAGCGGCGGTTGCCAGCGTCATCAACACCAGGACCAGCACCAGAGTCGGCTTGCGGCCAATCCGGTCGCCGAGGCGGCCAAACAGAATGGCTCCCAGCGGGCGGAAGAAGAAGGCGATAGCGAAGGAGGCGTAAGTCAGGATCAGCCCGGTCAGCGGCGCTTCTCCCGCCAGCTGGAAAAAGTTGTGGGCGATCACCGTGGCCAGAAAGCCGTAAACCGCAAACTCGTACCACTCAATAAAGTTGCCGATCGAACCGGCGATAAGGGCGCGCTTGCGCGTGCCGGCGTCCTGAGTCATCTTTCGCAATCCGTTAACCAAAAAATAAATTATTCCACACATTCGCGATGATGAAATTTTAAATTCTGAACCCTGTGATGGTATTCACGAAGGTGACGCAGCCCGTGATTCGGCACCGTTGCACGGGCGAAGTTGCCCTCCGCGGCCCATACTTACCGCAAAATCTACAGGGGGGAAACACCGTGACCTGGCAAACCCACACCGTCTTCAACCAGCCGATGCCGCTCGGCAACAGTAATCTTTTCCTTTCCGATACCGCACTGCGCGAAGCCGTGCAGCGCGAGGGCGCGGGTTGGGATACCGATCTGCTGGCAAGCATCGGCCAGCAGCTGGGAACCGCAGAGTCGCTGGAGCTCGGGCGGCTCGCCAACGTCAACCCGCCCGAGCTGCTGCGCTACGATGCCCGCGGAGCGCGGCTGGACGACGTGCGCTTTCATCCGGCCTGGCACCTGCTGATGCAGGGGCTGTGCGCTAACCGGGTGCATAATCTGGCGTGGGAGCCGCAGGCCCTTGCCGGCGCTTTTGTTGCCCGCGCGGCGCGCTTTGTGCTGCACGCGCAGGTAGAGCCGGGATCGCTGTGCCCGGTGACCATGACCTCGGCGGCTACGCCGCTGCTGCAGGCACTGATGCCGGCGCCTTTTTCCGACTGGCTGACGCCGCTGATGAGCGACCGCTACGATGCGCACCTTCTCCCCGGCGGCCAGAAGCGCGGCCTGCTTATCGGCATGGGAATGACCGAAAAGCAGGGGGGATCGGACGTGTTCAGCAATACCACCCGCGCGGAGAAGGTAGACGGCGGTTTCTATCAGCTGGTGGGGCACAAATGGTTTTTCTCCGTACCCCAGAGCGATGCGCACCTGGTGCTGGGCAGGCGAAAGGCGGCCTGTCCTGCTTTTTTGTTCCCCGCTTTTTGCCCGACGGGAAGCGCAACGGCGTGCATCTTGAGCGGCTTAAAGACAAGCTCGGCAACCGCGCTAATGCCAGCAGCGAGGCCGAGCTGACCGGCGCCAGCGGCTGGCTGCTGGGGGAGGAGGGCGAGGGCATTCGCCAGATCCTGAAAATGGGCGGCCTGACGCGTTTTGACTGCGCGCTGGGCAGCCATGGCCTGATGCGCCGGGCGCTGTCCGTGGCGCTGTACCACGCCTGGCAGCGGCAGGCGTTTGGCAAAACCCTGGTCGAGCAGCCGCTGATGCGCCAGGTGCTGAGCCGCATGGCGCTGCAGCTGGAAGGGCAAACCGCGGCGCTGTTTCGCCTGGCCCGGGCCTGGGACAGCCGCAGCTCTCGCGAAGAGGTGCTTCGGGCGCGCCTGCTTACGCCCGCCGCGAAATTTTCCGTCTGCAAGGCGGGTATCCCGTTTGTGGCGGAAGCGATGGAGGTGCTCGGCGGTATCGGCTACTGCGAGGAGAGCGAGCTGCCGCGACTTTATCGCGAGATGCCGGTCAACAGTATCTGGGAAGGATCGGGAAATATCATGTGCCTGGACGTGCTGAGAGTGCTGGCAAAACAGCCGGAGGTGATGGCCGTGCTGCATGCGGAATATCAGGAAGTAAAAGGCGTGGATCGCCACTTCGATCGCGCGTGGCGCCAGATGCAGCAGCGGTTGCGCAAGCCTTCAGAAGCGCAGGGGCGCGAGATTACTCATGGGCTGTGGCTACTGGCGACCGGGATGCAGGTTTTGCGCTACAGCTCGCCGCCGCTGGCGCAGGCGTGGTGCCGGATGATGCTCGATCCGCGTGGCGACATGGTGCTTGATGCGCGCGTGCAAAACGAGGTGCTGCTGCGCGCCACGGGCGGTCAGGGATAGTGGTTCAGGCATAGAGAATCACCTCGGCGCGCCAGTTGCCGGGAGGGTGGTCTTCATACATCTGGATGATGCGGTACCAGGACGCGCCCTGTTCGTCAGCCTTGAGGGCGATCATCTGCTCGACGTCCTGCGGGCTGCCGGTCATGTTTTCCACGGAAATCAGACCGATTTCGTTCAGGCCGGTTACGCAGTCGGCGCTGGCAAACTCGGCTGACTGGGCGGTGGTTGCGCTGTTGTAAGTAAGGGCGTAGGTCATTGTCGTTAGCTCCATTCTACGTAAACCAGGGAAGATCCCGGGCAGTCCGTTGCAGACGCTCATCCCTGTCCGGCATGAGGCCCATTGTGTATCGGGAAACGTGAAGGGCTGAATAGCAATGTAAAGGCGTTAAAATAACGCGTTATTCTGTGCGGTAGAGCACAGCCTGAGCGTACCACTGCGCCGGGATCACCGTTTCATCCACCAGAGTAATCACGTAGTAATCCGCACTGGCTGCCGCCGCTTTCACCCTGATTGCCGCTTCCGCATCGGACGGCGCCCCGCGAACCAGAACGCTTACCGAACCTATTTTCTGCAGGCCCTGCGTCTGATTGCGGCGTATCTCCTGGGGAGGATTCGCCAGCGGCGGGGGCGGTTCTGGTGTGCCCTGCAGAACTGCGCAACCGCTTAACAACAGAGCCAGCACCGGCAGAATTTTACGTTGCATCGCCATATCTCGTTTCCTGATAATTCTCAGTGTAGTGATTAATGCGCGTCAGCTGGGAGGGAATGTTCCCGAAATGTTATCCCTGACGCGAAATTGAGAGGAAAATATTACAAAAACGCAACCCTAATCCCAACATTGGCAATTCAAATGGATGGCGCAAGCAGGCATTATTTCTCTGTCTTAATCACTTAAGGAACCGCCAGATGATTGAACTCGAATTTCGCTCGCTCAGCGGTAATGAAGTCCTTACTGCATATCCGCAGGGTGCCGCTAAAGAAGCGCTGCCCTGTATTATCTTCTATCACGGCTACACTTCCTCTAAGCGGGTCTATAGCTACTTTGCCGTGGCGCTGGCGGAGGCCGGCTTTCGCGTCATTATTCCGGAGGCAGAAGATCACGGCTCGCGCTTTTCCGGGGATGAAGCGCGCAGGCTGCAGCGCTTCTGGCCTATTCTGGTGAATAATTTTCACGAGTTTCCGGCACTGCACCGCGCTATTGTCGATGAGGGCTGGCTGCTTGACGGCCGGCTCGGGGTGGGTGGCGCGTCGATGGGCGGTATGACGGCGCTGGGTCTGGCGGCGAATCATCCTGAAATCCAGGGCGCCGCGAGCCTGATGGGCTCCGGCTATCTATTACCGCTGTCAAAAACGCTGTTTCCCTCCGCGGAGATGCCGGACGACCTGGCCCAATGGGATGTGGAAGACAAGCTGGAGGCGCTGGCGAACCGGCCGCTGCTGCTGTGGCACGGCGAAGATGACGACGTGGTACCTGCCGCCGACTCACACCGGCTGCAGCAGGCGCTGGCGCAGCAGGGGAGGGATGGCCTGCTGACCTGCGCGTGGCAAAGCGGCGTCAGCCATCGCATTACGCCGGAGGCGCTGGATGCGACGGTAGCGTTTTTCAGGAAACACCTTTGAGCGGCGGTGGGAAAGAGAATTAGCTTATCGACAGCGGCTGTGCAGAGCCGCTGCCGTGAGATCAATTGTTGTTAATCACACAAATGAGTACGGGCGAGAATGTATCGCCAATGATAACCATTCTTTCATCAATACGCTTAATGATATTGACCTTGTCGATGTTCTGATAAGCATCGAAGAAGATATAGTCGATATTGTCAGGGGCATCATCATCCGGCTTTTTTTTATGGCCCTTAAAATTAGTGATAAAGAAACCGTGATTGCTTTTGCCGGGAGAGTAATAATCAAAGTATAACTTTCTGTCTACCGATAGCTGTTGTTTATCGTGTTCGAGTTTGCCTCTCAGCAGCAGTGAAATTTTATTGTTTCGATAGCCGGTGATGATCGCGACCCCTTTCAAATCCCACTCATCATTGCGAATATTAATCGAGGATTCAAGCTCGGAAGTACAGGAAAAATCGATATCGTTTGTTTTCTTTTCGTCCGCAGAAATCATAAGCATGATAGCCAGGATACCACCGGCGACAATCAGTGAAGGCCACAAGAAAGGCACAAGTTTTTCTTTTTTAAACATGTTAATTCTCGATATATTGATATTTCGAAATGCAGTGGTAAAAACCCTGAAGATAGCCGCACTCGGCGCTGAATTTTAAATCGAGAAGCTTATAGTTGCTTTGCCAGATATTGATGTAAATGTCTTTTTCTGATGAACAATCAGGTTTTATTACGAGCTGTTGAAAAATAGCCTGCGCTTTTTCCGCACTTACGCGATCTGCTTTTTTATTTCCCAGAATATGTATCGTGCACTGCTCAAATTTTGAGGTGTGCAAGATGGATACTTCATCCATCGGAATTCGATGTGCGTCGTATGATAGCGCACCTACAACAGCCGTAGTAGAAAGCGTGAATAGTGCAGTGGCAGCGATCAATATTCGCTGGTTTTTTCGTGAGCGTTTTACCGAGGATAGCAGTTTTGGAGGGCTAACGTCTTTTGTATCAACTTCCTGGTTCAGATGAAACTGAATATTCTTTTCGTCAATATGAAAACCGACGCGCGGTGTCGTAACAATCAGATCCGCTGAATGGTCTATGGCGGTGATGGCCTTGCGAATGGATGAGATATGCTGGTTGAGATTCGCATCAGTCGCCCGCGAGCCGTTATGCTGAAAAACGTTGAGCAGAATTTCCTCGCGCGTGGATATCTTAGTGCCATTTTGTAACAGATACAGGAAAAGCTGCGAGGCGATGTTATTAAGCATGCTGCTCTTTCCTATCTGTATATCCTGAAGTGTGTTCTTTTGGGGTCTAAATATTATTTTGTCATCGATAATTATCGATTTTATATTGTTTTGGGGAATGTGAGAAAACACGATTGCTTCCTTAATGCAATAAATCAAGAGTAATTACGCTAAGCATACTATATCAAAGATAAAAGAAAATAGATGTCGATTTCAAAAAGTGCGGATGTCGGCTAGTGCATCTAAGTTGTTATTAATCAATGAGATGGAATTAACCGTTAATGGGTTTTACATTTTCTCATTATAATACAGTATGTTAATCGATCTGGTGTTGAATAAATAATCGATTAAATCCTATTTCATAAGTGTTTTTGTCTAAATAGTTTGCTTTTGTATGGTTAAATATTCTGTAAAAATATAAATAAATAGATTTTAACTCTGTACCATGGCTATAAATGCAGAAAGAGATTGGTATTTATCATAAATATAAATGGTGAATTTAGAATGACGTACTGAATTTGTTTTAGACACGGTTTTACGTTGTATCTCCCTGACGCTTGAGTAACATATGTCGTCGATGCAGTGCAGGGCTGTTGCTGAAGTCAAACTTGAAGATGGAGGCAACATTCAGTCTGATTTAAATACGAACGCATATTGCCGGAAATATCCGGGGATTGTTTCTGCTGAAATAGATCCCAAGAGCACTGCTGACATTAATCCAATACATTAGGTCTACACTATTATGAAAATGAAAAGTATCGCTGTCAGCTGCGCTGTCATCGCCGGAATGGCTTTTACTGCTAATTTTGCCAATGCTGAAGACGGCACTGGCACCACGCCAACCACCGTTACCCCAACCAACGGTAAAATTGAATTCACCGGTTCACTGGTTAACTCTGCCTGCGGCCTGGCTCCAGAATCCAGCCCGGTTAAAGTGAACTTCGGCGAAATTCCCACTTCGCAGCTGAAAGATAACCAGCGTGCCGGCAGCCGTCATGAAAAAATCGTGCTGCAGGGCTGTGATACCACGGTTGCGACCAGCGCAGTGGTAACCTATACGCCGGCTACGCAGGATGTAGACAATAGCAGCCTGGCAGCAATTGTCTCTGATACGGCGAAGGGTGCAGGTATCGGCCTGATTGACAGCGGCGATCAGGATGTGAAATGGGGCCAGGCCACTTCTCCGGTAAAACTGACTGATGGCAATACTAATATCGACTTCGTTGCTTATCTGCAGGCGGATAAAGCTAACGGCGAAGTTACCCCGGGTGCTTTCCAGTCTACGATCAACTTCCAGATTGATTACCAGTAATACGATTAAGCAGGCGTAGAAATACGCCTGCTCATTTTATACCCGTCATACTTCAAGCAGCTCGAATTATTTAGGGTATATACGGAAACTCCTTAAGGATACCGGTGATGCTCGAATGGCGCGCTCTACTGTTGATATTGGTCTTTATACCGCTGTTAACCGCGGTAGCCAGCACCGATAAAATCAGCAATACACCCGGTAATGTATATTTACGCGGTGAAATCGTTGAGGCCGCTTGCTATGTCGATCCCCACGATCAATCCATGCTGGTAGAGTTTAATGATATTTCTGCCAGAGATGTCTCTGCTGATACAGGAAAGGTGTCGGCACATAATTTCAGTATCCATTTATTAGGCTGTTCTTTGGGTGATGCTGAACATCCCGATGATATTTTTCATAGTGCCTCAATTACTTTCTCTGGCGCAGCGGCGCCGCTGGGTGATGAGTTTTTAAGCGTGCAATCAAGCGATAATAAGCTTGAGAATTTAGCGATCGAGATATTCGATCGCCAGGGAAATATTATTGAGCTGGGCAAGCCCTCACCTGATTACATTTTAAATCCCGGAAGAAACACGCTCCGCTTTACCGCGTGGCTTATTGCGCTCGACGGGCATGTCGGATCCGGTGAATTCAACGCCGCTGTACATTTTGTTGTTAATTATCTCTGAGTGCTGCAGGTTTCAGGAAAATAAAGGTCTATCAGTGAAAATGAAAACGCTCAAAACAAATATTAAAAAAATAGCGGTACTCATTTCCCTGATTATCATCGCGCAGCAGGTGGTTGCCGATGATGCCGTTGACTTTAACACGGATGTGCTCGATGCCAGCGACAGGCACAATGTCGACCTGCAACGCTTTTCTCAGGGCAACTATGTCGCGCCTGGCCGTTATCTGTTGGACGTGCGCGTCAACGGACAGTCGCTGCCCCAGCAGCAAATAGACTATGTGGCTGACCCTAAAAATCCTCACGCCACCCTGGTTTGCCTGACGACGCATCAGGTTTCTTTGCTGGCGCTAAAAAAAGAGGCGCTGGCGCAAGTTCGCACCATCGCCCCGGACTGCCTCGATGTTTCACCTCTTCCCGGCGTGGCATTTAATAATGCGGCCGGCACGCTGGACATAACCCTTCCGCAGGCGTGGATGACCTATTCCGATCCGGACTGGACGCCGCCCGAGCGCTGGGATAACGGCGTTAACGGGGCTATTTTTGATTACAACCTGTCCGGGCAAGCTACCCACTATCTTCAGGAGAGCGGCCACTATCAGTCTCTGTCGGGCTACGGCCAGTCGGGCTTTAACCTCGGCGCCTGGCGCTTTCGCGGCCAGTACCAGCTTAATGCTGGATCTGGTGGAGAAGGGACGCACTTTAACTGGGATCAGTTCTATGCCTGGCTGCCTTTGCCGATGCGGGCGGCAAAGCTGACGCTGGGGGAGATATACCTCAATTCTCAGATTTTTGATTCGGTGCGCTTTACCGGCGTCAACTATGCCAGCGACGAGCGGATGCTGCCGCCTAATTTGCAGGGGTATGCGCCTCAGGTTCACGGTATTGCCAAGAGCAACGCTAAAGTTACCGTCAGCCAGCAGGGCCGCGTTATCTATCAGACGACGGTGCCCGCAGGCCCGTTCAATATTGAGGATTTGCGCAGTTCGGTAAGGGGCCAGCTTGATGTTCGCGTCGAAGAGCAGGACGGCAGCGTTCAGACCTTCCAGGTCAATACCGCAGATATTCCCTATCTTACGCGCCCGGGCTACCTGCGCTTTAACAATGCGTTTGGCCGGCCTTCGCGCTATAGCCATAACGTCGAAGGACCCGCCTTTTACAGCGGTGATTTTTCCTGGGGGATAAGCAATACCTGGTCGCTGTACGGCGGCGCCTTTATTGCGGGTCGCCGCTACAATGCCGGATCGCTGGGGATTGGCCGGGATTTGAGCTGGCTCGGTGCCGTCTCGGCTGACGTAACTCAGGCCATGAGTCGGGTAAAAAATCAGGCGCAGCAAACCGGGCGCTCTTTTAAGCTCAGCTATGCCAAAACCTTCGATGATTATCACAGCACTATCAGCTTTGCCGGTTATCGCTTTTCACAACGCAGCTACCGCACTTTTTCACAGTTTCTCGAAGAGCAGTATGCCGATGACAGCCACGTCGGCCGCGAGCGGGAGATGTATACCGTCACCGCCAATAAAACCTTTTTTGCCGACCAGCCCGGACGGGCAACCACGCTCTATTTAACCTACACCCACCAGAACTACTGGGATCGCCAGTCCCAGAATCGTTACGGGCTTTCCGTAGGACACGGCTTTTCCTTTGCCGGTATTGAGAATATCAGCGCCAACCTATCGGCGTACCGCTCGGAGTACCGGGGGCGGCGTGACGACAGCCTCTCGTTCTCTATCTCGGTGCCCTGGGGCGACGGGCGTTCAATGGACTACCAGCTGCAGGACAGCGGCGATCGCACCAGCCAGATGGTTTCTTATTCCGATAACCGCGACAGCAATAACAGCTGGCGCGTGCGCGGCGGGGATTCTGGAGAAGGGAAGGCCGCATTTGACGGCTACTACAAGCACCGCAGTTCGCTGGCGGAGCTGGAGTCTAACGTGAACTGGCAACAGCAGCGCTATCTCTCGCTCGGCGGCACGGTACGCGGTGGCTTTACCGCAACGCGCTACGGGGCCGCTCTGCACAATAGCCAGGCATCAATGAACACCGCCCGAATGATGGTCGACACCGATGGCGTGGCTGACGTGCCGCTCAACGGTGAAATGGCCCACTCAAACCGATTCGGTATTGCGGTGGTGCCGGACATTGTGAGCTATCACAGCTTTGATACCCGCATCGACGTGGATGCAATGGATGAAGACATTGCGGCCACCAGCGCGATTGCCACCAGCACCCTGACCGAGGGGGCCATTGGCTACCAGCACTTTGCCGTGGCCAGGGGCCAGAAAATGATGGCGGTTTTGCGGCTGGCTAACGGCGCGGTGCCGCCATTTGGCGCCGAGATACTGAACGCCAGCGGCGTCAACGTCGGCATGGTGATGGATGGCGGAGAAGCCTGGATTGAAGGCGTGAAGCCTGATGAGCAGCTCTCGATTACCTGGAGCGGCCGCGCGCAGTGCCGGGCCCGTGTTCCGGGCTCGATTAAACCTCAGGGCAAAACCTTGCTGCCCTGTCAGTCATTACCACAACGAAGTGAATCTACAGATGAATAACGCTAAACGCATTTTTACCCGGCGCGCGCTGCTGCTCGCCTTTGGTGGCGTGCTGCTGTCTACGGCAGTAGCCCCGGCACAGGCCGGTATCGCCATTGACAGAACGCGGTTGATTATCACTGAGAAAGACCGTTCTGCGAGCGCTAACTTAACCAATACCAGCCCGGATACGCCTTTTCTGGCCCAGTCCTGGGTTGAAAATGCCGGCGGTGAAAAAGTGACTTCGCCGTTAATGGTGCTGCCGCCGCTACAGAGGATCAACGGCGGGCAGAAAGGTATCGCCCGCGTGACCAAAACTGGCGACATCGCTTCGCTGCCGAAAGATCGCGAAAGTCTGTTTTATTTAAACGTGCGCGAAATTCCGCCAAAGCCGGACAAGCCTAACGTTCTGCAGCTGGCGATGCAGTCGCGCATCAAGCTTTTTTATCGCCCGACCGCGGTGATCCCTGCAAAGCCCGGCATGGTCTGGCAGAACCAGCTGGTATTTCACAAACAGGGCGCCCGCTGGTCGGTGGAAAATCCGACGCCCTATTTTGTGACCATCATTGGCCTGAGCCGTAAACCAGAGGCGCAGGGCGGGGGACGGCTGACCACCTTTCCCGGAGTGATGATCCCGCCAAAATCAACCAAAGAGATCCCGGTGACGGACGCTGCTGCAAGCGAGTTCGCGATGATGTACGTCAATGACTACGGCGGCCATCCGGAGCTTATTTTTCGCTGCAGCGGCAGCACGTGCCGCGCGCTGCCGCTGGATCAGCAGCCTAAATAAAGGCCATGGGAGAAGCGTAAATGAAAAAGAGGCTTTGTATTTTACTGCTGGCAGCCGCCGCATTTTCTGCGTTGGCAAATGGTAATCGCCAGGATCTTTCAACTGCGGCAGGAGAATACGGTGAGGTGCGTTTTCACGGGCGCGTGTACGTTTCTCCCTGCGTGCTGGATATGGCCTCGCGGGATCAAACTGTCGATCTTGGAGATATTTCCGCCCGCGCTTTTCATCAGCAGGGCGATCGCAGCAGGCCGGTATTGGTCACCTTGAATTTGAATGACTGCCTGAAAGGATCCGGGCATCTGCTGAGGGATCTTCCCGGCCAGGAGCGGGCTGTCCCTGAGGATGCTTACCGCAGCGTTGAACAGGGAATATCCCTGACGCTTATGGCTGAAGGTGCGCCGGAGAACCGGGATCTCGGAAAAATATATGGCGGGGTGAAAGGCGCCGGGATCAGGGTACTGACTGACAAGGGGCGGCTGCTGGCAATCAATCAAACCGAGCAAATGCTCATTTTGAAGCCCGGCAACAATGCCATCCATTTTCAGGCCGCGCTGGAAGCGACGGGGCGCGAAGTGAGTGCCGGATCGTTCTTCGGGCTGATCAGAATAAAGCTGGAGTATTTATGAGAAGGCCTGGGCTGATGCTGGCAGCCGCGCTGGCATGCTTTTCATCTCATGTGCTGGCTTTTGTGCAGGGAGAAGGAGAGCCTGAAGGTTCGCTTCATCAATACAATATTGAGCTACAGAATCTGGATATTGCCGATAACCACGTCGGCGGGCGCACGCCTGATTTCACCTGGGCACTTGGTGGCAATTACGTGGTGAATTTTCACTGTCCGGACCGGGATATCCCGCGAGAAGCAATCTACTACTCTACTTTCTCAACGATGCCACTCTCATCGGACAACACCCGATTCAAACTGAATGATTATCTTGACGTCGAAGTCTCCATTTATGTTGCAGGTGAAGTGAATAAATACATCAGGGCACCTTTTACCAGTTTTTCCAATCAGTACCGCAAATACTCTTGCTCTACTTCACGTAATCACGGCGTCGTCAGGGCCGACACCATTGAGAGCGGCTCAAAGGGGAAAGTGGTCTTTGTGGTTACTAAACCCATTATTAACGGTATCAATATTACCGGCCAGGCGCTGCTGGATTTAGCGGGAGACCTGGGTGGCGGAGGTGCGCCGACAACGCCTATTTCCCGCGTGCTGATAAGCTCTGGCGTGATCACCGTCCCGGATAAATGCACGTTCAACCGCGGGCAGCGCATTACCGTTGAGTTCGGCAATCTCCCTGCCTCTGCCAACAAACTTAACGGTGCCAGCTACAGCCAGAGTATTCCTATCCACGTGCAGTGCGAAGGAGGCAGCTTTAGCAGCGGCGCGATGAATATTCAGCTTGGCGTACAGACCAGCACGGCATCCGGTACCGCAGATTTCAACAACCAGCTGCTGGGTACGCTGAGCAACGGGCAGAAACGCGGCGATCTGGGGATCCAGCTTAAGGACGATCGCGGTAATCCCGTGGTGCCCAATACGTTCTATCAAATGAACAACTTTTATCAGAATCAGGGCGACTGGGGGCTGGTTGCGGCACCGGTGGCGAATCCCGGAGCCGGCAGCGTCAAAGAGGGCGAGTTTGAAGCCTCGGCGACGGTTGTGGCGCAATTTCAGTGAGGACAAGACAATGAAATGGCCATGTTTGCTGGCTTTCGGCGCTGCTCTCGTCAGCGCGGCGGTACCGGCAGAAACCCGGCTTATCGGCGGGGATATGCATTTTCACGGCACCGTTGTGGCGCTGACCTGCAGCCTGCCGCCGGGAGGTGACAGGATCGTCGTCGATTTTGGTCAAATTGCGACAAAAGATCTTTATCTCTCCGGGCGCAGCAGCGCTAAAAAATTCAAAATCCAGCTCGCTGACTGTAACCCGGACGTTTTCCGCAGCGTCGCGGTCACCTTCAGCGGCACCGAAGATACGGCACTGCCGGATCATCTGGCTATCGGCAGCGGCAGCGGGGCCAGCGGAATTGCCATTGGCATCAGCGAAGATGACGGCACGCCGGTACACCTCAACCAAAGCACCACGGCGCAGCAGGTTCAGAAGGGCGATATGGCTCTGGAATTTCAGGCGTGGGTGGAGGCCGAGCCCGATGCGGTGGCGAATAAGTCACTAAAATATGGCGAATTTAGCGCCAGCGGCACGTGGACGCTGAGCTATCAATAATGCCGCTTCCGGCTCTCATTTACAGAAAATAAGATGATAAACAGTATCAACAGGTCAGCGAACCTCACCGCAAAACGTGCTCGCGGGATGCATGAAAATGCCATTACCGGAATCAGGCTCGAGGTTATCCATTTTTTACGCACCCCGCTTCGGCGGGTGCAGGAAGTGCTGAGCGAGGTCTCTCAGGCGGGCTCCGCAGACGCTTTCTTTCGCGACATGTCGCTGGAGAGAAAAGAGCGGCTTTTTCTGCAGCAAATGGCGAGGATCCTGCGCCTGGACGGCAGTTACACGCTCAATTTATCGGTAAGTATGCTCGCCGATGCTGCGTTTATCCGGCAGCTGGCGGAGCAGGCGCACCAGCGGCGGATTATTATCGAAATTCAGGACCCCGGTAGCCTGCTGCAACTCGGCGCCGGAGAGCAGCAGCAGATATTTATCCACGTGAAGCGGCTTATCAATACCGGTTATCGCGTCTGGCTGGACGATCTCTATCCTGAGCATCTTTTGTACTGGTGCCGGTCAGGTATCGATTTTGACGCGGTGAAAATAGACGCCGCGCTATTCAAAAAGCTGGCGCTTTCAAACGAGGGTCTGGCAGCGGTAGTGCGGCGCTATCGCGATATCGGGCGTCAGGTCGTCGTCGAGGGAGTTGAAACTATTGACGATTATGTCACCTGCCTGCACGGTGCGGCCGACGCCATTCAGGGGTATTTCTTTAAGTCGCAGTGGGTTTCGCTACCGGCGAAAACACGTTAATCCGGAGCCGTTTTACCTGTTATGCAGGGCATAACGGCTCCGGGATTCTTTTACCGATAAATCACCGCGCTGGCGTGCAGCGGGCCGTTGCTGCCCGGCTCGTGCATCAGGATCGGGTAGTACAGCCGCGCGCCGCGGGCGTCGCTTTCGGCACTCAGGGCTTTATCGGCTTCGCTCTCGGTGGCGATATTGTGATTGATATAGATAACCCCGAGGCTCATGACATCATCCATGTTTCTGGCCTGCGAGGCGCTAATTTTAATGGCTGCCGCGGCGTTGCTGCTGAGCAGCAGAGCGGCGATAATGGCCGTTACAATGCGTTTCATCGTCTTCACTCCTTCTTGCCGGACTGCGCTGACGCTCGTCCCTTTGCAATCGGCTCAGTGATGACATTCAGTGTAATCCTTTGGCTTACCGGCAACCGCGACCATTTCTGATGCTGTCGTTCAAAAAATTGTCGCATTGCCTGTTGGTTAATTTTAAATCATTGACCGGACGCAGATTGCCGCTTTGTGCGAATTGCCTTGTGTTTGCCAGGTAGCGCAAGTATGATTACGCGTCAATTTTTCAGCCGACCTTTAACACGTTCCTTGCCTCCCCGGGCCTCGGCTGACCCAGACAGGAGGCTGAATAATCCGTAAGGAGCAATTCGATGCGTCATTACGAAATCGTTTTTATGGTCCATCCTGACCAGAGCGAACAGGTTCCGGGCATGATCGAGCGCTACACTGGTGCAATCACCGGTGCAGAAGGCACGATCCACCGTCTGGAAGACTGGGGCCGCCGTCAGCTGGCTTATCCGATCAACAAACTGCACAAAGCTCACTACGTTCTGCTGAACGTTGAAGCGCCGCAGGAAGCGATCGATGAGCTGGAAACTAACTTCCGCTTCAACGATGCCGTTATCCGCAGCATGGTTATGCGTACCAAGCATGCTGTAACCGAAGCATCTCCGATGGTTAAAGCGAAAGACGAGCGTCGCGAGCGTCGTGAAGATTTCGCTAACGAAACCACTGAAGATGCTGGGGATTCTGAAGAGTAATTACTGATGGCCAACCGTCTGGCGCTGTCCGGCACCGTGTGCAGGACGCCCCTGCGAAAGGTCAGCCCATCAGGAATTCCTCACTGCCAGTTCGTGCTTGAGCATCGTTCTGTGCAGGAGGAGGCCGGTTTTCACCGGCAGGCGTGGTGTCAAATGCCTGTAATTATTAGCGGGCGCGAGAACCAGGCCGTTACTCACAGTATAACGGTCGGCACGCAACTCACCGTTCACGGATTCATTACCTGCCACAAGGCGCGAAATGGTCTGAGTAAGATGGTGCTGCATGCCGAGCAGATTGAATTGATAGATTCTGGAGACTAGCCATATGGCACGTTATTTCCGTCGTCGCAAGTTCTGCCGTTTCACCGCGGAAGGCGTTCAAGAGATCGACTATAAAGACATCGCTACGCTGAAAAACTACATCACCGAAAGCGGTAAGATTGTCCCGAGCCGTATCACCGGTACCCGTGCAAAATATCAGCGTCAGCTGGCTCGCGCTATCAAACGCGCTCGCTACCTGTCCCTGCTGCCGTACACTGATCGCCATCAGTAATCGGTCACGGTCCATTAATACGACTTTAAGAGGATAAGGTAATGCAAGTTATTCTGCTTGATAAAGTAGCTAACCTGGGTAGCCTCGGCGATCAGGTTAACGTTAAAGCGGGCTATGCTCGTAACTTCCTGGTTCCGCAGGGCAAAGCTGTGCCGGCAACCAAGAAAAACGTTGAGTTCTTCGAAGCACGCCGTGCTGAACTGGAAGCCAAACTGGCTGACGTTCTGGCCGCTGCTAACGCCCGCGCTGAGAAAATCAACGCGCTGGAAACCGTTACTATCGCGTCTAAATCTGGCGACGAAGGTAAACTGTTCGGTTCCATCGGTACCCGCGACATCGCTGACGCTGTAACTGCAGCTGGCGTTGAAGTGGCTAAGAGCGAAGTTCGCCTGCCGAACGGCGTTCTGCGCACTACCGGCGAGCACGAAGTGGACTTCCAGGTCCACAGCGAAGTATTCGCTAAACTGGTTATCAACGTTGTTGCTGAGTAATTAATTACTTCGTAATAACAATAAAACGCCGGCCTCGCGCCGGCGTTTTGCTTTTCAGAGCCCCGTCTAAATGACGATCAGTGGACGCGAATAAAGCTGCCGCCAGACTGGCGGGTAAACAGCACCTGCTGACCGCCCGCATCGACCGTCAGTCCCGTTACCACACCGCTGGCATTCTGCCGAATTTTCACCATCTGTCCCGCCTGCAGCGAGCTTAACGGCCTGCCGGAACCCTCTACCTGCGAGATAGCGTACGCGTCGGTCGCAGGAAGATTATGATCGCGAAACAGCTGGGCGAGGGTTTTGCCGGACTCCAGACGATACGAGCGCCACTGCTGATCGATGCCCGACGCCGGTGCGCTGTTTTGTGTCTGGCTGTTTTGTGTCTGATAGCTGCCATCGTCCGGCTGGCCTTCCTGCACCACTTCCGGGGAGGATGGCGCGGCCAGGCCCGGATCGCTGACCGTTGGCGTAGAGGTTATCGGCGGCAGCGGCTGCTGCAGATTTCCCTGCTGGGGCGACGATTCAGACTGTAAATCAAGCTGCGCCTCGCGGGTGACCGGTGCGGAAGAACCGCTGTCGCCTGCCGGCAGCAAAAAGCCAATAATCACCAGCAGGAAGCCGGCAATAATCCCGCGGCGGTGCATCAGCGGCAGCGGATCTAAAAGGCGCACGTTATCCGGGGCATGCCAGATTTTGTATAATGTTGGTTTTAAAGCGAATCGCCCGGGCATTGGTCACCTCCTGCTCCGCGTTTCCCTGAATGGCACTCAGTATAACCATAATTCTGCGTATACACTCCATCCTTCACGCGGCCTCCTTTCTGACCGAATTCATTTATCTCTCTCTGCACTTCCAGCGGAAGCCTCGATTGTTCAGTAACAACGTTTTACCCGACGCGGTGAGGCTGCTATGCTGCCCGCTGATTGACATCAGATGAAAGGAAAAAGCATGGCAACCCCGACTTTTGACACTACTGAAGCTCAGGCCAGCTACGGCATCGGTCTGCAGGTAGGACAGCAGCTGAGCGAATCCGGCCTGCAGGGCCTGCTGCC
>NZ_CAJYMB010000011.1 GCF_913775985.1 uncultured Pluralibacter sp. | reverse complement strand
GGAGATTATCTGGCCCGAGCGCTATCGGGACCGCGCGGGGCGAGCTATCGCGCGCAGGCTCCGCGCGCGGGCAGAAAGCTAGCGGCGGGCGGCAAAAAAACCGTCCCTGGCCTGCGCCGGCGTGACTAACCCGCAGTCCAGCACCCAGCCGCTAATCAGCTCTGCCGGCGTAACGTCAAAGGCCGGATTGTAGACCCGCGCGTCAGCGGGTGCCCACTGCACGCTGCCGAAGCTGCCCGCCGCGCCGGTGACCTCCGCCGGCGCGCGCTGTTCGATGGGAATGGCCGCCCCATTCGGGCAGTCCGGATCGAGCGTGGTCTGCGGCGCCGCCACGTAGAAGGGGATGTTGTGAAACTTCGCCAGCACCGCCAGCGAATAGGTGCCGATCTTGTTGGCGACATCGCCGCTGGCGGCAATGCGGTCTGCCCCAACCCACACTGCATCCACCTGACCCTGCGCCATCAGGCTGGCGGCCATTGAATCGGTAATCAGCTGATAGGGCACGCCGAGCTCCCTCAGCTCCCAGGCGGTGAGCCGCCCGCCCTGCAGCAGCGGGCGGGTTTCATCCACCCAGACGTTCGCTACTTTGCCCTGCCGGTGCGCCAGATTAATCACTCCCAGCGCGGTGCCGACCCCGGCGGTGGCCAGGCCGCCGGTGTTGCAGTGGGTCAACAGCCGGCTGCCGGGGGCTACCAGCGCGCTGCCGGCGGCAGCAATCCGCTCGCACAGCAGCCGGTCTTCCGCCACCAGCCGCTCCGCTTCGGCCACCAGGGCCGCTACGTAGTTTTCCTGAGCCAGCGCCTGCTTCATCCGCTCCAGATTGTTCATCAGGTTCACGGCGGTGGGGCGTGAGGCGCGCAGGGTTTCCAGCGCCTCGCGCAGCGCAGCGCGATCCAGCCCGCGCTCAGCCAGCAGCCCGAGCAGCAGGCTGGCGGACAGGCCTATCAGCGGCGCGCCGCGCACCCGCAGAGTCAGAATATGCTCCACCAGCGAGGCAACGCTGTTGGCCTCAAGCCAGCGCGCCTGCTGTGGAAGCGCCTGCTGGTCGAGAATAAAAAGCTGGTTATCGCGCACCCGCAGGCTGGTGGTCTGTAATGTCTGCATCTCGTTAAATCCATGTTGCGTTAATGTGTTGCATTGTGTCAGGATGGCCTCCGGATGTATAGACGTCTGAACGGCTTTATTTTAACGCACAGAGGATTGAGTCATGTCGCACTACTACACTTTCACCGCCGACGATGCCGTCGCTTTTGCCCGGCAGTTTGGCGGTCTGGCAGATCCTTCCGGGCTGGTCGCTGCGCGGGAAGTCGGCGACGGTAATCTGAATCTGGTGTTTAAAATTTTCGACGAGAGTGGCGTCAGCCGGCTGGTGGTCAAGCAGGCCCTGCCGTACGTGCGCTGCGTCGGCGAATCCTGGCCGCTGACGCTGGATCGCGCCCGGCTGGAAGCGCAGACGCTTATTGAACACCACCGCCACAGCCCGGCGCACACGGTGAAAATTCGCCACTTCGAGCCGGCGCTGGCGGCGATGGTGATGGACGATCTTTCCGATCACCGTATCTGGCGCGGGGAGCTTATCGCGGGCAGGCACTATCCCCGGGCCGCTGCTCAACTCGGCCGCTATCTGGCCGACGCGCTGTTTCACACCAGCGATTTCTTCCTGCATCCGCACGAGAAAAAGCGCCAGGTGGCGGCGTTCACCAACCCCGAAATGTGCGAAATCACCGAAGATCTGTTTTTTACCGATCCTTACCAGGAGCAAGAGCGCAACAGCTATCCCCCGCAGCTGGAGGCCGACGCTGCCGCCCTGCGCGATGACCTGCCGCTACACCAGGCGGTCGCGGGGCTCAAGCACCGCTTTCTCTCTGGCGCCGAGGCGCTGCTGCACGGCGACATTCACAGCGGATCGATTTTCGTGGCGGAGGGCAGCCTGAAAGCTATCGACGCCGAGTTCGGCTATTACGGCCCGGTCGGGTTCGATATCGGCACCGCCATCGGCAACCTGCTGCTTAACTACTGCGGCGCGCCCGGCCAGCTCGGCCTGCGCGAAGCGGCCGCCGCCCGGGAGCAGCGGCTGGTTGATATCCAGACCCTGTGGCACACCTTTCAGACACAGTTCCTGAGCCTGGCGCACGAGAAGACCCGCGACGCCGCGCTGGCGGTGCCGGGCTATGCAGCGCTGTTTCTGGCAAGCGTCTGGCGGGATGCGGTCGGCTTCTGCGGCACCGAGCTTATCCGCCGCAGCGTCGGTCTGTCCCACGTTGCGGATATTGATACCATCGCCGATGAGGAGATGCGCCACGCCTGCCTGCGCCACGCCATCGCGCTGGGCCGGGCGTTGGTCGTACTGGCGCCGCGCATTGATAGCGTGGAGGCGCTGATTGCCCGGGTGCGGCAGTATGGATAAGTGGAGTTAAGACGTGCGGCTGTCGCGCCGTAAATGCCCCGCGCCGCCTGGCGGCGGCGCGGATTTATAAGGTAAAAACCTCAGCAGCACTTCGCCCCGCCCTTGCCGCCGTAGCGCGCGTCCTGGCGTTCGCGGAAGAACTCCTCGTAAGTCATCGGCGTCTGGTCAGGATGGTTGACCCGCATGTGCTCGACGTAGTTGTCGTAGTCCGGCACGCCAATCATCATTTTTGCCGCCTGCCCGAGGTACTTACCGGCTTTGGACAGAGTATCAAACATAATATCTCCCGATATACAGCCCCTCCATCCCGGAGAGGCCTGCTAAAACTGCGTTAATGTGCGCCCTTCGCCCGGGCAATAATCTGCTCCGCGTTCTCCGGCAGCGGCGCGTAGGGCGTCTCTTTCACCGTCGGCGTCGATACTTTCAGCGCCGCCAGCGCGCACTTGATGGAGAACAGCGCCAGCACCACGACCACCACCATAAAGAAGATGGTCAGTCCGGCATCGAGGCGGTTGTTAAACACCAGCTGGGCCAGCTGCGACTGGGTGTACTGCGGCGGAATGTTGCCGCTGTCGATCATGGCCTGGAACTTGTTAGCCACCGCCAGGAAGCCGACTTTGGCATCGCTGCTAAACGCTTTCTGCCAGCCCGCGGCCAGCGTACAGATCAGCAGCCACGCGGTAGGCAGCAGGGCCACCCAGGCGTAGCGCTGGCGTTTCATCTTGAACAGTACCACGGCGCAGAGCATCAGCGCCATGCCGGCCAGCATCTGGTTGGCGATACCGAACAGCGGCCACAGGGTGTTGATCCCGCCCAGCGGGTCCACCACCCCCTGGTGCAGGAAGTAGCCCCAGGCCAGCACGCACAGCGCCGTCGCCAGCAGGTTAGCCGGCAGCGAGTCGGTTCTTTTCAGGCCCGGGCTGATAACGCCCAGCAGGTCCTGCAGCATAAAGCGCGCCGCACGGGTGCCGGCATCCACGGCGGTAAGGATAAACAGCGCTTCAAACAAAATGGCGAAGTGATACCAGAAAGAGACGTCCATCAGGCCGCCCAGCGAGCCGTGCAGAATGTAGGCCATACCTACCGCCAGCGTCGGCGCCCCGCCGGCGCGGGAGATAATCGACTGCTCGCCCACCTCGCTGGCAATCTGGTGCAGGGTATCCGGCGTAATGGTAAAGCCCCAGCTGCTGACCACCTGCGCCGCGGAGGCCACTACATCGGCAGTGCCCGCCGGAGCCAGTACCGCCATCGGGCTGTTCATGGCGAAGTAAACGCCCGGATCGATAATGCAGGCTGCCACCAGCGCCATGATCGCCACGAACGACTCCATCAGCATCCCGCCGTAGCCGATAAAGCAGGCCTGATTCTCATTGGCCAGCATCTTCGGCGTGGTGCCGGAAGCAATCAGCGCGTGGAAGCCGGAAACCGCGCCGCAGGCGATGGTGATAAACAGGAACGGGAACAGATCCCCGGTCCACACCGGGCCGGTGCCGTCGACGAATTTGGTCAGCGCGGGCATGGTCAGGGTCGGGCGCATAATCAGAATCCCCACCGCCAGGCCAACAATGGTGCCGATTTTCAGGAAGGTGGAGAGGTAGTCGCGCGGGGCCAGCAGCAGCCACACCGGCAGCACAGAAGCCACGAAGCCGTAGCCCACCAGCATCCAGGTGAGCTGCACGCCGGTGAAGTCAAACCACGGCGCCCACACCGGGCTCTGGGCCACCCAGCCGCCGGAAATAATCGCGAACACCAGCAGCACCAGGCCAATCACCGAGACTTCGCCAATGCGGCCCGGGCGCAGGTAGCGGATATAGATCCCCATGAAAAGCGCCAGCGGAATAGTAAAGGCCACGGTGTACGTGCCCCACGGGCTGTGGGTCAGGGCCTTCACCACGATCATCGCCAGCACCGCGAGGATAATCACCATGATCATGAAGGTCGCCACCAGCGCAATCACGCCCACGGTGGTGCCCATCTCCTCTTTCACCAGCTCGCCAAGGGATCGGCCGTCCCGGCGGGTAGACACAAACAGCACCATAAAATCCTGCACCGCCCCCGCCAGCACCACCCCCGCCAGCAGCCAGATCATGCCCGGCAGGTAGCCCATTTGCGCGGCCAGCACCGGCCCCACCAGCGGCCCGGCCCCGGCAATTGCGGCAAAATGATGCCCGAACAGCACTTTTTTATCGGTGGGCACGTAGTCGAGGCCGTCATTGTGGCGCACTGCGGGCGTCATGCGGGTGGCATCCACCTGCAGCACGTTTTTGGCGATGTACAGACCGTAAAAGCGGTAGGCAATCAGGTACACGCACACCGCCGCTACCACGATCCACAGGGCGTTAATTTGCTCGCCGCGGTTAAGCGCGATATAGCCGAGAGCAAACGCCCCGACTATCGCCAGCGCCGCCCATATCAGAGACTTTCCGGGGTTGTTCATAGTTGTGTTCCGCCAGGGTGAGAGGGGGGTTGTTACAATTTGTATCTATAACATTGGCCCACAATTTAACAATACTGCAACCTGTAAAAGCACACTAAAACAGATGTAATTTCATGACTTTGTTAAGCCGATCACTTTCCTGCTTAAACAGCAGCCGCTTTCGCCGGTGGGCAAACGATCGTGTGTCGGACACTGGTTTTTCACTGCGGCGCAGTGGTTTATGTGGGGAAAGGAACTTAAGGCTGCGGGAAGCGAAGGCGGAGGGCGAAAACGGGAAGGAGAACGGCCCGGCGGCGGTTTGCCGGGCCTGACCGGGCGCTAGCCCAGCACCATGGTGCTCAGGCGGCAGGTGCAGCAGCGCCGCCCCTGCTCGTCGAACACCACAATCTCCCAGCTCTGGGTCTGACGTCCGAGGTGCAGCGGCTGGCACACGCCGCGCACTTTGCCTTTCGACACCGCCCGGTGATGGGTGGCGTTAAGCTCGGTGCCCACCACCGCCTGGCCGTCGCCGGTCATCAGCCAGCCGGCCATTGAACCGAGGGTTTCCGCCAGCGCTGCCGATGCGCCGCCGTGCAGCAGGCCAAACGGCTGGTGGGTGCGGCGGTCCACCGGCATTTCCGCCTCCAGCAGTTCATCCCCCAGCCGGGTGTAAACAATCCCCAGATGCTCGACCATCGTGTCGGGGCTGGTGGCGTTGAGTTCTTCAAGGGTTAAGTGGCGTCGCCAGATCATCAGGCCCCCAGGGTTGAGCCGCCGTCCACCACGATGTCCTGCAGCGTGATGTGGCTGGCGTTATCGGAAGCAAGAAACAGCACGGTGCTGGCAATCTCCTGCGGGCGGGCAATTTTCCCCAGCGGGATGCCGAGCTTAAACTGCTCGCCGAAGCCGCGGATGCGCTGCTGCTCGGCGTCTTCGCTAACCCACAGCGTGCGCTGCATGTCGGTATCGGTGGAGCCCGGCGAAACCAGATTACAGCGCACGCCGCTTGCCGCCAGCTCCAGCCCGACGGTGAGCGCCAGGCTTTTCAGCGCCGCTTTCGACGCGCCGTAGGCGCTCATGCCGATGCGCGGCGTGTGGGCTGCATCCGAAGCGACGGTAACAATCGCCCCGCCGCGCTGCTGGCGAAACTGCGCCATCGTCTGCTGAAACAGGTTGAACGCGCCGCCGACGTTCACCGCAAAGGTCTGCTGCCACTCCTCGACGCTGAGGGCATCGGTGGCGCCCATGCGCAGGATGCCGGCGGCGTTAACCAGCACGTCCAGCCGCGGCGTTTGCGTCAGCAGGCGCTGACAGGTCGCCGCCACCTGCCCGGCGTCGGCCACGTCGAGCACTTCAGTGACAAACGGATAATCCTGACCGTCAAAACGCAGATCGAAACCCACCACCTCGGCCCCGGCCTCAACAAACGCCAGCGCGGTGGCGTAGCCAATGCCTTTCCCCGCACCGGTTACCCAGACGCGGCGGCCCTGAAAATCGAAACCGGCCATCACTTCACCTCGCGGGAGAGCAGCGCCCACCAGGCATCAATGGTCGGGTTTTTCGCCAGCATCACGAAATCAATATCGCCGTGCACTTTGCGCCAGCGCGCCGCCAGCGACATCATCCGCACCGAGTCGAGGCCGTAATCAATCAGGTTCTCATCGTCCAGCGGCTCGTCCGACTCGTCGAGCAGCGGCAAAATCGCCGCCCGCAGCGCCGCTTTCGAGGCGGGTAGCGCCAGCAGCTCGTCGGTCATCACCACTTTACCCGAGCGTCCGGCAACGTATTTCAGCGCCATCAGGTGCTCGTCGCGGCTGAAGTCCGCCAGCGCGTCGGCCACGAAGAACGGCTTAATGTCGCGCATGAAGGCGTCGGTGGCGGTGGTCATGCAGCCGATGTGGGCGTACACCCCGGTGATGACCAGCTGGTCGCGCCCGCTCTCTTTCAGGGCCTGCTCCAGCGGCGAGCGGTGAAAGGCGCTGTAGCGCCACTTCACCAGCACAGTATCGCTCTCGTCCGGGGCCAGATCGGCCACGATCCGCTGCTGCTCGGGAGATCGGGTCAGGCCCGGCCCCCACATGTCGTTAAGCAGCGCGCGGTCCTCGTCGCTCTGGGTCTTCGGCTGGGCGGTGTAGTACACCGGAATATTGTTGCGCTTAGCGAAATCGCGCAGGGCTTTGATATTGGCCACCACCGCCTGCATCATCAGGCTCTCTTCGCCCCAGAAGTTGAGAAAATACTCCTGCATATCGTGGATCAGCAGCGCCGCGCGCGCCGGCTCAAACGCCCACGCGACTTTATTGGCAGGCAGCTCGGCGGCGGTAGGCAGGGCGTAAGCCTGCAGTTTTGGAATAGTCATGTTTATCTCCTTCAGGACTGCGCGCGCTGGGCCAGCCACAAACGTAATTGTTTCTTATCAACTTTACCTACCGGCGTCAGCGGCAGCGCATCCACGCACTCCACGCGATCCGGCAGCTTAAACTCCGCAACGCCCTGCTCGCGCAGGAAGCGACGCACCGCCACGGCCTTCAGCGGCGCTTTCACCACCAGCCAGGCGCAGCTCTTCTCGCCCAGCAGGTTGTCTTCCATGCTCACCAGCGCGGCGTGGATCACCGATTCGTGGCGCAGGAGCAGGTTTTCAATCTCTTCGGCGGCGATCTTCTCGCCGCCGCGGTTAATCTGGTCTTTTTCGCGCCCCTGAACGGTGATGTAGCCCTCTTCGTCAATGGCAATCAGATCGCCGGAGCCGTAAAAGCCGTTTTCATCGAAGGCACTGGCGTTGTGCGTCGGGCTGTTGAAATAGCCGCGGAAGGTATACGGCCCGCGGGTCATCAGGCGTCCAACTTCGCCGCGCGGCAGCGGGTTGCCGTCTTCATCCGCCACCCACACTTCATCGTCCGGGCACATGGGGTAACCCTGGGTGTTGATGATTTTCTCTGCCGAATCGTCGAGGCGGGTGTAGTTCACCAGCCCTTCCGCCATGCCAAATACCTGCTGTAGCTGGCAGCCAATCTCCGCCGGAATGCGCGCGGCGAGGGTCGCCGACAGGCGCGCGCCGCCCACCTGCAGCAGCGTCAGGGACCGCAGCTGCGCGGCGCTGCCGCTGGCCTGGATCTCCTGCAGCCACAGGCTGACGGCGGGCGGCACCAGCGCCGCCACGGTTATCTGGTGCTGCTCAATCAGTGGAAAGCACAGCGTGGCGCTCGGATCGGCGGCCAGCACCACGCAGCCTTCGGCCATAAAGGTACCGAAAGCACCCGGCGAGCTCATGGCGTAGTTGTGGGCAGCAGGCAGCGCGCAGAGATAGCGGGTGCGGCTATCGAAAGCACACACCTCGTTGCTGCGGCGGATGCTGTAGAGATAGTCATTGTGGGTGCGCGGGATAAGCTTCGGCGTGCCGGTGCTGCCGCCGGAGAGCTGGAAAAACGCCACTTCCCCCGCCGGGGTTGGCGTGAAGACCGGGTTGTCCGCCGGGCGGGCGATAGCCGCCTCCAGCGAGCGCTCGCCGCTATCGTTAAGCAACAGCGTCGCGCGCAGCGAAGGCTGGGCCCCAGCAAAGGCGTTAAGGAAAGTATCGTCGGCAAACAGGGCGTGGGCGCGATCGGCGATCAGCACCGCCGGCTGGATCTGTGCGGCGTAGGCGTTCAGCTCGCTGCGCTGGTGGCTGAACAGCGCGTTTACCGGCACCACGCCCGCGCGCAGCAGGGCAAAAAAGGTGATGTAAAACTCTGCCACGTTACCCAGGTGCACCAGTGCCGTGTCGCCCTGCCCCAGGCCGAGCTGCTGAAGCGAGGACGCCAGGTTATCCACCGCGGCGTTGAACGCCCGGTAGCTAAAACGGCGCTCGCCGTCAATCAGCGCCAGCGCGTCGCTGTCGGCGTGGCGGGTCAGCAGATCGGTCAGCGGCAGATCCTGCCAGTATCCTTTTTCGCGGTAGCGGGCAGCGAAATCTGCCGGCCAGGGCGTAAATGCAACACTCATGATTAATCCTTAATTCAAACCAAATACGTTCAGCATGGTGGTCAACTTCACGCCGGTTTCGCGCCACTCGCCGATCGGCGAGGAGGCCGGCACGATGCCAGCACCGGCAAACAGACGGATGCGATTCTCGTGCACCCGCGCGCAGCGGATAGTGACCACCCACTCGCCGTTGCCTTCGGCGTCGCACCAGCCGACGATGCCGCCAAACAGTTCGCGTTCAAACGGCTCCAGTCCGGCGATAATTTTGGTGGCTGCCTCGTGAGGGAAGCCGCTCAGCGCCGGCGTCGGATGCAGCAGGCAGGCCAGAGACAGCGCGTTCTCCTGCGCCCGGGCCTCGCCTTCAATGGGGGTTGCCAGATGCCAGAGGGTCGGCGTGGTCACCAGCTGCGGCGAAGGCGGCATCGACAGCGCCTCGCTACGCGGGGCGAGCACTTTCTTCATCGCCTGCACCACCAGCTCGTGCTCGTGCCGATCTTTTTCCGAGGACAGCAGGCGATTGCCCGCCTCGCGGTCCAGCACGTCGTCGGGCTGGCGGCGGGCCGAGCCCGCCAGCGGCAGAGAATTAAAGTGGCGACCCTCTTTGCGCAGCAGCAGCTCCGGGCTGGCACCCAGCAGTACGCCGCCGTCCGGCAGCGGGACGTGGAAGTTATAGCTGGCGGGATTCTGGGCGATAAGACGCTCCAGCACCGCGCCGGTGTCAACGTTAACGTCGGTGGTCAGCTCGATAAGACGCGAGAGGACAATTTTGTCCACCGCCGGGGTATCGGTCAGCGCGGCACCGCGCTCGACCATCGACATAAAGGTTTCCTGACCCGGAATTTCCCGGCGGGCCTCGACGCGCATCGGCGGAATATCGGCGGCGTAGGGCGCCGCGCGCTGCTTGTCGGTGCGGGAGAAATCCCGGCTCGCCTGGGGTATAAACAGCGCCGAAGGCTGGGTCGCATCAAACGGGATGGCGCCCACCAGCAGCGGTTTCGCAATTCCCGCCGCGCGGGCGTCGGCAAAGGCCCGGGCCAGCGCCTGCTGGAACTCACCGTCCGGTGCGTCGGCTCCGGCAACCGGCTGGGTCAGGCGGCGGAAGCACCCTGAGGTGGTGAAGCTGCGCCACGGCGACATAAAAAAGAAACTCTCCGGCGACTGATACATTTCTGCCTCCTGCACCTCTTCCTCCCACGACGTTTCCATATTATTCTCCAAAAAGATAAAGATACTAAGAATAATTATCATTCACGTTTTGGGCGGTAAGCTAAAAGTAATTCAGGATGATGTCAACTTCCATACCATCCACTGCTTGCATCTGTCAGCGGCGATAGTGAAAATGAGTCTCATTAGCCAATGACACCACAGGAATCTTACTTCGTGAAAATCCCCGCCTTTTTACGTTCTCTGCTGCTGATGCTCGGCCTGCTGCTTTTCGGATTACAGGCCGCATTTTCTGCCAACTGGCCCCGGGAAGTTACCGACGTTCACGGCAGCCACACGCTGGCGCACAAACCGCTGCGGATTGTCTCCACCAGCGTCACCCTGACCGGCTCCCTGCTGGCGATTGATGCACCGGTGGTCGCCAGCGGCGCTACCGCGCCGAACAACCGGGTGGCGGACGGCCAGGGCTTCCTGCGCCAGTGGGGCGACATTGCTAAGCAGCGCAAAGTCGCCCGGCTCTATATTGGCGAACCCAGCGCCGAAGCCGTCGCCGCGCAGATGCCGGACCTGATCCTCATCAGCGCCACCGGCGGCGACTCGGCGCTGGCGCTCTACAGCCAGCTCTCGACTATCGCCCCGACGCTGGTTATCAATTACGACGATAAGAGCTGGCAGGATCTGCTCACTCTGCTCGGCACCGTGACCGGCCAGGAGCAGCAGGCCGCCGCCCGCATCGCCGAATTTAACCAGCGCCTCGCCGCCGTCAAGCAGGGCATGACCCTGCCGCCGCAGCCGATCAGCGCACTGGTGTATACCGCCGCCGCCCGCAGCGCCAACCTGTGGACCCCGACCTCTGCCCAGGGCCAGCTGCTGGAGCAGCTCGGCTTTACCCTGGCCGCGCTGCCTGAAGGGCTGCACGCCAGCACCAGCCAGGGCAAGCGCCACGATATTATCCAGCTCGGCGGCGAGAACCTGGCCGCCGGGCTGAACGGCAAATCGCTGTTCCTGTTCGCCGGCGAGCAGCAGGACGCCGACGCGGTATACGCCAATCCCCTGCTGGCGCACCTGCCGGCGGTGCAAGAGAAGCGGGTTTACGCCCTCGGCGCAGGCACTTTCCGCCTCGACTACTACAGCGCCATGCAGGTACTTAATCGCCTGCAGGCGCTATTTGGTTAACACCTTCTCCGGGCCTGCCTCTGGGGAGGGAGACGGCGGCGCCTGACGAAAGCGCCGCAGCTCCCCGAGCGCCAGCACCAGCAGCCCGCCGATGGCGGCAAGTATCCAGCCGCTGACGCTCGCCGCCGCCGCCGGTGCCAGCACCGCTCCGAAACCGCCGAGCAGCGCCGCGCCAATGGCGTCGCCGGTGACGTTCTGCGCCGTCCACAGTCCGTTAATGCGTCCCAGCATCCCTTCCGGGGTCTGAGTCTGAATCAGGGTGTACTGCAGCAGGGAGCTGAGGGCGCTGAGCCAGCCGAAGAGGGCCAGGCACAGGGCAGCCAGCGGCCACAGCGGCATCAGACTAAACAGGCCAATAGCAGCAAACGCGCCCACGCTGGTGCCCAGCAGCAGCGCACCCGGCCGCGGATGCTGCGCCAGCCTGCCGCTGGTGAGCGCGCCGAAGGCGGCCCCCAGCGGGATCGCCGCATACAGCAGGCCAATCTGCGCCGCCGACATCTGCCAGCCCGCGGCCAGCGCCGGATAGAGGACGCGCACCGCGCTCGCCATCGTCAGCAGCGCGCCCATCAGCGCGATGCCGCCAATCAGCGGGCTGTTAAACAAAAAGCGCAGCCCGGTGAGCAGCGAGGTCAGCGGGTGCTCGCGCACCTGCGGCGGCGGCGGAAGCAGCGGCAGGCGCAGCAGAGTTAAGGTGGTGATAAAGGTACCGATGGCCGCCAGCAGGTAGTTCCAAGAAAAGCCGCCGCTCGCCAGCAGCAGGCCGCCGGCCATAGGCGAGATCACCGATCCCAGCCGCACGGTAAGCATGGTAATCCCCCCCGCCTGCATCAGGTTTTCCCGGCCCACCAGCGCCGGCGTTGCCGCCAGTAGCGCGGTTACGCCGATAGATGCGAACAGCCCGTCCCAGATCCCCAGCAGGTAGATCGCCGCCAGCGACGGTGCCGGCAGCATGGCATTCAGCCACAGGCCGAGAAAGCCGATACCGCAGGTGCCGCGCGCCAGCAGAATCAGTTTTTTACGTTCGTAGCGGTCCGCCAGCACGCCGCCGAGCATCAGCCCGACAAACATCGCGCAGCCGGTCAGCGTCACCGCTAGCCCCACCTGCCAGGTGGAGTGGGTTATCGCCTGGATTTGCACCGGCACCGCAACGCCGAGCAGCCCCAGCGACAGAATAGAGATAAAGCGGGCGATAAAAACGGCGCGAAACGCCGGGTGGGTTTTTAGCAGGCTGAGGTTGAGCAGCCGGGATTGTTTTTCCATGTGGGAGTAGGCCTTAGACAATCTTTCAATACCATTTTTTTATTCGCACATGGTACCATATCAAGATAAGATCGATAACGATAAGCACTATCATTATCAACTCAGGGATGTAGATATGTCGTTCTCCCCCGCCGCACAGCGCGCCGTCGCGGTGCCCGGTTTTTTCATACTTTTACTGCTTGCCGCCGCGCTCAGCCTGCTGATCGGCGCCCGACCGCTTCCCGTTTCCACGGTGATGGACGCCCTGAGCGGCACCTGCCGCAGCGCGGACTGCACTGTCGTGCTCGACGCCCGCCTGCCGCGCACGCTGGCCGGCCTGCTGGCCGGGGCGGCCCTCGGCCTTGCCGGGGCGCTGATGCAGACCCTTACCCGCAATCCGCTGGCGGATCCCGGCATTCTCGGCGTCAACTCCGGGGCCAGCTTCGCCATCGTGCTCGGCGCGGCGCTGTTCGGCTTTAGCTCCCCGCTGGAGCAGATGAGCCTCGCCTTCTGCGGCGCGCTGGCCGCCTCGCTGCTGGTGGCCTTTACCGGCAGCCAGGGCGGCGGGCAGCTGAGCCCGGTGCGCCTGACCCTGGCAGGCGTGGCGCTGGCCGCGGTGCTGGAGGGGCTCACCAACGGCATTGCCCTGCTCAATCCCGACGTGTACGACCAGCTGCGCTTCTGGCAGGCTGGCTCGCTGGATATTCGCTCGCTGCAAACCCTGAAGGTCGTGGTGCTGCCGGTGCTGGCGGCTATCGCCCTCGCGCTGGGCCTGAGCCGCAGCCTCAACAGCCTTAACCTCGGGACCGATACCGCCACCGCGCTGGGCAATAAAGTGGCCCGCACCCAGCTGCTGGGACTGCTGGCCATCACCGTCCTCAGCGGCGGCGCCACCGCGCTGGTGGGTCCGATTGCCTTTATTGGACTGATGATGCCCCACGTCGCCCGCTGGCTGGCGGGAGCGGATCACCGCTGGTCGCTGCCGGTGACCCTGCTTGCTACTCCCGCCCTGCTGCTGATTGCCGACGTGATCGGCCGCCTGCTGGTGCCCGGCGAGATGCGGGTCTCGGTGGTGAGCGCCTTTATCGGCGCGCCGGTGCTGATATTCCTGGTGCGCCGCCGTCCGGGAGGTGTCCGGTGATCGCCCCTTCCCGCCGCCTGCTGCTGACCTGTGTTCTGCTGATTATCGCCGCGCTGCTGGTTTCTATCTGGGGACTGTGCAGCGGTGCCGTACCGCTTGAGGTGAATCAGGTGCTTCAGGCCCTTACCGGCAGCGCGCCGCGTAACGTGGCGCTGGTGGTCACCGAATGGCGACTGCCGCGGGTGGTGATGGCGCTGGTAGTGGGCGCCGCGCTGGGAGTGAGCGGCGCCATTTTCCAGTCGCTGCTGCGCAACCCGCTGGGCAGTCCCGACGTGATGGGGCTGAACGTCGGCGCCTGGAGCGGCGTGCTGCTGTCGATGGTGCTGTTTGGCCAGCATCCGACGGCGACAACGTTTGTGGCGATGGCCGGCGGGGTAGTAACGTCCCTCGCCATTTGGGCGCTGGCGTGGCGCAACGGCATCGACACCTTCAGGCTGATTATTATCGGCATCGGCCTGCGGGCGATGCTGATGGCGTTTAATACCTGGCTGCTGCTGAAAGCCTCGCTGGAAACGGCGCTCTCCGCCGGGCTGTGGTACGCCGGCTCGCTCAACGGCCTGACCTGGGCGAAAACCCTGCCCGCCACGCCGCTGATCGCGCTGATGCTGGCGGCGGCGGCGCTGCTGGCCCGGCGGATGCGTCTGCTGGAGATGGGCGACGATACCGCCTGCGCGCTCGGGGTCAGCGTCGAGCGCTCCCGCCTGCTGCTGATGCTGGTGGCGGTTTTGCTTACCGCCGCGTCAACCGCCGTCGCCGGGCCGATTTCCTTTATTGCGCTGGTGGCGCCACACATCGCCCGTCGCCTGAGCGGCACCGCCCGCTGGGGCCTGACCCAGGCGGCGCTGTGCGGCGCGCTGCTGCTGTCGCTGGCGGATCTCTGCGCCCAGCGCCTGTTTATGCCCTACCAGCTGCCGGTAGGGGTTGTCACCGTCAGCATTGGCGGCCTGTACCTTATTGGTTTGCTGATTCAGGAGTCCCGGAAACGATGAGCACCACAGAAGCCCGCCTGCGCGGGGAGCAGCTAACGCTGGGCTACGGCAAAAAAATCATTGCCGACGGCCTGAGCGTCGCCATTCCTGACGGCCACTTCACGGCAATCATTGGCCCCAACGGCTGCGGCAAGTCCACGCTGCTGCGCACCCTGAGCCGCCTGATGACGCCGCAGAGCGGCCACGTCTATCTGGACGGCGAGCAGATCCAGCGTTATGCCAGTAAAGAAGTGGCGCGGCGCATCGGCCTGCTGGCGCAGAACGCCACCACGCCGGGGGATATTACGGTACAGGAGCTGGTGGCGCGCGGGCGCTATCCGCACCAACCGCTGTTCGCCCGCTGGCGCAAAGAGGACGACGAGGCGGTAGCGCGGGCGATGCAGGCCACCGGCGTGACGACGCTGGCGGATCAGAGCGTAGATACCCTCTCCGGTGGCCAGCGCCAGCGGGCGTGGATCGCGATGGTGCTGGCCCAGGAGACGCAGATTATGCTGCTCGACGAGCCAACCACCTGGCTTGATATCAGCTACCAGATTGACCTGATGGAGCTGCTGAGCGCCCTCAACCGCGAGCAGGGCTACACTCTGGCGGCAGTGCTGCACGATCTCAATCAGGCCTGCCGCTACGCCACCCACCTGATCGCCCTGCGGGACGGCAAAATCATCGCCGAAGGCGCGCCGGGGGAGATCGTCACCGCCGATCTTATCGAGCGCCTTTACGGCATGCGCTGCACGATAATTCCCGATCCGGTGGCGGGCACGCCGCTGGTGGTGCCGCTCGGCAGGCTGAGTCTTCCCTAGCGGGAGACCCGCAGGCCGCCTTCGGCGCCGTGGGTGAATACCACCTGCCAGAGCTGAATATTGCGCGCGCGAAACGCGCCGGCGCAGGCATTCAGGTAGTAGGTGAACATCCGCCGAAAGCGCGGCGAATAGTTCTCTTCGATCAGGTGCCAGCTCTCCTGAAAGCGCGCGTTCCAGGCCATCAGGGTTCTGTCGTAATCGCAGCCGAAATTGTGCCAGTCTTCCATCACGAAGTACGGCTCGCTGGCGCTGGCAATGTGCAGCACCGACGGCAGGCAGCCGTTGGGGAAGATATATTTATTGATCCACGGATCGACATTGAGATCGGTTTTGTTGGAGCCGATGGTATGCAGTAAAAAGATGCCGTCCGGACGCAGGTTTTTGTTCACCACCCGGAAATAGGTATCGTAATTTTTAGGGCCGACGTGCTCGAACATGCCGACGGAGACGATCCGGTCAAACTGGCGGTCGAGATCGCGATAGTCCTCCAGCAGGATCTCCACGTCGAGGTGCCCGCAGCGCGTCTGGGCAAACGCCTGCTGCTCCGCCGAGATCGTCAGTCCGGTGACCTTAACGCCGTAGTGCTCGGCGGCGTAGGCGGCGAGCCCGCCCCAGCCGCAGCCGATGTCCAGCAGCGTCATCCCCGGCGCCAGCTGCAGCTTCTCGCAAATCATTTTGAGCTTCCCCTGCTGGGCTTCGTGCAGTGTCTGCGCCTCCTTCCAGTAGCCGCAGGAGTACTGCATCCACGGATCGAGCATCAGCGCAAACAGATCGTTGCCAAGATCGTAATGCTCCTTGCCAACGATCCAGGCGCGCTTTTTTGTCTGGTGATTCACCATCCGCGCCCCGGCAATACGCAGCATATCCTGCAGGTTCATGTTCAGCGAGGATTCCAGATCGGCCTTCACGATGCGGGCGATAAACTCGTCCAGCTGCGCGCAGTCCCACCAGCCGTCCATGTAACTTTCGCCGAGCCCCAGCGAGCCCTGCTGCAGCACCCGCTTGTAGAACTTCGGATTCTTGACCTGAATATCGTAGGGGCGGGAGCCGTTTATCCCGATATCGGCTTTGGCGAGCAGCTCGCCGCAAATGCGCTGCCAGTGATCAACTTTATGTTGGACTTCCAGTATATTTTCCATCTGTTCAATACCCCGTGACGTCGCCATAACGGTGCGCCCTATTTGTCATACAAAAAGAGAAGGCGAGTATATCAGGCGGGATTGAGGCGGGAAGTGAATTTAAATAATAGAAATCATTCCTGAATGGAATAATTGGCAGAAAGGGAAAAAACTCCCCTCAACGAGGGGAGTATGCGGACTAAGCCAGAATACGCTGCAAAATCGGGCCGATGGTGTCGAACGCCCGGGCAGAAATTATCTCCACGTGGGCGCAGTCCTGGCGGTATACCTCCAGCTCTGCCACCCACGGTGCCCAGATCGCCTGCGGCTCCATGCCCGGCGTCAGGGTTTGCTCAGCAACAAACAGCGTCGCCTTACCGTCAAAGGGCACGCTGTGGGCAGTAGTCAGCAGGCGCACCGCATCGGCATAGTTACCCTCGATAGTGCTGAACAGCGCCTCAGAACCCTGTCCCTGCTGGGCGGCGAGAAATGCCTCCCGCTCGCGGCCAATTTCAGCCAGCACTTCAGGATCGAGGCCGTTGGCCTCTTTTTCCGCCCAGTTTTGCGTCTCCGGCGGCCAGGTGTCCAGCAGGCCGAGGAACGCCACCTCTTCGCCGCGCTGGCGCAGGCGGGCGGCAATGCCCTGGGCCAGGGTTCCACCGAGGGAGTAGCCGAACAGGTAGTAGGGCCCGTGCGGCTGCTGCGCCAGCAGCGTATGTAGATGTGCGTCACACAGCTGGTCCAGCGTCTCGCTGCTGGCCATCGGCCCCGCCGGGCGCGGCGACTGGATGCCGGTAATCGACCAGCGCGGGCTCAGCCAGCGGGCCAGCACGCTGAACTGCCACGCAAAGCCGGACGCCGGATGGAAGCACCACAGGGTCGGGCCGCTGCTCTCGCGCAGCGGCAGCAGCGTTTCATAGCCCATCTGGCGGGCGCTGGCGTCGTCCGCCCGGGCCAGCAGCGCGCTGAGCTTGCCGACCGTAGAGGCCACCATCACCTGTCCCGGCGTGACCTGACGGTCAAAGCGGCGGCTTAGCGCGGCGGCGAGGCGCATTGCCAGCAGGGAGTGCCCGCCGAGGGCGAAGAAGTCGGCCTCAACATCGTTCACCTCGCAGCCGAGCAGCGTGCTGAAGGCCTCCGCTATCGCAGTTTCAATATCCCCTTCTACCGCCCTGCCCGCCGCTTTTGGCGTCAGGGACGGCAGCGGCAGCGCCTTGCGGTCCAGCTTGCCGTTGGCGCTGAGCGGCAGCGCCTCCAGCTGGAGCAGCACCACCGGCACCATATGCGCCGGCAGCTGCTCGCGCAGCCGCGCCAGCAGGGCGTCGCTGTCCAGCGGCTGGCCCGAGGCGGACACCAGATAGCCTACCAGCTGGCGGGCGTCGCCGCCGGTGGCGGCGGGCGGGTTGAAGACGCAGGCGTGGCTCACTGCCTGCGCCACGCCCGGCAGATCCTGCATCGCGCGGTCGATTTCGCCCAGCTCAATGCGCTGGCCGCGAATTTTCAGCTGATCGTCGCTGCGCCCGAGGTACTCCACCGCGCCGTTTTCCAGCCAGCGGGCCACGTCTCCGGTGCGGTACATCCGCTCGCCGGGAGCAAAAGGATCGGCGATAAAGCGCCCGGCGGTAAGATCCGGGCGGCCGAGATAGCCCTGCGCCAGCTGGACGCCGGTCAGGTAAAGATCCCCCGCCACGCCGAACGGCACCGGGCGCATCCCGGCATCGAGAATGCGCAGGCCGGTATTCCACACCGGAAAACCGATCGGCACGCTGTTGCCGGTGGCCGCCGCCAGCTCCGGCCCAAACGCCGGATACCAGCTGACGTCCACCGCCGCTTCCGTCGGCCCGTACAGGTTGTGCAGCGGCACGCGGGCCAGCTGCTCCCACTCGCGGCACAGGGCCACCGGCAACGCTTCGCCGCTGCAGAACACCCGCCGCAGGCTGCGGCAGGAAGCCACGCTTTCGCTGTCCAGAGAGGCCACAAACGCCGCCAGCATCGAGGGAACAAAGTGGGTGGTGGTGACGCCGTAATGGGCGAAGAAGCGCTGCATTGCCAGCGGATCGCGGTGGGCCTCCGGTTCAGCCATCACCAGCTTCGCCCCGGCGATAAAGGGCCACCAGAACTCCCACACCGACACATCGAAGCTGCACGGGGTTTTCTGGGCCACCACGTCGTCGTGGCCCAGCGCATAGTGCGCCTGCATCCACAGCAGGCGGTTAACAATAGCGGTTTGCCCGACCATAACCCCTTTCGGGCGCCCGGTGGAGCCGGAGGTAAAAATGATGTAGGCGGTATGCTGCGGGCGCGAAAGATCCAGCGGTGCGCCGTCTGCCGCGGGCAGCGGCGCGTCGTAGCTTAAGATCTCCGCCTGCGGGAAGCGGTGGCGCTGGTCCTCAGAGGTAATCAGCAGCGACGGGCGGGCATCTTCCAGCATCATCCGCAGCCGGTCGTCGGGATAGCCGGTGTCCAGCGGCAGCCAGGCGGCACCCGCTTCAACAATAGCGTGCAGCGCCAGCGTCAGGAACACCGAGCGCGGCAGGGCCACCGCCACGCTGTCGCCGGGCTTCACGCCCCGCGTCCGCAGCTGGTTAGCCAGCGCGACTACCTGCTGGCGCATTTCGCGATAGGTAAAGGTATAACGTGCGTCCGCCAGCGCCGGGGCGTCCGGGGTTAGCGCCGCCTGGCGGGCTACCAGCGCGCTAAGCGTGGTTTCCTCCACCGCCTCGGCTGTGCTGTTGATCTCCGCCAGCCGCTGCCGCTCTTCGTCAGACACCAGATCGACCTCGCCGCAGGAGAGCCCCGGACGGGCGGCAAACTGGGCGAGCATCGCCTCCAGCCGGGCGGCGTGGCGGCGCAGCTCGGCCTCGCCGTAGCGCTGGCGGTTTGCCAGAATCTCTACCGACAGGCCGCCGGCCTCATCCGGGAACAGCGCCAGCTCCAGATCGTTGACCGGGCCGGTGGCGAGGGTGTGGGTGGTGGCAGTAACGCCCGGCAGCGCCAGCTGATAATCAAACACTTTAATGTTGAATACCGGACCAAACAGCGGCTCGTCTCCCGCCGCATTTCCGCCGTCGCGGACGATCTGCTCGGCATCGTAGCGCTGGTGGCGGCGCATCTTTTTCAGCTGCGCCGCCAGCCGGGCAGCCAGCGCCGGCAGCGTTTCTTCTGCCTGAATAGTTACCGCCAGCGGCAGCACGTTAAGCACCGGCGCGGTAGAGGTCAGCGCTGCCGATCCGAGGCGGCGCATAAAGATATAGCCGGCGGCGTAGTCGCTGCGCCCGCACAGGCGCCCGAGCCACAGCACCGCGAGGGCGAGGGCCAAATCGGTGGGCTGCACCGCGCCCGCCGAGGCCGCCAGGCGGCTGAACGCCTGCCTGCTGGCGGTCAGCTTCAGCCGCCAGATGTCAGTCGTTGCCGCGCGTCCCGGCAGCGGCGCGGTGGAAAGGGAGGCCGGCGGCGGCAGCGCCGCACGCTGCGCAGCCCAGAACGCTTTATCCCGACTCACAGCTTCGCTGTCGCGATAGCGCTGATACTCCTCAACCACCTCAGTAAAGGGGGTAAACGGCGATGCGGGCGGCGCGTCCCCGCGCTGCAGCGCGGCGTAGATGTGCGCGATGTGGCGGGTGATCGCCGGGAAGCTGAAGCCGTCTACCAGCAGGTGGTGATAGCGCTGGTACCAGAACCAGCGGGCTTCCCCGACGCGCAGCAGCCGGTGGCACAGCAGCGGATTACCGCTGTCCGCCCGGGTATTCTGCGCCAGATCGGCACGCATAATGGCGTCAGCGGCGGCGAGAGGATCGTCAGCCGCGCGTAAATCGTCAATGGCAGGCGTCGGCGGCGTCCATGCCGGGTCGAGGCGCTGCCAGACCTCACCGTCGCGCTCCTCAAAACGCAGGCGCAGGGTGTCGGCGTCGGCCAGCCCCCGGACAATAGCCTGCTGCAGCAGAACGGCGTCGATAGCGCCTTCCAGCTCAACATAATGCGCCACGCTCCAGGCGTTAGGCAGCGTGGAGAGCCGCTCGGCCATCCAGATGCCGGGCTGGGCGGCAACCAGCGGTAAAGGTTCACTCATGACGGACTCCGGCGAAATAGTCAGGGGTCAGGGTCGTCCAGCCGTCGGCGAGCCAGGCGTTGCAGTTATCCAGCGGCTGCGGCTCGCAAACGATGTCCCAGCCTGGCGGTAGCGCACACTGCTGCGGCCAGAGGCTGAACGCGCCCTGGCCGCTGCGTAAAATGTAGAATTGTCCCCGCGCGTCGTCGAAGGGATTACTGACTTGCATACCAAACTCCTCGGATAAAGCGCTTTTAGCTGTCCGTCAGGGGCTGCCAGAGTTGGATCAGCCCGGCGGTAAGTCCACCCCGCCAGCACAGCGCGTCATGGCCGCCGTCAACCGGATGCCAGAAAACGGGCTGCCCCAGGCGCTGCAGCTCGGCCAAAAGCGCCTGCGCGGCCTGGAAAATGACCGGCTCGCGCCGGCCCGCCTCCAGCCACAGGCGAAGCCCGCGCGGCGTTACGTCGCCGCGGGCAAGTTGTTCAATGACGATCCCGCCGCTGCGGGCATCGCGCCGGGGCCACCAGAAGGAGCCGGACTGGCTCAGCACGCAGCCAAAACGCTGCGGCCAGTAAAGCCCGGCAAACAGCGCCGCCAGGCCGCCGAAGCTCTGCCCGGCCACCACCGTGTGCTCAGCTTTGTCGCTAAACGGCGCGAGCTGGCGAACCTGCGGCAGCAGCTCTTCCTGCAGCGCCAGCCAGAAATCGTGATTGCACGGCAGCTCGGCGCTGCGGTGGGCGGTATCAATGGCGTCCACCAGCACGTATACCGCCGGCGGCAGCCTGCCTTCGCGGGTCAGGGCCGCCAGGGCGGGCCACACCGGCATGCTTTCGGCCCAGAACTGGCCGTCCAGCAGCAGCGCCAGCGGGCGCGGCTCCGGCCCGGCGTCGCCGGTGGTATAAATCCACACTCGCCGCGCGTTGCGCAGCCGCACGCTGCGCCACTCAATGATGTCCGGCGGCGACCAGGGCTCTTCTGTCCGGTCCCAGCCGGGCTGTTCCGGCGCGTCGGGCAGCGAGAGGCCGGAAACCGGATGCCCGCGCCCGCCCCGCCAGCTAATCGGGTTCAGCGGATCGGCTATCGCCCGGGGCAGCAGCCGGCGCCAGCCTTCGCGCAGCAGGGCGCGGTCGGGCGCGCCGCCGGTGAACAGCGCCGGGTCGAAATCGTCATCGCGTGCGGAAGGGATTAGGCAGTAGCTGCCGCGCCAGCTGGACGGCAGCGTTATTTGCAGCTGCCAGACGTCGCTGCCCGGCAGGCGCTGAAGGGTTTGCGGGACGGCATTTTGATGGTGATCGGTGACCCCGGTGACATACAGCCAGACCCGGCGGATGGCTGATTCCCGCTCGGTGCCCGCGGGATCGCGCCAGTAAAAGGTAACCCGGCAGCGGCTGCCTTCACGCTGCCATTCGGGCCCGCGAAGGCGCGCCCACCAGGCTTCACTGCCTGTCGTAACTCTCTCGGTCAAGCTCACTCCGTAACCGCTGTGAAATTTTGCGTCGTGCGTAATAAATTATTAATAATATTATTGATAACTATTTGCATTTGCAATAGCGTATTGCCGCGCTTGGTTTAAGGGCACTTTGCATTATTTAGCCATCGGGAAGGCTGATTTCACAGGAACCCGGTGATGCGTTTTGACAAACGGGGTAATAACAGCATGCACAGCAAATTAAAATCACTGGCTCTTTGGGTCAATCTGGGTATCTACGGGGTGGCGCTGCCGCTGCAGGCCGCAGAAACGACGGATAAAAAAGCGGAAGACGCCGAAGAGACCATCGTCGTCACCGCCGCGCAGCAGAACCTGCAGGCGCCCGGCGTTTCTACCATCACCGCCGATGAGATCCGCAAGAGCCCGCCGGCCCGCGACATCTCAGAAATTATCCGCAAAATGCCCGGCGTGAACCTGACCGGCAACTCCACCAGCGGCCAGCGCGGCAACAACCGCCAGATTGATATTCGCGGCATGGGCCCGGAAAACACCCTGATTCTGGTGGACGGCAAGCCGGTCACCAGCCGCAACTCGGTGCGCCTGGGCTGGCGCGGCGAGCGTGATACCCGCGGCGATACCGCCTGGGTGCCGCCGGAAATGATCGAACGCATTGAAGTGCTGCGCGGCCCGGCGGCGGCGCGCTACGGCAACGGCGCGGCGGGCGGCGTGGTGAACATCATCACTAAAAAAGGCGGCAGCGACTGGCACGGTTCGTGGGACACCTACTTCAACGCGCCGGAGCACAAATCCGAAGGCGCCACCAAGCGCACTAACTTCAGCCTCAACGGCCCGCTGGGCGGGGATTTCAGCTTCCGCCTGTACGGCAACCTCGATAAGACCCAGGCCGACGCCTGGGATATCAACAAAGGGCATACCTCCCTGCGCACCGGCTCCTATTCCGACACCATGCCGGCAGGCCGCGAAGGGGTTATCAATAAAGACATTAACGGCTCGGTGCGCTGGGACTTCGCGCCGATGCAGTCCCTGGAATTTGAAGCAGGCTACAGCCGCCAGGGCAACCTGTATGCCGGGGATACTCAGAACACCAACACCAACGCGCTGGTCAAAGATCGCTACGGCAAAGAGACTAACCGCCTGTATCGCCAGACCTACGCCCTGACCTGGAACGGCGGCTGGGACAACGGCGTCACCACCACCAGTTGGGCCCAGTACGAGCACACCCGCAACTCCCGCACCCCGGAAGGCCTGGCGGGCGGCACGGAAGGGATTTTCGATCCGAAGGCGTCGCAGAAATTTGTCGATGCCGACCTGAGCGACGTCACCCTGCACAGTGAAGTAAACCTGCCGCTGCAGCTGCTGGTAAACCAGACCCTGACGCTGGGCACCGAGTGGAACCAGCAAAAACTGAAAGATGAGCTTTCCAACTCGCAAACTTTCATGGGCGGCACCATTCCGGGCTTTGACAACAGCCAGCGCAGCCCCTATTCGAAAGCCAAAATCTTCTCCCTGTTCGCCGAAGATAATATCGAGCTGACCGACACCACCATGCTGACGCCGGGCCTGCGCTTCGATCACCATACCGTTACCGGCGACAACTGGAGCCCGTCCCTGAACCTGTCCCAGGGCCTCGGCGACGACTTCACCCTGAAAATGGGCATCGCCCGCGCCTACAAAGCACCGAGCCTGTACCAGACAAACTCGAATTACATTCTCTACAGCAAGGGCCAGGGCTGCTACGCCACCGGTTCGGCAAGCGGTATCGGCTGCTACCTGATGGGCAACGACAACCTCGATGCGGAAACCAGCATTAACAAAGAGATCGGGCTGGAGTTCAAGCGCGACGGCTGGCAGGCGGGCGTGACCTGGTTCCGCAACGACTACCACAACAAGATTGAGGCGGGCACGGTGCCGGTGGAACGCATCGGCAGCGGCAAAAACCAAACCGATATCTACCAGTGGGAAAATATTCACCGCGCGGTAGTGGAAGGGCTGGAAGGCTCGCTGAACGTGCCGGTTAGCGAGACCATTAACTGGACCAACAACCTGACTTACATGCTGAAGAGCAAAAACAAAGAGACCGGCGAGCGCCTGTCGATCATCCCGGACTACACCCTCAACTCGACCCTGAGCTGGCAGGCGCGGGAAGATCTCTCCCTGCAGTCAACCCTGACCTGGTACGGCACCCAGAAGCCGAAGAAGTTTGACTACCAGGGCAAGCGCGTACATGGTTCTGACAGCAGCGAAGTCAGCCCGTACAGCATCGTCGGCCTGAGCGCCACCTGGGACGTTACCAAAACCGTCAGCCTGACCGGCGGCGTGGACAACGTCTTCGACAAGCGCCTGTACCGCGAGGGCAACGCCCAGACCACGGGGAATATTAATACCAACTCTTACATGTACGGCGCCGGTGCCAACACCTATAACGAACCGGGCCGCACCTGGTATATGAGCGTTAACACCCGCTTCTGATATGCTCTGCTCCTCCCCTTCCCCGGGGAGGAGAATCAGGAGACCGCCCCATGCACACCCGCCACAGCACCTTTTCTCTCAGCGGACACATCCTGCACCGCGTTGATTTTGATCCCGCTACCTTCAGCGACGACGATCTGCGCTGGCTGCCGCATCACCCGAACTTTAGCCGCGCGGTGGTCAAGCGCAAAGCCGAACATCTGGCGGGCCGCCTGGCGGCGTTTTACGCCCTGCAGGCGCACGGCATCGAGCACGTTGCCGGAACGGGCGACCGCCGCCAGCCTCTGTGGCCGGACGGCTGGTACGGCAGCATCAGCCACTGCGGAAACCGCGCGCTGGCTACGGTGGCTAAAACGCCAGTTGGGGTTGATATCGAGAAGATTATTGACGCCGGGCACTGCGAAGAGATTGCGCCGGGGATTATCGGCGCGGCGGAGCGGAAGGTGCTGGAGGCCTGCGGGCTGGATTTCCCGCCGGGATTAACGCTGGCGTTCAGCGCAAAAGAGAGCCTGTACAAAGCGCTCTCTTTTCGTCTCAATCACATTCCTGAATTTAGCACCGCAGAGGTGATTCACTGCGGCAGCGATAGTCTGACCTTGCGTCTTAATGCCGGATTCCATCCGGCGCTGGCGGGGGAAAACTGCCGCCTTCCCTGGCGGCAGATCGACGACAGCGTTGTCACTCTGGCGTTAGCCTGACTCACGTTCCGTGGCGGCATCCGGGAAAGTAATGTTGTTACCGGGCGCCTCGCGGTTCAGGTGGATAAAGTTCAGGTGCCGCTCGTACTGGTCGAGAATATCGGTAATCACCTGCTCCTTGCTGTAGTCCATCAGGTCGTTACCCTGGCTGCCCTCCAGCAAGAAGGTCTCCAGCCGGTAGTAGGTGGATTTACCGTTGCGGGCGCGCACCGTAAAGCCGGGCACCGAATAGCGCTGGGGCCAGATCTGGTAGATGAAGTTCTGCTCGTCCCCCAGGTGCACCAGCAGCGACAGGTGGCCCAGCGTTTCATCATGCTCCGGCGGCAGCTTTTTCAGCTCGATGTACGCCCCGCGCAGCTTGAGCTCCTTCGCCACCTCTTCCATTGCCGGGAAGCAGACGGTATCCATCATCTGGCTGGTATAGCGGGTGCCGGGATAGTTCATCAGACGCGACAGGCGCTTTTTCCAGTTCAGCCGATCCTGCATGCCAATGGCGCGCGGTGCGGTTTCGCGGCTGGCGCTGGCGCGGCGGTAGTCTTCCACCTTGAGGGATTTATACAGCCCGGCCATCACGAAGAAGATCACGAAGCTGAACGGCAGGCCCATGATCACCGTAGTGTTTTGCAGCGCCGAAATTCCGTTGGTCATCAGCATCCCGAGGGTCAGCAGGCCGATAGCTACGGACCAGAAGATGCGCAGCCAGTTCGGCGCGTCGCTGTTGATGTCCTTCAGCTTCGAGGTGAAGTTGCCCAGCACCAGCGCGCCGGAGTCCGCCGAGGTGACGTAAAACAGCAGGCCGGTAATCGTCGCGATAGACGCGCTGAAAGTAAAGCCGGGGTACTGCGCCAGCAGGCTGTAGAAGCCGCGTTCGGGATGGTTCATCGCCTCCTGGGCGAAGGCTGTGCCGCCGTGAAGGATGGTGTACAGCGCGCTGTTACCGAACACCGACAGCCACAGCAGGGTGAAGGTGAATGGAATGATCAGCGTGCCCATGACGAACTGGCGGATAGTACGCCCGCGGGAGATGCGCGCGAGGAACAGGCCGACGAACGGCGACCACGCTACCCACCACGCCCAGAAGAACAGCGTCCAGTTATTCATCCACTCGGTGGGCCGGTCAAAAGCAAAGCTGTTGAGCGTCATGCCGAGGAAGCGGTTAACGTAGTCACCAACGTTAAGCACCAGCGCGTTGAGCAGGAACGAGGTGTCGCCCATAAACAGCACGAACAGAATCAGCCCCAGCGCCATCAGCACGTTCAGCTCGGAGAGGATGCGGATGCCTTTATCTACACCGGAGGTGACGGAAATGGTGGCAATAATCACCGACAGCGCAATCAGCGCCGCTTTCGCCGCCATGCTGTCGGGAATGTTGAACAGCACGCTGAGGCCGTAATTGAGCTGCACCACGCCAATACCGAGCGTAGTGGCAATACCAAAAATGGTACCGATCACCGCCGCGATATCCACCGTGTGGCCGATAGGGCCGTTTATTTTTTTACCGAAAATCGGGTACAGCGCCGAGCGGATAGTAAGCGGCAAATTATAACGATAGCTAAAGTATGCGAGCGCCATCCCCATCAGGGCATACATTGACCAGCCGGTCAGCCCGTAGTGGAACAGCGTCCAGACCATCGCCTGGCGCGCGGCCTCCAGCGTCTGCCCCTGCCCTTCCGGCGGCTGCATGTACTGGGTTACCGGTTCGGCCACCGAGAAGAACATCAGATCGATGCCGATACCGGCGGCGAACAGCATCGCCGACCAGCTCAGCAGGCTAAATTCCGGCTTCGACTGTTCCGGCCCGAGCTTGACCGAGCCGTAGCGCGACCCCGCAATACAGACCACAAAGACGATATACAGCGTGGCTGCCAGCAGGTAGTACCAGCCAAACGTTGCAGACACCCAGTTCAGCGTGCGGCTGATCCAGGCGGCAGACAAATCACTGAAAAAAATCGTGACCAGGGAAAACAACAAAATCAGCCCCGCCGACGTGTAAAAAACCACCGGATTGATTTTGTCTTTTTCTCTGTTTTCAGAGGGTGGTGAAAGGTTTGGCATCCCGTTTCCTCACTATTTTTGTAACCATTGAAATCAAAATCGCTAACAATTAAGACACAATTTATATTGAACGTCCAATTAAAAACCGCTTAAATAGATAACTCATACTTATGGATGGAGCAGTGAAATGCCCAAACTGGGAATGCAGCCGATCCGCCAGCGCCAGCTTATTGACGCGACGCTGGACGCCATCAATGAAGTCGGACTGCACGACACCACCATTGCGCAAATTGCCCGCCGTGCGGGCGTGTCCACCGGCATCATCGGGCACTACTTCCGCGACAAGAACGGCCTGCTGGAAGCCACGATGCGCGACATCACCAGCCAGCTGCGCCAGGCAATCCTCACCCGGCTGCGCGCCCTGGAAGGGGCCAGCGCCAAAATCCGGCTGGAAGCCATCGTGGCGGGCAACTTTGACGAAACCCAGATCCATTCGGCGGCCATGAAAGCGTGGCTCGACTTCTGGGCCAGCAGCATGCACCAGCCAGCGCTGTACCGGCTGCAGCAGCTCAGCAACCGCCGCCTGCAGTCGACCATCACGGTGGAGTTTCGCCGGGTGCTCGGACGCGACGCCGCCCGGGACGCGGCCTACGGCCTGGTGGCGCTGATTGACGGCCTCTGGCTGCGCGGCGCGCTGAGCGGCGAGCCCTTCGACCCGCATCGCGCAGAAGCGCTCGCCAACCGCTACATCGGCCAGCATTTGCCTGAAAATTTACAATAACGGAGAACAGCATGACCCGAATCGCCGACCAACAGCTCTACATTCACGGCGCCTACGTTCCGGCGACCAGCGGCAAGACCTTTGACACCATTAACCCGGCCACCGGCGAAGTGCTGGCTACCCTGCAGGCCGCGGGCAAAGACGATGTCGAACGCGCCGTTGCCAGCGCCCGGGAAGGACAGAAAGTCTGGGCTGCGATGACCGCGGTCGCCCGCTCGCGCATCCTGCGCCGCGCCGTCGATCTGCTGCGCGAGCGCAACGACGAGCTGGCCCGGCTGGAGACGCTGGATACCGGCAAACCGTTCAGTGAAACGTCAAGCGTGGACATCGTGACCGGTGCCGACGTGCTGGAGTATTACGCGGGGCTGATCCCGGCGCTGGAAGGCAGCCAGATCCCGCTGCGCGAAACGTCATTTGTCTATACCCGCCGCGAACCGCTGGGCGTGGTGGCCGGTATCGGCGCGTGGAACTATCCGATCCAGATTGCGCTGTGGAAATCCGCCCCGGCGCTGGCCGCAGGCAACGCGATGATCTTCAAGCCCAGCGAGGTTACGCCCCTCACCGCCCTGAAGCTAGCGGAAATTTATACCGAGGCCGGCCTGCCGGACGGAGTGTTTAACGTTCTGCCGGGCGCCGGTGCCGAAACCGGCCAGCTGCTGACCGAACATCCGGGTATCGACAAAGTCTCTTTCACCGGCGGCGTAGTGAGCGGCAAAAAAGTGATGGCCGCCGCCGCGGGCTCGACCCTGAAAGAGGTCACGATGGAGCTGGGCGGCAAGTCGCCGCTGATTATTTTTGACGATGCCGACCTCGATACCGCCGCCGACATTGCGATGATGGCTAACTTCTTCAGCTCCGGCCAGGTATGTACCAACGGCACCCGGGTGTTTGTGCCCCAGGCGCTGAAAGGTGAATTTGAACAGAAAATCGTCGAGCGCGTGGCCCGCATCCGCGCCGGAGACGTCTTCAACGACAGCACTAACTTCGGCCCGCTGGTGAGCTTCCCGCACCGGGAAAACGTGCTGCGCTTTATTGAAGCCGGCAAGCGCGAAGGGGCAACCCTGCTGTGCGGCGGCGACGTGCTTAAGGGCGACGGTTTCGACAACGGCGCCTGGGTGGCACCGACGGTATTTACCGACTGCCGCGACGACATGACCATCGTGCGGGAAGAGATCTTTGGCCCGGTGATGAGCATTCTCAGCTACGGCGATGAAGAGGAAGCCGTGCGCCGCGCCAACGATACCGACTTCGGCCTCGCCGCGGGCCTGGTAACGCAGGATCTCAACCGCGCCCACCGCGTTATCCACCAGCTGGAAGCGGGGATCTGCTGGATCAATACCTGGGGCGAGTCCCCGGCGGAAATGCCGGTTGGCGGCTACAAGCACTCCGGCGTCGGGCGCGAGAACGGCGTGATGACGCTGCAAAGCTACACCCAGGTGAAGTCCATCCAGGTTGAGATGGCTAAATTTCAGTCCGTGTTTTAACTGAGGGGGATGAATGGAATTTGATTACATCATTATCGGTGCCGGCTCCGCCGGCAACGTCCTGGCTACCCGACTGACGGAAGATGCCGACACCACCGTGCTGCTGCTGGAAGCCGGCGGACCGGATTACCGCTTTGATTTCCGCACTCAGATGCCGGCGGCGCTGGCTTATCCGCTGCAGGGCAAGCGCTATAACTGGGCCTATGAAACCGAGCCGGAACCGCACATGAACAATCGCCGCATGGAGTGCGGACGCGGCAAGGGCCTCGGCGGCTCGTCGCTGATCAACGGCATGTGCTACATCCGCGGCAACGCGATGGATCTCGACAACTGGGCGCAGGCGAAAGGCCTGGAGCACTGGAGCTACCTCGACTGCCTGCCCTACTACCGCAAAGCTGAAACCCGCGATATCGGGCCCAACGACTGGCACGGCGGCGACGGCCCGGTCAGCGTGGCAACGCCGAAAAACGGCAACAACCCGCTGTTCCACGCTATGGTAGAAGCCGGCGTTGAGGCGGGCTATCCGCGCACCGACGATCTGAACGGCTACCAGCAGGAAGGCTTCGGGCCGATGGACAGAACGGTCACCCCGCAGGGGCGCCGCGCCAGTACCGCCCGCGGCTATCTGGATCAGGCAAAGCAGCGTCCGAACCTGACCATTAAAACCCACGCGGTCACCGACCACATTATTTTTGACGACAAGCGCGCCGTTGGCGTCGAGTGGCTGGAGGGCAGCAGCACCATCCCGTCGAAAGCCACCGCCCGCAAAGAAGTGCTGCTGTGCGCCGGCGCCATCGCCTCGCCGCAGATCCTGCAGCGCTCCGGCGTCGGCGATCCGGCCCTGCTGCGCCAGTTCGATATTCCGCTGGTGCACCCGCTGCCGGGCGTCGGCGAGAATCTGCAGGATCACCTCGAGATGTACCTGCAGTACGAATGTAAAGAGCCGGTGTCGCTGTACCCTGCCCTGCAGTGGTGGAACCAGCCGAAAATCGGCGCCGAGTGGCTGTTCAGCGGTACCGGCGTCGGCGCCAGCAACCAGTTTGAAGCGGGCGGATTTATCCGCAGCCGGAAAGAGTTCGACTGGCCGAACATTCAGTACCACTTCCTGCCGGTGGCCATTAACTACAACGGCTCCAACGCGGTGAAAGAGCACGGCTTCCAGTGCCACGTCGGCTCCATGCGCTCCCCGAGCCGCGGCCACGTGCGCATCAAGTCGCGGGATCCGCACGCCCATCCGGCGATCCTGTTCAACTACATGTCTACCGACCAGGACTGGCAGGAGTTTCGCGACGCGATCCGCATTACCCGCGAAATCATGCACCAGCCGGCGCTGGACAAGTACCGCGGGCGCGAGATTAGCCCCGGCGCGGATTGCCAGAGCGACGAGCAGCTCGACGAATTCGTACGCAACCATGCAGAAACCGCCTTCCACCCGTGCGGCACCTGCAAAATGGGCTATGACGAGATGGCGGTGGTTGACGGCGAAGGCCGGGTGCACGGCCTGCAGGGACTGCGGGTGGTGGATGCGTCAATTATGCCGCTGATCATCACCGGCAACCTCAACGCCACCACCATCATGATCGGCGAGAAGATGGCGGACGCGATCCGCGGCCGCCAGCCGCTGCCGCGCAGCACCGCCGACTACTACGTGGCGGGCGACGCGCCGGTGCGTAAGGATCCGCTCAGGAGCTTCTGAGGCGGGTAAGCTGCTGGCCTTCGGCATCGAAATTGTCCGGGGCCAGCCAGCGTTGAAGGGCCGCATCCACCTGCGGCCATTCTTCTTCAATAATCGACAGCCAGTCGCTGTCGCGGCTGCGCCCCTTGCGCACCATCTTATTGCGAAAGCGCCCTTCGAAAGTAAATCCCAGACGCTCCGCCGCCCGGCGCGAGGCGGTATTCAGCGAGTCGGTCTTCCACTCCACCCGGCGATAGCCGCAGGCAAATGCCTCCCGCAGCAGAAGCCACACTGCTTCGGTGCCGATAGCGCTCTGCTTCATGGCCCGCGACCAGGTGACGTGACCAATCTCCACCGTACCGTGGGCGCGGTCGATGGACATAAAACACACCACGCCCACCGCCCTGCCGCTTTGCGACTCAATGACCGCAAACGGCACCAGCGCCGGATCGCTGACTTTCTCCTCCAGCCAGGCGGCGCAGGCTTCAACAGAGTCCGGGCGATTGCTGTTAAGCCAGGTCCAGTCGCGGTTGTCCTGCGCCAGCGCGAAGGCGGCGTACAGGTCGGCGGCGTGCGCGGCGGCATTGAGCGGCGCCAGCTGCGCGAGCCTGCCGTCCAGCGGATGGCGCTCAAGCACCCCGGCGCCGCGCCAGTCGGGAACCTTTCTGCCTACAGTCTGGCCGTATTCGTTAATTTCTGTCATGGATATTCCTGTTTATTATCCGGACTTTCGAAGTAGCGAAGTTACGTGTTAATACCAGCAGAGATCATCATCAGTAGCCAGCAATTGTTCGCACGGAGTCAAACCGCGCCAGCGCGATCCCCTGACATGCGCCCTTATTAATGATAATGATTATCATTTCACTTGACTATTAATAACCCACCGTGATTTACTGGCGCCTCTTATTTCCAGGGATGCGATTTTTTTCTTCTAATATGTGTAATAACCTTAAAATAAACAATCCGCTTATTTTGTGCGGCTTTTTAGCTATTTTCTTTAATACCTCAACCGTTAGTGCCGAAGATAACCGCGGGGAGATGACGCTGGGTGACATTGATATTACCGGGCGGCGTGAATCATCCGATAGCGAATTTATTGGCCGGGAACAAATAGACCGCTTTCGCGGTACGGGCAACGGCGACGCGCTGTCGGGCATTCGCGGTTTACAGGTCAATAGCCTGCGCAACGAGGCGGGTGCCATCGACGTTGGGGTGCGCGGGTTTCAGGGCGAGGGGCGCGTGCCGGTCATTATTGACGGCAGCCTGCAGTCAACCCACACCTTCCGCGGCTATCAGGGCGAGAGCGATCGCACCTACATCGATATGGATCTCATTAGCCAGGTGCAGGTTGACCGCGGTGCGACGCCGGGGAAATATTCCACCGGCGCGGTGGGCGGCCTGGTGCAAATGAAAACCTTAGGCGTTGATGATATATTATTGCCCGGCGAAAACTTTGGATTATTATTTAAAGGCAGCACCTACAATAATAACCGCAAGCCGGATATTCCCGGCGATGAAACAGGCCAGCAGCGTTATTTATTATCCGACCGTATTCACAGCGGGCGCTTTAATAACGGCGCGGGCACCGCGGCGCTGGCCTGGCAAAGTGACGCCATCGATCTGGTGCTGGCCTATTCCCGGCGCAGCGTCGGCAACTATTTTGCCGGCAAGCGCGGCAGCCGCCGTTTTGGCGACGATCGGGTAGTCGATCCGGGTCAGGAAGTGGTTAACACCAGCTACCAGAGCGATTCCGGGATCGCCAAACTCGGGTTAAATCTGAACGATAACCAGCGCCTGTCGTTTAACTACCGCCGCCACGTGCAGAAAGCGGGCGAAGTGATGGCCGCCTACTGGTACAAGCAGTCTAACGACGGCGACGATACCACCAGCTGGACCTCCCCGCCGGGGAAAGACGCCATGCCGCAGTGGTCGCTGGGATCGGCGGCGGTGAATGCCGCCAGCGTGGATTACGCCTACCAGCCGCAGGATTCCGCGCTGGTTGATTTTAACCTCGGCCTGTGGAAAACCGCGGCGCGCCTCGACCAGCACAACGGCGCCTGGGGAGCGGGACGCGCGGGGGATCAGTACAAGCTGCGCTATACCGACGACCGCCAGGGCATCAACCTCAGCAACCGCAGCAGCCTGCGGGCTATCCCGCTCAGCCTGGAGTACGGCGCGGCCTACGACGAGCAGCGGATGAAGCCCCGGGCGAAAAAGGATCGGGTGGCGCGGGACGGCCGCCGCCACGAGCGCAGCGCGTGGCTGAACGCCACCCTGGACTATGCGCCGGTTACAGTAGCACTCGGCAGCAAAATCCACCGGGCCGGCGTAACGGACTACCGCTACCAGACCCACACCGACAACCGGGCCAAAACCGATTTGTTCAGCCAGGTAACCCTGCACGTCACGCACAATATCGACCTGTACGCCAAAGCCTCCAGCACCTGGCGCAGCCCGAGCCTGTTTGAATCCACGCGTTCCGCGCAGACCTACAATTACGATCCCAACCGTCCGCTGAAGCCGGAGAACGCATGGAACCGGGAAGTTGGAGTAAGCGGCCAGTTCAGCGACGTTTTCACAAAAGATGAAAAAATTAGCGTCAAGGTGGATTATTTCAACAATCACGTGAAGGATTTTATCTCCGCCAATATGCTGAAATACCAGCGCGGGGAAGACTGGCGCTCCAGCTACTCGTTCCTGAACTTTGACAGCGTCACCATGAAGGGCGTGGAGCTGGCGGCCAGCTACGACAACCCGCGTTTTTTCGCCGATGCCTCCGCCACTTTCTACCGCAAGCCGGAGATTTGCTCCCGCGACGCGGCGGTGGAGCGCTATTTCGACGAGGTGATGGTCGGGCCAAGCTGCACATCGGTAGGCTACGCCCTGAGCATGGTCTCCGCGCGCGTGCCGCCCCGCCGGGCCTATAACCTCACCGTCGGCACGCGGCTGCTGGACGGCGATCTGACTCTCGGCAGCCGCCTGCGCTACCACTCCGGCAAGCAAAATCCGGAAGGATGGCTGCAGGGCACCGGCGCCAGAGCGGTGGTCGGGATCCCGTCAGAGAAGCTGGTGGATCTGTTTGCTCGCTACCGCGTCAACCCGCAGCTGGATCTGACCTTCAACGTGGATAACCTGACCAACCGCTACACCTTTGACCCGGGCACGGTTATCAGCATGCCGATGCCGGGACGCACGCTACGCGCCGGGATGGAGTTCCGTTTTTGAAACCGGACTACCCATGCGGCCTGCTGCTCTCAATTGCTCTGCACGCCGCGGCCCTGCTGGCGCTGCTATTTGCCAGAGAAGGGCCGCCGGCTAACGGCATCACGCTGGCCGGCGAGGCCGACGCGCTGACAGTATTACTGATTGCCGCCGCATCACCCGAAACCAGCCCGCAAGCCAGCGTGCCGCAGGCGCCCCCCGCAGCAGCGACCGCGGAGGAGAACGCACCGCTTAAGCTACCGACGGCAGAAAGCGGCACCCTGCGGACGGCGAGCGAGAAAGTCGTTCGCAAACCGCTGAAGCGGCGCAGGCCACCCGCCGAAAGGCCGGGCGAACGTCCGGCATCTTCCGCATCCGAACGGGCAGACGTCCCGCAGCAGGGCAAGGACCGCGCCAGCAGCGAGCAGGGCAACGCGACCAGCACCACGCGCCAGAAGATGATCGGCAGCGGCGACGACGAGCGGGCCCGCTACGCGGCGCGCCTGCGCAGCGAAATTGAAACCCACAAGCGCTATCCGCCGCAGGCCAGCCCCGTCAGCGGCGAGGTGACGGTGCGGTTTACGGTAGAGGTGGACGGCAGCCTGCGCGAGCCGCAGCTGGTGCAGTCCTCCGGCAGCCGCAGCCTCGACCGCGCCGCCCTGCTGGCGATCCAGGCCTCGCGCAGCGTCGGACCGCGGCCCGGGGGCTTTAGCCCTTCGGTAAAGGTGACGCTGCGATTTTGGGTGCGGGGGCGGTAGAATGGATCGGAAACTGGAAGACTAATCTTTCGGCTTGTAAAGGAAATACCTTTAATATTACTCGTTAAATTAACCGTTAATAAATTGAAATAGACTCAGTGGATATAAGTCACTTTAACGTAGGGTTGAGGTAGGAATGCTCTATTAGCTTAACAATGAAAACGAATCAAATGTATATCAATATCACCATTAACAAGCAACTATGCGTTCAAGGTTTGAACAGTACTTTTAAGAATTTGGCCTGGTATAAGTCTATTTCCTCTTCACATATAATTTCATTTTTTGATTCTCAAGGATGAATTATGTCTTCAATACCTGTTGCAGGTCCGGGAATTGGTATCGTACGCAACAACATGAAAGATGCTCGAAATCACGGTACATCACGTAATATGGCCGCTCCTTTTATCTATTACTGGTTCTACCAAAAAGTTCGTAACAAAGGCCCATGGGACTACAAGCAATTTGATCCTTACTGGGCAGAATTTGGTAACTTTAACTTTGGAGCTTCAGGATATGCAGCAGGCATCCCACTGAAAATCCTATTAATGGGGGCAGGATGGGCACAATCACGTGCAGGAACTTCAAAATCGGAATGGGGAAAATGGTATAAAGAAGCCCCCTACGGCGATGATCCGCAGGATCAATATTGGATAATTGAAGGAGTAAAATATGCCATTGAAAATGGTTATTAGATGGCTACATTGCATGCTAACAACAATATTACTGGTCATCGTCATTGGTTTCGCAATACTCAACACCGGCGGCGATAGCAGAGCAGACGACAAGCTGGTAAGCTCGCAGCAAATTAGCGACAGCACCTGGCTCTACGTCACGGAATATTCGGGCGGGGGCGCAACCGTAGCGAATGTTTATCGGTATTACCTCTCCGGAAAACGTGAAGGCAATATTCCTGCGAGTCTTGCGAAACAGGTCTATTTCATGGAGGCGGCCGGCAGCGCCGCACGCGTGAGTGTGCAGGGCAACACCTTCCATATCCAATACAGCGGTCGGGTTTTCTCCTTCAGTAACTCAGTTGTTTATGAGGCGAATGGAAAGACGTTTTTGCCACATATCAATTTTCAGGCGAGTAACTGAGCCAGGCGGCTGGCAGTCGCATACTGTTGACGCTAACTTTACGACCAAAACCCTACTGGAAGCGCCGTTGTCAGCGACAGCCCTGGAATGGATGAACATGACTTTCCTGCACGGTTTTCCGGGTTAGATGAAATAATTAACTGGCCGGATTAGCCCTTGATTGATGTATCAGGTTACTTAATGCCCTTAGACAATATACACATTTTCGATAAGCATACCGCCCGCCGCTATCCGGCCGTTCGGAGCATGCTCACCATTTACTTTAATCGCGAGCATGATGATTTTGGCTCTACGCTGGAAGAGATTATCGACAGCTATCTCGACTATAGCGTTCTGATGCGGGCTGAAACAGCCGCTGAAATTACTGCTTTATTAAATATTACGGATGAAGACGCGCTCAATACGCTGATGAACCACATGGCCGATGGGCGATTTCAGCCCGAGCCCTGGGGCGAAACCTGGCGAAGCCTTCTGGAAAAGGTAGACACCCGCCTGAAGCAGTAGCGCCCGGCGCTCACCGGGCACCCTATTCCGTTACTCCGCCTTCGCCAGTGCGCCAAACCCTCCCAGCACCCGATCCAGAATCCCCAGCCCCTGCTGCACCTGCCCGGCGCTGATAGTGCACGGCGGCACGATGTGAATGCGGTTTTCCACCACGAAGCTCAGCAGTCCTGCTTCCGTTAGTGCATTTTTGATAGCCGCCATATCGGCAGCGGCAAGCGGGGTTTTCGTCCGCCGGTCGCTGACCAGCTCCAGAGCCTGAAACAGCCCGCGCCCGCGCACGTTGCCAATGAGTTGATGTCGCGCCGCCAGCGCGTCGAGCCCCGGGCGCAGCGTACCGCTGCCGATGCGTGCGGCGTTCTCCACGACGCCCTCCTCTTTCATCGCATCGAGGGTGGCGACAATGGAGGCCATCGCCAGCGGATGGCCGGAATAGGTCAGGCCGCCGGCGAAGAAATGGTCGTCAAAATAGCGGGCGATGGGCTCGCTAATCACCACGCCGCCGGCCGGGACATAGCCCGAGTTGACGCCCTTGGCGAAGGTGATTAAGTCCGGCACCACACCGTCCTGTTCGAACGCAAACCAGCTGCCGGTGCGGCCAAACCCGGCCATGACCTCGTCGAGGATCAGCACGATACCGAACTCATCGGCCAGGGCGCGCACGCCCTGCATGTAGCCGGCGGGCGGCACCAGAATGCCGGCCGTGCCCGGGATCGACTCCAGCAGAATAGCGGCAATGGCCCCCGGTCCTTCGCACTCGATAATCCGCCGCAGGTGCGCCAGCGCGCGGCTGCACTCTTCCTCTTCCGTGACGGCGTTAAATTCGCTGCGATAAAGGTAGGGGTTAAAGAAGTGAACGTGACCGCGGGAGTACTCGTTCGGCACCCGCCGCCAGTCGCCGGTGGCGGCAATGGCGCTGCCGGTGTTGCCGTGATAGGAACGGTAGGCGGAGAGCACTTTATCGCGGCCGGTAAACAGACGCGCCATGCGGATCGCGTTCTCGTTAGCGTCGGCCCCGGCGTTGGTGAAGAACACTTTGCTGAATCCCTCCGGGGCCAGTTCGATAATGCGCTTCGCCGCTTCGCCACGTGCCAGATTGGCGGTAGCCGGCGCGATCGTCACCAGCGATTCCAGCTGCGCGCGCATCGCCGCCAGCACTTTCGGATGCTGGTAGCCGATGTTCACGTTCACCAGCTGGCTACTGAAGTCGAGATAGCGGTTGCCGTCGTAATCCCACAGCTCGCAGCCCTGCGCCCCGGCAATCACCAGCGGGTTGAGGTTGCCCTGCGCCGACCACGAGTGGAACACGTAATCCCGGTCGAGCTGGCGGACGTCGCGGTTGCTGAGCGCGCTGTGGTTCTGAAATGGCTGGGTCATGGTTTGCTCCTGCGGTGCGTAATGTGTCGCTTCATCATTAACG
>NZ_CAJYMB010000010.1 GCF_913775985.1 uncultured Pluralibacter sp. | reverse complement strand
TCCCGTCCGTCTGCATCTGCCGCACTATCTGGTCCGCGCGGTCCCACTGGTAGCGCCGCTCCGACACCAGCCGGCCCCGCGCGTCGTCCGCGCAGCGCCGGTGCGTCACCCGCCCCGCCATGTCGTATCCCGTCTCCAGCGTCAGGCTCACCAGCGTCCGCCGCGTCTCACGGTGCAGCCGGTCCCGCCGGTAACCCGCCAGGGCGTGCTTCTCCCCGCCCAGCGACAGCTGCATCTCCAGCAGGTGGCCGCTGCCGTAGCGCAGGTACGCCAGCTCGCGCCCGTCCGGGTACGTCGTCCCGCTCAGGTTGCCCAGCGCGTCGTACCGGTGCGCGTAGCGCCCGCCGTGGTTCTCCTCGCCCGTACGGTCAACGCGGCAGTATGAGCGCAAAAGGCTGTTGCTATGATAATGCCTGTGCGGAAAGTTTTTTCCACTCGCTGAAGGTGGAATGCATCCACGGCGAGCGTCTGGTCAGACGTGAAGATATGCGTGCAGTGATATTTAATTACATTGAATGCGATTACAACCGCTGGCGTCGTCACAGTGCCTGCGGTGGTCTCAGCCCGGAACAATTTGAAAATCAGAACCTCGCTTAGGGGGGCGTCCATATTACGAGGAGAGGATCACTTTGTCGCCCTTACCCTGCCGCACGTACACCACCCCACGACTGAAGTCCACATCGCACCGTATCAGGTTCGTTAGCTCCATGCGCCGTATTCCTGTGCTCCAGAATAGTTCGAGGATGGCCCGGTTGCGCAGACCCAATGGCGTTCTGGCGTCGTTGCTGACCAGCACCGAACGGGTTTCCTCCTCACTGAATACGTGCGCGGGCAGCATCTTTTCCGCCTTCGGCAGCATCAGGAGGCCAGCGGGGTTGTAGAGGATGACGTGTTTTTAAGCAGCCAGCGGAACAGCCCCTTTATCGCACTCAGACGATTAAGCTGCCCGCTGACGGCCATGGCGCAGGTCAAAAGCATGCTCAGTCTGGTAAAACAGGATGTATTAGGCTAAATAAAATACTTGGGAGTGTATGACATACCACTCCCAGTTTTTTATTTCAAATTACCTACATATAATTCATTAAAAACAGTCTCATCATCCAAATCAGAAAAATAATTAAAATCATCAATGTCATCAGGCATGCCAAAATAAATAGTAAAGTCCTGATCAATTACAAGATATCCTTTTATAATATCTTGCCTTTTAGATTTATCTCTTATTTCCCGAGCTGTGATCCCAGGATATAACTTCCCCTTAAAGCTACCCGAGTAAGGAGGCTCACACCATAATGCTACAATAACATCATGATTATTAGTGGTAAATGATATAGCCCCTCCTTGCACCCTATAAAAAGAATAATTGCCCGTAGCATTACTAAAACTAGATTTGGAAATATTATATTTATATTCTATATGTCGGATAATGTCATTAACATTTGCGCCTAAAGGTATCCCTCCAATAGATTTACCTGGAACGATGTCCATATCCAGCCCTATAATAATATTATTCATTATTGCCCCCATGAGTTCATTAACACCCCATCGACATAAACAGGAGAGTTCTTGATTTTATCATAGCGTTCAAAGCCACCATGCCCAATACGCCCATACACAGTTTCTACTGGATCATTAGGTTTTATTACCTTCCAATAATCACTATTATGTGTTTTTCCTGAAGGATTATAGTCAAGATGGTATATCTCACCTGCCTTTGTTGTTTTTTCAAAAATAACATGCTGTGTTTTATGTGGTGTAGCACTTTGCGGATATGTAGTTTTCCAGCCTTTGCTGTTTAAATATTTTTCTACATCAGCAGGTTTTTTCCCTGAGAGTAAATCTACATAACGCTTAGTTATTCTATCTCTCTTATTAAATCGCTTTTGTGAATTACGACAACTCAACCCCAGCGGATCCACCCATGTTAACGGATCCCCCACATACCCATACGTATTCAACCCGCCCAACAGCCCCACCGGGTCCACCTGAGTATAGCACCCGCCCCACGCGTCGTAGTACCGCAGCGTGTTGTAGTGCAGCCCCGTATCCCGGTCCAGGTACTGCCCCTGGAACCGCAGGTTCTGCTGCCCGCGCCAGCGCCCCGACCCGCTCTCAGCCAGCGTACGGCCCCAGGCGCTGAACGTGCCCCGCTATACCGTTTCGCCCTCCGCGTTGGTCATCCTCTCCGGCAGGCCGTTCAGCTCCGCGTGGTACCAGTATACCTGTGCCGATGCGCCGAAGCTCTCCACCCGCGCCAGCGGCGTGAAGCCGCCCTCCTCGTACACGTGCTGAATTTTTGCGTCCGGCCGGGCGTCGCTCTCCTCGCCCACCATCTGCATCCCCGACCACGCGTACGCCGTGCGCTCCGACGCATTTGCCCCGTGCCGCTAGAACCGCTCGTCAGCCTCCAGTGAGCCCTGCCGCAGCGCAGATTTAAATTTTGAGCTGATCCTCAAAATTAATTACTAAAGTAAACCTAACGCAATTTCAGCGGCATCACTTATATCTGGATTTTTGGATTTTAAGGATATTTCAAGTCCATCTCTTAACATTTCATCATTAAATGCCGCTGCTATTTGCGTGCTCCAATATCTTACACCATCAGATATATTTACATCTTCAAGCACTTTTTTTATTTCCCTTTTAACTTCAGGCTCAGGACACTGATAAAAAAAATCCTCTACTAACTGATATACTCCCCACCCATCTCCATCGCCAAAAGAACGTAGAAACAGCTTTATAGCTTCACTATCTGGATGCTGGATAAAAAATTTTCTCACATCATCATATCTATCGATAATATCTTTAGTTAAATCTTTATCTGAGGGCATCGGTTGATGCTTTAAAAGAAATTTCAACGCTTCTTCTTTAGTCATTATCATTGTCCTAATGTCTTCCAGAGCTCTTTATTCTGTCTAATTAACTCGCCCAATTGCCTATTTACAATATCACGCTCATAGCCTGCATTACGTAGTATCTTTCGAAGGTCGGCAATATCTCTACCCAAATAATCTCTATTACTTAACCCACGAACCATAGGTTTTTTATAAGTCCATGTTAATTCATGAAGGTCTTTTCTCATATTGATAGTTATACCTCTACCATGCGTTGTGGGGCTAGCTGCATTTTGAATTGCGTGATGTGGAGTATGAGTCGGATTAAGGCCACTTTTTATATTAGCACCTCTCACTTGGTTATATGTTCCAACATATAAATCCTCTCCTGGTTTAGACAATTTTGATAAACTATTGCAAGGCGTTAACCCCAGCGGATCCACCCACGTTAACGGATCCCCCACATACCCATACGTATTCAACCCGCCCAATAGCCCGATCGGGTCCACCTGAGTATAGCACCCGCCCCAGGCGTCGTAGTACCGCAGCGTGTTGTAGTGCAGCCCCGTCTCCCGGTCCAGATACTGCCCCTGGAACCGCAGATTCTGCTGCCCGCGCCAGCGCCCCGACCCGCTCTCGGCCAGCGTCCGGCCCCAGGCGCTGAACGTGCCCCGCCACACCGTTTCCCCCTCCGCGTCGGTCATCCTCTCCGGCAGGCCATTCAGCTCCGCGTGGTACCAGTACACCTGTACCGATGCGCCAAAGCTCTCCACCCGCGCCAGCGGCGTAAAGCCGCCCTCCTCGTACACGTGCTGAATTTTCGTCTCCGGCCGGGCGTCGCTCTCCTCGCCCACCATCTGCATCCCCGACCACGCGTATGCCGTGCGCTCCGGCGTGGCTGCCCCGTGCCGCCAGACGCGCTTCTCCGTCCGCCGCCCCAGCACGTCGTAGCGATACTCTGCCCTCGCGTACTCCCGGTCGCCCTCGATGCCCACCGCGCTGATGCGGTCCTCGTCGTCGTAAGAATAGCGCTGGGTCACGTCCCGGTGCGCGTCGCGCCGCACCGTCATCCGGCCAAAGCCGTCGTACTCCCGCGCCACCCCGTCGAGGCGCCGCAGCATGTTGTTCCACACCGGCTGCCGCTCCGCCGTCGTCCGGTTGTCCGCCGCGTCCCACCAGAACCGCTCGTCCGCCTCCGGCTGCACGCTGCGCGTCATCCTTCCCGCCGCGTCGTATCCCCACTGCGCCTGCCGGTACTTCTCCTCCGGCAGCGCCGGCGTCCCGTCCGTCTGCATCTGCCGCACTATCTGGTCCGCGCGGTCCCACTGGTAGCGCCGCTCCGACACCAGCCTGCCCCGCGCGTCGTCCGCGCAGCGCCGGAGCGTCACCCGCCCCGCCATGTCGTAACCCGTCGCCAGCGTCAGGCTCCCCAGCGTCCGCCGCGTCTCACGGTGCAGCCGGTCCCGCCGGTAACCCGCCAGGGCGTGCTTCTCACCGCCCAGCGACAGCTGCATCTCCAGCAGGTGGCCGCTGCCGTAGCGCAGGTATTCCAGCTCGCGCCCGTCCGGGTACGTCGTCCCGCTCAGGTTGCCCAGCGCGTCGTAGTGGTGCGCGTAGCGCCCGCCGTGGTTCTCCTCGCCCAGCAGCAGCCCCGTTCCGCCGCGCTCGAACGCCACCGTCTCCGCCCATTCCGGCTCCGTCCCGGCAATCATAGCCTCCCGCCAGGCGTCGCGCTGCATCCGGCGAACCGCCGTGCGCCGAGGGCCGTAAACAAACTCCGCCCGGTGTACCGCCGTCTCCCGCGCGGTCATCCGGCCCAGCCCGTCGTACTCGTAGTGCAGCGCCTGCGCCGCCTGCCCGCTCCCGGGGGCCGGATGGCGCACCAGCGTCTCCACCTGCCGCAGCCGGTTGTGCCGGTACTCCGTCACCCGACCCGCATAGTCCTCCTGCCGCGTCAGCTGCCCATCCGGCGCGTAGCTGAACCGCCACTGCTGCCGGTTGCCGTTGGTCAGGCTCTCCAGCCGGCCCCACCGGCTGAAGGCGAACCGCGTCACCTGCCCCGCCGGGTCTACCGACTCCAACACCTGACCCCGGGCGTTGAGCACCACCCGGCGCTCCAGCTCGCCGTCGATACTCTGCCCGCACAGCAGGCCCGCCCGGCTGTACTGATACCGCGTCTCGCGCCCGTCGGCGCGGGTCCACGCCCGCAGGCGGCCCGCCGCGCTCCAGGCGTAGCCCTCGGTGTTGCCCTCCGCGTCCGTGGTGGCGACCAGCTGCCCCGCCGCGTCGTACAGATAGCGCGTCGGGTACCCGGAGCAGTCCTCCTCTCGCGTCAGCTGCCCGCGCTCGTCCCAGCGGAAGCGCTGGACGTTGCCCAGCGCGTCGGTGCGCGCGGTCAGGTCGCCCCGGTCGTCCCATTCAAAGCGCGTCACCCCGCCCTCCGGGTCGGTGAGCGCCGTCACGTCGCCGGCCAGGCTGTAGTCGTACTGCCACGCCGCGCCGTCCGGCTCCACCACCTTCTGCGGCTGCGCGTACAGCGGGTGCCACGTCTGCAGCAGCGCGCCGCCCAGCGGGTCGCGCGCCAGGGTAAGGTTGCCCCGGTCGTCGTAGTCAAACGTCCAGCGCCCGCCGTCCGGCTGCACCAGCGCATCCAGCAGCTCGCTGTCGCCCCGCCACTCGAACCGCCAGCCGCCGCCGCCGGCGTCGGTGTAGTCCAGCATCCGTCCCAGCGCGTCCCAGCGGTGCGCGGTCACCGCGCCCTCGTCGCTGCTGACCCGGGCGGTGCGCTGCCCCTCGTCGGCGTCGATGCGCCAGTGCTCCAGCAGCGCGTCGCGCTCGTCGCGCACCTCAAAGGCGAACGCCCGCCAGTGGCGGCTGTCCGCCGCCGGGCGCCACTGATAGTGCACCGTCAGGCCGGTGGCGTAGCCGTGCCGGGCCAGCATGTCGCTGGCGCGGTCCCAGCCGAACTCGCGGGTGACGATGCCGTCGGCGTCGGTCACGGCGACAAGCTGGTCCTGTTCGTTATAGCCGTAGCTGACCAGCCGCCGGCGCTCGCCGCCGCAGATCTGGTACACCGCGGCGAGCCGCCCCGCGCGCCCGTACTCGAGCGCCACGTCCAGCGCCTCGTTGTCGCCGCTGATGCGCACCAGCTGCCCCTGCGGGCTCCACTCAAAGTGCTGCACGTTCTCGTGCCGGTCGTAGATGCGGTGCAAGCGCCACTCGCCGGGATGAACCGGGTCCGGCTCGTACAGCTGGTGCTCGCCGTCGGCAAACTGGATCACCATCGCCCCGTTCGGGGCGGAGAAGAGGCGCATCCCCTCGTCGCCGAAGTCGATCACGTCTCCCGGGCGCACCTCGCCCATCGCCAGCTCGCGGCCGCTCACGTCGCGGAACATCAGCTGGTCTTCCGCCAGCCGCCACAGGCGCGTCTCAAAGGGCAGCATCCAGCCGGTGCCGAGCATCCCGGCGGTGAGGTTGCGGCTGTGGTAGACCCGCTGCCAGCGCAGCGGAATGCGGTCCGTCAGGACGAAGTCCAGGTCCTCTTCGCCGGCGAGAACCTTGGCGCCGGTGGCGATGTTAACTGGATAAGCGGTATGGCTGGCAGCGGCAATTTTTGCCCCCGCGCCGCCGCCTGCGATGCGTCCTACGCTTTGGGCGATAGCCTCCGTAGCCACGGCACCGCCGATGGGACAGATAATCTCTTTACCCAGCCCGCGCAGCAGCATGCGGCTGTAGCCGTACTGGATCAGTTTTCTGACGGCACCGCCGCCGATTAGCGTTCCGGCAAAATAGGCCAGCATATTTTTGCCGCTGCGGATGTCGCGCACCGTGATGGTGTCGCCGCCGATACGCACCCGCGAATTTTCGCTGACCTGGATCTCCGCCTCACAGGTGCTCTTGTCACCGTTGCGCGCCGCGGGCTGATTGTTGATAAAGACCTTTTTCGATCCCTGGGCGATAAAGTTCTGCGCGGTGACCGCGTGGCCCTTCGAGCACTCCACCAGATCCAGCGGCGCGGGGGTGGCGTGGGGATCGGCGCTTTCAACCAGCGGCTGGGACAGCCCCTGCCAGAGGCTTTTTCCAAAGTCGGCGACGTCGTCCCAGGTGGTGTTGCCCACCCGCTCCGCCAGCGCCGCCAGCGCGCTACCCGGATTAAGTGTCGTGCTGATTGCCGCCGCCACGGCGGTGAGCATCGTCAGGCCCACCTCGGTCCAGTTGATGCTGTCATCACCGGGGGTGACGTTCAGCGACGCCCTGTTCACCGTGCCGGCGGCGCGCGCTGCCTTTTTGCCCATGATGTAAACATCGTCGGAGCCGGTGACGATAAAGGCGTCGGGCGGGCCGGTGCCGATGAGGTTATCGACAATCTTCCCGGCAGCATTACCAATCGTCTCCAGCCCCCCGGAAACAGTGAGGCCGGCAATAACAGTTACGGCGATAACCGTCCCGATACCGCTACTCGCGGCGGCAAAAAGCCCGACAACGACCGCCCCCTCAGCGAGGGCGCCGACGAAATCCGCCAGCGCCGAGCTGTGGATCAGCGGATCGCCCATGCGGGCGGCGAGGTAATCACTCATGGCTGCGCCTCCGGCTGCAGACCGGCTTTAATGGCGGTCCAGAACGCCTCTGCCTCATCGTCGAACGGCGCCATGCGGCTGAGGGTGAACACCAGCAGGTGCTCGTCAATCCGCGCGATGGCCAGCTTCTCGTACACCGGGCCCTGCCCGCTCTGAAACTGTACCGCCACCTCGCGGGCGGGATGGCCGCCCAGCGTGCTGTCCTGCGGCTCGCCGGCGGTGAATTTTTTCATCCGCTGCTTCACCTTCTCCAGCTGCTGGCCCAGGTAGCGCTCGTCCTCTTCCGGCTTGATGTCCCACGCCCGGGTGATGGCCAGCGTCGCGGCCTGCTGCGGGAAGCGCAGCACGTTAATGCTGCAGTCCTGCCACGCGCCGGGCAGCGCCAGCGCGCCCTCGGAAAGGATAAAAGGGGTGTTTTTCATGCGTTACCGTCTCCCTGACTGAAAGCGTTCTTCACCGCGGCCTGAATCTGGCCCGGCGTCGGCTCCGCCGCGGGGGCCTTGCCCGGCTTGTTAATGTTTAAATCCAGCGTGCCGCCGGTATTGATTTCGCCGACGCCGGAGGCGTTTACCGTAAAGTTAACGCACTGCAGGGTGACCTGGCCATTCGCGCCCAGATCCAGCACCGACTGGCCCGAGACCAGCCGGATACCGGTATCCGAGGCCTGCACCAGCCCGCCCTGCACCTGCTGAATAAAGCCGCCGCCGACCAGCTCGCTGTGGCTGTGCTGGGTGGCCTGGGAGTGGGAGCCCGAGACGGTGCCGGTGTAGTCGCGGGTGACGCTGACGGTGCGCGATCCCCCCACGCTGTGCGTCTCATCATTCTTGACGTTGGTGTCCAGGTTCTTCTGCGCCTGGATCCACACCTGCTCCTCGCCCGCCTTGTCCTCGAAGCGCAGCGCGTTCGCCGTCTCCGACGAGCCGTCCTTCGTCCGGCTTAAAAAACCCATCTGCGTCGCCGCCGCCGGCAGCGCCCACGGCGGCATACTCGCCTCGTTGTATACCCGACCCGTCACCAGCGGACGGTCCGGGTCGCCGTTGATGAAGTCAATCACCACCTCGTCGCCCACACGCGGGATTTGCACCCCGCCGAACCCCTGGCCCGCCCACGCGCTCGACACACGCACCCAGCACGAGCTGGTGTCGTCACCCTTCGCCAGACGGTCCCAGTGGAACTTCACCTTGATGCGCCCGTAGCGGTCCGTCCAGATGCTCTCGCCCTGCGGGCCCACCACCCGCGCCGTCTGCGGCCCGTAGGTCCGCGGCCACGCCGTGCCCTGCGCCGGCCGCCACGCCACCCCCGCCGGGATGACCGTGAACTCCGTCCGGTGGATGGTCTCGCCGTCGCCGCCGCTCGCGTAGCGGTTTTCCTCGAACTGGTACGTCGCTTCGGTGGTCAGGTACTGCCCGTCGTCGCTGAAGAACGGCGCGTTGGTCAGCGTAAACACGTGTCCCGGCGCGATGCCCATCGCCGTTGCCGTCGCCTGTACCTGCTGGTGCTCCACCTGCCACCGCTCCTGGCGGATGCGGGCGTAGAATTCCCCGTGGCCGTGCTCCACGAACCTGCCCGGCCAGTCGTACACGTCGATGCTCCCCGGCGACGGCGACGCCGGGTTCTGCCGCGCCTGGAACAGCCACGCGTTCGGCTTGCGGAAGTCGTAGTCGTCCAGGCTGTAAATCCCCGGCGTCACGCTGTCCGCCAGCGCCCACTGGCTGATGCCCTCCTCGCTGGTGCTGCCCCCCGACGGCGTCTGGTGGTACGGAATAATCTCGTACCCGGGGAACGGCTGCCCGCTGCCCGCCGCGTCCGTCAGCACCAGCACGTGCCGGTCCGCCTCGTGGCGGAAGTGGTAGGCTATCCCCTCCAGCTCCATCAACCGGCTGATGAAGTCCAGGCTGCTCTCCTGGTACTGGACGCAGTACTCCCACTCCCGGTAGCTCCCCGTCAGCCGGTCCTCGACGTTCACCTGATACTCCGCCAGCAGCGCCTGCACTATCTGCGGCACCGTCTGCCCCTGGAAGATGCGCAGGTTGCGGTCCCGCTTCATCGGCCACAGGTCCGGCTCCACCGTCAGGGCGTATGCCGCGTAGCGGGTGCCGCTCAGCTCGGTGGCGCTCACCGCCACCCGGGTGATTTTGCCGTTGATGTAGCGCGGGGCCAGCAGGCTCTGGGTCGGAATGGTGACCGTCACCGGCTGGCCCAGCAGCCGGCTGCGGTCAATGCGCGCGTCGGTGCCCAGCAGGGTCAGGGTCAGGGCGAAGGGCTCGGACATCGCCTCCCGGCCCGCGAGCTTCCAGAACAGCAGCTCCCCGTCGGGAAGCGTGACGGTGATTCGGTTTAGCATAGCGTTCATTCCATTAATCAAAGTTTGGTTCGCTGCACGCGGGCCAGCGCCGTGATGCGCAGGGTTCGCGCGTAGAGCACAAACAGGATAAAGCCCCGTCCGTTGAGGATGATGCGGCACAGCAGCAGCAGGGCGACAAGGCCCATTACCGCGTGATGGGTTTCGCCGGCGAGCGCCGAACGTAGAAATAAAAAGGTCGTCAGCCAGATGAGCGTCTGATGCACCCGGCCATACCACGCCAGACCAGAGGTCTTTCCCCGGGAAATCAGGTATGTGGCGGTCAGATTGGCGAGGGTGAGCAGAATTGCAGGAATAAAATAGAGCGCTGCCTGCGCTGGTGCGGATAGCGCAGGCAGCAGCAGGAGTAAATCCACGGCAAAAGGCAGAATAAAACAGAACAGCACAAATGCCAGTGGGAAACCGTTTTGCCGCGGGAGTTCAGCGGGCGGTTTGTCAAACCAGCGCTCCAGCTCCGGGGTCGAATGCTGCAGCAGGCTGCCGTCGTTTCGGGCAATAACCTGCTCCATTTCCCGGCCGTGGGCCAATAGATCGCAGAAATAGCGACCTGAGATAATTGATGACAGCCTCACGCCGATACCGCCCAAAAGAGTACCCCGATAAATTATCCTCAAGACTCGAACCCGGCAGATTCACTTAACGCGCCTTGTTCAATTCTATATTCACTATAAAAAGCGAACCCGGCGTATTACCCCGCCGGATTCACCAGCCAGGTGCCCGCCTTACCGATGTTCAGGGTTTGCGTGCGGCTCTGCCCGCCGTTCTGCAGCACCAGCTCGTAGCGGCCCGGCGCCAGCTTCAGCGGCACGAAGCCGCTGGTGCCCGGCGTTACGTTTTGCGTCTCGCCGTTGAGTTTGAGGGTTTCGCCATCGTGGATGCGCACGTAAACCAGCGCTACCGGCGCCGCGGCCGGAACGGCAGGCGCGGCTTGCTGCGCAGCAGGCGCGGTTTCGGCAGGCGCCTGCGCGGTGGCAGATGCGCTGGCCGGGGCGGTTTCAGCCTGCGTCGGCGTTGCGGCCTGCGGCTGGCTTTCCGGCGTCGTGCGGCCGGCGGTTTCAGCCGCCGGTGCTTTTTCGTCGTCGCTGCCGCCGCCGCTGAACAGCAGGCCGCCGGCGATAATGCCCGCCAGCACGCCCGCGGCGATCATCCCCGGCACCTTGTAGCGCCGCCAGTCGGTCAGGCCCGGCTCCTCTTCTTCCACCACCGCCAGCATGGTGCCGGTCTTTTTCACCGTCAGCACGTCGTTAATGTCGGAGACCGGCATCTCAATCAGCTCGGCGAACTCGTCGATGGACTGCGGCCGGTCCTGAACGTGCAGGGCCAGCGCCTTATCCACGGCGCTGAGCAGCGCCAGCGAGTAGCCCGCCGGCTGTCTTTCCGCCAGCGGCACGTAGGTATCCTGAATGCTGCGCACTACGCTCACCGGCGGCGGAGAGCCGACAATCAGCGTGTGCAGCACCGCGCCGACGGCGTAGATATCGGTCCAGGCGCCCTGCTCGCTCTCGTTGTCGTCGGTGTACTGCTCCAGCGGCGCGTAGCCCGGGCGCAGCATGGTCTCGGTCTCATCATTGAGGTTGCCGATGGTGCGGCGGGCAGAGCCGAGATCGAGCAGCACCGGCAGGCCGTTCTCCTGGATCTGAATATTGTCCGGGGAGATATCCCGGTGCAAAAAGCCTTCGTCGTGGATGGTTTTGATCGCGCCAAACAGCATCGGCAGCATCCGGCGGATCCACGCCTCGTCGATCAGATCGGGCTGCTGCTCGCGTAGCCGGGTCAGCGTGGTGCCGGTATAGAACAGCGTCCCCATGTAGGCGGTGTCGTTCTGTACCCAGAAGCGCAGGACGTGAACCAGGTTCGGGTGATTAAAGCGCGCCAGCAGGCGCGCCTCCTGGATAAAGCTGTTCAGCCCGGCGGAAAAGGCCTTGCCGAAGCGCTCGCTGCGCAGCACCAGCGTCATGTCATCGCTGCGCACCGCCAGCGAGGAGGGCATAAACTCCTTGATGGCGATGGTGCGCTCAAGCTGGTGGTCCCAGGCGCGGTAGACAATGCCGAAGCCGCCGCCGCCAATCACTTCCTTGATTTCAAACTCGTTAAAACGGTACCCGAGCGGCAGCGCGTTCAGGACAGTCCGGTTATTTTCGTGATCCGTCATGTTTAAGACTCACTTAATGATTATTACGCGGCAAACTGACAATGAAACTCGCCATTCTCGAACGTCACGCGCAGGTGTCGGAACTGCTCGTCGTTGCGGCTGGCGGTTAACAATATCTGGCTTATCTGCGGAAGCAGCGTGTTGATGAGTATCGAATCCACCATGCGTCCTCCGGATTCAACTTCGGTACAGCGCTGGACGATTTGCGCCACCACGCTGTCGTCGATGTCGGAAATAATAGCGTGGTTCTCCTGCAGGCGGCGCTGAATACGGGCCAGCTGCAGGCGCACAATCTGCCCCAGCATCTCGTCGCTCAGCGGATAGTACGGCACCACCAGCAGGCGGCCCAGCAGCGCCGGCGGGAAGACCTGCAGCAGCGGCTGGCGCAGGGCAGTGCCCAGGGCCTCCGGCTCCGGCATCAGATCCGGATCGGCGCACATGGCGCTAATCAGGTCGGTGCCGACGTTGGAGGTGAGAATAATGATGGTGTTGCGAAAATCGATGTGGCGACCTTCGCCGTCCTCCATCCAGCCTTTGTCGAACACCTGGAAGAAGATCTCGTGCACGTCCGGGTGCGCCTTCTCGATTTCGTCCAGCAGCACCACGCTGTAGGGGCGGCGGCGCACCGCTTCGGTTAACACACCGCCTTCGCCGTAGCCGACGTAGCCCGGAGGCGCGCCCTTCAGGGTTGAAACGGTATGCGCTTCCTGAAACTCGCTCATGTTGATGGTGATGATGTTCTGCTCGCCGCCGTACAGCGACTCCGCCAGCGCCAGCGCGGTTTCGGTTTTGCCGACCCCGGACGGGCCGCAAAGCATAAACACGCCGACCGGCTTGTTCGGATCGTCGAGCCGCGCCCGGGAGGTGCGCACCCGTTTGGCGATCAGATCCAGCCCGTGGCGCTGGCCGATCACCCGCTGGTTGAGGGTGTCCGCCAGGCCCAGCACCGCGTCGATTTCGTTTTTCACCATCCGCCCCAGCGGAATGCCGGTCCAGTCGGACACCACGGCGGCGACTACGTTTTCATCCACCGCGGCGAACAGCAGCGGGCTGTCGCCCTGCACGGCGCTCAGCGCCTGCTGCTTCTCGTCCAGCGCTTCGCGCAGGGCGGGCAGCGCCTCATCGTCGGCAGCGTGCATCTCGGCGCGCAGGGCGATAATCGCATCTACCAGTCCGCGCTCCTCTTCCCACAGGCGGGCCAACGCGTCGCGCTCCGCCTCCAGCGCCTCGCGAGCCTGTGCAAGCTGCGCCGGACGCTGGCTGTCGCCGACGCCGACCCGGCTTTCGCGCCCGGCGATGTCGATTTCGATGTTAAGCGCGTCAATACGGTGCTGCAGATCTTCCAGCTTCGGCGGCGTCGCTCCCTGGCTGACCGCCACCCGCGCGCAGGCGGTGTCGAGCAGCGCGACGGCTTTATCCGGCAGCTGGCGGGCGGGAATGTAGCGGTGGGAGAGTTTTACCGCCGCGCTCACGGCTTCGTCCAGCAGCAGCACCCGGTGGTGCTGCTCCAGCGGCGATACGGTGCTGCGCAGCATCAGCAGCGCCTTCGCCTCGTCCGGCTCGTGGATCTGCACCGTCTGGAAGCGGCGGGTCAGGGCCGGATCTTTCTCAATGTATTTTTTGTATTCCGCCCAGGTGGTGGCCCCGATGGTGCGCAGCTGGCCGCGGGCCAGCGCCGGCTTGAGCAGGTTGGCGGCATCGCCGGTGCCCTGCTGGCCGCCCGCTCCGATCAGGGTGTGAATTTCGTCGATAAACAGAACTATCGGGGTCGGGCTGGCCTGGACTTCGCCGATCAGCGCCTGCAGGCGGGCCTCAAACTCGCCCTTCATGCCGGCCCCGGCCTGCAGCATGCCGATATCCAACAGCCACAGCGCCACGTCCTGCAGCGGCGCGGGCACGTCCCCGGCGGCAATGCGCAGGGCAAGCCCTTCGACCACCGCGGTTTTGCCGATCCCCGCCTCGCCGGTGAGCAGCGGGTTGTTCTGGCGACGGCGCATCAGAATATCCACCATCTGGCGGATCTCTTCGTCGCGCCCGACCACCGGATCGATTTTGCCTTCCCGCGCCCGCTCGGTGAGGTTCTGGCCGTACTGCGCCAGCGCGCCCTTCGCCGCCGGTACGTCGCCCTGCCCGGCGGGTTCCGCCATTGCCTGCTGGCTCTCTTTGCTCTCCGCCAGCAGGGCGTCAAACTGCTCGCTCAGCGCCTCAACGTTGATGCGGCTGAACTGGGACGAAATGCCCTTCAGCACGTTCGCCAGATTCCAGGTTTTCAGCAGGCCGATAATCAGGTGGCCGCCGCGAATGCGGTTCACGCCGTACTTGAGCGAGCCGTATACCCAGGCGCGCTCGACGGCGCTGTCGATATGCTCCGAGAGATCGGACACCGAACTGGCCCCGCGCGGCAGCGCGTCAAGGGCGGCGATAATGTCCCGGGTCAGGGCCTGCTCGTCCAGCGCGAAGTGCTGAATAATACGCTGCAGATCGCCGTCCGGCTGCTGCATCAGCTGATGCAGCCAGTGCACCAGCTCAACGTAGGGATTGCCCCGCAGCTTACAAAACGCGGTGGCGCTCTCCAGAGAGGTAAACAACAGCGTGTCCAGTTTGCCGAACAGTACGGCGCGGCTGATTTCTGACATCTTCGGTTCCATTTAATAGCGTAATACGTTGTCGTTTACCGGACGGTGATGCTGCGTCCGGCGTACAGAGCGGTGTGCGGTGTTAGTTATAAATATGCTTGGGTAGTAAGGTGTTCAGGGAGATTCTTGACCGTAGGGTGGAATATTCCGTTCACTGGCAAGACTCTGCTTCCTTGAGCAACTACAAGCTCCTTTACAGCGCTGAACCACACAACATAAAAATATATCCCATTGTTTTTTATAAATTATTTTTAATAAACGTACTATGAGGGTGTGTGCATCCGGCAAAAAATCGCCTCAGATTATTGCGGATGGCCGGGGCAGCCAGCAGGGATGCTGGCTGAGGCGAAACGAGACAGGATGTCGAGTCGAGCCGTACCCGAAAGCCAGTAGCAATAATCTGAGGTCCCGCGCAGCGGCGATTTTTGTGGCCGGGAGCCGGGTTTGCAAAGGGGGCGGCGGTGAGCCCCCTTTGCACGTTCACCGCAGAAAGCCTGACAGAAAAGCGGACACCTGTTAGTGAACGGAACATTCCACCTCGCGGCAAAGAATGAAACTAAACTCCGGCTGCGGCGATTTTTGTGGACGGGAGCCGGGTTTGCAAAGGGGGCGGCGGCGAGCCCCCTTTGCACGTTCACCGCAGAAAGCCTGACAGGAAAACAGCCACCTGTTAGTGAACGGAACATTCCACTCACCGAGAAGAATGAAATAACAAACACCCTCAGCGATCTCCCCCAAAAACCAAATCCCCCCGCGCCACAAACTCCGGCTGCTTCCCAAGCCAGGCGCTGTACCCGAGCCTCCCGCCGCCGCACAGCGAGACAGAAGGCACCTCTTCGGCGCGGAGCTGCACCTGGATCTCCCACTGAAATTCAATCCCGAGATACTGGCGCACCCAGTCGCGCAGCGCCGCGATGTCCGGCGCGTCGGGCAGGAAGCGCTCATACTCCTGCATGCTGAGCGGGCCTATCTGCAGGCGAAATTTATGCTGCACGTCGCGCACCGCCACGCCGAGAAAACCGGTAACGCCCAGCCGGGGCTGGCGGCGTCCGGCGCCGAGGCGGGCGCGGTCCCGCTCGCTGAGCGGCATCCACTGCGCAACGTTGCCGATGACCTGCACCGGGACGTGAAAGTAGTGACGCAGAATTTTCTCCAGCCCCTCCGGATCGCGACCGTTGCGGGTCAGGTGTCCGGCGTGGGTAAAGCGGGCGTGGGCGGCGAGCGCCCCTTTCGCCATTTGTCCCGGCTGGCCCATGCCGATCAGCGATGCCAGGTAGCGGTTGAAGCGCAGGTTGTCCGGGCGATCCAGCGATACCGTCGGCTGGGCGTCGGCCCAGGCGCGGTAGAACAGCAGCGTCAGGCGGTGGTGAAACAGATCCGCAAAGGCGCTGAGGCTGCTGTCCTGGTGGTGGTGCAGCCGCTCGCGGGCGTATTCGGTCAAATGGACCGGCAGCGGTCCGTTGGGGCCGAACAGGCCAAAACTCAGAATCGACACCTCGTGCAGGGTGCTGTCCTCGCGCCTGCGCGCGGCGGACAGAGTTGACGGCGCAAAGGACATCGACGGCGCCTGGCCGATGCGCAGCGCCTCAAACTTCGGCAGCGGCGCGCGCCCCAGCGGATAGCGCTCGCCGCCGAGCGCGTCCAGCTGGCGCAGGAGCTGAAACAGATCGTAGCGCCAGGGGGCGGCCATCACCCCCTGCCAGAATCCGTCCGGCAGCCGGGTCAGGCGGTGTACGGTGGCGGTGTTTTCCGCCGCGCGGCTCATATCAGCGCCCTCTTGCCCATGCGCGGGCCCCAGTAGCCAATTTCGCCGCGCTGCTGGCTGACGAGGGTGAACTCCGTAAAGCTGTTAAGCGACACCAGCCGGGCGAAAACCCGCTCCAGCACACTGCCGAACAGCCAGGGGCTGGAGCCGGAGAAGGCGCGCTCGTCAACGGTCAGGGTGATGCCTATCCCACGGGCGAAGACAATAGGGCCCGGCTCCGGCACCCGGCGGTGAACCGGCTCCAGCACGCAGCTGCGCACCCCTTCAATCTGGCGGGCGACGGCGGTTTCCGCCAGCCCGGCGTACAGCCCGAGCAGCTGGCGCAGGGCCGCGGCGCCTTCGCCGCTGTCGCCGTCCATCAGGCTCAGGTAGTTCATCTGCAGATGGCTTATCAGCCGCCAGGTGCTGAGCCCCTCCGCCAGCGCCGGGCGCGGCGGCGTCGGGCCTTTGCGCATGGTCAGGGTTTTCACCGGCACCGAATCGGGCAGCACAAACTGCCCCAGCTCCTGCTGCAGCATCAGGGGCAGATCCCGGCTGGTGCAGAGCACATCGGCGGAGATGTAGTTCAGCTCCTGAGGCCAGGGCGCGTGCTGCTCGTCCACCAGCGACACGAACGCCTCGGAACCAACGTAGCCGGTACGGGTGCCGTAGCGTAGAGCGTGTTCGGAGAGCACCCGCTGCTCCCGGCGCAGGGAAAAGTAGGCGCCGTAGTCCCCCGCGTCGCCGCGCCATGAACTCCAGAAGGGGCGGAACTCGCGCAGGTCGCGCTGGCCGTCGGCGCTACCGTGAATGCCGCTCACGGCGTAAATCTCGTAATCCAGCGGGCGCAGGTTATCCACCACCAGATGGTATTCATGCTGGCCGTCGCCAAGCTTCTGGCGGGCGGCCACTTTCGGAAACAGGTTAATCACCGGGGTGCAGTGCAGGGCGAAGTGGCTGGCATCCACCACCTGTTCCAGCCGCTCGTCGGTTTTATCCAGCAGGATAAGCAGATCGAAAGCGCGCTCGCTGTCGCACTGGCTAATCAGTTTTCCCAGCCCGCCGGCGCTGATAAAGCGAAAGCGCGCCGGGAAGGCGAAGTATTCGTGCAGCAGGCGGTAGCCGTCGAAGTTGCGCAGATCTTCCGGCAGCAGCGCCCGGTCGGCGCTGAAGCCCTCCTGGCAGATCGCCTCTTCGCCGAGCACCGCGCGCTTCGGCGCGTCGCCGACGCTCTGGCACACGGCGCCGACCTTGTGCTCCATCACCAGCTCCAGCAGGCGCAGGGCCTCAATGTCCGGGCCGCCGAGGAAAAACTCCAGCCGGTCAAAATCGAGGTGCCCCAGGTTTTGCGCCCCGCTGCAGCTGATGCGCAGGCGCAGCACGCTGGCCGCGCCGTGCTGGCTGAGGCCCAGCGCCGACAGCGGCAGATCCGCCGGAATACCGCCCAGCTCGGCTTTTTCAATGCGCAGCGGCAGCAGATTAACGTCGTGGGCGGTGGTATAGCTGCAGGTGACGCCGTTTTTCTTCAGCAGCTGGCTGTCCATCATGGTGCCGCGCGGCACCACGAAGCCCTTGCTCAGGTCGCCCTTGCCGGTATCCGGCTCCAGCTCAGCAATGGCCATCGAGGGCGTCGGCGCCAGGTAATTTGGGGCGATCATCTCCAGCAGGCGCTGGGAGAAGCGCGGAAACTCGGCGTCCATTTTTAGCTGCACGCGGGAGGTGAGAAAGGCGAAGCCTTCCATCATGCGCTCCACGTACGGATCCGCCACGTCGATGCCGCGCATCCCCAGCCGTCCGGCAACTTTGGGATAGCGTTCGGCAAATTCCGCGCCCATCTCGCGCAGGTAGGCCAGTTCGCGGTTGTAGTAATCGAGCAGTTTGCCTTCCATCGTAAGCTTACCCCGCGTCTTTTAATTCAAAATGGCCGTTTTCGAGGTCAACATCGGTGCGGAACAGGAACTCCAGCGGATACGGCACGCACCACAGCCGGCCCTTGATCTCAATGGAGAGCACGTTGTGCAGATCCAGCGAGCGGGTGTCCGAGATGCAGCGCACCTGCAGGCCCTGGGGCAGAATGCGCGGCTCAAAGCTGATAATCGCTTCGGTGAGCTTGCGCTGAATGTCGTGCCATTCAATATCGGACATCCGCATACCGGCCAGCGGCGCGACGCCGTAGTTAACCACCGAACGCCGCACCTCGGCGAAGGTTTCCAGCGCCTGCGGATCGTCGTGATTAATGGTGTTAAACAGCCACTGCAGATCGCGCAGGACGTGGCGGCGCAGGGTGCTGTGGGTGATCAGGTTGCTGTTCGCCGGCTCCTGGGTTTTGTGCGGCTGGTTGTCGGTCAGGCGGTCGAGCAGCGAGGGCTGCATTTTGTCCCGGGCGCCGACCTTGTCCTGCCTGCTGCGCGACTGCCAGCCGCTGCGCAGCGCGTCGCCGTCTGGCCGTGATTTATTCATGCAAAGGTCACCACGTCCAGCGACAGCAGCGGGAACTCGTCTTCATCGTTGAGCCACACTTTCTGTCCCAGCCCCTGATACAGCGAGCCCTCATCGTCCAGCGCCAGCCATTCGGTGGCGCGGCCCAGCAGGAAGCGCTCCTCGGGCTGCTCGCCCAGCGGATAGCGGGCCGGGATCTGGCACACCTGCTCGCTGCCGTCCGCCAGGCGCACCAGCGCGTGCCGCCACACCAGATCGGTGACGCTGGCGGGTGCCTGAAAGCGGATTTCCGCGATAGCGCTGAACGGCAACCAGAAGTAGCGGCCGTTAACGATAAGCTCGCACACCGGGCCGAGGCGGGCGTCGCCGTCCATCAGCCAGCCAAAAGCACGTTCTTCGTTATCAATGACGTTCAGCGTGCCGGGATTGGCGTCGGCCTGCTCCAGCGCATTAAGGCACAGCGCCGTCGCCTGCTGCGGCTCGGCCGCCAGTGCATCCGCTAAGTTCGCCAGCCACGGCCACTGCTCCTCGGGCATCTGCGGGCGGGCCTGTCCGGACAGCACCGCGTCGCGCTGCTGTTCGCCGCGCAGGGTTTGCTCCAGCAGGGTAACCGTCGGCTCGGCCTGGGGCTTCAGCGCCAGCCAGCTTTTAAGCTGAGTCAGCGCCCGCGCCCAGTTGCCGCTCAGGCACAGAAACTGCACGAACGCCGCCCGCAGGTCGGCATCCGCCGGGCGGGCTTTAATTTCATTCTCCAGCCGGGCCACGGCGGCAGAGACCGGCTCGTCGCCGAGCTGCTGATAGAGAGTATTCATAACACCTCCTTAGTGGGCCGCGCGCCAGGCGCGCGCCGCGGGATTGCTCAGGCGCGGCAGCAGGCCGTCGATCAGCACCACGTTCAGGCGGGCGTCGGCGGGCAACCAGGGCGCCCAGGCCTTGCGGGATTCTTCAATTCGGTCCTGCACCCGCGCGGCATCCGCGGCCTGCTCCGGGGTGATATCCACCGCCAGAGTACCGTTCACTTTCCAGCTGCTCAGGGCGGCATCGTAGGGCAGGATCAGCCAGCTCTGGCCGGCGCTGCCGGTGCTGAGCACCATGCGCTGGTTGTTTACGGCGGCGATCAGCAGCGAGTTGGCGTCAGCGTCGTCGCGCAGGCCGCTCACCGGGAAGCCGTGAACGAAGGTGACGTTCAGCGACTGCTCCGCGCCGCCCGCCAGCCGGGTCAGGGTGCTCTTGCCGCTCAGCCAGCCGCCCTTCTCGCAGTCGCCGGCGCTGCCTGAGGGGATAAACAGCGCGGGCGACCGGCTGCTCTCCTGCCAGAACGTACGCAGGCGGCAGCCGTCCTGCAGGGTAAACTCCTGCCACGGCGTGCGGTCTGCCTGAGTGGCGCGGGATTCAATGCCCTCGTCCGGGGCGCGCAGCGCCGGCGTGCTGGCGGCCTGCTGCTGTGCGGGGGGAACCGCGGTCTGCTGCGCGACGGCGGGTTTATCCTCCGCGACTTTTACCGCCCACTTGTCACTTTTTGCCGCAGTGCCGTGGGCGAGTTGCGCGTTTTGACCGTCAACCAGCGACCAGTTCATCTGTTTCAAGCGGCTGCACTGGTGCTCAAGCAGCGCGCCGACGCGCGGCAGGAAGTTATCCAGCACCTTCGGCGATTTGCTGCCGCCGGTGACGATGCGCAGGGTTAAGTCGTTGCCGCACCAGTCTTTGGCGGTGTTGCCGCTGACGTTGTCTACCCACACGTCCAGCTTTTGGCTCGGCGACTGGACGATGCGAAAATTCTCCGCCTGCGCCGCGCCCGCGGCGGCAAGGAGAAGAGCGATAGCTGTTAGCCTGAGTTTCATAGAAGTCCTTGTATCAGTCCCGCAGGGGAAAAAACTGCGCTGCGTCAGAGAGCGTATGCAGCAGCGTCGCTTCTTCCGGGCTGCCCATCCATACCGCCACGGCGCTGTAGTTGTCTTGCGACCCCTGCCCGCCCCGGCTGTTTTTTTGAATAAGTTGATTCATCAGCGTCAGCCACTCGTTCGGGGTGTTCACCATCTGCAGCGCCGATTTCATCTGCTCTTCGTCAACGCAGTGCCAGAAGCCGTCGGTGCAGAGCAGGAAGGCGTCGCCGTCTTCCACCGGCACCACGTCGCTGTAGCTGGCTTCCGCGCCGTCGCTGGCCATGCCCAGCGCCCGGTACAGCAGGTTGCTGTTGATTTCATCCGTCTGGTGCCCGGCATCCTTCATCTGCTGGACCAGGCTGTGATCGGTGGTGACGTGATAGAGCCAGCCGCGGCGGAACAGGTACAGGCGGCTGTCGCCCGCGTGTGCCCAGTAGGCCAGCTTGTAGTCCCGGTCGATAAACAGGCTGACCAGCGTGGTGCCCATCCGCCGGTAGTCCGGCGTCGCCTGCTGCTCGTCGAGAATGGCGCGATTGGCCTCCTGAACGTAGTCGCGAATCGACTGGGCGTTAAGATGATTTTCCCCGTCAAAGCGGGTCAAAATCGCGTTGCGCGCCAGCTCTGCCGCAACCTCGCCGCCGGGTAGTCCGGCCACGCCGTCGCATACCACAAAGCAGGCAGAGCGATCGCCGACGGTTTCGCCGGTCTGATCCTGGTTGCTGGCGCGCGTCCCCTGGCGGGAGAGTGATGCCGTTGTGATATCCATTATTCTTCCGAGCCGCTCTGTGAGTCTTTGTACTGGTTTACCTCCATGTCATAGGCGTAGAGGAACGCCTCGCCGAATAGCGTATGGAAGTCGTCTTCAATCTCGCCGGCGGTTTCGCCGTAGGTGCGCACGAAGTAGTCCCACATCGCCGCTTTGCGGGTGGAGGAGAGCGACAGGCGCGAGGTGGCACCGTCGCGCTTGGCTTCTTCTTCGAGCTGCTCGGGGTTAAAGGATTGCAGCATGGCGGCGATAATGGCGCGGATCCCGGAGATCATCCCCAGCTGGTGGGCCTGAAGGTCGATCAGCGCGTCGCGCACCGATTTTTTCGGCGGCATAAAGCCCGGCATCCGCGCGCCGAACATCTGCATCAGCACCGTTTTACCGGACGGCAGCAGCTTGAACGGGTTGTTGGCGTCGTCGAGCACCATGGTCATGTCCGCCTTCACGCCGCGCTTGAGGATCGAGCGCGAGGAGAGCAGCGCCACGGTGCCCTGAGAGAACATGCTCATCATCTGCCCGAGCTGGCGCATATTTTCCCGGTCAAACTGCGGCACCGGCTGCATATCGCCAAGCCCCATACCTTCAAGCAGGGCTTCCAGCAGTTCGCCCTGCAGCACGTCGCCGCTGGCGGGCTGCGACTGCGGATCCTGACCCGATCCGCTGTTTTGCACCGGATCGATGCGCAACCGCCCTTTTGGCGTCTGCGCCGCGTGGCGGGTGACGGTTTGCGGGGTCGGCAGCGTAATGCCGGACAGATCTTCATGTTCCGGCTGAGGGGGATTTTCCGGCTGCGCGTGCGGCGGCTGGGGCGCTTCCCACCGCGGTGCCGGGTCCTGCGAAGGCGGAGTTTCGCGCGCGGGCGGCACCTCGTGGGGCTCCGCCGATGCGTGAGAAGCCGGAAGATCCTGTTCAAATCGGGACGGACCGGCAGCCTGCGTGTCTTCCGCTTCAGCGGCCGACGATTCCGGGAACAGCGGCGACGCGGCCAGCACCTCGTCAGGCTCGCTTTTCCGCAGCGGTTCGGGTTCGGCCTGTCGCGGTGCGGAGGACGGTGCGGCGTCGACCGGCGTCAGCGGCGCGCCGCCCATCAGCCCCAGCGGATCGTCGTGGCGTGCCGATTTTGCCGAACCGCCGCCGAACAGCGCCAGCGGATCCAGCTCGTCCTCAGACGCTTCTGCCGCCGGTTTCGCCGGCGTCTGTTCCGCGGGCGGCACCAGCGTGCTGGGCGTCACGTCGTCGAAAATGCTCTCTTTGTTAAACGGCGTCGTTTCGGTGAACAGCTTGTCGGTTTCCACCTCCGGACGCTGGAACAGCGGTTCGCTGTCGTTGAACAGCGCCAGCGGATCTTCCGGGTTGCGGCCGGCGGGCTCCGGCACGTCGAACGGATCGTGCTCCGTCGCCGGCCGCGGCCTGGCCTTTCCGGTAGAGATGCTGTCGGAGATAGAGAACTCCTGCATCAGGCTGTCCCAGATTTCCGTCGGCACCGCTGTCGGCTCCGCCTCGTCAGCGCTGGCCTGCGGGGCGGGTTGCGCCGGAGCAGGTTTCGCCGGGGCCGCTTGCGGCGCGGCGCTGGCCGCGGGCCGCGCAGGTTTAGCGGGGGCCGCAGGCTGCGCCTGATTCGCCATCCGGCTCACCGGCTGGGTATCGAGCAGCAGATCGGTAACCTCGATCCGGTACTCGTCGATCGCCAGGATATCGCCGTCCTGCAGCTCTACCTGACGGCCGCGCTCCAGCGGAATGTCGTTGAGGATAACGCGGGTCACGTTGCCCCGGTTGGTGATGTGGCACTCCCCGTCAGCGGCAACGTGGACTATCGCCTGCAGCCGGGAAATGGCCCGGTCGCTGTCCGGCAGTACCAGGTTGTTATCCGTACCGCGGCCGATGGTGCCACCCGGCGTGTAGAAATCGCAGCTGCTTTGCGGCGGCTGCTGATCGGCCTTGCTCGAAATAATCGTGAATCGCATAGCGTATTCCTGCTCTATGATTGGCGCCCAAACGGCGCCGCTCTCGGGGAAAGCGGCGGCGTTTGGGGGACGGTTAGATAAAGGTCGGCAGCCATGAGGTCATTATTTACGGGCTGTTAGATAAATATGCTCCATCACAGTGACTGACCGACCCTGTTCGAAATAATCGTGAATCGTATAGCGCGTTCCTGCTTTATGATTGGCGTGCTGAGACTACCGATCTCGAAAATAGCAACGTTGTGACAAACAAATAAAAATATCATTCATTTATAAAACATACATCAGCATTATCATTAATCATGTCTTTTAATATGAAGAATGGATTCGGCATAATTCATAACCCGCAGTCTATTTATGGGGAAAATCATAAAGCATTTACGCTTACTTTAAAGATGCCAATATAAAACCTACGATTTATTCCCTTAAGTCACTGATACAAATCAACCATTTTTATTGATTGTGAACAACAAGATAAAGAATACCACACGTAATAAGCCATAAGGCAGTTATATACGCCTGAATTTTATAGAGACGATGTAATTTCAGTATCCATCGAATCTTACTGTCAGGTAAAGATTGTACAAACTGATAAGCCTCTTTCTGAACATAGCGATCTTTAGTGAACTTCATTTTTACGCCTTTATACAAGCGAACAAACCAAATTATCTTTTGATAGTTAACTAATGGACCGAAGAAAACGGCATAATTGGTAATTATGTCAATATCTAAATTAAGACGCCTATATTCAGAAAGAAGTAGATCATAAGCTTTTTTATTTTTCCTAAAATAATACATGCAATATAAATTAATGATAACAACTAGCACAAATAGCAATGTGGCAATAAAAATCAAAACATTTTCAATCATCAAATTATTTTATCCATTATATATTCTGACATAAAGTTCATGCTTTCACTTCCGATATATCCCCCAGCAGCGGCACCTACAATAGAACATGTCAGTAAGCCAATACCGCCAGTAGTAATACCAAGAGCTACACAGGCACCTACAGCAATCAAAGAACCCAGATTACCACCTGCTATTCCTCCAACAACACTGGCGCCAAATTGCGTATAACCTTTTACAGCAACTTTAGTACATTCATTTTCTCTTCCAGTGGTACATGCATGATATACCTCGTTAGTCGTATTTAACCCAGCAAAACCTATTGCAACCCATCCTCCAGCCTTAACAAACTTTGCTACTTTAGCCGCATTCTCCACATAGGTTGAATATCCTTTAATAGGACCAATTCCTGCGGTACTCCATTCATGAACAATGGAACGACTAGATAGCCCAAGTGCATGCTTAATTTCGTTATAAGGCTTCAGTCTGAGGGTTAATTTGGATATTTTATTGAGTAATTTATTTAACTCAGCAAACTGTAATTTCCTTTCTACAAAAAATTGCTCACTAATTAATGAACCTTGCGTCCTGAACTGGTTCTGATAAGTTCGCTCAATCGATTTAAGTCTTTTACCTATTTCTTGGAAGTATTTTTCTCCGATATCGCTCGCCAAGCCTAATGACTTATCCATAACATTAGTTACGGCAGCGATTGTCGCATAGTGTCGATTAAAAAAATCCGCATCCTCAGAACTCAACGTATTCAATGCTGTGTTAATTTTTTTCTTAGCTGATATTAGTTGGCTCAGTTGCTGTGATTGTGCAGTTTGAAAATCAGCAACAATTAATATCTGTCCAGGCTTAAGCCAGGGCGTATCTTTATTAAGTTGCATAAAATAACGAGCTGCATCGCTATTCACATTCGTAAATAACATACGAGCCTGAAAATCCAGAGTACCTGGCTGTTGAACAATACAGTAACCGGGTGCAATATTAGATTGTGCTGCCATGCGTTATCCTTATATATCCTAAATAATTTTAATCAGGCCGGAATAATTCCGGCCTGTATATAAAATTACGCTTCTCTGTTTTCCTTGATGTTCCAGCCAGCGGTGCTTTCAGCGCCTTTACCACCTGCGGAAGTCTGCTCCCAGTACTGCTGTTTCACTTTCGATGCCTGGAAAGCATACGTCACGCCAACGGTATCACCATTGTCGGCACCGGTGTACTGCACGGAGGTCACCAGCACGTCATCCAGGGTGATGCGCGCGTATTCAACCTGCTGGCCACCGGCTTTACAGATCGACACTTCAACTTTGGTCAGGTGCTTACCGCTGGCGCAGTGCTTCAGGATAGCGGTAGTGGATTTGTCGATCAGCGCGTTAATGTGCAGGTCGTTAAAGTTAACTTTACCGGCACCGCCGCCGCCGCCAACGCTCATATTACCCGGCTGGGAGGCGCCCCAGGAGAAAGAGGTAATATCGGTCCAGCCGGTGTGGTGAGAATCTTTCGATTCGCCAGTAACGCCTTCGACCTTCAGAAACATATCAATAGCCATAGTATCTACTCTTCGTTATTTAAGATGAACGCTTTCGAAAAAGCACTTATATGGCAAACAGGAAAGCATGGGGCTGAATAAAACAGTCCATATTTTACCTCTGCCTCGGGACTGAATTACGAGATGTAATTCAGGATTGATGAATATACCGGTCACACTTCGTGCTCCTGTACACTGGTTACACGCAGCACGAACTATTTGAGGTATATATTAATGCAGGACCAGATATTCTGCGGTCCCGCAATAATTTAATGATAACTGCAGCGTTTTACTTTTTACTGCTGTTAAATATCTTTTGTACATCGTCGCCGTTTGCAATGAGCGTACATTTCAGGACGTTGTATGGATCATGCGTGGAGCCCGTTAGCGGCTCTTTCAAACCTTTCGCTATTGCCGCATCTGCCTGCTGAAACTTTTCAATCGGTAGCGTACTGACTTTCAGCCTAATTATTCGATGGCGATAACATTATGTATTTATCGTTAGTAATTCCAAGCAACAAGGTCTACCACCAAGCATATAAAATTCTCTACTAAAATTATCCCCTACCGCTTATCCAAAAATTAGCATCACTTGTCAAGAAATTAACTTAATTTTATCTGCCAGAAAATATATTGTAATGGATACCATAAAAGATACAGCAATCAAAAAAACATTCATTACAATTCTCATCAAACCAACATCCCATTCAAAAACGAAAACATAATACCCAAGGGTACAAAAAAACAATAAAAAGGAAATCGCAACCAAAAGATAACTAACTAAATTTATTATTGCTTTTTTAATCACATTTCATCCATATAAACTCGCTGAATATTTGCTCATCAAATATCCCGGAGCCTGCTTGATAACTCATTTATGATTATATTTAGCACCAGCCAACACAGTCTGGTGCTAAATAGATCAATTAACCCTCTTTCGTCTTCAGCGACGGCAGCTTCGACACCAGGCGCAGGGAGACGGTGAGGCCCTCCAGCTGGTAGTGCGGACGCAGGAAGAACTTGGCGGTGTAGTAGCCGGGATTGTCTTCAATCTCGGCGACCTGCACTTCTGCGGCGGCCAGAGGCTTGCGGGCTTTGGTTTCCTGCGAGGAGTTGGCCGGATCGCCGTCCACGTAGTTCATCACCCAGTCGTTCAGCCAGCGCTCCATGTCGTCGCGCTCGCGGAAGGAGCCGATTTTGTCGCGCACGATGCACTTCAGATAGTGGGCGAAGCGGCAGCAGGCGAACAGGTACGGCAGGCGCGCGGCCAGACGGGCGTTGGCGGTGGCGTCGGCGTCGTGATATTCCGCAGGCTTTTGCAGCGACTGGGCGCCGATAAAGGCGGCAAAGTCGGAGTTTTTGCGGTGCACCAGCGGCATAAAGCCGTTTTTAGCCAGCTCGGCCTCGCGGCGGTCGCTGATGGCGATCTCCGTCGGGCACTTCATATCCACGCCGCCGTCGTCGCTCGGGAAGGTGTGGTACGGCAGATTCTCTACCGCGCCGCCGGACTCGACGCCGCGAATGGAGGTGCACCAGCCGTACTCTTTGAAAGAGCGGTTGATGTTAGCTGCCATCGCGTAGGCGGAGTTGGCCCAGGCGTAGTTGTTGTGATCCGCGCCGTCGGTCTGCTCTTCGAAATCGAAGCCGTCCACCGGGTTGCTGCGGATGCCGTACGGCAGGCGCGACAGGAAGCGCGGCATCACCAGGCCGAGATAGCGGGCATCTTCCGATTCGCGCAGCGAGCGCCAGGCGGCGTATTCGGTGTTCTGGAAGATTTTGGTCAGATCGCGCGGATTCGCCAGCTCCTGCCAGGTTTCCATCTGCATCACACCCGGCCCGGTGCCGGTGATAAACGGACAGTGCGCCGCGGAGCCGATACGCGCCATTTCGCCCAGCAGCTCAACATCCTGCGGACCGTGGTCAAAGTAGTAGTCGCCAACGATGCAGCCAAACGGCTCGCCGCCGAACTGGCCGTACTCCTGCTCGTAGACTTTCTTAAAGATCGGGCTCTGGTCCCAGCCAACGCCCTTAAAGCGCTTCAGGGTGCGGCCCAGCTCCTGCTTGGAGATGCTCATAAAGCGAATTTTCAGCATCTCGTCGGTTTCGGAGTTGTTGACCAGATAGCTCAGGCCGCGCCAGGCGCTCTCCAGCTTCTGAAAATCCTCGTGGTGAATAATCTGGTTCACCTGGCGGGAGAGCTGTTCGTCGATGCCGGCGATCAGGTTCTGAATGGTGCGGTAGGTGTCGTTAGACAGAGTTACCGTGTTCTCCAGCGCCTGCTGGGCCAGGGTTTTCACCGCGTTCTCAACGGCGGTGCGCGCCTGGTCAGTCTTCGGGCGGAACTCTTTATTCAGCAGCGCGCTGAACTCGTCCTGGCTGAAGGCCTGGCCGGACTGCTGCTCGTGTTGTTGACCTGGATTGCTCATGATTACTCCTCGCTGCCTTTGGCGCTGTCATCTTTTTGCGGAACTTGGCTCAGGGACTTGAGCAGCGTCGGATCCTGCAGAATTTTGGCGATCAGCTCTTCCGCGCCATTCTTGCCGTCCATGTAGGTCAGCAGGTTGGAGAGCTGGGTGCGGGCTTCCAGCAGCTTATTCAGCGGCTCAACTTTGCGGGCCACCGCGTCAGGCAGGAAGTCATCCATGCTGTCGAACGTCAGATCGACGTTCAGCTTGCCCTCGCCGGTGAGGGTGTTGTCCACGTGAAACGCCACCCGCGGCTTCAGCGCCTTCATGCGCTCGTCAAAATTATCAAGGTCGATATCGAGGAACTTGCGGTCTTCTACCGAGGGCAGCCCTTCTACCGGCTTGCCCACCAGATCCGACATGACGCCCATGACGAAGGGCAGCTGAATTTTGCGTTCCGCGCCGTAAATCTCGACGTCGTACTCGATCTGCACGCGGGGCGCGCGGTTGCGCGCGATAAATTTCTGCCCACTGTTACTTGTTGCCATGATGTTCTCCATCGTAGATGCGCGGTAAAGGGTGAGCGCCAGACCTCATGCCTGTCGCCCTGTACACGCTACAGACCGTCGGCGACGCAGGGCCGGCGTGAATGATGGCGCGTATCGCGTCCGGTCGCGTTAGTCGCGACGTCCAAAGATATTTTCCAGCTGATTAACGCCGTCTGGCGCCAGATCGCGAATGATCTCCATAAAGTCGAGTTCGATCAGCCGCTGCACCCGCTCGATCATCAGCGGTGCCGGATGGCTGGGCTCGTAGCGGACGAAGTACTGCTTCGCCTTCTCCAGCATCAGCTGCGCGTCGGCCCGGGAGGTAACCTGGGCGCTGCGCCAGTCAGTAGCCTGAGCAGCCGGTGCCGCGGCGGGAGATACGGCAGGTTCGTTCACGTTTTGCTCCTCGCCCGGCGGCTGAAAGGCGGAAAGATCGGTTATCTGACAGGCGCCAGCCACCAGGGCCGCGCTTTTCAGCAGCTGCTCCATCTCCGGCACGTTGCTTTCGCCGAGCTTGTCCACCAGCAGGGCGTGAATGGCCTGCAGGCGCTGGTGGATGGCGACGATCGCGTCGATGCCCGGCTGTCCGCCCCGGGAGAGTTCGTCAATCAGCCGCGCGCGGCCGCCGGGATAGTCGGGGCACTCGGTTTTGCTGCCGTCCAGCAGCGCCTGGGCATCGCGCAGCGACAGCTCGTCGCCGCTGCTGCGCAGCAGAAGCGCGTTGCGCAGGGCGCTGGTCAGGGCCGACTTGTCTCCCAGCCCGGCCAGCGCGTTGATGCGGAAAAACGGATCTTCTTCGCCATACTCCTCCAGCAGCGGAAAGAGCGGCTGCCAGTAGCGGTTCAGCGCCTGCTCGATCAGCAGCACGCCGTCGGCGTAGCCCGCCAGCCCGCGGCGGCGGGTCCAGGCCTGGGTCAGCGCAATCATCACCCGCAGATCTTTGGTGCGATCCAGCAGGCTGATAGTGAGCTTCTCCACCTGCATCCAGTCGGCGGGCTCTGCCGGGATGATGGTATCGCCGAACTGCTGCTCGGCTTTGCCCTGGCTGGCCTGCTCCATCGCCTGAAAGTCGGCGTCGTACTCCAGGTTTTCGCCGCAGGGCTGCTCGGCGCTTATCGGAACCAGAAATTCATCAATATTCATAACCTGCCTGCTTATTCAAACATCGGCGGATAGAGGCCGTGCCGGCCGGGACGCGCGCCGCCGGCGGGATCGAACAGCAGGGTAAACAGCTGTCCGGTCAGATTGCCGCTGTGGACGTGGGTGTAGAGCGGATAGCCGTCGGCGCGGTTGGTCCACCAGAAGCTGGTCTGGCGCTGGGGATCGAAACAGTCGGCGGCCTGCTGCCAGCCGAGGGTGTTCTGCGCCGCGTCGTCGTAGCCGATCACGTCCAGAATTTCCGAGCGCTGCTCCGGCGGTGCCAGCTGCGGGGCCGGGATCGCCAGCAGCGCCTGGTCGAGCTGCTCTGCCGCAAAGCCGTTGCGCACCGCGTGCAGCAGAGTACGGCCGGTCTGCTCGTACCATCCGCCGGCCTGGGTGAGGATCTGCGGAGACCACTCCAGCGGGTTGCAGGCTATCTGCGCGCAGATAGGGTACTGGCGGCCCACCCGGTCGCGTCCGGGGATCAGGCAGCCCATCTGCACCATCTGGCCGCCGAGCATCGGCGGTACGATAAAATTCCACACCGGCGCGCTGCTGAATTCGCGCTCGCCGCTGCGCGCCTGCTCCTGTTGCCAGGTCTGCAGGCCAATCTGAAACCAGTGGGACCACTGCCGGACCAGCATGTCCGGGAAGCGGCGCTGTAAAAAATCACCGGTGCTGGGTAACTTGCCATACCAGCCAATCGCAGGGATCTGGGACATTCGGCTTTCCTTGCGGTTAAGGACATGAAAAACGAGGAAGCTGGAAAGGATTGCGGATGCTGTTTGGCGCAAACTCCAGCGTGACCTGATGGCCGTCGACGTTAAAGGTGGCCTGGCGGCTCAGGCTGCTGCTTCCCGGGGCGATACGCGCCTTATCAAAGAAGCGGTTGAGCGCCCACGCGCCGCTGGTGGTCAGCGTTGAGGTGGTGCCGTCCGCCAGCCCCAGCTGCATGCGCACCTGGCTGGTGCCGCCCGGCCCCGGCCAGCTCATCATCTGCACCGCCTGCGGGCCGTGGCTGTAGCGCAGCTGCTGCCCGTCCACGTCGAGGTTCAGGTTCAAAATGCGGTTATCCATGCTGAGGGTGCGCACGGTGACCTTGAATGCCGGCGCGGTGGCACCGTTAGCAAAGAACGCGTCGCGAATTGACTGCGCCTGCTGGAACGGGCGCAGAATCGCTTCGCTGCCGGGCAGGGTTTTGCCGTCAATGCCCGGCGTGAACCGCCAGCTGCGCTGGGTGGTGTCCACTTTGTTGGTCAAATTATCGCGGAAAAAGGCGTCCATCATGCCGGTGCCGGGGGCGAACATTCGCGCCAGATCGTCCGGCGTCACTTCGCTGCTGGCGCCCCGCACCAGCGGATAGCGCCCGGCGATGGCCTGCCGGCAGAAGCCGCCCACTTCCACATTCAGCCTCTTGCGGATGTTATTGAGATCCCGCTGCTGGGTATCGCTGCTGGCACCCACCGCCATCTTGCTGAACATGGTTTGCAGCCCGCCGGGCAGACGTCCGGCGCTGGCCTGCAGGCGGCTGATGGCATCGCCGCCCGGCGGCTGCATGCCGCTGTTGGCCGCATCCTGCACCGCGGTCAGGTAGCGGTACAGTTCGTCCACCTGCTTGAGAAAATCGTCAAAGACGATGGTTTTACCGCCCTTCTCCAGCGGCTGGGCCAGCTCGATAAGCGGGGCAAAGTGCTCGGTGACCTGCTGCTCCGGCGTCTGGGCGATGGCGGTGCCCTGCGGCGTTTTCTGCTCGCCGTTGCTGAACAGCGCCTCCAGCGTGCGGGTAGCGCGGTTGTCCGGCGCTTTCTCTTTTTCAGCACCGGAGCCCTGCGGCTCGGCGCGGGTCAGGGTCAGCACCTGGCTGAGGTTAACAACCAGCCTGCGCAGCGGCGAATTGCTGCCGGAGAGCAGCCGGGCGGTGTTGATCCGCGACGACAGATCGCCGCTGTTATTCAGCTGAATGTCCTGAATGTAGCTGTCCCAGCGGGTGGTGAAATCGCGCATATACAGCTGGCGCACTGCATTATCGGTTTGCTGCTTGTCTTCCTGTACGGTAGTCGTGCCCAGCACCCAGCTGTCGTCTTCGTGCAGGGCGGTGGTGACGCTGTCGATCTGCTTATTGAACACGTTCCAGTAGCCGTCCGGCGTATACAGGCCCGGCACACCGTCGCTCACCGGCTTGCCGCTTTTACGCGAGAACACCAGCTCGCTCTGCTGGCCGCCGAGGCTCGCCAGCGAGACCGGCTTAAGGGCGTCATCGTGCTCCAGCAGGCGCTTTAGCCGCCCGTACACTCGGGTCGACAGCGGCTGCTGGTTGATCAGCGCCCGCTCGCGGCTGATAAGCCCGTCGTCTTTGGCGTAGGGCGAGGACTGGATCTGCGGCTCCAGCAGCCGGGTCAGGTGCGTTTCCAGCTGGCGCAGCTGCGCCTGGGTCACGTCCTGCGGCAGGTTGCGCTGCAGATTGAGCATCACCCAGGAGGTGAGGAACTTGCCGTCATATTTTTTCGGCAGGTACAGCATCTGGTAGGCCTTCAGCGCCTCGTAGCTGTACTCCACGTCGCTGCCGTTGTCGTTGCGCAGCCAGGTAGTGATGCGCATCGCCACTTCCGGCAGCAGCATCTGCTGCAGCGCCTTCTGGTAGAGCGTTTGCGACGCGTCGCTCACATCGTAGCCGCGATACAGGCCCATCCGGCGGGTGACGGCCGGATCGTTGATGTCGAAATCGGCGCTTTTCGGCAGATCCTGCAGGCCGTTAAGCAGCGGCAGCATGCTGAACAGATCCCGTCCGGCGGGATCCTGCAGCGCCTTGCTCTGCTGTTCGACTTTCGGCACTTTGGCGTCCACTTCCTGCAGGTAGGCTTTGTTGTTGCCAAAGCTCACCAGCCACAGCCAGCCGAGGATCGCCAGCAGCAGCAGCAGCAGCGCGTAGCCGGACCAGATCACCGCCCGGCTGCGCAGCTCCCACCAGCGGTTCTGCCCGGCAATGCCCGCCTCCTGAAAGATGACGTTTTGCAGCAGGTTCTTGATGAAGTAGCTCTGTCCCTTGCCGCCGGGGATCGGCGCTTCTTTACTGACCGCATCCCAGCTATCGCCTTCGGCACCCTGGGGCAGCGACAGCGAGCGGTTCAGTTCGCCCATCACCCGGTCAAACGGCAGCCCTTCCTGCGTGCCGCTGGCGAAGTAGATGCCGCGCGGAGAGAATTCGGTTTCAAAATTGGAGCGGGCAAACACGGTGCTGAGGTAGTCCGCCAGCAGCGGGCGCAGCGCGGCAAACTCCTGTGGGAACAGCCAGGCATCGGCGCGGGTTTTGGCGTCGTGCTCCTGCAGCATAGTATCGCCCAGTCCGGCATCCAGCCGCTGCTGGAGCTGGGAGAACTCCTGCTGGAAGTTGCCCATCAGGTCAAAGCCGGCCTGTTTCGCCTGATCCCAGGGGAAGGTGAAACCCCAAATCTGGTCGCGCTGGGCCTTGTCGTAATCGGCAAACCAGGCGCGGAAGCCCTTCAGCAGATCCGCTTTGGTCACCAGCACGTATACCGGGAAGCGGATCCCGAGCTGCTCGTGCAGTTCAGAGAGGCGCTGGCGCAGGTTGACCGCCTGCTGGCGCGAGGCCTCTGGCGACTGGGTGAGCAGATCGGAAATGCTGATGGTCACCACCACGCCGTTAATCGGCTGGCGGCGGCGGTATTTGCGCAGCAGGGCGATAAATTTCAGCCACTCGCCGGCATCCTGTGCCTGCTCGCTCTCCTGGGTGGTGTAGCGCCCGGCGGTATCCAGCAGCACCGCCTCGTTGGTAAACCACCAGTCGCAGTTGCGGGTGCCGCCGATACCGCGCAGGGCGGTTTTGCCGAAGCGGTCCGCCAGCGGGAACTGCAGCCCGGAGTTCGCCAGCGCGGTGGTTTTACCGGAGCCGGAGGCGCCGATGATCACGTACCACGGCAGCTGGTAGAGGTACTGGGTGCTGAAGCGCTGAGTCCACGCGCTGCTGCCCGCCTTGTTGAAGTGGGCTTTTTTCAGGACCTGGGCCGCTTCGTCAAAGCGCTCGGACAGCACCTGGTCTTCGCTGTTCAGGCGATGCTGCGGGCCGCCCTCTTTACCGGCCTCGCCCTTCTCCTGCTTTTGCAGGTTGTCCATCAGCTTGCGGTTGAGCCAGGCATTGTAGAGCCGCGGCAGGATGTGGCTCTGGGCCCAGAACAGGTACACCACGGCGATGGTGATGACGCGGTTTTGCGTCGACTCCAGCGGCCGGGTATCAACGATGGAGAGCAGCGGGCCGATCATCCAGATAACGGCGGCTACCGCCGTAGCGCCCATGAAGCCCCAGAGTATGCGGTTGGTGAGTATCGAAAGCAGAGTCGTCAGCATCCTTAATTTCCTTGTGGCAATCCGTTCAGCTCGGCCTGGGTATTATCAGGCGACACCAGCAGCGTAATTTCCACACGGCGGTTTCGGGCACGGTTCTCAGGCGTTGTATTTGGCGCAATGGGATCGACTTCGCCCCGCCCTTCCGCTTTCACGCGGGCGGGCTGGGTCAGGTGCTTTTGCAGCTGCTTCTGCACCGAGCGGGCGCGCTCCAGCGACAGCTCGTAGTTGGAGGCAAAGCGCGCGCTGCGGATAGGCACGTTGTCGCTGTAGCCGACGACGAGGATCCGCCCGCTGACGTTGTTCATCGCCTGGGCGATACGGTCAATGACCGCGCCGTAGCGGTCGCGCACCACCGTCGAGGCGGAGGCGAACAGGCCGTCGCCCTTGAGGATAACCACGCTGCGGTCGGCTTCATCGCGCACCGCCACCAGCCCCTCGTCGATTTCCGGGCGCAGGAAGCCGCGCAGGTTCAGCACCGCGGGCGGTTTTTCCGCCGGCTGCTGCACTGCCGCTTCAGGCAGCTGGGTCTGGTAGATTTTTGCCAGCACCGGGCTGGTGCTGTCGCCGAGGCACCAGTTGAGCACGATGTAGAACAGACAGGCGATAAAGCCCGCCAGCGCCGCGCAGGCCCACAGCGGCACCACCGGCCGCCACAGCTTGCGCAGTACCGGGCGATCTTCACCGTGGGGCGACAGCGGCGGCGCATAGCTGCCGCGCACGCCGTAAATCATCTGGCGCAGGCGCTGCTTGATGGTTTCAAGCTGGGTGCGGCCGTTGTCCATCACCCGGTAGCGGCCTTCAAAACCGAGCAGCAGACAGTAGTTAATCAGCTCCAGCAGGTTGATGTGCTCGCGGGGGTTCTGCGACAGGCGTGCCAGCAGCTGAAAGAATTTCTCGCCGCCCCAGGTTTCGTTATGGAAGGTCACCAGCAGACCGTTACCGGACCAGATGCCGCCGCCGCCCCACGGCGTCAGGGCCGCCGCTTCGTCCAGCGCCGTGCACAGGCAGTAGCGCGCGCCAACAATCACCTCGTACGCCAGCCCCGACTGCTGGCAGCGCACTTCAAAACGGCGGATTTCATCGATCAGCTTTTGCCGCAGACCCGGGCGATCGTCATGAGAAACCGAGTGCCGTATCTGCGAAATGGCGTTGAGCAGCGGGGTTGCCGCTGCCACCAGGGGATTGTTGCCGCGGGTATTTGCCTCGGCGGGAATACCGGAGGCCTGTTGTTCCTGCATAATGAGCGCTCGCTTTGTTATTCTGCCGGGCTACGAATGGCCCAAAATTCCATATTAAGACCGGGAAACTCGCCCGCCAGATGCAGTGCAAAGGCGCCTGATTTTTCCATTTCCCCCCACAGCTCGCTGCCCTTCTCCAGCTCGAAATAGTTATAGCCGGCGTGCCACGGAATTTGCGGCGGCGCGGCGGGCATCGCCCTGAGCACCATGCCCGGCAGCTGAAGCTGGACCAGATCGCGAATTTTGGTCACCGGCGCAATCTTCATCTGCGCCGGGAAGTGGGTCAGCAGAATTTCGCCCGGCACGCTGGCTTTCACCGCCAGCACGAAGCCGAAGTCGCGCACCATGCTGGTGTCCGGCACGGTGGCAATATTCAAACCGTGAGAGCGTTCGGTGAGCGGCAGCTGGATAGCGCTGTCTTCCATCACCAGCGACAGTCCCTGGCGCAGCATCAGCATCAGCTTGCCGAAGCAGCCCGCCAGATCGTCGTGGTTGTACAGCGGCAGCGTCGCGTCCGGCGCGCGCTGGGCGCTCCAGGTAGCCAGCTCGCAGGCAAACGGCAGCCAGCTGCTCCACAGCGCTTCGGGGTGAATCAGCGGCAGTTTTTTCAGGTGTGACGCGTGGCCGAGATGGCGGTTAATCAGCGACAGCAGGGTAAACTCAATCAGCTCGGAGGTGTTAAAGCGCCCCGGCTGGCGCAGACGACCGGCAATCTGCTGACTGCGCTGCAGCAGCAGGGCATGGAGATCGTTGACCATCTTGAAAAGCTGGACCTGATTGTTGGCGTTAAGCGTCGGCGGGATGTAGCTGGTGTCGAGCTGAACGAGGTTGTCGTTGCGCTTTTCCACCACGAAGGCCACGCCAACGGCGGTCCACTCGGCGGTAAGGTCTTTTTCCAGCATCAGCGTAAGCCGCGGGCGGGCAAACTGCACCGTCGCTTCGCCTACCGCGAGGGCGTTGTCGTCCTCAACCTCGCGCTCAAAGGCGATATAGCGCGCCAGCGAGTCGCGCTCTTCGTTGAAGATCACCTCTTCGCGGCCGCCGCGCCGGGCCGGCAGGGCCAGAACCACTTTTTCGTTGCTGGTGTTGTCCGGGATCGCCAGCGGCGCGGGGCCCTGTCGGGCATCGGAGAAGTGAAAGAAGGTGCCGTCCGGCAGCAGGCCGCTGGCGTAGTTCAGAGCAATGCAGCCCTGGTGCAGCATCGTGTCGTCAAGTTCAACATCCAGAAAGCCCCACAGGTACGAGCGCTGCATGTTGCCCCACTCGCGAAGCTGGTGCTGCAGGTGGCTTTCCGCCCGCTGGAAGTGGTGCGGGCGCAAAAACATGCCTTCGGTCCAGACCACCTTATCTGCTTTATTCATGCTGATTCCCTGTAGATCGCGCCTCAGTGCGTCAGGACGCGGATCCCGTTTACGTCAAGAAAGAGGTTTGCCTGGAGCTCGTCCGATGAGCGTTTCCAGAATTTCCAGAACGGCGCGTCCTCGCCGTTGGGAAGCGGCAGAGAGATACGCCACTTTTTGCCGTCCAGCGACTGGTACTCCGCCATCACGCCGATGTAGCGCGCTTCGGGCGAGCTGGCGCCGCTCAGGTCTTTCGCGAGCTGGCCGGGCATGAGGAAGAACTCATCGCTGTTGAGCAGGTTGCCGCCGAGCACCTTCTGCGCCTGATTCTGTAAAGAGTAGAAGTCAGAAGCCATAAATTCCGCATCGGATTTAAGCAGCATCACGCGGACTTTCAGGGGTGCTGAATTGTTTATCTGTGGGTGAGCTTGAAAATGAAGTTTGTATCGGGAAGGGTCACTGTGAGAGGCCGAACCACAGCCGCTGACCAACGTAGCCAAAATCAAATAAAACGCCAGAAGGCTCTGGCGTAAAAAAGAGTGTTTATTCATACGGTTTCATCCGCAGGACCTGGGATCAGTTCAGGATCCAGGTACCGCTATTGCCGTTCTGACAGGCTTTAGTGTTTCCATCTACGCTGACGCAGGTTGCCGCTTTCTTACGAACTACTTTTTTAGCGCGGCGGGACTGGTCGCGGACGGTCTTGTCGTACAGCTCGCTTTTCACCACGGCGTTAGCGGGCGCGTAGCCGATAAGCTGCTCTTCACCGTCGTCGGCAAGGGCTATCCAGCCGCCATCCACTTTGCCAAGCGCGGTGTAGCTTTGACCGGTCTGCAGTTCGCTCAGCGGCTTGCCGCCATAACCCGGCTGGTTCATCACCGATGCGCTGTACAGCGCGCGGTAGGTCTGATTAATTGGCGCAAACTCGGTAGGCGGTTTAACGATGTGCCGGTGCGTCAGGGTGACACCATCCACCTGCGAGGTCTCAATCGTGTCGTCGGTAATTTTAGGCTTTGGCGCCTGGCAACCCACCAGGCCAACCGTAATGGCGGCTGCCAGCAACATTTTCATTTTCATCTTATATTCCATTGGTTTTTATTACAGAAAGCTGCGCGCTCGCGATGCTGACGGTTATTCCCGGAGCAAAATAAGGGTTTATTACAGGAACCATTAATTATCACGCAAGAGACATAGCTACCGCACGAGCTTCTCCAAATAGAAGCCCGGTGTAATTACAAATTTTTAACCTTATGAGAAAGATTTTACAGAACGAATGTACCAATTCAACATGACAAAGAGAGGATGCGCCCAAAATTATAAAATAACGCGAATATTTAGGAGTAATCTCACGCTGGGGAAATTTAACTTAGGGAAATAAATTATGCGTTCGATTACCGGATAATAAGGGATTATCTCATCTCAGACAGGTCGTATATATTACGCGAAAAAGTAATTACACCGATAAATTACAGGTCTTTTTCCTACCCGGTTATAGGCTGTTTCCTGGTATTTTTAATTGTTAAGCAGGGATTAACAATTACCGTTAACACCGGCATTCTTTTAAAACTTTTAGATATATATAAGTTAAGTTATGGAATAACGATTCCGCCACCAGACCGCCATGCCGATCCCCTGCCGCCAGCGCCGCTGCAGCGAGGGGGAGATGCTCGCCCGAGCCCCGGCTGGCGCAGGTTTAGCCTTCAAGCCAACAGGCTCCCTTACGTGGCCGCATGCCGTATTAACCTCCGTATTAACGCACCTTATTAACACTGACGCGTAGTTTTAACCTCGCGCCGCCAGCGTCTCAATTTGCTTCATGTATTGCCGCTGACGTTATCCTGCTTCTGCTTGAGGAAAAATTTATTTTCTTCATATTTTAGTACGTTACCGGCGTTGTTCTGCCGCATTTCCGCGTTCCTGCCAGAATTGTTGTACTGTCCCTGCATCGCTCAACAACAATAATAGTTCCGCGCTAATCGAGGCTCGGCAGCACATCACTCCACAAAATATATCTGCAATATATCCTGGCCCCAATCAAAAGTCAGAAAATTCATTTCCGCCTGCCTGCGCCAGGCGCCGCGCGTGAATAAATAGTTTATGCACTCTTTTAAGCCACTGGCGTAATTACGATATCGCTTTAATTTTACCGGTAACAAACTAAATAATGCCCGCAGCCGTTAGCAACGGGCGCTGTTTAATTAATCGCCGCCATCAGATTTTGAGGATGAGCTGAATCGTTTCTAAGCCATTTTTGATCGGAAAATAATCCGAAAAGCCCTCGTTATATTTCTCAATCCTGCCTCCGCGCTGCGCGTTACCGATAGCGACATAAGACGCGCTTAATAGTTTCGCCCCGCACCGGCCTGCACAGCCCCTGCGGGGGCATAAAAAAACCCTGCCGGAGCAGGGTTTCTTGAGCGGGGTTAGCGCGGGGATCAGAACGGGATATCGTCGTCAAAATCCATCGGCGGTTCGTTAGACTGCGCCGGCGCAGAAGACTGCGGCTGCTGCTGCGGACGGGACTGGGACTGGCCACCGCCGCTGAACTGGTTGCCGCCCTGCGGCTGCTGCGGCTGGCCCCAGCCGCCCTGCTGCTGTCCGCCCTGCTGCTGACCGCCGCCCTGACGGCCGCCGAGCATCTGCATCACGCCGTTCATGCCCACCACGATTTCAGTGGAGTAGCGGTCGTTACCGCTCTGGTCCTGCCATTTGCGGGTGCGCAGCTGGCCTTCGATGTACACCTGTGAACCTTTACGCAGGTATTCGCCGGCCACTTCCGCCAGCTTGCCAAACAGCACCACGGTGTGCCATTCGGTCACTTCTTTCATTTCGCCGGACGCTTTGTCACGCCAGGATTCGGAGGTGGCGATACGAATGTTCGTCACGGCCCCACCGCTTGGCATATAGCGGACTTCCGGGTCCTGACCCAGATTACCGACGAGAATTACCTTGTTAATGCCTCTGCTGGCCATGATCGAGTCTCCTGAAGGGGTTTCTTTAAAGTTTAACGCGGGATTGTAGCATTACCAGCGCGCCCTTTGATAGTTTGCGAGGACGATTCCGAACAACATCTGCGGCAGGATGCGGATGCGGTGCGGCCTGTGCCGGGGATCGCAGCACTGTATATTCATTCAGGTAAATTTGTGTCATAATTAGCCGTTTCCGCCGTTTGTCCTGCCATCTATACACGGCATCATCGCGGTTGCCGAAGCCATTCAGCGCAGCCGATGCACAGGCAGTCTGAAAAATGCCGTGTATAATCAGACATTCCGCGTCCGAGTCTCTACCGGGAAAGGTGAATGGATAAGATCGAAGTTCGGGGCGCACGCACCCACAATCTCAAAAATATCAACCTCGTCATCCCCCGCGACAAACTTATCGTTGTCACCGGGCTGTCGGGTTCGGGTAAATCCTCTCTGGCGTTCGACACGCTGTATGCCGAAGGGCAGCGCCGCTATGTTGAGTCGCTCTCCGCCTACGCGCGGCAGTTCCTGTCGCTGATGGAGAAGCCGGACGTCGATCATATTGAAGGGCTGTCCCCGGCGATTTCTATCGAGCAGAAATCGACGTCGCACAACCCGCGCTCCACCGTCGGCACCATTACTGAAATTCATGACTACCTGCGCCTGCTGTACGCCCGCGTCGGCGAGCCGCGCTGCCCGGATCACGACGTGCCGCTGGCGGCGCAAACCGTCAGCCAGATGGTGGATAACGTGCTCTCCCAGCCGGAAGGCAAGCGCCTGATGCTGCTGGCGCCGATCATTAAAGAGCGCAAAGGCGAGCACACCAAAACGCTGGAAAACCTGGCAAGCCAGGGCTATATCCGCGCCCGCATCGACGGCGAGGTGTGCGACCTGTCGGATCCGCCGAAGCTGGAGCTGCAGAAGAAGCACACTATAGAAGTGGTTATCGACCGCTTCAAAGTACGCGACGATCTCTCTCAGCGCCTGGCGGAATCGTTCGAAACCGCGCTGGAACTCTCCGGCGGTACCGCCGTAGTGGCGGACATGGACGATCCGAAAGCGGAAGAGCTGCTGTTCTCCGCCAACTTTGCCTGCCCGATCTGCGGCTACAGCATGCGCGAGCTTGAGCCGCGCATGTTCTCGTTCAACAACCCGGCGGGCGCCTGCCCGACCTGCGACGGGCTGGGCGTACAGCAGTATTTCGATCCGGATCGCGTAATTCAGAATCCGGAGCTGTCCCTGGCCGGCGGCGCGATCCGCGGCTGGGATCGCCGCAACTTCTACTATTTCCAGATGCTCCGATCGCTGGCGGAACACTATAAGTTCGACGTTGAGGCGCCCTGGGGCAGCCTGAGCGACAAAGTGCAGAAAGTGGTACTGAACGGCTCCGGAAAAGAGTCTATCGAATTTAAATACATCAACGATCGCGGCGATACCTCCGTGCGCCGCCACCCGTTTGAAGGCGTGCTGCATAACATGGAGCGCCGCTACAAAGAAACCGAATCAAACGCGGTACGCGAAGAGCTGGCGAAGTTTATCAGCAACCGCCCGTGCGCCAGCTGCGGTGGTACCCGCCTCAACCGCGAGGCGCGCCACGTCTTTGTGGAAGACACTGCCCTGCCGACTATTTCGGACATGAGCATCGGCCACGCAATGGATTTCTTCAATAACATGAAGCTCTCCGGCCAGCGGGCCAAAATCGCGGACAAGGTGCTGAAAGAGATCGGCGATCGCCTGAAGTTTCTGGTTAATGTCGGCCTGAACTACCTGAGCCTTTCCCGCTCGGCGGAAACCCTCTCCGGCGGCGAGGCCCAGCGCATCCGTCTGGCAAGCCAGATCGGTGCCGGGCTGGTGGGCGTGATGTACGTGCTGGACGAGCCGTCAATTGGCCTGCACCAGCGCGATAACGAACGCCTGCTGGGCACCCTTATCCACCTGCGCAATCTCGGCAACACGGTGATCGTGGTCGAGCACGACGAAGATGCGATTCGCGCGGCGGATCACGTGATTGATATCGGCCCCGGCGCAGGGGTTCACGGCGGTAACGTGGTAGCGGAAGGCCCGCTGGACGCCATTATGGCGGTACCGGAGTCTCTCACCGGCCAGTTTATGAGCGGCAAGCGCAAAATCGAAGTGCCCAAGCAGCGGGTGCCCGCCGATCCGGAAAAAGTACTTAAGCTTACCGGCGCGCGCGGCAACAACCTGAAAGACGTCACCCTGACGCTGCCGGTGGGCCTGCTTACCTGCATCACCGGCGTGTCCGGCTCCGGTAAATCGACCCTGATTAACGATACGCTGTTCCCGCTGGCCCAGCGCCAGCTCAACGGCGCCACCATTGCCGAACCTGCGCCGTACCGCGACATCAGCGGGCTGGAGCACTTCGACAAGGTTATCGACATCGACCAAAGCCCGATTGGCCGCACCCCGCGCTCGAACCCGGCAACCTACACCGGCGTCTTTACGCCGGTGCGCGAGCTGTTCGCCGGCGTGCCGGAATCACGCGCCCGCGGCTACACGCCGGGCCGCTTCAGCTTTAACGTGCGCGGCGGCCGCTGCGAAGCCTGCCAGGGCGACGGCGTTATCAAAGTAGAGATGCACTTTCTGCCGGATATCTATGTTCCCTGCGACCAGTGCAAAGGCAAGCGCTACAACCGCGAAACGCTGGAGATTAAGTACAAGGGCAAGACTATCCACGAAGTGCTGGATATGACCATCGAAGAGGCGCGCGAGTTCTTTGACGCGGTGCCGGCGCTGGCGCGCAAGCTGCAGACCCTGATAGACGTAGGTCTGACCTACATCCGCCTTGGCCAGTCGGCGACCACGCTCTCCGGCGGTGAAGCGCAGCGCGTGAAGCTGGCGCGTGAGCTCTCCAAGCGCGGCACCGGCCAGACGCTGTATATCCTCGATGAGCCGACTACCGGCCTGCACTTTGCCGATATTCAGCAGCTGCTGCAGGTGCTGCACCAGCTGCGGGACCAGGGCAATACCATCGCGGTTATCGAGCACAACCTTGACGTGATCAAAACCGCCGACTGGATTGTCGATCTCGGCCCGGAAGGCGGCAGCGGCGGCGGCGAGATCCTGGTCGCCGGCACGCCGGAAACCGTGGCCGAGTGCGAAGCCTCGCACACGGCGCGCTTCCTGAAGCCGCTGCTGGGATAATCAGGCGGAAAGCTGCTGCCGGACGGCCTCCGGCAGCAGCGACAGTGCCTGCTGATAGGACGCATCCACTAAGTAATAAATCTGCGAGTCCGGCAGCGAGCCGTCGAGATAGACCGTGCTCCAGCACGCTTTATTGAGGTGTCGGCTGGGCCGGACATCGCTGTGCTGCTGGCGCAGCAGATCTGCCAGCGCCGGCGTGGTTTTTAGCGACGCCGCCGGGCGCCCCTCCACCTCTTTCACCATCGCAAACAGCACGTCGGCCACTTTAATCTGCGTCGCTTTCCAGTCGCTGTGGACGCTCTGCTCCGCGCCGGGCTTGGCCATACAGTACTGCAAGATTTCCGAATTGGTCATTGTTACTCCCCCTGAAGCGTCGCGACGATGCGCCGCGAGCCGCCGTGTATTCGATGCTCCCCCAGCCAGATGCCCTGCCAGGTGCCGAGCAGCACCCGGCCCTTCTGCACCGGCAGCGTCAGCGAAACGCCGATTGCCGAGGATTTGATGTGCGCGGGCATGTCGTCCGGCCCTTCGTAATCGTGCTCGTAGCGCGCGCTCTCAGGTACTGCCCGCAGAAAGTGCTGCTCCATATCCTGGCGCACGGTGGGATCGCAGTTTTCATTCAGCGTGAGAGAAGCGGAGGTGTGCTGGAGAAGCAGATGCAAAAGGCCGACGTTGAGCGAGGCTATCTCGCGGATCTGGCCGAGAATGTCGTCAGTGACAAGATGAAAGCCGCGGGGTTTCGCGGAAAGAATAACGGTTTGCTGATGCCACATCGGCTGCTCCTGGTACGAAAGATGACGTACTAAGTGTGCAGCAAGTTGGCAGAAAGGGAAAATTGCCGAGTGTAAATAAACGGCAGCGCGGGCGCTGCCGTTCACCGGATCAGTATTCTGAGTTGACGATCACTTCTTCGCCGAAGCTGCCGGCGTTGGGCAGCGGCCGGTAGGTGGAGTTCGATGCGCGAAGCACGCGGATGCCGCGCGCGCCAGCTTCCCGCGCGGCGGTGATATCGTTATCGGAATCGCCGTAGAACACCTTGATGTTCTTCTCGCGCAGCCACTGCACTTTGGTGTTCTGTCCGGCCTTCTCCCCGGCGAAGATCACCGGGTTCATGTTGACGCCGGGGATTAGAAAATCGTCCTGCAGGGTTTTGGAGACTGTTTCCGTTTTGGTCTGGGTTCTGCCGGTGACGAAGTAGATGCTGTCTCCGCGCTTAACGTGCATCGCTATCAGCGCCCGGCCCACTTCTTTCGGGATGCTGAACGCGTCCCAGCCGTTGTTCATTTTTTCCCAGAAGTCAGGATTGGTCAGGTAGCCTGCGCCCCAGGTTTTTTGCCCGCGCCAGAAGCCGGGGCTGGAGAACAGCACCGTATCGTCGATATCAAATCCGACCGCCATCGGCGCGCGGCCCAGCAGGCTGTTTTCAATCTGGGCGACAGAGACCCAGTGTACCGGTGCCTGTTCAGCGAGTTTCGCCACGCTGGTGCCCGGATAGAGCGGCTCAGGGGACGACGTTAACGCGCTGGCAGGGCCAGTAAGCGACAGAAGCAGGCAGGCGGCGCTGAGCGCCAGAGTATGGATGCGCATAAGTCTCAGAATGTTCCGGTAATGAAAAGTTTCAGAATAACGGTATATAGAGGAGACCTTAACGGCTCGTGACAATGAAGAAAAGGAATAAATAGCTTAAAGGTCATAGAAAAGGGTGATGATCACACTCTTCCCGGTTCGCGTTTACAGCGGGATAACATACGCTGCCCGTCCGGCGGGGCAGCGTATGTGAGTAAATGCTTACATCACTGCCGCAAAGGCTTTTGCCACGCGCTGAACGTTATTGGCGTTAAGTCCGGCGACGCACATGCGGCCGCTGGCAATCAGGTAGACGCCAAACTCCTCGCGCAGACGATCGACCTGCGCCGCGCTCAGGCCGGTGTAGCTGAACATACCGCGCTGCTTGAGCAGATAGTCGAAGTTGCCGTCCGGCATTTCTTGCTTCAGCACCTCGACCAGCGCCTGGCGCATGGACAGGATACGGGTGCGCATGGTTTCCACTTCCGCCAGCCAGCGGGCTTTCAGGGCGTCGCTGTTCAGCACCTCGGAAACCACCTGCGCGCCGAAGCTCGGTGGGCTGGAGTAGATGCGGCGCACGGTGGCTTTCAGCTGCCCCAGCACGCGGCCCGCGGCTTCGGTGCTTTCGCAGACCACCGACAGGCCGCCGACGCGCTCGCCGTACAGAGAGAAAATTTTCGAGAACGAGTTGCTGACCAGCATCTGCAGGCCCGCATCGGCGATAGCGCGGATCGCGTAGGCGTCCTCTTCAATGCCGGCGCCAAAGCCCTGGTAGGCAATGTCGAGGAACGGGATCAGGTTGCGGGCTTTAAGCACTGCGGTAACGGCATCCCACTGAGCAGGCGTCAGATCTGCGCCGGTAGGGTTGTGGCAGCACGGGTGCAGCAGCACGATGTCTTTTTCCGGCAGCGTATTCAGCTTGTCGAGCAGCGCCTCAAAGCGCACGCCGTTGGTGTCGCTGTCAAACCAGGGGTAAGTACCCACTTCGAAGCCAGCGCCTTCAAAGATGGCGATGTGGTTTTCCCAGGTCGGGTCGCTGACCCACACTTTCGACTGCGGGAAGTAGTGTTTCAGGAAATCGGCGCCGACTTTCAGCGCACCGGAGCCGCCGAGAGTCTGGACGGTGGCAATACGCTGTTCCTGGAGCGCCGGATGGCCCGCGCCAAACAGCAGCGGCGCCACGCTGCTGCGATAGCTGCTGAGCCCCTCCATCGGCAGATATAGCGACGCGCCGTGCGGCCGGGCGTTGAGCAGCGTCTCTGCCTCGGCAACCGCCTGCAGCCGTGGAATAACCCCGTCTGCGCCGTAGTACAAGCCGATGCTGAGGTTAACTTTATCGCTGCGCGGGTCTTCTTTGAATTTTTCCATCAGGGAGAGGATGGGATCGCCGGCGTAGGCGTCGACATGTTGAAACACGCGGTGGTACTCCTGAAATGTGGGAAGCGGTATTCACCACAATAAACCGGATTGGGAGGGAGATCGAGCGGGGATGTTAACGATGTTATTCACTTCCCCGCCGATGTTGCGGGGAAGTGAGCGCGGGAGATCAGTCGAGGTATTCCATCGCCACCCGCGAGGTCAGGCGCGTGATAAGTTCGTAAGCGCTAACTTTGGTGATTTCCGCAATGCGCTCTACCGGCAGCCCTTTGCCCCACATGATCACCGGGTCCCCCGCTTTATCCCGGGACTCCGGGCCGAGATCGACGCAAATCATGTCCATCGCCACGCGGCCAACAATCGGCACTTCCCGGCCGTTGACCCGCACCGGCGTACCGGAGGGCGCGGCGCGCGGATAGCCGTCGCCGTAGCCCATTGCCACCACCCCGAGGCGGGTATCCCGCTCGCTCACCCAGGTGCCGCCGTAGCCCACCGGCTCACCGGCTTTGTGCTCGCGCACGGCGATCAGGCTGGAGGTCAGGGACATCACCGGCTGCATCCCCAGCTCGTTGCCCCAGGGATGCTGCTCCAGCGGCGAAACGCCGTACAGCACGATCCCCGGGCGCACCCAGTCGAAGTGCGACTGCGGGAACAGGATAATCCCGCCGGAAGCGGCAATGGAGCGCAGGCCGGGCTTGCCTTCGGTGAAGGTGGTGAAGATGTCGAGCTGCTGCTCGGTAGCGCCGCACTCGGGCTCGTCCGCCCGGGCGAAGTGGCTGACCACGTTAACCGGCTGACGAACGTTTTTACACCGGCACAGGCGCTGGTAGAAGGCTTCCGCCTCTTCCGGGCGCACGCCGAGACGGTGCATCCCGGTATCAAGCTTCATCCACACCGTCACCTGCTCCGGCAGGTTAGCTGTTTCCAGCGCTTCAAGCTGTTCGAGGTTATGCACCGCCGTTTGCAGGCCCTGCACGGCAATTACCGGCAGGTCTTCAGCGTTGAAAAAACCTTCCAGCAGCAGGATAGGCTGAACGATCCCGCCCGCCCGCAGGCGCAGCGCCTCTTCCAGGCGGGCAACGCCGAAGGCGTCAGCATCGGGGAGCGTTCGCGCGGTCTCCAGCAGACCGTGTCCATAGGCGTTTGCTTTCACAACCGCAACAATTTTGCTGGCGGGTGCCAGCTCGCGGATCCGCTGCAGGTTGTGTCGCAGAGCGCGGCGGTCAATAACAACAGTTGCCGCTTGCATGAGTGTTCCTTAAAAAAAGAGTATCTCCGAAATCATTTGCGCTGCAGGAAGGCGGCAAGTCCGCGCATCCCCGGGAGCTTAGTCAACTAAGTGACCGGGGTAAGCGGACGCAGCCAACGCACCTGCGGCGTAAAGGATGAAGGAGATTTATTCGTCGTCGTATTGCGGGCCCGCGTAATTATCAAAACGCGACCACTGTCCGTTAAAGGTCAGACGCACCGTGCCGATGGGGCCGTTACGCTGCTTACCAATAATAATTTCCGCGATCCCTTTCAGGTCGCTGTTCTCGTGATACACCTCATCACGATAGATAAACATGATTAAGTCGGCGTCCTGCTCGATAGAGCCCGATTCACGCAGGTCCGAGTTCACCGGACGCTTGTCGGCGCGCTGCTCCAGGGAGCGGTTAAGCTGTGAGAGCGCCACCACCGGTACCTGCAGCTCTTTCGCCAGCGCCTTCAGCGAGCGGGAAATTTCGGCAATCTCCAGCGTACGGTTATCGGAGAGCGACGGCACCCGCATCAGCTGCAGGTAGTCGATCATGATAAGGCCGATACCGCCGTGCTCGCGGGCGATGCGGCGGGCGCGGGAGCGCACTTCCGTCGGGGTCAAACCGGAGGAGTCGTCGATATAGATATTTCGCTTCTCCAGCAGAATACCCATTGTGCCGGAGATGCGCGCCCAGTCTTCGTCGTCGAGCTGTCCGGTACGGATGCGGGTCTGATCCACCCTGGACAGGGAGGCCAGGGAACGCATCATGATCTGCTCGGAGGGCATTTCAAGACTGAAGATTAAAACCGGCTTATCCTGCAACATCGCCGCGTTTTCGACGAGGTTCATCGCAAAAGTCGTTTTACCCATCGACGGACGCGCGGCGACAATAATCAAATCCGACGGCTGCAGACCGGCGGTTTTCTTGTTCAGATCGTCATAGCCAGTATTAACGCCGGTGACGCCGTCGTGCGGCTGCTGAAACAGCTGCTCGATACGCGCCACGGTGGCGTCGAGCACGTCGGCGATATTTTTCGGCCCTTCGTCTTTGTTGGCGCGGCTTTCGGCGATTTTAAACACCCGGGACTCAGCCAGATCCAGCAGATCCTCGCTGGTGCGCCCCTGGGGATCGAAACCGGCTTCGGCGATTTCGTTGGCTACCGAAATCATCTCGCGCACTACCGCGCGCTCGCGCACGATATCGGCGTAGGCGGTGATGTTCGCCGCGCTCGGGGTATTTTTTGACAGCTCAGCCAGGTAGGCGAAGCCGCCAACGCTGTCGAGCTGCCCCTGCCGTTCAAGGGATTCCGCGAGAGTGATCAGGTCGATAGGACTGCCCGACTCCTGCAGGCGCGCCATTTCCGTGAAGATGTGGCGGTGCGGGCGGGTATAGAAATCGTCAGAGACCACGCGCTCGGCGACATCGTCCCAGCGCTCGTTGTCCAGCATTAAACCGCCCAACACCGACTGTTCCGCTTCGATTGAATGCGGCGGTACTTTCAGCCCGTCGACCTGAAAATCGCGATCGCGTGGCTCAGCCTGCTGTTTGTTGAAGGGTTTATTTCCTGCCATAGTGAATGGAACTTACCGCGCTAAAGAGTGGGTCGAAAGATTACCACATTCACCGAGGAGGCGTCATGGCAACACGTATTGAATTTCACACCCACGGCGGGCCTGATGTATTGAACGCCGTCGAATTTACCCCCGCCGATCCGGGCGAACACGAGATTCAGGTCGAAAATAAAGCGATTGGCATCAACTACATCGATACCTATATCCGCAGCGGCCTGTACGCGCCCCCTTCCCTGCCGAGCGGCCTCGGCACCGAGGCGGCGGGGGTCGTGACCCGCGTCGGAACCGGCGTCACTCATATTAAACCGGGGGATCGGGTGGTGTACGCCCAGTCGCCGCTCGGTGCCTACAGCTCGGTGCACAATCTTACCGCAGATAAAGCGGTGATCCTGCCTGCGGCGGTCTCTTTTGAGCAGGCTGCGGCTTCGTTCCTTAAGGGGCTGACGGTCTATTATCTGCTGCGCATGACCTACGAGATAAAACCCGGCGAGCCGTTCCTGTTTCACGCCGCGTCGGGCGGCGTGGGCCTGATTGCCTGCCAGTGGGCAAAAGCGCTGGGCGCGAAGCTGATTGGCACGGTGGGTTCGGCGGAAAAAGCCCGCCGCGCGCGGGAGGCCGGCGCCTGGGAGGTGATCAACTACCGGGAGGAGAATATCGCCGAGCGGCTGCTCGCCATTAACGGCGGCGAGAAGGTGCGGGTGGTCTACGATTCGGTGGGCAAAGATACCTGGGAAACCTCGCTGGACTGCCTGCAGCCTCGCGGGCTAATGGTTAGCTTCGGTAACTCATCCGGCCCGGTGACGGGCGTCAATCTGGGCATTCTCAGCCAGAAAGGCTCGCTGTTTGTGACCCGCCCAACGCTGCACAGCTACGTCAATACCCGGGAAGGGCTGGAGGCGGCTGCCCACGAGCTGTTCTCGCTGATGGCCTGCGGCGCGATTAAGGTGGACGTGGCGGAGAGTCAGAAATTCCCGCTGGCGGAAGCCCGGCGGGCGCACGAGACGCTGGAGAGTCGGGCGACGCAGGGCTCAAGCCTGCTGATCCCGTAAAGAATTAGGGCTTCCCGCAGGAAGCCCTTTCTTTTTTATATCGTTGTCTGTATGTAGGGTACAGCACGATGAATACGTTATTTGGCGGATGATGACAGATTTGCGGCGCGCCGACTATCGGCAGATTCTCAGGTTGTGACGCGCCCCGCAATACCTCAATAACGCCAGTCTCCGCGGCGCAGCACCGTCACTTTTTTCGGCTTGTTAACCGCGCGAATTATCCACACCGCGGCCACCGCCAGCAGCAGCCAGGGCAGCAGCTTGAACATCAGCGCAAACAACCCGCCGATAAACATTACCGCCGTGGCGACTATCAGCGCGGCGATAATCCCCACCAGCGAGATGCCGGTAACCAGCAGCACCACAAAAAATCCGATAATAAAAAGCAGTTCAAACATGGGTCGTCCCTCAGCAGTGATTCTCTGAGAACAGTATTACAAGAAACGTGCCAGATTTAATTCATTGAATTACAACAAAAACGCCCCGCCGGATGCGGCGAGGCGTGGTGAATTTGACCAGGTTTTAGCGTAACCGTTAGCGCTTATTGGCCACCAGCTGCAGCGCCTGCTCCAGCACGTTGATATCGGCCCCGGCTTTGTGCGCGTTTTCGCTCAGGTGGCGACGCCACTGGCGGGCGCCGGGGATCCCCTGAAACAGGCCCAGCATGTGGCGGGTAACGTGGCCCAGGTAGGTGCCTTTCGCCAGCTCGCGCTCAATGTAGGGGTACATCGCCCGCACAATCTCGACCGGATCGGGATCGGCGCCTTCGCTGCCGAAAATCTCGCGATCCACCGCAGCCAGCAGGCCCGGGTTCTGGTACGCCTCGCGCCCGACCATCACGCCGTCCATATGTTCAAGATGCGCCTTCGCCTCTTCCAGCGACTTGATGCCGCCGTTGATGGACATCGTGAGGTGCGGAAAATCGCGCTTGAGCTGATAGACCCGCGGGTAGTCCAGCGGCGGGATCTCGCGGTTCTCTTTCGGGCTGAGCCCGGAGAGCCAGGCCTTGCGGGCGTGGATAATAAACATCTCGCACTCGCCGCGCCCGGAAACGGTATCGATAAAGTCGCAAAGAAATTCGTAGCTGTCCTGGTCATCAATGCCGATACGGGTTTTCACCGTCACCGGAATCGACACCGCGTCGCGCATCGCCTTCACGCAGTCCGCCACCAGCGGCGCGTTGCCCATCAGGCAGGCGCCGAACATGCCGTTCTGCACCCGGTCGGAGGGACAGCCGACGTTGAGGTTAATTTCATCATAGCCGCGCGCCTGCGCCAGCTTCGCGCACTGCGCCAGCGCCGCCGGATCGCTGCCGCCGAGCTGCAGCGCCAGAGGATGCTCTTCCTCGCTGTAGGCCAGATAGTCGCCCTTGCCGTGAATAATGGCTCCGGTGGTCACCATCTCGGTGTACAGCAGCGTCTGGCGGGAGAGCAGGCGCAGGAAATAGCGGCAGTGCCTGTCCGTCCAGTCGAGCATCGGCGCAATGGAGAACCGCCCAGGCCAGTTATCACGAGAAAATCCGCTTGTGATGCTGGTTACGGGCGGTTTTTTTGTTTCTGGATTTTGGTGCATTTTCACACTTTTTGTATTATTTTTGCTTTCTCAGTACACCAATAAGGACACCATTTAAATGGTGTACCGCAAGCAATATCGGTTAAATAATGGCTTACTATAACATAGTTAAACGACCAAAGGCGGACGGCACAATCCGCTATCGCTGCACCGTAGGCATTAAAGCGGGCGGGAAACACCTGCATCGTGAGACGCGAACATTCAGCAAACTAACTTTGGCAAAAACCTGGGGCAGCCGGCGTGCGCTGGAACTGGAAGAACATGGTGTACCGGGCGGTGACGAGGCCACAGCTGTAACGCTGCGGGAGCTTATCGCGCGGTACACCAACGACCCTAACCTCGGCGGTAAAGCCGGGAGAACTAAGCGCTATGTTCTGGACATGCTGGCGGATTGCGACATCGCACGCCTCAAGCTGCCGGAACTGTCAGTTACCCACGTGATCGAGCACTGTCGGGAACGTGCGGCTGCTGGCGCCGGTCCGGTAACCGTTAGCCAAGACGTCAGCTACCTGGCGGGAGTGCTGGACTCGGCAAAACCGGTGTACGGCATCGAGTACACCAAAAACCCAGCCAGGGAGGCCCGGCCTACTTTGCTGCACATGGGCCTTGTGGGCAAATCTAACAGGCGGAGCCGCCGGCCTGTAGGGGACGAACTCGACCGGTTAGAAGCAGCGCTGAAGGTGCGGAGTGATCACCGCAGTGCGAAAATTCCGTACGTCGATATCCTTCGGTTTTCTATACTGAGTTGCATGCGAGTGGGTGAGGTTTGCAGGTTACGTTGGGATGATATCGATCAGGACGCTCGTGCTGTACTGGTACGAGACCGCAAAGACCCTCGCAAAAAAGAAGGCAATCATATGAAAGTCGCGCTGCTTGGGGAAGCCTGGGAGATCGCTCAGCGCCAGCCCAGAAGCAACGACCTGATATTCCCCTATAATTCTACATCTGTCAGCGCAGGTTTTCAGCGCGTGCGCGATAAGCTCGGGATAAAGGATCTACGCTACCATGATATGCGCCGGGAAGGGGCCAGCCGGTTATTTGAAGCGGGGTTTAGTATTGAAGAAGTGGCCCAGGTAACAGGCCACCGGTCTTTAAATGTGCTCTGGCAGGTATACACCGAGCTGTACCCAAAGTCGTTACACGCTCGCTTTGAAGAATTGCACAGAAAGGCTAAAGAGTAGCTTGGTACCACGCCTGCCAGCGGTAGGTATTCAGTCTCAGCTGGCGCAGGCACTCCGCCGTTTCGATATCCGCCTGCAGATCCTCATCGCTATTTGTTCCCGCCTGGCTGGCTCCCCGGCACGGCTCCTGCATCAAGTCCGCTGATGGTGTTGGCCGCGTCGAGGGCGCGCTGGCGCAGCTGCACAGCATCGTTATCAAACTGGCACACAGTACGGTCCGGATTATTGACATATTTCACCACGTCTCTGTAAATGGTTCGGTAGACCACGCGCCCCTCGGTGGCGGCCGTAGCCGCCTTCTGCTCGCCGGCGGCGATCGCCTTCTCGGTCGTTTTACTTTTCATTGCTGCTACCCGGTTAACCTGCTCGCTGTGGGCGTACCAGCCCTTCAGATAACCAGCATAAAAAATAGCTGCCAGCAGACCGAGCGCAGCGCCGGCGATCAGCAGCTTAATTTTGATATTCACTCATCTATCCCCCAGCACGTTAACGCACTCTCCTGGTCGCGGCGGACCACCTGGCCGTAACAGCCGTTCTTCTGGCCTTTCGTCTGCCGGCAGTCGCGGCCGCCGTCGCGGATCCACCACCTGATAGCCTCGCAGGCTCCGCGGCGGTCGCCGGCATTTATGCGCTGGTAGAACGTTGAGGGGAAACAGCGGCCAGGTCCGATGTTGTACGGGCAGAAAGAGGCAATGCCCGCTTTCTGTGGTTCAGTCAGCGGCACGTGGATATTGCCGTTGACCCAGGACAGCGCCTTATCGCGCTCGGCCACATTTACCTGGTCGCATTCCTGCTGTGTCAGGCGCATGCCCTGCACCACCGGTCTGCCGTCCACGCGCGTGGCGCCGCGGCAAATTGTCCAGATGCCGGAGCCGTCCCGGTAAGCCGTCAGGCTGTTGCCCTCTTTTTCGTTCAGGAACTGATCGAGAATAACTGACGCAGGGGCGCCGGCCAGCACCAGGCCAAGCACCGCGGCGCTGAGCTTACTCCGGGCGCTCGCCATAGAGATTATCCTTGCGACGGTCTTCCTTGATTTTGAAATAGAGGTTGGTCAGATAGGTCAACAGACCAAAGCCCACGCTCGCGAGGACGCCGATAGCGGCCCACTGGCTGGGGCTGACTTTATCGAGAAGCTGTAGCAGCCAATAACTACCGCTGACTGTGGATGTGATATATGACGTCCCGGCCGCCACATCCGGTAGGTTTTTCATTCGCATGCCTTACCCCCACGGGGAACACTGTTGTAGTGCAGTGAGGGTAAGGCGACGCGCCGGTCGGAATCCTGACTACTTATCTGTTACTTCAAACTGCTTGAGTAACAGCAATGCTTGTTCATCTAAAGTTTTATCGCTATCTAACGGCATAACTTTAGAAAACGTTTCAAAGCTGGGTTTTCCTGTGTTATATGCTGATTCAGAAACATAGACGCTAAAGCTAAATTCAACATCCCGGTATTCTACTGCGCGATCATCTTCTGTAACAGTATGCGAAAAAATTGTGGCACCTTTAAAAATAATAAAGGCATTTTGTAATTCCACACCCGTTTCGGAAACATATTTCCCGATAACACTAGTTGGCATAAAATATCCTCAGTAAACCCCAACACCCAGGGCTTTTATCTCGTAGTTAATATCAACACTTGTAGTAACAGCAAACCGTAACAGCCCCCCTTCCAGAACTACAAACGCAGCAGATGGGAATGTAATAGCTGAATCTGAGTGGCTGGCTATCAGTAGTGCAGTCTGCGACGCCGACCCTGTCACGGAGGCGCCAACATAGGATGCAACGTGTCTGTGGGCACCATCGGTTGTATATAGATGCACAGATAACACAAATGTCTGGTTAGTAGCTGGTAGCGACAAATCGGTTGTAATAGTTTGCTGCGCGGCACTTTTAAGAATTGTGCCCGCAGTTTTCCTTCCCATAATACCGGTATGGCTATTTGTTGAGTTAACGCTAAGCTGGTTCGGCCCCCCAGCGTATTTTATTACATACTCAGGACGAAAAGATGTTATCCCATTTAAATGAATCATCTGCCGTAATGTAACCTGCCCTACAGTAGAATTCGCCGACTGAGATACGATAGCGAGTCCCTGGCTCTCAAAGTTACCAGAGCCGTAACCCGTAATCGCCATTGCTTCTGCGTTATTACCACGTAGCCGCATAAGGCCACGAGATGCCTGACTATTCGTTAGGGGATTTAAAGCTTCAAGCGAATTAAACCCAGCCGTCGCAAAATTTGAATCTGCGGGCTTAGTAGGCGTCATATATCCTGAGTTAAAAAAAGGTATACTCGACGTGTCCTTGATAATGCCGGTATTACTTTGCACACGCCAGTGTCCCGCAGTGCTCCAGGTTCCGTTATTAGTTACCGTGCCGTTACCCTCGAAATACAACGTTTCAAACCCGTTTCGGGTTCCGTTGTTGAGGATCCACTGCACGCCAGTATTGCCAAAGAATGTTACCTGCTGCCAGTCAGCATTATAAATTACGCATCCAGATCCGACATCTAACCCAGTCTGCCCGGGGATGTTATTGTTAATTATATTGTTCAGGCTAATACCATGAAAAGACCCGTCGCCGCCGTCTTTTCTGAACCGAATATTTGTTGCACCGTTTTCTAACCACCCGTCTTCGATAAAATTAAACTCAGTAAAGATACCAGCTCGCGAGCCGTTAGAAAAAGAAAGATTAGTACCAAAGCGATAAGCCGCGAAGTTTTTCAGACTCACGCCGGTGAGTCCTTGCAATTTCCAACCTTCTCCAACAAAATCATTTGCCGAGTATAAAGAAATGCCCTCAAGTGATATATTAGAAGGCCAGCCTGATGTCCCTAATACGTGGATGCATGGAGTGTCTCCACCATCATAAATTATCTTTGTGGCAAACTTACCATCGCCGATGATGGATGCGCCTCGCCATAGGTCATTTTTAGTAACCACAGGATAAAGCGTTTTGGTTACAAAGTATGCCTTCCCGTTATCCTGGGAGGGGGCAAGAACAATGCCGTTAACTGCCTGTGCGTCGAGCAATGCTTGTTGAAAAGCAACCGTGTTATCCGTTCCTTTAACGATGGCAAGAGTGCCATCGCTCCTTCGAGAAACTGTAGAGTCCGGAACCCCGCCAGGATAATCCGTCACCCTGAAATACCGGCGCCCGCCTGCGACTAAATCAATGCCTTTTCCGCGCCCTGTATCCGCTAACTCCAGCATTACATCAGAAGCGGACCCCGATTCAGGTAGCAAAGCGACTGGGCTGCCATATCCGTTAAAGCCTAATATTTTGTTCCTACGCGAAAAAATATCCGGCAGGGGGCTTACCACACTCTCCGGAACTCTCAGAGTACGCTGAAGATTAACTCTACCCTGCTCAATAACGAACCGTTTATTAGCGGCATCATAATCGTTAACCGGGTCCCCCAAATTTTCTATCCGGTACCCTTTCGCATTAAACGGCCCACCCAGTAGCGGACGCGTCAGCGCCAGACCCAGGTAAATGAATGCCCGCTGGATAGCCATCCACAGCCGGTCAAAGTCCTTGTTAACTGTGTCAGCTAACAAGTCACCATTGTCCTGGTAATCAGTCAGGCGGTAGGTGGGTATGTTGCGCTCCAGCATAACCATCGCGCCGTTTGCCGGCGGTGTCAGAAAAGTGATGTCGCCGCCGCCCACGTTGCCGACCCCGCCCACGCTATACCCGCCGGTAATCACCGCCCCGTTGATCGTCACCTGGATATCGCCGGCGCTGATCAGATAAAACTCGTAAGCGAAAACCGTCGTCAGCCCGTTGGCCGTGTAGATGTTATAGGGGGTCTGGTTAGGTACCGACATGGGGGAACCTCTGGCTGGCTAATAGTTCACGGCGACCAGGTGATCGCCGTCATTTGGTTGCCAATGTTCCCTCGCCTGTCCGGTCGGAATCCCGACCAATTTACCGATGCGTACCGGTGTCTCGCTGATCGCACCGGCGCCGGAGTCGATGAAGTCGTCCGGCTGGTTGGTCAGCGCCGGGTTGAAGTCGCGCAGCTGGTCGTACATCGGGCCGTCGAGCACGTCGGTATGCGCCCACAGGAACCGCGATGAGAGCGGGGCCTCGAACGCGTCCAGGATGCGCTTTTGCTTGTTGGTAACGCTGAACTCTTCCCGCACGCCGCAGCCAGTGCCTTTGAGTGCCTGGCGCAGCAGCTTGCCCGCGAACGAGCCGGGGCCGTTGACCTCAACGCAGACCAGCGGGATCTGATATTTCAGCACCAGCTCTTTAATCTGCATCACCTGGCCGCCGGTGATTTTGTCGTTTTCGCCGAACTCCGCGAGCTCGCCGGTAAGCTCCAGGCAGATGTGCCAGTACAGGTGGCCGCGCGCGTCGGTCAGCATCAGGGAGAACGCCGAGGCGTCGGCCTTAACTTTGCCGGTGGCAACGTCCCACCAGGCCACGGCGCCGACGATCTGCGTCTGGCCGAGCCACATTGAGGCCGCGCGATTGGCGTAGCGGATCTCCGGCTGAATGTTGTACTCGCGGATGCGGTCGGGGTCGAGGCGAACCTCGCCAACCGGCTTACTGTGCAGCTGGTACTGGCTGTCCCATTCGTTTACCGTCCGGCACTCCCGCCGGCGCAGCACCAGCTCATCATGATCGAACCGGTCCGGCCAGGCGCACCCGGCGTAAAAATCGACGACAGTCTCCGGCGCCGCGGCGAACTCCACGCCGTCGGCCGTCAGCTTGTAGTCGATGCCTTCGCGCAGCAGTTTGGTCGCCTTGTGGATCCCGACAAAGACGTACTCCGGGCGGAACGGCACCCGGTAGCGCGTTTCAGTCGCCGTCTTCGCTTCGACGCGGTGCTCTTTAGCAAATAGCTTAATCGTCAGGCAGTCTGCGCCCTCCGCCTCTTTTTCATCGTAGAGGCTGTCGTGGGTGTGCGGCGTGCCGATAAATAATTTGCGGCCGCCGGGGATCAGGATGTGCGTCTGCTCGCTGAGCCGGTACCGCAATTTCTCGCGCGCTTCAGGCGTCTGGATATTGCCCGGCACCTCCACGTCATCATTCTGGCACTCGTCGGCGCGGGAGCCAGTGACGTTCGACAGAATGCCCTTGGCGAACATGCTCGCGTTTCGCATGTCCAGCGAGCCGTTAACCCACCACTGCTCGATGGTGCCCAGGCCATCCGGCAGCATGCCTTTGGTCAGCGGATGGTTGCGCAGGACGTTCTGCGTGTCTCGGCTGGTCTTGCGGGCGGTGGTGTCGGATTCGGACTGGTGCAGGATGCGGTACTGAGGATCGCAGTAATACCGCCAGGCGTTGTACACCCCCAGGATCGTAGATTTACCGAACCCGCGAAAACATCGGAGCACCGCAAGGTTGCCGCGATGCTCAAGCCAGTGGCAGGCCCGGTAATGGCAGTCGGGAACGTCCCAGTTCATCCGCTCTGCCCACATCAGGAAGAACGCGAGAAAGGAGATCACTTTTTGCCTTTTTGCTGCTGCAGGCGCTCAATGATGGCGGCCGCCTCGCGCTCGGCCTTCGATACCTGCTTGCCCAACTCGAACGCCTCATCGTCCTGGCCGGGGTTGTCTGATGGAGTACCGCCACGCGTCTGCATGCCGATCAGCGAGTGTACCTTAATCAGCAGCGTCAGAGACGCCGCCGCGTTCTTTTTGTCCCAGTAGCGATCGCCTCGCTCGTCCTTTGTCAGCTCGCTGGGCTTTTTGTCGGCGCCCGGCCAGTTGTCGGGGTCAGCCTCATGCAGCACCACATCGGTTAATTTATCGGTCAGCGCTGTCAGGCGGGTTTTGTAATCTGAATGCATAAAAAAGCCTCGTGGTTATCCATGAGGCTATCATGTGACGGGGCGGGGGTCGGAATCCTGACTATTAGAGGCTAAGTAATAAGACGATAGCTACTAAACCAGGGATGTGAAATATAATATTTAATCCAGTAGTTCCTGTTTTTCGTGCCTTCTCCTTCCAATGCTCGTAAACGTAATACGCTTCCATCAGTGAATCTGATGGGTTATCTGGCAAAGTTGGTTTGAAAGGAAAGGTGGCATTCGCTCCTTCTCTAATGAATCTTTCCCTAGCAGTGGCTAAAGTCACGCAATCATCTTTCAGGATTTTTCTTCTTATGCCCCAAACGCATAAGCATATTACTGCACTAAGTACGAACCATGTTAAGACTCGAGCTAAATAAGGGGTCAACATTTCTATACGCTCCTGATTTTAATCGCCGAATTCATATGGCTTTTTATAATAACCCATTTCCGGCGAGTAAAGGTCGCCCGACGGATCCCAGAAATATTGCTGCCCCTTCTGGTCTGCATACTTCCGTAGGCGCCGCTGATATCCGGGATTGAGCGCCTCAGCCGCGTCGTTAAAAAACATATGATCAACGGCGGCCTTTGTATACCAGTAATTCAGTGGGGCGATCTGCTGACGACCAAAACGGATAGCCATGTACCCGGCCTTCTGTGGATCCGTTGCTGCAGTGAAGCCAATTTTTCCTATCGTTGCCAGATCACCGAAAATTGGCACCGCGCTGGAGCTGTGCCCTGAATTATCCCCGCTCACGGCATCGTACATACTGGTCACCAAATCCTGGAACATCGCAAACCCGCCGCCGATGGCGATCGCTTTCGCCAGCGTTCTCACATCATCCGGCGGTGGCGGATTCTGCCCGCTGGTTACCGCCTGGGCGACCAGCGCCATGTAGCCGAAGCTGGCAGAAAGCGCAGCGGTAGCCGCGACATAGCCTGCCTTCGTACCGGCTGATTTCCGGCTCAGGCGATCAAGCATATGCGCCGTCTGTATTGCCCCGGCGCTCTTGAAGAGCATCACCTGCTTGGTCAACGCATTGGACCGGCCCCCGGCGCTCATTATGGTCTGCGCGGTGAGGTTATGCTCAGAGGTAACAATATCGCCGCCCATCCGAATAAAACCCATCATCTGGGACTGCAAGCGCAGTGTCTCATCTGGCGTTAACCCCAGAGTAGCGACGTCAGAAACGTCATGGATATCCTGCCCTCTGAGCTTTTTCCTGGGCACTCGAATGATGTTTTGCCAGTCGCCTTCGGTGATACCGGCGTTGTTCAGTAACCCCCGCTGACTGTCATCCAGCTTTGCCCACGGCGTGCGTGACCACTCGCCCAGCGCCAGCGCATGCGACGTTTGCCCCGCCCGCCTGGCGGCGTTTGTCCACGCATCGAGCAGGGTGTATTTCATGGTCGACTGGGCGTAGCGGCTGAGCGCATTGGGCAGATTAAACCGGCCTTGCGCCATGATTCGCTCTGCCCCCTCACGTGCAGCCCTAACCGCAACCTCCGCGCCGATCCCAAACTGTGCCGCCTCTTTAGGGCGGAAGGCGGAGTGCAGGACGGTGCCGATATTATGAAGCTGGCCGACATCTGCCATATTCAGCAGCATGCCTGGTGTGTCCTGGAAAACTGAACGTAGCCCAGTGCTGGTCAACTTCGTTGCGGCCTGGTAGGCGGTAAGCGCGCTGCTGTAACGGTCCCAGCGATCCATATCTGCATTGTTCTGGACCATCTGGCGGAAATACGCATCCGGACCAAAACCACCACGCCCGGCCCCTTCCACACTCCCTTTTTTGTTAAAGACCGCTCCCTCCATTTCACTGTCTCTTTTCTCAACCGTATTTTTTAACGTTGAGAAAGTAACCTCCGGATTTGGCCCCATCTCGTTAATTAACGCTACGTCCCGCGCGCTGCCCTGCAAATGGCTGAAAAATGCCGCGCCCAGAGAGCGATCGCTGAACTGTTCGTTATAGTCTATGACCGCATCGGCATCGCGCAGGTGGATCTCCCTGTGACTGCTGTTGAGCATTCTAGCCCGGTTGGATGACCCCAGCCTGCCCGCTGTTCCATCAGCGAGTCCCTGAGCATCGATTTGCGTTTTATTCACTCCATCGGTAACGATGGAGTCGTACATCTTCCTGATCACCGCCTCCAGCTGCTCGTCGTTCATTCGCTTACCGTCGGCGTTCAGGTACTGCCCCCGGTCAAGGTTTTTCATCATGAAGCTGATCCACGCACCTTTATTTTCAGGGCGCTGCATAATGGTCGGATCATGGGACTGAGGGGCATAATTATCCAGCTTGCCGACAGTACCGCCCGCCCGGTTTCTGGCTTCGCGGTAGCCGTCCATCGTTGCTGACCACTTTTGCGCAAAATTTCTGGCCGTTCCGTTCCCGGTGTCGTTCCCGTATATTTCCCGGACAACATCAGCAAAGAACGCATCGCTGCGCTTATTGCCAAAATCCAGCGTCCAGGGGCCGACTTTCGCCTCTTTCAGCATATCGCCGAAGCCTCTTACCGCCACCTGCTCCGCCCCACGTAAGGTGTTATCTACTCCCTCAAGAACATCGATCAGCGACTTGCTCCACTTTCCCGCTTTATCCGGGCGAGCGGCGGCCATCGCATCGAGTTTTTTAGCCGCATCCACGATGGCGGAAAGCTGCCGAATCTTGCTCCTTGCCTGACTGTCTGCCTGAATCTCTTCCTGTTCGCGAACCCACTTACCGATAGCTACGGTTCTCTCATCGGGTGACATCGACTGCCAGGCGGTGCGGTCTCGCCGGGCCAGAACCTTTGCGCCTTCGTGCATGCGCTCATCAATGCGGGAGATCGCCGCGGTAGTGAGCTTGACCGGCTTACCGGTTACCGAGCTGAGATGTGCTTCTACTGCCTGTATACATTGTGGTTTCATAATCAGGATCCGAATTTAAGGGCGCAGGCCGCCGCAACGTCGTAAAGCTCGGCGGTGCGGCGGGCAGTGGTGTGCTCGGCCTCAAAACTGTCAATGTGCTGCGAAACGAGGTCGCGTAGCTCGGGGTGGTTTTCCGCTACCGCATTCATCTGCTCACGCAGCAGCTGGAAGGGCTGGTCGGTCGCTTCACTCAAAACACCGGTGGGGAGACTGCTCACCCGCTCAGGTACCGCCTGACGATCCGCTGCCTGGACTACCGCATCAATCTTTTGTGGCGCGTCCCCCGCCAGCAGCTGGCGCGCGAGATTCCCCTCGTCAAGGTTACCGTTGACGATAAACGCCCGGTCGCCGGTCATGTGATCGGCAACATCTACGCCCCTGCCGCTGTTGAGCGAGTCGATAGCCGAATCCATCGCGGACACGTGCCCAGACTCGCTGGGCGCATCAGTAGCAAGCCCCGGGGCCGACTCCGTGACATAGTTGTCATGAAGAATATGCGCCGTGGCCGCGTCTTCGTGAACGCTGGTTACTCCCGGTTCGGCTCCTCGCGGGCTGCCGGTATCGGTCCGGTGCCCACCGCCCAGCAGCCCAAAGGCCCCGCCCAACACGAACTCGGTTACGCGGCTGGCGGCGTCAGCCTGGCGCATCTGCCGGGCCTGTTCGGTAAACCCTGCGCTCTCCAGAATATCTGCACGCCCCCAGCGGTCTATCTCGCCCGTTACGCTGTTCACCGCCCCACCGGCCAGGAATCGGGATCCGTACAGAACGGCACCTTTTCCTACACCGGTGAAGCCAGGGATTGCCGCACCTATCGCCATAGTGGCACCGCCCACCGCTGAGTAGTCCTCAAGGTCTTTACCCTTCAGTCCCAGCTTCGCGCCTTCAGCGTGAGCCTCAGTGTATCCCTGCGCCCCTGCCACTGAGACACCCGCCACCGGGTTCACTACCATCAGCGCGAGGGATGGCGTTTGCTGTGCCAGTCCTCCCAGAATGGTACCCACCGTGCCGACCTGCTCGCTATCGAAGCTCTTGTACTGCGGTAACTGGCTTTCATCCGGCGCTGGCGTAGTCAGGGATTCCTGTGCTGCCTGGCTGACGCTCTCGCTACCGGTTAGCTCGGCACCCGCCAGCATCTGAGCAGCGGAGGCTTTCATCTGGCCTTCGCCCAGGGTAGTCAGGCCGATGCGCTGCAGGGACGTTTTCGCATTTGCCAGGCCAGAGCTGACGCCCTGCCCGATGCCCTGAAAGAATCCGGCATCAACGCTTTTGACGCTTTCAGAACCGTTCTCGTTAAGCGCCTTTTCAAGCTCTGGATTAAATAGCAGGGTCATTTATTTACCTCAATCACGATCGGACGCCCGTCATTGCCGACTACACGTCGCTGCGTGGCTGCGTTAATCAGTACCTGGTTTCCGTCAGAGTCAGAGACAAATCCGTAAACCCCCTGATTAAGGCCATTCTTCACTGACTGGGTATCCGCCCCAAGACGATTGACCCCTGTTTTTAACGCATCGATAAAAGTATTTTCATTCCCGCCAGCCGGGGCAATAGCCACGCTGCCAAATATATTAACCGGGGTACCGATCACCGCCCGCAGCGTTTCCTGCCCGGGAGTGACATCCGGTGACGCACCGCTCCCGACGTGATAATCCCTCACGACCGGCACTAAGCGCTGTACCTGCTCCGGGCTCAGCATCGGGTACCCTGTTTTAATATTTTTAGCCACATCCTGATCAAAACTGGCAGGGAGCCGTACCTTAGGCGCGCCATCAACAGGATTGAGAAGCCGAGAGCCCTTTTCAACGGCAAGCGCGGTTTTATACCCCGCAGGGTTATTTGCCAGATTAGCGACCGCTGAAACCTGCAACGAATCCCCGCCTATTTCCCGGGCGAGTCGGTTAGCGATAGCTGGGGTGCTACTGGCCTGCGTGTTTCTCCAGAATTGGATACGCTGGTCAGAAGACATCTTCTCGTAGGCGTCTTTGGTGTTGTTGAGTTCTTCGGTGGTGAGCAGGTTTTTTCCCGCAGTGGCGCCGTATTTTTGCGATATCGCGTCCGCATTGTCCTGCCGCTGCGCCAGACCCGCGCCCCACACTCCGGGTTGTTGCAGCGCAGACTCTGGAGAGAGTGGCTCAAGTGCTGTTCCGGAATCCATAGCGAACACTGCCTGCGGATTTTTCTGCAGCTGCGCGCGGCGGTGGTCGATATTGCTCTGAACCGCATTCAGCACTTTGTACTGAACTTCGCTACCGCCGTTTTTCTTAAGCGACAGGTTGAGGTTATCTACCTCTTCCTGCGCTTTCTCCGGCGGTAGGCTGTATAAGCGCTGCGTCTCCACAAGCGCAGACCGAAGAACGGGCGCGCTTCCGTCCTGACTGGTTCCTGATACAGATGTCAGGTAGTTGTTCCAGTCCTGGTCCGTGGGGATTTCACCGTTGGCGATCCGCATCTGCATTGTGCTGCTGGCGTGCACGGCTGCATTTTCTCTCCGAAGCGCCAGCATGTCGGCGTGATTCTGTGCGGCTATCGCCCGCGCCTCGATGCGTGACTGATAGCCCATAGCCTGATTCAGCAGCGCGTTACGCTTATCCGGATCCAGCTTGTCAACGTAGAATCCCTTATCGCTGGTCAGGTCATTATTGAAAGCGGACAGCGCCGCTCCATCATTCCGTGAGGACATGAGCTGCTGCTGGGCCTTGTTGAACCAGTTTTTATCTACCCAGCTCTGTTTGATCTTCCCCCACTGGGCGCCGTAGGCAAGCCTACCCTGCGTATCCAGAGCCGACGACATGCCGTTGATTTTTTCAACGTCAGCATCAGGATAGTTCGTCAGCTTTCCCAGCTGGTCCAGCTGGCTGTCTACCTGGTCTTTTGCCTCAATTTTCAACGCGGTGCGGTAAAGCCCTTGGGCGGCGGACATGCCAGCCGCTTCATAGCGCTTAATCCCGCGCTGAGCGACCTCGGCACCCGCCAGATCCAGCCCCCCGAATGCCGGCTTCTGGAGCTTAGAAACCGCTGTTTTATAAATTCCGTCTATCTGATCGGCCTTAATCGTGCCGTCATCCACTCCCTGACGGATATTCTCATTTATGTCCTTAATTTTTATTTGGTAGTCGAGCAGCTCCTCTCCCGCCCTTGCCCGTATAACTGCATCTGCCTGCTGACTAACGTCATCAGCCAAACCTTTTACCGCCATTCCCACCGCACCGGCGTTAGGGACGTCAACCCGCGTTGGTTGAACCTGGGGTGTGGCATTACCAAAATTACCTGTCGGGATCCTCATTCCTGGTTACTCCGCAAAAAGCCCGTATTTACCTTCTTTCGCCGTTTTCCAACCGCTATACGCCTTTCCGCCAGCCGAAAGCAGAGAGCTACCAGCGCTGATGTATCCGGCATTGGCTGCATTTCGTCCGCCGATTCTGTCGGCCTGCGCCTGCGCCTGATATCGATTTGCCGTGTTAATACCGTTAACTGTCGTTAAATACGCATCCTGTTCCGCATCTCCGGTGATGTCTGAGGTAATGCGCAGCGCCGTACCCGCGCCAGTCTCTACACCGGATCCCGCCAGCGCGGCGTTGGCCTGGGAGGCCTGCTCACGGCCGGCCTTTCGAATGCGCTCTGCCTCGACCTTCGCCGCGGCGCGGGATGCCTCCGCGTCTGCCTCTGCCTGATTGGCCTGATAATTCGCCATCTTCTTTTGCTGCTGCCCGGCGGCCACCGCACCACCGGCGGCCAGAACCGATGACGCGACCAGCGCCACTTCAATACCTGTACACATCGTTAAACCTCCATCGAGTAAAGCAGGCCAGACTGCTGCAGGCCGAGGCGGGAATACAGCTGGCCGGTGCGCTCTGCGTGCACGCCGGTAGTGATCCCCATATTGATCAGCGCAGCACCGTGCGTCGTCGCCCAGGCAACAAACGCTTTAGCCAGGCGCGGGCCCGCGCTGCCGCCGCGATGCTCTGGCGCAACAAACAGCCCGTATTCGAAGGCCATCAGCTGGCGAGAGAAAAACTGCTCGGCGATACCGCCTGCCAGCCAGCCGATAACCTGACCGTCGCGCTCTTCCACCAGGACACAGCCGGCCGCCGCGTCGATCAGGCTGCGGGCCAGCTCCGCGCATTTGTCCGCATCAAAGGGTGAATTTTGCGAATAGCGGGACTCCAGATACATCCTGGTGCCCAACTCGATAAGCGCCGGGATGTCCCCGGCGGTTGCATCACGTACCATGTCAGCCCCCGTTACTGGTGAAGGTGAAAATAATTGCGAGCAGGTGGAAAGGAAGCGGCTGGCGCTGCTGGATTACGAGCGTATCCTCGCCGCGCTCCCAGCCGAGTTTTCCCATGTTGTGGTCGCCGGTGAACAGCGGCGCGGGCTGGTTGAGGATTTTAGGGCCAAAGGTGCGGAACGGGATGATTTGCCCGTTGCACTCCGCGCCGGTTGTCTCCAGAAAGCGCATCGTGACTTCGCTGGTTCGTTTGCGGGAGTTCTGCGTGGTGCCCTCGGAGGTAGGCACTTCTGGCGTCAGCGTCTCGATAGTGGTTTCGTAGTGCAGGCCGATTTCTACCCGCTTCGCCTTGCGCGTCAGCTTTATCTGGCCGCCGGAGACTGTCGCCTGCGGCATCACTGAGCCATCGGCCACCACGTCCACCGTGCGGCCCTCCAGGTGCGCCAGCCCGCCCCAGGTGGCCGTTCCCGCATCACTGCTGCCAGTTACCGCCGCATCAGTGTTCAGAGCGCTGTCGAACACCTCAACGTAGCGCACTGTCTGTCCGTTCACCTCCCGGCGCACCAGAGCGTAAACCACATCGTTAGAATCCGACGGGATGCAGGCCACCGACTCATACGCGCCGTCGGTCACCTGGCGGGACCATGCAATGACGTCCTGCGCCCGGTCGATCGCCATCGTCACCAGAACGCCGTCGGCCCGTACCAGCCAGGCGAATGCATCCGGCTGCTGCTGGTAGGCCATGTCTATCACGCCGCCGCGGGTAATGTGTTCTGACAGGACGGTCAGGTCATTTGCGGAATACGCGACGTAGCTGTCCGGATCGTAGGCCACGGCATACAGCTTGAGGCTGGCGCGCTGGATAAACATGATTTCGGTACCGACGCGCACCGGGCGGATGCTGTTGCAGCCGTAGGGGCTCGGGTTTTTAACCGATATGTTGGTCGGGGTGATCGCTGCATCGTTGCTGGCGGTAATGGTGAACTCCCCGCCGTACGTCAGGGCGATCAGCGTGTTCATCTGTGCCAGGTGCACAATCGGGTTGAGCTGGTCAGATGAAACGGTAAACGACATAGCGTCGTCGTCGTCCGTGCCCAGCTCGAACGACAGGTATACGCCCGTTTCGCTGAACCAGACGGTTTGCGGATAGCGTGGCGAACCGGCCAGGACCAGGCGCTGCTGGTACAGCGTCACCGCACCGGGATACCCGTATTCGTCTGTCCAGACAGTATCCTCACGTGTCCACGACCCGGGCGATGCGGGCTGCGTGGCTGTCAGGTCGGTACGGATAACGCCCTTTGCCGTTTGCGCATCGGTGACGCTGGTAATTTTTACCAGCCCCTCATTGATGCGAATGTAAGACCCAACGTCGGCAGCGACCCAGCCAGCGCCAGAGAACGGTGGGTTATCCTCGTATTCGTCGTCCCCGTTCTTCTCCGGCTCCGCGTCGCTCAACGTCAACGTGATTTCCGATCCGACAAACTCCTTAACTGACGGCCTGCACCACTTCTGCGGCGTGTCGCGGATTTCGTCGAATGGCTCTACCTCGAACGGAGCTGGCTCCAGAACCCAGTCGAGCTGCCCGCGGCGCTGAAGGCGCTGCGGCTTCACTGACTCGTGTACCAGGAACATGGTGTCGGCGCCCTGTACGTAATTCACAGACGGCAGCATAGCGGCGGTGTACGGACTTGCGATTTCATACGGCGTGCCGTTCCCGTTAACCAGCTGTCGGCCGTTCTGATAAATGCGCATGTAGCCGTCGCCGAATTCCAGCATATAGGCCTGCGAACGGTTGAAGACGTAGGGGATCAGACGGGCGCGGCGATCGCCGTATTTCGCAGCGGCGGCAAAGCGGGTTCCCGAGCGGCGCATTACCCCGCCCTGCACCACCACCACGCCGTTTTCTATCTTTTTGGCGCCGTTGGCATAACGCGCAATGTCCACGCGCCCCATCAGCCGCGGGGAAATCTCGCCGGCGGTGAAGTTGGTTTTAATCAGATTAGCGCGCATCAGAACCTCGATTCATAGGTCGGATAGCCGCCCAGCTCTTCCGGCGGGTCTTCCTGGCCGTCGATAGCCTTGGCACGGCGCAGGCGGTATTCAGCCTCCTGATTCAGACTGTCGCGCAGGCTTGCGGAACCGGTAACGGCGTAAGCCAGACGGGCCGCCATCATCGACTCGGCCAGGTTAACGAGTGAGGCGTCCCAGGAAGATTCGTCCTCATTGCGCCAGATATAGCGCAGGTAAATCACGTTCTGGTTGGCCTGCAGGCGGTTGCCTTCGATGCGGTACGGGATATCGTCGTAGTCACGACCAACGGACAGGATGCGGATCAGGTCGCCTGGGAGTGGGAACGAGTAGCTAAAATCGAATGCGGGCGCCGTGGTGGACGGGGAGAGAATCACGCGTTTAACAGCACAATTCCAGGGGTGCAGGCGCAGCAGGTCGTTACGCAGCGTCGGGTACAGGTTGGAGCACAGCCGGGCGTGTTCGGTGGCCTCGTCAAACGAGTTTATGGGGTGCGCGCCGAGCGCCAGGAGGGCGTTAGAGCAGATTGATACGCTGGATGCCATAGCAATACCTCAGATGAAAAAAGGCCGGGGGCGAACCCCGGCAAACACCAGCGGCTTATGCAACAAAATCGATGGCGACGACTTTCTTCTCGTTCGCACGGCCCGCACCGTAGGACGCATCGACAGAGATCTGAGTGGTGTTGTTCTTATCGCGGCGCGGCCCGATATCGACGTTGTATTCCTCGCCGGTACCGAAATGCACAGCCGATTTACACCACGCGGCAGCGGTCTTGGTAGTCACTTCCGGATCGCCATCGGTCACAGAGTCCAGCTTCTCGTAAGCCAGCCATTTGAAGCCGAGCCAGTTGCCGCTTACCGCGCCTTCCTGCAGCATCTTCACGGCCATGAAGTCGGCAGAGGTCAGCGTGGTATCGCTGAGGATCTGCGTCAGCATGTCGGCGTTGTAGGTGATGAACAGCTCTTCGCCGTTCTGCTCGTCGCACTCGTTGCGGCGGAACATCGCCTTAGCAGCGATCAGCTTGGCTTTGGTCATACCGGTTCCGCCGGCAACAATTTTCTGCGCTGCGGGCAGTGCGACCGCAGCGAACGCGCCGGTATTGGACGTTTTGCGCATAACCGGGTCGAGCAGGCCACGATAAATCACATCGTCTTTTTTGCGGTTGGCAGCGGAAAGCGTGAGCTGCAGATACGGTCCCTGCGGGTCCGCAATCAATTTACGCAGGTCGCGTTTCTCGACGGGTACGAAAACGCCATAATCGGCCATAAGCGCATTGCGCGTACCGGCCTCCGGCAAGTCCCACACCGTATTGCCAAATCGCTCAGTGATTTGGTTCATCTCGATGGTGCCCATGTCGTTAATCGTGAACGACGCACCGGTGATGCGGCCACGGTCGTGAACGGCGCTCTGCAGGCGGGAATCCTTCTGCTGAGACGCGATTTCGAACGAGTCATGAAACTGCGTGACAAACGCCGCGGTGATCATGTTTTTATTTGCATCAAAAGGCATGACAATCACTCCAAAATATTATCGCCTGCGGGGTATCGGTTTCCCGGCCCTGTTATCACAGTGCGATTGGCGCTGACGCACTGAGGGAGAGATCAGGTATCCGGCGTCCCCGCCGGGCTGGTTGTGGGAGGATTTTCAGGCAGGTATGCGGTCGGAATCCCGACCAAATGAAAAAGCCAGCGGGTTAGGCTGGCTTTATGCAGGGAGGAATTTGGGGCGCGGCGTTATTCAGATTTCCACTGAAGCGCGTAGCCGCCATCGTAATATGCTTTTCGCAACTTCTCGATCACGTCAGCACTTTCATTGTGGAAACCAGAATAAGCAAGGAAGTGTTCAAAATTTTCCTCTTCAGTATGACCGCTAGAGTCATGCAGGCGCTGCTTCAGGGCGTACCCCATAAGCGGCCATAGCTCGTTTTCTGCGTTTTCGATGGCAATCCGCTCACCAATTTCAGCGTCATCATTTTCTGAAGAAGCTGAGCATGAGGGTCTGCCGGTAACAGCAAAACCGTTTTTCGTGGTCAGAACTGCCCAGCGGAGTACCTGACCTGAAACGGAAACGTGTTTAACGATCTCTGTTTTTTCGATATTTGCCTTAAAGTCACCGAGCGTTACGCGCGGAGCGGTTAAACCTTTAGCCTGTATTTGCTGTTCGATATCTTTGTCGCTCACTGGTCTTTCCTCTGGTTGAGTTGTCGTGACATGTCACGCGACCGTCTGGTCGCCGTAGGTTTTCTGGTAGTACGCCTTTACCTGAGCAGAAACGCGCTCATGGTCCGCATGTTTCGGGTCCATGTACGCTGGCGACTTCATCAGGTCGCGAATGGACTGCTGCTCCGCCAGGTTAATATCGCCACCCGCCGGCGCGTCCTCCTGCATTTCAGCCCCGACTTTCGCCAGCATACGGATCACCATCGGGTTGTTGCCGATCGCGTCAATATCGTCACCCGGCCCCGCCAGGGAGCTGAACGCGCGGTACGCCAGGCCGATGTTTTGTTTAAACTCGGCGTCGGTCTTCCACGTTTCACGAAGCGATGCTGTGGCGGACTCTGCATCCAGGGCCGCCGCCCCGTTTACCGCCTGCTGTGCGTTTGCAACGTATTCGCCCAGGATGAACGACATCTGGTCGTTAGTGATGCCCTTAGCGTGTGCTGCCTTCAAAAAGCTCTGCGTTTCCGGCGCCGCTTTAAATTCGTCCCAGCTGAACCCCTCGGCCTTCACATCCGGGGTGTAGTCATCAGCAGTTTTCGGCGGCGTGCCGACGCTGCCCAGGCGTTTCTCCAGCGACGTGTGAGCATCCGCCAGTTTGCGGGCAGAGCCTGCGATATCGACTTTTCCATCCGCGCCCATAACGCGATATTTTTCAGGTAACCATCCGCCCTCGCCCTGGCCCTGACCATCTGCGCCGGTGCTGAGCAGCGATCCGCCAGCAGGAGTACCAGCATTCGCATTCTGAGTACCACCATCATTGCCAGCAGCATCACCACCTCCCGCATTGCCTGCCGGCGCCTCGGCGCCCTGCTCGGCGTTCATGAATAAGTGCTTAATCTTCCACATCGTCGTTTACTCCGTCTGCTCTGTTGATCTGCATCAGAATGAAATCGAGCACGGAACGCTGCCCGGCCCGGTAACACGTTTCGCGGTCGCCCTCGGCGCCGCCTGGGACATATGCCGCCCGGCCAAACCTGCGGGTCAGCTCGTCGAGCACCTGCGGGCCGCCCGCCATTTCTTCGAAAACCCGCTTATAGTCTGCGGGCGATACCTGTTTGTTGAGCGCCATCAGCCCCCCGCTACCCGTTGACCTACAGCAGCGCCTACCTGCTGGCCTGCTGTGGTTGCCGCCTCACTGCCGGCCTGCATCATCAGCGCCTGCTCTGCCTGCTGCTGTTGCGCCTGCTGGCGCTGCTGTCGCAGGTCTGCCACTGCGTCCGCACTGCGAATTACCTTCGCCGGTACGCCCAGGGCGTCGGCCACAACGCGCGTGGCTTCATCGGTGTCCACAAGGTCAACAACGTCCTGGCTGATTGCTGCCATGTTTGCGACGTTCGCCCCCAGGCGCTCGATTGCCGTTACGTCCTCCAGCTGCTGCGCGCGGGCCAGCGGCGAGATGTAGCGCACGTTGAAATTAGCGTTATGCAGGCTCTCCGGTGGCGAGCTAAATACGCCGGCGCGCAGGGCGATACCGAAACAGCGCTGCACCAGCGGCTGCAGGTATTCAGCCTGGAACCGGCCATAGACCGGGCCGAGCAGCTGGCGAATGAGCGCAACGCGCACGTGCACTTCGGTAGCGGTCATGGCCGGGCCGTCCTGGGGCTGCAGCTGGTCGGCCATCATGATTTTGCGGATTGCGGCCTGCAGTCGCTCTTCTGCCGTGAACGCGACGTTGAAGTCGGCGCCGGTGAGTAGCGGCTTCATGCTGTCGGTGCTGTTCGCCACGATGATGCGGCGCGGGCCGACCTTGACCGTGCGGGGGTTAAGCACGCCGTCGTCCTCCGCAATCCACATCCCGGCGATTGCCAGGTCCTGCGCGGCCTTCTCCATCCGCTTGGTTTCGTTCAGCTCCTTGCAGTCCGGCAGCGCGTCATACACCGGGCCGATACCATAAGCGCCGCCCGGAATCTTCATCCAGCGCGGCACGCAGCAGGGGAACTCGTGATAGCCAGACTCGCGAACCACCTGCCTGTTGCTGATATCGACGTTGAACGAGGCAAAGCGCATGTTGCGCGCCAGACGTGCGTTAGCGACGTAGTTGTCGCGGGGGAATATTGCGTGCAGAAAATCAAACTTGTCGTCGGGCTTGTTCTTCGCTGCGTCGATAATTTTGGTGCTCACCTTGTCCTTGCCGAACTCCTTCACGGCCTGCTCGGCGGTCAGCTGGTAGCGGCGGTATACCGTGTCCACGATGCCGTCGCGGCGGGTGGAAGTGACGAACACTTGGGACAGCGGCCACTGCTGGAACGTGTAGCCGCCCTCTTCCCGGTCCTCGTCGATGTACAGCGCGAACCAGCCGGCGCACACCACGTCGAGATTGGCCTCGTAGCCTTCGGCGTCGAAATTCGCGGCGTGGATGTTCTCCCACACCAACGTTGCGCACTCGGATAACCAGGCTTTCGCATCGTCCGGCAGCGACTCGCTGTCCAGATTCAGCCACTGCGCGTTAGCGGGCGTCATGCCTGACATTAGCGCAGACGCCAGCATGCGGGCGCTATCCGTGGCCGTGCCATCGAGCAGCTTCGCCACCTTATGCTTGGCACTCTGTGCATCGAGCACTTCCTCAGAGAATCCCGCGCCGCGCAGCGGATAGGTGTAGTCGTAACACTCCCGCCAGACGCTTTCGTGCTGCTGCCTGCTGGCTTTAAGCGTGTCCAGGCGCTTAATCAGCTTTGCGGCCACGTTATCCATCAATCACGCCCCTAACGTGTTTTTCTGCGCCTGGGCGCCGGTAGACAGCAGCGAGCTGCCGGAATCGTCAGCGCCTTCTGCGCCGCTCGCCAGCAGGGACGAGCCTTTCTTGCGCTTCTTCCGCGCTGCCGCGTCTGCGTTTGCCGCTTTGGCGGCTGCGTCTGCCGCGGCGTCTGCCTCGGCCTGCGGGTCGGTCTGTACGACCTTGGGTGCTCCACCTCCACACATGCGATGCTCCTTAGCCTGGTACGTGCCAGCCGTGCTCTGTCAGAACGGGCTTACCGGCGGCGGATTGCTTCTTGCCCTCTTCGTTCGTCACATAGCCGTGCGGCGCTGCGGGTGCTGCCGTGGTGGCTTTTTTGACGAGCTGGAGGAATTCGAGATTGTCGGTAAGCCGCTGGTCGGCCAGATCAGTAAAGCCCAGCGCTTCAAAGCGGCCGATGATGGCAGCGCCCTGTTCGTTGATTGTCGCCAGCAGCGTGTTGCGGGCTTCCAGCTGCAGCGCTTCTTCGCTCGGCTGCGGTTTATCGACAGTGATAACCTGCTGCTGACCGACTGTGGCGCCCTCTGTCTGCGGCGCTGACTCCTGGCCTGGTACTTCGACGGTTTTCTTTGGTCGTGCCATTGTGGTGGCTCCTGTGAATCATGGAGCCTGTAGTGTGCGCAGGGCCGGCGGTCGGGATCCTGACCAAATGAATTTTTGTTAAAAAAGGGCCCTATTTAACATAATGACCGTTACGCGCACCACGCGATCGGCACTCGTTACAAGTTTGGCGTGAAGGGGTTATTTGTTGCGGTTTACTGGCGGGGAAGTGTGAAAATTGACTGCATAAATCGTGCATAAAACAGGGCGGTTTTTGCATAGCGCTTTTAACCGATGAACGCCCTGTTTTTGCATGTTTTCATGATGGCAGGCGCTTTGCCCGCCAGGCGTAAACGAACCGCCGTGATGTGACCTGCGCCGGCAGTTCGGAGCGCGGCCGCTGCGTCACGTAACACCAGAAGTCGATCAGCGCCTCGCCCGTGTGGTGGTTCGGCGCAGCACCCTGCTTCCAGCCGATGATAGCAGACTTCGACACGTCCAGCTCGCGGGCGATTTCCTGCAGCGGGATCCCCGTTCTGGTGATGTCGCTGATTACCCTGAACCAGTCGGTCTTAAACGTTGCGACGACAGGCATAGGCCACCTCGCAAAACGCGCGCACGCGCGAGCATAGAGAGCGGTTTTGTAGTGCTCCTGGCGCCGCCGTATCGCCGTGGTGGAAAGCTATTAGTGATTGCATATCGCTACCTGCAATAAATTACATGTTTGGCCTGTAGCCACCTGCAACCACCGAAGCCACCACCTTCTTAACCTTTCCCCAACCGACTTATATATATATATGGGGTTTCTAGTAAAAAGGTGGCTTCAGTGGCTTCAGTGGTTACATCAATTTAAAATCAATTACTTAAAACGTAGCCACCTACCGCAAATAGGCGGCTACAGGTGGCTACTCCGCCACCCATGCTTTAGTCATCTTGCCGTCAACACGACGCTGAACGCGCTTATAGCCGCAGTTTTGCAAAACATTGCTAATTCGCATTTCTTCGCGCTTTCCGATATGGCTGGGATTTAAGCCAATCGCATCACGCAACACGTCGCTGGCGCGTAAAAATTCGCAATTTCGAGGAATGTCGTTCGTCATCAGGTCAGGCGTGTCGAGCCATTTCTCGACCGTTTCGAGCCACGCGTCCTTAATGGTGTACTGCTCATGGACGCTCGCGCCGAGCCGTTCAGCGTCGCGGAACTGGACGCCGCCGAGCTGCTTAAACGTCTCGCGGGCTTCCGCCCACAGCAGCAGCAGGTCGCGCTTAATGGCCTGCACATTGACGCGTGATACCTCGACGGGCAGCCACCGGCGGTTACCGGTCTTGTCGGCCAGGAACTCGTCTTCGTTGGTAGTGCCGATAAACACCAGGCGGCGCGGGAACTGAGTGGCGAACTCCCGATATTTGGGGATCCAGTTTTCATGCGTGCGCGTCACGAACGCCTTGATGGACTCCAGCTCTTTGGTATTGAGGCCGCGCAGCTCGCCTATCTCCGCCACCAGGCGGCCGCGCATCTTGCGTGCGAGATCGTCGTCTTTCTCAGCGAAGGATATCTCGGTGAAGAAAGCGGGGTCGGGGCTGAGCGCTTCAACGCCAGAGGACTTGCCGCAGCCCTGCGGGCCGACCAGGATCGGCACCATGTCCGCCTTAATGCCGGGCTCCAGCACTCTGCCCGCCAGCGCCGTCCACATGTACATCGATACCGCCCGGGTGTATGGCGTGTCGGCGGTACCGAAGTGGGTGTGGTAGAAGTTCTGGATGCGCGGCACGCCGTCCCACTCCAGCCCGTTCAGCCAGGTGGTGGCCGAGTCGAACGGCTGTTCATCGGCGGCCAGCAGCACCACGTCGCGGATCAGCTCCCGGCCCACCGCTTTAAACCCTCGCTTCTCCATCGTTATGCGCAGGCGGGCGTAATCCGGGTCGGTGAACGCCTGCCACTGGCCAGAGCCGGCGGGTGCGAACATAATTTCGTCGCGGAACTGGTCAAAGCGGATATCCACGCCGGTGAAGTCGGGCCGCATGACGGCCTGGTGCGCGTTGTTGATGGTGGATTCGATGCGCCCCCACTTGTCCCGCTCGAACGCCGGCAGCGGCGCGGGTTCGGCCACGCCGGTGCTGGTCAGGTCCTCGAAATCGTCGTCGCGGATGCCGATGGCATTCAGGAAGTCGCCGTCGTCGCGGTGCGCGCAGCTGGCATGCAGGCATTTGAAGTGGCCGAGGTCAAATCCGGCCGTGCCCGCCGGAAAATACACGGTACTGGTCGGATCGCCGCCGGTACTGTGCCCGTCCTCGAACGGGCAGCGGATGTACCGCTCGCCGTTGGCGCCGTCGAGCAGCGTCCATCCGTTGGCGTCCAGGTAGTCGGCCGTTTCATCAGTGGCGCCAGGCGTGAACGTTGACCGGTCGCGCATCTTGCTGCTGCCCGCTTCGGTGGTGACGGCCACCGGCAGCGCATCGGCCAGCCCCTGCCAGAGTGCTTCGAGCTGGTCTGCGGTCAGCACCGGCGGTTCATCCGGCAGGCCGCCGTCCCACTCAATGCGGGCGCCGCTGCCGTGCGTGCCGCAGGCGACAAACTGCTGCCCGTCCGCCAGCAGCTCAATGATACCGAGATCGCCTTCCAGGCGGTGAATGCGCTTGCGGTAATCGCCCGCGACACCCAGCAGGTACAGGCACTTGTTGCTGTTGGCACGCCAGCGGCGCGGGGGCAGCTCGCCCAGCAGCTGCTTGAGCAGGTCGCGGATAGTCTGCTGCACGCCAGCGTCCTCGCTGTCGCAGTCCAGCGCCAGCCAGCCTCCGCCGGTGCGCACGCAGACCCCATAATCAGGCTCCTTCGACCAGCGCGCGAGGTCCTGCTCGGACACAACGTGCGAGGTCCACTGCGCGATACCGGTGACCAGGCGGTCACGATTGTAGCGGCTGGGGGTCTTGCCCAGCGCCTTCAGCTTACTGTCGGGGGAAATGTCCGCCGCCGGGTTGCACACGACCGGCAGCAGCTGGTCCATGCGGCCCAGCACCAGATCGAAGTGGAACCACTCGTCAGGCGTCGCCCCCCAGGTTTTATTATCTGGCATGGGTTACGCCTTATTTGTATCAGTTACTTCCTGGTAAAGACTTTCCAGCGCCCGCACAACTGACAGGCGCGGATCGCCATTCCTGCCGGAGTAGATACGGCTTAATGAAGCCTGGCTAATCCCCGTACGCTCTTTGATATCAGTCTGGGTAAGCCCACATTCGTTAAGCGCGACAATGATTTCTTGTGGGGTCAACGTTCTCATACGCTGCATCCTCGCTGGTTATAAAAATTCGAAACTGAATCTAATAGTAATTCAGTTATGAATTCAATACCAGTGTAGAATATTCAATATAGAATATTCAGCCCTGAATAAACTAACCTAAAGGTACCGCTATGGGCTTCTCGACTGAAAAACTGATCGCTAACATTAACTTCCTGATGGCTAAACGCGGGATAAGTCACGTTACCGACCTTGCCAGGCAAATCCGTATATCCCAACCGACAATGCATCGTTTAGTGTCGGGAGAAGTCAAGGAACCCAAGTACGCCCCTTTAAAGCAAATAGCTGATTTCTTTAAAGTAAGTGTACAAGATTTGATGGAAAAGAACTTATCGAAGGAACCCGACAACGAAACTGATAATCCAGTGAACGCTGCAGCAGTGCACTTCACAGAGGTTCCCATCGTTGGTGGCGCGCAATTAGGCAACGGCGGACATTGGTCAAACCTTCAGTACCCAGTAGGTCATGGCGATGGCTTTATAAGTTGGCCCACCCGCGATCCGAATGCTTACGCGCTACGATGCACAGGCGATTCGATGAAGCCTCGCATCAAAGACGGTGAATATGTTGTTATAGAACCTAGTTACCAATACCTTCCGGGCGACGAAGTTCTTGTGGTAACTAAAGACGAACGTGTAATGGTAAAAACCTTTCTATACGAACGAGACGGCGAAGTTATGGTGATGTCAGTGAACGAAGAACATCTTCCGATCCGCTTCTCGCTGGCCGAGATTCAAAACATTCATTACGTCGCCGGCATCGCCAAACCTTCCCTCCGAGTAGAATACTAATCCCTTCTAGATACCGCCTATTCAAAAGGCGGTAAATTTTTACACGCATAAATTCACTTTTGAATTGACAAACCCATTGAGCGCTATTAAATTCACTTATGAATTAATCGACCGATTTCGAATTTTGCTCTTTAAAAAGCTGAACCGCGTGACAGGCAAGCCGCTGCGCTCCTGGCAAAACGAAATAGCACCCGATGGGATCGAGGTAAGCGCAGAGTCCGTATGCGTACGGTACGCGTAGAGGAACCCGCTGCGACGAGCTGACAAGTCACGCAGTTTGAAACGCCCCGATGATGGGGCGTGCAGTGAATTAATCAAAGGCTTCGGGCCTTTTACTAATCCACTGAAAAAGGTGAACGCGATGGATACTTACGATCTTACGCCGAAAGCGTTACCGGCGTTTGATGTAGTTGAGAACGGCCCCGACGCTACGGACTACGTTGTCGACACCGTCAAAGGTGAAAACTCAGCGCGGCTACGAGCAAGTTCGTATCAGGAGCAATACGGCTATCTCGGCTACGGATACACCATTCGCCCCACTCTTAATCCCCTGTAACCGTTGTGTAGTCTTTGCCCGCTTCCCTGGCGGGCCTTTTTATGTCCGAAAACGCATTCAGCGCAGTGCGTTCCCCGACACGAAAAGGAGCACGACCAATGAAACCTGAACACTTTCACCGGCTAACGGGGCGCGACGTGCTCCGCTGGCGCAGGATTGACCCACTCTCCCGTTTCGTTCTGGCGGTCTCCGTCATTGCGATTGTCTCTTTCATTCTCCTTGTAGCGAGGACAGTAATATGAGCTTAGAAACCAGTCTTGAACTTAATAACAAGCTGCTGACGCAGCACAACGCGCTGATCGAACGCCTTATCGAAGCGCTGACTACCGGCGCCGCAGTGCAGCCCGCGGCCGCTGCTCAGGTGCAGGAATATCGTGAAAAGGTAAAAGCCAGTGCGAGCGAAGAGCCGAAGCTCCTCGATCTTGAAACGCTGGAATTCAGCGACGTTATCGCGCTCGCCTGCTTCAACCCCCGGCCGGTGATATACACCGATGAAATGTTCCGGCAGGCCATCGCCTACCGCGACGCCGAGGGCGACGCCCGCGTGCTGCAGATCGACGCACTGGAAATGGCGCTGCGCGGCGTACAGCGCGCGGAGCATCTGAACAAGCCCGCGTTGATGGACCTGTCCCGCCACCTGCTGCGCTTCTGGGACGATCTGCCGACAATTGCCGAACGCAGGGATTTTGCCGAGCGACTGCTTGACGCACCGGCTGCCGGACGCGAAAGCGTGAAGCCGAAAAAATCCGGTAGCGGCGATAACGTACAGGAGCGCAAGGGGCCGTTCTATATCAGGAATCACGATGGTTCGGCGGCCAGCGAGCTGCACACGGTTCGCAAGCTGGACGAAATGCTCAAAAAGGGCCACGTCGAGATTAATAAGGTCGAGTACCTGCAGCTGCAGGAGAAGTTTAGCGCCGCCGACGCTACGCTGCCTGACGCGAGCGACACACCTGATTACTCAGTGCTACGCAAACAGGCAGAAGGGCTGATCCTGCAGCTGGCAAAAGGCGGCTACCGGGCCGAGGCCGTAGGCATCCTGGGCAGTTTCGGCGCCAAAAAGCTCGGCGAAGTGTCGGACGAGAATCTTGCCGAGCTGATCGCTCAGGCCGAAAAAGCGCTGGAGGGCTGATTTATGCCGGACGTTCATGCACGTTTATCGCCATCCTCCGCACACCGCTGGATGCGCTGCGCCGGCAGCCTGGCGATGGAGGCTACCCAGCCGGATGAAAGCTCTGCATTCGCCGAAGAGGGAACCGCAGCGCACGCCCTGGCGGAAAAGGTGCTCCGCAATCGCCTGTCTCACCCGGAGCATTACGCCGGATGCAATGTGGCTATGTTTCTCGATTCATACCCGCTAAGTCAGGAGCCAGGCGATGAAAAAGGCCCGAAGGTTAATGACGAAATGGTCGAGGCCGTCGGGCGCTACGTCGATACGGTCTGGTCACTGGCCGAGGGCAACGAACTGATGGTCGAGCAGCGCGTCGATTTTTCTCATATCGTCGGCGTCGAAGACTCATTCGGTACCGCCGACGCAGTAATCATCGCCGGAACCGAGCTGCAGATCCACGACCTCAAATATGGCCGCGGGGTGAAGGTTGATGCCGAGCAGAACGAGCAGCTGCAGCTGTATGCGCTCGGCGCGCTGGAGCAGTTCAACCTACTGTATGACTTCGACAGCGTCCGCCTGTTTATCCACCAACCGCGGCTTAACCACGTTTCAGAGTGGGCGCTGTCAGTGGAAGAGCTTGAGGCATTCGGCGAGCGGGCGCAGGAAGCAGCGGCAAACGTGATCGTGATTTTCAACATCGCGGAATGCGAAGGCGTGAATACTCTGCCGCTGGAGAACTTCACGCCCGGCGAGAAGCAATGCCGGTTCTGTAAAGCCAGCGCCATTTGTACCGCGCGCGAACAGTTCCATATGCAGACCGTCGCCGGTGATTTCGACGACCTGACAGCACCAATCGGTGAGCTGGTCACCAGCGCCATAGCTCGTGTACCGATGCTCACCAACGAGCAACTGGCTGAAATCTACGGACAAGCGGATTTTCTCGAATCCTGGCTAAAGGCCATTCGTGCTCGGGTCAGCAGCGAGTTGAGTGCGGGCCACACGATACCCGGATTCAAACTGGTAACCGGTAAAAAAGGTAATCGTGCCTGGAGCGATGAAGACGCCGCCCGCGCGCTGCTGAAAGACCAGTTCCGCTATAAAACGGAGGAAGTTTTCGATCTCAAGCTGATCAGCCCGACCGCTGCCGAAAAGCTGATCAAAAAAGCCAGTCCCCGCCGCTGGACGAAAGTCGAAGCGCTGATTACCCGCGCTGCTGGAAAACCGACCGTGGCCCCCGAATCCGATCCGCGCGAAGCGCTCACCCTCAACCCCGTTAACGATTTTGACGACGTGTCCGATGACGCGCTCGCCGACGACCTCATTTGATTTAAGGAACAACACCATGAAATTTAAATTAAACAATGTTCGCCTTGCCTTCCCTGCTCTGTTCGAAGCTAAAACCGTAAACGGCGAAGGCGATCCGCGCTTCTCGGCGGTCTTCCTGATGGACCCGAAACACCCGCAGCTCGATGAAGTCCGCAAGGCGCTTAAACAGGTGGCGAAAGAGAAATGGGGCGAGAAGTGGGAAACCATCTACGGCCAGCTGGAGAAAAAGCTCAACCTCTGCCTGCACGACGGCGACGAGAAAGCCGAATATGAGGGTTTCCCGGGTAATTTCTTCCTGAATGCGGCGAACAAAGCCCGCCCTACTGTTATCGACCGCGACCGCACCGCCCTGATTCAGGCCGACGGCCGCCCGTATGCCGGTTGCTTCGTTAACGCCGTAGTCGATATCTGGGCGCAGGATAACAACTTTGGTAAGCGCCTCAACGCATCGCTAAGCGGCGTCCAGTTCCTGCGCGACGGTGACGCATTCGCTGGCGGCGGTGTGGCAGCACCGGACGACTTCGACGATATCAGCGAAGGCGCCGACGCCGAAGACCTGGTTTAACCCTTCTCGCCTCTGACTCACCAAGGACTAAATATGGACAACTACACGCTAACTGAAGACCAGGCAATCGCGTTACGAAATTTTATCGGGGAGTACTGGACCGATTTCCTTCAGAGCGCCAGCTTAACAGAAGCAGAAGCCGAAACCCTTTACGAAGCCCTCGGCGGCGAAAACTAATCCACATTCCGCCCGGCCACGCGCCGGGTGTTTTGCAAAGAGCATCCCTTTTCGCAAAGCACCCGCGAGGACTATCTATGCCTGAAACTATTCTCTGGGGCGACCTGGAAACCTATTGCGAAATCCCCATTAACAACGGCACCCACGCTTATGCTGAGGGCGTCGAAGTGATGTTGTTCGCCTGGGCCATCGGCGACGAGCCGGTGAGCGTTTGGGACCTTACCGCTGGCGAGCCTATACCTAGCCGTCTGCGCAAGGCAATCGCCGACCCAGACACTATTCTGTTTTTCCACAATTCACACTTCGACCGCACGGTGCTGCGCCATGCTATGCCGGAGTTAGCTCCTCCAGTTGAACGCTGGCGCGACACGATGGCGCAGGCGCTGGCGCACAGCCTCCCCGGCGCGCTGGGGGCGCTCTGCGAAGTCCTGGGCGTTCCGCAGGATAAGGCGAAGGATAAAGAAGGTAAGGCGCTGATCCAGCTGTTTTGCAAACCACGGCCGAAGAACAGCAAGCTGCGACGCGCAACCAGCAAAACGCACCCGGTAGAGTGGCAGCGGTTCGTTGCCTACGCCGGGCTGGATATCGAGGCAATGCGCGAAGTCCATATGCGGCTGCCGAAGTGGAACTATCAGGGCGTTGAGCTGGCGCTGTGGCACCGCGATCAGCAGATTAACGACCGCGGCGTCTGCATGGATGTGCAACTCGCGCAGGCAGCGATTGAGGCCGTAGACCAGGAGCAGAAACGCCTGGCGAAGCGCACTCAGATAATGACCGACGGCGAAGTGCAGGCGGCCACACAGCGCGATGCGATGATTAAGCACATCGTCGAATCATACGGCGTTGAGCTGCCGGACATGCAGCGCAGCACCCTGGAGCGACGCATCACCGACCCCGACCTGCCGTCGGCAGTAAAAGAGCTGCTGCACATCCGGCTGCGGGCCAGCACGACCAGCACCAGTAAGTACAAATCGCTGATGAAAGGCATCAGCCGCGACAGCCGGCTGCGCGGTACGCTGCAGTTCTGCGGCGCCTCGAGAACCGGGCGCTGGGCCGGGCGGTTATTTCAGCCGCAGAACCTCCCCCGCCCGTCGCTTGAACAGGAGGAAATCGACGCGGGCATCGATGCGCTGAAGTCGGGCTGCGCCGATCTGCTGTTCGATAACATCATGGAGCTGACCAGCTCTGCAATCCGTGGCTGCATCGTCGCGCCGGAGGGCAAAAAGCTGGTTGTCAGCGACCTTTCAAACATCGAGGGCCGCATGCTGGCCTGGCTGGCCGGCGAGCAGTGGAAGCTGCAGGCATTCCGGGATAACGACACCCTGATACTCGACCAGTCCGGCGCGCCAATCTGGGACGCTGCCGCCAAAGATTATAAGCGTCGCGGCCACGACCTCTACAAGCTGGCGTACGCCAGCGCCTTCGGCATATCGCCGGAGGATGTGACCAAATATCAGCGACAGATTGGCAAGGTGATGGAGCTGGGGCTCGGTTTCGGCGGCGGCGTGGCTGCCTTCGTTACTTTCGCCCTGGTCTACGGCCTGGACCTCGAAGAGCTGGCCGACGCCGCGCTGCCGAGCATCCCCCGCGATGTGATCCGCGAGGCGCAAAGCTGGTATACCGAGTCGGTGAGGCGCAAGGCTACCTACGGCCTGTCCGAGCGCGTTTTCATCGCCTGCGATTCTCTCAAACGTCTGTGGCGCCGGGCGCACCCGGAAACCTGCGATTTCTGGTACCAGCTTGAGCGCACCGTCCGCGCGGCGATTGCCACCCCGAAAAAAACATTGTACTGCGGCGTGCTAAAGCTGCGCCGGGATGGTGCCTGGCTACGCGTGCAACTGCCGTCCGGCCGCGCGCTCTGCTACCCGTCTCCGTCCATCGTAAAGGGCGATATCACCTACATGGGGATTAACTCCTATTCGCGAAAATGGCAGCGGCTGAAAACCTACGGCGGAAAGCTGGTTGAGAACGTCACGCAGGCAGCCGCCCGCGATGTTCTGGCTGGGAACATGCCGCTGATCGAGGACGCCGGCTACAGCATCGTGCTCACCGTACACGATGAGGTACTGACCGAAGCGCCGGATACCGAAGATTTTAACGATACGGCGCTCTCCGCGCTGCTCTCCACTAACCCCGCATGGGCGCCCGATATACCGCTGAACGCTGGCGGCTTTGAGGCATATCACTACCGTAAGGACTAAACGCTATGGCCTGTAACTGCTTTAAAGAAATCAAAGAAAAAATGGACGCTCGTTTACGCGATGCAGTCGCCAGCAATTGTGCAGACGTTGATGAATCGGACTTTGACAATCGCGTTTTTATTCTCGAAAAAGGCGATTTCTGCAATGTAATGCTGCCATATCGCTTTCGTTACTACCGCCGTAAGAAGAGCGGCCAACCCGAACAACGTTGCACAAACGCCGATACCAGAATAGCGATCAACTATTGCCCCTTCTGCGGTACCAAATTTAACGGTAAAGAACTTACTGATGCGGAAACGTCACTATGAAACACGTGTATATGGTGATGGAAAGCCGCGCTCAATTCGATATCGATCGCGCCAGCATTCTCGAATGCTGCAGTAACAAACAGCCTACACGGAAATCGCTCCGGAGAGACTGGGGCGAACAAGGCGCCGTTTTGATTCGCTTCCGTGTCGTAGCAAACACCGACGGCGAAGTTGTTACCGACCCCGAAATCGTCGGCGTCATCAACTGAGGTAACCACCTATGGCGTTTAAATACAGAGACAACCCGCTGTATTACCGGTCTGCGCGCGAAGCCGTGCAGCTGGAGCAGGCGGGAGAATTTGACCGCGCGGCGAAGGTCTGGGCGAAAGCCAACCGTGAATCGCGCAACGAACTAAATCAGGAATGGAGCGAACGGCGGAATGATTTCTGCCTGCTACAGAACATGCGCGAACGGCGCAAGGCGGTGGACGATGAGCTATCGAGGTAAGGTCTTTCTGGCGCTGTTTGTTCTGCTCGCATGCTTCTGGACGCTGATCGCCTGGGCCATTGCGGAGGATTTGTAATGGCCTACGAACGCGAAAGCATTGTCGAAAAGCACCTCACGGCAGCGGTTAAGGCTGCCGGCGGGATCGCCTATAAGTTCGTGTCGCCCGGACGCCGTTCGGTTCCCGATCGCATCGTGCTGCTACCTGGTGGCCGTATTGTTTTTGTCGAATGCAAATCACCCGGCAAGGCACCACGCGCCGACCAGCTGCGCGAACACACACGGCTGCGCGAGCTGGGTTTTAACGTGGTGGTGCTGGATAGCAAAGATCTGGAGGGGGTTATTTCAGATTAAATTGGCAGTGCTCTATCACTTTTATTTTTAATAAAGCTATTTCACTTATAATCTCTTTAAACATGATAACGTCACCGCCTAATTTTTTCTCTGCATCACTTATTTGCCTTAGTTCAAATCCTTTTGCGATCACTCTCTTAAAATCATCTACTAGTGCATCATCCCTGAATACGCGAATGCTAATTTCTATAGCCCCCAATCGATTAAGATGAGCCGGGATTTTATATTTCTCGTTATCATTAGTAGATGTGCAAAAATCCAGAATATCCTGAATCTCGTCATCCAAGAACTTTAGGATATCATCTAATAGATATGATGATGTCAGGTTTATCTTGTGCTTTTCCGTCTCAAGTTTGAAGTTATTTTTTGAATTTTGCTTTTGAATTAAATACGCTATACCACCTGAAATTATGGCACCAATAATTACACCGGCAAGCCCATATACCCCCGGAGCTATACCCGCCCCAGAAGACATTTTTTCGCAATAAACTGTCAGCATTTATTAAATCCCACCTAAATAATTGTCACTAATGTTAATACATTTTTTACATAAAGTGCGGAGGTTTTTCTTTGAAATTTGATACCCGTGAGGCGTGGCTCCATGCAGCTACGCAGCAAATGGCGCCAACGTTTAATGAGTACGGCGCACCACTTCCACCAAAAATAAGGATCGCGATTGGCTTCCCGTCTGCTGGTTTGCGCGGGCGGGCAATTGGCGAGTGCTGGAGTAAGGAGTGTTCCGAGGATGAGCATTTCGAAATCTTCATCCGTCCGGATTACAGCGACCACGAAAATTTCACCATGCAGGTGCTGGCAACGCTGGCGCATGAACTTATCCACGCTGCGCTCGGCATTGAGGAAGGCCACGGCCCTAACTTCAAACGCGTGTATAAAGCAATCGGCCTCGCCGGTCGCGCAACCGCAACGTATGCGGGGCCTGAGTTTATCGAGGCAATGCGTCCGGTTATCGCCAAAATAGGCGAAATCCCTCACGGCGTAATGAAATCAGATCGTGGCGTGTCCACGCGCAAGAAAAAGCAAAAGAACCGCTATCACAAATGCGCTTGCTCAGAATGTGGCTACACCGTACGCGCTGCAAAAAAGTGGCTCGAGCTGGGGCCTCCCTGCTGCCCCTTCCACGGAGAAATGATCATCGATGGTGACCTCTAAACTTTTCACCCCCCGCCCCTATCAGGATCTCATTATCAACCACGAAATTGACATCCAACGCTGCAACATCTGGGCGGGCATGGGCATGGGTAAAACCGTGGCGACGCTCACCACGCTGGAAGATCTCTTTATGGCGGGAGCGGAGACACAGCCGGCGCTGGTTCTCGCGCCGCTGCGCGTGGCGGCCAGCACCTGGCCGGATGAATCGGAGAAATGGGGGCATCTGCGCAATATCGAAGTGCAGGCCGTTGTCGGCACGGCCAAAGCGCGTGCGGCGGCGCTGGCGAACAGAAACGCCAGCGTGTTCACCATTAATTACGACAATCTGGCGTGGCTGATTGAGGAACTCGGCGGACGCTGGCCGTTCGGTACCGTCATCCCGGACGAGAGCACCCGGCTTAAGTCGTTCCGGCTGCGCGGCGGTGGTAAGCGTGCTGCAGCGCTCGGAAAAGTTGCGCATAAGCACGTTCGGCGCTGGATGAATCTCACCGGCACGCCAGCGCCAAACGGCCTTGTAGATCTCTGGGGGCAAGCGTGGTTCGTAGACCAGGGCCAGCGCCTCGGGCGCACGTACGGCGCGTTTACCTCTCGCTGGTTCAACTCAATACAGTTCCCCGGCCAGAGCTGGACAAAGCTGGAACCGTTCGCCCATTCGCAGGGCGAGATACAGCGGGCGCTGGCCGATGTGACTATCTCTCTGGACGCTGCCGACTGGTTCGATATTGCAGAACCTATCCATAACGTGATTCGCGTGGACATGCCACCAAAGGCCCGCCAGCAGTATCGCGAGATGGAAAAAGAAATGTTCCTGGAGCTGGACGGTGAAGGTATCGAAGCGCCGAACGCCGCGGCGAAGACGGTGAAGTGTCTGCAGATCGCCAGCGGCGCGGTGTACACCGACGACGCCGGGGCGTGGTCAGAACTGCACGACGCAAAGCTGCAGGCGCTGGACAGCATACTCACCGAAGCCGCCGGGGCGCCGGTGCTGGTCGCCTACCACTGGAAGCATGATCTCGCGCGATTGCTCAAAGCGTTTCCCCGCGGCCGCCATCTTGACCAGGACCCGCAGACGCTGCGCGACTGGAACACCGGAAAAATACCGATGCTGTTCGCCCACCCGGCCAGCGCCGGCCACGGCCTGAACATGCAGGACGGCGGCAACATACTGGTGTTTTTCTCGCACTGGTGGGATCTGGAGCAGTACCAGCAAATTATCGAACGCATCGGGCCAACCCGGCAGATCCAGGCCGGACACAACCGCCCGGTGTTCATTCACCACATTATAGCCGCCGACACTATGGACGAAATGGTGATGGAGCGGCGCAACTCAAAACGAACGGTGCAGGACATCCTGCTCGATGCCATGAAGAAGAGAGGTATAGCATGAACACAATGTTTTTGCTGATGGCGGAATATGAGACGTCCACGATCCCATTGTCGGTAATCGCAGAAAGATATCTGGGAATGCGGCCATCAACGGCGGACAAGAAAGCCGGTGCGGGTCAGCTATCTATACCCACGTTTCGTATGGGGGATGGGCAAAAATCGCCGCGGATGGTGCATGTTAGCGATCTGGCCGACTTCATCGACGCCCGCCGAAAAGCAGCAAGAGAAGAGTTAAAATCCTGCCAGTAATAACCCCTTCGGTACACCATTAGTACACCGAAAGCGTTCAACCAACTGATTTTTATACTGTACACGTCCAGTCGAGCATCGGCGCAATGGAGAAGCGGTGAGCAGGCAAAACGGAAGTGTGAGTCTCTGGCTGCATGATGAAAATTTAGGCGTCCGGTTAAAAAGGGGCGCTACTATAGCATAAAGATGAACGCGTGGCGCACGGCCCGCCTGCACCGCACGCCGCGCATTTACTTGCGTCCCGGCCTGCCGTTATGGGGACCAAAAAACTGCGGCGGATGGTCTATCCAGCGGTCGGCGCGGGTCGCGGCATACTCCTGATTGAGCGGATAGTAGATGCGGTTGTGCTTTTTGTTCACCTCGCCCACCACCAGCAGGCAAACTTCCTCTTCGGTATTGTTAAGGAAGGTATGACACACGCCGGTACCGGCCGGGAAGGAGACACAGTCGCCGGGCTCCAGCGGCCAGAGGTAGCCGTTGATCCACGCCTGGGGGCGTCCTTCGAGCACGTAGATAAACTCCTCTTCGTCGCTCTCGGCGTGGGGATAAGAGGTTCGCCGCCCGGGCGGCAGGCGCTCGTGGTGAATGCCGAGCCGCAGCAGCCCCATTTTGCGTGCCAGGGGCGCGCCCACGGCAAACAGCTCGCGGCTGTCGGGATAGCCCGGCGCGTCCTGTTCCTCCAGGTCCCGCCAGTGGCGAATGCAGTCCGGTCTTTTCATCGTGGATACCCGCACAGTGTGATGAAACAGGTATAGCACAGCGCCCGCTATCTCGGTGTTTTTGCCATTCCATGATAGAATATAGGCTTACTTTTTTCCGATTCGAGAGTGCCCATGGACAAGACCACTTCGCAGAGCATGCTGGCGCAGGCTGAAAGGCTTTGCGCCCAGCGCAACGTACGTCTGACGCCCCAGCGTCTCGAAGTACTGCGTCTGCTGACCCTGCAAAAAGGGGCGATTAGCGCCTACGACCTGCTGGATCTGCTTAAAATTAACGAGCCGCAGGCTAAACCGCCTACCGTTTATCGCGCGCTGGATTTCCTGCTCGAGCAGGGTTTCGTGCACAAAGTGGAGTCCACCAACAGCTACGTGCTGTGCCACCTGTTCGACAAGCCAGCGCATACCTCGGCGATGTTTATCTGCGATCGCTGCGGCAGCGTGAAGGAACAGGGAGCGGAAGGCGTGGAAGATATCATGCACGACCTGGCGGCGAAGATGGGCTTTGCCCTGCGCCACAACGTCATTGAGGCTCACGGCCTGTGCGCCGAGTGCGTGGAAGTGGAAGCGTGCGGCAGCCAGGAGTGCTGCGATCACGATCACTCCATTCAGATCAAGCGCAAGCCGGGACACAAACACTAAAAAGGGCGGCTTGCGCCGCCCTTCAGGGTCTACTTCCTTGTACTCTTGGGGGTATGAGTCAGAAACCGGATTACCAGCGGTAATCGTTATGGGTTTCCCAGTCTTTCACTTCTTTTTCGGCCTGGTCTTTACCGTAGCCGTAGCGTTCCTGGATTTTGCCGACCAGCTGATCGCGTTTCCCTTCCATTACCGTGAAGTCGTCATCGGTCAGCTTGCCCCATTTCTCTTTCACTTTACCTTTGATCTGTTTCCAGTTGCCGCTGGCTTCGTCTTTATTCATGATCAAATCCTCGTCATTCAGTGATACAGAGTGAATTTTTATCGTCCCGTTAGCATCGTTTTATGCTGGACGTGAGAATAAGTGTAGATAAGGATTTTACCGACCGGGAAAAACTCAGAATCTTTTACCATCGGCGGCTTAAAACAAAGCGGATCAGGAAAACCAGGTGTTATTTTGCCAGTGCCGACGCCAGATCCACGCCAGCGACAGTCCGCGCAGGGCGAGAAATACGGCCAGCGCCAGCCACAATCCGTGGTTGCCGAGATACGGCACGCTCAGCAGCGTAAGGCCAAACCCCAGCGCCGCCACTGCCATGCTGTTGCGCATTTCAGCCCCCCGGGTGGCACCAATAAACATGCCGTCGAGCAGGTAGCACCAGACGCCCACCACCGGCAAAATCATCTGCCAGACCAGATAGCGATCCGCCAGCTGCTGCAGCTCCGGCAGCGAGGTCAGCAGCGCCACAATTCGCTCGCCGCATAAAGCATAGACCAGCGCAAACGCCAGCGCGACCAGCTCGGACTGGCGGATGGCCGCTTTCCATACCCGCGCCAGCTGGCTGCCGTCCCGGGCGCCGTAGGCCTGACCAGAGTGGGCTTCAACCGCATAGGCGAAGCCGTCCAGCGCGTAGGCGGTAAAGGTGAGCATTGTCATCAGCACGGCGTTGATCGCCACGATGTCGCCGCCGAGCCGGGCGCCGTAAACCGTCAGCGCGCCGAAGCAGAGCTGCAGCAGCAGCGAGCGCAGCATAATGTCGCGGTTGAGGGCCAGCAGGCGGCGGAGGTTGCCGCGCCAGGCATCTTTCAGCAGCGCGAAAGAGATACCGCGCAGGCGCAGCACTTTTGCCACCATCAGCAGCCCCACCAGCAGCGTGGCGTACTCGGCGCACATGGTCGCCAGCGCCGCGCCGCGCACGTTCATCTGCAGGCCCATCACCAGCCACAGATCGAGGGCAATATTGAGCACGTTGCCCACCACCAGCAGGATCACCGGGGCGCGGGCGTACTGCACGCCGAGCAGCCAGCCGAGCAGCACCAGGTTCGCCAGCGAGGCCGGCGCGCTGAGCCAGCGGATTTCCAGAAAGCGCCGGGCCTGCTCAAGCACCGCGTCGCTGCCGCCGACCACGTAAAGCGCGAGTTCGATTAGCGGGCCGCGCAGCAGCACGATAGCTATCCCCGCGCCGAACGCCAGCAGCAGGGGCTGCACCAGCGCCCGGGCGAGAGCGAGGGGATCTTTCGCGCCGAACGCCTGCGCGGTCAGACCGGTGGTGCTCATGCGCAGAAACAGCAGCAGCATAAACAGGAAGCTGGTGGCGGTAGCGCCGACGGCAACGCCGCCCAGATAGACGGCGCTGTCGAGATGGCCAATCACGGCGGTATCCACCAGCCCCAGCAGCGGAACGGTGACATTAGACAGGATCATCGGCAGCGCGAGGCGCCACAGGGCTTTATCCGCGTCGTTGAGCAGAGTCATGGGAAGAGATCGCCGGGGTCGGTAAGCAGGGAGAAATAATATGGCGCCGGAGAGGCGCCATAAACAGGCAGCGTTACTGCCAGTTGCCGTTGCGGATCACGCCGACCGCAAGACCTTCAATGGAGAAGCTCTGCTGGCGAAGATCGACAACGATAGGGGAAAAGTCGCTGTTTTCAGGCAGCAGCTCAACGGTGCTGCCCTGCTTTTTCAGGCGTTTGACGGTCACTTCGTCGTCAATGCGCGCCACCACCACCTGGCCGTTACGCACGTCCTGGGTTTTGTGAACCGCCAGCAGATCGCCGTCGAGAATGCCGATATCGCGCATCGACATCCCGCTAACCCGCAGCAGGAAATCAGCGCTCGGTTTGAACATGTCGGGAGCGACCTGATAATGCCCTTCGATGTGCTGCTGGGCCAGCAGCGGCTCGCCTGCCGCAACGCGGCCGATCAGCGGCAGCCCAACTTCTTCTTCCACCAGCAGACGAATGCCGCGGGAAGCGCCGGAAACAATCTCGATAACGCCCTTGCGCGCCAGCGCCTTGAGATGCTCTTCAGCAGCGTTCGGGGACTTAAACCCCAGGCGCTGCGCAATTTCTGCACGCGTTGGTGGCATGCCGGTTTGAGCGATGTGATCCCGGATGAGATCGAACACCTCTTGCTGCCTGGTCGTTAACGCTTTCATTCCGCCCCCTGGGTGTATATACAGTTATGCTGTGAGTATATACAGCTAATGGTGATTTTGGAACCGCAAAATGCACAAAAAACCAGGCAGTTGTGGCTGTCTGGCGCGAACGGATACCTGATGCGCGGGAAATCATGCACAAAAAGTGCGGAAATATCAGTGGTAGCGCGCCCACAGCAGCATCGCCCAGGTAAAAGCGGCGATAATAATTGCCAGCAGCACCGCCGCAGAGGCCATATCTTTTGCCCGTCCTGAGAGTTCGTGATGCTCCGGGCCGATGCGATCGACCACCGCTTCAATGGCGCTGTTGAGGATCTCCGTTAGCACGATGAGCAGCATGGAGCCAATCATCAGCACCCGGGAGATGGCGTCAACATCCAGCCAGCAGGCCACAATAATCGCGACGACGCTGAGCGCGGTTTCCTGGCGGAAGGCGGCTTCATATTTCCACGCGGCGTGAAAACCTTTCCAGGAGTAGCCTGCTGCTTTGATGATTCGGGTTAAGCCGGTGTTATCATTGGCCATTGGGAAGAACCTTTTCGTTTATTAAGCGTCATATGTTACTGCGCGCCGGGCGAGGCACAACAGAAATCGTCTCTTCTTTCTGTTATCCTTCCGGCGCAATTGCTCGATTAACCAGAGGCTTTACATCGTCTATGTCTGGCTGGCCAAGAATTTACTACAAATTACTGAATTTACCATTAGGCTTGCTGGTGAAAAGCAAGTCTATTCCGGCAGAACCTGCGCAGGAGCTGGGGCTCGACACGTCGCGACCTATCATGTACGTGCTCCCCTATCACTCCAAGGCAGATCTGCTTACCCTGCGCGCCCAGTGCCTGGCGCACGATCTTCCGGATCCGCTTGAACCGCTGGAAATCGACGGGACGCTGCTGCCGCGCTACGTCTTTATCCACGGCGGGCCGCGCGTGTTCACCTACTACACGCCGAAAGAAGAGTCTATCAAGCTGTTCCACGACTATCTCGATCTGCACCGCAGCAACCCGTCGCTCGACGTGCAGATGGTGCCGGTGTCGGTGATGTTTGGCCGCTCGCCGGGGCGCGAGAAGGGCGAGGAAAATCCGCCGCTGCGGATGCTCAACGGCGTGCAGAAGTTCTTCGCCGTCACCTGGCTCGGCCGCGACAGCTTCGTCCGCTTCTCGCCGTCGCTCTCCCTGCGCCGGATGGCCACCGAGCACGGCACCGATAAAATCATCGCCCAAAAGCTGGCCCGCGTGGCGCGCATGCACTTTGCCCGCCAGCGCCTGGCCGCGGTCGGCCCGCGCCTGCCCGCCCGTCACGATCTGTTCAATAAGCTGCTGGCGTCGAAGGCTATCGCCAAAGCGGTAGAAGACGAAGCGCGCAGCAAGAAAATTTCCCACGAGAAAGCGCAGCAGAATGCGGTCGCGCTGATGGAAGAGATTGCGGCGAACTTCTCCTACGAGATGATCCGCCTCACCGACCGCGTGCTGGGTTTTACCTGGAACCGGCTGTATCAGGGGATTAACGTCCACAACGCCGAGCGCGTGCGCCAGCTGGCCCACGACGGCCACGAAATTGTTTACGTGCCCTGCCACCGCAGCCACATGGACTACCTGCTGCTCTCTTACGTGCTCTATCATCAGGGCCTGGTGCCGCCGCACATCGCCGCCGGCATCAACCTGAACTTCTGGCCCGCCGGGCCGATTTTCCGCCGCCTGGGCGCCTTCTTTATTCGCCGCACCTTTAAGGGCAACAAGCTCTACTCCACCGTCTTCCGGGAATATCTCGGCGAGCTGTTTAACCGCGGCTACTCGGTGGAATACTTTGTAGAAGGTGGACGCTCGCGCACCGGCCGCCTGCTGGATCCGAAAACCGGCACCCTGTCGATGACCATTCAGGCGATGCTGCGCGGCGGCTCGCGCCCGATTACCCTGGTGCCGATCTACATCGGCTACGAGCACGTAATGGAAGTAGGCACCTACGCGAAAGAGCTGCGCGGCGCAACCAAAGAGAAAGAGAGCCTGCCGCAGATGCTGAAAGGCCTGAGCAAGCTGCGCAATCTCGGCCAGGGCTACGTTAACTTCGGCGAACCGATGCCGCTGATGACCTACCTCAACCAGCACGTTCCGGAGTGGCGCGAGTCTATCGATCCTATCGAAGCCACGCGCCCGGCCTGGCTGACGCCGACGGTGAATAATATCGCTGCCGACCTGATGGTGCGCATCAACAACGCCGGGGCGGCCAACGCCATGAACCTGTGCGTAACCGCCCTGCTCGCCTCGCGCCAGCGCTCGCTCACCCGCGAGCAGCTGACTCAGCAGCTGGAGTGCTATCTGCAGCTGATGCGCAACGTGCCGTACTCGCCGGATTCAACCACGCCGTCAGTGAGCGCCAGCGCGCTTATCGATCACGCGCTGCAGATGAACAAGTTCGAGGTGGAGCAGGATACCATCGGCGAAATTATCGTTCTGCCGCGCGAGCAGGCGGTGCTGATGACCTACTACCGCAACAACATCACCCACATGCTGATGATCCCGTCCCTGCTGGCGGCGATTGTCACCCAGCACCGCAAGATTAGCCGCGCCGAACTGGTGACCCATGTGGAAATGCTCTATCCGATGCTGAAAGCCGAGCTGTTCCTGCGCTGGGACAGCGCCGAGTTGGCGGGGGTTATCGATCTGCTGCTGGCTGAAATGCAGCGCCAGGAGATGATTTCGATTGCGGACGACGCGATAAGCGTTAATCCGTCCCACGCGCGCATTCTCCAGCTGCTGGCCGCCGGCGCCCGGGAAACGCTGCAGCGCTACGCCATCACCTTCTGGCTGCTGAGCGCCAATCCGTCCATGAACCGCAGCACGCTGGAGAAAGAGAGCCGCACGCTGGCCCAGCGCCTGTCGGTGCTGCACGGTATCAACGCGCCGGAGTTCTTTGATAAAGCGGTATTTAGTACGCTGGTGCTGACCCTGCGTGACGAGGGCTATATCAGCGATACCGGAGATGCGGAACCGGAAGAGACGATGAAGGTGTACCAGATCCTGGCGGAGCTGATCACCTCCGACGTGCGCCTGACGATTGAGAGTGCTACGCAGGACGCGGTGTAACGCAAACTGCCCCGGCCTGCCGCGCGGTAACGCGCGTTCAGGCCGGATGCCAAAACAAAAAACGCCCGGCGGGCGTTTTTTTTAGCGCAGGAAACTGACCGCCAGACCGACAAACAGCGCCAGCCCAACGTAGTTATTGTTGAGGAACGCCTTAAAGCAGGCATCGCGATCGCGGTGTTTAATCAGCTGCTGCTGGTAGATAAACAGGCCTCCCGCCACCGCAATTGCCGCGTAGTACGGCCATCCCAGACCGCTCAGCGCACCTACCGCGGCCATCAGCGCCATCACCACCACCTGCAGAATGCCGATAATCAGCTTGTCGTACTGGCCGAACAGAATGGCCGTCGACTTCACGCCGATTTTAATATCGTCGTCCCTGTCCACCATCGCATACTGGGTGTCGTACACCACCGACCAGCAAATGTTGGCGAGGAACATCAGCCAACAGCTCAGGGGCAGGGTTTGGCTAACGGCGGCGTACGCCATCGGGATCGCCCAGCCGAACGCGGCACCCAACACCACCTGCGGCAGATGGGTGTAGCGCTTCATAAACGGATAGACCCACGCCAGCGCCAGGCCGCCCACCGAGAGCACAATGGTCATGGTGTTGAGCGTCAGCACCAGCAGAAACGACAGCACCACCAGCACCACAAACAGGGTGCGGGCCTCTTTCTCGCTGACGTCGCCACTGGGCATTGGCCGCCGGGCGGTACGCTTAACGTGGCCGTCGATTTTGCGGTCCGCGTAGTCGTTAACCACGCAGCCGGCGGCACGCATCAGCCACACCCCCGCCACAAACACCGCTAAAATCCACACCGGCGGCACCCCGGGGGTTGCGACCCACAGCGCCCACAGGGTGGGCCACAGCAGCAGCAGCGCGCCGATAGGCTTGTCGGTGCGCATCAGGCGGTGATAGGCCAGCAGCTTATTCTGCGTCAGACTCCTCTCCATATTCTCCTTCCTCTCAGTACAGCGGCGATGCAGGTAAAAAAAGTTCGGTCAGCAGCAGCGGCTTGCCGCCCAGGCGCAGGCGCGAGCGGCGCCCCCACAGTTCATCACATCTTCCCACCTCGATAAAATCCCGCGTCAGGGACGAGGCGGTGAACAGGTAGCGGCCCAGCGGCGTGTTGCCCAACTGCTTCAGGGCCAGTTCCGGCCCGTTGAGTGTAGACTCAGGCACCACCGTTCGCCCGGCCAGCCACGGTTCGCCGTCGGCGCAAAGCAGGATTTCCCGCAGCCAGTAGCGCGGTTCCTGGCCGAGCAGCGGCTGCTCCAGCGTTATGTCATCCGGCCCAACCCAGGATTCACCCAGCATCGTGACGGTGATGCGCTTTCCCTGCTGTTCAAAACGTTGGGTCATCGAGTCCTCGTGCAGCAGCCAGTCCAGCTGGCGCGCGTCGGGAGGGGGAGGGGTTGCGTCGTAGCGTAGCGCGCGCAGCTGCGCCAGCGCGGGGTGTGGCATGGCTGTCTCTCCGGTACCTGATCAGAAGGCATTGTATCTCAGAAACGGCGCGGCGAAAGGAGTAAAGGGCAATATACGATCGTTGTAGCAACACCCGTGCAACAACTCAGCGAAATGGCGTAGCAGAATCCGTCCAGCACAAAAAAAGGCGCACCCGCCCGGGCGCGCCTAATGGCTAAGGCCAAACATCAACAATGCGGGGTGCGATCACCCCTTGCCTTTTACACTGCTGATAAAGGTGGAACGCGCGGAGGTCGAGCCGAGGCGCTCGGCTTCGTTCAGCAATTTCAGCGCTTTATCAATATTGCCCTCTTTCACCGCCTGCTTAATGGCGCGGTTGAAGTAGGTTTCAGTGTCGTTAAGGACCGGCGCGGCTTTTGCCGGCGCAGAGGCCGGGGCTGGCGCGGCGACAGGTGCGGGCGCTGCCGCGGGCGCGCTGTAGGCCGGTGCCGCGGTATTGCCGACGGTAACCGGCGCCGGGCCGGAGGAGCCGAACAGCGGGCCGACCAGCACGCTGGAACTGGTATTAGTTTTCACTTTCAGCTTCACCACGCCGTCGGTGGTGTGGCGGGCGATCGGGTCAGGAATATCCGGCACCGCGTTGCCGGTGCCTTTGGCGTAGGCTTTGGCCGGATCGAGCAGCGTGGTGGTTTTCTGCAGATCCTGGGCGGTGGTGAAGACCAGCACGTAAATTTTCTGCTGGCCCAGCGCCGGGGTCAGGCGCATCACGCCCTCAAGACGATCGGCGCTCATCACGCCCGGCTCCTGATACGGGAAGTAGCTGCTGGGGAAGAAGGCGGACGGCGTCATGTTCTGATCGAGGATCAGCACGTTCGGTGCGAAGACGCTGGCCTGCTTATTCACTTCGCTGGTCAGCGTCAGGGTTATCTCGCCGATATTGGCCGGGACGCTGTAGGCGGCCACCGGCCCGGAAATACCGGGGACGTTAAGATGCTGCCCGCCGGTTGCGAGCGGCGTGGTCTGGGTTTTGGATTGATCCACCGGCGTCCACACCAGCTGCTGCAGGGCAGCGGCGGGAATGGCCGGGGCGGCCGTGGTGTTCTGCGGCACCACGTTAACATCGGCAAAGCTGACTGCCGGAGCGCAGGCCATCAGGCCGGCGGAGAGGCAGAGGGCAACGAGCGTTTTATTCATTTTCATTGTTATCACCTCAAAGCGGGGCGCAGCGGTAGCCTGGCAATAGCGCGCTGGGCCGAAGGAGAGGGGCTTGCGCCCCTCTTTGGTTCAGGCATGACAGTGGGTTAACGGACGATTACCACCAGATTTCCATCTGGGCACCGAAGGTGACTTCGTCGTCGTTGCCGCGGCTGGTGGTATTAAAACCGGAGCCGTTAGCGGCAGCGTAGCGGGTCGCAGAGTCGCCGGTTTTCACGTAGCCCCAGTTCTCATCCCACTTGGCGTAGGTGGCGAACACGCGGATAGCCGGACGGGACCAGATGCTGTCCCCCGCCTGCCACTGCTGCGCCAGGGTAATTTTGTACTGGCCGTTGCGCTTGTCGGCCTGCTCGGACTTGACGTTGTCGTAGCCCACTTCCAGCAGGGTGCTCATGATCGGCGTCCATTTGAACATCGGGCGCACGCCGACGGTCCACCACTTGGTGCCCATCTTGTTGTCCAGATTCACGTCCTGGTACATGCCGACGTACATCAGATCCCAACGGTCAGAAAGAGTGATCGCCCCGTGATCGAGCACGCGCCACAGGTGTCCGTCGTTGTTGATATTGCGATCGATAGCGTCAGAGAACGATCCCTGCGGGATCCCTTTGCCCTGCGCGGTCATCGCGTCGGTGCCGTACTGCAGCACAAATTTGTTGTAGCCCTTGAGCATGCTCTGGGTATGCTCGGCGGTGAACAGCCAGCCCTTCTTGCTGGCGCCGTCCGCCAGCTTGTAGTGATCGGTGGTGTTGGTGTGGCCGTAGTCAACGCCCAGCTCCAGCACGCCGTCCGGGTTGGTTTCAATGCCTGCCAGGCGCACGTCGAACACGTCGTTGGCGGTGTCTTTCACTTCTTTACGCGCGTCGTCGCTGCGGAAGGAGGTAGAACCGCCGGATTCCTGAGAGCGGGTCGCCGCTAAAGAGAGTTTACCGAAGCCGAGATCGATATTTTCGATACCCGCGCCCGGGCCGGAGATATCCCAGTAGTAGAAGTCGATCATGTGAACATCATGACGCTGATAGAAGCGCTTACCGGCCCAGATGGTGGAGCCCGGCAGCCATTCGATCAGGTTTTTACCCTGCACGTTAGCTTCGCGGAACGCCGGGTCGGTTGCTTCCCAGTCGTTCTGCTGTGCCACGGAGTACGCCACGTTAGTGTCGAAGTAGAAGCTCTTATCGCCCTCCTTCCACACTTCCTGGCCCAGCTTCAGTTCGGCATAGGTTTCACATTCGTTACCGAGGCGGTATTTGCTTTGCGCCCCGGTTGCCTGGAAACACTTCTGCTCGCCGCCGCTGCCGGTCCAGCCGATACCGGAACGGGCATAGCCGTGGAAATCCACCGCCAGCGCCTGAGCTGACAGCACGCCTGCCGCGACGGCCACCGCCAGAGGAAGTTTGCGCAGAGTTATCATCATTTTCTCCTGAGATCGTTGCTTTTCTTTGGACACTTCCCCCTTCTCCAGGAAGGGCTTTGTGCTTTTATTGTCATTGGGAAGCCTTATACGCCCGGCTCTTTATGCAGCCGACGACAGGCCGTACCGTCCTCGCGGAACAGATGACAGCGCTCTGGCGGCAAACCGATGGCGAATGTGGCTCCCTCTTCTACCAGCACCACGTCGGCCTGGCGGTACACCAGGTTTTGACGAATTGCGGGGATCTGGATATGAATTTGCGTTTCATGACCGAGCTGCTCGACCACCTGCACGTCGCCTTCAAGAGTGACGTCGGCGATCTCGCTGGGCAGCAGGTGCTCCGGACGAATGCCCAGCGACATGTTGCTTCCCGGCTGCACGCCGCCGCTCTCCACCGGCAGCCAGATTTGCTGGCGGTTGGGCAGCTCAACCTGCACCTGATCGATAGCGGTGGCGGTGACTTTCACCGGCAGGAAGTTCATTTTTGGCGAGCCGATAAAGCCCGCCACGAAGCGGTCGGCCGGATAGTGGTACAGCTCCAGCGGCTTACCCACCTGCGCCACGCGCCCGGCATCCAGCACCACGATTTTGTCGGCAAGGGTCATCGCCTCCACCTGATCGTGGGTGACGTAAATCATGGTGCGGCCCAGGCGCTTGTGCAGGCGGGAGATTTCAATGCGCATCTGCACGCGCAGCGCGGCGTCGAGGTTGGAGAGTGGCTCATCGAGCAGAAACACCCGCGGTTCGGCCACCAGCGTTCGCCCGATAGCCACGCGCTGGCGCTGGCCGCCGGAGAGCGCCTTCGGCTTTCTGTCGAGCAGGTGCGCCAGTTGCAGCACTTCCGCCACCTGGTTGACCCGCTGCTGGATCAACGCTTTGTTCGCCCCGGCAAGCTTGAGGCCGAACGACATATTCTCGGCGACAGAAAGATGGGGATAGAGCGCGTAGGACTGGAACACCATGCCGATACCGCGCTCCGCCGGCGGCGTGTCGTTCATCCGCTTATCGCCAATCAGCAGCTCGCCGCTGGTGATGGTTTCAAGCCCGGCGATCATGCGCAGCAGGGTTGATTTGCCGCAGCCCGACGGCCCGACAAACACCACGAACTCGCCGTCGGCGATGTCGAGATTGATATTTTTCGACACCACGACGTCGCCCCAGGCTTTTGTCACATCTCTAAGCTGAACGCTCGCCATGCCCTTCTCCCTCATTCCTTCATGTTGGCCCGACTATGCGTTATCGCCGCCCGGCGTAAATCCTCCACCCGGGCGCTTTTTTGTGGGGGAGGAGGCGGGAGGATGAGGAGGTCGGAGGGATTTGGCCGCGCGGCGGGGCTGGCGAAAAATCGTGATGCCGCCTGCAAAATTCAGCGGGGTTTTATGTGCGCCAGGACTCATAACGGCGATTTATGCAATGCAGATCACACAAAGCGCCCCCGGGGCGTAGGCGCGGGGAGGATGGAAAGAGGATGTCATATAAAGAAACTAAACGACGTTAAGCCACCGAAGCATATCCACGAGCACATCATCAGAAGGATGGGAGATATGAAAATGAAAACCGGCGCGCGCGTTCTCGCGCTGTCTGCACTGACCACGATACTGTTTTCCGCCTCTGCCCTGGCAAAGATTGAGGAAGGGAAGCTGGTCATCTGGATCAACGGCGATAAAGGCTATAACGGCCTCGCAGAGGTTGGTAAGAAATTCGAAAAAGATACCGGCATTAAAGTCACCGTTGAGCATCCGGACAAGCTGGAAGAGAAATTCCCGCAGGTCGCCGCCACCGGCGACGGCCCGGACATTATTTTCTGGGCCCACGACCGCTTCGGCGGCTACGCCCAGTCCGGGCTGCTGGCAGAAATCACGCCGGACAACGCCTTCCAGCAGAAAATCTATCCGTTCACCTGGGACGCCGTGCGCTACAACGGCAAGCTGATCGCCTACCCGATCGCGGTGGAAGCGCTGTCGCTTATCTACAACAAAGACCTGGTGCCCGAGCCGCCGAAAACCTGGGAAGAGATCCCGGCGCTGGATAAATCCCTGAAGGCGAAAGGCAAGTCGGCGCTGATGTTCAACCTGCAGGAGCCGTACTTCACCTGGCCGCTGATTGCCGCCGACGGCGGGTACGCCTTCAAGTTTGAAAACGGCAAATACGACGTGAAAGACGTCGGCGTCGATAACGCGGGGGCGAAAGCGGGCCTGAACTTCCTGGTCGACCTGATCAAGAACAAGCACATGAACGCCGATACTGACTACTCCATCGCCGAAGCAGCTTTTAACAAGGGCGATACCGCGATGACCATTAACGGTCCGTGGGCGTGGGCGAACATCGACAAGAGCAAGGTGAACTACGGCGTTACGCTGCTGCCGACCTTCAAAGGCAAAGCCTCTAAGCCGTTCGTGGGCGTGCTGAGCGCCGGTATCAACGCCGCCAGCCCGAACAAAGAGCTGGCGAAGGAGTTTCTGGAAAACTATCTCCTGACCGATCAGGGTCTGGAAGAGGTGAACAAGGACAAGCCGCTGGGCGCCGTGGCGCTGAAATCTTACCAGGAGAAGCTGGAAAAAGATCCGCGCATCGCAGCCACCATGAGCAACGCCAAGTCCGGCGAAATTATGCCTAACATTCCGCAGATGTCGGCCTTCTGGTACGCGGTACGCACGGCGGTGATCAACGCCACCAGCGGACGCCAGACCACCGATGCCGCGCTGAAAGATGCCCAGAGCCGCATCACCAAGTAGTGTTGTCACCTCCCCGCTCCCGGCCCTGCTTCTGTATGCAGGGTCGCGGCGGCGGGGAATGTACTAAACAGGCCGCAGCTGTAAGTTAAGGAAACTCTCCATGGATGTTGTTAAAAAGCGTCACTGGTGGCAAAGCAGTGCCCTGGCATGGTCCATCATCGGACTGCTGGGCGCGCTGACCGGCTATCTTATTATTTTGATGTACGCCCAGGGGGAGTACCTGTTTGCCATCATGACGCTGATTTTAAGCTCTGCTGGCCTCTACATTTTCGCCAACCGCAAAACCTACGCCTGGCGCTACGTCTATCCGGGCCTTGCCGGAATGGGGCTGTTCGTCCTGTTCCCGCTGATTTGCACTATCGCTATCGCCTTCACCAACTACAGCAGCACCAACCAGCTCACCCAGGAGCGGGCGCAGCAGGTGCTGATGGACCGCTCTTATGAGGCGGGCAAGGCCTACAGCTTTGGCCTCTATCCGGCGGGCAGCCAGTGGCGGCTGGCGCTGACCGACGGCGACAGCGGTAAATACTACGTCTCCGACGCCTTTACCCTCGGCGGCGAGCAAAAAATCGTGCTGAAAGAAGCCGCGGCCCTGCCGGACGGCGAGCGCGGCAACCTGCGGGTTATTACCCAGAATCGTCAGGCCCTGAGCCAGCTCACCGCCAGCCTGCCTGACCACAGCAAGGTAGTGATGAGCTCCCTGCGCCAGTTCTCCGGCACCCGCCCGCTCTACACCCTGACCGACAGCGGCGATTTAACCAACAATCAGACTCGCGTTACCTACCGGGCCAACAACCACGTCGGCTTTTATGAGTCGATTAACGCCGACGGCAGCTGGGCCGGCGACAGGCTGAGTCCGGGTTATACCGTCAGCATCGGCGTGGATAACTTCACCCGGGTCTTTACCGACGAAGGTATTCAGAAGCCGTTTATGGCGATTTTCGTCTGGACCGTGGTGTTCTCGATACTGACGGTGATCCTCACCGTGGCGGTGGGAATGGTGCTGGCGTGCCTGGTGCAGTGGGAATCCCTGCGCGGCAAGGCCATCTACCGGGTGCTGCTGATCCTGCCCTACGCCGTGCCGTCGTTCATCTCGATCCTGATTTTCAAGGGCCTGTTTAACCAGAGCTTTGGCGAGATCAACATGATGCTGAGCGCACTGTTCGGCATCAAGCCGGCGTGGTTCAGCGATCCGACCACTGCCAGAACCATGATCGTGATTGTGAATACCTGGCTCGGCTATCCGTACATGATGATCCTGTGTATGGGCCTGCTGAAAGCGATCCCCGAGGATCTGTATGAAGCCTCGGCGATGGACGGCGCGGGCCCGTTCCAGAACTTCTTTAAGATAACGCTGCCGCTGCTGATCAAGCCGCTGACGCCGCTGATGATCGCCAGCTTCGCGTTTAACTTTAACAACTTCGTGCTGATCCAGCTGCTGACCAACGGCGGCCCGGACCGGCTCGGTACCACCACCCCGGCGGGCTATACCGACCTGCTGGTGAGCTACACCTACCGCATTGCCTTCGAGGGCGGCGGCGGGCAGGACTTCGGGCTGGCGGCGGCAATTGCCACGCTGATCTTCCTGCTGGTGGGCGCGCTGGCGGTCGTGAACCTGAAAGCCACGCGGATGAAATTCGATTAACAGCCTGTCGCGCTCTGCGCCCCGGACCGCGCCGTCGTCCGGGGCCGGCGCGGCACCGGAGTAAGCCTGCCGGGCAGGCATTGAGGGAGAAAAGTTATGGCAATGGTGCAACCAAAATCGCAGAAGCTGCGGCTGTTTACCACCCACCTGCTGCTGCTGCTGTTTATTGCCGCAATCATGTTTCCGCTGCTGATGGTGATTGCCATCTCCCTGCGCGAGGGGAATTTCGCCACCGGCAGCCTGATCCCGGAGACCATTTCCTGGGAGCACTGGAAGCTGGCGCTCGGCTTTAGCGTCGAGCACGCCGACGGGCGGGTAACGCCGCCGCCGTTCCCGGTACTGCTGTGGCTGTGGAACTCGGTGAAGATCGCCGGCATTACCGCGGTGGGCATCGTGGCACTCTCCACCACCTGCGCCTACGCCTTTGCGCGGATGAAATTTCCCGGCAAGGCAACGCTGCTGAAAGGGATGCTGATTTTCCAGATGTTCCCGGCGGTGCTGTCGCTGGTGGCGCTGTACGCCCTGTTTGACCGCCTGGGCCAGTACATTCCGTTTATCGGCCTCAACACCCACGGCGGGGTGATCTTCGCCTATCTCGGCGGTATCGCCCTGCATGTGTGGACCATTAAGGGCTACTTCGAAACCATCGACAATTCGCTGGAAGAGGCCGCCGCGCTGGACGGCGCCACGCCGTGGCAGGCGTTTCGCCTGGTGCTGCTGCCGCTGTCGGTGCCGATCCTGGCGGTGGTATTTATCCTGTCGTTTATCGCCGCCATTACCGAAGTGCCGGTAGCCTCGCTGCTGCTGCGCGACGTGGACAGCTATACGCTGGCGGTGGGTATGCAGCAGTATCTCAATCCGCAGAACTACCTGTGGGGCGACTTTGCCGCCGCGGCGGTGCTGTCCGCCATTCCGATTACCGTTGTTTTCCTGCTGGCCCAGCGCTGGCTGGTGAACGGACTGACCGCCGGAGGCGTGAAGGGCTAAGTTTCATCATTGTTATTGCCACTGCAGTTATTGCCACTGTTATTTGCTTCATTTGATCCTGTAAGACCGTTTGTCGCGATGGCTTCCACCATCGCGATTTTTTTTGACTACAGTATTTCCCACAGCAGCCAGACAAAGGCGAAGCCGCTCAGGCCCATCACCGTCGTCAGCACCGTCCAGGTTTTCAGTCCGTCCGCCACCGACAGGCCGAGATAGCGGGTTACTACCCAGAATCCGGCGTCGTTGACGTGGGACAGGCCCAGACCGCCGAAGCAGGCTGCCAGCGTCACCAGCACCCGCTGCATGTCGGTCACGTCGCCCACCGCCTGGCTCAGCAGGCCGCTGGTGGTGAGAATGGCCACAGTGGCCGAGCCCTGCGAAGCGCGCAGCGCCAGCGACAGAATAAACGCCGCCGGGATCAGCGGCAGATGCAGGGTTTCCAGCGTCAGGGCCAGCGCCTTGCCGACGCCGGACTCCACCAGCACTTTGCCGAACGCGCCGCCCGCGCCTGCCACCAGAATAACGCTCGCCGAGCCGGGAATCGCGTTGCCGGTCAGCGCCTCCAGCTTGTCTTTACTCCAGCCGCGGCGGATACCCAGCAGCCACGCCGCCAGCGCAAGGGCAATCAGCAGCGCGACCGGCGGGTTGCCGATCACCATCATCACCGAGCGCAGCGGGTTGCCGTCTGCCAGAATCGAGTGCGCGAGGGTGCCCAGCACGATCAGTACAATCGGCACCACGATCAGCCCGGCGATCGTCATCGCTCCCGGCGGCGGCACCTCGGACTTTGGTTTCGCCTCCGGATCGGCGGGATCGGCCAGCTGGAGCTGCTCCAGAACATCAAGGGAGAGGTGATACTGGCGGCGGTTCATGGCTTTTGCCACATAGTAGCCCACCGCCCCCACCGGAATGGAGACCAGGATCCCCAGCATCATCAGCCAGCCCATATCGCTGTGCAGGATCCCCGCCGCTGCCGCCGCGCCCGGATGGGTTGGCAGCGCCACGTGTACCGTCAGCATGACCCCCGCCATCGGCAGCCCGAACTTCATTGGCGAGACGCGGGCCACTTTGGTAAAGCCGTAGATCAGCGGGATCACGATGATGAAGCCCACTTCAAAAAAGACCGGGATCCCGAGAATAAAGGCCGCGATGGTCAGCGCGGCGACGGTGCGTTTCATGCCCAGCGATTTGCTGAAGTGCTGCGCCAGGGACTCCGCGCCGCCGGAGGCTTCAATCACCGCCCCGAGCATCGCCCCCAGCACGATAATAATCGTAATGTGCCCCAGCAGGCCGCCCATCCCGCTGAAGATAGTTTCCATGATCTTATCCGCCGGAATGCCGGTGGCGATCGCCACCAGCAGGCTGACCACCAGCAGGGCAACGAAGGGATGAACTTTGGCTTTGATCACCAGCAGCAGCAAAATCAGTATGCTGGCGGTAGCAATGGTTAACAGCATCGCGGTAGACATTATAATCACCTGATTTAATTAGAATAATAGGGTAAATCGGTTTCTGGTATCGAGGTATTCAGGGCACAGTTTTCCCGGACGCAGCGCGGGTGCGCTGCGCCGGGCAGTAATATCAATGCGTTATTTCAGGTAGGGCGCGAGCCAGCCGAGCCCGTCTTCCGTGCGGCCGCGCGGGATGTACTCGCAGCCGATCCAGCCGTCGTAGCCCACCGCGTCCAGCAGGTTGAACAGCCACGGATAGTTAATTTCGCCCTCGTCCGGCTCGTGCCGGTCCGGGGCGGACGCTATCTGAATATGGCGGTAGCGCCCCGCGTACTCGCGGATCAGATGGCTCAGATTGCCGTCCACCAGTTGGGCGTGGAACAGGTCGAGCTGGGTGAAGACGTTTGGCCTGTCGATGCGCGCCGCCAGGTCCAGCGTCTGGTACTGGCTGGCGTATAGATAGTTGGGCTTGGTGACCGGATTGAGCGCCTCCAGCAGCAGGTTAACGCCGTGCGGCGCGAAGCGTTCGGCGGCGTAGCGCATGTTGGCAATCATCGTCGCTTCATACGCGGCGCGGTCGGCACCGGGGGGCACAACGCCTGCCATGACGTGAACCTGCGGGCAGCCCAGAGCCAGCGCGTACTCCAGCGCCCGGTCAATATCGGCGCGGGTCTCCTGCTCAAGACCGGGCACCGCCGCCAGGCCCCACTGCCCCGCCGCAATATCCCCCGGCGCGGTGTTGAACAGCACCAGCGCGAGCTGGTGCTTCTCCAGCTCGGCCTTAATCACCTCCGCCGGATAGTCGTAGGGAAACAGAAACTCGACGGCGCGAAATCCGGCTTTCGCGGCGGCGCCGAAGCGTTCCAGAAACGGGTACTCGTTAAACTGCGTGGATAAGTTAGCTGCAAATTTAGGCATCAGTTGTTCCTTAATTCTGCCACTTCGCTATCGGTGAGATAGCGAATCGAGCGGTCGCCGAGCGTGAACATCAGACGCGCGGTCTCCTCCAGTTCTTCCAGATTATCGGCGGCCTGCCGCAGGGACGCACCCGTCACCACCGGGCCGTGATTGGCCAGCAGAAACGCGCGGTAGCGCGCGGCCCGCCGGGCCAGCTCCTGCGCCAGCCGAATATCGCCGGGCTTGTAGTAGGGCACCACCGGCACGTCGCCTACCCGCATCACCACGTAAGGAGTGAACGGGCGGATGCAGTTCTGCTCGTCCAGCCCGCTCAGGCAGGAGAGCGCGGTCAGATAGTGGCAGTGCAGGTGCACCACCGCTTTGCACTGCGGGTTGTTGAGATATAGCTCCCGGTGAAAGGCGATCTCTTTCGACGGCTTGTCCCCCGACAGCCACTCGCCGTCCAGGGTCACCTTCGAGAGCCGGTCGGCCTCCAGCTCGCCGAGGCAGGAGCCGGTGGGGGTTGCCAGCAGCATGCCGTCCTCCAGCAGCAGGGAGAGGTTGCCCGCCGAGCCGGTGGCGTAGCCGCGCTGGAAAAACGACGCTCCGAGTTTCACCATCTGCTGGCGGGCCTGTTGTTCACTCATAGCGGAAACTCCGTCTGGGCGCGGGCGAAGAACGCCTCATCGCCAAAGTTGCCTGATTTCAGGGCCAGAGAGAGCGGCTGACGGATATCCCGCACCCAGGGCACGCCGGGGGAGATGGCCGGGCCGATGTGGAAAGCGGTGACGCCAAGCGCCTGCGCCACCACGCCGGAGGTTTCCCCGCCGGCCACGATAAAGCGCTGCCAGCCGCGGGCGTGCAGCGTGCGGGCCACCGCGGCAAACAGCTGTTCTACCGCCTCGCTGCTGCGGGCGGCGCCGTGCTGCTGCTGAATGGCCTGCAGCGCCCCCGCGTCGGCGGTAGCGTACAGCAGCGGCGCCAGAGCGGCCCCGGCGCTGGCCTCTTCCACCCAGCCGCACAGCTCGCAGGCGTAGCCGTCCGCGTCTTCAAGACAGCGCGCTACCTCCACGCTGCGGGCCGGAGCGATGCGGCGGTAGGCCTCCACCTGCCGGTTGGTCATCTGCGAACAGGAGCCTGACAGCACCACCGCTCTCGCGCCCTGCGGCCAGCCTGCCTGCTGGGCATCAGCGCCCTGCTGCGGTTCAACCGCCCACGCCCGGGCAATGCCGATGGCCAGCCCCGAGCCGCCGGTGACCAGCGTCATCGCCTTCAGCGCCTCGCCCTGGGTAACCAGATGCTGCTCGCAGGTGGCGTCCAGCACCGCATAGCTGATGCCCTGCGCCGCGAGCGCGTCGAGCCTGTCGCGCACCGCCGCCGGGCCCTTGTCCATCACCGCGGTATTAACCACCGCCGCCCTGCCCCGCGCCTGGCGTTCCATCAGCCGCACCAGGCTGCTGTCGGTCATCGGCGTCACCGGATGATGGCGCATGCCGGACTCCGCCAGCAGCTGGTCGCCGACGAAGAGGTAGCCCTGATACACCGTGCGCCCGTTCACCGGCAGCGCCGGCGAAATAACCGTTCGGGTTTCCCCCAGCGCGTCCAGCAGCGCGTCGGTCACCGGACCGATATTGCCTTCGGCGGTGCTGTCGAAAGTGGAGCAGTATTTAAAGTAGAAGCGATCGCAGCCCTGCTGGCGCAGCCACGCCAGCGCCGCCAGCGCCTGTTCGATAGCCTGCGGCACCGGGCAGGAGCGGGATTTGAGGCTGACAACGATAACCCGCGCGTCCGGCGCGTCGAACTGCTCGGGGACGCCGTTCACCTGGATAACCGACAGGCCGTTCTGCACCATAAAGCTGGCGATATCGGTGGCGCCGGTAAAGTCGTCGGCAATAACGCCTATGCGCTTCATACTGCCTCCCCGGCACCCGGCAGGGTGATGCCGCTGAAAATTTTAATTACCGCGCTGTCGTCCTCGCGTCCGTGCCCGGCGTTGCTGGCTTCGGTAAACATGTTCAGCGCGGTGGAGGCCAGCGGCAGCGGGAAGTGCAGCGATTTGGCGGTGTCCGCCACCAGGTTCAGATCTTTAACAAAGATATCGACCGCAGATTTCGGCGAGTAGTCACCGTCCACTACGTGGCGCATGCGGTTTTCAAACATCCACGAGTTTCCGGCGGCGTTGGTGACCACCTGATACATGGTTTCCAGCGGGATCCCCGCGCGGGCGGCCAGCGCCATCGCCTCGGCGCCGACGGCAATGTGCACCCCGGCCAGCAGCTGGTGGATAATTTTCACCGTGGCGCCGAGGCCGATTTTATCTCCGACGCGGTAAACCTTCGCCGCCACCGCGTCCAGCACCGGCTGCAGGCGGGCAAAAACTTCGTCGCTGCCGGCGGCCATCACCGTCATCTCGCCCAGCGCCGCCTTTGCCGCACCGCCGGAGACCGGCGCGTCCAGCATCAGCAGCTGATGCTCCGCCAGCCGCTGCTCGATGGCCTGCGCGTCGGCGGCGGAAATGGTGGACGAGACCATCACCACAGAGCCCGGGCGCAGCTGCGCCGCCAGGCCGTCATCGCCAAACAGGATGCTGTTGACCTGAGCGGCGTTAACTACCAGCAGCAGCACCGCGTCCAGCTCGCGGGCGAACCCGGCGGCAGAAGGCTGTGCATCCCGCGCGCCGGCCTGGCGCAGGGTTTCCAGCGCCTGCGGATTGATATCCACGCCCCAGGTATTCAGCCCGGCGCGGATGCACGACTGCGCCGCGCCCATTCCCATCGATCCCAGGCCGACAACGGCGACATTTTTTACGGTTGCTGACACGGCACACCTCCTGGTGTTAAATTAAGTGATATTTTGTTCATATGAGTTAACTTTGCCGCAGCAGGCGGCAGATAAAAGTGCTCATTATCACAAAAATTAACTTATCAACGTTTGAAGTAACAAATATTCACATCAAGAGCAGTCCTGTTCTGCGCTAAAAGCGCCGTTGCAGCGCAACGCAGGATGTGCTGAATGTGAAAAAATGATAAAGCGAGCCGCTATGATCCCCACCGAACGCCATCAAAAAATTTTAGCCCTGGTCGCCGAGCGCGGCGTGGTCAGCATTGCCGAGATGACCGAGCGCCTGGGCGTGTCGCATATGACCATCCGCCGGGACGTGCAGAAGCTGGAGGAACAGGGGGCGCTGCTGTCGGTCTCCGGCGGGGTGCGCTCGCCCGACAGGCTGGCGGCGGAGCCGACTCACCTGGCAAAAACCGGGATGTACAGCAGCGAGAAAACGGCCATCGGCCGCTGCGCCGCCCGCACTATCCCGCGCAACAGCTGTATCTATCTGGATGCCGGAACCACCACTCTGGCGCTGGCGCGGGAGCTGCTGGATCGCGACGATTTACAGATTATCACCAACGATTTCGTCATTGGCCGCCTGCTGATGGAAAGCAGCCGCTGCCGCCTGATCCACATTGGCGGCACCGTTTGCCGGGAGAACTGCTCCACCGTGGGCGAGTCTGCCGCCCGCAGCCTGCGCCAGCTGGCTATCGACATCGCCTTTATTTCGGCGTCATGCTGGGGCCCGCGGGGATTGTTTACGCCGAATGAAGAGAAAGTCCCGGTCAAGCAGGCGGCCAGCGACGTCAGCAGCAAGCGGGTGCTGCTGAGCGATAGCTCGAAATACAACAAGATTGCCACCCACCTGGCGCTGCCGCTGGCGCAATTTGACCTGCTTATTACCGACGGTGGCCTGAGCAAAGCCGGACGCGAGGCGCTGGAGGGCGGGCGCTGGGAGCTGGTGATTGCCTGAGCGGCGTGAGGCACTGAGCGGCCTGCAGCAGTGTAGTCTGTTCGGCATTAAGCCCGTGTTTACACAAAAGTCATAAGGATTGTCATGGCATCTCCCGATTTGCAAACCCAATTTACCCGCGTCCCTGCGTCAATTTTTTACGGCACATCAGAGCGTTAACGTTGGCGGCATTGCGGGAGAATTAATGCTAGCAAAGGTTAATTACAACTGGACGACCTGTTGTTCATTAGCGTCCTGAGCAAGGTAGCATGCGGACATACTTATCCCGTAAACGCATGTGAATATCACTGAAAGCAACAGACTTATGGCCGCCCGATCTCCCTTCCTGCCGGTGTTGTGATTTTCCCCGGCAAATCACCTAACGTCATTTGAAAAGCGTCGAGCTAAGACACTTTTAAACGTGCGTTTAAATGATCTATAGTTAACCCTCTTACCGAGGAGCTCACATTATGGCATTTCAGGTTCTGACCACCACGGCAGCGAGTATTACCGAACTAAAACGCGATCCTATGGGCACTTTCTACGCCGGAGAAGGCGCAGCGGTAGCTATTCTTAATCGCAATGAACCCGCATTCTACTGTGTTCCCCCTGCCCTCTATGCACAGCTAATGGAACTGCTCGAAGATGAAGAATTGGGCCGGATTGTGGATGAACGATCCGACGAAAGGGTTATTGAGGTTAATATTGATGACCTATAGGTTGGCCTTTAGTGAAACGGCGCTGAAAGAGTGGAAGAAACTGGGCCACACGCTGCAGGAGCAGTTCAAAAAGAAGCTCAGGGAGCGCCTGGAAAATCCTCGGGTTCCGGCATCTCAGCTGCACGGACGTAAGGATCAATATAAAATTAAGCTGCGCGGCGCCGGGTACCGTCTGGTCTACCGGGTCGAGGACGGTATTTTGACGATTATCGTTGTCGGCATTGGCAAGCGCGAAAACGACGATATTTATAACATGACGCAAAACCGTACCTAACCTTGCGCTGCAAACACGCTTCCCGCCTGAATAAACAGGACTTTCGGTCATTTCTGCATTGCTCCCTGAGCGCATCCGGCCTACCCTTTTAGGGTCTGGAACATATGTTCCTTCCTATGCACTACCTGGAGGTTAGGATGAGTCTCTTTAGTTTTGTCAAAGATGCGGGCGAAAAACTGTGGGATACCGTGAGCGGTAAAACCCCGGAAAACATGAGCGAAAAGCTGAAATCGCACCTCGAAAAACTGAATCTACCCGGCGCGGAAAACGTTAACGTCAACGTTGATGAGAGCGGCAAAGCCGAGGTTACGGGCGAGGGCCTGAGCCAGGAAGCGAAAGAAAAAGTGCTGGTGGCGGTAGGTAACGTCTCCGGTATTTCTGAGGTTGTGAACAACCTGAAAACCACCGACGGCGCGGAAGAGAGCACCTACTACACCGTGAAATCCGGCGATACCCTGAGCGCGATTGCCAAATCGCAGTACGGCGACGCCAACGCCTACAATAAAATCTTCGAAGCCAACAAGCCGATGCTGAGCCATCCGGATAAAATCTATCCCGGCCAGACGCTGATCATTCCGAAGAAGTAATACTGTATACCGCAAAGATCGCCCGATCTTTGCGGTTTTTATTACTCCCGCCGCAGCCGCGCCGAATTACAAATCCACAGCGTCACCACCAGCAGCAAAATCGCCGCTGAATAGATAAGCACGTCAATGGGAGACTGGTGATCGACGATGATCAGCCGGACGATAGCGGTAATGCCGATATAGACGAAATAGCGCAGCGGAAAGTGAAAGCCCGACTGGAAGTACTTCACGATCAGCGCAATAAACTCAAAGTAGAGGAAGTAAACCACCAGCCCTTCCACCAGCTCATATTTGCTGGCCCGCTCCGGGGTGAACAGCACATCCGCAAGATGTACGGTCTCTTTACCGAGGAATACAATAAGAATCAGGCCCAGGCACAGCAGGCCGAGGTTCAGCACGCTTTGCAGAACCGTGGAGATAAAAGTCACTTTGGGTGACGGTGTGGATGTCATGAACGTTTTTCCGGAGTAAACATGGAACGTGATATAGCGCAAATATGTGACGCAGATCTACATTTTTTACTTATCTTTTGTGATGCTTCGCTAACATACGCCACTCTCAGCCTGTTTGCCTACGCTGGATATTCCCATGCTACACATCCGCCCCGCGATGCCCGAAGATGCCCGCCTGCTCTCAGAGATGGGCAGAACAAGCTATCCCTATTATTTTGCCCACCTGTGGCAGAACCCGCAGGAGCTTGCCGATTTTGTACAGCAGGAGTATGACCCGCAGGCCATTGCCGCAACCCTGTCCCGGAGCCGCTGGCTGCTGGCGACCTGGGACGGCGCGCCGGTAGGGTTCGCTAAACTGTCGCTGCATCAGGCTGCCGCCGTCGGCACTATCGCCGGCACGCTGCTGCACAAGCTGTATCTGATGCCGGAGCAAACGGGCAAAGGCATCGGTGAAGCGCTGTTTCAGGCCGCAGAACGTGAGGCAAAAGCCGGTGGCGACCGCTGCCTGTGGCTGGAGGTGCTGGTGGATAATCCGCGCGCCCGGCGCTTCTACGAGCGGCAGGGAATGCATTACGCCGGCGCCACGCAGTTCACCTCTGCCACCCAGACCAGCGTGCTGCATATTCTGGCCAAAATGCTGTAAGCCCCGTGAATAAGCTGTGAATCCCGTCGCCGGGATCATTGCAAAATCGCCACTCACGTCCGCCTCCTGTCCACCAGCCGCAGGTTTTCATTTCTCAACCGCTCTACAGTGGAGAAAAAATAACCCATCGATAGTGAGGTGAGACATGAATACGCTGACCGTCGGGCTTTTCGGCATCGGCCTGGATACCTACTGGCCGCAGTTTACAGGGCTGCGCGCGCGGCTTGAAGGCTATCTCGGCGAGGTAGAAAACCGGCTGCAGAGCGAGCACGTTACCGCGGTCAGCGGCGGGCTGGTGGATAATCTGGCTTCTATGGAACGCGCGGCGGCGCTGTTTGCCGAACGCCGGGTGGACGCGCTGGTGCTGTACGTGACCACCTACGCCCTGAGCTCAACCGTGCTGCCGCTGGTGCAGCAGCTCAACGTGCCGGTGCTGATCCTTGCTCTGCAGCCGCAGCAGCGCCTGCCCGCTGCGGCGATCAATCAGCTAAACGATCGCGGAGCGCGCACCGGCGAGTGGCTCGCCCACTGCCAGGCGTGCAGCGCGCCGGAGCTGACCAACGTTTTCCAGCGCAGCGGCATTGATTACACCCTGGTTCCCGGCTATCTGCATGATGATATCGCCTGGCGGGAAGTGGACAACTGGCTCGCGGCGCTGCGCACCGTCCGGGCGCTGAAGCAGACCAATATCGGCGTGCTCGGCCGCTACTATAACGGCATGTACGACGTCTATTCCGATATGACCAACCTGTCGGCGCGGTTCGGCGTGCGCTTTAACGTGCTGGAGATTTGCGAACTGACAGAGGCGCTGCCTGCCGTCAGCGACGAAGAGCGCCGGCAGAAGCGGCTTCAGATGCAGCAGGTGCTGGAGGTAGACCCGGCCTGTGAAGCGGATGAGCTGCGGCGCGCCGTTGATACCGCGGTAGTGCTGGATAAAACCATCGCTCGCCACCGTCTCGGGGCAATGGCCTACTACTACGAGGGCAGCAGCGGCTCGGCGCAGGAGAACATCATCACCTCGGTGATCCTCGGCAATACGCTACTTACCGCCAGGGGCATCCCGGTGGCAGGTGAGTGCGAAATCAAAAACGTTATCGCCATGAAGATCCTCAGCCTGCTGGGTGCCGGAGGCTCGTTCTCCGAGCCTTACGGTATCGACTTTGAGCAGGACACGGTACAGTGGGGCCACGACGGACCGGCGCATCCGCTGATGGCCGCGGGCAAGGTGCGGCTGGTGCCGCTGCCGATGTATCACGGTAAGCCGGGGAAAGGCGTCTCCATCCAGATGACCGTGGCCGAAGGGCCAATAACCTTTCTGTCGGTGGTGGAGCATCGGGACGGCAGCGTGACCCTGCAGTATGCCGAAGGCGAGGCGGTACCGGGCGAAGTGCTGGACATCGGCAACACTAACAGCCACTACCGCTTTGGCCTGTCGGCGCGGGAGTTTACCCGCCGCTGGTGCGAAGGCGGTCCTGCCCACCACTGCGCCATCGGCGCGGGGCACGTCGGGGAGAAGTTAGAGGCGATAGCGAAGCTGCTGGGGATAGAAACGCTGCGGGTAGGCTAAGCGGAGAAGAGTGAAAAGCGCCCTTCTCCGCAGAGAAGGGCGTAAGGTTTTAACCGCGCCAGGCTTTGTAGCGGTTGATCAGCCCGTTAGTGGAGCTGTCGTGGCTTTCAATCTCTTTACCATCTACCAGTTCAGGCAGGATGCGGCTGGCAAGCTGTTTGCCAAGCTCAACACCCCACTGGTCGAAGGTGAAGATGTTCAGGATTGCGCCCTGGGTGAAGATTTTGTGCTCGTACAGGGCAATCAGCGCGCCGAGGCTGAACGGCGTGATTTCGCGCAGCAGGATAGAGTTGGTCGGGCGGTTGCCTTCGAACACTTTAAACGGCACCACGTAATCGAGGGTGGCCGGATCTTTACCCTGATCGCGGTACTCCTGCTCAACCACCTCGCGGGATTTACCGAACGCCAGCGCTTCGGTCTGGGCGAAGAAGTTAGACAGCAGCTTCTGATGGTGATCGGAAAGCGGGTTGTGGCTGATGGCCGGAGCGATAAAGTCGCACGGCACGATTTTGGTGCCCTGGTGGATCAGCTGGTAGAACGCGTGCTGGCCGTTGGTGCCCGGCTCGCCCCAGATAATTGGGCCAGTCTGGTGATCGACTTTATTGCCGTTGCGGTCAACGTACTTGCCGTTGGACTCCATGTTGCCCTGCTGGAAATAGGCGGCAAACCGGTGCATGTACTGGTCGTACGGCAGGATCGCTTCGGTTTCGGTGCCGAAGAAGTTGTTGTACCAGATGCCAATCAGCGCCAGCAGCACCGGCAGGTTTTTCTCGGCAGGCGTCGTGGAGAAGTGTTTGTCCATCGCATGCGCGCCGGAGAGCAGCTGCACGAAGTTGTCGAAGCCCACGGAAAGAATAATCGACAGGCCAATCGCCGACCACAGAGAGTAGCGGCCGCCGACCCAGTCCCAGAACTCGAACATGTTGTCGGTATCAATGCCGAACTCGCTCACCGCTTTGCCGTTGGTGGACAGCGCGGCAAAGTGCTTCGCGACGTGCTTCTCGTCACCGGCGGTTTTCAGGAACCAGTCGCGCGCGCTGTGGGCGTTGGTCATGGTTTCCTGAGTGGTGAAGGTTTTAGAGGCCACCAGGAACAGCGTGGTTTCCGGGTCGGTCGCTTTCAGCACTTCGGCGATGTGGGTGCCATCGACGTTAGAAACGAAGTGCATGTTAAGGTGGTTTTTATACGGGCGCAGCGCCTCGGTCACCATGAAAGGACCGAGATCTGACCCGCCGATGCCGATGTTAACCACGTCGGTAATCGGCTTACCGGTGTAGCCTTTCCAGCTGCCGGAAATAATGGCTTCAGAGAAATGCTTCATCTTCTCCAGCACCGCGTTCACTTCTGGCATCACGTCTTTGCCATCCACCAGAATCGGCGTGTTGCTGCGGTTGCGCAGGGCAACGTGCAGCACGGCGCGGTCTTCGGTACGGTTGATTTTCTCACCGGAGAACATGGATTTAATCGCACCGGCAAGATCGGTTTCTTTCGCCAGGTCCTGCAGCTTGCTCAGAGTCTCTTCGGTGATGCGGTTTTTAGAGAAATCCACCAGCATCAGATCGTCAAACGTCGCGGAGAACTTTGCAAAGCGATCGCTATCTTTGGCGAACAGCTCGGCAATGGTAACGTCCTTCATTTCATTGAAATGGTTCTGTAGTGCCTGCCAGGCCGCAGTCTGGGTTGGGTTGATGTTTTTCATAGCAATACTCTTTCTGGTGTGAGAATTGTAACCTTGCTCGATTGTAGCGCCTGCAATTTAAATTGTGATGGTTTTTATACCCTAAATAATTCGAGTTGCTTGCAGGCGGCAAGCGAGCGAATCCCCGGGAGCTTACTGAAGTAAGTGACCGGGGTGAGCGAGCGCAGCCAACGCACAAGCAGCTTAAAGTATGACGGGTATATAACACTGGCGAGGTGGTAAAGCGTTATCCGTAAAATGCCCCGTAAAGTATATACCCTTAAAAAGCCGCGCCGCAGGCACTGAAACGCCTGGATACATACTGATACCCGCGTCCTTAGTATGCGTATACCTCCAGCAGAGGTGCTGCGCGAAATACGATAAATCGCTTTTTTATAAGCGCTGTTTCTGAGGGCCCGGAGTGCATGAAAAATCCGCATAATTGTAACGTTGACAGCACACGCCATTAACCCGTATTTATTATGTACAACCTGCACTTACGCAGGCCAGAAGAGGCGCGTTGCCCAGGGACGGTGTTTGAGAAGCCGGTTCGACGAAAGCACCTGAGGGGGAGCAACGCCGAGGTGAAAAGACGTCCCGGCACGCCAATCACCGGCTACAGGGGCTGAATCCCCTGGGCTGTCACCAGAAACGTTCCCAGTCGGGCGTTTCGCAAGGTGGAGCACTTCTGGGTGAATTCGTAGCTGTTGACCGCTCTGCGCCCACCCCGTTTTTCGCTCTTCACTTGTGCCATGGCTGAATACTTGACACGAGGTTTTACACAATGACTACAACACTTCCCTCATTCGTCGTGGCGAAATTCGGCGGCACCAGCGTGGCAGATTACGATGCCATGCACCGCAGCGCCGATGTCGTGCTCGCCGACAGCACCGTGCGCCTGGTGGTGCTTTCCGCCTCTGCCGGCGTAACCAACCTGCTGGTGGCCCTGTCGGAAGGGCTGGAGGCCACCGAGCGCTTCGTTAAGCTCGACGCCCTGCGCAAAATCCAGTTCGATATTCTTGAGCGAATGAAAAGCCCGAACGTGATCCGCGAAGAGGTGGAGCGCCTGCTGGAGAACATCACCACCCTCGCGGAAGCCGCGTCGCTGGCCAACTCACCGGCCCTGACCGACGAACTGGTGAGCCACGGGGAGCTGATGTCCACCCTGCTGTTCGTTGAGATCCTGCGCGAGCGCAGCATCGAGGCGCGCTGGTTTGACGTACGTAAAGTGATGCGCACCAGCCACCAGTTTGGCCGCGCCGAGCCGGATGTGCCGGCACTTGCCGAGCTCGCCGCGCAGCAGCTTGCGCCGCGTCTGGCCGAAGGGCTGGTAGTCACCCAGGGCTTTATCGGCAGCGAAGCTAAAGGCCGCACTACTACGCTGGGACGCGGCGGCAGCGACTATACCGCCGCGCTGCTGGCGGAAGCCCTGCAGGCCAGCCGCGTTGATATCTGGACCGACGTTCCCGGCATCTACACTACCGATCCACGCATTGTTTCCGCGGCCCGCCGCATTGATGTAATCGCCTTTGAAGAGGCCGCTGAAATGGCGACTTTCGGCGCTAAAGTGCTGCATCCGGCTACCCTGCTGCCCGCCGTACGCAGCGATATTCCGGTGTTCGTCGGATCCAGCAAAGAGCCGAAAGCGGGCGGCACGCTGGTGTGTAATAAAACCGACAATCCGCCGCTGTTCCGCGCCCTTGCCCTGCGCCGCAAGCAGACGCTGCTGACGCTGCACAGCCTGAACATGCTGCACTCCCGCGGCTTCCTCGCGGAAGTGTTCGGCATTCTCGCCCGCCACAGCATTTCGGTGGATCTGATCACCACCTCCGAAGTGAGCGTGGCCCTGACGCTGGACACCACCGGCTCAACGTCCACCGCCGATACCCTGCTCACCCAGGCGCTGCTTACCGAGCTATCGTCCCTGTGCCGGGTTGAGGTGGAGCAGAATCAGGCGCTGGTGGCGCTGATCGGCAATAATCTGGTCAATGCCCGCGGCGTCGGCAACGAGGTATTTGGCGTGCTGGCACCGTTCAACATCCGCATGATTTGCTACGGCGCATCCAGCAACAACCTCTGCTTCCTGGTGCCGGGCGAAGATGCCGAGCAGGTGGTGCAGACGCTGCATCGTAATTTGTTTGAATAAATCGCCGCCGCGCGATAAACAATATCTACAGCCGGGCTCGAACCCGGCTTTTTTTATAAAAAACACAACAACAACGCGCATAACCACAAGGATATTCACATGTTACCGACGCTGACGCGGCTGTTTCCGCTCTGGGCGCTGCTGCTCTCCGTGCTGGCGTACTACACGCCTTCTACCTTCACGCCGATTGGCCCCTGGGTGACCACGCTGCTGATGCTGATTATGTTCGGCATGGGCGTGCATCTGAAAATTGATGATTTTAAGCGGGTGCTGTCGCGCCCGGCACCGGTGATCGCCTGTACCTTCCTGCACTATCTGATAATGCCGCTCGCGGCGTGGCTGCTGGCAATGATTTTTCACATGCCGCCGGAACTGTCCTCGGGCATGGTGCTGGTGGGTAGCGTGGCCAGCGGAACGGCATCCAACGTGATGATTTATCTGGCTAAAGGCGACGTTGCGCTGTCGGTCACTATCTCTTCGGTCTCCACGCTGGTGGGCGTTGTCGCCACGCCGCTGCTGACCCGCCTGTACGTGGATGCCCATATTCAGGTGGATGTACTGGGGATGCTGCTCAGCATCCTGCAGATTGTGGTTATTCCGATTGGACTTGGGCTGATCGTCCACCACCTGCTGCCGCGGGTGGTGAAGGCGATAGAGCCCTGGCTGCCGGCGTTTTCCATGCTCTGCATTCTGGCGATTATCAGCGCTGTGGTAGCGGGCTCCGCGTCGCATATCGCCTCGGTGGGAACGGTGGTAATTGCCGCGGTGATCCTGCACAACGCTATCGGGCTGCTCAGCGGCTACTGGGGCGGGCGCCTGTTCGGTTTTGACGAGTCCACCTGCCGCACGCTGGCGATCGAAGTGGGGATGCAGAACTCCGGCCTGGCCGCCGCGCTGGGCAAGCTCTACTTCGGCCCGCTGGCCGCCCTGCCGGGGGCGCTGTTCTCGGTGTGGCACAACCTGTCCGGCTCGCTGCTGGCGGGTTACTGGTCCGGGAAACCGATTGAGAAATCTGAACCCGGCGGGACAGGCCGCTAATGCAAAGAGGGAAGGCCCGGCCTTCCCTCTTTCATCTCGCATTATCCAGCGCACGCTCTGCAGGCCACTCCGCTTTTATTCACCATTTATTTCCTTCGTCTGCCACGCTAATACCCCGAAAAATAAATAGACACGTTCAGATCCGGTTTCTGCGGTAAACTCAGCATTAAACAACCCGGAGGTTACCTATGGCCACTCCCCGTCTTACCCAGCAGGATATGACCGAACAAGAGCAGCGCGAGCTGAAAACCCGCCTGAATCGCGCCCGAATCGCGCACGGCCGCGTGCTGACCAACGCTGAAACCAACCATATCAAGAAAGAGTATATCGACATGCTGATAGCGGCCCGCGAGGCGGAGGCGAAAAAAGCCCGCCAGCTGAAGAAGAAGCAGGCTTATAAGGTGGATAAAGAAGCGACGTTCTCCTGGTCGGCTAATGCACCGGTGCGCGGCAGGCGCTAACGCGGCGCCCGGAAACAGGCCTGTTTTCTTTTTATTTTATCTGCTCAGGGACAGGATAGAAAAGGAAGCAGGCTTATTACTTCAGTGAATTTAAAAGCAGAGATAAACTCATCACCTGTCAAAATAACTAACCAACTAAATCAATACCCCCCTTAACATTAGCCTGATAATAATATAGAGAATACTAACCCCTCTAAATATATGTTATTAACAACATCAGATATACGAATAATTGACCATTTCAAAACACTAGCACACTACTCAATAACCACATTTACTTATTTGAATGTAACCCTAATGAGTTATCACGCGCATCTATTTAGAATAATCGGTTAAAGTCCATATTTCGATACAAATCAAAGATGTTACAGTGCTCTTCTGAGCAACAATCCAATCAAGGAAAGGTGAGTGCTCAGGCGCAATGAAGGATATAAAATATCTATTTATGAAATTTTTTATATCTAACATATTGATGATAGCAAAAACAAAGGGACATTTGATGAAAGTAAAAAATCTGGCAATTGCAATATCGGCAGCTTTAGTCATCTCACCGCTACCGGCGCTGGCAAAGTGCATCACGGATGGCATGGGCAATATTTCATGTAAATCCAGCGGATTCAACGATGTGTTTTATGTCCAGGAAGGACAAGAAGTTGATAAATACAGCCTTGAAACGAAAGGCTATACGACTATGGAGAACAGGGGGGATATTGATACTACCAGGTTTACTGGAAGTGGCACCCTGCTAAACATTAATAATTACGGGCACATTCACAATCTGGACGCGTCAATTACTTCAGGCGATATTAACTTCCACAACTACGCTAAGATTGGAGGTGACGAGGTAAATTCTGGAGGGATGGATATCATTAAATTATCGAGCACAACCGGTAAAGTATCGTTAGTAAATGACGGTGAATACAAAGGTGACTATGTAGTTCTCAGAAGCCCCACAAGTGCTTACCTGGAAAATAACGGATCTATGCATGGCTGGATATTAGATATAAGAGCAGGAGGAAGGGAAGGAAATGGCCCAATAAGCCTAACGAATACTGGAGAACTTGATTTTTCCAATATCTATCTAGCCAGCTGGAACTCTGATATATCTTTTATCAATCACGGAACTGTCTCTAGCGAGTATGCTTTTAGCATGTCCAACTCAAAAAATTCAGCTCTCACCCTTATCAATACCGGCTTAATGAGTACATCATCAACTATTTCAGCCGGAGAAAATTCATCCGCCAGCATTGTTAATACCGGAACTATATCAAATAGTCCTGAACACTCGTCTACATTAAACGTTCAGTCAGATCTTACAGAAATTTATAACTCCGGCATTATCGAAAACACGCTCGAAGGTGGCTATGCAATTCAAGGCGGTGGCGATAATGCCAGCCTTTACCTGGCCGGCGACTGGCAAATCAACGGTCACGTCAGTTTGGGCGGAAAGGTTTCCAAACTCGGCCTGACCGGCGATAGCGACTCCTTCCTTGATATCTCCCGCATTCGTACCCCGGACTGGTATAACTTACCTCCGGACTCAATCATGGGCTTCAACACCCTCGAGAAAACCGGCTCATCCCTCTGGACGCTGTACGGTGAGCAGGCCTCCGGCGGCTTTACTACCGCCACTATTGATGAAGGTGGTCTGCTACTGAGCAATGCCACTCTGCGTATGGCCCCTGTAACCGGCGAAGACACGGATGATTCAACCGCGCCCCGCCACGCCCTGACAAACAACGCCGCGCTCTACAGTGAAGGCACCTCCGTGCTTAACGGCAGCCTGGTGAACAACGGCGCCGTGTTTATGAACAACGGCGCGACAACCCGCCCCGTCTTTAACACCCTCACCGTCACCGGCGACTATACCGGCCAGAAGGGCAGCACCCTGGTGTTTAACACTCGCCTGGGCAACGATCGCTCGCAGACAGACCGGCTGATGATCAAAGGCAACACCGCCGGTGAATCGCAGGTTATTGTGAATAACCTCGGCGGCAAAGGTGCCCAGACGGTAGAGGGCATCAAGCTGATTAGCGTTGACGGGCAGTCCGACGGCGTGTTCCGCAAAGCGGACGGCACGCGCATTGTCGCCGGTGCCTACGATTATGACCTGGCAAAAAGCGACGGTCAGAACTGGTATCTGAGCAGCTCTGCCGCCAAAACCAGCCCAATGATGCTGTCTGCAGAGATGGCGAACGGCGTCGCGCCCGCCGCCGTAACTGCAGCCGGTGCTGCGCCGACGCTGACAGCCGCCGCCGGGCCAGCCGAAAAAGTATGGCGTCCGGAAAGCGGCAGCTACGCCGCCAACCTGCTGGCGGCCAACACGCTGTTTAACACCACCCTGCACGACCGCGCGGGCGAGAGCCAGTACACCGACATCCTGACCGGCGAGCAGCGGGTCACCAGCATGTGGCTGCGCAATGTCGGCGGCCACCAGCGCAGTAAAATGAGCGACGGCCAGAATAAAACCCAGGCAAACCGCTATGTCATGCAGCTGGGCGGCGACGTCGCGCAGTGGAGCAGCAGCGGCAGCGATCGTTATCATCTGGGCGTTATGGCGGGCTATGCTAACCAGAAAAGCCGCACCCGCTCTTCGGTGTCGGATTACAGCTCGCGCGGCCAGATTAACGGCTACTCCGCGGGGCTGTACGGCACCTGGTATGCGAACAACGCCGATAAGTCGGGCCTGTACGTGGACAGCTGGCTGCAGTACGGCTGGTTTAACAACAGTGTTAAAGGCGACGCCATCGCCAGCGAGAGCTACAAATCCCGCGGCCTGACCGGCTCGCTGGAAACCGGCTACGCCTTTAAAGTTGGTGAAACGACGTCGCGTAATAATGTGGTGAACAGCTTCTGGCTGCAGCCGCAGGCGCAGGCGACCTGGATGGGCGTGAAGGCGAAGAAACATACCGAAACTAACGGCACCCGCGTCGAAGGTAAAGGGCAGGATAACGTACAGACCCGCCTGGGCCTGAAAGCCTATATGCAGGGCCACAGCGCGCTGGATAACAACAAGGAACGCACCTTCCAGCCTTACGTTGCCGCAAACTGGATCCACAACACCAAAAAAATGGGCGTGACCATGGACGGCGAGAGCAACCACATCAGCGGTACGAAAAATCTCGGCGAGGTTAAAGTGGGCGTGGAAGGCCAGCTGAATCGCAACCTGAACCTGTGGGGCGGTTTCGCGCAGCAGATCGGCACTGAGGGGTATAGCGATAGCCAGGCGTCCGTTGGCATCAAATACCAGTTCTAATGGTGAAGCGCGTCAGGCATGGAGTAACGGCCTGCATTGAGGCTGACATCGTTTAACCAATAAAAAAGCGGGAGCATGTATCTCCCGCTTTTTCTTTTGCTCGGCTAAAAGGCCCGACCTTAACCGCTCATGGGATCAGCGCCCTTTCTTCTTGCGCCCCGGCGCCGTAAAGCGCTTGCGGGCCGCCATTTCGGCAGGCGTTTTAGCCATATTCTTGGCGCCGGCCGCCGGTTTTTTCACAGCGGCGGACGTTGCTTTTGGCTTCGCCTTTACTTTCGCCGGTTTGGCCTCAGAGGTTGAACCCTCTATGAGCTTAAACAGCTCAATCAGCTCGTCGTCGGTCAGATCCCGCCATTCGCCCACCGGCAGCCCCTTCAGGCTGACGTTCATAATTCGCGTGCGCTCAAGCTTGGTCACTTCGAATCCGAAATGCTCGCACATGCGGCGGATCTGGCGATTCAGCCCCTGCACCAGGGTGATGCGAAAGGTAAAAGGCGCCTCTTTTTTCACTTTGCACTTCCTGGTGACCGTGCCGAGGATCGGTACCCCCGCTCCCATGCCGCGCACGAACTCGTCGGTCACGGGTTTGTTGACCGTGACCAGATACTCTTTCTCGTGGTTGTTGCCGGCGCGCAGGATCTTGTTCACCAGATCACCGTGGTTGGTGAGGAAAATCAGCCCCTGCGAGTCTTTGTCCAGCCGCCCAATCGGGAAAACGCGTTTGCTGTGGTTAACATAATCCACGATGTTGTCGCGCTCGCCCTCTTCGGTGGTGCTGACGATACCGACCGGCTTGTTGAGAGCAATTAACACCAGATCGTCCGCTTCGCGCGGTTCAATCGCCTGTCCGTTAACTTTAACGACATCGCCGGGCATCACCTGGTCGCCAATGCTCGCGCGCTTGCCGTTGATGAACACGTTTCCCTGCTCAATGTAGCGGTCGGCGTCGCGGCGGGAGCAGATGCCGCTCTCGCTGATGTACTTATTTAAACGGATGGATTGGGCTGGCAGCATAGTGTCTCCTGTCAATGGCCGCGCAATATACCGCATATTGTGACGCCGAAAAAACGGGGATTTTTAGCCATCGGGTGAAAATATGTGACCAGGAGCACTCTTTTTAATAAAAAACGCATTAAATCAGGGCAATAACATTTCAATGCGTCCCTATGCAGCCCGACGACAGAGGTGCTAATGTCAGGGCATTCCGTCATATCCCTGGAGATTTAGGATGATCAATCGCGATACCCTGCTGTGCATGTCGCTCGCCGGACGCCCTGGTAATTTCGGCACCCGCTTTCACAACTATCTGTATCAAAAGCTCGACCTGAACTTTATCTACAAAGCCTTTACTACCGAGGATATTGAAGCGGCAGTGAAGGGCGTCAGGGCGCTGGGCATCCGCGGCTGCGCGGTGTCCATGCCGTTCAAAGAGGTCTGCATCCCGTTTCTCGACGCGGTTGATCCATCGGCAAAAGTGATCGACTCGGTGAATACTATCGTCAACGACCACGGCAGGCTGACCGGTTTCAATACCGACTACATTGCGGTGAAGAGCCTGATTGAGAGTCATCAGCTCGATACCGCCGCCCGGGTAATCATCCGCGGCAGCGGCGGGATGGGAAAAGCGGTGATTGCCGCCTTCCGCGACGCCGGTTTTAAGCACGTCACCATCGCCGCCCGCAATGAGAAAAACGGCACCGCGCTGGCGCAGCAGTACGGTTTTCAGTGGCGGCCGGAAGCGGAAGGGATAGCAGGCGATATTCTGGTTAACGTCACGCCGATCGGCATGGCGGGCGGCGCGGAGAGCGAGGCGCTGGCCTTCAGCAGCGACATGGTGTCTGCCGCGAGCGTGGTGTTTGACGTGGTCGCCCTGCCGGCGCACACCCCGGTTATCAATCTAGCCCAGCGCCTCGGCAAGAAAACCATCAGCGGCGCTGAGGTCATCGCCCTGCAGGCGGTAGAGCAGTTCGTGATGTACACCGGCGTGCGCCCGGACGACGCGCTGGTTGCGGAAGCTGCCGCCTTCGCCCGCGCCGGCTAACGCCCTTCAGGCAGCCCGGCGGGCTGCCTCTTATTAATATTCGTCGCGCTTATCGTCTTCGTCCGGCTGCTCCAGCACGCTGTAGGCCACCGCGCAGAACAGCGAGTTCAGACGCTTCATATCCCCCAGCAGCCCCAGGTGCAGGGAGCTGGTTTCAATACTCTGCACATTTTGCTGATGCAGGCGATCGACGTGGGCGTGGGAGTAGCGCCGGTTGAGCAGCCGGAAGCGGTGCTTGTTGCGGCGCAAGCGGCGGGCGCTGTCCACGTCGCCGGAGAAAAAGACCGACATCGCCAGCTGCAGGTTGCTGAGCAGCTGGTCGTACAGGGCGTCCAGCTCTTTTAAACCTTCCACTGAAAACGCCCGCCGCGCGGCCAGGGATTTATCGGCAATTTCGCTGCCCATGCGCTCAAGAATATCTGCCGCCTGCTCCAGGTTCAGGGACATCTCGATAATCTCCGCCCAGCGCCGGGACTCCTCTTCCGCCAGCTCGTCTTTCGGCATTCTGGCCAGGTAAAGCTTAATGGCGGTGTACAGCACGTTGATATCGTCGGCGATTTTGCGCAGCTCTTTCTCTTGCCGCGGCTCGCCGTGCATGATTATGTGCAGCCCCGCCATCATGTTTTCCATCGCATCGCCGATGCGCAGGGCTTCGCGGGCGGCGTTCGCCAGCGCCAGGGTTGGCGTATCCAGCGCGGAGGTATCGAGATGCTTCGGCTTCAGCCGCGCGTCCAGCTCGGGCTCTTCGCGGATCATCCGCTTGCAAAAGCGCGCCATCGGCTCGGCGAATGGCACCATTGCCAGGCAGCGGATCAGGTTGTAGAAGACGTGGAAATAGATAACCAGCTCGGATTCAGGCAAGCCCAGCTTGCTCATGAGCCCCGCCAGCGGGTGGATAAACGGCAGCACGATCAGGCTGCCCACCAGCTTGAACAGCAAGCTGCCGAGGGCAACCCGTCGGGCGGCGGCGTTCGCGGCGCTGTTGTTGAGCATCGCCAGCAGGCCGGAACCGAGATTCGCGCCGATCACCAGGCACAGCGCCACCGGGAAAGAGATAACGCCGGTCGCCGTCAGGGTCGCGGTCAGCAGCACCGCCGCCAGGCTGGAGTAGGTAATGATGGCAAACACCGCGCCAATCAGCGCATCCAGCATGATATCGCCGGTCAGCGAGGCGAAAATCACCTGCACGCCGTTGGCCTGGGTTATCGGGTGCACCGCCTGGACGATAAGCTCCAGCGCCAGCAGGATCAGCCCGAGGCCGATACCGACGCGGCCGAGCTGACCGGCGCGGGTCTGCCGGCGGCCGAGAAAGAAGATCACGCCGACGAAAATCAGCAGCGGCGACAGCCACGACAGATCAAAGGTCAGCACGCGGGCCATCAGGGCGGTACCGACATCGGCACCGAGAACGATCACCAGCGCGGGCGTCAGCGCCACCAGATCCTGAGCGACAAACGAGGTCACCAGCATGGTGGTGGCGTTGCTGCTCTGTACCAGCGCGGTCACGCCGATCCCGGCACAGAACGCCAGCGGCTTTTTCTCAACGCTGCGGCTGAGCACGGTACGCAGGCGCGCGCCGAAAACGCGCATGACGCCGGTTCGCACAATATGGGTTCCCCACACCAGCAGGGATACAGCAGAAAGCAAGTGTAACAAGATCAACACGGGTTCTTATTCTCCTTATCATTATTAAGATTCCTGCAGCGCTTTTCGGGCCTCTTCCTGAGGCTATGGCGAAAAACGCGATCATTCAGTATAGGGGGTTATGGCTTAGAAAGAGACAGAGCACCCTTGCGGTGCCCTGTTTGTTGTAAAGAAAAATGACAGTTTTGTGAATCAGTCCGCGTCGTAGCCCAGATTTGGCGCCAGCCAGCGTTCGGTTTCCGCCACGCTCATGCCTTTACGCCGCGCGTAGTCCTCCACCTGGTCGCGCTGGATCTGCGCCACGGCAAAGTATTTGCTGTCCGGATGGCTGAAGTACCAGCCGGAGACCGACGCCCCCGGCCACATGGCGTAAGACTCGGTGAGCTTCATACCGGTGTGGGTCTCGACGTCCAGCAGCTGCCAGATGGTGGCCTTTTCTGTGTGCTCCGGGCAGGCCGGGTAGCCCGGTGCCGGGCGAATGCCCTGATAGTTTTCGCGGATCAGATCTTCATTGCTGAGGTTTTCATTGGCGGCATAGCCCCAGTAGACCTTGCGCACCCGCTCGTGCAGGTATTCGGTAAAGGCTTCCGCCAGCCGATCGGCCACCGCTTTAATCATGATTTTGTTGTAGTCGTCATGCTGCGCGTCGTAGGCGTCGGCGAGGGCGTCCTCCTCCAGCCCGCCGGTGACGGCGAAGGCGCCGATGTAGTCCGCTTTGCCGCTCGATTTCGGCGCAACAAAATCCGCGAGGCAGTAGTTGGCAAAACCCACTTTCTCAGTCTGCTGGCGCAGGTGGCAGCCGACCGCCTGCACGCGAGTGCGGGTTTCGTCGTGGTAAATCTCTACATCGTCATCAACGCGGTTGGCCGGGAACAGCCCGACCACGCCGCGCGGGTTGAGGGATTTCTCTGCGCTGAGCTTGTCCAGCAGATCGTTGGCGTCCTTGAACAGGCGCTGCGCTTCTTCGCCAACCACCTCGTCTTCGAGAATGCGCGGGTATTTGCCCGCCAGCGACCAGGTCATAAAGAATGGCGTCCAGTCGATGTAGTTGCGCAAAGTATCAATACTGGCGCTGACCTCCTGCACTCCGAGACGATGAGCCACCGGCGGCGTATAGCTCTCCCAGTCGAAGGCCAGGTCGTTATCCCGCGCGGCCTGCAGGGTAACCGGCGGCGTGCGCGGCTTCTTGCGGGCGTGCTGGACGCGCACCGTTTCGTACTCCTTGCGGGTGCGGGCAACAAAGTCGTCGCGCTGGGCCGCGGAGAGCAGCGCGGAGACCACGCCGACGGTGCGCGAGGCATTCTGCACGTACACTGTCGGGCCGCTGTAGTTCTGCTCGATTTTCACCGCGGTGTGGGCTTTGGAGGTGGTCGCGCCGCCGATCAGCAGCGGAATGGTAAAGCCCTGGCGCTCCATCTCTTTTGCCACGTTGACCATTTCGTCCAGCGACGGCGTGATAAGCCCCGAGAGACCAATCAGGTCGGCGTTCACTTCCCGGGCGGTTTTAAGAATTTTGTCCGTCGGCACCATCACGCCGAGATCGATAATTTCGTAGTTGTTGCACTGCAGCACCACGCCAACGATGTTTTTGCCGATGTCGTGCACGTCACCCTTCACGGTGGCGATCACCATCTTGCCGTTGGTGCTGCCCTTCTCTTTGCTGGCTTCGATGTAGGGTTCCAGATAGGCCACCGCCTGCTTCATCACCCGGGCGGACTTCACCACCTGGGGCAGGAACATCTTGCCTTCGCCGAACAGGTCGCCCACCACATTCATGCCGTCCATCAGCGGGCCTTCGATCACTTCGATGGGGCGCGCCGCCTGCTGGCGGGCCTCTTCGGTATCCAGCTCGATAAACTCGGTGATGCCCTTCACCAGCGAGTACTCCAGCCGCTTTTTCACCTCCCAGCCGCGCCACTCCGCCTGCTGGATATTCGCCGCCTCGTCGCTCTTGCTGCCGCGGTACTTCTCCGCCAGATCGAGCAGCCGCTCGGTGCTGTCGTCCCGGCGGTTGAGAATAACGTCCTCCACCGCGTCGCGCAGCTCGCCGGGCAGATCGTCGTAAATCGCCAGCTGGCCGGCGTTAACAATGCCCATGTCCATGCCGTTGCGAATGGCGTAGTAGAGGAACACCGCGTGGATGGCTTCGCGTACCGGATCGTTGCCGCGAAACGAGAACGACACGTTGGAGACGCCGCCGGAGATCAGGGCGTGGGGCAGCTCGCGCTTGATGTCCTCGCAGGCGCCGATAAAGTCCTGGGCGTAGTTGTTGTGCTCTTCGATGCCGGTGGCGACGGCGAAGATGTTGGGGTCGAAGATAATATCTTCCGGCGGAAAGCCCACCTCTTCGGTGAGAATTTTGTAGGCCCGGCGGCAGATCTCGATTTTACGCTCCCGGGTATCCGCCTGCCCCACTTCGTCAAAGGCCATCACCACCACCGCCGCACCGTAGCGCCGCACCTGCTTCGCATGGTGGATAAAGGCCTCCACGCCCTCTTTCATGGAGATGGAGTTGACGATACCTTTGCCCTGAATGCACTTCAGCCCTTTCTCGATGACGTCCCACTTCGAGGAGTCGATCATGATGGGCACCCGGGCGATGTCCGGCTCGCCGGCAATCAGGTTGAGAAAGCGCACCATTGCCGCTTCGGCGTCGAGCATCCCCTCATCCATGTTGATGTCGATAATCTGCGCGCCGCTTTCCACCTGCTGGCGGGCAACATCCAGCGCCTCGCCGTATTTCTCTTCTTTTATCAGCCGCTTAAACTTAGCCGAACCGGTAACGTTAGTACGTTCGCCGACGTTCACAAACAGGCTCTCTTCGCCGATATTCAGCGGCTCCAGGCCAGACAGCCGGCAGGCCACCGGAAGCTCGGGCAGCCGGCGCGGCGGCAGGCCGGCAACGGCCCGGCTCATGGCCGCAATGTGCTCGGGGGTGGTGCCGCAGCAGCCGCCAACGATATTGAGAAAGCCGGACTCGGCCCACTCGCGGATCTGCGCCGCCATGGTGTCGGCATCGAGATCGTACTCGCCAAAGGCGTTCGGCAGACCGGCGTTCGGATGGGCGGTAACGTAGCACTCCGCGATGCGCGACAGCTCCTGCACGTACTGGCGCAGCTCGTCCGGGCCGAGGGCGCAGTTGAGGCCGAAGGTCAGCGCGTCGGCGTGGCGCAGGGAGTTGTAGAAGGCTTCGGTGGTTTGCCCGGACAGCGTGCGCCCGGAAGCATCGGTAATGGTGCCGGAAATCATGATCGGCAGTTCGACACCCAGCGCTTCAAATTCTGCTTTCACCGCGTAGATGGCGGCTTTAGCGTTCAGAGTATCGAACACCGTTTCAATCATGATCAGATCCGCTCCGCCCTCCACCAGCGCTTTCGTAGACTCCCGGTAGGCGGCCACCAGCTGATCAAAAGTGACGTTGCGAAACGCCGGATCGTTAACGTCCGGTGAGATGGAGGCAGTGCGGTTGGTCGGGCCGAGCACCCCGGCAACGTAGCGCGGCTTGTGCGGATCTCTGGCAGTCCATTCGTCGGCGCAGGTGCGGGCAAGCCTGGCAGCGGCAAAGTTAATTTCTGCCGACAGGGACTCCATCTGGTAGTCCGCCATCGCGATGGTGGTCGAGTTAAAGGTGTTGGTCTCGACGATATCCGCCCCGGCGTCAAAATAGGCGTTGTGGATCGCGGCGATAGTGTCCGGCTGGGTCAATACCAGCAGATCGTTATTGCCTTTCAGATCGCAGGGCCAGTCGGCGAAACGCTCGCCGCGGAATGCTTCTTCGCTCAGGCGGTAGCTCTGGATCATGGTGCCCATGCCCCCGTCCAGCACGAGGATCCGGTCATTCAATTGCTGCTCAAGCTGCTTTTTTATAATGCTCACATCCACTCCGACAACGCGCTAATCAACAAGGCATAGTGGCACAATCACCGTAAGGGGAAAAGAGAGCCTCGCTGAACATGAAAGATGTTCACAGGCACTGATCCGATCAGTTTTAAAGCGGTTGCAATGTAGCCAGATAAAACGAAAATGATTTCCACGATACAGAAAATGGAGTTCAGCATGATAGCTACCGTTCCCGCCAAACGCGGCAGAAAACCTGCCGCAAACGTCGCTGCCCAGGCCGGCGGCCAGGTTCAGTCCTTAACCCGCGGCCTGACGCTGCTGGAGTATATCGCCGAAGCGCACGGCAGCGTGGCATTAACCGAGCTGGCCCAGCAGGCCGGGCTGCCAAACTCCACCACTCATCGTCTGCTGAGCACCATGCAGCAGCAGGGTTTTGTGCGCCAGGTGGGCGATCTCGGGCACTGGACCATCGGCGCCCACGCCTTTATTGTCGGCAGCAGCTTTCTGCAGAGCCGCAACCTGCTGGCCATCGTCCATCCGATATTGCGCGCGCTGATGGAAGAGTCCGGCGAAACGGTGAATCTCGCAGTGCTCGACCCGAGCGATCACGAAGCCATTATTATCGACCAGGTGCAGTGCACCCAGCTGATGCGCATGTCGGCGCCCATCGGCGGCAAGCTGCCGATGCACGCTTCCGGCGCGGGCAAGGCATTTCTCTCCCGGCTCAGCGAGGAGCAGGTCAGCGGCCTGCTGCACCGAAAAGGGCTGCACGCCTATACCCACGCGACGCTGGTCTCGCCTGTGCATCTGAAAGAGGATCTGGCCCTGACCCGCAAGCGCGGCTACTCCTTTGACGACGAAGAGCACGCCCTGGGCCTGCGCTGCGTCGCCTCCTGCATCTTCGACGAGCACCGCGAGCCGTTTGCCGCGATCTCGATTTCCGGGCCGATTTCCCGCATGACCGATGACCGGGTCACCGAGATCGGCGCGATGGTGATTAAAGCCGCAAAGGAAGTGACGCTGGCCTACGGTGGCACCCGATGACGGCGCTGAAAACCGCGTGGCTGGAGAAATATCCGGCGGCGCACTGCTGGTCCTTCGGCGACTCTCCGGCGCTTGCCGACGAGCTGCTGGCGCTGGTTATCGCCGGTAAAAAACGCGGTACCTGCGGCTCACTGGCAAGCTTCCGTCAGGAAACACCGGCAGTCACGCCCGGCGCGTACCACATCGTGCTCAACGGGCGCGGCGAGGCGGCGTGTGTCATCCGCACGCTCTCCCTGACGCTGGTGCGCTTTGATGAGGTCAGCGCGGCGCAGGCGGCGCTGGAAGGCGAAGGGGATCTCAGCCTCGACTACTGGCGGCAGGCCCACCGGGAATTTTTCGAGCGCGAGGGCTGTTTCGCACCCGATATGGAGCTGGTTTATGAAACTTTTACGCTGGTTGAGGCCGCCCCGTAGAAAGAGTTCGAAACCGGATAACTGTTAGTTTTTTGTTCACTGCGCCTATATTATGCACTCTCTCATTTCAAAGAAGAGTTTGCATATGGACAAGGACATCCAGGATCGCCGTCCGATTAAAGCACGGCAGACCCGCTGGGCTTCGGGCGCCGCCCGCTATCTTCGCGCGAAGGGCTGCACGCCCAACGGCATCTCGCTATTTAGTATTCTCTTTGCTGCCGTTTCTGCACTCTGCTATCTGGCGGTCTGGCACTGCGCCAGCGTGCCGGGGCAGCGCATTCTGTTTATTGTTGCCGCGCTGGGCATTCAGGGCCGGCTTATCTGCAACCTGCTCGACGGTATGGTGGCGGTGGAAGGCGGGCTGAGAAGCCCGGCGGGCGCGGTCTATAACGAACTCCCGGATCGCGTTTCCGACACGCTGCTGCTGCTCGGCGCAGGCTACGGCATCACCCTTTATCCCGCCGCCGCGCCGCTGGGCTGGGCATGCGCCCTGCTGGCCATCGCCACCGCCTACGTGCGCCTGCTGGGCGGCACCTGCGGGCTGGCCCAGCGCTTCAGCGGCCCGATGGCCAAGCAGCACCGCATGGCGCTGCTGACCGGCACCTCAGTAATAGCAGCGATCGCCCCGTCGTGGAGCCAGCAGCTGTTTCTGGCAGTATTAATCATTATTGCGGCGGGCAGCGCCCTCACCTGCATCACCCGTACCCGCAGTATCATTCGCGATCTGAACGCCGGGGGCCCGCAATGAGTTTCTGTCCCGATAAAGCCGTGGTGCGCGCGCTGCTGGTGAGCATCTGCCGCCTGCTGACGGGCATCAAGTCCCGCTGGAAAGTGCTGCCGGAGGCGCAGCAGGCCACCATTTACTTCGCCAACCACAGCAGCCACCTTGATGGCCTGGTGATCTGGGCCAGCCTGCCGACCTCAATGCGCGAGCAGGTGCACCCCGTGGCCGCCGCCGATTACTGGGAGAAAACCCGCCTGCGCCGCTACCTGGCCGGGCGCATTTTTGGCGCAGTATTGATCGCCCGCGGTGGAAAAGCCGCCAGAAGCGAGGCCGGCGACGATCCGCTGGCGCCGCTGGTTGGCGTGCTGGAGAAAAACCAGTCGCTGATTTTCTTTCCGGAGGGGACCCGCGGCAGTGGGGAAAACCTGGCCGAGTTTAAAAGCGGTCTCTATCACCTGACCCAGCGCTATCCCGGCGTCAGGCTGGTGCCGGTGTGGCTCGAAAACCTCAATCGCGTGTTGCCAAAAGGTTCCAGGCTGGTAGTACCGGTTATCTGCAGCGCCACCTTTGGCGAGCCGCTGGCGGGACCAGAGGAAGGAGAAACCAAAGCGGCATTTTTAGCCCGCGCAAAAACCGCGCTGGAGGCGCTTTCCGATGCGTAATATCGATAATCAGCTGCTCTATCTGCTGGGCGGGCTCTTCTCGGTGCTGGTTATCGCCAGCCTGATTGGCTACCTGCTCTCCCTGCGCAAGCAGAATGAAACCATTGCCAACCTGAATGCCCGCATCAGGGCCTGGTGGGTGATGTGTACCGTTTCCGTAGTGGCAATGCTTATCGGCCCGATAGGTTCGGTGGTGCTGTTTGCGCTGATGTCGTTTTATGCCCTGCGGGAGTGCATCACCCTGACGCCAACCCGCAGAGGCGATCACGAGGCGCTGTTCTGGTGCTTCTTCGTTATTCTGCCCGTGCAGTACCTGCTGGTCGGCATCGAGTGGTATAACCTGTTCGTGATCTTTATTCCGGTCTATGCCTTCCTGTTTATCCCCGCCCGCATCGCGCTGGCCAGCGACACCACCCACTTTCTCGAACGCAGCGCTAAAATTCAGTGGAGCCTGATGATTGCGGTGTACTGCGTCAGCCACGCGCCCGCGCTGCTGATGATTGATATTCCGGGATTTGCGGGCGGCAACATTAAGCTGGTGTTGTTCATGATGATTGTGGTGCAGATCTCCGACGTGCTGCAGTACGTGTTCGGCAAGCTGTGGGGCAAGCGGCCCATTGTGCCGAAGCTCAGCCCGAATAAGACGGTCGAAGGCTTTATCGGCGGCATTCTCAGCGCCAGCCTGGTGGGCGCCGGTCTGTTCTGGATCACCCCGTTCAATCCCGTTGAGGCTTTCTTTATTTCGCTGCTGATAACCCTGCTCGGCTTTGCCGGCGGGCTGTGCATGTCGGCTATCAAGCGCGATCGCGGCATTAAGGATTTTGGCGCCATGATCGAAGGTCACGGCGGCATGATGGACCGCATTGACTCCCTCTGCTTTGCCGCGCCGGTCTTTTTCCACGTGGTGCGCTACTTTTACACCTGATCCTCAGATTGATGCTTACCGTAGCGCATGCTGAAACGCTGGCGCCTGCGGTAGGCATACACATCCTCTATGTGCCCGCTCTTGATGCGGGCCTGTAACGCCCGCCAGTATGCAGCGCTGAACAGGTCGGCGTGCATCTCTTCGAACAGCGGACGGATGCGCGGATCGGCACACAGCCAGTGGCGAAATTCCTGGGGAAAGACGTCCCCTGGCGATACGCTGTACCAGGGTTCGGCGGCAAGTTCGTCTTCCGGATAGCGCGCCGGCGGGATGTCGCGAAAATTCACTTCGGTCATGTAGCAGATTTCGTCGTAGTCGTAAAACACCACCCGGCCGTGGCGCGTCACGCCAAAGTTTTTAAACAGCATATCCCCGGGAAAGATATTGGCGGCGGCGAGCTGGCGAATGGCGTTGCCGTACTCTTCAACCGCATCGCGCAGCGGCTGGCCGTCCACCTGCTCCAGCCAGAGGTTTAGCGGCACCATCCGCCGTTCGAGATAGAGGTGGCTGAGGACAATTCTGTCGCCGAGATCGGTGATTTTTTGCGGTACCTCCTGCCAGAGCAGATCCAGCAGCGCCGGCGAGATTTGGCGCTTCTCCAGCACGAAGTTTTCAAACTCCTGGGTATCCGCCATCCGCCCGACGCGATCGTGCTCTTTCACCAGCTGGTAGCAGGCGCGAACGTGGGCGGCGCTCATCTCCTTCTGCGGCGCGAAGCGGTCCTTGATCACCTTAAATACCCGGTCGAATCCCGGCAGGGTAAACACCAGCATCACCATTCCGCGGATCCCCGGCGCTTCAACAAACTGTTCGTCCGTCTGCCGCACATGGTTCAGGTATTCGCGGTAGCTTTCGGTTTTACCGTGCTTCTGGCAGCCGATTGCCATGTACAGTTCGGCAGTGGTTTTGCCGGGCAGGATCTCCCGCAGCCACTCCACCAGCGCTGCCGGGAACGGGGCGTACACCATAAAATAGGAGCGGGCAAAGCCGAACACGATGCTGGCTTCTTCCCCGGTGGTCAGGCAGGTATCGACAAACAGCGCGCCCTCGTCGCTGCGGTGGATCGGCAGCAGCAGCGGTACGGTGCCGGCGGGCGTAAACAGCTTGGCCACCAGCCACGCCGCCTTGTTGCGGTAAAACAGTTCGTTAGCCACCTGCAGGTGCGACTCGCCGAGGGTTACGGCGCCCAATACTTCCGTCAGGTGCGCCGCGATGTAGTCTACATCCCGGCGTTTGTCCTGCCAGGGTAGACGCAGCGGCAGATCGCTCAGGACCTGTTCAAACAGCGCTTGCCAGCCGTTCCCGGGCCAGAAATCTTTGGCCAGCGGGCGCTGTATCGCGCGAAAGCGCCGCTCGGGCTGGGAGCTGAAAATGTATAGCCGCTCGGGAGTAAGGGAGCGGTGATCGAACAGGCGGCAGTAGACGGAATTAAAGAAGCTTTCTGCAATTTCAAAGCGGGGATAGTCGGGCAGCAATTCGGTGTAGCGCGCCTTCACCTGCTGCAGGAAATCAGCCGGCGGGCGCCTGCCGTCAGTAATCAGCCGCAGCTGCTCCACCACCAGGCCGACGTGGTGATCGTAGAGATGGATGCGCTGCTTCATCGCCTGTTGGACAGCGTGCCAGTCCGCCTGCTCGAAACGCTGCTGCGCGCCGGAGGTCACTTCCAGAAAGCGCCCGTACTGGGCATCGAATCCCTGAAGAATAGTGTGGGCGATAAGCAGTTCCAGACCCTGGTGCATGCGCGCTCCTTCTGGTTCGGAATTCGGGGATAAAGGCCTCTCGCGCATCGCAAAGAGGCCTTTCAGCAGCGATCAGAACTGCGACTCTTCCGTTGAGCCGGTCAGTGCGGTCACGGAGGAAGCGCCGCCCTGAATAATGGTGGTCACTTTGTCGAAATAGCCGGTTCCCACTTCCTGCTGGTGCGATACGAAGGTATATCCCCGCTCGGCCGACTCGAACTCCGGCTGCTGGACCTTCTCCACGTAGTGGCGCATCCCCTCGCCCTGGGCATAGGCGTGGGCGAGGTCGAACATGTTGAACCACATGCTGTGAATGCCCGCCAGGGTGATGAACTGGTATTTGTAACCCATATCCGCCAGCTCCTGCTGAAAGCTGGCGATAGTTTTATCATCCAGATTTTTCTTCCAGTTAAACGACGGCGAGCAATTGTAGGCCAGCAGCTTGCCCGGATAGCGGGCGTGAATGGCCTCGGCGAAGCGGCGGGCCATCTCGATATCCGGCTTCGAGGTTTCGCACCACACCAGATCGGCATAGGGCGCATAGGCCAGCCCGCGGCTGATGGCCTGTTCAATGCCCGCGCGGGTGCGGAAAAAGCCCTCGCTGGTGCGCTCGCCGGTGATAAATTCGCTGTCGTAGGGATCGCAATCGGAGGTGATTAAATCCGCGGCATCGGCGTCGGTGCGGGCGATCAGCAGCGTCGGCACGCCCAGCACGTCGGCAGCCAGGCGGGCGGCGACCAGCTTCTGTACCGCTTCCTGCGTGGGAACCAGCACTTTCCCGCCCATGTGACCGCACTTCTTCACCGAGGCCAGCTGATCCTCGTAGTGAACGGCCGCGGCGCCCGCTTCAATCATCGACTTCATGAGCTCAAAAGCGTTCAGGACGCCGCCAAAGCCGGCCTCGGCATCGGCAACGATTGGCAAAAAGTAGTCGATATAGCGCGGATCGTTCGGATCGATGCCCGCCGCCCACTGGATCTGGTCCGCCCGGCGGAAGCTGTTGTTGATCCTGTCTACCACTGCAGGTACGGAGTTTGCCGGATAGAGCGACTGGTCCGGGTACATGCTGGAGGCAAGGTTAGCGTCCGCAGCGACCTGCCAGCCGGAGAGGTAAATCGCTTCGATACCGGCCTTCGCCTGCTGCAGCGCCTGGCCGCCGGTCAGCGCGCCGAGGCTGTTCACGTAGCCTTTTTTCGATTCGCCGTGCAGCAGGCGCCAGAGCTTTTCGGCACCGCGGCGCGCAAGGGTATTTTCAGGATTCACCGAGCCGCGCAGCCTCACCACTTCTTCTGCGCTGTACGGGCGGCAAATGCCCTCCCAGCGCGGGTCGGTCCATGCCTGCATAACATCTTCAATCTGTTGGGTACGGGTTTTCATAGGCAGATGCTCCATATTGTTATGGTGATAAATTAAGCCAGCAGGCGATAGCCGGGCAGGGTTAAGAAATCGATCAGGTTGTCGGAGGTGGTGATTTGCGCCATCAGGCGCGCGGCCTCGTCAAAGCGGCCGCCGCTGAAGCGTGCCTCTCCCACCTCGGCGCGCACCGTCTGCAGCTCTTCGTCAAGCAGCTGGCGAAACAGCGCTTCAGTAACCGGTTTGCCGTTACTCAGGGTTTTCTGGTGGTGTATCCACTGCCAGATAGAGGTGCGGGAGATCTCCGCGGTGGCCGCATCTTCCATCAGGCCATAGATCGGCACGCAGCCGTTGCCCGAGATCCACGCTTCAATGTACTGCACCGCAACGCGAATATTGGCCCGCATTCCCTCTTCGGTGCGCTCGCCGTCGCAGGGCGCCAGCAGCGCATCGGCGGTGACGGGCGCATCCTCTTCGCGGCGAATGTCGAGCTGATTGGCGCGCTCGCCCAGCACCTGGTCGAACACCGCCATTGCCGTATCGGCGAGTCCGGGGTGCGCAATCCAGGTGCCGTCGTGGCCGTTGCGCGCTTCAAGATATTTATCGGCCCGTACTTTATCCAGCACCTGCCTGTTTTGCTGCGGATCTTTACTGGGAATAAGTGCCGCCATGCCGCCCATCGCAAATGCGCCGCGCCGGTGACAGGTTTTGATCAGCAGACGTGAATAGGCGCTGAGAAACGGTTTGTCCATAGTGAGGACCTGGCGGTCCGGCAGGACACGGTCGGGATAGCTTTTCAGGGTCTTGATGTAGCTGAAAATGTAGTCCCAGCGCCCGCAGTTGAGCCCTACCGCGTGATCGCGCAGGGCGTGCAGGATCTCGTTCATTTGAAAGACCGCGGGCAGAGTTTCGATAAGCAACGTGGCCTTAATGGTGCCGCGCGGCAGGCTGAACCTGTCTTCGGCGAAGCTAAATACCTTGCTCCACCAGGCCGCCTCCTGCCAGGCCTGCGTTTTTGGCAGATAAAAGTAAGGGCCGCTGCCTTTAGCCAGCAGGTTTTTATAGTTATGAAAGAAGTAGAGCGCAAAATCGAACAGGCTGCCTGGAATGGCCTCCCCGCGCCAGGTAACGTGTTTTTCATCCAGGTGCAGGCCGCGCACGCGACAGATAAGCACCGCCGGGTTTGCATTAAGGTGATAGCTTTTTCCGGCTTCACTGGTATAGCTGATGGTGCCGCTCACGGCATCGCGCAGGTTAATCTGCCCGTCGATGACTTTATCCCAGCGGGGCGCCAGCGAGTCTTCAAAGTCTGCCATGAAAACTTTCACGTTGGCGTTCAGAGCATTAATGACCATTTTGCGATCTACCGGCCCGGTGATCTCGACTCGCCTGTCCAGCAGATCGGCTGGAATACCGCGTATTTGCCATTCATCCTCTCTAATGGAAGTGGTTTCCGAAATAAAATCAGGCAGCGATCCGCGATCAATTTCCTGCTGCTGTTTAATTCGCGCCGCCAGCAGCTCATTACGTTCCGCCATAAAGCGGGATACCAGCTCGCTCAGAAATTCTACGGCCTCCGGGGTGAGGATCTCCTTCTCCTGCCTGCCAAAGGGCTGGCTAAATGCCAGTTCATCGGTAATGGTTTCCTGCTGCGTCATCGTATCGCTCCTCAGTCGTTGATCGCTAATCTCCGCCAGCGCGATGATTAACGATCGTTGTCTCTTTTTTACTCAGCAAGAATCACTCTATCTGTTTATTTTTCAAAATCAAAAACAATTTCCATTTTTGATAAATTAATCATTTAACTGACTGATATAAATGCATTTAAACATTTATGGTTGTTTGGGGTGTTTTTCGGAAATTAAAAAAGCACCCGAAGGTGCCTGTGGTGGAGTGCTGAATCGCTTTACGATCGCTGGCGCCGAATATTAATCCAGCGTCGGGTTCATATGGCGAAGATCGTACGGCGTGATCTGATAGACGTAGTAGTTCAGCCAGTTAGTGAACAGCAGATTACCGTGGCTGCGCCAGGAGGCGGCCGGGCGATTGCGGGGATCATTTTGCGGGAAATAGTTATAGGGAACTTCGGGTGTCAGTCCGGCATCTACGTCGCGGAAATATTCTCCGGCAAGCGTGTGGGCATCGTATTCCGGATGGCCCGTGACGAAGGCAATGCGCTTGTCTTTGCTGGCAAAGAGGTAGGCGTCTCCGCCTTCTGTCTCTGCAAAAATCTCCAGATCGGTGTAGTCGCGGATCAGCTGCGCCGGAAAATCGGCATAGCGGGAATGCGGGGCCAGGAAAACATCGTCAAATCCGCGGGTCAACAGGGCATGGGGGTGAAGGATGTTGTGTTCGTAGACGCCGGAGAGTTTTTCAGTGCGGGTTTGCTTGGGGATACCATAAAGGATGTTGAGCGCGGCCTGTACCGCCCAACAGACAAACAGCGTCGAGGTGACGTGCTCTTTCGCCCAGGCCAGCACCTGCTCTATCTGCGGCCAGTAGGCCACATCATTAAACTCTACCAGTCCCAGCGGCGCGCCGGTTACGATCAGGCCGTCGTAATTGTCGTGACAGATATCGTCAAAGTTGCAGTAGAAGTTATTTAAATGCTCGGCGGGCGTGTTGCGCGATTCCCTGCCGTCAATGCGCAGGAGCTGGATATCGATCTGCAGCGGCGAATTGGAGAGCAGGCGCAGAAACTGATTCTCCGTTTCGATCTTTTTCGGCATCAGGTTGAGGATCAAAACCTTAAGCGGACGAATTTCCTGCGTGGTTGCGCGCGATGCCGTCATCACAAAGACATTCTCTTCGCGTAAGAAATTAACAGCTGGCAGATCGTCCTGAACCCGAATTGGCATAGCGTAATAACCCTCAAAGCGTACGTTTAAACGTTTAGACATCCAGATAGCCGAAGATAACGAGAATAGCTGTGAATGTCGAGTCTGCAAGTTGAAGGTGAGAAAGTTTCACGTTTATGGATAAGGTTTGCCGGTTTTTAGATAACTACTATTGGAAAGGTTCATGCTTGTGAGCAGGCAGGAGGCAATTGCCTCCATACCCTTGATGAATGGAAATTGAGGGGTAGAAGCGTGCCCGGGCTCACTCAAAGGTGTATATTTAATGCAACATTTCTTTTATCACCGCTTCACTTCAGAGTCGGGATATCGAGGAAAACACCATGCAGCGTATAGCTATTCCCCCGCATTATGTCCACGTTCGTTCTACACCCTTCTGGACAACTGAAACCGCACCGGCATCTATCTGGAAGCGCCATCTCGATGCCGGCACGCGCCAGAGCGTTTTTCCGCGCCTTAGCGTGCTGAGAGGCGCCATTCGCTACAACGGATTTGCTGATGCGACAAGCCCGGCACCTGTAGAAACATTGCTGATTAACGCAGGCGAGTTTGGCGTATTTCCGGCCGAGACGTGGCACAACATTGAGGCGCTGGTGGACGATACCGTTTTCAGCGTCGATTTTTACGTCGATCCGCAAATTTTACTTGAAGACTAAGCCGAGGTAACAACCAATGACATCAGAAAACAGGGGCTATACGCTGCGCGTTTCCGGCCAGGGCACTCATAAAAGTGTGGAAAAAGTCTATTTGAAACCCATGGCGCTTTACGTGCCGGACATTGCCTTTAAGGCGGTATCAGAACTGCTTGCTGAGCTTGCTCTTTCTGCAGAGCAAGAGCTGACGATAACCGTGACGAATAATAATAATGGGGTTTCGGTAGACAAAGATTTTGCTGGTGCAAGCGACCTTAGCGATCCGCAAAACGCGGCCGATGCGGTGAAAGATCTAATTAATATTGTTCGCGGCTACGAGTCAGACGAAGAAACTAACGTCTGCGGCTGGTAGGAGTCCATCATGATTGATACCGAGATCCCACTCCACTTTCACCATCGCCGCGCAACGCCATTCTGGAACCGGAATACCGTACCGCAGGCGCTGCTAACACGTTGTCAGTCTGAAGCTGGTACCTATAGCCGTCTTTCTGTTATGCAGGGCGCGGTTAAGTATCGTCGCTTTGCCAATGCCGCTGGCAACGAGCCCGAGTTTGAGATAGTGATAGAGGCGGGAAGCGCCTGCATAACGCCTCCGCTGGCGTGGTACAGCGTCGAGGTGCTCAGCGAAGAAACCTATTTTAATATCGATGATTTCGCAGAGCCTGCAGATCGCAGCGTGCGCTAATCATTAATAGCGGTAAAAAGCGCTAATTTTTGCTCTAAAAGCGGGGATTTGGCGTTTTTTTGTGCCCGGTGAACGGTGTTCAGGCTTGTGGATAACGCGGTGGACAGGTTGTTGGTAAACGCAAAAAGGCTCAGTCTTTCGACTGAGCCTTCTGCTTTATTTGATGCCTGGCAGTTCCCTACTCTCGCATGGGGAGGCCCCACACTACCATCGGCGCTACGGCGTTT
>NZ_CAJYMB010000009.1 GCF_913775985.1 uncultured Pluralibacter sp. | reverse complement strand
GCCGCTGTGGATGAAAGAGAAGCTGCGCCGCTGCGGCATCCGCTCTATTGACGCAGTAGTTGACGTCACCAACTACGTGCTGCTTGAGCTCGGTCAGCCGATGCATGCTTTCGATCTTGACCGCATTGACGGCGGCATCGTGGTGCGCATGGCGAAAGAGGGCGAAGCGCTTACGCTGCTGGACGGCAGCACCGCAAAACTCAATGCTGACACGCTGGTTATCGCCGATCGGCAGAAAGCGCTGGCGATGGGCGGCATCTTCGGCGGCGAGCACTCCGGCGTCAACGGTGAAACGCAGAATGTTCTGCTGGAAGCCGCGTTCTTCAGCCCGCTTGCCATTACAGGGCGTGCGCGCCGTCACGGCCTGCACACCGATGCCTCCCACCGCTACGAGCGTGGCGTCGATCCTGCGCTACAGTACAAAGCGATGGAGCGAGCCACGCGTCTGCTTATCGACATCTGCGGCGGTGAAGCCGGTCCCGTGATTGACGTTACCCGTGAAGATGCGCTGCCTGTTCGTGCGACCATTACTCTGCGCCGCAGCAAGCTGGACCGGCTTATCGGCCACAGCATCCCCGATGCGGAGGTTAGCGACATTCTCCGCCGCCTCGGCTGTGAAGTGACCGAAGGTCAGGGCCAGTGGCAGGCAGTCGCGCCGAGCTGGCGCTTTGATATGGAGATTGAAGAGGATCTGGTCGAAGAAGTTGCGCGGGTTTACGGCTATAACAATATCCCGGACGCGCCGGTTCAGGCAGGCCTGATTATGGGTAATCATCAGGAATCCCGCCTGTCGCTGAAGCGGGTAAAAACCCTGCTTAACGACAAAGGCTATCAGGAAGTGATCACCTACAGCTTTGTCGACCCGAAATTACAGCAGCTGCTGCATCCGGGCGAAGAGGCGCTGATCCTGCCAAGCCCAATTTCCAGCGAAATGTCGGCGATGCGCCTGTCATTGTGGACTGGCCTGCTCAATACCGTCGTGTACAACCAGAACCGCCAGCAGAACCGCGTGCGCATTTTTGAAAGCGGGCTGCGCTTCGTGCCAGACACACAGGCGCCGCTGGGCATTCGTCAGGATCTGATGCTGGGTGGCGTTATCTGTGGTAACCGCGTGGATGAGCACTGGGACATCGCGAAAGAGACGGTCGATTTCTATGATTTAAAAGGCGATCTCGAATCCCTGCTCGATTTGACCGGCAAACTGGGAGACATTCAGTTTAAAGCTGAAACGAAACCGGCCCTGCATCCGGGTCAGTCGGCCGCGATTTATCTGAAAGGTGAACGCATTGGTTTTGCGGGTGTTGTGCATCCCGAGCTGGAGCGCAAGCTCGATCTCAATGGCCGCACGCTGGTGTTTGAACTTGAGTGGAACAAGCTCGCAGACCGCGCGGTGCCTGAGGCGAAAGAGATTTCCCGCTTCCCGGCGAACCGCCGCGATATCGCCGTTGTGGTCGCAGAAAATGTACCGGCAGCAGATGTTCTGGCTGAGTGCAAGAAAGTTGGCGTAAATCAGGTAGTTGGCGTAAACTTATTTGACGTGTACCGCGGTAAGGGTGTGGCGGAAGGTTTTAAGAGCCTTGCCATCAGCCTGATCCTGCAAGATACCAGCCGTACACTCGAAGAAGAGGAGATTGCCACTACCGTTGCCAAATGCGTAGAGGCATTAAAAGAGCGATTCCAGGCATCATTGAGGGATTGAACCTATGGCGCTTACAAAAGCTGAAATGTCAGAATATCTGTTTGATAAGCTTGGGCTTAGCAAGCGGGATGCCAAAGAACTGGTTGAGCTGTTTTTCGAAGAGATACGTCGCGCTCTGGAGAATGGCGAGCAGGTAAAACTATCAGGTTTTGGCAACTTTGATCTGCGTGATAAGAATCAACGCCCCGGGCGCAACCCGAAAACGGGCGAGGATATTCCCATTACAGCCCGGCGCGTGGTGACCTTCAGACCCGGCCAGAAGTTAAAAAGCCGCGTCGAAAACGCTTCGCCCAAAGCAGAATAATTTCTGAGTAATTAAAAAGGCCGCTAAGCGGCCTTTTTTCTGCCTTTCGATCAGGCTTTTGCAGCTGTAACCATGATTTCAACCAATATCTCCGGCCTCGCCATCTCCGCCTGTACGGTTGCACGTGCCGGAGTGTTGCCGTCCGCAAGCCATTTCACCCACTCGTCGTTGAATCTCTGAAAATCACGTCCGAGATTTTTCAACCATATTTGAGCGCTAAGCAGATGTTGATTGTCACTGCCTGCTTCAGTCAGCAGGGTGTCGATCTTTTGTAGCACCTCCCGAGTCTGCAGCACAATATCATCCGTGTTGTTCACCGGAGTCTGGCCAGAGAGAAAAATAAGATTTCCGTGTTGGACGCTCGCCGACAGACGAGGCCCGGAATGATTACGTTTGAGAGTCATGTCGTTTGTTTCCATGTCAAACCTTCTAGAGAGATAGAGGGGTTTACGCCATCAATGAGCGCGCCAAGCACGGCAGCACTACCGGCGGCCAGCGTAAAGCCGAGACTTCCCTGACCGATATTCATCCACAAATTGCTATAGCCAGTCCGGCCTATTAATGGAGGGCCGGAGGGCGTAGAAGGGCGCATCCCCGTCCAGCACAGAGCGTCATCAATACCTTCAAGTTCAGGGAAACTATCCCGTACCGTACGTTTTAATGCTGCGAGCCGCGCGGGACGAAGCACTTCATCGTCGTAGCCAATATCGACCATTGCTGCAACACGAAGCCGTTCACCAAGGTGAGCGTAGACGATCTTGTTGGCGTAATCGGTAACGCTAATATCGGGCGCGATACCCGAGGCGTCAGGATAGGGCAGCGTCAGGCTGTAGCCTTTCAGGGAGCAGAGCGCAACACGAACACCGATATCGGCCAGTAGCGAGGTGCTGCCATTACCGGCCGCGATTACGAACTCATTGCCCTCCAGTATTCCAGCGCGCGTTTTTACTGTCACAATCCGCCCTGCTCGTGCAGAAAATCCAGTGACTTCACAATTGGGTGTAAAGATAAAATCGGGACTGGTAGTCAATTTGGCCAGCAGGGCTTGGCAGAATTTATGGCAATCTGCAGTTTCGTCTCCCGGCGAGTAGATCCCACCTTTGAGTAATGGATGCAGATATTTCAATGAAGGTTCCAGCACCAGACAACTATTGCGATCCAGAGCCTGCTGATGATCCGGGTTAATACCCCCTGCGGCCTTGGTAAAATCACCCGCGCGGCGGTGAATTACCAGCTTTCCCGATTTGCGCCATGCAAAATCTTGCAGCCCGTCATTCTGACGCCAGTTTTCCATAACCTGCTTGCTCAACAGAGAAAGTCGGAGAATATGACTACCGTTAAGTTTATTGGTTTGGCTGTTGCAGGCGCGTAGAAAAAGCCACAGCCAGCGCCACTGGCTTACAGACATCTTGAGCTGCAGGTTGAGGGGTGAGTCAGCCTTCCCCATCCATTTGAGCCCCTGCAGCGGAACGCCCTTATCCGCCAGAGGTGCCACATAGCGATAGCTAAGCTGTCCGCCGTTGGCAAAGCTAGTAGCCTGTGCAATCTCGCTATTTCGATCGACCAGATGCACCTGATGACCACTTTTAATTAATACGTAGGCAGTTGTTAGCCCGATAACGCCGCCGCCAACGATAACAATGCGCTTTTTCATATTTTTGTAGATCCGCTGCTGTGAGTGGCAATGGCGCTATGTCAAAACATTCAGGTAAAAGGCGCAAATGACTTTTTGTCGCAGGGGTATAACTCATGGTTAATGGTGTCGAGCTGGGCGCGCAGGCGGTGACACAGAAAATCCATAAACTTTTGCGCGGCTGGGCTTAGAGAACTGTCGGCGCGCCGCAGCAGGCAAAGTGTCACTTTCACCGCCGGCGTCAGGGAGTGAATCATCTCCGGAGAAAGATTATTTCGCGCAGAGAAAATATCGGTAATGCTGCAGCCCATTCCGTGTTTCACAAATTCAGTTGCCATGTAATAGGTCTGAACGTTAAGTCGCGTCATGGAAAATGCGCGGTGGGCAGAAATGGCTGCCGAAAGTGAGTGGTTTCCCGGAGAGATCCAGCGCTTTTCATCGATGTCGTTGATATCGACCGGACCCTGGCGGTAATCACGATCGATGTAGACCAAAGGCACTTCAGCAACGGGCAACGTAATAATGTCTCCACGAACGACCGGCTGTAACGTCAGAGCGAGATCGATTTCGCACAGGTCCAGTTTCTTGATCAACATCTCGGTATGTTCAGTACTCAGCGTCATCACAAGGTCCGGATTGACCCGATAAAAATCAGTTACAACCTCAGGCACCAGGCTGAGCCCGAGACTGGGCAGACAGCCAAGTGAGATCCTGGCCCGCGGATCACGCGCGAGATTATCAGCCAGCAGGCGCAGACTATCTAAATCCTGATATATATGGCGCGCTCTCTCATACAGCGTAAGAGCTTCGCTGCTGGGCAGCAGTTTGCCCCGCACTCTTTGAAAGAGGGGAAAACCAATTTTCTGCTCGGCATTTTTTAAGGCTTTGCTGGCTGCGGGTTGAGAAATGTTCAGCGATTCAGCAGCCCGTGAAAGTGAGCCGGCGGTCATTACAGCGTAGAAAATTTCAAGATGGCGTAGCTTCATGGAGGCGTTAACTCTGGGTTATACGAGGTAAACAAAAAGTCATTTTCCAATAACATTAAGTTAACATAGTTTTGGTGACCAGACAGCCCGGCTGCGGTTTGTCACGTCGCAGCAGACTGCTGACGTACGATACGTTCTCAGATAATACCTGTGTACCTACTCCCCTCAGGCCACGGCCAATAATAAAAATGAGGGTGGATATTCTCTGAGTGACCCGGTCCCAAAGTCGTTTACGGACGATTTTACTATCAAGGGGTTATATGAGTGACTCAACGCTTTCCGGCGGCAGAACCAGCTTTCGGGATCTGACAGGAAAAAAAATTGCCACTGGCCTGATGCTGTTGGTATTTCTGCTTATTGCCTTTTGGTGTCAGGAGCAACCTAACAGTGAATTGGGGCTTCTGAGCTTTACGCCACTGGTAGCGCTGGCGCTTTTGTCGCTGATGGGTGTTGATATTGTCTTATCGGTTATTGCTGCCATTATTTTTGCAATGATTATGACTTCAACCGGCTTATCCGCGATGGGCGCGATGCTAGCAAAGTCGACCGGGTCGTTTATCGCGACTGTCGGTCTTATCATTATGCTGGGTGCCGGAGTGGGTGAGGTAGCCACACGCACCGGTGCTGCAATCGAGCTGGTGCGGTTCGTGGTAAATCGAATTGGCCTTTCCAGCCAGGCTCGGGTTAAGTTTGGTATTATTGCTTCATCAGTGCTCATTTGCGGCTCGTTGGGAACGATGGCAGGTGGTAATGCCATCATCGTGGCAGTCATTATTCCTGTCGCTGCTGCCGTGGGGCTTACGCCCCCCACGGTAGCGGCACTGATGATGACTGCCGGCTCCGTAGGACTTTTTACCGGGCCTTTTACCCCAAGTACCGTCACTATTCTTCAACTGGGTGGCCTCAGTTATCCTGAATACCTGCTGTATGCAGGGCTGCCCATGAGCGCCGTTACGCTGGTCACGGGCTGGTTTATGGCCGGGCGCATTCAGAAAATGACGCAGGGGAAGCACTGCTATCATTCAGCGCAAGTGCCGCAGGTACAGGAGCAACCTGCTAAATTTCGCCGCCGTAAGCTGAGTGCGCTGGCCTTTGCTGCCACCATTATCGTGATGGCCATCGTAGGCGTTATCATTAAGGCCGGCTTTAGCTTCGCAATTATTGTCATGCTGCTGGTAGCGCTGATAACTGGCCTCGCCGGCGGGCTTCGCCCGAGCGAGATTTTACAGGCGCTGTACAAGGGATGCGGACGTCTGGTCTGGATGTTTATACTCTACTGGCTTTATAACCCCATCCTTGAGCTGATGGATAGCCTTCATGCCTACCAGGGGTTGTTAGATGCTACCCGGCCTTTACTGGAAGGCATTTCTCCTGCATGGCTGTGCTTTAGTATTTTCGCCTTCAATATCGTCGGCCATGTACCCGGAGCAGCAGTAGCTCAAATGACCTTTACCCATAAAATATTTGGTCCAATGCTGATGGCTGCTGGTGTTCCTCCGCAAGGACTCACCGCAGTGCTGTTGGCATCATCTCAGGTAGACTGGTTTGGGCCGTTCCCGTCATCGGATATGTTTGGTCAGATGGGCCTGGCGCAGTCCAGTCAGCTGAAATACATGCTCTATAGCGGTTGGGCTATCGTGCTGGCGAACATTGTCCTCTTCGCGGTGCTCTTCCACCTGCTGACGTAATAAACCCCCGTTGAGAGTGGTTCCCGCAGTGGATTAGCGCACTATTATGCTTTAATACCCGCCGCGCTCCCCGTAAAATCGGGCTTTTTACGGCGCAGTCCGGATGGAATCACTCTTGAACTTTGCCCAAATTCAACATCGCTATAATCGCCGCTGGCTGACGGGCCTGGGGATACTCCTCGCCGCTATTGCTCTCCTCAGTCTCTGCGTTGGCGAGCTGTGGATCCCGCCACAGGCCTGGACGACGCCAGCGGCGGATCTCTTCGTCTGGCAAATTCGCCTGCCGCGCACCCTTGCTGTGCTGCTGGTGGGTGCGGCGCTGGCGGTCTGCGGCGCTATTATGCAGGCTCTTTTTGCCAATCCGCTGGCGGAACCGGGGCTGCTGGGCGTATCTAACGGCGCGGGAGTGGGCCTGGTTGCTGCGGTGCTGCTGGGAAGCAGCAGATTGCCCGGCTGGGTGCTAAGCCTCTGCGCTATCGCCGGCGCGCTCATTATCACCGTTATTCTGCTCTCTCTTGCCCGCAGACGTCTCTCTACCAGCCGCCTGCTGCTCGCCGGCGTGGCGCTGGGGATCATCTGCAGCGCGGCGATGACCTGGGCGGTCTATTTTTCCACTTCAGTGGATTTACGTCAGCTGATGTACTGGATGATGGGCGGATTCGGCGGCGTTGACTGGCATCAGATATGGCTGATGGCTGCGCTGCTGCCGGCTATCGTCTGGGCCTGTTTCCAGTCGGGACCGCTGAATTTACTTTCGCTGGGTGAAGTGTCTGCCCGTCAGCTGGGGCTGCCGCTGTGGCTGTGGCGCAGAGTGCTGGTGCTGGTGATAGGCTGGCTTGTCGGCGTGAGTGTTGCGCTGGCGGGCGCTATTGGATTTATTGGTCTGGTGGTGCCGCACGTGCTGCGCCTGTGCGGCCTGACGGATCACCGCGCGCTGTTGCCGGCCTGCGCGATGGCAGGCGGCATTGTGCTGCTGGTTGCAGATATTATTGCCAGACTGGCGCTGGCCTCTGCTGAGCTACCCGTGGGTGTCGTCACTGCCACCCTCGGGGCCCCGGTCTTTATTTGGCTGCTGTTGAAAAGGTCAAAATAAGTGCTGCCTTCAACGTAGTTACGCGACGCTGCTATTATTTCTACTTCTTTTTTCGAAACGAGAAGGGCTGGCGTCGCTTCTCAAGAATGAAAGACACCAGGTAATAGATTGAAACGATAAGTAGGACAATTGCGACGCATAGCATGATTATATTCGTCATGGGTGGGGCCTCGATATTATAGATATTTATATCCGTCACTCTCCACGCTACCGGTACGGTGGCAGCGCGCAATCACAGGATTATCAACTGTCGACTCACCGGTGATGTACCCGCGTGCCGCCTTACGATAGCGCGAATTATTCAGGATTTAGACTGCTTGCAAGGTGATTCTTTATTGTCTTCACGAGGATAATCGCAGCGGCATGTAAAAAGTTACCTTTACATGCTTAAGCCCGATGAGGTCGCTCTCACCTATGACTTCCTCGTATATGATATATAGCATACAGTTTTAAGCCGTGCCTGACGCTGAGAAAGCGCCTATTCTTTTATTTCTTTTTCTGCGCGCCGGTACAGATTGTTCACCTGTCGCGAGAGCAGGGCCTGATAACCAAGAGGATGCTATGCAAAACGAGATTCTGAACACCCCAGTGACTACCATTGATGGCAAAGATACAACACTCGAATCCTGGCGAGGTGATGTGCTATTGATTGTGAATGTGGCATCGCAGTGCGGCCTCACTCCGCAGTACGAGCACCTGGAAAACATTCAGCAGGCCTGGAACGGGCGGGGATTTAATGTGCTGGGGTTTCCCTGCAACCAGTTTCTCGGCCAGGAGCCGGGGAGCGATGAAGAAATCAAAACATTCTGCAGCACCACCTACGGCGTCAGTTTCCCGCTCTTTAGCAAGATAGAGGTTAACGGCGAACACCGCCACCCGCTTTACCGCAAGCTTATTGCTGCCGCGCCGACGGCGGTTGCGCCGGAAAGCAGCGGTTTTTATGAGCGTATGGCCAGTAAAGGCCGCGCGCCAAAAGAGCCGGGCGACATTTTATGGAACTTTGAAAAATTTCTGATCGGCCGCGATGGGCAGGTGATTCAGCGCTTCTCTCCCGATATGACGCCGGAAGACCCGATTGTACTGGAAGCCATTAAGCTGGCGCTGGCGAAGTAATATGCCGCTGTTGCAGCTGGCGAAAGTGGCGCAGGCCGGCCGCCTTCAGCCTGTGACTGCCAATATAGAGCAAGGTGAGATCCTGCACCTGGTTGGCCCTAACGGCGCAGGCAAAAGTACGCTGCTTACCCGGCTTGCCGGCCTGAGCAGCGGCGAGGGACGGGTTCTGTTTGAGGGGCAACCGCTTGACACTTTCGCCGCGCAGGCGCTCGCCCGCCGCCGGGCCTGGTTAACCCAGCAGGAGACGCCGCCGTTTTCGATGCCCGTCTGGCACTATCTCACTCTGCATCAGCAGGGCGGACCACAGGACTCGCTGATGCAGGATATCTGCGGGGCGCTGGCGCTGGCAGACAAGCTGGGGCGTCCGGCGCACCAGCTTTCCGGCGGCGAGTGGCAGCGCGTGCGGCTGGCAGCGGTAATTTTGCAAATTCACCCGCGCGCTAACTCACAAGGCCAGCTGCTGCTGCTCGATGAGCCGATGAACAGCCTGGACGTGGCGCAGCAGAACGCGCTGGACAGCCTCCTGTCCGAGCTCAGGAATGCCGGCATTACCATCGTAATGAGCAGCCACGACCTCAATCACAGCCTGCGCTTTGCAACCCACTGCTGGCTGATGCGCGGCGGCAGCCTGCTGGCCGCAGGGGCTACACCGGAGGTGCTGACAGCCGATAATCTGGCTGCCGCGTACGGCACGCCGTTTCGCCTGCTCGAAACCGACGGATATCAATTTATGGTGGCACTGGACCCGCAGGCGCAAAACTTGCCTGCTCAGTACAGTGCCGCTGTTGGAACATAAAAACCAAGAGGATTCGCCGGGACATGCGATTCTTATTTTTCATTGCTTTTGCGTTGATTTTAGCCGGATGCAGCAGCCACCGGGCACCGCCGCCCAATCCCCGGCTTTCAGACGGTATCGCCGTTATTGCCAATCTCAACGAACAGCTGGCCAGCTGGCGCGGAACGCCTTACCGCTATGGCGGTACATCGCGGCGCGGGCTGGACTGCTCGGCCTTTGTGATGATGACCTTTCGCGACCGGTTTGATTTGAGGCTGCCGCGGGAAACCCGCCAGCAGGCGAAAATAGGCACCCGGATAGACCGCGAACAGCTTCTGCCGGGCGATCTGGTTTTCTTTAAAACCGGCGCCGGCGACAGCGGACTGCACGTCGGCATCTATGATACTGATAACCAGTTTATCCACGCGTCCACCAGCCGGGGGGTGACGCGCTCGTCGCTGAATAATGTCTACTGGCGCAAAAATTTCTGGCAGGCCCGCCGACTGTAGACTTTTGGGCTGCGCGAAAGTGAATGACAAAACGTGTGGATTTGTATCACTGCGTTACACTTAAAACTTGCTGCTTGCGCACATGGTTGTTGCCGGGCTCAGCAGCGAATAGAGGAGTCCGATCGGTAGCGCGATGCGGGTGGAGCAGTTGATTAATCAGGAGCATCCCCATGATAGTGTCCCTGGATGACGCTTACGCGCGCGGCCTGCTTCTCCTGCCTGCCCGGGACGGCGCGGGACGCCTCGCGGGGCTTGATATCATCGCCCGCTATCCTGTTTCCATTCCGCCTCCCAACGATATTACGCTATTCAAACTGCAGCTGGCTCTTGTGGAGCGCGCTGCGCTGTTCTTCACCCGCCGCGGCCTTACCGCGTGGATACCGATCAATGAAGCCGTCGCCCGCACGCTGCTCGCCGATGCGGCGCTAATGGAGAATGCGTTGCGCTTCCCGTTTCTCGCGCTCAAAGTGAGTGAAAAAGTTGCCGGTTCCTCCTCTGCGTCAGCCGTTCTGGAACACTTAAAGTCCGCCTTCCCGCTGGTTCTGGCCGACTTCGGCGCCGGGGACGCACCTGCCTCAGCACTTTTCTCCGGCCTGTTTAGCGCCGCGGTGTTTGACGCCGGTTTTATCCATCGCCAGCTGCCGCTTCCCTCGTTTACGCCGGTCATGCGCGCGCTGATGGCCCAGATTACCCCCGCGGTTGACGCCGTGATGGTGTCGGGGGTTGACAGCGACGCAATGCTGGCGGCGCTGGCGCCCTGGCCCTTTGACGCTATGCAGGGTGCCCTGTGGCCTGCCGTGGGCGTTGAAACGCTCACGCAGCTGGTACAGGAATAACCCTGCGCATCGCCCGTATTTATCTCGCCTCTCAGGGACTACACTAGGATCAGGAGGATCTATGACCCTGACTTTTACCCACCACTGGCGCGATGAGCTGCCAAATTTTTACACCGAACTGAAACCTACCGCGCTGGATAATGCGCGGCTGATCTGGCACAACGCGCCGCTGGCAAAGGAGCTGGGCGTGCCGGAAACCTTGTTCTCCCCGGAAAATGGTGCCGGAGTGTGGGGCGGCGAAACGCTGCTGCCCGGCATGGCGCCGCTGGCCCAGGTTTACAGCGGACATCAGTTTGGCGTCTGGGCCGGACAGCTCGGCGACGGGCGCGGTATTCTGCTCGGCGAACAGCAGCTGGCGGACGGCAGCCGCGTTGACTGGCATCTTAAGGGGGCCGGACTGACGCCGTATTCGCGGATGGGCGACGGTCGCGCCGTGCTGCGCTCAACGCTGCGCGAAAGCCTGGCGTCGGAGGCGATGCACGCGCTCGGCATTCCCACCGCGCGGGCGCTTTCGGTTGTCAGCAGCGACACGCCGGTCTATCGCGAAACCGTTGAGCAAGGCGCGATGATGATGCGCATCGCCGAAAGCCATGTCCGCTTCGGCCATTTCGAGCACTTTTATTACCGGCGCATGCCGCAGAACGTGCAGCAGCTGGCCGATTACGTCATTCGCCACCATTGGCCGCATCTGGAAGGGGAAACGGATAAATACCTGCTCTGGTTCAGTGACGTTGTCACAAGAACGGCCCGCTTGATCGCCCGCTGGCAGTCGGTTGGTTTTGCCCACGGCGTGATGAACACTGATAACATGTCAATTCTCGGTCTGACGCTCGACTACGGCCCGTTTGGCTTTCTTGATGACTGGCAGCCGGGATTCATCTGTAACCATTCGGACCACCAGGGACGCTACAGTTTTGACAATCAGCCTGCGGTAGCGCTGTGGAACCTGCAGCGGCTGGCGCAAACCCTGTCGCCCTTTATTAGCGCTGACGATCTCAATCGCGCGCTGGAAGAGTATGAGCCGGCGCTGCTGACGGAGTACGGGCAACGCATGCGCCGCAAGCTGGGGCTGTTTACCGAGGAGAAAGGGGATAACGACTTGCTGAATGGCCTGCTGGAGCTGATGGCGCGCGAGAGCAGCGACTTTACCCGCACCTTCCGCCTGCTGGGCGAAACCGTGCAGCAGAGCCCTTCTTCGCCGCTGCGCGATGAGTTTATCGACCGGTCGGCGTTTGATACGTGGTTCAGCACCTACCGCAGCCGGCTGCAGCGCGAAAGCGTTGACGACGAGACGCGCCGCGACAGCATGCATCAGCACAATCCGGCAGTGGTTTTGCGCAACTGGCTGGCCCAGCGCGCCATCGAGCAGGCGGAAAAAGGCGACTATCTGGAGCTGGAGCGCCTGCACCAGGCGCTGCGCGAGCCGTTTGCCGATCGCCAGGACGACTACGCCCGCCGCCCGCCGGAGTGGGGCAAGCGGCTGGAAGTGAGCTGCTCAAGCTAGCTAGCGATTTATGGATTCAGGAAGACCTGCGGCGTGCCGCTTTGCGGATGTGTGCCAATGGCCGCATCGGCCCCGTACCAGCGCCGCAGGGAGGCGGCGCTCAGTACCTGTTCCGCATCGCCCTGGGCCACTATCCTGCCCGCGTGCAGCAGCAGCAGCCGATCCGCCCACAGTGCCGCAAGATTCAGGTCGTGGAGCACGGCACAGACGTGCAGTCCGCCCGCCGAGGTGAGCCTGCGCAGTAGCCGCAGCAGATGCTGCTGGTGATACAGATCCAGGGCCGACGTGGGTTCATCGAGAAAAAGCCAGCCCTCGGGCGCATTGTTGACCCACAGCTGAGCCAGCGCTCTGGCGATCTGACCACAGATTTGAGATCAGTTTCAAGTGAGTTCCTCTCCTCCATCATGCCTATGTCTATCCCTCATGTCTCAGCTTGAAT
>NZ_CAJYMB010000008.1 GCF_913775985.1 uncultured Pluralibacter sp. | reverse complement strand
GCGGTGCTGATTGCCGCCGGCGGCGGCTACCGGCGCATCGAAATGGTGAAAGAGGCGTGGCCTGCGGCGAGCTGGCTGGCCCGGCGCGGATATACGCCCTACGTTTTAAGCTACCGGCTGCCGGGCGAGGGCTGGCACGACGGACAGCGGGTTTCGCTGCAGGACGCCCAGCGGGCGCTGCGCATTATTCGCCACCGGCATGGCGGCGTTGGGGTGCTGGGTTTCTCGGCGGGTGGACATCTGCTGGGAATGGCGGCGGCGCGGCCTGACTACGCTTCCTATGCGCCGCTGGATGCCTTAGACGCTACGCCGGCCGCGGCCGATAACGCCGCGCTTATCTATCCGGTGGTGACGCTGGAGGCACCGTATAATCACACCTCAACCCACAGGCAGCTGGTGGGCAACGACGCCAGTCCCCGGGAGGAAGCGCAGTGGTCGGTGCAAAACTTTATTACGCCGCACTCGCCGCCGTTTTTCCTGGCGCAGGCGGAAGACGATACGATTTCCGATCCCCATAACACGCTGATCCTTGCTGCGGCCTGCCGCCGGGCCGGGGTACCCGTCGAGATGCAGCGCTATCCCAGCGGTGGTCACGGCTTCGGCATGGGGCGTCCGGGCACCTTAACCGTAGAGTGGCCCGCGCGCTACGAGGCGTGGCTGTGCAGGCGCCGGTGAGCAACAAACGATTCTGAAATGCACAGCAGCAGCCCGAGCCAGACGGCACCGAAGCAGACAAGTTCGGGATAATCGATCTGCTCGCGAAAAATCAGGATGGCGATAATAAACTGCAGGCTCGGCTCGATGTACTGGGCCAGTCCGGTCACCACCAGCGACGTTTTGTTCAGGGCGATAGCAAACAGGATCAGCGGGATCACCGTGACCGGTGCGGTCAGGATATAGAGCAGGTGAGGCGTGTTCGCCGCAAAGCCGCTGCCGGAGCCCGTGGCAAAAAAGAGTACCAGCGCCACCGGCATCGCCCACAGGGTTTCAAGCGTGATGGAAGTGAGGGCATCGTAGCGAATGAACTTACGCACCAGGCCATACAACGCAAATGAAACCCCCATCATCAGCGGTAGCACCGGCAGGTGGCGCAGCGAGATTATCTGAAACACGAGTCCGCAGGCGCCGAGTGCTACCGCCGCCACCTGAAACGCGGAGAGCTTCTCTTTGAGAAAAAGGCAGCCCAGGGCGATGACAATTAGCGGATTGATGAAATAGCCGAGGCTGGCGTCCAGCACCTGATGGTGCGTCAGGGCGTAGATAAATGAGGACCAGGAGACAATCATCAGCAGCCCGGCCAGCATGCAGCAGAAGAACGACCGGCGGTCCTGCCAGAGAGTGCGGATCGGCGTTCTGTGGCGCAGCAGCAGGCGCGCGAGCAGCAGCAGAGGCATCGACCAGACAACCCGGTAAATAATAATCTGCGTCAGATCGCCGCCGGAGAGATATTGATAAAAAAGCGGGGTTATTCCCCATAACACAAAGGCCAGTACGACGGTTGCCGTGCCGCTACGCATATTGATTAACATATAATTCACATTATTCAGGGTATACACAGGATCCGAACTTCCATCGTTAATTCTTATTGTGGCGATGATGAATAGTTCAGCAGGATAAAATAAGATGCTGCATTGCCCGGTGGCCAACGCGTGTTTTTAGACACTGCGCGGTATTCAAAATTGCGGGTGGATTATTATACAAACAAAGGCCTGCTTAATTTATACACTCTGTGTGCTTGCGCTAATATTACGCCTTGTTAAGCGCTTGTAAAAAATAGTCGTCGCGGGCCATTACATTAATATCGGGTGCGAAATTGGGAATGATGGTAATTATTTTCTGAGTAAATACCGTGATTTCTGCGAGTGACATAAAGCTGGCAATGGCCCAGGTATTGGCCGGAAGCTGTCTGGCGACGCCGTGCTTATCGGCCACCGTGGCGGAAAAATGGTATTGCAGCAGCAGCGTTGTCAGTTTATCCCGAGCCTCGGTTAATGCTTCCGGATATTCAAACCGGATGATGAAAACCCCAAGATGTTTATGCTTCATAATATTCCTCAGAAACGCTTTATTAAAAAAATGAGAACAATAATGCAACAGGCAGGCTCAGCGGCCAGGTCAGGCCAATGACAATTCCCGCCAGCAGGCGAATGTGAATTGTATCCCTGGACAGGAAACCGATTATAAGGCCGGAGAAAACAGCCACGACCAGATAAATAATGAAGATACATTGTCCGCCGCTCACGATGATTATACCTTTTTAACCCGCATCATTATTGATCTCTTAAGCAAAAAAAGCCCGGCAGCCCCTTGTCCGCCGCCGGGCCAACCCTTAACTGTGCTTATCTTTCAGCTCAAAGCGCGGAGAGATAAGGCCGTACAGCGTCCAGCCGAGGAAGGTGACAATCGCCCCGTACAACATGGCTTCTTCCCCGGAAGAGTACAGCGCGTAAAAGCTGTACATCGCCCCGATAAAGGCCACCGCGTTTGCCGCCCGGGCTTTGCCCTGCGGGACATTCGCCATCCGCTGGATAATTGCCAGCGCCGCCATCGACAGGATGTAGGGGATGATATTGGTTACTACGGCCAGGTTAACC
>NZ_CAJYMB010000007.1 GCF_913775985.1 uncultured Pluralibacter sp. | reverse complement strand
CGATCTGCCAATATCCGAAAGCCAGATGCGCCTTTACCCAAACATCATGGTGGAGGATACCGCCAGCACCCTGAATAAAAGGGTCGGCTGGCTGCTGCGCGGGCAGGAGGCGATTGTGGTACCGGATTTCATCACCAAGTGCCGCTGCCAGGCGCAGGGCACCGGTATCGGTTTTCTCCCGGAGCCGATGGCGCGTGAGGCGGTTGCCGCCGGGGAGCTGGTGGTACGTCAGGTGCAGAATCCGCGTCAGGATTCACGGATGCTGCTGGTGAGCCGCCACGCCGCGGTGGGGCAGGTGACGCAGTGGATCCGCCGCGCGTTTCGTCCGGGCGGTGAGCTAAGGGCGCTGTACGGGGATTTATTGTGTCAGGAGAAGCAGAATAGCTCTTCGCCGGGCGGCGAAGAGCGGATGCGGCAGAAAATCTAGCGGCTTTCCGGCATGGTTTTCTGCATTTTGTGCCAGATGAGGCCGCTGTCGTGGCCGTAGCTGCGCACCGCTTCATACACCGCATCGTGCTGGCCTTCTTCGCAAATCTTAGCCAGCTTGTGATAGAAGCCCAGCGCCAGGCTGCGCGCTTCGGGATTGGCAAAGTAGTGGCGGCCAATGCGCGTATAGAGCCCCTTCATGCCGTTAAGGATCAGGCCATAAATCGGGTTGCCGGAGGCGAATGCCAGCCCGCGAAAAATGTTGTAATCCAGCTCGGCAAACGCGTCACCGTGATCCTCTACCTCTTTCGCCGTGGCGAGGACTTCCAGCGCCTGCTCCGGATGCTGGCGGAACGCCGTGCGGATAAAAATGGTGGCAATGTTAGTGCGAACGGAAAGCAGATTATCGAGTAACTGCGGCACGCGATCGTGATCGAGGCGCGCCAGCGTTTCAAGAATATTGAGTCCTGACGTTTCCCAAAAGTTGTTTACTTTGGTGGGCTTGCCGTGCTGAATCGTCAGCCAGCCGTCGCGGGCCAGGCGCTGCAGCACTTCGCGCAGGGTGGTGCGGGTAACGCCAATCAGTTCGGAAAGCTCACGTTCTGCCGGGAGGATAGAGCCAGGAGGGAAGCGGTTATTCCAGATACTTTCGATGATGTACTCTTCTGCGAAACCCGCCGGGCTCTGCGCCTTGATGACCATAATAAGATTTCCATTACACAGCGTTGCAAATTTTGGGACTCATCATACCAGAGGCTCCGGGGGCCAGATAGCGGCGCAAGTGAATTAAAAGGGGATCGCGGTTTCATTTTTATTCATTTGTGCTGCTGGTTTACATCACGTGTATCTCCGGCAGGAGAAAATCCGGCGGCAAGGGCGCCAAGGTGTCGGCACGCCGGGTTATGAAATGACGTAAGCTCGCGTAATGGAAGCGGCGTAAATGTCCGGAAAGAATACTGTTACCGATTATCAGGTGGCTGAGAGAATGTTTTGGTTTACACTGCACTGATTTAGCATATTTAGGGAAATAATTATGTTGCGATACTTGAATCAATGCTCCCGCGGCCGGGGTGCCTGGCTGCTCATGGCGCTGACTGCTTTTGCGCTGGAGCTTGTCGCGTTGTGGTTTCAGCACGTGATGCTGCTGAAACCCTGCGTGATGTGTATTTACGAGCGCTGCGCGCTGCTGGGCATTATGGGGGCCGGCATAGTGGGCGCCGTTGCACCTAAAACACCGCTGCGCTATGCGGCCATCCTTATCTGGATCTACAGCGCCTGGCGCGGCGTACAGCTGGCGTGGGAACACACTATGATCCAGCTGCATCCTTCACCGTTCATGACCTGTGATTTTGCCGCCCGCTTTCCGTCGTGGCTGCCGCTGGATAAATGGCTGCCGCAGATGTTTGTTGCCAGCGGCGACTGCTCGGTGCGCCAGTGGGAGTTTCTCGGTCTGGAAATGCCCCAGTGGCTGGTGGGGATTTTTGCCGCCTATCTGATTATTGCTATCCTGGTGCTGATTGCACAGCCGCTGAAGCCGAAACGCCGCGATCTTTTTAGCCGCTAATGACGGAAGCCTCCGGTTAGACCGGAGGCTTTTCACCGATTATTTCCGCAACTATTTCCCCATTGTCAGCGGCGCTGACAAATCTCCCACGATAAACCTTGCTACCCAATGTTTAACGTGCGTTAATGAGTTGTCGGTTTGAACAAGCTCGATATCCGAAGCAGTTTTCTTTAGTTGTTCACATCATAAGTCCCTCCTTTGATGTCTCATCTTCAGTTCTCTCTACACTCTGATATCATTTCAGACCATGAACGCCTGCGGGCGAAATTAAAATATAAGGTAATAAAAGATGACGAATAAAATGACCGGACTGGTGAAGTGGTTTAACGCCGATAAAGGTTTTGGTTTCATTACGCCGGACGATGGCAGCAAAGATGTATTCGTACATTTTTCCGCTATCCAGAGCGATGATTTTCGCACGCTGAACGAAAATCAGAAAGTTGAGTTTGCCGTTGAGAATGGTGCCAAAGGCCCCTCAGCAGTAAACGTTGTCGCGCTCTGAGGACACGATAATTAAAGAAGCAATCCATTTCCGATGCCCGTGCTGCCACGGGTCACAATATCGGGTATCGCATTTTGACATCACTGAACAGAATCCATTTGGCGCCAAGTGTATTTTTTGTAAATCGGTGATGGTACCGTTTGATAATATCCGTTCTGCTGTTCACATTGAACATGCCGCAATACGCTACTCTAATTAATTCTGTATGCCGGCAGTGATATGCCGACATTATTTAACCGCCGAAAGGCGGTTTTTTTATATCTGCGCGTCAGACATTCCCTATTCCTGCCATCGCGTTTCGCCGTGCCCATGGCGGCCAATTGTTGAGACTTTCAGCCCAAAATGATAAATAACGTAGCCAATTCTTAACTCCGCAAGGGAATAATGATGTGGTTTATTTTGGCATTATCACTGGTGCTGCTGCCGATTAACCGGCGCGCGGCGGGAATTCCGGCAATTGTCGCAATCGCTCTCGGGGCGGCCCAGGGCGTGCTGGACTGGCGCGCCCTGGCAGCTCTCGGCGGGATTATTATGCTGGCTGTCGCCTGGCACAAGGCCGCAGGGCATAAAGCACTAAGGGTTGTACTTGAGCTGATGCTGCTGGCGGCGGCAATCGCGCTTACGATGCACCAGCTGCCGGGGTTTCACAACATCAGGGTTCTCGACGGCGTGCAGGCCGGGCCGCAGAGCGTGCCATTTACGATGTACTACAACGCCGATAAGGCGCTGGTGCCGTTCGTCGCCTTCATGATCCTCGGCACGCTGTTTAGCGATGGAAAAAAACACGCGGTGCCGCGCTGGCGCTGGCTGGTGCTGGGCCTGAGCGTGCCGGGCCTGCTGCTGGCGGCAACGCTTGCCGGCGGTCTCAAGATCGAGCCGCACTTTCCGCACTGGCTGCCGGAGTTTGTATTTGCCAACGTGCTGTTCGTGTCGCTGGCGGAAGAGGCGCTGTTTCGCGGCTGGATCCAGCAGCGCCTTACGCAGCAGCTATCAGCGATACCGGCGCTGCTCATTACCGCAGTACTGTTCGGTTTTGCCCACGCCGCAGGTGGACCGCTACTGGTGGCGTTTGCCGCGCTGGCGGGGATCATTTACGGCCTGGCGTGGATGTGGAGCCGCAGGCTGTGGGTTGCTGTTCTTTTTCACGTGGCGCTAAACCTCTGCCACCTGCTGCTGTTTACCTACCCGATGCTGCGCGCGACCCACGGCTAGGGTTCAAAGCCGCGGGGGTTGCGTGGCGAAAGCTGCCGGGATCCGCTACATTGGATTGAATATTCAGACTATTTGTAGCGGTGGCGCGGTGAGGAATTTGCAGGACGACGTAAGAAAGCGCCAGGCGCTGCTGTTTTCAGCGGCAATCACGCTGTTGTGCCTGAGCCTGTGGATCTTTTTTCTCCATCAAAATCGGCTGGGCAAGGTGAGCGACGGAATGAGCACGCTCAACACCCAACTGATTATTGCCTTCAACGATAACGAGCTTATCGCCGACGCCGTCGGCGTGCGTTATCAGCAGCTGCTCGCCAGCGGGCACTGCGGCGATCCGAACGACTACGTCCAGTTTGGTGACGGCATTTGGGCAATCAACGGTGATAAATCAAACCTTAATCCTGCTGCCGGTACCCTGATAGCCCGCTCGGCCTCTGCCGAGGGCCGCTGCATGTACGCGGCGGGGGAATTTATCAGGCAGAAAACGAATGCCCTGAATCCCGGTGACATCAACGTGCACCGCTATATTATCGCCCGGGATGCCGGCTGGTTTTACTGGTTCATTTCGGGAGACTCGACCCGGTTCAGCTTTACTAACTCGACGATGGCCAAAAATCCCGCAGCATTTTTCGCGCCGCCGGCCTCCTTTTACGACAGGGTGCTGCAAAAAGACATCGGCATAAAAGCCAACAGCGCCACCAACTTTTACGATGATAAAATCACCGGCGAAAGGGGCTACAGCATTGTCAGCTACATTTACGATCTGTCTCATGAAGCGGTTTCCAACAAAATCGTCGGCTACCTTCTGTATGACCACTCCGCCGGGGAGCTGCAGCAGTCGTTAAAAAACGCCTTTGGCGGCGCGCTGCCGCCGGGGCTGATGCTCGCTATTTATAACCGTATCACCAATGAAACCCTGTGCCTTACCCACAGCTGCGACTGGATAGATCCGCCGCGCACGCGCCATCTTTCCCACCGCTATCAATTCCGCTACGCGCTGCCCGTTTACCAGATGGCATTTCGCGATCCGGCGGCGCTGAGCGGGATTTTGCTGTCGCCGCTGCTGTTTTTGCTGATAACCCTGCTGCTGCGCCGGCGGCTAAACGCCCACGACATCAAAATTTATACCGATCCGCTAACCGGCTGCTTTACGCGAAAAATCATGGATTTCGTCCGCAACCGCCCCGGGGAGTATTCGGTGGTGATTTTACTGGACTGCAACAAGTTTAAGGCCATTAACGATACCTGGGGCCACAACACCGGCGACAGGGCGCTGCAGATCGTTGCCCGCCAGATGATGCTGAACGTGCGGGCGGAGAAGGATCTGGTGATCCGCAGCGGCGGCGATGAATTCGTAATTTTGCTGCGCCAGACGCCGCTGGAAGAGGCAAAAAACATTGCCCGGCGGGTTGCCGAGCGCATTGCCGACAGCGAGTTTAACGCCGGTGAG
>NZ_CAJYMB010000006.1 GCF_913775985.1 uncultured Pluralibacter sp. | reverse complement strand
CAGGCGCCGTGGGTGGTGGCAAAACAGGAAGGCCGCGATGCGGATCTGCAGGCTATCTGCACCATGGGCCTGAATATGTTCCGGGTGCTGATGACCTGGCTCAAGCCGGTGCTGCCGACCCTGAGCGCCCGCGCGGAAGCGTTCCTTAACAGCGAACTGACCTGGGACGGCATTCAGCAGCCGCTGCTGGGCCACAAGGTCAATCCGTTTAAGGCGCTGTATAACCGCATTGATATGAAGCAAGTTGAAGCGCTGACGGAAGCCTCGAAAGAGGAAGTGAAAGCGCTCAACAGCGCGCCGATCACCGGCCCGCTGGCGGACGATCCTATTCAGGAAACCATCACTTTTGACGATTTCGCCAAAGTTGATATGCGCATCGCGCTGATTGAAAACGCCGAATTTGTTGAAGGCTCCGACAAGCTGCTGCGCCTGACGCTGGATCTCGGCGGCGAGAAGCGTAACGTCTTCTCCGGCATCCGCTCGGCCTATCCGGATCCGCAGCCGCTGATTGGCCGCCTGACGGTGATGGTAGCTAACCTGGCGCCGCGCAAAATGCGTTTTGGCATTTCTGAAGGCATGGTCATGGCCGCAGGCCCCGGCGGCAGCGATATCTTCCTGCTCAGCCCGGACAGCGGTGCGCAGCCCGGCCAGCAGGTAAAATAAGCCCCTGAGCTTAGAGCCGGCCGCCTGCGGCGCGCCGGTTCTAAGCCGAAATATCCAGGTATATTCCTGGATCTTGCCTAATCTTTACAAAATTTCACATATTGCCGTTTTCCCCGCTATAATTCCCAAACCCCTACACGTTGGTTAACATCATAAACATGATGGTTAACAGGCGGTTCCGGCACATCGTGGCCACAACAATTCTCAATACATGGAGTTACTGAATATGTTTAAAAAACTGCTGACCGCGCTGTGCGCATCCGCTGTGATTTTCTCGCTGGCCGGCTGCGGCGACAAAGAAGAGACTAAAACCTTCAAAGCCAACATCAAGGGCGTTGAAATGTCCCTGACCTACACTTACAGCGGCGACAAAGTCCTGAAGCAGACCGCCGAAAATAAAATTGCTTACTCCTCGCTGGGCGCAACCAACGAAGAGCAGGCTAAAACGGTTCTGGGCCCGATCAGCCAGAAATATCAGGGTATTGACGGCGTCGACGAGAAGATCGATTACAAAGATACCTACGCAGAAGAGACCGTTAAGATTGACTACAGCAAAGCCGACAGCGCCAAGCTGCAGCAGCTGCTGGGCGCTATGTCCACCGGCGACGTCTCTAAAGGCGTGAGCATGAAGCAGTCTCAGGCGCTGCTGGAAGCGCAGGGCTTCAAAGAAGTTAAGTAAGCCACAAACAATAACGCCACCGATTCCGGTGGCGTTTTTTTATGCCTTTTTCCCCATCAGCCTTACCGTCAGGCCGCGCAGAAAGTAGCGTAAAAACTGGTCGCCGCATTCGCGATAGTTCTTGTGATCGCGGTTGCGCATCATCGCGGTGATCTCCGGCATCGACACGCGGAACTGCTGTTCGGTGAGGATTGCCAGAATATCGTCGGTTTTCAGCGAAAACGCGATCCGCAGCTTTTTCAAAATGATGTTGTTATCGATGCGGCGCTCTACCGCCAGCGGCGGCGCGCTGTCGTCCTTGCCGCGGCGATCGTAAATCAGGCCGTTTAAAAACCCCGACATCACCACATCCGGACAGCGCGCGAAGCCCTCTTCGTCCTCTTTGCGCAGCCAGGGAACAATTTGCTCCACGGAGACATCGGTGCCGGCGAGGGCAAAAATGCGCGCCAGTTCGGGGTTATTCGCTTTTAGCATGTAGCGCAGGCTACGAAGAATGTCGTTATTAAGCATGTGGCCTTCAAAATCGTTCGCAAACCACTAGTTTACCATTGAACGCTACAATCCCAACGCCTCTTTCAGGGTCTTGAGATAGCGGCGGCTGACCGGCACCGTCTGCCCGGCGCGCAGCACCAGCTCCGCCTGGCCGTTATCCTCAAGCCTTATCTCCTTGAGATGTTGCATATTCACCAGGTGCTGGCGGTGGCAGCGCAGCAGCGGCGTGCGGCTTTCAAGGGTGCGCAGCGTCAGCTCGGTAAAGCCCTCTTTGCCTTCCCGATCGGTCACGTACACGCCGCTCATGCGGCTGCTGACGAAGGCCACGTCGTCCATCTGCAGCAGCCAGATGCGGCTGTGCCCGGTGCAGGGGATAAACTTCAGCGCCTGCTGGCTCTCCTCAATGAGCGAGAGATCCTGCCGGCTGCGCAGGCGCTCCTGGCGCAGCCGGTCGAGGGTTTTATTCAGGCGGCACTCTTCCACCGGCTTGAGCAGGTAGTCAAAGGCGTGCTCCTCGAAGGCCCGCACCGCGTATTCATCGTAGGCGGTAAGAAAGACCACCCACGGCCGGTGTTCCGGGTCGAGCATGCCCACCATCTCCAGCCCGCTAATGCGCGGCATCTGAATATCAAGGAACACCACGTCCGGGCGCAGGCGATGCACGGCGCTAATGCCCTCGACGGCATTATCACACTCACCGACAATCTCAACATCGTCGTGCGCCTCCAGCACGATGCGCAGGTTCTCACGCGCCAGCGGCTCGTCGTCGACAATTAATATCCTTATCATGGGTTCTCCTCCAGCGGCAGCCGCAGCGTAATGCGGGTAAAGATTTCAGGTTCGCAGGCCACGGTAATGCCGCACTCGTCGCCAAAACCGGACCGCAGGCGCTTATCCACCAGGTTCATTCCCAGCCCGCCGGAATCGCCCTTCGGCTGATACAGCCCGGCGTTGTCTTCAATTTCCAGCAGTAGCCAGCGCCCTTCCCGGCGCGCCCGCAGCGTAATTTTACCCGTTCCCAGGTGCTGGGAAGTACCGTGCTTGATGGCATTTTCAACAATCGGCTGCAGCGTAAAAGCCGGCAGCTGGCAGTGGGCCAGCGCGTCGGGGACGTCCAGCTGCACCTGCAGACGCGACTGAAAGCGCGCCTTTTCAATTTGCAGATAGGCGTTAACGTGATCGATTTCATCAGCGAGGGTAACCACTTCCGACGGGCGCTTCAGGTTCTTGCGAAAAAAGGTCGAGAGGTAGTGCACCAGCTGTCCGGCCTGCTCGCTGTCCCGGCGGATCACCGCCATCAGCGTATTAAGGGCGTTAAACAGGAAGTGCGGATTGACCTGAGCGTGTAGCAGCTTAATTTCCGACTGGGTCAGCAGGGCCTGCTGCCGCTCGTATTGCCCGGCGAGGATCTGCGCCGACAGCAGCTGGGCGATCCCCTCCCCCAGGGTGCGGTTAATGGAGCTGAACAGGCGATTCTTGGCTTCGTACAGCTTAATAGCGCCGATAACCCGCTGATTCTCGCCGCGCAGCGGGATCACCAGCGTGGAGCCGAGCTTGCAGTTGGGGTGAATCGAGCAGCGGTACGGCACTTCGTTGCCGTCGGCGTAAACCACCTCGCCGGTTTCCATCGCTTTGAGGGTGTAGCGCGAGGAGATAGGCTTGCCGGGCAGATGGTGGTCGTCGCCGATGCCGGTAAACGCCAGCAGCTTTTCGCGATCGGTGATGGCGACGGCGCCGATGTCCAGCGCGCCGATCAGCACCTGCGCCACCTTCATGCTGTTCTCTTCGTTAAAGCCCTGGCGCAGGATCCCCTCCGTGGAGGCGGCCACCTTCAGCGCGGTGGCGGAAAACGCCGAGGTATATTTTTCAAACATCGCCCGCTTGTCGAGCAGGATGCGCATAAACAGCGCCGCGCCGACGGTGTTGGTCACCATCATCGGCGCGGCAATACTCTGCACCAGATGTACCGCGTCGCTCACCGGGCGGGCAATCAACACGATAATCAGCATCTGAATGACCTCTGCCACGAAAGTGGTTATCCCCGCGGTAAGCGGATTGAAGATTTTATCGCTGCGCCCGCGGCGCAGCAGCAGGCTGTGCACCAGCCCGCCGAGTAGCCCTTCCACGATGGTGGAGACCATGCAGCTCAGCGCCGTCATGCCGCCCATTGAATAGCGGTGTAGCCCGCCGGTGAGCCCCACCAGACCGCCAACTACCGGGCCGCCGAGCAGGCCGCCCATCACGGCTCCGATGGCGCGCGTATTGGCAATGGAGTCTTCAATATGCAGGCCAAACCAGGTGCCCATAATGCAGAAAATGGAGAACACCACGTAGCAGAGGAATTTGTGCGGCAGGCGCACCGTGACCTGCATCAGCGGAATAAACAGCCGCGTCTTGCTCATCAGCCAGGCAATCACCAGAAATACGCACATCTGCTGAAGCAGCAGCAACACCAGATTAAATTCGTACATACCGCTCAACCACAGGTTTCATCAAAGCGCGTAACATACACGCTAACGGAGGCGGTTTCTTTGCGGCCCTGAACAAATTGGGGAAATCATGACGAAGATCGCATTTTACCCCGGGCGATGGCGTCCCGGCGCAGCGGCGAAAAGTGCCGGATGGGGAATTAAGGGTTCATTAACAGCGTGGCTTCACCGTATAATCGCTGAATTAACGAAAGGAGCACATTTATGAAACCTGCCAAACTGGCTGTAATCACTCTTTTTACGCTGATGGCCATCGGCGGTATCGGCGGCGTTATGCTTGCCGGCTATTCATTTATCGTTCGCGGCGGTGTCGGCTGAACAGCCGGCCCAGCCGGTCAAACAGCCTGTCGACGATAATCGCCGCCAGCGCCACCAGAATTGCCCCCTGAATCACGTAAGCCGTATTAAATCCGCTCAGGCCGATGATAATCGGCGTGCCGAGAGTGTTCGCACCTACCGTTGAGGCGATGGTCGCCGTCCCGATATTGACAATTACCGAGGTGCGGATCCCGGCCAGCATCACCGGCGCGGCCAGCGGCAGCTCGACTTTCCACAGGCGCTGCACGCCACTCATTCCCATCCCCTGCGCCACGTTAAGCACCGCCGGCGGCACCGAACTCAGGCCAGCCAGCGTACCCTGCAGCACCGGTAAAATACCGTACAGGATCAGGGCGATAATGGCCGGCTCACGGCCAAAACCCATCACCGGTACCGCCAGCGCCAGCACCGCCACCGGCGGGAAGGTTTGCCCCATCGCGGCAATGGTTTCCACCAGCGGGCGAAATTCGCGCCCGGCCCGGCGGGTCACCGCAACGCCGGCCCCCACGCCAATCACTATCGCCACCAGGCTCGAAATCCCCACCAGGCTAAAGTGGGCCAGGGTCAGCGACCAGAAGCTCTGCTGCTGGTAGACCGGGCGCGGCAGCTCCGGAAACAGCGTGCTAAAGAGCGGCGCGCTCAGGGGCAGCAGGAACAGCATGGCGATAAACAGCGCCAGCAGCCACCAGAGCGGATCGCGAAGCTGCGTCATTCGTCCCCCTCCCGGCGCAGCAGGTCGGTGAAGTGCAGCGCACCGCGCGGAGTACCGTCGGCATCGGCTACCGCCAGCACGTCGCAGCGGCGCGCGACAAACTGCGACAGCGCGTCGCGCAGAGTCTGGGTTATCAGCAGCGGTTCGCCATCTGCCCGGTCGTCGGGGCGCACGTAGTCGGCAATGCTGCGCAGGGAGAGCAGCCGCACGCCCAGTTCGCTGCGGCCAAAAAAGGCGCGCACAAAATCATTTTCCGGCGCGGTGAGCATCGCCAGCGGCGCCCCCTGCTGAACTACCTCGCCTTTGTCCATAAGCACCAGATGATCCGCAAGGCTCAGCGCCTCGTCGATGTCGTGAGTCACCAGCACGATGGTGCGCCCCAGCAGCCGGTGAATGCGCCGCATCTCCTCCTGCAGGGCCGCGCGGGTGACCGGGTCAAGCGCGCCAAAGGGTTCATCCATCAGCAGCACTTCCGGGTTGGCCGCCAGGGCCCGCGCCACGCCGACGCGCTGCTGCTGCCCGCCGGAAAGCTGGTGCGGATAGCGATCGCGCATGGCGGGCGCCAGCCCGAGCAGAGCCAGAAGTTCGTCAATGCGGTCATTAATCTTCTGCCGCGGCCACTTCTGCAGCTGCGGCACGGTGGCGATGTTCTGCGCCACCGTCCAGTGGGGAAACAGGCCGATGGACTGAATGGCGTAGCCCATCCGGCGGCGCAGGCTCAGGATCGGCTGCTGGCGGATATCCTCTCCGGCAAAGCGGATGGTGCCGCTGTCGTGGGTTTCCAGCCGGTTGATCATCTTTAAGGTGGTGGATTTTCCCGATCCCGAAGTGCCGATCAGCACCGAAAACGCCCCTTCCCGCAGGGTGAGGTTCAGATCTTTCACCGCGGCCTGGCCGCCAAAAATTTTGCTCACCTGCTGAAATTCAATCACGCACTTCTCCTTTCAGTAGCGCTATCCACAAGCTGAACAGCGCGTCGGCCGCTACCGCCAGCGCCACCACCGGCACCACGCCGAGCAGCACCAGATCCAGCGCGCTGCTGAGCAGGCCCTGAAATACCAGCGCGCCGAAGCCGCCTGCGCCAATCAACGCCGCGACGACGGCCATGCCGATGGTTTGCACGGTGACCACCCGCAGGCTGCGCAGCAGCACCGGCAGGGCCAGCGGCAGCTGCACTTTCCACAGCCGCTGGCCGCGGCTCATGCCCATGGCTACCGCGCTCTCCAGCACGTCGCCCGGCACCTGCTGCAGCCCGGCCACCACGCCGCGCACCACTGGCAGCAGCGCGTAGAGCACCAGCGCGATCAGCGCCGGCGTCAGCCCGGTGCCGCTAATCCCTAGCGTAGACAGCCACGGCAGCGCCTTGACCAGCCCCGCCAGCGGGGCGATCAGCAGGCCAAACAGCGCCACCGACGGCACCGTCTGGATAATATTCAATACCGTAAATACCCGCCCCTGCCGGGCGGCGTGCCGCCAGCACCAGAGGCCGAGGGGAACGCCAATCAGCAATCCCGGCAACAGCGTGCCGAACAGCAGGATCAGATGCTGGCGCAGGGCGCCATCGAAGACCTCCTGGCGGTTGGCGTACTCTTTCATCAGCGACAGCTCGTCGAGGCTGCCGTGCCAGAGCAGCAGCAGCGGCACTATCCAGATTTGCACGTTGAGCAGCCAGCGCCAGAGGGGATTTGCCGTCAGACGCCGCGCCGCATCGCTGAACATCAGCAGCGCGAGAGTCAGCCACAGCCACAGGCCGCTGCCCGGCGAAGTGCGCGCCAGCGGCGATGCGCTGGCCGCCAGGTGTCGGGCGGCTTCCCCCGCGCTCCAGACCAGCGCGATAAACAGCAGCTGCGTGACCACCAGCACGACTCCCGGCGCGGTCCGTCCCGGGATCGCCGCCAGCGCCAGCAGCAAAAGAGGAACTGGCAACAGCCAGACGGCGGGAAACGACCACACCGTCCACAGGGCGCGGCTCTCCCCGGAAACAAGCCGGTTGGGCGCGTAGTTGATAAACGGTAGCCAAGCTGCCGCCAGGCCAATCAGCACCAGCAGCAGCAAAACGCGGTTATAACAGCGGATTTGCGGGAACACCGGTTATTTCACCAGTCCCTTTTTCTTCAGCCAGTCGGCAGCTACCTTCTTCGCATCCAGCCCTTCAACGGCGATGCTGGCGTTCAGCCCCTGCAGGGTTTTCTCATCGAGGCTGGCGAAGACCGGCTTAAGCCAGGCTTCCATCTCCGGATAGGCTTTCAGCACCGATTCGCGCACTACCGGTGCGGGGGCGTAAATCGGCTGAACGCCTTTCGGATCGGTCAGGGTTTGCAGGCCCAGCGCGGCCACCGGGCCGTCGGTACCGTAGGCCATCGCCGCGTTGACGCCGGAGGTCTGCTGGGCGGCAGCTTTGATGGTCACTGCCGTATCGCCCCCGGCCAGAGAGAGCAGCTGGCTCTGATCGAGCTTGAAGCCGTAGGCTTTTTCAAAGGCGGGCAGCGCGTCGGCGCGTTCGATAAACTCGGCAGAAGCGGCCAGCTTGAAGGTGCCGCCTTTTTTCAGATAGCTGCTCAGATCCTCGAGGGAGGCGAGCTTGTTTTTCTCGGCGAGATCGCCGCGCACGGCAATGGTCCAGGTGTTGTTAGCCGGGGCGGCGGTCAGCCACACCAGCTTGTTCTGCTCATAGTCGAGTTTTTTAACTTTCTGGTAGCCTTCGGCAGCGTTTTTCCACACCGGATCGTTTTCATCTTTGAAAAAGAACGCGCCGTTGCCGGTATATTCCGGATAGATATCCAGCTCGCCGGCGGTTATTGCACCGCGCACAACCGGGGTGGTGCCGAGCTGGAGCTTGTTGACGGTTTTAACCCCGTGGCTGTCCAGCACCTCCAGAATAATGTTTCCCAGAAGGGCCCCTTCCGTATCAATCTTGGAGCCAACCTTCACCGGTTCGGCCGCCTGAGCGGTCGCGGCCATCATCAGCGCCCCCGCAATTATTCCCGTTTTGGTCATCTTCATAGTGCCTCTTTTGTTTCTTTTTCAGGGGGGTAGCAACAAAAGATAGTCCAGGAATAGCATTTTCGAAAATCAGATAACGGAATTTGATAGCAAACTTTTTGCGAAGGCGTAAAAAAGGCCGGTTGCCCGGCCTTAATGCTTTACAGCAGTTCAAACTCACCCTGATTGACCCGGGCGGAGTCGACGCCTATCCAGACGTTAAACTTGCCCGGCTCCGCGTCATACTTCATCTGCTGGTTCCAGAACTTCAGGGCTTCCACGTCGACAGGAAAGCTGACAGTCTGTGTCTCGCCCGGCTTCAGCGTCACTTTCTGAAAGCCGCGCAGCTGCTTGACCGGGCGGCTCATGGAGGCCGTGACATCCTGGAGATACATCTGAATAACCGTCGCCCCTTCGCGCTTGCCGGTATTGGTCACCTGCACGCTGGCAGTCACCCTGCCCCCGCGGGCCAGGGTCGGCGCCGACATGCTCACCGGCGACACCGTAAAGGTGGTGTAGCTCAGGCCGTAGCCGAAGGGATAGAGCGGACCGTTGGCCTCGTCGAAATAGCGGGAGGTGTATTTGTTCGGTTTTTCAGGATTGTACGGGCGGCCGGTGTTCAGATGGCTGTAGTAGGTGGGGATCTGCCCGACCGAGCGCGGGAAGGACATCGGCAGCTTGCCCGACGGGTTCACGTCGCCAAACAGCACGTCGGCGATGGCGTTACCGCCTTCGGTACCGGCAAACCAGGTTTCAAGAATCGCATCGGCCTGCTGGTCCTCTTTCACCAGCGTCAGCGGACGGCCGTTCATCAGCACCAGCACCAGCGGCTTGCCGGTGGCTTTCAGCGCCGCAATCAGGTTGCGCTGACTCTGGGGAATGCCGATGCTGGTGCGGCTGGAGGCTTCATGGGCCATGCCCTGCGCTTCCCCTACTACCGCTACCACCACATCAGATTTCTTCGCGGCGGCGACCGCTTCGTCAATCATCGCCTGCGGCGCGCGCGGATCGACCTTCACCGCCTCCTCATACTGGTTAAGGAAAGTGACGATGCCCTTATCGTCGGTGACGTTGGCCCCTTTGGCGTAGATAACCTTTGCGCTATCGCCCACCGCGGCTTTGATGCCCGCCAGTACCGGCACCGCCTGCGCGGTGACGCCTGCGGCAGACCAGCTGCCCATCACGTCTCGCTGGCTGTCCGCCAGCGGGCCGACCACTGCAATAGTGCCGGATTTTTTCAGCGGCAGCGTGTCGAGGCGATTCTTCAGCAGCACCAGACTTTCCCGGGCCACTTCCCGGGCCTCCTGACGGTGCAGGCGGCTTTCGGCATTGGTGTCCTGCGGATCGGAATCTTTCGGCCCCAGGTGGCTGTAGGGATCGTTGAATAATCCCATGTCGTACTTAACGTTCAGCACGTGGCGGGCGGCGCCATCCAGCACCGCCATACTGATTTTGCCGCTTTTCACCAGGTCCGGGAGATATTTGCTGTAATACTCGTCGCTCATGCTCATATCCACGCCGGCGCTAAGCGCTACCCGCACTGCATCTTCAGGATCGGCGGCGGTGCCGTGACGAATAAGCTCTTTAATGGCACCGTGATCGGAGATAGTGATGCCTTTGAAGCCCCACTGGTCGCGCAGCACGTCTTTCAGCAGCCAGCCGTCCGACGTGGCCGGGGTACCGTTAAGGGAGTTGAGCGCCACCATTACGCCGCCGCTGCCCGCATCGAGCCCGGCCTTATAGGGTGGCATATAGTCGTTAAACAACCGCTGAGGACTCATATCCACCGTGTTGTACTCTTTCCCGCCCTCCACCGCGCCATAGGCAGCGAAGTGCTTCACGCTGGTCATCACCGAATAGCGGTCCGCCGGGCTTTTGCCCTGCATCGCTTCCACCATGGTTCTGCCCATCATCGACGTCAGATACGTGTCTTCGCCGAAGCCTTCGGAGACGCGGCCCCAGCGCGGATCCCGCGAGACGTCCACCATCGGTGCCCAGGTCATATTCAGGCCGTCATCGGCGGCTTCGTAGGCAGATATGCGCCCGACGGTGCGGACCGCATCAAGATTAAAGGAAGAGGCCAGCCCGAGGCTGATCGGAAACACGGTGCGCTGCCCGTGCACCACGTCAAAGGCGAAAAAGAGCGGAATTTTCAGGCGGCTGAGCTGCATCACCTGGTCCTGCATCGCGCGGATATCCGGCCGGGTCACGGTGTTGAAAATGGCCCCCACCTGACCGTCTTTGATCATCTCCCGAATCGCTTCTTTTGGATTGTCCGGCCCGACGCTTATCAGGCGCAACTGGCCGATTTTTTCATCAACGGTCATTTTCGCCAGCAGATCGCTGACGAACGCGTCCCGCGCCTGCGGGGTCATCGGATGGTTGCCGAACAGCTCTTCGGCCAGCGCGGGCTGAAGCGCAAGAGTGGCGGCGATGCCGACAGAACAGAGCCATTTCATAGGATGCTTACTCTCTCAGGAGGTACAAATGCTGGAAAAAAGTGTCAAAACAGAAGTTTGCCACAAGCGGGGGGCAGAGGCGATCTTCATTACCGGAGCCGCAGCGCAATTTTTATGGATTTTCTGATCCCATTTGTCATACATAGCGCTATCCTAGTGTCACTGTTTTGTTAAAAAAAAGTATGACCATAAGGAGTGGGACGATGTCCTCCAGCACAACCCCCGATAACCGCGTATTTCTCTCCGAACTGGGCCGCCTCGTGGGCGGCAGCCACCTGCTTACCGATCCGGCGAAAACTGCCCGCTACCGCAAAGGCTTCCGCTCCGGCCACGGCGACGCCATCGCCGTGGTGTTCCCGGGCACGCTTCTTGAACTCTGGCGCGTGCTGGGCGCCTGCGTGGAGGCCGATAAAATCATTCTGATGCAGGCGGCCAACACCGGCCTGACCGAAGGCTCCACCCCCAGCGGCAACGATTACGATCGCGAGATCGTGATTATCAGCACCCTGCGCCTCGACAAGCTGGAGCTGCTGGACAGCGGCGAGCAGGTGCTGGCCTTCCCCGGCACCACCCTGTACACCCTCGAGAAAGCCCTCAAGCCGCTGGGGCGCGAGCCGCACTCGGTCATTGGCTCTTCCTGCATCGGCGCGTCGGTTATCGGCGGGATCTGCAATAACTCCGGCGGCTCGCTGGTGCAGCGTGGCCCGGCCTATACCGAAATGTCGCTGTTTGCCCGCATTAACGAAGAGGGCAAACTGCTGCTGGTGAACCACCTGGGTATTGAGCTTGGCGAAACGCCGGAGCAGATCCTCAGCAGGCTCGACGACGGGCATATTAAGCCTGCCGACATTCGCCACGATGGCCGTCACGCCCACGACACGGACTACGTCACCCGGGTGCGCGATGTGAATGCCGATACTCCCGCCCGCTACAACGCCGATCCCGAGCGGCTGTTCGAATCCTCCGGCTGCGCCGGCAAGCTGGCGGTGTTTGCGGTGCGCCTGGATACCTTTGAAGCGGAGAAGCGCCAGCAGGTGTTCTACATCGGCACTAACCAGCCGGAGGTGCTGACCGAAATCCGCCGCCGTATTCTCGCCGACTTCGAAAACCTGCCGGTGGCCGGCGAGTATATGCACCGGGATATCTACGATATTGCCGAGAAGTACGGTAAAGACACCTTCCTGATGATCGACAAGCTCGGCACCGACAAAATGCCGTTCTTCTTCACCCTGAAAGGCCGCACCGACGCGATGCTGGAGAAGGTGCCGCTGTTTAAGCCGCACTTTACCGACCGCTTTATGCAGAAAGTGGGCGGCGCGTTCCCGGCGCACCTGCCGGCGCGGATGAAAGAGTACCGCGACAAGTACGAGCACCACCTGCTGCTGAAAATGGCCGGCGACGGCATTGATGAAGCCAAAACCTGGCTGACAGACTATTTCCAGTCGGCAGAAGGCGCGTTCTTCGCCTGCACGCCGGAAGAAGGCAGCAAGGCGTTTCTGCACCGCTTCGCCGCCGCCGGAGCCGCGATCCGCTATCAGGCGGTACACGCGGATGAAGTGGAAGAGATCCTGGCCCTCGACATTGCTCTGCGCCGCAACGACACCGAATGGTTTGAGCATCTGCCGCCGGAGATTGACAGCCAGCTGGTACATAAGCTCTATTATGGACACTTCATGTGCCACGTTTTCCACCAGGACTACATCGTTAAAAAAGGCGTCGACGCCCACGCGCTGAAAGAACAGATGCTCGATCTGCTGAAGGCGCGCGGCGCGCAGTATCCTGCGGAACACAACGTCGGCCACCTGTATGAAGCGGCAGAAAGCCTGAAAACCTTCTATCGCCAGAACGATCCCACTAACAGCATGAACCCCGGCATCGGCAAAACCAGCAAGCTGAAATACTGGGGCGATGCCGTCCACAGCAAGGAGTAAACCGGCATGAGCGCCCAAGAAGCGTTACCGCACAACGACCTCGAGATCCGCCCCGCGAGCGCAGACGATGTTCACGCCATCGCGGCGATTTACGCCTGGCACGTGCTTAACGGCCGCGCCTCTTTTGAAGAGGTACCGCCCACGGTGCAGGAGATGCAGGCGCGGATGCAGAAGGTCAACGATGCGGGGCTTCCGTGGCTGGTGGCGCTCTATCGCGGCGTAGTGGTGGGCTACTGCTATGCCACGCCCTACCGCCCCCGCCCGGCCTACCGCTTCACCGTTGAAGAGTCGATCTACGTGGATAACGGCATCACCGGGCGCGGCATTGGCAGCGCGCTGATGGAGCAGCTTATTGCAATTTGCGAGCAGGGCCCGTGGCGGCAGATGGTGGCGGTGGTGGGAGACGGCAAGAACAACGCCGGGTCGCTCAAGCTGCACCTGCGCCACGGTTTTGAGGTGGTGGGCACGCTGCGCAGCGTCGGCTACAAGCTCGGCGACTGGCGGGATACGGTGATTGTGCAGCGTCCACTCAACGACGGAGACTGGACGCTGCCGGAGTAACTGTCTTAATCGGCCCGGGTGGTGGCAGACGCATTCAGCAGCGTCTGGGCCATCTGCGCCTCTTTCTGCTTTTTGTAGTTCAGCGCGTCGGGCGGCACCGCCATTACCTTCCCGGTTTCAATCCACGTCCGCAGGCGGCTGGCGTCGGCAAAATGCGTGTATTTACCGAACGCGTCCATCACCACCATCGCCACCGGGCGATTGTTCATCACCGTGCGCATCACCAGGCAGTGCCCCGCAGCGTTGGTAAAACCGGTTTTGGTCAGCTGAATATTCCAGTTTTCGCGGTACACCAGGTGATTGGTATTGCGAAATGGCAAGGTGTAATTCGGATTGCGGAACGTCGCCGTATCCTCTTTAGTAGTGCTGAGCTGTCCGATCAGCGGATACTGCTTGCTGGCGATCAGCAGCCGGGTGAGATCCCGGGCGGTGGAGACGTTGTGAATCGACAGGCCGGTTGGCTCAACATAGCGCGTATGCGTCATGCCGAGCGCGCGGGCTTTATTGTTCATGGCGCGGATAAAGGCGTCGTAGCCACCGGGGTAGTGATGCGCGAGGCTCGCGGCAGCGCGGTTCTCGGAAGACATCAGCGCCAGCAGCAGCATATCCTTGCGGCTGATCTGGCTGTTTAAGCGCACCCGGGAGTAGATGCCGCGCATCTCCGGCGTGTGGCTGATATCCACAGTCAGCATTTCATCGAGCGGTAAATGGGCGTCGAGCACCACCATCGCGGTCATCAGCTTGGTAATAGAGGCGATGGGACGAACCCGGTCAGGCTCGCTGGCGTAAATCACTTTATTGGTATTAAGGT
>NZ_CAJYMB010000005.1 GCF_913775985.1 uncultured Pluralibacter sp. | reverse complement strand
GATCCCGCTTCCGGGGGAGTAAATACTCCCCGCCATCTGCCATTCGCCTTTCAGCACGTAGGCGATCCCTTCTTCACCCGGCCTGCAGGACGAGTCCGCTATCACCACCCGCGCACCCGCGCCGCTGCGGCGGGTCATAATATTAAAATCCATACCTTTGCCGGTAATACCTTCACTTTCCAGCGGCCACTCGCCTGGAAATGCCCACGGGATCCCGGGTTCAAGATAGTGCGCCACTTCCTCGCCGCGCAGCCACAGCGGGCGGCCTTCCAGCAGAACAATAATGCGATCGATGCCGTCAAAGCGCGAAAAAGGGCCGTCTTTCTGCAGCGTGGCGACGCTGGCGCGCCAGAGAAAAGCCTCCTCGGCACCGCCGTCGGTAATACGAACAATTTCGCGGGTTTCTCCCGCGCCGTTTTTCCAGACTGAAACCGGGAGTGCATCGAGAGAGAAAGGCACTAGCATGGCGCTGATTTCCTGTGATTTATGTAAGCATAGTGTTAATTAAGGCTGTTTAATTCACATATTATTTACAAGGTGGCTCACAACTTTATCATTATTCAGATGTGTTGCCGGCATTGCTTGTATATACATGAACTGTCATCTGAACAATCTCTTTTTTCTATTAATACGGGAGCGACATCATGAAGCAGCGCGGTACCGCACGCCAGGCCTGTTTGGCCACCCTCATCGCAGCATTACTGCTGGCCGGCACTGCCGCTCGTGCGGATGCGCCAAAATCCATTACCGTTGCAACGGAAGGGGGATACGAGCCGTGGAACTTGACGCTCCCGGGTGGAAAGCTGAGTGGTTTTGAGCCCGAACTGATGGAGGACTTGTGCCGCCGTATGGCGGTGACGTGCCGTCTGGTAGTGCAAAACTGGGATGGCATGATTGCCGGACTCAATGCCGGTAAATACGACGTCATCATGGACGCTATTGTTATTACTCCGGAGAGAAAAAAGGTTGTAACGTTTACCGAACCGTATGCGGAAACTCCCGCCTCGTTTATCGCGGTCAAAGGCGCTCTGTTGCCGCCGGCCAGCGGGGCAAACCGCATCATCAAACTGCACGATGAAGAGAAAGAGATCCGGGCCGCCATCGCCCCGCTAAAAGCAGCACTGAAGGGGAAAACCATCGGTATTGCCTCCGGCACGGTCTATACCCCTTTTATTGATAAGTATTTCAAAGATGTCGCGGATATTCGCGAATACAACAACTCCGCAGACGCCATTTTAGATCTGCAGTTGGAGCGTATCGACGCCGTGTTTGACGATATTACTTTTGCCAGTTCAACCCTCGCGCGCCCGGAAAACAGCAACCTGTCATTTAGCGGTCCTCAGCTGGGGGGCCCCGTTTGGGGAGAGGGTGAGGCAATGGGCTTACGCCACAGCGACACTGACCTAAAGGCCATGCTGGACAAGGCAATACGCGCGGCACTGGCGGACGGGACCGTCAAAAAGCTGAGCGAAAAATGGTTTAAAACCGACGTAACGCCCTGAGCGAGGTGACAATCATGGATCTGCTGAGTTTAGGTGAAAATGGCTGGGGCAGGCTGATGCTGAGCGCGACGCTCACTACGCTTCTGCTGTCGCTGGCGGCGATGGTGGTTGGTGCTGCGGTAGGCGGTGGGCTTGCTGCTGCGAAACTTTCCAGCCACGCGCCGCTACGCTGGTTTAGCAGTGCATATTCGGTGGTATTTCGCGGCATTCCCGAGTTGCTGATTATCTATTTATTTTATTTTGGAGGCTCCGGGGTCGCTTCCCTTATCGGCCATCTGTTTGGCCGCGACGGTTTTGTCGAAGTGCCGCCTTTTCTGATTGGTGCGCTGGCAATTGGTCTTATCTCTGCCTCTTACCAGTGCGAAGTGTATCGTGCCGCGCGCCTGGCGCTCTCCAGCGGAGAAATAGAGGCGGCGACTGCCGTCGGTATGCCGCGCTGGCGTATCTGCAGCCGAATAATCGTGCCGCAAATCGTCCGCTACGCGCTGCCGGGATTATCCAACGTCTGGCAGATGAGCCTGAAAGACTCGGCGCTGGTATCGGTTACCGGCATTGTCGAGCTGATGCGCGCCAGTCAGATTGCGGCAGGCTCTACACGAGAGTACTTCCTGTTCTATCTCATCAGCGCAGGCTGCTATTTACTGCTTACGCTGCTCTCTAACCGGGCTTTTATGCGCGCCGAGAGCCGCATGAGCCGCGCGTGGCACCGACATACTGCAGCCGCCGCATGAGGGGATAACGATGATTATTGATGTGGCTTTTCTTAGTGATACTTTCTTAAAGCTTGCTGCCGCGCTTCCGGTCACACTTGGGCTGTTCATCAGCGCTTTTCTGTGCGGCGGGGTGCTGGCATTAGGAATATTAGCGATGCGCATGAGCCGCTGGCGCGTACTGAGCGCATTTGCTCGCGGCTATATCCTGGTCTTTCGCGGATCGCCGCTGCTTATTCAGCTTTTCCTTATTTATTACGGGCTAGGACAGTTCGGTATTATCCGCCACAGCTTCTTGTGGCCAATGTTAAAAGAGCCGTTTATTTGCGCAGTACTGGCGCTATCGCTGTGTACGGCAGCCTATACGGCAGAAATTCTACGCGGTGGCCTGCTGGCGATCCCTCCAGGCCAGATTGAAGCTGGCCAGGCCTGTGGAATGTCACGGCTGCTGCTTCTGCGGCGCATTATTGCGCCGGTGATGCTGCGCTACGCGCTGCCAGCGTACTCCACGGAAGCGATCCTGCTGGTGAAATCTACCGCGCTGGCTAGCCTGGTGACGGTCTGGGACGTGACCGGCGTCGCCCAGCAAATTATCCAGCGAACCTATCGTACGATGGAGGTTTTCCTCTGTGCCGCGGCGATTTACCTGCTGCTCAACTTTATCATTGTGCAGCTTTTTGCCCTGCTCGAGCGCAGGCTTTCACATCATCATCGCAAATCTGCTCAGCCTCTCGCCCTCAGTACCGTCGTTAAAGGAGAATAAAATGTCAGATATTCGGCCCATAACGCTGTCCGTCAGTGAAATCAATAAATCCTTTGGTGCGCTGGAGGTCCTGAAAGGTATCTCTATTGAGGCGCAAAAGGGCGATGTTATCTCGCTGCTGGGCGCAAGCGGCTGCGGCAAAAGCACGCTGCTGCGCTGCATCAACTTGCTGGAGACGCCAGATTCTGGTTCGGTGAGCGTCGGTGGTGAGACTATTGAAATGAAGCACCACGCCCGCGGCCATCGGCTGGCCGCTAATCCGAAACAGGTGGAACGTCTGCGCTCGCGACTGGGTATGGTGTTTCAGGGATTTAACCTCTGGTCGCATATGACGGTACTGCAAAATGTTATTGAAGGACCGCGCTACGTGCTGGGCCGGGATAAGAGCGATTGCATAAGCCAGGCGGAGAAACTGCTTGACCGAGTCGGGCTCCTGAACCGCAAAGATTTTTATCCCGCCCAGCTCTCTGGCGGGCAGCAGCAGCGGGTAGCTATCGCCCGTGCGCTGGCAATGGATCCTGAAGTTATGCTCTTTGACGAGCCGACCTCCGCGCTCGATCCTGAACTGGTAGGTGAGGTGCTGAAAGTAATGCGCAGCCTGGCGGAGGAAGGGCGCACGATGCTGGTGGTAACGCACGAGCTGGGATTTGCCCGCTATGTCTCTAATCGGGTGGTATTTATGCACCAGGGGCGAATCGACTGCCAGGGCCCGCCGGATACGCTGTTTGGCGAGGCGGGGTCAGCGCGCTTTAAGCAATTTATCTCCAGCCATCATCAGCCGGGGCAGGCGCTATGACCGGGCAAATAACCTGGGGAGATGCCCCGCTGTGTTGGCAAGATGTTGCCAGAGTGGCGCGCGGGCGGGCGGTTCTGACTCTGAGCGAGGCGGCCTGGCAGCGCATTGATGAAAGCCGAGCCATCGTTCAACAGATCGTTGATGGGGGAGAAGTGGCCTACGGCATCAATACGGGACTGGGGGCGCTGTGCAATATTGTCCTTCCCCAAGAACAACTGAGCCAGCTGTCGCGTAGTACCTTACTCAGCCACGCCTGCGGCGTCGGGCCGGTGCTTGATGAGGCGCAAACCCGGGCCATCATGTGCGCTGCGGTAGCCAACTATAGCCACGGTAAATCAGGTATCTCCGCAGGGATCGTGGCGCAGCTGCTGGCTTTCCTCAATTTGGGGATTACCCCGCAGGTGCCCTCCCAGGGATCGGTTGGCTATCTGACCCATATGGCGCATGTTGGCCTTGCTCTGATGGGCATCGGCGATGTCAGCTGGCGTGGTCAGATTGTGTCGGCGGCGCGAGCGCTGCGGGAGGAAAAGCTCAATCCCATTGCGCCCGGTGCGAAAGAGGGGCTTAGCCTGGTCAACGGCACGCCCTGCATGACAGGAATGGCGTGCCTGGCGCTTGATGACGCCGCGGCGCTGCTAAACTGGGCCGATGTAACCGGGGCAATGAGCTTTGAAGCGCTGCGGGGGCAAATAGCCGCTTTTGATGAGGATATTCTGGCGCTAAAAGCCAGTCCGGGATTACAGCACTGTGGCCGGCGTTTGAGAACGCTACTGGCCGACAGCCCGCTGTTGGCCGCAAGTCAGGGGATCCGCACCCAGGATGCCCTGAGCCTGCGCGCAATACCTCAGGTCCACGGCGCCTGCCGGGATCAGTATACTCACGCCGCGAGGCAGGTAGATATTGAGCTAAATGCCTGTACCGATAACCCGCTGATTATAGGCACAGCTAAACGCTGGCGGGTGGTCTCTCAGGCACATCCGCACGGAGAATCAGTGGCAATGGCTTGCGATCTGCTGGCTATTGCAATGGCCGAGCTGGGCGGCATCGCCGAGCGGCGTCTTGACCGGTTGGTTAATCCACTAATCAGCGGCCTGCCCGCTTTTCTGGTGGCGAATCCCGGCACAAATTCGGGAATGATGATTGCTCAATACGTGGCGGCATCCCTCTGCGGCGAGAATCGGCAACTTGCCCAGCCGGCGGTGCTGGATAATTTTATTACCTCGGCGCTGCAGGAAGATCATCTCAGCATGGGAACGGGTGCTGCCCTCAAGCTGCAGCGGCTGGTGGACAATCTTTGGCAGATCCTGGCTATCGAATATCTGCTCGCGGCACAGGCGCTGGAGTTTCACGGTCGCGACCAGCTGGCTAAGGGCACGCGTGAGGCACTTATGCTGCTGCGCGAGCAAATTCCCTCTTGGGAAGACGATCGTTGGCTGGCGCCGGATATTGCCAGAACCGCCACTCTCATTCGCAGCCGCAGACTGGATCTGCCGGCCTCTGTTCCTCTATTCTTCGTTAGGTAAATAATGTCATCCTCTCCCTCTTCCCACAGCGTCAGGACACAACGCGCTGCTTCGCGCTTAACCGAAACGCGCTCGGTGGATTTTATTCCGCCGCGCGAGCGCCACGGGCATCCTTTCAGCCAGTTCACTCTCTGGCTTGGGGGCAATTTGCAAATTACGGCGATTGTGACCGGGGCGCTGGCGGTGGTGCTGGGAGGCGATGTCGTCTGGTCACTCGTCGGTTTGCTCGTCGGGCAGCTGCTCGGCGCTGCTGTCATGTCTGCCCACGCACTTCAGGGCCCGCGGCTGGGGCTGCCGCAGATGATCATTAGCCGGGCACAGTTTGGCGTCTATGGCGCGGCGATCCCGCTGGTGCTGGCGTGCGTGATGTATGTTGGCTTCTCGGCCAGCGGCACCGTGCTGGCGGGGCAGGCGATGGCCAGACTGCTGTCGGTGAGCGACGTAAGCGGAATGATGTTATTTAGCGCAGTGATTATTGTGATTGCGGTGCTCGGCTACCGTACAATTCATCATCTGGGCAAAGTGGCGAGCGCGGTGGGGGTACTGGCATTTATCTGGCTGTTCGCTTCTGTACTGCTCGCCGCCCCGCTGGGCGACGTGCTGCACAACAGCCATTTCTCTGTACCGATGTTTCTGCTGGCGGTATCGCTCTCGGCGTCATGGCAGATAGCGTTTTGCCCCTACGTTTCCGACTACTCGCGCTATTTACCTCAGGAAGTCCCGGGGCGAAAGGTGTTTCTCGCGGTCTTCTGCGGCACGGTACTCGGCTCCCAGGCGTCGATGACGCTGGGTGTGTTAACCGCAACGGCGGCAGGGAGCGCTTTTGCCGGACGTGAGGTCAGCTATATCGTCGGGCTGGGCAAAAGCGAAGCGGCGGCGATGGTCATCTATTTCGCCATCTGCTTTGGCAAAATCGTGTTTACCACTATGAATGCCTACGGCAGCTTTATGTCGCTTACCACTATCGTCTCGGGATTTCGCGGCAAAGTTAGCCTGAGCCAGCGGAGCAGGGTGCTGTTTGTGATCCTGATGGTGTCGCTGTCGTGCGTTATTGCCCTGCTAAGCGAGCCGGCTTTTTTGAAAAACTTCACGCATTTTTTACTGCTGCTGCTGGCCTTTTTTGTCCCCTGGAGCGCCATCAGCCTCACGGATTACTACTTCATCTCACGCAGGGCGGTGGATATTCCGGCGCTGTATGACGTGAAGCTGTGCTACGGCGGCTGGAACTACTTTGCGATAAGCGTGTACGTTGTCGGTATTCTTATCCAGCTGCCGTTGATCGAGAACCCGCTGTTTCACGGTTCGCTCACGTGGCTGTTTGCCGGCAATGACGTTTCCTGGGCCATCGGCTGGTTTGGCACGGCGCTTATTTATTATGCGCTGCGTAACCTGGACCGCCGCCGCCTGCCAAAAAGCGTAATATTTCCCCAGTATCGCTAAGGTGTATTCTATTTTTTTGAAAGAAACAGGCAGATTATTTAGGTATTCATTGTCTTTTATCGGCCATAACATTAATGGCATTCCCGCAGAGTAAACCACACTGCGCTGGTCACTGAAGGAGTACGACGATGAAGACAATCAAATATTTTGCTGCAGCGGCGCTGCTATCGATTTTCTCGTTCGGCGCTTTTGCCCAAACTGTCAGCGCATCCGCGTCAACGCTTGACGAGGCGGAAGCCAAAATCGCGGCGAAAGCCGCCAGGCAAGGGGACTCCTATAAAATTGTAAGTGCCATAAATACTAATCACGTGCATATGACTGCCGAATTGACGAAGTAATGGTCAATAATTTTATGAATAAAAGAGCAGGGCCGCCTTCATCGGCGGCCCTGCTCTTTAGTCTATTTGATTAAATACGTTAATGTATTGTCTGATAAACGTACAATATAAGACGCAGTGCCGCCGACTTAGCAATAAACCACGTTTTTTGGCAATGTTATGGCAATGATTATGTGATTACCTTAACATTATACAGGCTATGCGGTGATTAAAGCGGCAGCTGGCGCAGGTACCGCTATCTTAGAGGTATCGCTCCTTTTCGGGCGATACTGCTACAACATAATAATTCGTCGATGTTTGCCGTCCCGGGCGATTGTCTCCCGACGCGCGCATGGCGAAATAATGATTAGATCCATTAGGTTGTCTTTTAAAATTGTTTCTGAGTTTTGATGAATTAGCGATAACAATTTTCTGGATAGGAATGTGACATGGCGAGTGAAAAAAATAACAGCTCCAGACGAGATTTTCTCGTTAAATCAATGAGCCTCATCCCGGCAGTGGTAGTTACCGGCGGAAGCATGGGCGCGGTGGGACTAGCCGCACCGGCCGCGGCCGCCGAAGCAGAGAAATCCGCTGAGCCGGCTGCACAGGGCAAAGCGGGCGAGCCGTGGCAGCCGCAGTTTTTCAATGATGTGGAGTGGGCCTTTATTAACGCCGCGGTGGCAAGGCTTATTCCGGCGGACGAACGCGGTCCCGGTGCACTGGAAGCGGGCGTGCCGGAGTTTATTGACCGGCAGATGAATACTCCTTACGCCACCGGCGCAATCTGGTACATGCAGGGGCCGTTTAATCCTGATGTGCCGAAAGAGATGGGCTACCAGCTGCCGCTGGTGCCAAAGCAGATTTACAATCTCGGTATTGCCGACGCCAACGACTGGTGTAAAAAGCAGCACGGCAAGCTCTTCGCCGAACTGAGCGGCGAGCAGCAGGACAGCGTTCTTGGCCAGTTTGAGTCCGGCGACGCGCAGTTTACCCAACTTCCTTCCAGCCTGTTCTTCTCCTACCTTCTGCAAAACACCCGCGAAGGCTTCTTCAGCGATCCTATCCACGGCGGCAACAAAGGCATGGTGGGCTGGACGCTGATTAACTTCCCGGGTGCGCGCGCGGACTTTATGGACTGGGTGGAGCGCGGCGAGCGCTATCCTTTCCCGCCGGTATCCATCAACGGAGTGAGAGCATAGAACATGGCAAACGTACTGAAAAAAACCGACGCGGTAATTGTTGGCTTCGGCTGGGTGGGCGCGATCATGGCCAAAGAGCTGACCGAAGCGGGCCTGAACGTGGTGGCCCTGGAGCGCGGCCCGATGCGCGATACCTGGCCCGACGGCGCTTACCCGCAGGTTATCGACGAGCTGACCTACAATATCCGCCGCAAGCTGTTCCAGGACCTCTCTAAAAGTACCGTCACCATCCGTCACAACACCAGCCAGACCGCCGTACCGTACCGCCAGCTGGCAGCATTTCTGCCGGGCACCGGCGTCGGCGGCGCGGGCCTGCACTGGTCCGGGGTTCACTTCCGCGTCGATCCTATCGAACTGCGGATGCGCAGCCATTACGAAGAGCGCTACGGCAAAAGCTTCATTCCCGCCGATATGATTATCCAGGACTTCGGCGTAACCTACGACGAGCTGGAACCGTTCTACGACAAGGCCGAGAAAGTGTTCGGCACCTCCGGTACCGCGTGGTCGATTAAGGGCCAGGTGGTAGGCAAGGACAAGGGCGGCAACTTCTTCGCACCGGATCGCTCGGATGATTTCCCGCTGCCGGCGCAGAAAAATACCCACTCGGCGCAGATGTTCGCCAAAGCCGCAGCCCAGGTGGGTTACCATCCGTATAATCTGCCGTCTGCCAACACTTCGGACTCCTACACCAATACCTACGGCGCGCAGATGGGGCCGTGCAACTTCTGCGGCTTCTGCAGCGGCTACGCCTGCTACATGTACTCCAAAGCCTCGCCGAACGTGAATATCCTCCCGGCGCTGCGCATGGAGAAACGCTTCGAGCTGCGCACCAACGCCAACGTGCTGAAGGTCAACCTGACCGATGACAAGCAGCGCGCCACCGGCGTGACCTACGTGGACGCTCAGGGACGCGAAGTCGAGCAGCCGGCGGATCTGGTGATTGTCGGGGCCTTCCAGTTCCATAACGTTCACCTGATGCTGCTCTCCGGCATCGGCAAACCGTACAACCCGGAAACCGGCGAGGGCGTGGTGGGCCGCAACTTTGCCTACCAGAACATGACCACCATTAAGGCCATCTTTGACAAAGACACCTTTACTAACCCGTTCATCGGCGCGGGCGGTAACGGGGTTGGCGTGGATGATTTCAACGCCGACAACTTTGATCACGGGCCGCACGGCTTCGTGGGCGGCTCGCCGATGTGGGTTAACCAGGCGGGCACCAAGCCCATCTCCGGCCTGCCGGTACCCCCGGGTACCCCGGCCTGGGGCAGCAAGTGGAAATCGGCGGTGGCGGATACCTACACGCACCACCTGTCGATGGACGCCCACGGTGCCCACCAGTCCTACAAGCAAAACTATCTCGATCTCGATCCGACCTACAAAAACATCTACGGCCAACCGCTGCTGCGGATGACGTTTGACTGGCAGGAGAACGACATCAAGATGGCGCAGTTCATGTACGAGAAAATGGCCCCGATTGCCAAAGCCATGAACCCGAAATACATGATGGGCAGCCCGAAACACGCCAACAGCCACTTTGACACCACCTCTTACCAGACCACCCACATGAACGGCGGCGCGGTAATGGGTGAAGATCCGAACACCAGCGCCGTTAACCGCTATCTCCAGAGCTGGGATGTGCACAACGTGTTTGTGATTGGCGCCTCCGCCTTCCCGCAGGGCCTGGGTTATAACCCTACCGGGACGGTTGCCGCGCTGGCCTACTGGTCAGCGAAGGCTATCCGCGAGCAGTATCTGAAAAACCCCGGTCCGCTGGTACAGGCATAAGGAGCGCCATGATGAAAAAACAACTTTTATCCGCGCTGGTGCTGGGGCTGATAAGCTGCGCCAGCTGGGCGCAGGACGACGCCGACAGTGCCTCATTGATTAAACGCGGTGAGTATCTGGCCCGCGCGGGCGACTGCGTGGCCTGCCACACCAACGGTCCGAAGGGGACGCCGTTTGCCGGCGGCCTGTCGATGATGACGCCGATTGGCGCCATTTACTCCACCAACATTACGCCGGACAAAGAGCACGGCATCGGCAACTATACCTTTGAAGAGTTTGACGATGCGGTACGCAAAGGCGTGCGTAAAGATGGTTCGACGCTCTACCCGGCGATGCCGTACCCGTCGTTCTCCCGCATAAATGAGGAGGACATGCGCGCCATGTACGCCTACTTTATGCACGGTGTCGCGCCGGTGGCGCAGGCTAACCGCGACGTGGATATTCCGTGGCCGCTGTCGATGCGCTGGCCGCTGGGGATCTGGCGCGGCATGTTCGCTCCGGATCCGAAGGCCTTCGAGGCCAACGCCAGCGCCGATCCGGTTATCGAACGCGGCCGCTATCTGGTTGAAGGGCTCGGCCACTGCGGCGCCTGCCATACCCCGCGCGCGTTCACCATGCAGGAGAAAGCGCTCAGCAACAGCGAGAGCGACAAGTTTCTGTCGGGCAGCAGCGCGCCGATTGACGGCTGGGAAGCCACCAGCCTGCGCGGTGAGAATCGCGAAGGGCTGGGGAGCTGGAGCGAAAGCGATCTCTCTGAGTTCCTCAAAACCGGACGCAACGACAAGAGCGTGGTATTTGGCGGCATGAGCGACGTGGTTGAGCACAGCCTGCAGTATCTGTCCGACGAGGACATTACCGCTATCTCGCGCTATCTCAAATCGCTCAATCCCACCGGCGGCAAGCAGTCTGCCGAACCGGTGAAAGACGAAACCGCGCAGCAGCTGTGGAAGGGCGACGACAGCAAAACCGGCGCCGCCCTGTACGTGGACAACTGCGCTGCCTGCCACCGCACCGACGGCGCGGGCTACAAGCGGGCGTTCCCGATGCTGAAGGGCAATCCGGTGGTGCAGACTTCGGATCCCACCTCGCTTATCCACATTATCCTCACCGGTAGCACCACGCCGGCGGTGAAGGGCGCGGTATCTCAGCTGACCATGCCGTCCTTCGGCTGGCGGCTGAACGACCAGCAGGTCGCCGACGTTGCCAACTTCGTGCGCTCAAGCTGGGGCAACAAAGCGCCGGCGGTAAGCGCTTCTGATGTGGCTAAAGTGCGTAAAGACAGCGATGCTATCGGCGATAAAAAAGCGATGGGCAGCGCGGACGTCTCAAAACTGCCTCCGCTTCCGGGACAGTAAGCCTCTGCGGCGCTTTTGCTTCGGCAAAGGCGCCGTTTTGTTATCTCTCTTGTTTCTTACGCTCCATTCTCTGAAAGCCAGCTTGCTGCGGCGCTATACCACCAGCGGCATGCGCGGGTATCGGCTTTTAATCCTCACCAGAATCAGCGACACCACGGCGCTAAGCGCCAGGCTCAGGACGACGTGATAGTTGAGCTGGGTATCGCCGAGATACAGCAAAATATCTTTGGCAATGAAAATGCACAGCAGATGCGAAAAGAAGAAGGCGCTGGAAAATGAGGCAATGGCCCGCGAGCTGCCCTGAATATTGATGACGAAGGAAAAAATAAGGAAGATAAGCACGCTCAGCGGCACCGTCATAATCAGCAGATCGTTGGAGGAGTCCAGGCCAAAGGTAGAGAGATACAGGCAGCTTTCACCAATCAGCAGCACCAGCATCACCGCCGCGATTAAAAATAGCGGCCCCCGCGCGGGCAGCGTCATTTTGATGCGTTCAATATGCTTGCCGGTGAAATAGCCGAGGCACAGAAACGGGAAGCCGTCGAACAGAAAGTTGCGGTAATAAAAGAGCCTGAACAGCTTATCCGCCAGCGACAGGCCGGTGCTGGTGGCATTAACGTAAGCCTGCACTACCAGCCCGATAATGAACAGACCCGAGCACAGCACCGCAAAAAAGCGCCCGCTGTGCTGATACAGGCGATTGAGCATTAGCGTCGAGAGAAATACCGCCGGGATGTACCACAGCTGAAAGCAGCCAAAAACGGCGGTTATCAGCGTGCGCGGAATATTATTGATGTCAAACCAGTATTTAGCGTAAATCAGCATCCACAAAATATAGAGGGTTAATAACTTTTTAAGGAAGCCGTTGACCTTATCCGTACCGATAATGCGGGCAAGGAAAAAACCGTTAATCACAATGAACAGCGGAACCGCCAGGCGAAAAATGCCGTCGGTCAGCAGATAGCCGGTAACCGGCAGCGATTTGGCAAATAGTTGAATGTGGATAGAAAAAACGAATATTGCCAGTACCACTTTCAGAATATCCAGAGATATGTTTCTCATAGTCTTCCTGTATCTGATTTCGCTAAGATAAAGTTTGTCCCGTAGGTATAAACTTCAAGTAATTCGAGTGCGGACAACACTTATCCGCCCTGAAGTTTGCCAGGTATAATTGGCGTAAGGTTACTGCGAAATATACATTCAGGTTATAAATTAATGCCAAAAAGTAATCGAATATGTGCCTGTAGGTTATCAGGGTTAATATTACGCTATGACTTTTGGATTCTTTTTACAAAGGTTGGGTGGTACTTTAATTGCAATAGTCTGTTTCATTTGACATGAGGTTATGTATTTTATGCCGGAACCGGTGGGATCTATTGGCTGAAGCCGTTTATATGGACCGAAACACTTTTCTAAAATGTTGCTGCTGCGGGGAAAGATGTTCCGGTAGCCTTAATGCCTTCCTGAATGTCAGGGCTTCCCTTTATAGCCGTTGAGATAAGTTTCAGCGATCGCTTTTCCTAACGCGTCGCGAATTTTATCCGGCGCGGGCGTGCTTGTATCATAGGTTTTTCCGGCAAAGGTTTCTCGTGAATGCAGCGAGTCTAAAAATTGCCTGTCGCGCATCAGTCCGGCTCGCTTGATGGCTTGTGATTCGGGTAGCCTTGCAGCGCGATCTTTTGCACCCAGCGCGTGAAACTGGTCGAGAAACTTTACCATCGAGCGTGCAGTGTCGGCCCGGTTGATAACGAAGTTAGGGGAAAACTGATTGTCTGCGGCGGTATTCGCGTACTGACGGGCGTGAACCTCGGCGCTGAGCTGCGATGTGCCGCAGGCTGAAAGCAGCAGCGCCAGTGCTATTGCAGTAAGAGAAGTCACGGTGTGTCGGGCTGATAAAGATGGCATTCCTGTTTCCCTGTTAAACCCGTCGTACCTCAAGCCGCATGCGCGCTGGCTTATTGCCGGTCAATACCGGCGCAGCTCACCGCTTTTGCCATGCAGTTCGAATTATTAAGTGGGCAGAATGTTATTTGACACGCCTTTTTACCCAACGCCAGGGAAATAAGCAATCTGACGTGGCGAAGCCGGTATTATAGCGACGGTTGTTGTGGCTAAAATTACGATGTTGCTATAAGTCTTAACATTTAGTTATATGTAGCGATAATTTCCTCAGCCAGCAATTTATCCTCTACATACTGTGAAAATCCTCTCTCCACCCTCAATGCGTTAATGATTTTTGTCGGCTGCATTATCTCCTGCTGGCCAAACCGCGTTGATACCATCGAGCCAATATGCCGCTCGAAAAAAGCATTCAAGTGATCTGCACATTCGGCGCCGGGCTGAATCATGAACATAATGGATCGCGACAGTAGCGGCGAGTTACCGACAGCAGCCTCCCTGAGAATCGCGCTTTTAACACAGCGAGGGGGAAGCGTTATGCGTTCGTTAGCGACAGAATAGGTAATAACCTTTCGCGGCTCGTCGGCCAGGCTGCTGGTGGTATAAAACGAAGAAAAAACGACAATAAGCACTGTTATTCGTATTAAGGACATTTTGCTTCCTTTTTTAAGGTTTTGGGCTGGATTACCGTAAGCCCTGTCGCTGGCGAAATATAACCGCTAAAAAGTTAAAATCACCCCGCCTGTTCGTCAAGCAGTGCTTCCACTTCCCTGGCATTTCTGCACCGCAGCAGCAGCCCGGCTTCCAGTCGGGAGCCAAATGCGGCGTTAAGCTGCCCGGCCGCCTGTTTAACGTGCGGCAGCTTCAGTCCCATTGCAATGAAAGCCGTCTCCGCTCCCCACTCCTCCCGCGGTGCCACACCGATAGCCCGGCAGTAAATTGCCACGATGGCGGCACTGCGCGTCGGCGCTTCCGCCGCGGCTGGGCGGGTGCCGAGCAGGTTGCGGATCTGCTGGCGATCGATTTTGCCATTAGCCGACAGGGGCAGATTGGCGGCGTGAATAAAGCGGCCCGGAATATGGCCGCCCGGCAGGGCGCGGGCGGCGAAGGCGTGCAGCGTCGCCCGCGGCACCGGCCTGCGGTCAAAGGTGGAGTAGAGCGCGCCGAGCGCCGTTTCGCCGTTCTGCGAATCGACATAATCGACCACCGCGATATCGGCAATGGCCGGATGCTGGCGCAGAACGCCTTCGATTTCCGGCAGGGATACCCGCGCGCCGCGGATCTTCACGTAGCCGTTAATCCGGGCGGCAAACATGATGCTACCGTCTGGACGATAGTAGCCCCGATCTCCGGTGCGAAAGGCCCGCAGAGGCTCGCCGCTCGCGTCGGCAAGGGTGATGAAGTCGTGCTGCTTCAGCTCGCCCCGCTCCAGATAGCCCAGTGCCAGATTCACGCCCGCGGTGTGGATACGGCCAGTAACGCCGGTGGGGCAGTGGCTGCCGTCGTCGCGGCAGATGAAATAGCCGTTGCCCGCCAGCGGTCGGCCGTAGGGTACGGCGCGGGTATCTTCCGCAGCGACAGGGTGCCAGATACTCCAGATGGTGGTTTCAGTCGGCCCGCCGAGGGAAAACAGCGTCGGCGGCGGATCGAGCGCGCGCAACGTCTGCACAATGTCGGGCTTGATAAAATCGCCGCCCATCGCCACCAGGCGCAGGGAGCGCAGACTGTCAGCCGTTTTGCAGGCGAGCAACATTTCCAGTATCGCCGGAACCGAGCACCACAGGCTTACCCGGTGGCGCTGGACCAGCCGGTTCCAGGCGATGGCATCTTTTTCTTCGTGCGGCGCAGGAAGTACCAGCGTTGCCCCGGCGCTAAGAGCGCCAAACAGATCGAACATCGCCATATCGTGGTGCGGCGGCGTTACGGAGATAAACACGTCTTCGGGAGTGACCGCCCAGCGCTGGCGGGTCTGGTGGATAACGTTGCCCGTCGCGCGATTGTTGAGCACCACGCATTTGGGACTGCCGGTGGTGCCGGAGGTATACAGGTAATAGCTTGCCGATTCACCGGCGCTTCGCCGGGCAAGCGTCTGTTCGTCAGGCAGCTGCGGCGGGGCCTCTGTCGGCAACAGCAGCGCGTCGGCGGCCAGGCCGTTTGTCGCGGCCAGCCCGCCGCCGTGAACCACCAGGTCCGGGCTGCAGTTTTCCAGCAGCCCGGCGATCCGCTCAGGCGGAGAGCCGATGTCCAGAGGAACCCAGATAATACCCTGCAGGGCACAGGCGAGGCTGAGGATCACCCGTTCCGGCCCGCGCGGCAGGTATAGCGCCGCGATGCGGCCCGGGCCCATCCCGCGCTGCTGAAGCTGAGCGATGGCGGTTGCCACCCGCTGCCCCAGCTCGCTATAGGTTAGCTTTTGGTTATCGCAGATAAGCGCCGTTGCGCCGTTCCCAGGATCGAAAAGCCGCCCGGCGAGCTCCGCCAGCCAGGGTGTCGCAGCAATCTCTGCCCGTTCGGTGTTGTGCCGATAGTGCGACAGGTCGATAAACTCCGCAGGGGTAATGGACAAACTTTGCTGCTGGCAGCAGCGCACCACGCGCCGCTGCAGGGCAGCCAGCACGGCGTCTATTATCTCGGGGGATAGCGCCTGCACGGCATAGTCGATGGCAATCTGAATATTTTTCTCGCTGTCGAACATCAGGCGGATGTCGATAGCCACCTGCGGCGTCTGGGTCAGCCCGCCGCTGTAGCGCACCGGCGCGTCGGCGGGCAGCGTCTCCCAGCCGAGGCAGTTGGTGAGGATGACCGGCAACGCGGGCCCGCCCTGGCTTTGTTTCAACAGCTGCCGGGAAAGATCCACGCCGGAAAAGGCGAGATGGTCGAGGCCGCTCAGCACGTCCTCCTGCAGCGCCCGGGCGCGGGAGAGAAAATCTTCGCCGCCCCGGGGATAGCGCAGCGCCATAAACGTCGAGGCGTTGCCCAGCTCGCCGCTTGCTGAAGGAAACGCGACCGGCACACCGACGCACAGCCCACCATCGCTGGTCCAGTGCAGCAGCGTATCAAGGATCAGGGTCGACAGCAGGGTATTGCGCAGCAGCGCGTGAGGCGATCCCAGCCGGCCGAGCTGTTTGAGCATATCGCGCGGGAGCGTCAGGCACGCCCGGCGGTAGCGGGAGGCGCTAATGGCAGCGAGCGGGGTATGCCAGGGCAGTGCCGGCGGAATAACGGCGTCCTGCAGCCTGGCGCGCCACCAGGCGGCGTCGGCCTGGCGACGGGTGTGAGCCACTTCGGGGGCGAATGCGGTGGGATCCGGCAACGCCGGAAGCAGCGGACTTTGATCAAACAGTCTGGCAATCAGAAAAGAAATCCCGCTGCCGTCGAGGATCAGTGCGTCAAAACTGGTGAATATCAGCGTGTCATAGGCTGGCGCCGGCGGATCTGTCCGCCCGGCAAACTGTATGACCACGATGCGCCACGGCGGCCGGGCCGGATCGTGGAGGTTGTGCGAGTGGCGCTCGCGCAGCGCCTGTATTTCCCGCGTGGCGTCGTCCTCGCTGAGGGCGCGCAGGTCATGGTGATCCAGATTAAGTTCGACTTCCGGACAAACGCGGCGGGTGCCGCGCGATGTGTCGATGCAGGTGCGCAGGGCAGGGTAGTGCCCGATCAGTTCCGCCAGGCGGGTTCTGAGGTGGTTGAGATCCAGTCCGAAAGCGCGATATTCGCGAAAATCGTGCATCGCAACCCCGCCGAGCGGCCAGCTGTCGCCGCGTCCCAGCAGGTAGGCCTGCTGGAGAGGCGTAAGGGGAAGTTCCATTGTGATTCAGCTCCTTCTGGCGATAAAAGACGTAGCGCGCCGCGCGCTGCGCGAACGTTGGTCACTGTCCGTTGACTTTCGGCGCGTGGATAATCGGCTCGATCAGCAGCAGCCGGGTCAGGACTTCCGACCTTGGTTTGCTCTCTTCGCCTTTCGGCACCACGAAAAACTCGCCTTTCTGAATGGCGACGGTGGGTCGTTCTCTAAAGTCAATCAGCAGCTCGCCGTCGATCACCATAAACAGCTTGTCTTCGTGCTCGTGGGTGTGCCAGATGAACTCGCCGTCGGCGAGCAGGATAATGACCCGAAAGTCGCCTGTTTGCGCAATCACTTTCGGCGACCAGAGCGTATCCAGCTGCGAGAACTGCTGCGCGAGATTGGTTACCTGGCCTAATGTTGAAATCGGATCCATCACGTACTCCTTATGGTGTTAAATCGCGATCAAAAGCGCGCCTTCATGCCGATGCCAAGTTCACGCGGCGCAATCATGGTGCCGGTGACGCCAGCTGTACGGTCGTTGGCCTTATAGGCTGGGGTGCGGCGATCGAAGATGTTGTTAGCGTAAGTGAACAACTCGATGTTTCGCGTCGGGCTGTAGCCCAGCCGGAGGTTGGAGATAGCGTAAGAGCCCACGCGCAAATCGCGATCGTTCTGATCGTTGGAGTAGTAGCGGTTGACGTAGCGCACGTCGCCGCTCAGGCGCACCTGCTCGGTGATATCCCAGTCGGCGCCGACATTGAACATATACCCCGGCGCTTTGGCGAATTTCTTCCCTTCAAAATCATTGCCGCGATAGTCGCTGAACTTTTTGATTTCCGTGTGCAGCAGCCCCACGCCGCTGCGCAGACGCAGGCTGTTAAGCACCCGGTAATCGGCGCCGGTTTCGAATCCGTAGGTGACCGCCTTGTCGGCGTTTACCAGGATCGAACCGTTAGGCCTGTCGTCCGTGTAATCAGTGACGGAACTCTGAAAGTTTTTATAGTCGGTGTAGAACAGGTTGCTGGTCAGCAGCAGACGGTTATCCAGCGCGTTAATGCGTGAGAAGAGCTCATAGTTCCACGCTTTTTCCGGGGAAAAGGTGTAGTAAGAGTGGCCGGAGAAGTTGACGCCGGTCCCGCCGGGCGCCGATCCTTTGCTGACCAGCGCGCCCACGGTGACATCGTTGGTAATATCGTAGCTCAGCGAGGCTTTCGGCAGCACCGAGTCAAATCCTTTGCTGTAATTATGATAAACCCCGGGGACGTAGCTGGTATCGCCCTGGTGTTTGATCTTGTCGTACTGGTAGCGCACGCCTCCGGTGAGACGCCATTTCTCCCCCAGCCGGCGGGTCAGTTCGCTGAAGATGCCGAGGCTGGTGTTGGTCAGATCGGCATCGGCCTTGCCCAGGGTGTTATTCAGAATGTTGGTGGCGGTGTCTTTGGAGTAGAAGACGCCCGCCATGCCGCTCCAGGTAGACTCTTCCGTACCAAAATTCAGTCGCGTCTCGTTCGACACGTTGTGCGAATCGCGCCTGGCGATACCGGGGAACATTTTGGTGAAGGTATAGCGGTAGCGGGAGTAGGAGTACTGAGCCTGGTTTGACAGCGTCATGTCGTTTTCAAAATCATACTGCAAATCGAAAATACCCACGTCATTGACGGTGCGCGAGCGGTTGGTGCTCAGCGCGGCGTTTTGCAGATCGTGATAGGGCCGGGTGGCGGACTCGGCGTCCGGGCTTTCTGCCGTGGAGTGCGAGTAGGTCAGTTTGGCCTTGAACCACGGGCTTTCCGCCGGCTGGAAGAGCGCCTTGACCCGGGCATCCATATTCTCGTAGCGCTTGTCGAGGCCGGAGTCAAAATAGTTTGGGTTGGTGTAGTTGATGAAGTTATGCCGGCCGCTGTAATCCATCGCCACGCGCAGGGCGAGGTCGTCGCTAACCGGGCCGCTGGCGGCAAAGGAAGCGCGTTTTTTAGCATGGGACCCGTACAGCACCTGGCCGTCAAACTCCGGCGTAAAGGTCGGATCGTTGGTTTTTACCACGATCGCGCCGGCGATACTGTTGGCGCCCTGCGAAGTCGTCTGTGGCCCACGAAACACTTCCATCGAACTGACATCCCACAGGGCGCCGCCGCCGAGGCCAAATTCCGCGGCGCTGATATAGCGGCCGTCCACGTTAATGGTGGCCCGGGGAATGGGTTTTGAAAGGAAAGTGTTACCGCCGCTGAGTGGACCATTGGTATCAATACCGCGGATCGTGGGGGCGCCGTTGGGGCTGGTGTACAGTACGTTAGGCGTCCCCTGCAGCAGGTCGGAGAAGGTCGCCGCGTCAGGTCTGGCTTTTATCTCTTCACCGGAGATAACGGTAACCGAGCTCGGCGTTCTTCGCAGCGAGCGGTCCGTTTTCTCGCCGGTGACAATGATTTCATTGAGATCCTGAGGATTGGCGGTTTTTTCCTCTTCTCCGGCGGCCAGGGCTTGCCCGCACAGCGACGATAAAGAGATCGCCAGCGCGCCGTTGATGACGAGTTTTCCGTACGAGATAAGCCGGTTTCCCGGCGTAGTTAGCCTGTTCATGTGGATTCCTTTTCAACCTTGAAATTGCTGCGGTAGTTGTTATGATTTATGAGAATCATAATGATTATCATTTGTGTTTGTAAATGTATATCACAGCTGTAATAATTGGAAAGAACTATTTATAGGTCCGTGCTGAAGTTTCCGGGCGCTGCGAAAAATTAAATCTGATGGCTAAACGCGGCGGCGCTTAAGCGGAAAATTAAAGTCATTTCATTTCAGGCTAATAGAAAGTGGCGGGCGGAGTAAAAACCTTGTTCGAAGCGGAATACCTATGCGTGATGAGGATTGAAATGCGGAGTTCGCTATTTTGAAAATCACGTGGCGGGCGGGCAAAACTTACGATGAGGATGATTATCTGCTGAAGTGAGGCATCGATTTTTGCTGCTTATACGGCGAGCATGTAAATTATATTTATTAATATTTTAAATGTAATCAATGATTTGCCAGTATGAAATATAAGCATGCAATTCGCAGGGATATAACTTTATTTCCTTGCGAATTTAATGGGTTTATTACGGGGTATAACGCGTTTGCAAACGACGGTGCTTTGACGCAGGCGGTCTTTTACTTTCGGTATAACAAGAGGATTCTATGATGCGCAGTCATTCAGGGATGTACCCGGAACCGGTATCTGATTATGAAGAGCAGATCTGGCTTTATCAGCAGCAGAACCCGGACTGCATAATGAAACATATTGCGGGCTGGCAAATTCGCAATCCACAAAATATTACTCCGCTGTTTGATGCCCTCCGCCAGCTTATTGCCGGCGTCCCCGATTTTAATGTGCGATATACCCTCAGTGATGATGGCGAGCTTACGAAATATATCGCGCCAGAGTGGCAATCCTGCATCGAATTTATTGCCGCTGAATCGTATCCGACGGCGGTTGAGCATATTCTTGCCCGCCAGGCGCAGGCCTGGGATCCCCAACGCGACGCGCCGTTTTCGGCGTTGATTATCCGCAGCGAAAAACAGGCTCTGCTGGTGCTGCTCGTGCACGAAATTGCCGCTCCCGCCGCCAACGAAGCTGCCATCCTGCGCTTCATGGAGAGAGCGTGCGCCGGTGAGGCGCCTGCGGCTTTTGCGCTGCAGCGTCCTGCTCTGCAGCTGCCCAATGCGCTTTCCGCCCCGGCCGCGCCCTGGCTGCACCGCATCCCTGATGCGGGCGCTATCACCAGTGCGGTTCCCGGTCGCGAAGATTACGTTGCAGATAGCGGGCTGGCAATGCGCTGGAAAATCACGCTCGGTGCCGCGAACCTGCGGGCACAGGTGCGCGGCGACGGAACCCGGCGCGGGCTGCAGACGGGGATTATCCTGCACGCTGCCCGCTTTATCAGCAGGCACAGCGGCAAAACCGATCTGCCGCTGTGCCTGCTGACGGAAGACGGTCCGCGCTATCTGACCCTGGCCGCTGGCGACGATGACGTGTCGCTTACCGCCGTCGACCGCGCGCTGGATTTACCGGCGGGGCAGGTAGCGGGTGACACCGCGCCTGTCTTCATCCGGCTGCTGCCGGAACCCGGCGGCAGGGAGGATCCCCTCTGGCCGGGCGAGCCGCTCCTGCTGCCAACCCGCGCGCCGTGTCCGGATATCGAACTGGCGCTGGAGACGTCCGGGACAGAGCTCGTCACCCTGATATTGACCCTAGGTCAGGGAGTGCGCGTCTCGGCCGGGGAGTATTTGCTGGAGGGTCTGGCGGCATTTTTACTGGATGAGGACGCTGCGGCGTTTAGCCCTGTTCCCGCACAGGACGTTGAGGCGCCAGCGGCTGCGGAACACCCGGCGCGCCCCAACGCCGCGGCGGCGACGGCGGCCATTTTAGCGGAGTTCCGCGCGGTGCTTAACGCGCCAGAGATGACGGCGGACGACGACTTTTTCGACTGGGGCGGGCACTCGCTGCTGGCGACGCGGGTGACGGGGCGTCTGCTGAGCGCGCGCGGGCTGGAGGTGCGTTTCGCCGATTTCTTCCGCTATCCCACCGCCGCCGCGCTGGCGCCCCACGCGGTACCGGCCGCGGCTTCTGATCCTGACCGCGCCTCTGCGTCAGGGGGGCCGGACGACGCGAGTGCGCCGTTGGCGCTGGCGCAGCATTCGCTGTGGCAGGCTTACCGCGCCTACGATTTTGGCACTATTTTCAATCTGCCCTTTGCGCTGGACCTGCAGGATAGCGTGGACGAAGCGCGGCTCGAGGCGGCGCTGGGCGATATTCTTGAACGGCACCCCAGCCTGCGCGCGCTCTACTTCGAGCGCAATGGGGAAGGCCGGCAGCAGGCAGTGGATATCGGGCAGCTCGCAAATTACAAATGGTTCTGGCGCAGCAGCGAGAGCCAGGGCGTCACGCTGGAGGACGAGGCCGCCTGGCGCTTTGACCTGGCGCGGGAGCTGCCGCTGAGAGTCCGGGTGCTGCACAATGCGGCTACCGGGCGGCAGGCCCTGTCGCTGCTGATTCATCATATGGCGATAGACGAGTGGTCGCTGAACGTCATCATGGAAGAGCTTTCCCTGGCCTACGCCGCCCGCGGGGCCGGGGGCGCGCCCGTCTGGCAAAAGCCGGCGCTGGACTTCTTTACCGTCGCCCGGCGCCAGCGGGCCGCGGGCGTGGATCCGCAGCATCTCGCTTACTGGACCCGGATGCTGCGCGACGCCACCCGCGGGCTGGCGCTGGCGCAGCCAAACAACGCTGACAGCGCCAGCGCAGATGCGTCTGCGGCCGAATGGCTCGAATTCCGCCCGCGCCCGGAGGTCATCCGCGGGCTGTATAGCCTGGCCCGCAAACACAGCGCCTCGCTGTTTACCGTGGCCTACGCGGCAATTGCCCTCGCGCTGCACAAGCTGGGCAACCTCAGCGATATTGCCATTGGCACCTCCGCCTCGGGGCGCACGGACAAGGACACCTACGAAACCGTGGGTTACTTCACCACGATGGTGGCTCATCGGGTGACGTTCGATGCTGAACAGACCGTGGCGTCGCTGATCGCAGCGGTGCGGGACACTGTCAATGAGTCAATGGCCTATGCCGATGTGCCGATGGATATTATCCAGCAGTCGCTGGGGATGGCCCCCGAAGAGGGGCTGCTGTTTGATGTCTATATCCAGATCCACGCCAGCAATGCGCTGAACGGCACGCTGCGCGATCCGCAAGGAAGCGATGTTCGCTACCGGCAGATTGACGCCGACAAAAAGGCGTCCATGTTCGGCCTGCAGTTTGAAATCATGGAGGACATTATCGACGGCGAGAAGCGGCTCAGGCTGGTGATAACCTATCGGACTGGCCGCTATCCGACGCCGCTGGCCCGGCAAATCAGCGCGGCCGTCGAGACTCTCTTTACCCTGTTTGCAACATCAGAGATGCTGGATCTTCCGCTGGCAGAGGTGGCGCTGTGAGGCGCGCAGGGAGCATGCGGGCCGGCCTCTGCGGTATCCGCGTAAAAGACCTGGCAGGATATGCCTTTCGGACTCTCGGCCTGCTCCTGCTGGCGGCGTCCGCCTGCGCCGAGTCTTATCAGGTCACGGACGGGCTTGGGCGGGAGGTCACGATCCCCCGCTCGCCGCAGCGGATCGTGGTGATGAGTGAGCCGGCGGTGGGCCTGCCGCTGATGGAGCTGGGCGTCCAGCCCGTCGGTAGCTTTGGCCGGGGGGATGACGGCAGCTATCAGCTGGGTACCGATTTTGTCGACGCCGTGCTGGGCAAAGGGCGCGTCAAGCCAAAAGGCATCGGTGCCGGTCGGGAAGTGAGCCTGGAAAAGCTCAACGCGCTGAAGCCCGACCTGATCATCGGCACCGAATTTGACGTGGACAAAGTGAAGCAGCTCTCCACCGTTGCGCCAGTCTACCTGCAGAACTTCCTCTCCGGCAGCTTTCACCGTTTCAGCATCGAAGAGAGTCTGGCGCGCCTTACCGGCCGCGAAGCGGCCTTCCGCCAGCGGGAAGCGGCCTACATGCAGCGCGTGGCCGCCGTCCGCGCGCTGCTGCCGAAAGGGACGGCAGGCAAGACCTATCTGCCAGTGCTGATTAACGATCATATTAACGTGGTGGGCGAGGCTACCGGCTTTACTCAGGCGCTGGAGGATTTGGGCTACGCGCGGCTGGATCCGGCAGCGAAGCGCGGCGGCTCGCAGCTGCTTTTACCCCTGAGCAGCGAAAAATTTGTTGAGCTGAATCCGGATCTGCTGGTGGTTCTCAACAGCTGGGGCAGCCGGGAGCAGGACGAACAGGCCACCCGCGCCGCGCTTGAGCGCATTGCGCCGATGTGGTCGCGGTATATGCGTCCCGCGCGGGAAAACCGGATCCTGTTTCTCACCGCCAGCCAGGTATTCACCCCGACTTTTGCCAGCGCCGAGCACGCGCTGGATGCCGTTGCCAGCTGGGCTAAAACCCGGCAGTAATCTTCAGGGATGGAAACAATGACAGAATTAACGCCAATGCAGGCCGCCTGCTGGTTTGGGCGCAATACCCGGGGCGCGCTAGGCGGGGTTGCGGCGCACCTGTACGTCGAATTCGACGGACGGGATCTCGATCCGGCAAAGCTGCGGCAGGCTCTGGTGCGGATT
>NZ_CAJYMB010000004.1 GCF_913775985.1 uncultured Pluralibacter sp. | reverse complement strand
TCGAGCGGCCGTGGGTTTTGTCGGCGTTGTCCGCAAACTCGCGGGCGGTGCGGATAATCTGCGCGCGCGGCACGCCGGTGATCTGCTCGGCCCAGGCCGGCGTATAGGCTTTGATATCGTCGTAGCTGCTGGCGCAGTGAGTATCACCCAGACCGCGATCCAGGCCATAGTTCGCCAGAGTCAGGTCGTAAACGGTGGTAACCAGCTGAGTTGTACCGTCCGCCAGCTGCACGCGCTTAACCGGCAGCTTGTGCATCAGGACGTTTTCCAGCTCGACCTTGTTAAAGTGTTCGGTGCCGTCGCCGCCGAAGTACGGGAAGCCAACTTCGGCAATATCGTCGTGACCGCCGAGCATCGACAGGCGCAGCTGTACTTCATCGCCGCTTTGGCCGTCGCGCTGCTCAAGGTTCCACTTGCCCTGACCGTCCCAGCGGAAACCGATGGAGCCGTTTGGCGCCATCATCTCGCCGTTTTCATCACAGGCGACCGTCTTCCATTCAGGATTTTTTTCCTGACCCAGCGCGCCCACCAGATCCGACGCGCGCAGCATGCGCCCGGCAGCGTAGTAGCCATCGCGCTCTTCCAGCATCACCAGCATCGGCATGTCGGTGTAGCGGCGCACGTAATCGGTAAAATACTGGCTCGGCTTATCGAGATGGAACTCGCGCAGCATTACGTGGCCCATCGCCAGCGCCATCGCAGCATCGGTGCCCTGCTTCGGTGCCAGCCACAGATCGCACAGCTTGGCGATTTCGGCATAGTCCGGGGTAACGGCGACGGTTTTGGTGCCTTTATAGCGGACTTCAGTAAAGAAGTGGGCATCCGGCGTGCGGGTCTGCGGCACGTTAGAGCCCCAGGCGATAATGTAGCTGGAGTTATACCAGTCGGCAGATTCCGGCACGTCGGTCTGCTCGCCCCAGGTCTGCGGGGACGCCGGCGGCAGGTCGCAGTACCAGTCGTAGAAGCTCAGGCAGGTACCGCCCAGCAGCGAAATATAGCGGGCACCCGCGGCATAAGAAACCATCGACATCGCCGGAATCGGCGAGAAGCCCGCCACGCGATCCGGACCATAATTTTTGACAGTGTAGACGTTTGAAGCCGCAATCAGCTCATTGACTTCCTGCCAGGAGGAGCGCACGAAGCCGCCGCGGCCGCGCGCCTGCTTGAAGCTTTTCGCCTTATCGGCGTTTTCGATAATCGAAGCCCAGGCATCAACCGGATCCGAATGCTGCACCTTCGCTTCGCGCCACATCTTCATCAGGCGCTTGCGCATCAGCGGATATTTAAGGCGGTTAGCGCTGTAGAGATACCAAGAGTAGCTGGCGCCGCGCGGGCAGCCGCGCGGTTCGTGATTCGGCAAATCCGGACGGGTACGTGGATAGTCGGTCTGCTGGGTTTCCCAGGTAACCAGACCATTCTTGACGTAAATCTTCCAGCTGCATGAACCGGTGCAGTTTACGCCGTGGGTAGAACGCACAATTTTATCGTGCTGCCAGCGCTGACGGTAACCATCCTCCCAATCCCGGTTGGTTTCCAGAAGCTGACCGTGCCCATCGGCAAAGGTTTCGCCCTTCTGCTTGAAGTAGCGAAACCGGTCCAGAAATTTGCTCATCGGGTTTCTCCTGTTGAAGCCTGTGGCTCTCTGATAATCGACATTGCAATCATTGATGGGGCCGACAGTAACGTCCTGAATGATGGAGAGAATTGATGATGATCAAGGCGGGATTTGTTCCGAAATCGTGAACTGCGCGTATCTACTCCCATAGTATTAGTTAACGAATTTAAATAACTTAATGTTTTGTAATGCTTTTAATTAAAATGTGCCGATTGCAGAAGTCTAAGACCTCCCGCTGAGGTATTAAGGGGTATAGCCGCGGCAACTTTGCCGATGCCGATCTCTGGCGAGGTATTTTCACCAGTGAAAAATAAAAAAGGCGCGATAAAATCGCGCCTGACAGTCATGAAAGCATGAGCTTTATTTTGCTTTACGTCCGTACACCACCCAGGTGATGGCCACGCAGGCAATATAAAAGACGAGGAAGACTTTCATCGCCCCTGCCGGAGAACCGGTCATTGCCAGGGAAGTGCCGAACGCTTTAGGGATAAAGAATCCACCTACGGCGCCGATGGCGGAGATAAAGCCCAGCGCGGCGGCCGTATCGGTTGCCGCCTCGCGTGAAGCTTCCTCGTCGCTGCCGCCCTGGGCTTTAACGCGCTCAGCGGTCTGCTTGCGGAAAATAACGGAAATCATCTGGAAAGTTGAAGCGCTCCCCAGCCCGGCAGTCAGGAACAGCACCATAAAGACGCCGAAGAAGGCTTCGAAATTGCCACCAACACCGTTTGCGGGCAGGGTCATAAAGATCAGGCCGCAGAAAATAGCCATCACTACAAAGTTCACCAGCGTAACGCGGATCCCGCCCAGGCGGTCGGAAATCGCACCGCCCGCAGAGCGCGCCAGCGCGCCGACCAGCGGGCCGAAGAAGGCGTAGTGCATGATGTTAATGTCCGGGAACTGGGTTTTCGCCAGCATCGCAAACCCTGCCGAGAAGCCAATAAATGAGCCAAAGGTGGCCAGATACAGCAGACTCATGATCCACAGATGACCGCGCTTGAGCACCGGCAGCTGTTTGCTGAGAGAGGTTTTTGACGCGGCAATATCGTTCATGCCAAACAGCGACGCGAGGGTGAAAATCACCAGGAACGGCACCCAGATCCACGCGGCGTTCTCCAGATAGATGCGCGACCCGTCTGCCTGCTCTGCACCGTGACCACCAAAGACGGTAAAAATCCCCAGCGAAACCACGAGCGGCGCGACCAGCTGCATAACGCTAACGCCCATGTTGCCCAGGCCGCCGTTAACGCCCAGCGCACCGCCCTGCTTCTCTTTCGGGAAAAAGAAGCTGATATTGGCCATACTTGATGCAAAATTAGCGCCGGCGAAACCGCACAGCAGCGCAATAATAACGAAAGTATTGAATGAGGTTGACGGATCCTGCACGGCAAAACCGAGCCACACGCACGGCACGATCATGATCCCGGTACTGAACGCCGTCCAGCGGCGGCCGCCGAAAATCGGTACCATAAATGCGTAGGGTACGCGCAGCAGCGCGCCGGAAAGCGCCGGCAGCGCGGTCAGCATAAACAGCTGATCGGTAGTAAAA
>NZ_CAJYMB010000003.1 GCF_913775985.1 uncultured Pluralibacter sp. | reverse complement strand
ACAAAAAACCGGCGGCGTGGAGCTTATCGTTAAAGGCCTGATGGAAGTCGGCGGCGGGCAGGGGCCCTATTTGATGATGGTGTGCCTGTTCGTGATGTGCGCCACCATCGGGTTGTTTATCTCCAATACCGCCACGGCGGTATTGATGGCGCCGATTGCGCTGGCGGCAGCATCATCCATGGGCGTGTCGCCTTATCCGTTTGCAATGGTGGTGGCAATGGCGGCGTCCGCGGCCTTTATGACGCCGGTCTCTTCACCGGTCAACACGCTGGTGCTCGGCCCCGGCAAGTACGCGTTCAGCGACTTCGTGAAGATTGGCGTACCCTTTACGGTACTGGTGATGCTGGTGTGCGTCCTGTTAATCCCGCTGCTGTTTCCGTTTTAACCCGAGTGCTGCCGGACAGAGCCTGCCCGGCAGGCAATTACAACGGGGAGTCCTGGCTTATCTCATCCAGCGACAGCTGAAAGCTTGGGACAAAAACCTGCATAAAGTAGTCCATCTCCTCGCTGCGCCGCTCGCTAAGCGTTTTTTCCAGCCTGCCTTTCGCCAGCAGAAACTCGTTATTTCCGGCCGACAGTTCCTCCAGGCATTTAAGGTAGGCGCACAGCGCATCGGCCTGCTTAACAAGGGATTTCTCCTCATCGCTGTACTGATGCTCGTCGATCAGCGGAGAAAAAATATCCCGCAGCTCTTCCGGCACCATTTCTACCAGCTTCTGCTGGGCGATTTTCTCGATGGCCTTGTACTCCTGGGCGATTTGCGAGTTGAAATATTTTACCGGCGTTGGCAGATCGCCGGTCAGGACTTCAGACGCATCGTGGTACATGGCGAGCAGCGCGATGCGCTCGGGATTCACCTGGCCGCTAAATTTGCGGTTTTTGATCGCGGCCAGCGCGTGGGCGACCATGGCGACCTGCAGGCTGTGTTCGGACACGTTCTCCGTGCGCACGTTGCGCATCAGCGGCCAGCGGTTGATCAGTTTGAGACGGGCGAGATGGGCAAAGAAATGGCTTTGGGTCATAGGTTACCTGTGCTGCGGAGCTACAATGTTTTTCATTGTGCGGCGAGGCGCGCCAGGATGCAAATCAGGCTGCGCGAGGCAGCCTGATTGTGGGGCAATTACTGATGATAGCCGCTGAGGAAGCGGCCAAAGCGCGTTATCGACATTTCCAAATCATCAATACGCGGCAGGGTAACGATGCGCACGTGATCCGGATATGGCCAGTTGAAGGCGGAGCCCTGAACCAGCAGCACTTTTTCCTGCAGCAGGAAATCCAGCACCATTTTCTGGTCGTCATGGATATTGAAACGTTTAGCGTCGATTTTCGGGAACATATACAGCGCGCCGCTCGGCTTCACGCAGCTGACGCCGGGAATTTCATTGATCAGCTCCCAGGCGCGGTTGCGCTGCTCGTACAGGCGCCCGCCGGGGACGATAAATTCGCTGATGCTCTGATAGCCGCCGAGCGCAGTCTGAATGGCATGCTGGGCAGGAACGTTGGCACAAAGGCGCATTGAGGCCAGCATTTCCAGCCCTTCGATATAGCCTTTGGCGTGCTTTTTCGGGCCGTTGAGTACCATCCATCCCTGGCGGAAGCCGGCGACGCGATAGGTTTTTGACAGGCCGTTGAACGTTACCGTCAGCAGATCCGGTGCCAGCGCGGCAATCGAATGGTGCTGAGCCTCGTCGTAGAGGATCTTGTCGTAGATTTCATCGGCAAAGATGATCAGGTTGTGCTGGCGGGCGATTTCTACAATCTCAAGCAGCAGCTCTTTAGAATAGACCGCACCGGTGGGATTGTTCGGGTTGATGATCACGATGCCGCGTGTACGCGGCGTTATCTTCGAGCGGATATCATCAAGATCCGGGAACCAGCCTGCGGATTCATCACACAGGTAGTGAACGGCGTTACCGCCAGACAGCGACACGGCGGCGGTCCAGAGCGGATAATCCGGTGCCGGTACCAGCATCTCGTCGCCGCTGTTAAGCAGAGCCTGCATGGCCTGAACGATTAATTCTGATACGCCGTTGCCGATATAAACGTCTTCGACCGTTACATCGCGCATGTCGCGCGCCTGGTAGTGCTGCATAATCGCTTTGCGCGCGGAGTATAGCCCTTTGGAGTCACAGTAGCCCTGTGCGGTAGGCAGATTGCGAATCACATCGACGAGAATCTCATCGGGAGCGTCAAAGCCGAAAGGGGCCGGGTTGCCAATGTTCAGCTTGAGGACTTTGTTGCCCTCTTCTTCGAGACGTTTGGCTTCCTTAAGTACCGGACCGCGGATGTCGTAACAGACGTTATCTAATTTGCTGGATTTTTCAATGGTGGACATGAACCTTGACCTTTTCTCATAGGGTGCAGCTTCCTGCCGTGGAAGATTGCACCGAGCAATGTACTCCCAGGTGCCGCTATTTTGAAGGGCAAACAGGAGAAGATTTCGTGAAAACCTGCTATTTTTTGCGGGTTATTCTGCTGTTTCCGGGCTTCTTTTTAATGAATTTAGGCTGCAATGAAAGATATGACTGGTGCTTTATTTTGTTTTTTAAATCTCATTGCTGATTATTAACTGATTAATGTGAATATCATTTATTAACATCTTCTCAACCAGCGAGGCTTTGCGGCGCTTCATAAGTGACCGATTCCTGCTTGCAAGTGCGCGAATAACGCTGCAGGCTGTAGGATTAATGTTAAATAATTTTAATGAAAAAAAATTGAATAATTCAGCTGCACTGATTAATTTCATGCAGCTACTTTTCAATTTGTTAATTTATTCTTTAAATTCACAGCCTATATAAAATTTTATGTAAGATAACAGATCGTAACACTTATAAATATTATATGTTTGAGGTAGGATATGTAGTTAAGCAAACGGATTAAATGATCTTACGAGGTTGTTTACTTGCTAACGGCGTATAACGCATTGTTATTAAAAGGATTTTTAATCTCACCTCGCTCACGACCCCATCCGTCCCTGCTCACAAAACTTAAAAAACGCATAAGCACAACTCAGCGTTTTTTATGAATGATTTGACATAAAAGTCGCAGTAATAATTAACTCGGTACTATGTGTAAGTAAAAAAATAACCAGGGGTCTGTTTTGTATAAGCAGACGGGCATTTTTAACGCAGTGACGCTGATGCAGGCGAAGCGCCGTTTTTACCTTATCGGCGTGTATAATCTATAAGTAATTGCCTGATTTCTTTAGAACACAGCATCAACCGGGCAGGTAAGTAATTGCGAACCTGTAAGTGAAAAAAGATGAATAACGCTAATCGTCCGATTTTAAACCTCGACCTCGATCTGCTGAGGACCTTTGTTGCCGTAGCCGATCTCAATACCTTTGCGGCTGCGGCAGCAGCGGTTTGCCGCACGCAATCTGCCGTTAGCCAGCAGATGCAGCGGCTTGAACAGCTGGTTGAAAAAGAGCTTTTCGCCCGGCACGGGCGGAATAAACTGCTGACCGAGCACGGGATCCAGCTGCTCGGCTATGCACGCAAGATCCTGCGTTTTAATGATGAAGCTTGTTCATCGCTGATGTTTAGTTCCCTGCAGGGAATGCTGACTATCGGTTCCTCTGATGAGTCAGCCGATACCATCCTTCCGATACTGCTTAATCGCATTAGCTCTCACTACCCAAAACTTGCACTCGACGTAAGGGTCAAGCGCCACGGCGAAATGGGCGATATGCTGAGGGCAAATGAAGTAGACCTCGCGTTGACCACCCACACGCTGGACAACGTAGAATCAATCCTGCTGCGCACTTCCCCAACGTTATGGTACTGCGCGGCGGACTATTTACTGCCTCCGGGAGAGGCGCTGCCGCTGGTGCTGTTGGATGAGCAGAGTCCGTTTCGCGAAATGATTGTTGAAACGCTTAACGCGGCGCACATACCGTGGCGGGTCACCTACATTGCTTCCACGCTTGCGGCTGTGCGCGCCGCGGTCAAAGCCGGGCTCGGCATCACAGCCCGGCCAGTGGAGATGATGAGCCCCGAACTGCGTGTGCTGGGCACAAAAGAGGGGCTGCCGCCGCTTCCGGATACCGAATATCTTCTTAGCCGCAACCGGCAAAACCCTGGCGATCTGGTGCAGTCGATTTTTCAATCGCTGGAAAATTATCAGAATCCCTGGTCCCAGTACGGTCACCGCTCATCCGATGCAGACAAAGAAAGTCCGCTGGCGGAACGGGATTTTAGCTAAGTAAACTGGCCTTTTGGGTAACAAAATGTAAGCCAGAAAAAGAGGCCGCTGGGACGTCTACACGAATCAGTGGCTTCTTTTTTGCATGAATAATCATCAGGGTACTTTTTTGTAACCATTTGTAGTTACAATTCAATATTTTAATCCTGTTTAAGATACTTTGTAACAGCAACGTTGTTGAATTTAAAAGTTCCCGTCAATGTTAAAAAAAGGACGGGATTGTTGTCTTTTTTTTGAGTGAATTAACAAAAGCGTGTCACAGATCAAGAAAATACTCCCGCTAAGGGGGAGGAATCTCCGGAAATTCCTGTCAAAATAGAAGGGTAATTCCTCGTTAACTATCAGACGGACACGATTCAACAGCGACCTCCACGCGAGGTATACCTCGCCATGCGGGTCGCGAAGGGCATTTTATGTTAATGAAGAGTGTCTAATGTAAACTAATTTGAGGAAACTTTTGTTAAAGTTGACAAAAGGTTATACAAAGGAGTAAAAAACCACAGCATTTAGACGCCTAAGTCTTTAAATGACAACTTTTTTGTGGTTTTTCGTTCTTCCCCATGAAACGCGTAGCGTTCACCTGCCAGAAAGAGCAGGGGCTTTAGCGCTACTAAATTGGTTAAGCAATGCGTATGTCAACATCCACTGAAGTCATCGCTCATCACTGGGCATTCGCTGTATTTCTCGTCATTGCCATCGGCCTTTGCTGCATGATGCTGGTCGGCGGTTGGTATCTCGGCGGTCGCGCCCGCGCGCGCAGCAAAAATACGCCGTTTGAATCGGGTATTGATGCCGTCGGGACGGCCCGTTTACGTCTCTCCGCCAAGTTCTATCTGGTCGCCATGTTCTTCGTCATTTTCGACGTTGAAGCCCTGTATCTCTATGCATGGTCAACCTCCATTCGCGAGAGCGGCTGGGTTGGCTTTGTTGAAGCCGCAATTTTCATTTTAGTGTTACTGGCTGGTCTGGTTTACCTCGTTCGTATCGGCGCACTGGACTGGACGCCCGCGCGTTCACGCCGCACGCTGGTCAACCCGGAATCCGACAGTATTACTAATCGTCATACGCAGTAAAAGCGAGGCAATAAGATGGATTATACGCTCACCCGCATCGACCCGGACGGTGAGAATGACCGTTATCCCCTGCAGAAGCAGGAGATCGTCACTGACCCACTTGAGCAGGAAGTTAACAAAAGCGTCTACATGGGCAAGCTCGAACACGCCCTGCACGACATGGTTAACTGGGGTCGCAAAAACTCAATTTGGCCTTACAACTTTGGTCTTTCCTGCTGCTATGTAGAGATGGTGACCTCATTCACTGCGGTGCATGACGTTGCGCGTTTCGGCGCAGAAGTACTGCGTGCTTCCCCGCGTCAGGCTGACCTGATGGTGGTTGCCGGTACCTGCTTTACCAAAATGGCCCCGGTTATTCAGCGTCTGTACGATCAGATGCTGGAACCCAAATGGGTTATCTCCATGGGCGCCTGCGCCAACTCTGGCGGCATGTACGATATCTATTCCGTCGTGCAGGGCGTTGATAAGTTCATTCCCGTCGATGTGTACATTCCCGGCTGCCCTCCGCGTCCGGAGGCTTACATGCAGGCGCTGATGCTGCTGCAGGAGTCCATCGGTAAAGAGCGCCGCCCGCTGTCGTGGGTTGTCGGCGATCAGGGTGTGTACCGCGCCAATATGCAATCGGAACGCGAGCGCAAGCGCGGCGAACGAATTGCAGTGACCAACCTGCGCACTCCCGACGAGATTTAACTTAGCGCCTGTAGGCGATTATCGGCTTTCGCATATCAAAATTAATAGCGCGGAGCTGCGCCTTACAGTCACCAAGGACCTTTTGCAATGGTGAACAATATGACCGATTTAACCGCGCAAGACGCCGCCTGGCAGACCCGGGATCATCTCGATGACCCGGTAATCGGTGAACTGCGCAATCGTTTTGGGCCGGATGCTTTTACCGTTCAGCCGACCCGCACCGGGGTGCCCGTCGTCTGGGTTAAGCGCGAGCAGCTGCTTGAAATCGTCGACTTCCTGAAGAGGTTGCCGAAGCCTTACATCATGCTCTTTGATTTGCACGGCATGGACGAGCGCCTGCGCACCCACCGCGACGGTTTACCCGCCGCGGATTTTTCCGTTTTCTACCATCTGATCTCTATCGATCGTAACCGCGACATTATGCTCAAGGTTGCGCTGTCCGAGAACGATCTGCATGTGCCGACGCTGACCCAGCTTTACCCGAACGCCAACTGGTACGAGCGTGAAACCTGGGAAATGTTTGGCATTACCTTCGATGGTCACCCGCACCTGACGCGTCTGCTGATGCCGCCGACCTGGGAAGGCCACCCGCTGCGTAAAGACTACCCGGCGCGCGCCACCGAATTCGATCCGTTTGAGCTGACCAAAGCCAAGCAGGATCTGGAGATGGAAGCGCTGACCTTCAAGCCTGAAGACTGGGGAATGAAACGTAGCAGCGAGAATGAGGACTTCATGTTCCTCAACCTCGGCCCGAACCATCCATCCTCGCACGGCGCCTTCCGCATTGTCCTGCAGCTCGACGGTGAAGAGATTGTCGACTGTATTCCGGACATCGGCTACCACCACCGCGGCGCAGAGAAAATGGGCGAGCGCCAGTCCTGGCACAGCTACATTCCGTATACCGACCGTATCGAATACCTCGGCGGCTGCGTGAACGAAATGCCTTACGTGCTGGCGGTAGAAAAGCTGGCGGGCATTACCGTGCCGGATCGCGTCAACGTTATCCGCGTGATGCTCTCTGAGCTGTTCCGTATCAACAGCCACCTGCTGTACATCTCGACCTTCATTCAGGACGTCGGAGCGATGACGCCGGTGTTCTTCGCGTTTACCGATCGCCAAAAAATCTACGATGTGGTCGAAGCTATTACCGGCTTCCGCATGCATCCGGCCTGGTTCCGCATCGGCGGCGTTGCGCACGACCTGCCGCGCGGCTGGGAAAAACTGCTGCGTGACTTCCTCGACTGGATGCCTAAGCGCCTTGATTCTTACGAAAAAGCTGCGCTGCGTAACACTATCCTGAAAGGCCGTTCTCAGGGCGTTGCTGCCTACACCGCGAAAGAAGCGCTGGAGTGGGGCTGTACCGGTGCCGCGCTGCGCGCAACCGGCATCGGCTTTGACGTGCGTAAATGGCGTCCTTACTCAGGCTACGAAAACTTCGACTTTGAAGTCCCGACCGGCGGTGGCGTCTCCGACTGCTACACCCGCGTGATGCTGAAAGTGGAAGAGCTGCGCCAGAGCCTGCGCATTCTTGAGCAGTGCCTCGCTAATATGCCGGCAGGCCCGTTCAAAGCGGATCATCCACTGACCACGCCGCCGCCGAAAGAGCGCACGCTGCAGCATATCGAAACCCTGATTACCCACTTCCTGCAGGTTTCCTGGGGCCCGGTTATGCCAGCCAACGAATCCTTCCAGATGGTTGAGGCGACCAAAGGGATCAACAGCTACTACCTGACCAGCGACGGCAGCACCATGAGCTACCGCACCCGTATCCGCACGCCGAGCTATGCGCATCTGCAGCAGATCCCGGCGGCAGTGCGCGGCAGCCTGGTATCGGACCTGATCGTCCATCTGGGCAGTATCGATTTTGTTATGTCAGACGTGGATCGCTAATTATGCACGAGAATCAACAACCACAAACCGAGGCTTTTGAGCTGAGTGCGGCCGAGCGTGATGCTATCGAACACGAAAAGCACCACTACGAAGATCCGCGTGCGGCATCCATTGAAGCACTCAAAATTGTTCAAAAGCAGCACGGCTGGGTGCCGGACGGCGCCATTTACGCTATCGCGGACGTGCTGGGTATTCCGGCCAGTGACGTCGAAGGCGTTGCTACTTTCTACAGTCAGATCTTCCGCCAGCCGGTAGGCCGCCACGTCATTCGCTACTGCGACAGCGTGGTATGTCATATCACCGGGTATCAGGGGATCCAGTCGGCTATTGAAAGCCACCTGAAAATAAAGCCGGGCCAGACCACGTTCGACGGCCGCTTTACCCTGCTGCCGACCTGCTGTCTGGGCAACTGTGATAAAGGGCCGAACATGATGATTGATGAGGATACTCACAGCCATCTGACGCCGGAGGCAATTCCTGACCTGCTGGAGCGGTATAAATGAAAAACGTTATCCGTACTCCCGAAACGCACCCGCTGACCTGGCGCCTGCGCGATGACAAACAGCCAGTATGGCTGGAAGAGTATCAGTCCAAAAACGGCTACGCCGGCGCGCGGCGCGCGCTGAGCGGCATGGCACCGGATGAAATCGTCACCGAAGTTAAAGACGCCGGCCTGAAAGGGCGCGGCGGCGCGGGCTTCTCCACGGGTCTGAAGTGGAGCCTGATGCCGAAAGACGAATCCATGAACATCCGCTACCTGCTGTGTAACGCCGATGAAATGGAGCCGGGCACCTACAAAGACCGCCTGCTGATGGAGCAGCTGCCGCACCTGCTGGTAGAAGGCATGCTCATTTCCGCGTTTGCGCTGAAAGCCTACCGCGGTTACATCTTCCTGCGCGGTGAATATATCGAAGCCGCCGTGCATCTGCGCAAAGCCATTGCTGAAGCGACGGAAGCCGGGCTACTCGGTAAAAATATCCTGGGCAGCGGCTTTGACTTTGAGCTGTTTGTCCACACCGGCGCCGGACGCTACATCTGCGGTGAAGAAACTGCGCTGATCAACTCCCTCGAAGGCCGCCGCGCTAACCCGCGTTCGAAGCCGCCGTTCCCGGCGACATCCGGCGTGTGGGGTAAACCGACCTGCGTTAACAACGTAGAAACCCTGTGCAACGTGCCGGCCATTCTCGCCAACGGCGTCGAGTGGTATCAGAACATCTCGAAAAGCAAAGATGCTGGTACCAAGCTGATGGGCTTCTCCGGCCGGGTAAAAAATCCGGGCGTCTGGGAGCTCCCGTTTGGCACTACCGCGCGCGAAATCCTTGAAGATTACGCCGGCGGCATGCGCGACGGCCTGAAGTTTAAGGCCTGGCAGCCGGGCGGCGCGGGCACCGACTTCCTGACCGAAGCGCATCTTGACCTGCCGATGGAGTTTGAAAGCATCGGCAAGGCGGGCAGCCGCCTCGGCACCGCGCTGGCAATGGCCGTTGACCACGAGATCAGTATGGTATCGCTGGTGCGTAACCTGGAAGAGTTCTTCGCCCGCGAGTCCTGCGGCTGGTGTACGCCGTGCCGCGACGGCCTGCCGTGGAGCGTGAAGATCCTGCGCGCCATCGAGCGCGGCGAAGGTCAGCCCGGCGATATCGAAACGCTGGAGCAGCTGTGTCGGTTCCTCGGCCCGGGTAAAACCTTCTGCGCACACGCGCCGGGTGCGGTTGAGCCGCTGCAAAGCGCGATCAAATATTTCCGTGACGAATTCGAAGCCGGTGTGAAAGAGCAGTTCAGCAATACCCACGCAATCCACGGGATTCAGCCGAACCTGCTTAAAACGCGCTGGTGACAGGTGATGCCTCGCCGCGCCTTGAGCAGGGCAGGCGGGGACCATCGCGACAAGAATTTTGATTAACGCTCGGCGCAAGCTGAGCCAACTGGAAGCACGCTAATGGCTACGATTCATGTAGACGGCAAAGAATACGAGGTTAACGGAGCGGACAACCTGCTACAGGCATGTCTCTCTATGGGCCTTGATATTCCCTATTTTTGCTGGCATCCGGCGCTGGGAAGCGTCGGGGCCTGCCGCCAGTGTGCGGTAAAGCAATATCAAAACGCGGAAGACACGCGTGGTCGCCTGGTGATGTCCTGTATGACTCCGGCATCCGACGGCACCTTTATCTCTATTGATGACCAGGAAGCAAAACAGTTCCGCGAAAGCGTGGTGGAGTGGCTGATGACCAACCATCCTCACGACTGTCCGGTCTGCGAAGAGGGCGGCAACTGCCACCTGCAGGATATGACCGTCATGACCGGTCACAGCTTCCGCCGCTACCGCTTCACCAAACGCACCCACCAGAATCAGGATCTGGGGCCGTTCATCTCTCACGAAATGAACCGCTGCATCGCCTGCTACCGCTGCGTGCGTTACTACAAAGATTATGCAGACGGTACCGATCTCGGCGTATACGGCGCGCACGACAACGTCTATTTCGGTCGTCCGGAAGAGGGCACTCTGGAGAGCGAGTTCTCCGGCAACCTCGTTGAAATTTGCCCGACCGGCGTTTTCACCGATAAAACCCACTCCGAGCGCTATAACCGTAAATGGGACATGCAGTTTGCACCAAGCATCTGCCAGCAGTGCTCGCTGGGCTGTAACACTAGCCCGGGTGAACGTTACGGCGAACTGCGCCGTATTGAAAACCGCTATAACGGCACCGTTAACCACTACTTCCTCTGCGACCGCGGCCGTTTCGGCTACGGCTATGTAAACCTGAAAGATCGTCCGCGTCAGCCGGTTCAGCGCCGCGGTGACGACGTGATTACCCTCAACGCCGAGCAGGCGATGCAGGGCGCAGCAGATATTCTGCGCCAGTCGAAAAAGGTTATCGGTATTGGTTCTCCACGCGCCAGCGTTGAGAGCAACTTCGCCCTGCGCGAGCTGGTAGGCGCTGGCAACTTCTATACCGGTATTGCGCGCGGCGAGCAGGAGCGCCTGCAGCTGGCGCTGAAAGTGCTGCGCGAAGGCGGCATCCACACGCCGGCGCTACGCGAAATTGAATCCTACGACGCGGTGCTGGTGCTGGGCGAAGACATCACCCAGACCGGCGCTCGCGTTGCGCTGGCGGTGCGACAGGCAGTGAAGGGAAAAGCGCGTGAAATGGCGGCGGCACAGAAAGTGGCCGACTGGCAAATTGCGGCCATTCTCAACATTGGACAGCGCGCTAAGCACCCGCTGTTTGTCACTAACGTCGACAGCACCCGCATGGACGATATCGCGGCGTGGACCTACTGCGCGCCGGTAGAAGACCAGGCGCGCCTGGGTTTCGCTATCGCACACGCTCTGGATGAATCAGCGCCGGCGGTTGACGGACTCAGCAACGATCTGAAAGGCAAAGTTGACGTTATCGTTCAGGCTCTGGCCGGGGCGAAAAAGCCGCTGATTATCTCCGGCACCAACGCCGGCAGCGCGGAAGTGATCCAGGCAGCTGCCAACGTCGCTAAGGCCCTGAAAGGTCGCGGCGCTGACGTCGGCGTCACCATGATTGCGCGCGCGGTCAACAGCGTCGGTCTGGGCCTGATCGGCGGCGGTTCGCTGGACGATGCGCTCTCCGAACTGGAAAGCGGTGCCGCCGACGCGGTTATCGTGCTGGAGAACGACCTTCACCGCCACGCTTCCGCTGCCCGCGTTGATGCGGCGCTGGCTAAAGCGCCGCTGGTGATGGTCATCGACCATCAGCGCACCGACATTATGGATAAAGCGCACCTGGTGCTCTCTGCCGCAAGTTTTGCCGAGAGCGACGGTACCGTTATCAATAACGAAGGCCGCGCCCAGCGCTTCTTCCAGGTTTACGATCCGTCGTACTACGACAGCAAAACCATCATGCTGGAAAGCTGGCGCTGGCTGCACTCGCTGCACAGCACGCTGGAAAGTCGCGAAGTGGACTGGACCCAGCTCGATCACGTCATTGATGCTGCTGTTGCCGCACTCCCGCAGCTGGCCGGCATCAAGGACGCCGCGCCCGACGCGTCGTTCCGCATCCGCGGCCAGAAGCTGGCCCGCGAACCGCACCGCTACAGCGGCCGTACCGCGATGCGCGCCAATATCAGCGTACACGAGCCGCGCCAGCCGCAGGACAAAGACACCATGTTTGCCTTCTCTATGGAAGGTAACAACCAGCCGTCAGCACCGCGTTCGCAAATTCCGTTTGCCTGGGCGCCGGGCTGGAACTCCCCGCAGGCGTGGAACAAATTCCAGGCCGAAGTGGGCGGCAAGCTGCGCCACGGCGATCCGGGCGTACGCCTGATTGAGGCCACCGACGGCGGGCTGGACTATTTCTCCGGTGTCCCGGCTAGCTTTGAAGCGCAGGATGGGAAATGGCGTATTGCACCGTATTACCATCTGTTCGGCTCCGATGAGCTGTCCCAGCGTTCTCCGGTGTTCCAGCAGCGCATGCCTGCACCTTACATCAAGCTTAACAGCGCCGATGCGGCGAAGCTTGGCGTCAACGGCGGCGCGCATATCGCGTTTAGCTATGAAGGCCAGACTATCAGCCTGCCGCTGATTATTTCCGACACGCTGGCGGCGGGGCAGGTTGGACTGCCGATGGGTATGCCGGGCATCGCGCCGGTTCTGGCGGGCGCACGCATTGACGATCTGCAGGAGGCACAAGCATGAGTTGGTTAACGCCGGAGCTGATTGACATTCTACTCAGCGTTCTTAAAGCGGTAGTTATTTTGCTGGTGGTGGTCACCTGCGGCGCGTTCATGAGCTTTGGTGAACGTCGTCTGCTGGGCCTGTTCCAGAACCGCTATGGGCCAAACCGCGTTGGCTGGGGCGGCTCGCTCCAGCTGGTGGCGGACATGATCAAGATGTTCTTCAAAGAGGACTGGGTTCCACGCTTCTCCGATCGCGTGATTTTTACCCTGGCTCCGATGATCGCCTTCACCTCGCTGCTGCTGGCTTTCGCTATCGTGCCGGTCAGTCCGAGCTGGGTGGTTGCCGACCTCAACATCGGCATCCTGTTCTTCCTGATGCTGGCAGGTCTCGCGGTCTACGCGGTGCTGTTTGCAGGCTGGTCGAGCAACAACAAATACTCGCTGCTCGGCGCGATGCGCGCCTCCGCACAGACCCTGAGCTATGAAGTGTTTCTCGGGCTCTCCCTGATGGGCGTTGTGGCGCAGGCCGGGTCATTTAACATGACCGACATCGTCAACAATCAGGCGCATCTCTGGAACGTTGTTCCACAGTTCTTTGGCTTTATTACCTTCGCTATCGCGGGCGTTGCGGTGTGTCACCGTCACCCGTTTGACCAGCCGGAAGCAGAGCAGGAGCTGGCGGACGGTTACCACATTGAATACTCCGGTATGAAGTTCGGTCTGTTCTTTGTCGGCGAATACATCGGCATTGTTACCGTGTCTGCGCTGATCGTCACCCTGTTCTTCGGTGGCTGGCAGGGTCCGTTCTTACCGCCGTTCATCTGGTTCGCGCTGAAAACCGCGTTCTTCATGATGATGTTCATTTTGATCCGCGCATCATTGCCGCGTCCTCGCTATGACCAGGTGATGTCCTTCGGCTGGAAAGTGTGCCTGCCGCTGACGCTGATCAATCTGCTGGTAACGGCGGCTGTCATTCTCTGGCAGGCGCAATAAGGGACAATATAGACCATGACCTTAAAAGAACTATTGGTAGGCTTCGGCACCCAGGTACGCAGTATCTGGATGATCGGCCTGCACGCGTTCGCAAAACGCGAAACGCAAATGTATCCGGAAGAGCCGGTGTATCTGCCGCCGCGCTACCGCGGCCGCATCGTGCTGACGCGCGATCCTGACGGCGAAGAGCGCTGCGTTGCCTGTAACCTGTGCGCCGTTGCCTGTCCGGTTGGCTGCATCTCGCTGCAAAAAGCCGAAATGCAGGACGGCCGCTGGTACCCGGAGTTTTTCCGCATTAACTTCTCGCGCTGCATCTTCTGCGGCCTGTGTGAGGAAGCGTGCCCGACGACGGCAATTCAGCTGACTCCGGACTTCGAACTGGGCGAATATAAGCGTCAGGACCTGGTGTACGAGAAAGAGGATCTGCTGATTTCCGGTCCGGGCAAATACCCGGAATATAACTTCTACCGGATGGCAGGTATGGCAATCGACGGTAAAGAGAAGGGCGAAGCGGAAAACGAAGCCAAGCCTATCGACGTCAAGAGCCTGTTACCTTAAGGAGAGGGGCAATGGAATTCGCATTTTATATTTGTGGCCTCATCGCCATCCTCGCCACGCTTAGGGTGATCTCGCACACCAATCCGGTGCATGCGCTGCTGTATCTGATCATTTCTTTGCTGGCTATTTCAGGCGTCTTTTTCTCGCTCGGCGCGTATTTCGCCGGCGCGCTGGAAATCATCGTCTACGCCGGCGCCATTATGGTGCTGTTCGTTTTCGTGGTGATGATGCTGAACCTCGGCGGCTCGGAAATCGCCCAGGAGCGCCAGTGGCTGAAGCCGCAGGTCTGGATCGGCCCGGGTATTCTGTCGCTGATCCTGCTGGCCGTTATCATTTACGGCATTGTGGGCGTTAACGACCAGGGCATCGACGGCAACGCTATCGGTGCCAAGGAAGTCGGCATTGCGCTGTTCGGACCGTACGTTCTGGCGGTTGAGCTGGCATCAATGCTGCTGCTGGCCGGGCTGGTTGTTGCCTTCCACCTTGGCCGTGAAGAGCGCCAGGGCGATCTGCTGAGCAACCGTCCTGACGACAGCGCGAAAAGAAAATCGGAGGAGCACGCATGATTCCTTTAACACATGGACTGATCCTCGCCGCGATCCTCTTTGTTCTCGGGCTGACCTGTCTGGTGATCCGCCGCAATCTGCTGTTTATGCTGATTGGGCTGGAGATCATGATTAACGCCGCCGCGCTGGCCTTTATTGTCGCCGGTAGCTACTGGGGCCAGGCCGACGGTCAGGTGATGTATATCCTCGCTATCAGCCTCGCGGCTGCGGAGGCGAGTATTGGCCTGGCGCTGCTGCTGCAGCTCCACCGTCGCCGCCAGAACCTGAACATTGATTCAGTAAGTGAGTTGCGTGGATGAACATGCTTGCCTTAACCATTATTTTGCCATTGATTGGCTACGTACTACTGGCCTTCTCCCGTGGCCGCTGGTCGGAAAATCTCTCCGCCACTATCGGGATGGGATCGGTCGGCCTTGCCGCGCTGGTGACCGCGTTTGTCGGGTTTGATTTCTTTGCCAACGGCAAGCAGGCCATCAGCGTTCCGCTGTGGACCTGGATGTCGGTGGGCGATTTCAACATCGGCTTCAATCTGGTGCTGGATGGCCTGTCGTTCACCATGCTTTCCGTGGTCACCGGCGTTGGCTTTCTGATCCACATGTTTGCCTCCTGGTACATGCGCGGCGAAGAGGGCTACTCGCGCTTTTTCGCCTATACCAACCTGTTTATCGCCAGCATGGTCGTTCTGGTGCTGGCAGATAACCTGTTGCTGATGTACCTCGGCTGGGAAGGCGTGGGCCTCTGCTCCTATCTGCTGATTGGCTTCTACTATACCGATCCGAAAAACGGCGCGGCGGCCATGAAAGCATTCGTGGTAACCCGCGTGGGTGACGTATTCCTCGCTTTCGCCCTGTTTATCCTCTACAACGAGCTGGGCACGCTGAACTTCCGCGAGATGGTGGAGCTGGCTCCGCAGCACTTCCAGGCCGGCAACAATATGCTGACATGGGCAACGCTGATGCTGCTGGGCGGTGCGGTAGGTAAGTCCGCGCAGCTGCCGCTGCAAACGTGGCTTGCTGACGCAATGGCCGGTCCGACGCCAGTCTCTGCGCTGATCCACGCGGCAACCATGGTTACTGCGGGCGTGTATCTGATTGCCCGAACCCACGGCCTGTTCCTGATGACGCCGGAGATCCTGCATCTGGTCGGCATTATCGGGGCGGTGACGCTGCTGATGGCAGGTTTCTGCGCCCTGGCGCAGACCGACATCAAGCGCGTGCTGGCGTACTCCACCATGAGCCAGATTGGCTACATGTTCCTCGCCCTCGGCGTTCAGGCCTGGGACGCGGCGATTTTCCATCTGATGACTCACGCGTTCTTCAAAGCGCTGCTGTTCCTCTCCTCCGGCTCGGTGATTCTGGCCTGCCACCACGAGCAGAACATCTTCAAGATGGGCGGCCTGCGTAAGTCTATTCCGCTGGTCTACGTCTGCTTCCTGGTCGGCGGCGCTGCGCTCTCCGCGCTGCCGCTGGTCACCGCGGGCTTCTTCAGTAAGGACGAGATCCTGGCGGGCGCCTGGTCTAACGGCCACATTAACCTGATGGTTGCCGGCCTGGTCGGCGCGCTAATGACGTCGCTGTATACCTTCCGCATGATCTTCATTGCCTTCCACGGCAAAGAGCAGATCCACGCGCATGCAGGTAAAGGCATTACTCACCACCTGCCGCTGATCGTGCTGATGGTGCTGTCGACTTTCCTCGGCGCGATGATTGTGCTGCCGCTGGACGGCGTGCTGCCAAATACCCTCGAACTGGATCACGGTCGCGTGCTGACGCTGGAAATTATCTCTGGTGCAGTCGCTATTGTCGGCATCCTGCTGGCCGCCGCGCTGTGGCTGGGCAAGCGTACGCTGGTCACCACGGTGGCCAACAGCGCACCGGGTCGTCTGCTGAACACGCTGTGGCTTAACGCATTCGGCTTCGACTGGCTGTACGACAAGATCTTCATCAAACCGTATCTGGGCGTTGCCTGGCTGCTGAAGAGCGATCCGCTCAACAGCCTGATGAATCTCCCTGCGCTGCTTTCGCGCTTCGCGGGTAAAGGTCTGCTGGTCAGCGAGAACGGTTATTTGCGCTGGTATGTGGCATCCATGAGCATTGGCGCGATAGTTGTTCTCGCGCTGCTGATGGTTTTGCGTTGAGTTGACAGAAAAGGAATATAAATCGCCATGTTACTACCCTGGCTAATACTGATCCCGTTTATCGGCGGATTCCTGTGCTGGCAGACCGAACGCTTCGGCGTGAAGGTGCCGCGCTGGATCGCGCTGATCACCATGGGACTGACCCTGGCGCTCTCCCTGCAGCTTTGGCTGCAGGGCGGCTACTCTCTCACGCAGGCTACCGGCGTTCCGCAGTGGCAGTCTGAGTATGTTCACGACTGGATCCCGCGCTTTGGTATCTCCATTCACCTGGCGCTCGACGGTCTGTCGCTGCTGATGGTGGTGCTGACCGGCCTGCTCGGCGTGCTGGCGGTGCTTTGCTCCTGGCGCGAAATCGAAAAATATCAGGGCTTCTTCCACCTGAACCTGATGTGGATCCTGGGCGGCGTTATCGGCGTCTTCCTCGCCATCGACATGTTCCTGTTCTTCTTCTTCTGGGAGATGATGCTGGTGCCGATGTACTTCCTGATCGCGCTGTGGGGCCACAAGGCTTCCGACGGGAAAACGCGCATCACGGCGGCCACCAAGTTCTTCATCTATACCCAGGCGAGCGGGCTTATTATGCTGATCGCCATTCTGGGGCTGGTCTTTGTTCACTACAGCGCTACCGGCGTGTGGACCTTTGACTACGAACAGCTGCTGAAAACGCCGATGGCCCACAATGTGGAATATCTGCTGATGCTCGGCTTCTTCATCGCCTTTGCGGTGAAAATGCCGGTGGTGCCGCTGCACGGCTGGCTACCGGATGCCCACTCCCAGGCGCCGACTGCCGGTTCTGTTGACCTGGCGGGTATCCTGCTGAAGACCGCGGCCTATGGTCTGCTGCGCTTCTCGCTGCCGCTGTTCCCGAACGCCTCCGCCGAGTTTGCGCCAATCGCCATGTGGCTCGGCGTTATCGGTATCTTCTACGGCGCGTGGATGGCCTTCACCCAGTACGACATCAAGCGCCTGATTGCTTACACCTCCGTGTCGCACATGGGCTTTGTGATGATCGCAATTTACTCTGGTAGCCAGCTGGCTTATCAGGGCGCGGTTATTCAGATGATCGCCCACGGTCTGTCTGCTGCGGGTCTGTTCATTCTCTGCGGTCAGCTGTACGAGCGTCTGCACACGCGTGACATGCGCCTGATGGGCGGCCTGTGGAGCAAGATCAAATGGCTGCCGGCGCTGTCGATGTTCTTTGCCGTGGCGACGCTCGGGATGCCGGGTACCGGTAACTTCGTCGGTGAATTCA
>NZ_CAJYMB010000002.1 GCF_913775985.1 uncultured Pluralibacter sp. | reverse complement strand
TGCTGCGCCCCTATCCGGGCAGCGTCAAAACCGGGGCCTGCTACCGGCTGGTGATGCGCGAGGATGCCGCCTGCGCGGGCGGCCTGCGGCAGTTGCGCGACGGCCTGCTCAATCCAGCGTCACGTGCTGGCCCATCACCCGGCGAAACAGCGCCAGCCTAGGGCGCATAAAGCGATTCTCGACCTTAAAGCCGGCGCGCCGGTTGAGGCCGATGCGCAGCAGCCTGTCGCGCCCTTTTACCGCCGCCGGCCACGGTACCGGGCCGGCGAGCACGTGCTCACCGCCCCCGGCGCGGCGGGCAAAGTTAGCCCAGTAATCGGCTACCTGGGCGGAAAAGGCCAGATCCCGGGCGTTAACGTAATTTCGTGCCGGCTCCGCCAGGGTCAGGGTATCGAAGACGTAAGGCACTTCGTTACCGTGCCAGGTGCCGTGGGCGTAGGTCTGGCGTTCGGCTTCGGCCACGTAGTCAAACCAGTAGCGCCAGCAGGGCTGATTGACCCGCTGCTGGGCCTGCATCACCACGTAGCCGAGGGTGGTAAAGGCCATGTCCCGGCACACCTGCCTGCCCAGCTCAACGTCGCCCTTAACGCCGGGATACAGCAGGCGGATAATCCCCAGCCCGAGACGCTGGCGCTGGCGCAGCTTGCGGATCTCCCCGGCCAGATCGACGCCAAACACCGCCATCACGCTGGCCTCGTCGCTGTTTGAACCGACCAGTACCGGCATCGGATGCTGGCGGGCGCTGAAAAAGACGTCCAGCATCGGTTCCGGCAGCACCGCATCGCCGCAGATCGGCACCGGACCGTTTTTTAACTCCCCTTCCAGCGGCCATAAATCCCGGGCCGGGATCGCCCGCAGCTGTTCTGCAGTGGCATTTTTAAGGCCAAAATGGCGGGCCAGCACCTCGCCTTTATCCAGCGCCTTTTCCCACGGCAAATCCGGCAAAGTGTAGCTGCTTTGAATAATGGCTTTGTGAAACAGCCCCTTTGCCAGCGGCGAGGCCATCAGCGACATGACGCTGCGCGCGCCCGCAGATTCGCCCATTAGCGTGACGTTGTCACTATTGCCGCCAAATGCGGCAATGTTCTCCTGCACCCAGCGCAGCGCGGCTATCTGATCCAGTAGCGCAAAATTGGCGACGCGCCCGCCCTCCTCGCCCGCCAGCGCCGGATGGGCGAAGAAGCCGAGGTGGCCAAGGCGATAATTCACGGTGACCAGCACAATACCGCGCCGGGCAAGCGCTTTGCCGTCGTAAGGCGGAAGGTTACCGGCGCCGATGGTATAGCCGCCGCCGTGCAGCCAGACTATCACCGGGCGCTTCGCGCTATCCGCCGCGGGCGACCAGACGTTGAGGTAGAGGCAGTCTTCGGAAAAGCTGCCGGGATTGCCCCCGCCCAGCTCCACGCAGTGATCGATATTTTGCCAGCTGGCGGCGGCAAACTGCCGGGCGGGACGCACTTCCTGCCAGGGCACTACCGGCTGCGGCGAGCGCCAGCGCAGGTCGCCGGTGGGCGGCGCGGCAAACGGGATCCCGCGCCAGACGTGGATATCGTTATCGGTGATGCCGAGTACGGGGCCCTGCCGGGTATGAACCAGTGAAGAGGCGGGAGTGTGCATGTTGTGGTTCCTTAATCTGCAATCCCGCCAGTGTATTCAGCTTCTATAGCAATCCGCAACGCCGTTTGCTGCGATCTTCCGCTTGCTGGTACAGCGCAAACTCGTCCAGCACCGCACAGCCCAGCGCGTCTTCAAACGCGGCACGGCTGGCGCTGCCGGTGCTGCGGGCCTGGGCTTCGCCGCCGAGATTAGACTGGAAAATGCCGGCGGCGCTCACCGGCAGAAAATCTTCGTAGGTGATCGGCTGCGCAACTAACCAGCCGCGCTCAATGAGCGGCTGCGGATCGGCCCCGGGGCTAAAGGCGTGGCGGTGGGCCTCGCCCGCCGGTGTCAGGCGGTAGCGGAACCAGGCCAGCTCCCGGCGGCGCAGGAACAGCTCGCTGTCGGGAAAGGATTTAAAAATGTCGCCCAGGTGCTGCTGGTGATAGAGATTGCTGCTGCCGGTGCCGGCCTCCGCCAGCAGCGTATCGTACAGCGCGCGGCCCTTCGGCGTCAGGGCCACGCCGCGCTGCTCTATTTCGCCGAAGCGCGCCGTATGGGTGCCCCGGCTGTCGTCGGCAAACAGCACCGGCTCGTCCAGCGCTTTGAAGCTGGTCTGGCGCAGCAGGATCGGCACATCCCGGCGAGGCGGCCCTTCAATCAGCATTTTCGGTTCAATGCCGTATTCCGGCATCAGGGCCTGCACGCGATCGATATCGAGGGTGCGCGGCGTAAGGTGGTTAATGTGGCAGCCCGGAAAGCAGACCACGTCGGCAATCAGCCGGTGCTCGCGGTGCAGTGCCTGATAGGTCTGCGCATCGACGGTGGCATGCCGGTGCCAGCGAAACGTCTCCAGCGCCTCGCGCACGAACTCACGCCCTTCTGACTCGCTAAACGCGCCTGTCTGCTCGTGCAGGGCCACCAGCGCCCGGCAGCGCGGGGTGAAAATATCCCGCCGGGCCAGAATTACCGCCGCATTTTCACGCAGCGCCGCATTTTCAATTAAATCAATGCGCAGGAGCGAGGTAAAAAGGCGGAACGGATTGCGGGCCAGCGCGGCGTCGTCAGTCGGTCTGAACGCCGTGGCGTGAACCGGCACGCCCGCCTGGGACAGGTCGTAATAGCTGACCGGGTACATGCCCATAATGGCGAAGATGCGCCGCAGCATGGCCAGCTCCTCGCCGGTGCCAACGCGGATCGCGCCGTGGCGCTCGACGTTGAGGCGCGACAGCTCACCCGCATTGGCAAGCTGCTCATGAAGGCGCGGGTTATTTTCCAGCACCGCCAGATTAACGTCGGCCACCAGCTCCAGCAGCGCGGCATACTGTGGCACCTCCTGCTGATACATCGCCGACATGGCCTGCGAAAACTGCTCCCGGATCTCATCAGCTGTGACGGTGTTCGCCATTCGTTATTCTCCTGTGAAGACTACGAGGAGTGTATCCGGGCCTTCGGGCGCTGCCAGAAAGAATGTCTGAAGTGTGATCGCGGATAACCTCGCGTTTTAATCCTGCGAAACGATTTTTTATAACCCGTAGTTATGTAAAAAGCGTGTTAAATTCACTATAAATTAACAATGCAT
>NZ_CAJYMB010000001.1 GCF_913775985.1 uncultured Pluralibacter sp. | reverse complement strand
ATTCAACGTGAGAGGTGTTGATGGTGATACCACGAGCTTTTTCTTCCGGCGCGTTATCGATCTGGTCGAATGCGCGAGCAGCACCGCCGTAGGTTTTAGCCAGTACGGTAGTGATTGCAGCGGTCAGCGTCGTTTTACCATGGTCAACGTGGCCGATAGTACCGACGTTAACGTGCGGTTTTGTACGTTCAAACTTTTCTTTAGACATCGATTGTCCCTCTAAGACACGGATAAATCGGTGATATCACCACATCAACCAGGCAATATGCCTGACTTGTTGAATGCAAGAGAAACAGAGAAAACGGGGAGGAGATAGTGAAGTGGTGCTGATACCCAGAGTCGAACTGGGGACCTCACCCTTACCAAGGGTGCGCTCTACCAACTGAGCCATATCAGCACGTCTGGAGCGGGCAGCGGGAATCGAACCCGCATCATCAGCTTGGAAGGCTGAGGTAATAGCCATTATACGATGCCCGCATCCTGGAACTCGGCTACCCAGTTCTTTCTGTAACTAAAAAGCGATTTCTCGCTTTTTATCTTCGAACTGACGAACCAGCTTGTCAGCTCATGCAGCAAAATCGCTGCCAGAAAGTGGTGGTGGGGGAAGGATTCGAACCTTCGAAGTCTGTGACGGCAGATTTACAGTCTGCTCCCTTTGGCCGCTCGGGAACCCCACCGGACTTGATGGTGCCGACTACCGGAATCGAACTGGTGACCTACTGATTACAAGTCAGTTGCTCTACCTACTGAGCTAAGTCGGCATCAAGTAGCGCGCATTCTAGGGAGAGCGGGCGAACCATGCAACTAAAAATTTGCATAAAATGTTCTATTGCGCATATTTTGAGCGCAACAATTCAAAAAATATGCAAAGTGCGTGCAAATCAAACAATAATTCCGCACCAGCAGCGGCTCTGAGCGTAGATAAACGTCAACCCTGTGACCGCTGATGCCTTAACCATCACTTATTCCTATTTTTCCTTCTGGTTTAATCCAAACTGGTTTAACCTCCTGCCCATTGTCTTTACTTACAGATGTAATGCGCCATCGCCTTAAAGCGAATGATGCAGATGATGGTCGACAGAGCATGCTTATGAGCAAAAAAGAGCAAACGTTAATGACGCCCTATTTACAGTTCAACCGCAGCCAGTGGGCTTCACTTCGCGATTCTGTGCCGATGACCCTGATTGAAGGGGAAATTACGCGGCTCAAGGGCATCAACGAAGACCTCTCCCTGGAAGAGGTTGCGGAGATCTATCTTCCGCTTTCTCGTTTGCTTAACTTCTATATCAGCTCGAACCTGCGCCGTCAGGCGGTGCTTGAGCAGTTTCTCGGCACCAATACGCCCCGAATCCCCTATGTAATTAGCATTGCAGGCAGCGTCGCGGTCGGAAAAAGCACCACCGCGCGCGTGCTGCAGGCCTTACTGAGCCGCTGGCCGGAGCATCGTCGCGTTGAGCTAATCACCACTGACGGTTTCCTGCATCCGAATGAGGTGCTGAAAGAGCGCGGCCTGATGAAGAAAAAAGGCTTCCCGCAATCCTACGATATGCACCGGCTGGTGAAGTTTGTATCGGACATTAAATCCGGCGCCGCTGACGTTACCGCCCCGGTCTATTCGCACCTGATTTATGACGTGATCCCGGATGGCGATAAAACGGTTACGCATCCGGATATCCTGATTCTGGAAGGTCTGAACGTTTTGCAGAGCGGCATGGATTATCCGCACGATCCGCATCACGTCTTTGTTTCAGACTTTGTGGACTTCTCTATTTACGTTGATGCGCCGGAAGAGATGCTGAAGAAATGGTATATCAACCGCTTCCTGAAGTTCCGCGAGGGCGCCTTCACCGATCCCGATTCCTATTTCCACAACTACGCCAAATTGACGCGGGACGAGTCGGTCAATATCGCCACAGCGCTGTGGAATGAGATCAACCTGGTTAATCTGAAAGAAAACATCCTGCCAACCCGCGAGCGTGCGAGCCTGATCCTGACCAAGAGTGAAAACCACTCCGTCGATCAGATCCGCCTGCGCAAATAGACTTCGCCGCGCCCGTACTCGAATTGAACCTCTGCCCCCGGAGGTTCGATTCGAGTACGGGCGCAGACGCAAAAAAGCCTGCTCGTTGAGCAGGCTTTTTAAATTTGGTCGGTGATAGAGGATGACTCGCCGCTACGCGGCTCGCCCTTCGGGCCGTTGCTGCGCAACGTTTTCTCGCTACGCTCGAATCGAACCTCTACCCCCGGAGGTTCGACTCCTCTTCGGGCTCAGATGCAAAAAAGCCTGCTCGTTGAGCAGGCTTTTTAAATTTGGTCGGTGATAGAGGATTCGAACCTCCGACCCCTTCGTCCCGAACGAAGTGCGCTACCAGGCTGCGCCAATCACCGAATGCGGGGCGCATCTTACTGCTACACCCCTACCCCGTCAATCCCTTTTATTCATAAAGGCCGCTGACCGGCGATAAACTCGCCATTTACCGATATTAAGGAGCAAAAAACCGCGTACCTGCCGCCAGATAGCCTGCGACAGCCGCTATCTCCCCTGCCCCGGAATATGGCACCAGTTGTTATCTTCATTAATGCCCCCGTCCGGCGAGGTATAGCCCAGGCAGCCCATCAGCGTGTCGTAAATCTCCTCGTGGCGGCGCGGAACGCCGGCCTGCGCCTGCTGCTGCAGGTGGGCAAAAGCGCTGGCATGCGACGGGTCCTGCAGGTACTTATCCGACATCCACATCAGCATCGGCGCCCGGAACTGTTCAGGCGGGGCCAGCTTGCGCGGCGTGCCGTGCAGGCGCTCGCGTTCGTTGATCGATTCGCCGTGATCGGAGGCGTACATCACGATAGCTTTCTTATCCCGCAGCTGGTCCAGCACCCGACTAATAAAGGCATCGGTATAGAGCACTGAATTATCGAAGGCATTGATAAGCTCTTCTTTACTGCATCCATTATTCAGATGCTTGCACTCCGGCGTCCAGCGGGCGAAATCCCGGGTATAGCGTTGGTAGTAGCTGTAGTGCGACCCTTTGGTATGCAGGACAATCAGGTGCTTACCCTGCGGATGCTGCTCCAGCGACAGCGCCATCTCATCGAGCAGCAGCATGTCGTCAACCCGCTTGCCGCGGTTGCGCGGCTCGGCGCCGATCTGCTCGCGGTAGGCGATGTTGTCCGCCATCGTGTTGCTGTAAAACCACATTTCACTCTGCATGGCGAACAGATCGCTGCTAAAGCCGAGCTGTCGCAGTACCGCAAACACGTTTTGCTCTTTGAGCGTGCGCTGGGGATTGTCCTCTGCGCCGCCTTCGTGCACGAACATGCAGCGCAAAGAGAGCTTAGTGGCGGTGTCGCAGGAGGTTCCCCGGAACGCCACCAGGTTTTTCTCCTGCGCCAGCTTCGGCGTGGTGTCGCGGTCGTAGCCCAGGATCCCCATGTGATCCCAGCGGGTGGTCTCGCCGATAATAAACACCACGTAAGTATCATCGAGATCGCCACCCGGCGCGACGTAGTGGAATTTTTTCGCTGGATTGATCAGCGACTGGCTGTCGGAGGTTTCATCTACCTGCGCCCAGGCGTACAGGCCCAGCGCAGAAAGCCAGTTCGACGGCAGGTAGGAGTTAGCCACCACGCCGCCGTAGCTCGGCATATCAACGCCGGTTGCGCGCTCGGTCTGCTTTTGCTGGATATCCATCAGGCGAATCGGCGCCCACACCAGCAGCCCGGCGGCAACTAAAGCCAGAGCGCTGCGCAGGCGCAGGCCCCGGGTGCGCAGCTGATGCTGCAGAGTTACCCTTGAGCGATTACTCCAGATAAGAAACAGCGGCGGCAGGCTAACCAGCACGCTCCAGATAATCTGCCCGGCGCCCACCACCTCTTTAGAGAGATCGACATCAGTGGTCATTACCGAGGCCACAATACCGTAGCCGATAATGACGTTAAAGAATGTCATGTAGTAGCTGGCGGCAGCGGAAATCACCACAATCAGCGAAGTGAGCACCTGCCACGTCCGGCGCCCAAACAGCGACAGCAGCCGCAGCAAAACGAAGGTGGCAAGAATAGAGCCGAACAGCTCAATAAAAACCAGAATGCCGTTTTTTAGCGTCAGGTTTTCAACATAGCTTTCCAGCCGTCGGAACAGCACTGCGCCGTTGAGAAACAGGCCAATATACACAGCCAGAAACAGGCAAAGTTTCTGCTGGGTTAACGATTTAATGTAATTCATGCAAGCAAACCCTGAAAAAGGGAACGTGCGGCAGCTCATTTCTGCCGCCCAACCAGCGGCAGGACGACAAGATAGAGTGGGCACAAACAAAAATGTCCCCTTAGGCAATGTAAGAGAACGAAGTAAACAGGCCGGTAAAAAACGAAATCATCACCAGCGCTGATGAGTAGACCCCCGGGCGGAGTAAAAGTGTCACGGCGAGACAAGACTGGACACTTTTTTACACATGCATGCAGATAATGCCGGGGAATTACCGGTACGGTGCATCAGAAAAGAGAGTGAAGCGGACTTAAAACGACAAAGAGCCCCGGGCGGGGCTCTGTTTGAGGAAGGGCAAACTATCTAATCAGGCATGCGCCTGGCGCAGCACTTCCCGTCCCGGCTGGCGAATGGTGGAAGAGAGTGCCAGTGAGAGAATAAGCAGCGCGAAGATGACGCAGAAGGTGACATAGAAGCCGCCAAACAGCGAGGCAATAATCGAGCCGCAGATGCTGCCGATACCGAAGCCGAGATAAATCACGCCGTAGTTTTTCGCCAGGTTGTTCAGCCCGAAGAAGTCACTAACCAGCGACGGGAACACGGTAATGGTACCGCCGAAGTTAAAGGCTACACAGGCGATAGCGGCGAAGAAGCTAACCGCGTTGAGCGGTGCGAACAGCAGCGCGGCCATGCCCACCAGCGAGATAATCTGGCCAATGGTGATGACGCGGATGCGGGCTATTTTGTCGGACAGGATGCCCAGCACCAGGCGACCGCTCAGGTTGGCAATCGAGATAACGGTAACGGCGTTAGCGGCAGTCATTACATCCAGATGTACCATCCCCTGCGCGATATCTTTCGCGACACCAATCACGTACAGGCCGCTCATGCAGGCGGTCAGGAACATCACGGCCAGCATCCAGTACTGCGGTTTACGCATTGACTGCGCCAGGGTGAAGTCGTTCTCGGTCACGCCGTTAGTCGTGCTGACTTCCTGACGCGGCGCGTCTTTCATCAGCATCGCACCGAAGACGATGGCCACCATCACGATAGCGCCCCAGATAGTGAAGGTCCGCTCCAGCCCTACCGAGGACAGCAACTGGCTGTCGATGAATTTAAAGCCGAGGCTGCCCAGGCCGTAAGCACCAATGGAAAATGCCGAAATCAGGCCCTTGCGTTCCGGGAAGAATTTCACGCAGTTCGACAGCGTCAGCAGATAACCTGCGCCGTCTGCCAGACCCACCAGTACACCGGCGCTCAGCCAGAGCATCAGCAGATTGTTGGCATGCGCCGTGAGCATAAAGCCGAGGCCCAGCAGAATACCGGAGGCGATAGTCACGCGCTTAACGCCAAAGCGCTCCTGCAGCTTGCCGGCAACGGAGGATGAAATAGCCAGCCCCAGGCTCAGCAGACCGAAGGAAAATGCCACTTTACTCACCGGCTCGCCGAGCTTGTCGGAGAGCGCGCCGTTGAACAGGCTCCAGGTGTAGACGGAGCCGAGCGAAAATTGGGTGATGATGGTGCCAAGCAGGGTAAGCCAGCGGGTTGACGGTTTAATTGCACTATTCATAGCAAGCGCCTTATCAATATTAACTGCTGCCTACATTAATGAAGACGCGCGCGCAAAGGGGGAAAAAGGCATGAACTGCCTCCGCTGCGGAATGAAATGCACCGGAGGCGGAATGAATGACATTAACAACGATAATGAATACTTAAAGTGAGCAGTTACTTACGGCGGAAGCCTTGCTATCAAAGAGATACAAAAGTAAACAACCATGATTTAAAGAAGCTAATTTGTTAAAATCTGGCACTCATCCCCATCATGTAAATGTAGTTGGTGTTGACACTCAAATTGTCTGCCTGCGAGAAAGAGGCATAGGCAGAAAAATTCGGCATCAGCAGCATATCGGCCCCCAGGGTAACATCCCGCCAGCTGCCGTCCTGAGTTGACGTCGGCGTGCGGCTCAGGCCCGACTGCGACTTCCACTGATTCTCGCCGAACTGCTGGTTATAGCTGATTTGCGCCCAGGGATGCACGCCCCACAGCGGCTGGGTATTAATACGCCAGCCGAGGGTGCTGATGCTGGCATGCCAGAGAGGATCGTTTTGCGCCGCGGTGCTGGCGCTGTCGCCAAACTCATTCCAGATGGATGCGGAAGTCCCGTCGTAGCGCCAGCCGGCCACCGGACCGGTGGTAATCTGGCCGCCCAAAGGAATATTCAGCTGTACGCTCAGGGTACGGGTTGGATCCACCGAGCCGCCGTCGGCGGTGCCGAACGCCACGCCCGGCGAGTTCATCGAGGCGTTAATGCGCTCGGCCAGAATATCGTTATAATCCGGCGCCCGCTCGCTGTCCCAGGTAAAACGCTCGGCCGCAGAGCTCTGCGCTTCGCTACCCACGTACTCCTGGGTCCAGGCCTGCGCGCACGGGGCGCAGACAAGCGTCGTGAAGGCGAAGAGAGAATGAGCGCGCCCTAAAAATCCACTGTTTGATTTAAATAGCATTATTACGACTCCAAAAGAGCCGGAACCGGCATTCCTGTTATGATTTTCTGTATCACTGTGTATACAACAACTATTGCCAGTTTACACTTTTCGTCAAGCATCTCAGCGAATTAAAAAGAGGAATATCGACTATGGAACGATGCGGCTGGGTTACCGCGGATCCGCTCTACATTACCTACCACGACGACGAGTGGGGCATGCCCCAGCGCGAGCGGCAAAAGCTGTTCGAGATGATCTGTCTCGAGGGCCAGCAGGCGGGCCTGTCGTGGATAACCGTGCTGAAAAAGCGCGAAGGCTATCGCCGTGCATTTTACAACTTCGACCCGCTGAAAGTAGCCGAAATGGATGAGCGCGACGTGGATCGCCTGGTGCAGGATGCGGCCATTATCCGCCACCGCGGCAAAATCGAGTCCATTATTCACAACGCCCGCGCGCTGCTGGCGATGGAAGCGCAGGGCGAAGGATTCAGCGATTTTATCTGGTCATTCGTCGACAATCACCCGCAGCAAAATCGTCCGGCGGCGCTGTCGGATATTCCGGCAAAAACCGCTACCTCAGATGCGATGTCAAAAGCGCTGAAAAAACGCGGGTTTAAATTTGTCGGATCCACTACCTGCTACGCCTTCATGCAGGCCTGCGGCCTGGTCAACGACCACGTTATTACCTGCTTCTGCGCGCCGGGAGAGGACGATGATCCGTCCGTGGCAAAGTAGCGACCTCGAACCGCTGCTGGCTGTATGGCGGAACAGCACCCGCGACGGACATCCGTTTATCGACGAAAGCTACTGGCGGGAAAACGAAATCATGGTGCGCGACATTTATCTGCCGGCCTCGCGCACCTGGGTTTGGCAAGACGGTAACGCCATTCTGGGATTTGTCAGCGTGCTGGAGCCCTGCGTGGTCGGCGCGCTGTTCGTTGCGCCAAACGCCATGCGCTGCGGCATTGGTCGGGCACTGCTCTCCCACGTCTGCAGCCTCTATCCGGATCTGACCCTCGAGGTCTATCAGCAAAATACCCGGGCGGTACACTTCTACCGCAGCCGGGGTTTTCAGATTGAAGACTGCGCCTGGCAGGACGATACCCGCCTGCCAACCTGGCTTATGCGCTGGCAGGCGGATCAAACGCCGTAACCGCCGGCGCCGTACCGGCGTATTTCTCCAGCCACACCAGCGCGGTATTTCCCGCGCAGCCGTTCCCCAGCGCCGAGCTGGGCAGATCTTTGGTCAGCACGTTCACCGCGCCGTTTTTGCACAGGCCGCCCGACTGCCTGTCCAGATCCGGCCACGCCCCCTCGTGCAGGCAGATAACTCCCGGGCGAATGCCATCAGAGACTACCGCGCCCGCCAGCACCTGGCCCCGCGCGTTCCACACCCGAACCACATCACCATCGGCGATGCCGCGCTCGCGCGCGTCGTCCGGATGCAGGGTCAGCGGCTCGCGGCCCGCGACTTCGTACCGTTCGCGCAGCGAGGTGTAGTTAAGCTGGCTGTGCAGCCGGTGGGCCGGATGCGCCGACAGCAGCTCCAGCTGTTCAGGGCGGGCGCTGCCGCGCCACTCGTCGGGCGCCAGCCAGGTCGGGTGTCCCGGGCAGTCCGGATAGTGAAATCCGGCGATGCGCGCGGAGTAAATCTCGATTTTGCCGCTGTCGGTTTTTAGCGGATTAGCCTGCGGATCGTGGCGAAAGGCGGCAAAGCGAACGAATTGTCCGTTCTCGTCGCTCTCCGGCATCTCAATTAACTCGTTGGCTGCCCAGAAGCGCGCAAACGGCGGCAGCGTTACCTGCTGATCGACGCCACGCCGGGCGGCAATCTCATAGAAGCTTTCCAGCCACTGCATCTCGCTGCGTCCTTCCGTAAATCGCTCGCGGCCGCCGCTCTCCCAGCGCTCGCTGAGGTCGGCAAAAACCGTAAAGTCGTCCCGCGCTTCGTGCTGCGGTGCCACTACGCGCTTCATCGGCACCAGATGCTGGTTGCTGTAATCGCCAGTCATGGTTAAATCATTGCGCTCAAAAGAGGTGGTGGCAGGCAGCACGATATCTGCGTGCCGGGCGGCGGCGGTCCAGAAGCACTCTGAAATCACCACCAGCTCCAGATCGGGATTTTGCCAGGCGCGGATCAGGCGGTTGGTGTCCTGATGGTGGGTAAAGTTTGCCCCGCCCGCCCACCAGATAAAGCGGATATGCGGGAAGTGGCGGTCCATGCCGTTGTGCTGGTACGGCGCGCCGGGGCGCTCCAGCGCCTCGACAATGCGCGCCACCGGGATTTTATCAACCGCATCGGTACCGCCCGCCACCGATCCCTGCATCGATCCCGGCACTGCCGCGCGCCGGGTCGGATTGCCACCGTTGGCGAAATGGTAGGAGAGCCCGAAGCCGCCGCCCGGCGTGCCGATCTGGCCGAGCATTGCCGCCAGAGTCACTATCATCCAGTGTTTCTGCTCGCCAAACTGCTGGCGCTGCATTCCCCATCCGGCCATCAGCATGGTGGTATTTTCATGAAACAAGGCAGCCAGCTCGCGAATTTTTACCGCTTCAATGCCGCAAATCCCGGCAGCCCACTCTGCGGTTTTGGCAATGCCGCCGTCCTTGCCGAGCAGATAGCGGGCGAAGATGTCGTAGCCGGTAGTGCAGCGGCGCAGAAACTCGCTGTCCTGCCAGCCGTTTTCCACCAGCGTGTGGGCGATGCCGAGCATCAGCGCTACATCGGTGCCCATCCGCGGCGCGATCCACTCGCCGGCATCGCCGAAGAAGTCTGCCGTCTCAGATCGCATCGGATCGATGCAGATCAGCCGCTTGCCGCTGTTGCGCAGCCGCTCAAACCACGCAATCCCCTGCTCGTCCGAGGCGTTCCAGGCAATTTTCAGCGTGTTAAGCGGATTGGCGCTCCACAGCACCACCACATCGGTATGCTCCATAATGAGCGGCCAGCTGGTCTGCTGCTGATAGACTTCATTACCGCCCACCACGTAAGGCATGATTGCCTGCGCCGCGCCGGTGGAGTAGTCGCCCAGATGGCCAACATAGCCGCCCGCGAGGCTCATGTAGCGCTGCAGCAGCGTGGCAGCCTTGTGCAGCACGCCGTTCGAGCGCCAGCCGTAAGACCCGGCAAAAATAGAGCCCGCGCCGTAGCGCGTGCGGATGCGACGGTGCTGCCTGTCGATCAGATCCAGCGCCTGCTCCCAGCTTACCCGTACAAATTCATCTTCGCCGCGCGCCCCCTGCGGGCTTTCCGGCGAGGCGAGAAAGCTTTTGCGCACCATCGGCCAGCGCACCCGGGTTTTGCTGTGGACCTGTTCACCGACCACGCTTTGTAGCGAGTTGTCGGCGCTGCCGGCAAGCGCGCTGCGCGAGGAGAACACCCGCTCGCCGTCGGTTTCGACCAGCATCGGCCCCCAGTGAGCCGCGGTTAAGATAGTTTTTCTTGTGGATGAATCAGCCAAGGTACTCTCCGGAATGACTTATGCAGGTGTTGCCACAGCTGGTTTATAAACCGCCGCGCGATGATGTTTATCAGCAGATAGCGGCCATCATTACCCGCCGCGGCGCGCGCGGCAAAGAAAAAAATGCGCGTCGATACGCCGGGGCAGGCCCGACAGCGTCGCGGCGCAGGCTTTACTACCATTCTGCTTGCCAGGGCGAATTTTCACGTTAAGGTGTTCTCTCATTCAGGCAAAGAGAGCTCTTATTGTGAATAAAGCGCGGGCGACCATCAGCGACGTTGCGAAAGCGGCAAAAACCGGCAAGACCAGCGTTTCCCGCTATCTCAATGGCGAAAAACACCTGTTGTCCGACGCGCTGCTTGCGCGCATTGAGCAGGCCATCGCCGAACTCGACTACCGCCCCAGCCTGATGGCCCGCGGCCTCAAGCGCGGCCGCACCCGCCTTATCGGCCTGATTATTGCCGATATTACCAACCCCTATTCAGTTCACGTGCTGAGCGGCATCGAGGCTGCCTGCCGCGAACAGGGCTTTACGCCGCTGGTCTGCAACACCAATAACGAAGTGGATCAGGAGCTGCACTATCTCGACCTGCTGCGCAGCTATCAGGTGGAAGGGATCGTGGTCAACGCCGTGGGGATGCGCGAAGAGGGACTCAACCGGCTCCAGCAGTCGGCGCTGCCGATGGTGCTTATCGATCGTAAAATCCCGGAGTTTGCCTGCGATGTGGTCGGACTGGACAATACTCAGGCCGCTACTACCGCCACCGAACACCTGATTAAGCAGGGATTCGAATCCCTGCTGTTTCTCAGCGAGCCGCTCGGCACCGTTAACACCCGCCGGGAGCGCCTCGGCGCCTTTCGCGCCACTCTCTCCCGCTACGCCGGCATCAGTGCCGAAAACCGCGAAGTGCCGCTCAACGACGGGGTTTTGCTCGACAGCGTGCTGCAGCAGTATCACGCCGCCCACCGGGGGATGCGCAAGGCGGTGATCTGCGCTAACGGCGCCCTGACCCTGCAGGTCGCGCGTTCCCTGAAACATATTGGCCTCAACTGGGGCAGCGATATCGGCCTGCTCGGCTTTGACGAGCTGGAGTGGGCGGAGCTGGCGGGCGTTGGCATCACCACCCTTAAGCAGCCCACCTGGCAGATTGGCTATGCGGCGGTGGAGCAGGTAGTGCGACGCATCAACGGCAGCCGCGACCCGATCCGCGAGCAGCTCTTTTCCGGAGAGCTTATCGTCAGAGGATCCACCAGCCGTTAACTCTCCTGTGATGGCGATCATAAATTAGTCTTATAACACTTTTCTTTGGAACCGGTTCCATTTAGCGTAATGGTAAAATCATTGTTAAATCGCTGTGGAGCCGTCTGATGGCCAGAAAGATTATTGTTGTCACTGCCGCCTACGGAAATGACCGCGTAGCCGCACTGGGAGGACAGCAGGCGCTGCTGCCCGTAATTGCCACCGCTGGCGCAGATGGTGTAGAGATCCGCCGGGAGCTGCTGGACGCGCAGGCGCTCGACGCCCTGCCGGCGCTGGGTGAGCAAATTGCGGAGCATCGCCTGCAGGCCTATTACTCGGCCCCGGAAGCGCTGTTTGATCCCGATGGAAAACTCAACCCCCGCCTGCCTGCCCTGCTGCAGGAAGGCCATATGCTCAACGCGCGTTGGCTAAAACTCTCCCTTGGACATTTCACCCACAAAGCCGCGCTGGCGCCGCTGCAGTCTATCCTCGCCAACAGCCCGGTGGCGCTGACCATTGAGAATGATCAAACCGCCGGCGGCAAGCTGGCGCCCCTTCAGCGTTTCAAGGCCGCCGTGAAGGTACTCAACCTGCCGGTAGCGCTGACCTTCGATATGGGCAACTGGCTGTGGGTGGACGAGTCTCCGGAAGAGGCGGCCCGCATGCTGGCTCCCGCCGTGGGCTATGTGCACGTCAAAGGTGCCCAGCCCGGACACAACCGCTGGCGCGCCGTGCCGCCGGACAGCGATCCCCGCTGGGCCGCGCTGCTCAATCAACTACCCGGCGATGTTCCGCGCGGGATTGAATTTCCGCTGGAAGGCCGCGACCTGACTGCCGTGACCCGCCACTACGTTAACCTGTTACGCGAGGACTAAATCATGACGCAGGCACTGGATGTCATCACCATTGGCGAAGCGATGGCGATGTTTGTGGCCCGGGAGCCCGGCGAGCTCAGCGGCGTCGAACACTTTTTTAAACGGGTTGCCGGCGCCGAGCTTAATGTTGCAACCGGCCTGGCGCGCCTGGGCATGAAGGTCGCATGGGTAAGCCGAGTCGGCGATGACAGCTTCGGGCGCTTCGTGCTCGACTCGCTGAAAAAAGAGCACATTGATGCCTCGGGCGTCACCATTGACGGGCGCTATCCGACGGGCTTTCAGCTAAAGTCGAAAGTTGAAAATGGAACCGATCCCATCGTGGAGTACTTCCGCAAAGGTTCCGCCGCCAGCCACCTCAGCAAAGAGGACTTCCGCGCCGGATGCTTTTCCGTGGCCCGCCATCTGCACCTGAGCGGCGTAGCCGCCGCGCTGTCCGAAACCTCTTATGAGCTGCTGGAACACGCGGCTACCGCAATGAAAGCCGCCAGTAAAACGATCTCATTTGACCCGAACCTGCGCCCGTCGCTGTGGAAAAGCGAGGCGGAGATGATCGACAAGCTTAACCGGCTGGCGTTTCAGGCCGACTGGGTGCTGCCGGGCCTGAAAGAGGGCGTGATTCTGACCGGCGAAAAAACGCCGGAAGGGATCGCCGATTTCTACCTGCGCCGCGGCGTGAAGGCCGTGGTCATCAAAACCGGCACCGACGGTGCCTGGTTCCGCACCGCCGATGGCCAGCAAGGCGCCGTTGCCGCCGAGAAAGTGGATAACGTCGTGGATACCGTCGGCGCCGGAGACGGCTTTGCGGTGGGCGTTATCAGCGCGCTGCTGGAAGGAAAAACGCTGCCGCAGGCGGTCGCGCGCGGCAACAAAATTGGCGCTCTGGCGATTCAGGTTCAGGGAGACAGCGAAGGGCTTCCGACCCGGGAAGGATTGGGCGAAACGGAATAATCCGCGCCCCGCCTCTGTGGAAAGATCCACGGTGCCGGCGCGTGCCCGGCACCTGAAAAATAATAAAGATAACGAAAGATAAAACGCGCCACCCTGTACCTACTTGCGCGGTGGCATCACCCTCAATAGCAGAGGTCTGCTTATGAACCGTTCAACCAATGCATTAAAACGCTGGTGGTACATTATGCCGGTGGTGTTTATCACCTATAGCCTGGCATACCTCGATCGCGCGAACTTCAGCTTCGCTTCCGCGGCCGGGATTAATGACGATCTCGGCATTACCAAAGGGATCTCCTCCCTGCTGGGCGCCCTGTTCTTCCTGGGCTACTTCTTTTTTCAAATCCCCGGCGCGATTTATGCCGAGCGGCGCAGCGTTAAAAAACTGATTTTTGTCTGCCTGATTCTGTGGGGCGGCTGCGCATCACTGACCGGCATAGTGAACAATATTCCGATGCTGGCCGCTATCCGCTTTATTCTCGGGGTGGTTGAAGCCGCGGTGATGCCGGCGATGCTTATCTATATCAGCAACTGGTTTACCCAGTCGGAGCGCTCCCGCGCTAACACCTTTTTGATCCTCGGCAACCCGGTGACGGTGCTATGGATGTCGGTGGTGTCCGGCTACCTGATTCAGGCATTCGGCTGGCGTGAAATGTTTATCTTCGAAGGTATCCCGGCGGTTATCTGGGCCTTCTGCTGGTGGTTCATCGCCAAAGACAAACCGGCCCAGGCGAACTGGCTGTCGGAGAGCGAAAAGTCGGCGCTGCAGCAGCAGCTCGAGCGCGAGCAGCAGGGCATTAAAGCCGTACGCAACTACGGCGAAGCCTTCCGCTCTCGCAACGTTATCCTGCTCTGCATCCAGTATTTCGCGTGGAGTATCGGCGTTTACGGTTTCGTCCTGTGGCTGCCGTCTATTATTCGCGGCAGCAGCGAACATTTCGGCATGGTCGAAGTTGGCTGGCTGTCGTCCGTTCCCTATCTGGCGGCCACTATCGCGATGATTGTGGTGTCGTGGGCGTCAGACAAAATGCACAACCGCAAGCTGTTCGTCTGGCCGCTGCTGCTGATTGGCGGGCTGGCATTTATTGGCTCCTGGGCGGTCGGCGCAGATCATTTCTGGATCTCTTATACCCTGCTGGTAGTGGCCGGCGCGGCAATGTACGCGCCGTACGGTCCGTTTTTCGCCATCATTCCGGAAATGCTGCCCCGCAACGTGGCCGGCGGCGCAATGGCGCTGATCAACAGCATGGGCGCCCTGGGCTCGTTCTTCGGCTCGTGGTTTGTCGGCTATCTCAACGGCGCTACCGGCAGCCCGTCCGCGTCATACATTTTTATGGGAGTAGCGCTTTTCGTTTCGGTATGGCTAACTCTGATAGTCAAACCAGCGAAAGCCCAGCAGGTACCTGCCGGGGCGCGCCACGCCTGAGTTTAATTTACGGAGGAAAAAGATGAAGCCGTCCGTCATTCTGTATAAAAAATTACCCGACGATCTTGAGCAGCGTCTCGACGCCCATTTCTCAGTGACGCGGGTCCCTAACCTGAGTCCCGAAACCGTCGCCCAGCACGCTGACGCCTTTAAGCAGGCGGTGGGCCTGCTCGGCGCGGGCGGCAAAGTCGATGCCGCGCTGCTGGAAAAAATGCCGGCGCTGCGTGTCACTTCTACGGTGTCCGTGGGCTATGACAACTTCGACGTTGATGCCCTCAACGCCCGCCACATTCTGCTGATGCACACCCCGACGGTGCTGACCGAGACCGTCGCCGACACGCTGATGGCGCTGGTGCTGAGCACCGCGCGCCGGGTGGTGGAAGTTGCCGATCGCGTGAAGGCCGGCGAGTGGAAAAAAAGCATCGGCCCGGACTGGTTTGGCATTGACGTGCATCATAAAACCATCGGTATCGTCGGCATGGGCCGCATCGGCATGGCGCTGGCCCAGCGCGCCCACGCCGGCTTCGGTATGCCGGTGCTGTATAACGCTCGTCATCATCACAAAGAGGCCGAAGCGCGTTTCAACGCCCGCTACTGCGACCTCGATACGCTGCTGCAGGAGTCTGATTTCGTCTGCCTGATCCTGCCGCTGACGGACGAAACCCGCCACATGTTCGGCACGGCGCAGTTCAAAAAGATGAAATCCTCCGCCATCTTCATTAATGCCGGGCGCGGTCCGGTAGTAGACGAAGCTGCGCTGATTGCTGCACTGAAAGATGGCGAGATCCACGCCGCCGGGCTGGACGTGTTCGAGCAGGAGCCGCTGCCGCAGTCGTCGCCGCTGCTGACGTTGCCGAACGTGGTGGCGCTGCCGCATATCGGTTCCGCTACCCATGAAACGCGTTACAACATGGCGGCCACAGCAGTGGATAATTTGCGGGATGCGCTGGAAGGGAACGTAGAGAAGAACTGCGTGAATCCGCAGGTAAAGCAGGGATAACAGCCTGAGCGAATGTCGGGCATGTATCAGCCGGGACAGGCAACAGCTGTTGCCGCCCGGCTTTTAAGTTTTAACGCGTTGCGTTAACCGCAGCGCTCCAGGCCTGATTAAACGCCTGATGCTGCGCCGCAAGAGGCCCAATCAGCGCATTGTACTGGCTGGCCTGCTGCGAGGTCGGGAACTGAATGCCGTTCGCCGAGAAGCTCACCTGCGTATTCTGCTGCGCAATGAAATCCCCCACCTGAACCAGCTGCTGGGTAAAGACCTGCGCGGCCGGGATCAGCGGCTGCAGCGCGCTGGCTGGCTGCGTTACCACTTTGTCGTAGGCTTTATCAAATACCGGCTTCAGCTCGTCGTTTTGCTTCAGCGCCGCGTGGGCCGCGTCCGCCTGCATCTTCGCATTATCCAGCTGCTGGCTCAGCACGCCGAGCGCGCCGTTAGCCTGGCGCAGCGGTTCACGCTGGGTCAGATAATCCTGAGGAACGCGGATCGCGTTCACGCTGTCCACCACCGGGCGCAGGCCGGCATCCATTGCCTGATTGACCTGCTGTGAATAGCCGTACAGCACCGCATAATCAGAGACCAGCGGTCCGAACTGTTTTTTCTGATCGCTGGTCAGCGTCGGCAGACGCTCGCCGCTACGCATCACGGTATTCTGCAAAAAGTCGACAAACGCCTTGCGCTGATCGCCTTCTTTATCAAAACAGCCGCTCAGGCTAACCACCATTAACAGCGCCGCAACAGGCGCAAACCAGCGAGACCAGGACTTTCCTGTCGCCATTTTCAAACTCCTTCAGCCATAAAAGCGCAAAACGGCACACGCGTGCCGGACGCTGACAAGGATAGTCCAGCTGAGGCGCGCAGGATAGCCTTTCAGGGCCTCGCCCCCACAAAAAATCACCGCCGCTGGCCAGTAGCGCATTGTTAATGATTTGTTACTTTCATCACAGTTCCAACCTGTCGCGCCGGAGGCAGTTTGAGCGTTAATTCCCTGATAATTCGCTTTTTTATATTGAGATACGGCCGCCAGACTCGCGGCAGGAACGATTATCGCACGCTTCCGGCGGCGGGCTGATTGGCGACAGGACGACGGGAGGTTAGCTTTAATGGACGATTAACGGTGATTCGTTCGGTAATCGCACATTTTTACTCCCCGGAGATCGCGATATGACACACAAAACAGCTGACATTCAGGCATTCATCAACGATCGCCCCTTCACGCGCTACCAGTGGATGATCCTCGCCCTGTGCTTTATTACGGTCGCAATGGACGGTTTTGACACCGCTATCATCGGCTTTATTGCCTCCGATCTGGTGCAGGAATGGGGCGTGCAGAAATCCGACCTTGGGCCGGTGATGAGCGCGGCGCTGGTTGGGCTGGCGGTGGGTGCGCTGGTCGCCGGCCCGCTGGCGGACCGCGTGGGCCGTAAAAAGGTGCTGATCCTGTCGATTGTGGTTTTTGGCGGTTTTAGCCTGCTGACCGCCGCGGCCACCAGCCTTAACCAGCTGGCGCTGCTGCGCTTTCTTACCGGCCTCGGGCTCGGTGCGGCAATGCCCAATGCCGCAACCTTGATGAGCGAATACGCTCCCGAACGGCGCCGGGCGCTGATGGTTAACCTGATGTTTGTCGGTTTTCCGATGGGCTCGTCGCTCGGCGGTTTTATCTCCGCGTGGGCGATCCCCCATTACGGCTGGCAGAGCGTGCTGATCCTCGGCGGCGTGATGCCGCTGCTGCTGGCCATTGTACTGATATTCCTGCTGCCGGAATCCGTGCGCTATATGGTGGCTAAAAACCGTCCGCAGCAGCAGATTGCGCAGATCCTGCGCCGCATCGCCCCGGTGGAGCCCGGCACGCGTTTTGTCCTGCACGAAGCCGGCGCCGCCGAGCACAAGTCGGCTATCGGCGTTATCTTTTCACCCCGCTACGCGCTCGGGACGGTAATGCTGTGCTTCACCTATTTTATGGGGCTACTCATTTTCTATTTGCTGACCAGCTGGCTGCCGCTGCTGATCCGCGAAACCGGCGCGACCCTGAGCCAGGCATCAATCATTACTGCTCTCTTCCCGCTGGGCGGCGGCATCGGCGTGCTGGTGCTGGGTGCGCTGATGGACAAATTTAATGCCGACAAGGTCGTCGCCGCCGGCTGGCTGCTGACCGGTATTTTCGTGTGTCTGGTGGGCTTCTCCACCCACAGCCTGCTGCTGATGGGCGTGATGGTCTTTATCGCCGGCAGCATTATGAACGGCGCCCAGTCGTCGATGCCCGCGCTAGCGGCAGGTTTCTATCCAACTCAGGGCCGCGCCACCGGCGTGGCCTGGATGCTGGGTATTGGCCGCTTCGGCGGTATTTTGGGAGCATTTAGCGGCGTCTTCCTGATGCAGGCCGAGCTCGCCTTCCAGACCATTTTCACCCTGCTGGCAATCCCGGCGCTGCTCTCTGCCGGCGCGCTGCTGGTGAAATCAGCGGCGGCCCGCAGGCAGCAGCTGGCAGCATCCACCGCCGGCAGCGTACAGAAAGCCTGATTCAAAAGGGCAAGCGCAGGCCCGCGCTTGCCCTTAACCGAATATTTACTGACGATTTACAAAAGGCGGCCTCCAACTGAGGGGCTATCAATATCAGCAGGTTAGTTACTGCTTACTTCTTTTCCATCGCCGTTATTGCCTGCAACTGGCCTGAAATCCGCGCTGCAAAATCCCCTACCGCTTTTTACTGTCTATGCTTAAGGACCTTGCTGCACGATCTCGCAGCAGGTTAAAGAGGAGTTTCCAATGAACTATAAGGATCCGATGCAGGAATTGCTCGCCAGCCTTGAGCAGATTGTTTTTAAAAACGATTTACAGGCCGTTACCCTGATACAAAAACCGACCGCATTTACCGAATTCGAGCGGCTGCTTCACGACTCAGGCCTGCAGGCAGACGAGTTCGCCTGGGCGATGGGCGTTAGCACATCAATGGTTCGCGAGTGGCAGTCCCGACGTGAAAAGCCGTCGGCCGGCGATCTGCAGCTGATGAAGCTGATTCATGCCAGTTCGGCTGAGATAAAGCGAATCGCGTAACCCGCATGTTGATTGACAGAAAGAAATGAAAACGGCCTCCCGAAAGAGGCCGTTTTGCGCTGGAGAGAATTACTGCAGCAGAGAAATATCAGCAACCTGCAGGAACAGCTCGCGCAGCTGGTTGAGCAGCGTCAGGCGGTTAATGCGTACTTCGCTGTCTTCCACATTAACCATCACGCTTTCGAAGAACTGATCCACCGGCTCGCGCAGGGCGGCCAGCTCGCTCAGCGCTTCCTGATAGCGTCCCTCGGCAAACACCGATTTAAGGCTATCGTTCAGCACCACCAGCTGGGTCGCCAGGCGGATTTCCGCATCTTCTTTCAGTACCGAGGCGCGAATAGCGTCGTTCAGCGTCTCGCTGGACTTCGCCAGGATGTTCGACACACGCTTGTTGGCCGCAGCCAGCGCCGCGGCTTCATCCAGAGTACGGAAGTGCGATACCGCCTTCATGCGGGCATCGAAATCTGCCGGACGCGTTGGGCGACGCGCCAGCACCGCCTGAATGGTATCCACGGCGTAACCTTCGTCCTGATACCAGGCGCGGAAGCGGCCAAGCATAAAGTCGATAACGTCATCCACCACGCGGGCGTTAGTCAGCTTCTCGCCGTACAGGCGGACGGCTTCTTCCGTCAGCGTTTGCAGATCGAGATTCAGGTTCTTCTCAACGATAATACGCAGCACGCCCAGCGCGGCGCGGCGCAGTGCGAATGGGTCTTTATCGCCTTTCGGATGCTGGCCAATGCCGAAGATACCGGCAAGGGTATCCATCTTGTCAGCAATCGCCACTGCGCAGGAGACCAGGCTCGACGGCAGCGCATCGCCGGCAAAGCGCGGCTGATACTGTTCGTTCAGCGCGACGGCGACATCTTCTGCCTCACCGTCGTGGCGCGCGTAGTGCATGCCCATGACGCCCTGAGTGTCGGTAAATTCGAAGACCATATTGGTCATCAGGTCGCACTTGGAGAGCAGGCCCGCGCGGGTGGCGTGATTAACGTCGGCACCAATCTGGCCGGCAATCCAGCCCGCCAGCGCTTCGATACGATCGGTCTTGTCGCGCAGCGTGCCCAGCTGCTGCTGGAACAGAACCGTATCCAGGCGCGGAAGGAAGTCTTCCAGGCGCTTTTTACGGTCGGTATTGAAGAAGAACTCGGCATCGGCCAGGCGCGGACGCACCACTTTTTCGTTACCGGCAATAATCTGCTGCGGATCTTTCGACTCGATATTGGCGACAAAGATGAAGTTTGGCAGCAGCTTGCCTTCTGAGGAGTACACCGGGAAGTATTTCTGGTCGCCTTTCATGGTGTAAACCAGAGCTTCAGACGGCACGGCGAGGAACTTCTCTTCGAATTTCGCCGTCAGCACTACCGGCCACTCCACCAGCGAGGTCACTTCTTCCAGCAGGCTTTCGATCAGATCAGCCCGGCCGCCAATCTTGCTGGCGGCTTCTTCAGCACCGGCCTTGATCATCGCTTTACGCGCTTCGTAATCGGCAACGACTTTGCCGCGCTCCAGCAGGATCTGCGGATACTGATCGGCGCTGTCGATGGTGAATTCGGGCTCGCCCATAAAGCGGTGGCCGCGGATCACGCGGTCGGACTGAATGCCGAGGATCGTTGCCGGAATGACGGTCTCGCCCAGCAGCAGCGTCACGGTGTGTACCGGGCGCACGAACTGAACGTCTGACGCGCCCCAGCGCATCAGTTTCGGAATAGGCAGCTTCGACAGCGCGTGTGACACCATGTTAGGCAGCAGCGCCTGCGCGCTTTCGCCTTTCACGTTGGCGCGATAGAGCAGCCATTCGCCTTTATCAGTGACCATCCGCTCGGCCTGATCGACAGTAATGCCGCAGCCGCGCGCCCAGCCTTCCGCCGCTTTGGTCGGCTGACCGCTGGCGTCAAAGGCCGCGGAAACCGCAGGGCCGCGTTTTTCAACTTCGCGATCCGGCTGGGATTCAGCAAGACTAGCCACTTTCAGCGCCAGGCGGCGCGGAGCGGCAAACCACTCAACATTGCCGTGGGACAGGCCCGCGTTATCAAGTTCCGCAGTAAAGTTGGCGGCAAAGGATTCCGCCAGGCTGCGCAGGGCTTTTGGTGGCAGCTCTTCGGTGCCGATCTCCACCAGGAAAGTTTTCTCAGACATGGCCGCCTCTTATTTGATCTTGTTGCACATCGGGAAGCCGAGGGCTTCGCGGGAAGCGTAGTAGGCTTCCGCCACTGCTTTGGTCAGCGTGCGAATGCGCAGAATATAGCGCTGGCGCTCGGTGACGGAGATGGCTTTACGCGCATCCAGCAGGTTGAAGCTGTGGGCGGCCTTGAGGATACGCTCGTAGGCAGGCAGCGGCAGCGGGGTTTCCAGCGCCAGCAGCTGCTGGGCTTCTTTCTCATAGTGCTCGAAGCAGGTAAAGAGGAAGTCCACGTCGGCATATTCAAAGTTGTAGGTGGATTGCTCCACTTCGTTCTGATGGAACACGTCGCCGTAGGTGGTTTTACCCAGCGGGCCGTCGCTCCAGACCAGATCGTAGACGCTGTCCACGCCCTGGATATACATGGCAAGGCGCTCCAGGCCGTAAGTGATTTCCCCTGTGACCGGCTTGCATTCGAGGCCGCCAACCTGCTGGAAATAGGTGAACTGGGTTACTTCCATCCCGTTCAGCCACACTTCCCAGCCGAGACCCCAGGCGCCCAGCGTCGGGTTTTCCCAGTTATCTTCAACGAAGCGGATATCGTGAATGGTCGGATCCAGGCCCAGCTCTTTCAGGGAGCCGAGATACAGCTCCTGCATGTTTTCCGGCGACGGTTTAATCACAACCTGGAACTGATAGTAGTGCTGGAGACGGTTCGGGTTTTCACCGTAGCGGCCGTCGGTCGGACGGCGGGATGGCTGTACGTAAGCGGTCGCCATCGGCTCCGGGCCGAGCGCGCGCAGGCTGGTCATTGGATGAGAGGTGCCGGCGCCGACTTCCATGTCCAGTGGTTGAACGATGGTGCAGCCCTGACGAGCCCAGTAATCCTGTAAGGTCAGGATCAGGCCCTGGAAGGTCCTGGTATCAAACTTTTGCATATTATTTCGTGCTGGATACGTGTGGATTTATAGGAAGCGACCAGTATACCCGCTGAGTGCAGGATATACAGTATGAAAGGAAATTGTTTCAGGAAAATTGGGGAAATGCGCGTCTGCACGCACGTTCCGGCTGCGGTTAGCGCATCGACAGATGTAAAAACTGCCCTTCGGCATCAAATGAGCACACAAAGCTCTCTTTTCGCGCCGTGGCCCCCTGCAGTTCGTAGCTTCCCTGAAACTGTTCGAAGCGCGTTACGTCTATCTTCTGCGACCCGGTGTTGTAACGCCGCGCGGCCTGACCTTTGCACAACTGCTCCATATTGAGAGACTGCGCCGGATCGACTTTAGCCCGCTCAGCGCCGCGGCGGGAGGTGCCTTCGGGGGAACTGCAACCGGCAAGCAAGGTGATTACCAGCGCAGGTAATAATAACTTTGACATCATCGGGAACGGACCTGTTCATGGAACGGTTACTGCATAGATATGGGCACTATTTTGCGAAACGGCACGCATTATAACAATTTAATCCCGCCAAAATCGGACTTATCCCTAAGAATAGTCGCGGGGATTTAGGGTCAGACTTTTTTTCTTACTATCGAGGAAGCGATGCCGGGAAAGATTCACTGGATAACCAACCTGCGGGGAATTGCCTGTTTGATGGTGGTGATGATCCACACTACGACCTGGTATGTGACTAACCCCCACAGCATCAGCATGACGGACTGGAGCATCGCTAACCTGCTGAACTCCGCCTCCCGGGTGAGCGTGCCGCTGTTTTTTATGATCTCCGGCTTCCTGTTCTTCGGCGAGCGTAGCGCCCGACCGCGCCATTTTCTGCGCCTTGCGCTGTGCCTGCTCTTTTACAGCGCAGTAGCGCTGGGCTATATCGCGCTTTTTACCTCAATTGGCCCGGCAGGCGTGTTGAAGAACCTGCTGCACAAGCCGGTGTTTTACCACCTGTGGTTCTTCTTTGCGATTTTCGTCATTTATCTGCTCTCGCCGCTGGTGCAGGTGAAAAGCGTCAGCGGCCGAATGCTGCTGGGGCTAATGGTCGTGCTGGGAATAGTGGCAAATCCCAACACCGTCCCGCTAAAAATGGGCGGCGTCGCGTGGCTGCCGGTGAATCTCTATATCGACGGTGACACTTTTTATTATGTGCTCTATGGCCTGCTGGGGCGGGCTATCGGCATGATGAATACTGCCAACAGAGGCGTGACATTGCTTTGCGCGGCGCTGTTTCCCGCTGCGGTGTGGGTTATCTCCCGCGGGACGCTGCACGAGCTGCGGTGGCGCGGCAATTTTGCCGATACATGGTATTTGTACGCCGGACCAGCGGTTTTCATTTGCGCAGTTTCGCTGCTGGCGCTGGTGAAAAACACCCTGAACGCACGCGAACTGCCGGGGCTGGGACTGATCTCACAATACTCGCTTGGCATCTACGGATTTCACGCGCTGATTATTCACGCCCTGCGCAGCAGCGGGCTGGATCTTAAGCGCTGGCCGCTGGCGGATATGGTATGGATATTCTGCGCCACACTTGCGGCGAGCCTGCTGCTGTCAATGGCCGTCCGGCTAATCGACCGGCGCAGGTTGATAAGCTAGCGCGCGATTTCTGGCCCGGTGCAGTTGGCGGGCAGAGCTGAAGCCTGCCGACAGCGCGGCCTCTTCCATTCCACCGCCGTTCAGCAGCCGCTGCTCGGCCAGGGCCAGCCGGCTGCCCGCCGGCAATCGGGAAGGCAGCGGTTCAATGCCGCCTACCGTAAGGCAATCGACGTCGGCACTTGCGGATCGGGGCCAATGTGGTGCACCCGGAAGACGTCACCTGCAAGGGTAAAAGTCTCTGCCGGACCGCTCATATCGAGAGCCATCAGTCCGGGTAAGATAACGAACCAGACATCGACAGTCATAGATCCTCAAGCATCTGCGAAACGGTTTTAATCGCCGCGAAGCGCCCTGCCAGTACGGTTTCAGTGCGGTGGCGCAGGGTTTCGACATCCAGAGTAATCCCTTTGTGGGTCATCGGGAAGGTCAGGGTTGCTTCAGCGACAAACGTCACCTGATAGCCGAGATCGGAAGCCACTCGCGCGGTCGTTTCACAGCACTGCTCGGTACGAATTCCGCAAATAATCAGATGATTAATATCCCGGCTGCGCAACCAGCGATCGAGCCCGGTATCGGTAAAGGCGTTATGCACATGTTTGGTAAACGTCGCGTCTGGATGATGATCCAAAAAGGACAATAAGCGGCTGCCTGTGGGCATTCGAATGGTGGCCCGTGCTGCGTCCACACATAAGGCCTGAATCCGCAGATGTGGTATTGCATTTGAATACGCTGGAAAGAATAAAGCCCCCTAAAGTCGCTATCTGTAATGACCATAGCTGCTTTAGAGGGCGAGAGCACATTCGCAAGAAATATCTGAGAATATTTCGCTACAGCTATTTCTGTAGCAGTTGAATACTATGAATGCGTCGGGTGCTGCCTTCGACTGGATCTTATTTTTACAATGAATAGATTCCTCTTTTCTCTAAAGTCCCGAATATAAGAAAAGAAGCTCCAGATCGATACACAAAAAAGAATAATAGCCATAATGAATAAAAGCACGGTTTCCCTCCGTTTGACCTTTATCGAATATACCCGTCGTGCCTCAAGCTACTCGCGTGTTGGCTGTATTACCCGGCTCATCCGTGAACTCGCCCTAATGGGCCGGTGCGCTGCGACGTTCAAATCGGCTCCAGGTAGATTTGCCGTTCACCCCGGTGACAAACCGAAGATCGCGCCCGGCACTCGCTCACTTGCCGCCTGTAAGCAACGCGAAGTGTTGAGGGTATAACTCGTTATTCGTATTGCGCTTCAGGCTCTTTACGCCCCTGCGGTGGCGTTTACCCCTGACTGACTTTAGTCAAATGGTGAGTTCGCCCGCATACTACCTGGAGAGCCTGTGTTATTTCAGACAGATCAGAATTTTCTGGCATTAATGCTTCGATGTTTTCCTTTGCATTACCTGATGATGCCACACATAAAATATCAGGCCTGGTTAGCCATTCTTTATTTCCTCCATGCAAAACATTTAATCGCTACCGCAGTGAAATTCTGGGTAGCAGTAATAAAAAACGAACTTACATCTATAAACCGCTCAACGCTGGCTAATCCGATACTAATTTTCAGCACAGCGTTAAGCGAAAACTGGCGCGGCGAATACGGTAAACAGCCGCGCTTTTCTATGCATTAAAGAATTGCTACATTTTCTTAGCGTTGATCGCGCTCCCCGCCAGCCAGCGCATTAAGGTTCCGGATTGATACATAACGGAGACGTTGCTGATGTATCCGTCATAATAATTATTGATTGCCGATAGCTGGTTATTGAAATGATCGCTCTCAGCCGTCAGGACATCCAGAAGCGTTCGGGTGCCCAGGTTGTACCACTGGCGGAAAAACATGTCCCTTACCCGGTCCGTTTCTGCACTCAGCTTCATGTAGCTGTTGGCCCGTTGCAGGGAGGAATCTCGGGTCTCAACCATGTTGCGGATCTGATACTCCAGCTCGTAGCGGGACGTTTGCTGCTTCTCCTGCGCCGAGCGCATTTTAGCCAGTGCGGCCTGCCGCGCGGCCTTTGTGGATCCACCGTCAAAGGCGTTCCACTGTAAATTGAGGCCCGTATACCACGCATCCTCATCACCATAAGTATCTTTGGCCGTGCTTTTCTGTACTACCCAGTTAACTTTTGGGAGACGATCGGCCTGGATAGCTTCGGCCTGAGCCTCCGCCGCACGAATCTCTGCTTTTGCCCGCAGCAGTGAGGGATGCACAGCAACGGCCTCCAGCGCGCTGGCCTGGGAAACAAGGCCGCCATCCCAGCGCATATTTGCCATAAGCGTCGGCTCTATTCCCATCAGGCGCACCAGCTTGATGCGGGTGTTGTCGTACATATGTTCCAGCCGCTCCTGCTCTGCTTTTGCTGCCAGCAGGCGAGCCTGGGCCTGAACTCTTTCGCTGGCGCGGCCCTTATCAACTGACGCGATGCCCGAGAGCATCGTGGTCAGCTCGTTCATGCGCTTTACGTAGGCTTTCGCAACTTCAATACTCTCTCTGTAGCGACTCAAATTGAGCAGCTCAGTCATCGTCGTGGAGGCAATGCCCTCGCGCGTTTCGCGGATGGTGAGTTCAGAGGCACTTAACCCTTCAATGGCGCTGTCGAGCTGGGCCCGGGTTTTGCCCCAGTCGAAAATCGTGGTGGTCACTGAGACAGACGCATTGGTATCGCTGATGGAGTTGTTATTACGCGTGGCTTTCCCGCTGCCGAAGGATCCAAAGGGGGCATTGCTGCCGATAAGCACTTGCGGATAGCGCTGACCTTTTACCTGCTCAACGCCCCAGTCGGCCGCCTCACGATTTGACTGGGCTTCACGAACTTCAGGACTATGTTCAAGAGCGTATCCCACCATTTTCTGAAACCAATGGTGGATAGAAAGGCTGTTTGTCGCTTTATCATCGTAATATGTCGCGGACTGGCGGGCATCGTCGCGCCCCAGCGGCACACGGGTCGCGGACGAGACTGCAGGCTGCACGTTATCTTTGCCGCGTGCGTTTGCCGATATCCCAACATCCTCTTCAGCAGATGCCGAATTTCCTGCGTTCTCCTGCCGAATGAAGTAACTCTCGCCCCCGTCGTTTATAGAATCCTGAACGCTTTTATCCTGCTGAACCGGCTTGTTTTCTATCGTTGCAATGGTGGCGTATTCCGCAGCGGCTGGGGTAGCCTCGCGAACCGGCGGCGGAGCGAGAACCTGCTTTTGTTCAGGCTGAATGTCAGAACGCTGGCTTGGTACTACGGCAGCAGACTGTTTATTTTGCGCGGCAGCAGGTTGTACAGAAGCAGGCGGTGAATATTGATGATTATTGTCATTAATCGCCGCCAGAGAATGAACCGTTGCCGCGCCGGATGCATCGGCGGCCAGCAGCCAGTCAAAAAGCAGGGCATCTTCTTCAGCGCGGCTGTTCTGCGCAATTGCCAGCAGTAATGACAGAGTAATAGCCTGAAATACGAATGACTTATCCATTAGATTAACGCTCCCTGAACGCCTCACGCGCCTTCAATACAGGCTTAAGCAAATAGGACAAAATAGTTTTTTCGCCGGTGCGGATTTCTACCGTTGCAACCATGCCCGGAATAATAGGAAATGATTTATTTTTAACGTGTAGCGTCGCGCTGTCGGTACGGATATAGACGCGATAAAAATAAGCCTCGCCGCGTCCGGTTCGCCCTTTTTCTTCGTCGTAAATGGTGTCCGAACTAATATGCTCAACCTTGCCGTGTAGACCACCGTAAATGGCGTAGTCGTAAGCCGTGATTTTGACCGTTGCAGGCATGCCGGGATGGAGGAAGGCGACATCGGCGGGTTTAATTTTGGCTTCTACCAGCAGACGATCCTCCAGCGGAATGAGCGTCATGATCTCGGCCCCCTGCTGAATAACGCCGCCGCGGGTGGTCACTTTAATGTTATTCACGGTGCCGCGAAGCGGCGCAACGATTGTGGTGCGGTTCATGACATCTTCACGCCCGGCAAGGATCTGCTGGGCCTGAGCAAGCTCGCTTTCAGATTTCGTTAGCTCGCTGTTGGCATCCGCCTGAAAGCGGTTGGTTCGTTCCGCTATCTGCAGGCGAAACTCATTGGCCTGACGCTTGAGGCGCAGAATTTCCACATCCGAAATCAGCCCCTGGCGAGCCAGAGGCTCGGAGAGTCTGACTTCAGCCTCGGCAAGGTCCAGGCTGCGCTTAAGAGAGTCAACAGATTCATTAAGCGTTTTTTGCCGGGACTTCCAGGCCTGGGTTTCGTCGTGGATGATTGAGTCGATGCCCTTAATCGTATCCGGAAATACAAGCGGCGTGCCGTAAGCCTCAGAGCGCAGGCGGGCAACCGTTCCTTCAAGGCCCCGAACCCGGGAGAGGGCTTCCTGATAGCTGGCATTGGAGCGTTTCGGATCTATTCTGAGAAGTACCTGCCCCTTCTCAACGCGATCCCCTTCTTTGACACACAGCTCTTCGAGTATCCCGCCCTCCAGGCTTTGAATAACCTGTTCGCGGGAGGCGGGGATCACTTTGCCCTCGCCCTGGGTGATCTCCTCAACCACCGCAAAGTGTGCCCAACCGATCGCAACGATCAAAACAATGGCGATAAACCACAGCACAAGCGTCGTCGCGGGAGTTCGTTGAACCAGCAGAGCACCGTGCAGGTCATGCATGAATTTAAGATCGCCGGCCTCAACCCGGCCAACGGCCTTTGGCAGCTGTACTTTTTTAAGTTCGCTGCTGGCCGGACTTTGCTTTTCGTTAGCGTTACGATCGGCATTATTTTCCACGTGATTTACCTTCATCCCTGGGGTGTGTCGTTTTATTGTGGTTTAACGTTATTGGCGGAGTTGATCGCTTCGATAACGCTATTCTTTTCCCCATCATGCGTAATACGGCCTTCCACAAGCACCATCAGGCGCTCTACCAGCTGCAGTAAAGAGAAGCGGTGAGTAACAATGATGAGCGTTTGCGTGGTAATCGCTTTTTGCAGCTGGGCGATGAACTTGGCCTCGGTCAAAGCATCCATTGAGCTGGTAGGTTCATCCATAAGGATAATTTTCGGCTCAAGCAGCAGGCATCGTGCGAGGGCCACAAGCTGGCGCTGGCCGCCTGAGAGCAACTGCCCCATCTCACCGACGGGCATATCAAATCCCATCGGATGGCGAGCGGCTATCTCATCTAAACCCGTCATTTTAGCCACCCGCAGAAAATGGGCGGTCGCGGCAGAGGGATTACCGATCATGACGTTTTCCCGCAGCGAGCCAAAAAAGAGCCGGCACTCCTGGCCCACGTACCCCACGGTTGTCCGCCAGTCGGCGGGGTCTATTTGCGCCACATCGACGCCATCAATCGCCATCTGCCCACTTTTCGGCTGATAAAGACGAGCAATAAGCTTTAGTAAGGTCGATTTACCGCTGCCAATATTGCCGATGATGGCGACATGCTCGCCCGGCGATATCTGGAACGAAATGTTATCGATCGCTTTGATGGTATTGGGCATGCCGGGGATCGGATAATCGAAATTCACTTTACGCAGGCGGATATGGCCTTCAAATTTCGGTGAGGGAAGATAGCTGCGCTTAACGTCGCGATCGGTCGGCGTTTCCATAAATTTATTAAGCGAAGTCAGCGCTGCTTTAGCCTGCTGATAGCGTATCGCCAGCCCAACCATTGCCGCCAGCGGCGACAGGCAGCGTCCGGTGAGAATAACCACGCCGATCATCGCGCCCATCGTCAGATCGCCGCTGTGAATGAGATAAACGCCCCAGACAACAATCACTACGGTAGTGAGCTGTTGAATAAAGGTGGCAAAGCTCATCATCAGGCTGGAGAGGTGACGGGTTTTCATTGAGGTGGCCGCTGACAGGGCGCTGAAATCCTCCCAGCGCTTCTGCATCACGCCTTCGCCGCGGGCGGCTTTAAGGGCCTCAATACCTTCAATGCTTTCGATCAGTAATCCATGCTTTAGCGAGGACTCCCGCATATTTTCATTCATGTATTTGGAAAGCGGACGCTGAATAAGCACGCTGACCAGCAGAATAATGGGAATCGCGAGCAGCGGAACCCAGGCCAGCGGACCGCCAATAATGTGAATAATGAACAGAAAGAGCAGGCAGAAAGGTATATCCGAAAGTGTCGCCAGGGTTGCCGAGGTCATGAAGTCGCGCACGGACTCGAATTCCCTCAGTTGATTAGCAAAAGAGCCCGACGATTGCGGTTTGTGTTCAAGGCGCACCGCGAGCATTTTTTGAAACAGCAGGGAACCCAGGATAAGGTCCGCCTTTTTACCGGCAGAATCGATGAGCCAGGCCCGGACCTGGCGAGCAATAAACTCAAAGATAATTGCGATAGCGACGCCGATGGCGAGCGACCAGAGCGTTACGTACGCCTGATTCGGCACGACCCGATCATAAACGTTCATTGTAAAAAAGGTGCTGGCAAGGGTGAGGATATTTGCCAGTAGAGCCGCAACCGCTGCGCTATAAAAAAAACGGCGATAGCGCCACAGCGTACTGAAAAGCCAGTGACCTTCTTGATTAATTTCCGGAAGAATATTATCAATCCCGGATTTCATTTCCGGCATTCGACTGGCGAGAAGCGCATAGCCAGAAAAATCAGCCATTAAATCGCTGGTACTGACCACTCTCTCAGACCCGGTTTCCGGAAAAAAGATCCGGTAATTAACCTGCCCGCCTTTCGATTTTTCCCGCGCCAGCAGAATGTTATAGGAGCCATCTTTTCTCGCGATAATGGCGGGAAAAAGATAATCAGACAATAATTTCACATCACGCTTGACCCAGCCGGCTGATATCCCGGTTTGCTTGAGCATCTTGACTGCCATATCCGGGGTCAGAAACTTTCCTCTAGGCAAATCGGAATATAAAACGGCCGTACTGATATTCTTATCGTAGAATTGGGCGATCCACTTAATTGACGACAGCAGTGAATCCTTGGCGTCAGCGTCAATAGCGTCATCTAACGCCAGGACTGATGACGTTGCAGCGGATTGAATTTGGCTCATAACATCCTTTTCACATAAAGAAAAACTCCTGAGAAAAAATAGTATCACAGCTATTCTGCTAATGAATACATCCTATCTACACCTTGTACTTAATTATACTCAGAACGCTTATTTTTAGATGAGCCAAAACTGAGCACCAGATATAAATTTTATAGCGAAAGTGGCATTACTGCACTTATGCAAACCTAAAAATACTTAAAAATACTCAGGCTCACTTAAGATTATTGCCGGCGAAAATTTAAGTCTTCCATAATAAAAGAAATCCGCCCGTCAGAGCGGGCGGATTAGTGATGGCTTAGCTATAGTAGAAAAAACGATTATTTGTCGTTGATGATGATATCGACTCTTCTGCTCTGCTTGTTACACATATCATCAGGCTGTGCGCTGCACCCAATCGCTACCGGGTCAACGCCGTCACCCTGAACAGTAATAATAGCGCTATCGATACCGCTGTTGATCAATGTCCTGCGTACTGTTTCAGCCCTGGCTTCAGAGAGCCGCTGGTTTCTGCCGTCTTTGCCAATACCATCTGCGTGGCCAATGAGACGTATGGCATTGACTGTATTGGCACTTTTTATGGTGTTGATAAGCTCCCGCAGCCTCACTTTAGAGTCGTTCTCCATTTGAGCATAGCTGCTGCCAGCGAACTTAAACATCACGCTCAACTTAGCCAATTCAGCATTACTATTCGCGCTGTAGCGGCAGCTTTCTACCGCAGAAGCCCGGTTGATAATACGGTTGTTTCGCTGCATATCCTGGAGCTCTTTCTCGGCCTCATCTCTGTAAACTGATTCGCTAACCAGCTCCTGGTATTTCGCGATACGAACAAAATAGGTTTTTCCTCCTTCAAAGGGCGCATTGAGTCCGCCAGTTTCCTTTTGTCGATACAGCGGCGCATCATTCATAGCCGCATTCAAAAAATGACTTCCGGCTTTCATACAGACTGTCGTAAATTCACCCGGTAATAGCGCCGTATGGAACTGCTTATCAATATAGATATTTAAGGGCTCCGCACTGGTCTCCCTTGGATAGTAATATACAAGCTGAGACTGCTCAGGCACTATTGCCAGGCTGGATACATAGGGCTCTGCCGCTGTTCGAGTTGCATTGTCCAACTGCTCATAGTTCAGTTCCTGCGCATTAGCCCGTGCCTGCACGCCGGCTGAATAAATAAATGCTCCGCAAAGGATAAGTGTGTACTTGGCAAAGTTATTCATTTTTAAAAGCTATTCCTCTATATATTCCATGAAGATCCCTGAATTATTTCAAGCGATGCCTTTCAGTTATATATGGCGGCTAAGGCCTTGCAGCAGGCTATAATCAGCCGCTATATCTTAAGGCGATACCTCACCACTTGAATTATGTCGGGAGAAAATTATTAAAGCTGCTGTAGCGCTTCCGCAGTAAGAGGTCGGTTCATTAATTAGCCTCCCCCGACGCTCTTCTCTTTAAAAGCCGGGCGAAGCGTAGCGCCTCATCTCGCTTTTCAGGCGTCAGGATACGCAAATCCATTTCCGCGGCATGTGGAGTAAGCACACCCATCGGCGCCGCAACCAGCGTCCAGTTCACAGGATGAAAGATGCCGCGCCAGCCGTTAATCGCATCGCGCTCGACATCGGTCATGCGCGGCATACGCTCCTGCCATGCTTCCCGAAGCGCGCGATAGCTTTCCGGATAAGGCGCTTTTGCAACTTCCTGCCAAAGCGGCGTATCGGATCGCGCGCCATCGTAATGCATGCGCAGAAAATCCCTGATCCCCTGCCAGCTTCTCAGGTTTGCTTCATTGAAGTCGCAAACCGCCTGATCGGAGATAACGCCCTGGCAGCTAACGATAGTGCGCTCAAAGCTCACAAGCTGCTCCAGCATTTGCCCTATTGAAGTTGCCTCCAGCGGTTCAACAAACCCGCTCGACAGCCCCAGTGCCATAACGTTTCCTTTCCACACTTCCTCGTAGCACCCGGGATCGAAACGCAGGGTTTTGTGGGGCTCAATGCCAAATCCAAGGCGCTTTTCGACCTCTGCAACGGCCTCTTTTTCAGACAGGTGTTTACTGCTGAACACATATCCGGCACCGACGCGCTCCTGCAGCGGGATCTGCCACATCCAGCCGGCATCCATGGTAATCGCGCGCGTTACCAGCCCCGGATTTTTCAGGGGATGCGGCATGTAGAATGGAATAGCAGAATCCATCAGCAGATAATCTTTAAATGACTGCCAGCAGCTGCCCATTTCTTTACGGCCAATCACTTTGCGCGACAGCCCCGAGGCGTCAATCAGAAAATCGAGCTCGATGCGTTCCCCAGCGGTACGGACTTCGCGAACATGGCCGCGCTCATCAGCGACTATCTCCTCCACAATGGCATCAAGATGGGTAACTCCGCGCGAAAGCGCGACCTTTTTTAAATAGGTCGCAAGCTTATAGCTATCGAAATGAAATGAGGGAATAACACCCGCGCTCTGCGTATCGAGCAACGCGGTAGCCTCTGGCTGAGACGCGTTATTCCTGATCAGATCGCTGGCGGAAATATAGCGGTCAAGTTCAACCTGTTGATTGACCAGCGCGGATAAATAGGGCCAGGTGCTGCGCTCCTGCCAGCGGGAAACCGACGTATCCTGCGAGGCAAATAAATGAAAGAAGCGATCGTCCTCTTTTCCGGTACGCCAGCCTTCATAGGAGAAACCCCATTTCCAGGTCGCGCCTGTTTCCCGAATAAACTCGCCGATATCAATATTGTTGTGTTTCAACGCGCCGATAAAGTTAAGTAACCCGCCCTCACCAACGCCGACAATGCCAATTTCCGATGACTCAATAACCTGAACTTCAACTTCTGAACTAAAAATTCGGCGTAGCGTAATAGCAGCAAACCACCCCGCGGTACCGCCACCCAAAACAACAAAACGCCGTGGCGAAGGGTTGCGTAAATTCAACATGTTACACTCCTTGTATAACGCCCAATGTCGTCACTATGAATAAGCCTGAGACAACAGTGGACACGAACATTCAATACGATATTCATGCAGAAAAGGGAGGAGGCCGGAGCCCCCTCCCTTCTTATTAGCTCAGCGTAATCTGGTGGTTAGCCAGTAACGTTTCGAGATCTACAATCGTATCTTTAAGCGTCAAAATCGCCGTCATACCGTACTGACTGCCGTGGCCGTCGCGGTCAATATTAAGAACGGTGTCGTTGCCACTGTAGGTGACTGACAGGAAGTCCTTAATCTTATCGCCTGCATCAATGGTGGCGACACCGTTGATATAGTGCGCCGCGCCGTCGGAATCAGGGGTATAACCCACTAAGAGCTCGCCGATATCGATGATATCTGCATTAGACGTTGCCTCAATGGTACCCACGGTGAAGCCAATCACTTTATCGCGGCCGTTGCCGCCGTCATTGACGTTCGCCAGTACCTTGTACAGCAGCGTATCCTGACCGCCGCTGTTGAGGTTGAACGTATCGTTGCCGCCGCGACCCTCGAAGAAGTTATTACCTGCATTACCGGTGAAGGTATCATCACCGCCTCCGCCTGCAATTCCTTCAATATTGACAAATTTCGCCGATCCGAACCCGGTGTTTTGGTAGCCCAGATTGTTCATGTCAATGGTCAGGGCAGTATTGCCGGCCAGCTTGTAATCGACAATATCCATACCGCCAGTATCGCTCCACTGGGTGACGCCGGATACCTTCACGGAACCGCCGCCGCCGTTGTAGAGATGCTTCCCGGCCGTGGCATAGAGGGTATCGTTGTAGCCGGTGCCCAGAATACCCACCTTGTTCGTCTCGTCGCCAAATGCCGTTGCGGCATTCGATGCGTGCGAACCGCTTTCCGCCGTCAGGGTATAGGCATGATTCGCTTCAACCGCCTTCAGGCCGCCCCAGGTGCTGTTCACGTTCTCAACGATATTTTCCTTACCGTTGATTGTGACCGCGTTAACACCGCCAACATCGCTGCCGTTAGCCAGCAGTACAGCGCTGTATGAACGGCTGGAATCCAGACCGTAGAAGTACACCAGCCCCGTCGAATTGTTCATATTGACACCACCCTGCGGGTTGATGATCTGGGAAGAAACGACCTGCCCGGTACCTTCATCGATCAGCAGCACGGTATTACCGTAAAACGCGTTTATCCCTTTTGCATCGAGGACGCGCAGAATGATGCTGGTGCCGTCCTTCACGCTGTTGGTGTTTTCGATATACTCCGTTTTACCGCCGCTAGCGCGGAACACGACCAGATCCTGATCGCCATCGTAGTCAAGATCGACCGCCAGCGCGCCGGTGACAAAGTTGGTTGGGTTCAGATTCGCATTCTGCAGGAGGGTTTCCTGCGTCCAGTTCACCTGTCCTGTGCCGGTATTGGTGCCGCCGTTAAGCCATACCAAACCAATATTAGACGCATTGCCGATTAAGGTGCTGCCTGACGTACCGGCAATCTCGATAACGTCCATCTTGCCGTCGCCGTTCCAGTCCACCGCAAGGGAGGTGTTACTGTTAACGGTATCGCCCAGCCGTTGAACATTGCTCCCCGCACCTACGCCGCCGGCGCCCGCGGTAAAGCCGCCTTTGCCGTCGTTGTAGTAGATAACGCTCTCCGCTGCTGAGGTTTCGCTAAGACCGCCGACGAACAGATCCATAAAGCCGTCACCGTTCAAATCAGCCCAGGTCAGCGTGGTAAATACGTTATCTGAACCATTATCGCCGTTAAATATTCCCGTAACGATCTGCGTATTGGTCAGTGTTACATTTCCATTGGCATCGCGATTGTTTTCAACAATAACGAGACGAGAAGAAGAACCGGAACGCCCACCTGCGGATGTAGTATTGGTGCCGACAGTACCGTGATAAACAATATCGACATAGCCATCGTTGTTTAAATCGACTGTTGCGATTTCACGGTCCGGCGTCGGATTTCCGGTATTGGTAGGTTGCACTCCATTTTGGCTTTGACTGGTATAAACGTAGGCTCCTGATTTAGTGAATCCCTCAGGAGTTCCGTTGGTGTTCAGCACAAAAGTCGTGTTATACCCTCCGGGTGCGTTGGCATCGTTTGGCGTTTCATCACCGTAGACAATATCCACAAACCCATCACCATCAATGTCAATACCGGCCGCACCGCCGTACCACACCCAGGCGTTACCATTTGGATTTCTAGGCTCGTCAGTGAGGCCATAAGCGCCAACCTGGAAAGACTTATAGGTCTTACCGTCATATTTGAAGGACTGTTGCCCGTTCGCATAGCCGACATCTGCCCCCATAATGTCCATCAGGCCATCACGATCCATATCAATGAATGTTGACTGCTGTTGAGTATCTCTTCCTTTAATAAAGGTAGATTCAAAGCTGCCCAACGAGGTTGAATCTTTACCGTTCTGCGTAAACACACCGTTATTACTCAGAATACGCCAGGTGCCGTTTTCACCGATGGTGATCGCGGTACTTGTATCATTCGCCGATGCGCCAGTAGCCGTAAAGTCAATTTTCGGCGCGCTGCCAATCACCAGCTCGTTGTGCGTATCGTCCTGAGTAATGCGCAGGCCTTTCGCATCATAAAGCGTGACGGAAACGTCATAGGTTCCGGCGGTCAGTGCATCAGCATCCGGCACCTGGACATACCAGGTATTGTTACGCTGATCCAGCACCACCTGTCCGTTCTGCGACGAATAGGTCTTACCATTAACGGTTACCTTCAGATACTCACCTTCCTGAATCGCAAAGCCCGTGGAGCCGGAGATGATCGGCGTCGTGTCCAGCGTATTCTGGCTGTTGATGTTGATCGTCAGGTTCACGTTTACGGTGAAGTTGTCGGAAGTCGCGCCTTCGTTACCGGCAGCATCCGCCACAACCGCCCGGTACTGGTAGGACATATCGTCTTCCAGAGCAGGCAGCTTGAAGTGCCAGGTATTATCGGCGGCGTTAACCTCCGCGCTGCCGAGCAGCTTACCTGAGGTGACATCGTAGATGCGCACCACATCGCCTGCATCCAGCGGAACGCCGGAAACCTTACCGTTCAGAACCGGGTTACGGTCATCCGTTGTCGTACCGGAGTTGAACTCGCCCGTTTCGCTACCGACTGCGTCAGTGTAGCTGTCGATGGTCACCGTCTGGGTTGGCGCAACAATATCAACGGTCAGCAAGAACTCCGGCGAAACCGCCGTTTCGTTACCTGCCGCATCAATGGCAGTGGCCGTGAAATGGTAAAGGTGCGCATTTTCCAGATCTTTGACAGCGTAGGTCCAGGTGCGGCTCGTGCGATCCAGAACGGCGTCACCCAGCAGCACGCCATCCTGGTAGATGCGAATGCGCTCGGCGGTGCTCAGATCCCCGACCCAGTTACCCGTCAGGATTGGATTGACGTCATCGGTGACGCCATTGCTGCCCGTCATCAGACCCTTATCCGTTCCCACATTATCGTAATAACCGTTGATGGCGACGTTCACCATCGGTGCTACGGTATCAATGATAATGTTGGTTACCGGCGTAAGCGCGCTGACGTTGCCCGCCGCGTCGGTCACGGTGACAGCGAATGCATGGTTGCCGTCATCCAGCGCCGCCTTAGGCGTCCAGCTCCACTTCCCGCTGTCATCCACTTTCACCAGATCCAGGATACGGTTACCGTCATAGATGGTTACCGTACCGCCCGCTTCTGCCGATCCGCTCAGGGTTGGCGTGTTGTCGTCGGTATAGTCTCCGTTGTGCAGAGGCCCCTGATAGCTGCCAACATCGTCAGTGATCGTCAGGTCGGCAACAGGCGACGGCGGCGTGGTATCAATCGTAATGTTCCACGTCTCGCTGGCGTCACTGATCTGGCCGGCCGGGCTCAGCGCTTTAGCGGTGAAGTTGTAATTTCCTTCGCCCAGCGCTGGCGCAGCTGTCCACGTCCAGTGTCCGGTGCTGTCTGCCGCAGTACGGCCAAGCTCTTTACCGTTGTTGTAGATAATGATGGTGCTGTTGCCAATCGCCGTACCATTGAGCGTCGGCGTCGTATCATCAGTCACCCCGTGGTTGTCAACAGGGCCGGTTACGGCACCTTTATCATCAATAACTTCGATAATAATCGGCCTATCAATTACTGTTTCGACAATCGTCACAACATAGCCCGGCGTCGGCGCGGTGGTATTACCGGCCAGATCGCTTTCCACTGCGCTAATGCTGTTGGCGCCCAGTTTGAGCTGATTCTCCTCGGTCAGGGCAAGTTCCCATTTACCGAATTGATCGACGGTCGCCGTACCCAACTTCACTTTGCTGCCGTTCCAGGTGGTGTACACCGTAATGGTATCGCCCGCCGTGCCGGTACCGCGAATAATCGGCATCCGGTCATCGGAGGTGCCGCCGCTGGCAACATTGCCGGTAACAAGGCCAACGTTATCTTCAATACTGGTGATCGCCAGGTTATCCGCGGAAGGTGGCGTGTAATCAGTAGTAACCACGAACTCGCCGGATTTACCGCTGACGTTGCCAGCCGCATCTGTCGCGGTGACGGTAAAGCGGTGCTCGCCCTCGGACAGGTTGCTGGTCGGCGTGTAGGTCCATTTGCCGCTCTCATCAGCCTTAACCGAACCAATAGCCTTCGCGCCGTCATAGATAGTGACGGTGCTGCCCGCTTCTGCCGTACCATTAAGGGTTGGCGTCGGATCGTCAGTCACGCCCGGGTTAGACAAGTTCCCCTGCACAGGACCTACATCGTCCAGAACAAGGCTGATAACCGGTACATCAGGCGCAATGGTATCCACCGTAAAGCCGTAAACGATGTCATCGCTCACGTTACCGGCCAGGTCGGTCGCATTGAATCGGAAGTCATGCTTGCCGTCGCTCAGCGCGGTATCAGGCGTAAATGTCCACTTACCGTCAGCGCCGACAATCACGCTACCGAGCTTAATAACGCCGTCATAGATGGTCACCGTACTGCCCGCTTTACCCTGGCCATTGAAGGTCGGTTTCGCATCGTCGGTTACGCCATTCGGGGCGATGTTACCGGTGATTGCGCCAGCGTCGTCCACGACTGAGGTAATAGAAAGCGGGTTACCGCTGGTATCGACGTTAAAGTCGATAACGTCGCTGCGGGCGCTCTCGTTACCGGCTGCATCTTTGGCCGTCACGGACAGCTTGTGGTTGCCGTTGATCAGCGATGGCGTAAAGCTCCAGTTGCCGCTAGCGTCAGCGGTTACCGTTCCAATTACCTTATCGCCGTCATAGACAGTCACGGTGCTGCCCGCTTCAGCTTTACCTTTGATGGCGGGTTTATCGTCATCAATCGTATCGCCGTTCTTGACCAGGCCCGTCACTTTGCCTGCATTATCGGTAATGCTCCACTCGCGAACGATATCCGGCGCAACAGTGTCGATCACGATCGACCAGTCACCGCTCTCCGGACTTTTCTGGCCGACTCGGTCGACCGCATCGGCAGTGAAAGAGTGGCTGCCGTCCAGCAGAGGCTCCGACGGCGTGAAGGTCCAGTTGCCGTTGTTGTCTGCGGTCGTGCTGCCAATGTAGGTGCCGTTATCGTAGATGCGCACCTCTAACCCTTTACCTGCCGAACCTTTCAGCGTCGGCGTGCTGTCGTCGGTGATGGCATCTTTCTGCAACTGCGTTACCGCACCAACATCGTCGATGATGGTGTTGATGCTCGGCGCTGTTGGAATATCACCGAATACGGTCACAGTATAAATTCCGCTCGGCCCGACCGTGTTACCGGCCGGATCGGTCTCCATCGCCGTCAGATTATGCGTGCCATTTGAAAGCTTGTGCGCCTCATCTATCGCCAGTGACCATTTGCCCTCGGCATTAACAACCGCCGTACCCAGCAGGATCTTAGTGCCATTAATGGTGGTATAGACGGTGATGGTATCGCCCGCCGTCCCGGTACCGCTAATAACAGGCGTGCCGTCATCAGTTTCCCCACCGCTATTCACGTTACCCTTAATTTCACCGAAGTTATCTTCAAAGCCGGTTATCGCCAGATTCTCCAGTGAAGGCGGCGTATAGTCGGTCGCGATCACATATTCGCCCGACGCGTCGCTGGTGTTGCCTGCAGCATCCGTTGCCGTCACGGTAAAGCGGTGCTCGCCTTCCGCCAGGTTGCTGGTCGGGGTATAGCTCCATTTACCGTCGGCATCGGCTTTGACGCTGCCAATGACTTTGCCACCATCGTAGATCGTAACGGTGCTGCCCGCTTCCGCCGTACCGCTGAGGGTTGGGGTCGGATCGTCAGTTACGCCGCCGTTGACAACATTGACCTGCACTGCGCCAACGTCGTCCTGCACGCCGTCAATCACCGGCGCAACAGGTGCGCGCGAGTCAATAGTGACGTCAAAGGTCGTTTCGCTCGGGTTACCCGCCGGATCGACAGCTTTCGCCTTGATCGTGTGGTTCCCATCGGCCAAATCAGACTCTGCTTTAAAGCGCCAGTTGCCATTGGCATCCGCAGTCGTTCTGGCAAGCAGGATATTGCCGTCGTAAATAGCAATTTCACTGCCGGGTTTCGCGCTGCCGACGATCTCCGGACTGATGTCGTCAGTAATACCACCGTTGCTGATTTTGCCCCGAATGCTGCCGACATCATCGATCAGATTATCGATAGATACCGGCCGCTCGCCCGGGTCGACCGTCACGTTAACCGCCGGGGTGCGGGCGCTTTCGTTGCCGGCTTTGTCGGTTACGCTGACGGAGAGACTGTGGTCACCATTTGACAGCCTGGAGTCAGAGTCAGGCGTCCAGCTCCACTTGCCATCGCTACCCACCTCGACAGAACCAATCTTGCGCTCGCCGTCGTAGATAGTGACCGTACCACCCGGCTCCGCGCTGCCGCTGAAGGTCGGAGTGCTGTCATCGGTTGTCTCACCGTTTTTAATCGGCCCAGTTTTCTGGCCTACATCGTCGGTGATAACCAGATCGCCAACCGGATTCGGCGCCTGTGTATCAATGACGATTGGCCATTCACCGCTCTTATCGCTGGCCTGTCCTACACTATCAACCGCCTGAGCAGTGAACGCATGGCTGCCATCCTTCAGAGCTGCGGAAGGCGTAAATGACCAGCTGCCGTTGCTGTCTGCCGTCGTGCTACCAATGTAGGCGCCGTTGTCGTAAATGCGTACCTCTACGCCGACACCTGCCTTACCGTTCAGCGTTGGTGTGTTGTCATCGGTAATCGCATTTTTTTGCAGCGATCCAGTAATAGACCCCGCATCATCAATAACGGTATTGATACTTGGTGCAGTCGGCCCTACACCAAAGACCGTCACGGTGTACGCACCGCTTGGCCCAACGATGTTGCCCGCAGCATCCGACTCCATAGCGGTCAGGTTATGCGTTCCGTCGGACAGCTTGTGCGCTTCATCTATCGCCAGTGACCATTTGCCCTCGGCATTAACGACTGCCGTTCCCAGCAGGATCTTAGTGCCGTTGACCGTGGTGTAGACGGTGATGGTATCGCCCGCCGTCCCGGTGCCGCTGATAACCGGCGTGTGGTCGTCAGTTTCTCCACCGTTAGCTACGTTACCGGTGATCTCACCCGCGTTGTCCTCGAAGCCGGTAATGGCCAGCTTGTCCGCCGCCGGCGGCGTGAAGTCGGTGGTCAGGGTGTAGTCACCAGACTTCTCGCTGACGTTGCCCGCCGCGTCGGTCGCGGTGACCGTGAAGCGGTGATCGCCCTCCGCCAGGTTGCTGGTCGGGGTGAAGCTCCACCTGCCGTCCGCGTCCGCTTTCACGCTGCCGATGGCCCTGCCGCTGTCGTAAACGGTAACCGTGCTGCCCGCTTCCGCCCTGCCGCTCAGGGTCGGGGTCGGGTCGTCGGTCACGCCGCCGCTGGCAATGTTGCCCTGGATAGCGCCCACGTCGTCAAACGCGCCGTCGA